>NZ_AAXY01000019.1 GCF_000169375.1 Marinobacter sp. ELB17
GGACAGCGGGCTGAATGTTTGCCATGAAATTTGCGACAAATGGGCAGCCAATGCCGAAAAAGTTGTGCTGTATTACGAAACGGAGGACGGCGGTGACGGCGTTCTTACCTTTGCCAAGCTGAAACAGGCGTCCGCCCGCTTTGCCAATTACCTGAAATTGCAGGGAGTGGGCAAGGGCGACCGTGTTGCGGGTTTGTTACCGCGCACCCCGGAACTGCTCATTGTTATGGCGGGCGCTTGGCGCATTGGCGCTGTCTATCAACCGCTGTTTACGGCGTTCGGCTCTGGCGCCATCGAATACCGCCTGGAACGGGCAAGCACCAAATTGATTGTCACCAACCCGGAAAATCGTTCAAAACTGGATGACGTTAAAAACTGCCCGCCGGTATTGTGTGTTGATTCGGCGGAAGCTGGCCATGGTGATGCTGACTTTTATCAGGCGCTGGGCGAGCAGTCCGACCAATTTGAACCGGTGTTGATTAAAGGCACTGATCCTTTCCTGCAAATGTTTACCTCGGGCACCGTGGGCAAGCCCAAAGGGGTGTCTGTTCCAGCCCGGGCGCTGTTGTCATTCTACGTTTACATGCGCGATGCGGTGGGCCTTCGTGACAGCGACACATTCTGGAACGTGGCAGACCCGGGTTGGGCCTACGGCTTGTACTATGCGGTTATCGGACCGCTGCTGATGGGTCACGCTACCCACTTCAATCCCAACGCGTTTACCCCTGAAAGCACCTACGACATGATCCGCAAGTACAAAATCACAAATCTTGCGGCGGCGCCCACGGCCTATCGGTTGTTAAAAGCGAATGATCACGTGCTTCCTGAAGGTGAAAATCTCGGGCTACGGGTAGCGAGTAGCGCCGGTGAGCCCTTGAATCCAGAAGTGGTTAACTGGATTCGCCGTCGTCATTTCTGCGAGGTAAAAGATCACTACGGCCAGACTGAAACGGGCATGACCTGCTGCAACTTCCACGGTTTGGCGCACCCGGTAAAAGAGGCTGCCATGGGTTTCTCATCGGTAGGCCATCGTGTGGTAGCACTGAATGAAAAGCACGAAGAGGTGGGTGCCGGTGAAGCCGGGCAGGTCGCGATTGATGTGGCTGCATCACCTTTGTTTCATTTCGATGGCTACACCTGGAGTGAAAAAGATCCGTTCGCCCATGGTTACTACCTGACCGGCGATATGGCCATTAACAACGGCGACGGCAGTTTCTCGTTCAGTGGGCGCGACGACGACATCATTACCACCTCAGGTTATCGAGTGGGGCCAGCCGATGTTGAAAGCTCATTGTTGGAGCATCCGGCTGTGGCGGAATCTGGCGTGGTAGCCAAGCCCGATGAAAAGCGTGGCGCCATCATCAAGGCCTACGTGGTGATCAAAAGTGACCAGATTCCGGCCGATGACCAGGTTCTGAGAGAAGAACTGCAGAACCATGTGCGCCGGCGTCTGTCCACCCACGCTTTCCCACGGGAAATCGAGTTTGTTGACGAGCTGCCAAAAACGCCAAGCGGCAAGATACAGCGCTTTATTCTGCGCGACCGCGCCAGGGAAGACGCCAGCGAATGAAGGTGACAATAGAGCAGTTGCAGGCTTTTCTAAACGAGCAGTTTCCGCAAGGCGCCGCATTCGGCACCCTGTGCGAGCTGGGCGATGGCAGCGCTGAAATGATGCTCGACGTAGACGAAACCCATTTGCGCCCAGGCGGCACCGTGTCTGGGCCGGTGATGATGGGGCTGGCGGATGTCACGCTCTACGCGGCGCTGCTGTCCAGAATCGGCTTGGTGCCGCTGGCGGTTACCACCAACCTGAATATCAATTTTCTACGCAAGCCAGTGGCGCACCAGCCCATATGGGCCCGTGCCACCATGCTTAAGGTGGGTAGAACAATGGCGGTAGGGGAGGTGTTTATATATTCTCGGGGAGTCGAGGAGCCAGTCGCGCACTCCACGATGACCTACTCCATACCGCCGCAACGCTGAAAGATGGTCTTCAGCGTTACGTCCACAAGTGGTCAGCAAAAAAACACGGAAAACTTGCGGAAGTAAGAATTGACGTTTACGTGTACGTCAATTCAATCTATGATTAGTTGTGATGTACAACAATAACAAAGGCAGATTGGCTCATGAGCGAAGAGTACGTGCTGGAAACGCGCAACCTCGTTAAGGAATTCAAAGGCTTTGTCGCCGTTGACGACGTTAACCTGAACATCCGCAACGGCCATATTCACGCGCTGATAGGGCCTAATGGCGCAGGAAAGACCACGGTGTTTAACCTGCTCACAAAATTCCTGATTCCTACTCGAGGCCAGATTTTATTCAATGGTCGCGATATCACCACGATGAAATCCGCCGCTATTGCGCGCGAAGGGGTGGTGCGGTCGTTTCAGATTTCGGCGGTGTTCCCTCACATGACGGCCCTGGAGAACATCCGGGTGGCGTTGCAAAGCTTTGAAGGCAACTCATTCAGTTTTTGGAAATCCGGCAACTGCCTGAACAAATTGAACCATCGCGCAATGGAGTTGCTGGATTCGGTAGGGCTCGCAGACTTCGCCCACATTACCACCGTCGAGCTGGCTTACGGCCGCAAGCGCGCGTTGGAACTGGCCACCACTCTAGCGATGGAACCGCAGTTGATGTTGCTGGACGAGCCCACCCAGGGAATGGGTGCTGAGGATGTTGGGCAGGTGGTCGAACTGGTGCGCAAAGCAGCCGTGGGCCGCACAGTGCTGATGGTGGAACACAACCTGAGTGTTGTCAGTAAACTCTGCGACCGCATCACCGTGCTGGCCCAGGGTGCCGTGCTTACCGAAGGCGACTACAAAACCGTGTCGGCAGACCCGCGGGTGCGGGAAGTTTATATGGGCAGCGCCAGCGATTCTAAGGCGTCAGAAAAGGAGGCAAACGCATGAGCCCGGCTGTCCAAAACCAAGTTGGAAAAAAAGACTACGAACAGCTCCGTGTTTCTGGCTTGCATGCGTTTTACGGCGAATCCCACATCCTTCACGGCATTGATCTGGTGGTGAATCGGGGTGAGCTGGTAACCCTGCTTGGGCGCAATGGCGCCGGGCGTAGTACCACGCTCAAAGCTATTATGAACATGGTGGGCCGGCGCACCGGTTCGATCATGATCAACGGTGAAGAAACCATGAGCTGCGCGCCCCACCACATAGCGCGTCTGGGCGTGGGATTCTGTCCCGAACACCGCGGAATTTTCGCGGCGCTGAACGTAGAGGAAAACCTGACGTTGCCGCCTGTTGTGCGCAGTGGTGGTATGAGTCTGGAAGAAATTTACACCATGTTTCCTAACCTGTATGAGCGCCGCGCCAGCCCTGGCACTAAACTGTCAGGCGGGGAGCAGCAGATGCTGGCTCTGGCACGCATTCTTCGCACCGGTGCCAACATGCTGCTGCTTGATGAAATTACCGAGGGCCTGGCCCCGGTGATTGTGGAAAAGCTGGGTGAGGTTCTGATGAAGCTTAAAAGTAAAGGTTTGACTATTATTCTGGTAGAGCAGAATTTCCACTTCGCTGCGCCTCTGGCGGATCGGCACTACGTGGTCGAGCATGGCCAGATTGTGGAGGAAGTAAGTGCTTCAGAGCTGGACTCCAAGCGCTCTTTGCTGAACGGCTATCTGGGGGTGTAATCACAAAAACTTGCGGAACGAGGCTCAATAAAAACAAGTGTAAGTGCAGTAAGCGACGTTGAAAACCAATAAAAATCACGCATGAACGTAGTGGAGAAATAACAATGACAATGATAAAAAGCTGCTGACCACCGCCATAGCGACACTCTGATGGCCGGCGCTGCCCAGGCAGAAATTTCCAATGATATGGTTAAAATCGGCTATTTGGCCGATATGTCAGGCACCTATCGTGACCTAGCTGGCCCAAATGGCCTGATAGCCCTGGAAATGGCTGTGGCCGACTTTGGTGGCCAGGTGAACGGCAAAAATATTGAAATCGTCAGCGCAGATGACCGCAACAGCCCGGACGTTGCCTCCAGCACGGCGCGTCGCTGGGTTGAAAATGACAACGTCGACATGATTGCCGGCCTGGTGGCATCGTCGGTCAGCATCGCGGTCAGCGACATTCTGGAAGAAAGTGGCAAACTGGGCATTGTGTCCGGGTCTGCGGCCTCCAGCATTACTAACGAGCATTGCACGCCCAACCATATCCACTATGTGTATGACACCTACCCACTGGCTAACGGCACCGCCAGCGCCATCGTTAAAGAAGGTGGCAAAACCTGGTTTATCCTCACCGCCGATTACGCCTTTGGCCACGCTCTTGAGGCAGACGTAACAAGGGTAGTGGAAGCCAACGGTGGTGAAGTCATTGGTACTATTCGCCATCCTTTCCCGACTCCGGATTTCTCGTCATTTATTCTACAGGCCCAAGGCTCTGGAGCGGATGTTGTGGCTCTGGCCAACGCCGGTGCAGACACAACCAACGCTATCACTACGGCCGGCGAGTTTGGGCTTACCCAGTCGGGCCAGACGTTGGCCGCCTTGCTGCTGTTCCTCACTGACGTACACGCACTCGGCGCTGAAGCGGCCCAGGGTATTCAGCTGACCACAGGCTGGTACTGGGATATGAACGCCGACGCCCGTGCCTGGTCTGATCGCTTTATGGAAGAAACCGGAGTGCGCCCAACCATGGTTCATGCCGGCATTTACTCCAGCACCATTCAATATCTGAATGCAGTAAAAGCCACGGGTTCAGACGAAGCTCAAGCAGTGCGCAAGCAGATGATAGCAACGCCCATCAACGATATGTTCGCCACCAACGGCCGCATTCGTGAAGACGGCCGCATGGTCCACGATATGTACCTGGCGCAGGTGAAAACCCCGGCCGAGTCTACAAACGAATGGGATCTGTACAACATCGTGCGCACCATCCCGGCTGAAGAAGCTTTCCGCCCGCTGTCTGAAAGCCAGTGCCCGCTGGTAACCAGCAAGTAAGCAGTTGAACCACGGGGCCCCCGGCAATCCCGGCGGGGAGCCCTCGGACTCAAGCAGAACGGGCACCAACCTCTGGTGCCCCCTGCATTGCTTTTGGAGTTAGCTACATGTCCATGATTCTGGGAGTCCCTGTCGCTGTGCTTTTCGGCCAGTTATTGCTTGGGCTGATTAACGGAGCCTTTTACGCGCTGTTGAGCCTGGGCCTCGCTGTCATTTTTGGTCTTCTGAAAATTATCAACTTTGCCCACGGCGCCCTTTATATGCTCGGCGCCATGGCCACCGTTATTCTGTTCGATACCCTGGGTATCAGCTATTGGGCGGCGCTGTTTGTCGCGCCGATTCTGGTGGGCTGCGTGGGTGTTGCCATCGAGTATTTCCTGCTGCGTAAAATCGCCGGTCAGGATCATATTTACAGCCTATTGTTGACCTTTGGCGTCGCGCTGATAATTCAGGGCGTGCTGACCAACATGTACGGCGTGTCTGGCTTGCGTTACTCCATGCCTGACGTGTTCAAAGGCGGCATGAATCTGGGCTTTATGTTCCTGCCTTATTATCGCGCCTGGGTTATCGTGATTGCGCTATTGGTGTGCTTTGGTACCTGGTTCATGATTGAAAAAACCAAGCTCGGTGCTTATCTGCGGGCCGGCACCGAAGATTCGCAACTGATGCAGGGCTTTGGCATCAACGTGCCCTTGCTGGTTAGCCTTACCTACGGCTTCGGGGTGATGCTGGCGGCTTTTGCCGGCGCATTGGCGGCACCTATCTACTCGGTCACACCGGTGATGGGCTCGCACATTTTGATTGTGGTGTTTGCGGTGGTGGTAATTGGCGGCATGGGGTCTATTGCTGGTGCGATCATCACCGGAGTTCTGATGGGGGTGGTAGAAGGGCTGACCAAAACCTTCTACCCGCCGGCTTCGTCGGCGGTGATTTTTCTGGTGATGGTGGTTGTGCTGTTCGTGCGTCCATCCGGCTTGTTTGGAAAGGAGGCGTAACCATGAGCAATTCCGTAAATCCGGCGGATATTCACAAAACCATGCTCGACCAGCAAAAATCAGAACATCGCAGGCGTTTAATATTGAACCTGGTGCTGCTGGCGCTGCTTATGGTGGCACCGATGGTGATGTACCCGGTGTTTTTGATGAAAATACTGTGCTTTGCCCTGTTTGCGGTTGCTTTTAACCTGCTGCTGGGCTTCACCGGTTTGCTGTCGTTTGGTCATGCAGCCTTCTTGGCCAGTGGTGCCTATACCACCGGTTATCTGTTAACCACTTTTTCGGGTTTGAGTACCGAGCTTGGCATTATCGCAGGCACGCTGGTGGCAACTTTGCTGGGTCTCGGCTTCGCATTGGTGGCTATTCGCCGCCAGGGTATCTACTTTGCCATGATCACCCTGGCGCTGTCGCAGCTGGTTTTTTTCTTCTTTGTCCAATCGAGTTTCACCGGCGGCGAAGATGGCTTGCACGGCATACCCCGTGGTCAGTTCCTGGGGCTGATTGATTTGAATGATAATCTCAACATGTACTATTTTGTGCTAGCAGTGTTTTTAGCCGGGTATCTTCTGGTGCAGCGGATTGTGGACAGCCCTTATGGCCAGGTGCTCAAAGCCATTAAACAGAATGAGCCACGGGCGATTTCCCTGGGCTATAACGTCAACCGTTACAAGATCATCGCTTTTGTGATTTCTGCAGGCCTGGCAGGTTTGGCGGGGTCCATGAAAACCGTGGTGTTCCAGCTGGCCTCTCTCAATGACGCCCATTGGCACATGTCGGGTGAAGTCATTCTGATGACGTTGCTGGGCGGCACCGGAACCCTGTTGGGCCCGGTGGTGGGCGCGGCTTTTGTGGTTAACCTGGAATATCAGCTGTCGCAAGGCCCCCTGGCTGACTGGGTAGATGCCATTCTTGGCACTATCTTTGTACTGACCGTACTGATGTTCCAGAGCGGGATTGTTGGCCAGGTACAGAAGTTCATGAAGAAAAATATCGGTTAATCATAAGATATAAAGTAGGGGACAGATTTCAAATCTGTCCCCAAAATCGATCCCCGGTTTTGGCATTAAGAAAGGCGGCCACTGCGCCGCCTTTTTTCGTTGCGGCGCATAATGTACCAGGCCACAAACGCCACCAGCGATACTGCCAGAATAATCAGCGTGGCCAGCGCGTTAATCTTCGGCGACACACCCATGCGCACTGACGAGAACACAACCATCGGCAGGGTGGTGGCGCCGGGGCCAGACACAAAGCTGGCAATCACCAGATCGTCCAGCGATAGGGTAAACGCCAGCAACCAGCCAGACGCCAGCGCCAGGGTAATCACCGGTAGGGTCACGACAAAAAACGTTTTTAGTGGGGTGCAGCCCAGATCCATGGCGGCTTCTTCAATCGAGCGATCCACTTCCTGCAAGCGCGCACTAACCACCACAGCCACATAAGCGCTGCAGAAAGAGGTGTGGGCAATCCAGATGGTGACCATGCCGCGGTCTGCGGGCCAGCCGGTCAGTTCTGCCAGTTGCACAAACAGCAGCAACAGCGACAAACCGGTGATCACCTCAGGCATTACCAGCGGCGCGCTGATCATCGCCGACAACAGGGAGCGCCCACGCATACGTTTGAAGCGGGTCACCACAAACGCGGACAAAGTGCCCAGGCACACTGCCATGCTGGCCGCGTAAAAGGCGATTCTTAAGCTCATCCACACCGCAGACAGTATCTGTTGGTCTTCAAACAGCGCGCCGTACCATTGGGTAGAAAACCCCGCCCATACCGACACCAGGCGTGACGCGTTAAACGAATACACCACCAGCACAAACATCGGCAGGTAAAGAAACAGCAAGCCGATGACCAACATGAAGCGGGAAAAACTGAGTCCGCAAGCATTAACCATGTTTTGACATCTCGCGGCTCTGGAAGCGGTGGAAAAGCACAATGGGTGCCAGCAGCATGACCAGCATGACAACCGCCAGAGATGACGCCACCGGCCAGTCGCGATTGTTGAAGAATTCTTCCCACAGCACTTTGCCGATCATCAGCGTGTCTGGGCCGCCCAGTAGTTCTGGAATTACAAATTCACCCACCGCCGGTATAAACACCAGCATGGAACCGGCCAGAATGCCGGCTTTTGACAGCGGCAGGGTAATGCTCCAGAAAGTGGTCAGTGAGCGACAGCCGAGATCCGAGGCGGCTTCCAGCAAGCGCGTGTCCATTTTTACCAGATTGGTGTAAATGGGCAGCACCATAAACGGCAGATAGGCGTAGGTAATGCCCAGAATCACGGCAAAATTGGTGTTCAGCATTTTCAGTGGTTCGTTGATCACTCCTAGCCACAACAGCAGGCTGTTCAGCAGCCCTTGATTGCCCAGTATACCCGTCCACGCGTACACCCGAATCAGAAACGAGGTCCAGGTTGGCAGCATAATCATCAGTAGCATCACCAGCTGCCAGTGCTTGGGCATTCGCGCCATGGCGTAGGCCATGGGATAGCCCAGCAGCAAACAGCATACGGTGGCCAGGAACGCGGTTTTCAACGACCCCCAATAAGCGGCCACGTAAAGGCTGTCTGACAGCAGAAACAGATAGTTGCCAAAATTCACCACCACCGACAGGGTGTTTTCTGCGAACCGGAACACCGGCTCGTAGGGTGGAATGGCCATGACCGAAGAGGTCAGGCTGATTTTCAGAATCAGTGCAAAAGGCAGCAGGAAAAACAGCATCAGCCATACAAACGGAATGCCAAACAGCACTCGCCGATTGAACAGCCGTGTGCGTACCCGCGCCATTAACGAAGCGGGAATTGGGTCCCTGTTCATGACATTAATTCCAAAGCAGAATGGGGCTGGAAGCTTCCCAGGACACAAACACTAAATCGCCCCAGGTTGGCCGCTCACCGCGGCGTTCCACGTTGGCCATGGTGGCTTGAACGCGCTTGCCGCTGGCCAGTTTCACGTAATACGAGGTGATATCGCCCAGATAGGCGATGTTCTCGACCGTACCCTGGCTCCAGTTGAACTCACCCTCTGGCTTGTCCTTGGTCAGATAAATTTTCTCTGGCCGCAGGGCAATCAGGGTATCGGTGCTCTCTGCCGACGTGGTTACGCCGCGGTCAATGAACACCGGTGCGTCTAACAGCTTGCTGGTCAGAAGAATAGTGTCGGAGTTGTCTTCCTCAATGCTGGCTTCAAAGATATTCACCGAGCCAATAAACTCCGCCGTCATGCGGCTGTTCGGGCTTTCGTAAATATCGATGGGCGAGCCCACCTGTGCAATCTGGCCGTAGGACATAATGGCTATTCGGTTGGCCATGGTCATGGCTTCTTCCTGGTCGTGGGTCACCATCAGACAGGTGGCGCCCACGTTTTCCAGAATATCCACCAGCTCCAACCGCATTTCCGAGCGCAACTTTTTGTCTAGCGCGCCCATGGGCTCATCGAGCAGCAACAGTTTTGGCCGCTTGGCTAGCGAACGGGCCAGGGCCACACGCTGTTGCTGGCCACCAGACAGCTGCTGCGGCATGCGCTTGGCGTAGGCTTCCATTTTTACCAGCTTGAGCATGGCCGCCACCCGCGCGGCGATTTCGGCTTTTGGCAGTTTGTCCTGCTTCAGGCCCATGGCGATGTTCTGCTCCACGGTCATGTGCGGGAACAGAGCGTAAGACTGGAACATCATATTGGTTGGGCGCAGGTAAGGCGGCAGGCCGGTAATGTCCTGCCCGTCCAGCACAATGCGGCCGCTGTCTGGGGTTTCAAACCCGGCCAGCATGCGCAACAGAGTGGATTTGCCAGACCCGGAACCACCCAGAAGGGCGAAGATCTCGCCCTTGTTGATGTTCAGGCTGACGTCGTCTACCGCCAGTGTACCGTCAAAGTTTTTGGAGATTCCCTGAATGCTGAGTAGCACCTTCGCGCTTGCGGAGGTGCTTGCGCCATCCGCCACCCCTAGCGGCCCGACTTTACGCTGGTCCAGATGCGGGTCATCAGACGCTGTGCGTCTTGCGGCCGGCCCTGCATCAGGTAAAGGTTGTCCATAACGGATTCCGTCGGGTAAATGGATGTGTCATTCAGGATATCTGCATCCACAAATTCGTTTGCCGCCAGGTTGGGGTTGGCGTACCACACATAGTTAGACACCTCGGCGATGATGTCCGGGCGCATCAGGAAGTTCATTAGCTTGTGGGCGTTGTCCACATTGGGTGCGCCGACCGGGATGGTCATCATGTCAAACCACAGTGTGGCGCCTTCTTTGGGGATGGTGTAGCGAATCACGTTGCCGTTTTTGGCTTCTTCAGCGCGGGCGGCAGCTTGCTGTGGTCCAACGCCACAAAGGCTTTGGCAGAAATCTGCCTGGCCACGTAGTGGTTAGAAGGCACCACCAAATCGTAGCCGGAACGGCCCGATAAGAGTGCGGCTTCTAGCACTTCGTTGCTGTCGTACACGTCATAAATGACTTTAATGCCGGTTTCTTTGGTGAACTTCGCCAGGGTATCTTCGGCGATATAGTCCGACCAGTTATACACACGCACTTCTTCCGCAGCGAGTGCAGAGAAAGCGCAAAAAGACAAGGCTATAGCGGCGGCCAGCGCCTGTGGCTTACACAACTTGAACATTTTGGAGTCCCTCACTTAAAAGGGATGAATACAAAACGTGCAGGACGCACGCGGTGTTGTGCAAGTTAGCTGAGGGAAGGCCGCACTGCGACTCCTTTGAGGCTCGTCCTTGCTACGGCGGTGGGGAACCTGCCGTATTTGTTCGTTTTTTAACACGAGGACGCACGGAGCGCTACAAAAATTTTTGTTGCGAGTTATAGGTTTGTACGGATGGGTGTATTTCTCGTCTTGGCGACTGAGGGTGATCGCAGGTTCGTAGCCTCACTGGGGCATTTTGGTGAGTATTTTAGGGTCAGGCTCGACACGCTCAATTCAGCGCGAGCGTAACAGCCTGGTCGGCATGAATGTCTGTTGTGTCATAAAGTGCAACCTGTGTATCGGAGGCTTGGATGAGCAGGCTGATCTCGGTGCACCCTAAAATAACGGCCTGCGCCCCTCGAGCGGCCAATGCAGCGACCACATCAAGATACCAGGCCTTTGACTCAGGATTAACAATGCCCTGACACAATTCGTCGTAGATTATTCGGTGTACCACAGCCCGTTCGTTATCATTTGGAATGATAACGGTAATGCCCTTTTGCTCAAGCCGTTCCCGGTAGAACGCCTGTTCCATCGTGAATTGGGTGCCAAGCAGTCCCACCGAGGTTATTCCATCGTTGAGCAGCTCTTTAGCGGTGGCGTCGGCAATATGAAGCAGGGGTATGGCCATGGCCTGCTCAATTTGCGGGGCGACCTTGTGCATGGTGTTGGTGCAAATAACCAGAAAATCAGCTCCGGCGGACTGCACGGATTGCGCTGCGGCGACCAGTATTTTGGCTGCCCCCTCCCAGTCGCCCTGGTGCTGGAGCGCTTCAATCTCGGAAAAGTCCACGCTGTAGAGTATGAGTTTTGCCGAGTGGAGCCCGCCGAGCTGTTCTCGTACTTTCTGGTTAATCAGGCGGTAATAAGTCTGAGTTGATTCCCAGCTCATACCGCCGATGAGGCCAATGGTTTTCATGCAACCTCGTTGTTAGAAAGGCACCGGTTTCCTGGGCGTAAAATAAGGAGTGCGTGTCTCAGGTAAAGAAAGTGTCAGCCTAAAAACATCTTTTTGGCCAGTGGTAGGCCGCGTAAACCGCTCACTGCCACGGCCGTCAACAGCCCTCCAATCATCGCGCCTACTACGCCGCACGTCATGATGTCCTGGCCTGTCAGGTACAGGCCGGGGATGCGGGTTTTGGGTTTTAGCCAGTCCTGCTCGAAGCGGTCTGGAGTGTGTGCCACGCCATAAATCTCGCCCTGGCTGTAACGGCAGAAGTGATGGGTAGAAAGCGGCGTAGACAGCTCGTAGTAATCCACTTTTCCCTCCACATGCGGGAACTTCTGGTATAGCTTGGTCAGCAAACGCTGGGCGTATTCTTCCTTTTTGGCTTCGTAGTCGCCACCGCGCTTGCCCCAGATTTTGCCCGCCCACTCGGCATACCACTCAAACGGACCGGGAGCGACAATTTCGATGGTGGCGCGGCCGGGGTAACGTTCGGCGAAGCTGGGGTCCTTGGCAGAGGGGAAAGAAATGTAGGTGAGCGGGATGTCGTTGGCGTCAGGATCATCCATAAAATCCTGTACCTGCTGCTCGTAATGGGGGCCGGGGTAAATCCAGTAATTGGTTTTTGGCAAGCCCAGATTTTCAGCGGTGTCTTTCAGGCCTATGTACAGGCAGTTGCTGGCCATGGAGCGTTCTACCGTGGTCAGCTTGTCCTGATAGTAGTCCCAGCTTGGTGCCGCTTTTGGCAGCAGCGTGTTGAAGGTGTTAAACACACCGGCGTTGCTGATGACCAAGGGTGCCCGCACCTCCTCACCGTCGGCCATGGTGACACCCACGGCTTTGCCATTTTCAATCACGATACGGGTGACGTCAGCGTAGGTGAAGACTTCGCCGCCGCTTTTCTGAATGACCGGCATAATGGTTTTCGCCATTTCTGACGCACCGCCGATCGGGTAGTAACCACCGTGTAAATAATGCCGGGCAATCAGCGCGTGGATGATAAAGCTGGACTGCGCCGGCGGCAGGCCGTTATCGCCCCATTGGCCGGTGAGCACGGCAATCAGTTCCTGGTTGGAGGTCAGGCTTTCCAGAACCTGGCGAGTCGGTTTGTTCAAAAACGCCGGCGCCTTACGTTTTGTAATTTTCGCCAACGGGCCTACGGCCAGATCAGGCAAAATCTTGCCCAGCACAATGCCAGGCATGGCCTTGGACACCTGGCGCAAGTAATCCAGATAGGTGTCGATGGCGCTGGTTTCATCCGGGAAAGCTGCGACCAGCTCCGCCTTAAAAGCCTCCGGCCCAGCGACCAGATCTACGTGTTTGTCGCCCAGAAAAATCCGGTCGAAGTGGGCGTCCATGGGCGCCCACTTCAGCTGGCCATCGGTGATGTGGTCAAACAGGCGCCGGCCCAAGGTGTGGCTGGTGCCCATATCTCCTATGTAGTGCACGCCCACATCCCACTCGTAGCCGTTACGGTCGTAACTGTGGGTAAAGCCGCCGGCGGTGTAGTGCTGTTCAAACACTGCCACCTTTTTACCCAGTTTGCTCATGCAAGCCGCCGCGGCCAGCCCGCCAATGCCAGAGCCAATCACAATGGCATCATAAGGGCCCTTCAGGCGGTTGGCACGGTAGCGATGGCCAACGCGAATCGAGCTGGGTTTTGGCTTTGGTCGGGATGTCGAACCTGGCATAGGTGCTATTTTTTCAACCCCATCTCTTCGATGGACATTTCCCGCATTTTGAACTTCTGGATCTTGCCGGTCACCGTCATCGGGAACGCCTCCACAAATTTGTAGTTCCGCGGAATCTTGTAGTGGGCAATTTGGCCTTTGCAGAATGCGATCAGGTCATCGGCATCGACCGAGTCTGCATCGGGCCGAAGTTTCACCCAAGCCACCAGTTCTTCACCGAACTTTTCGTCTGGAACGCCGGTTACCTGAACTTCTTCAATGGAAGGGTGGGTGTACAAAAACTCTTCAACTTCTTTCGGATAGATGTTTTCGCCGCCACGGATCACCATGTCCTTTATTCGTCCGACAATCTGAATATAGCCGTCCTCATCCATGGTGGCCAGGTCGCCGGTGTGCATCCAGCCCGCATCGTCTATGGTTTCGCGGGTTTTTTCGGCGTTGTTCCAATATTTCAGCATGACGCTGTAACCGCGGGTGCACAGCTCTCCAATCTCGCCGCGGGGGACTATATTACCACTGGCCGGCTCAACAATTTTGCTTTCCAGGTGGGGCTGGGTGCGGCCTACGGTGGTCACCTGCTTCTCGAACGGATCCTGGGCGCTGGTCTGGGTAGATACCGGGCTGGTTTCGGTCATGCCGTAGGCTATTTGAACTTCCTTCATGTTCATCTTGCCGTTGACCTTTTTCATCACCTCGGCCGGGCAGATAGAGCCGGCCATAATGCCGGTGCGCAGGGTCGACAAGTCGTAGGTTTCAAACTCTGGATCTGCCAATTCCGCAATGAACATGGTGGGCACGCCGTAAAGCGCAGTCGCTTTTTCCTGGTGCACGGCCTGCAACACGGCTTTTGGCTCAAAGCCTTCGCCGGGGTAGATCATGGTAGAACCGTGAGTGACGCAGCCAAGGTTGCCCATCACCATGCCAAAGCAGTGGTAAAGGGGCACCGGAATGACCAACCGGTCCTTCTCGCTCAGGCGCTGGCTTTCGCCGACAAAAAAGCCGTTGTTAAGGATGTTGTGGTGGGTAAGGGCGGCGCCTTTCGGGCTGCCGGTGGTGCCAGAGGTGAATTGGATGTTGATAGGGTCGTCGAATTGGAGTTGGCTTTGGATCTTGTCGACGCTTTTCTGGTCGACCTGATCGGCAAAGCCGATAAATTCGTCCCAGCTCCACATGCCTGCGTGTTGTTCTGTGTCCATATTAACCACTGCACGCAAGTCCGCCAGGCGCCGGGCTTTGATCTTACCAGCGGTGCTGGCTTTCAGTTCGGGCGCCAGTTCATAAAGTGTTTTACGGTAATCAGACGCTTTGAATCGATCAGCGGTGACCAGCACGCTTATGCCTGACAGGTTCATGGCGTATTCCAGCTCATGGGCACCGTAGGCGGGGTTTATATTTACCAGAATGGCGCCTATTTTGGCGGTGGCAAACTGGGTAACGGTCCATTCGTAACGGTTGGGTGACCAGATGCCCACCCGATCGCCACGCTTGACGTCGATGGCCAGGAAAGCTCGCGCGGCCTGGTTGACCTTGGCCAAGAATTCTTTATAGGTCCAGCGAATGTTTTGATGCAGGCTCACCAGGGCTTCGTTATCGGGAAACTTTTTAGCGGTGCGGTCGAGCATTTCACCGATGGTCATGCCCAGCAGTGGGGTTGTGGATGGCCCGCTTGTATAACTCGGTAAAGAGTAACTTGGTAAAGAGTCGCTAGGAAGAGTCTGAGTCATTGTCTGCCTCCATTTGTTGTTGTTCAGGACGGTCCGGCGCACCGGCGCATCGGCTAAAAAAGTTAACGGTACCGTTAGCGGGCCTGGCTGTGATATTCGGGATTAGGTCGCATATCGCTGGTGATCGCTACGCGGTTCGACATGTTGTAGAAACCGATCACGTTGCCCAAATCCCAGATGCCGCCGTCACTAAAACCAGCGTCGCGCAAGGCTTGCACCTGTTTTTCGCCGACGGTGGCGGGAGAGCGGGTCAGGAGCGAGGCGTAATCCAGCATGGCTCGCTGACGTTTATCCAGCGTTGCGGTTCGGTAGTTCATCACCAGGTGCTCGCCTAAAGTCGGGTCGCCACTCATAACACGCACGGCGGCGCCGTGGGCCACCAGGCAGTAAAAGCATTTGTTTTCCGCGGACACCACCACGGCCACCATTTCCCGCTCCAGCTTGCTAAGCTCGCCTTCGCCCATCATCAGCTCGTTGTAAAGGCGGGAAAAACCATCCAGCTGTTTCAGGTTCTGGCTGTAGGCGGTCAACACGTTTGGGATCATGCCCAGCTTTTCCTGGCAAATTTCAAAGTACTTACCAACGTCGTCCGGTAACTCAGCAAGTTCGGGAATAGGAAGATCAAGAGCGACAGCGTTGTTTTTGTGATTCATGTCAGATCCTTTTATTAAGTTCAAGGTGCCATTAGCGAGAGTCAGGTTCTGCCAGAGCCAGTCCGACCTTGGAGCCGTTGCGGCGCTTCAGGCGATAGCTGATCCAGTTTCCTGTCGCCACCAGCTGGCGCAGATCAACGCCGGTTTCAATGCCCAGCCCATCCAGCATGTACAGCACGTCTTCGGTGGCCACGTTGCCAGATGCACCCTTGGCGTAGGGGCAGCCACCCAGGCCGGCCACGGAGGCATCTATCACCGCCACGCCTTCTTCTAGCACCGCGTACAGATTGGCCAAGGCCTGGCCGTAGGTGTCGTGAAAGTGTGCCGCCAGATGCTCTACCGGCACATGACGGGTCACGGCTTCGAGCATACGCTTGGCCTTGGTGGGGGTGCCGGTGCCAATGGTGTCGCCGAGTGAAATTTCATGGCAGCCCATATCAAACAGGGCTTTGGCCACCTCGGCCACTTTGGCCGGGGCAATCTCGCCTTCGTAAGGGCAGCCCAGCACGGTGGACACGTAACCACGTACTGGAATACCGTTGTGCTTTGCGGCTGCCATTACCGGAGCAAAGCGCTCAAGGCTTTCGGCGATGGAGCAGTTGATGTTTTTCTGGCTGAACGATTCTGAGGCCGCGCCAAACACGGCCACTTCGCTAGCACCAGCGGCCAGAGCGCCTTCAAAACCACGCAGGTTGGGCGTCAGCGCCGAATAGCACACACCGGGCTTGCGCTCGATCAGTGCCATCACGTCGCTGGCGTCAGCCATTTGCGGCACCCAGCGTGGTGATACAAAGCTGGCGGCTTCCACATGGGTAAGCCCGCACTCTACCAAACGCTTGATCAGCCGAGCTTTTACTGCGGTAGGAACCACCGGGCCGGGCTCGTTTTGCAAACCATCGCGGGGGCTCATTTCTACCAGTCTTACACGCTTGGGAAAGGCCATTAGCCTGCCTCCTGTTGCTCGCTTTCAGTCTCTACTTGCACTGCGATCAATTCTGCGCCTTCCGCCACCTGATCACCCTCGGCGTAGAAGATGTCGGTGACTACGCCATCGGCTGGCGCCTTAATGGCGTGCTCCATTTTCATGGCTTCCATAATTACCAGAGTTTGGCCGCTGACTACTTTATCGCCTACTTTCGCCTGAATCGCCACTACTGCGCCGTTCATGGGTGCGGCCAAGCTGCCTTCGCTGGCCATTTCTTCAAAGCCGTAGGTTTCACGATAGACCACACACGGGAAGCTCTGCCCTTGATGGAACAAGACCAGTTGATCGTTATGCAGGTTGCCGTGCACGCTCAGACGGTGGCCGTTTACCACCGCTTGCAGGTGATCATCGTCGAGCCGGGCATTCAGATTGTAAAGGCTGCCGTTTACCGTCACCTGATAGCAGTCGTCTTGCTCCAACACCTTCAGTTCGTGGATGTCGTCGCCCACTTTGAACTGCAATGGTTGAGCGTATTCCGAGTTCATGCGCCAGCTGTTCTGGCGACCGAACGGCGACCAGGGATCCTGGGCGTTCACTTCACCGGCTTTGCGCTGCTCCAGTACGAAGCCAGCGGCCAGTACCAGGGCTTTTTGAGTGTCTAGCCGTGATTTCGGGAACAGCAAATCATGATGGTCGTCGATGAACCCGGTGGTCAGCTTGGCCTCGCGGAAGGGCTGGGCGTCGGCCAGAGCGTGCAAAAAGCGGATGTTGGTTTTCACTCCTGCGATGCGGTAGCTTTCCAGCGCCTGCACCATGCGGTTGATGGCCTGTTCACGGGTTTCATCCCACACAATCAGCTTGGCAATCATCGGGTCGTAATGAATGCTTATTTCGTCGCCTTCGGTCACGCCGGTGTCTACCCGTATGTGGGCGTTTTCATCGGGCGTAGTCAGGTAGCGCAGGGTACCGGTGGCGGGCAGAAAATCCTGATCCGGGTCTTCGGCGTAAATCCGCGCTTCCAGTGCGTGACCACGGGTTTTTACGTCGTCCTGCGCCAGTGGCAGCCGGTCGCCCCAGGCCACTTTCAATTGCCATTCCACCAGATCCTGGCCGGTGACCATTTCGGTGACAGGGTGCTCTACTTGCAGCCGGGTGTTCATTTCCATAAAGAAGAACGAGCCGTCGACGTCGTAGAGGAATTCAACGGTGCCGGCGCCAACGTAATGTATGGCTTTTGCGGCGGTTACAGCGGCTTCACCCATGGCCTTGCGGGTGTCATCACTCAGACCGGGTGCGGGGGCTTCTTCCAGCACTTTCTGGTGGCGCCGTTGTACCGAGCAGTCGCGGTCGGCCAGGTACACGCCGTTGCCGTGCTGGTCGCAAAACACCTGAATTTCCACGTGGCGGGGCTGGGTCAGATAGCGCTCGATCAGCATATCCGGGTTGCCGAACGCGTTTTTAGATTCACGCTGGGCGGCGGCCAGGGCTTCATCAAACTCGCCTATGTGCTCCACTACTCGCATGCCTTTGCCACCGCCGCCGGCGACGGCTTTCAGTAGCAGCGGAAAACCGCAATTTTCGGCTTCGGCGCGCAGGGTTGCCAGTGCCTGGTCGGCACCGTGGTAGCCGGGCACCAACGGCACGCCGGCTTTGCCCATAATCTCCTTAGCGGCGGATTTGGAACCCATGGCGGCGATGGCCGAGGAGGGCGGGCCAATAAACACAAGATTATTAGCCTCGCAGGACTCGGCAAAGCCGGTGTTTTCGGACAGAAATCCGTAACCGGGATGAATGGCCTGGGCGCCGCTTTTCAGCGCGACCTCAATAATGATATCACCGCGTAAATAGCTTTCAGAGCTGGCGGCGGGGCCAATGCGAAAGGCCTCGTCGGCCATGGCCACGTGGCGGGCGTTGGCGTCGGCATCGGAGTAGACAGCCACACAGCGGATACCCATGGCGTGTGCGGTTTCTATGATCCGGCAGGCGATTTCGCCACGGTTGGCGATCAGTATTTTTGTAAACATCAGTGTTGGTCCTCTGGAACCCAGCTGGCGGCACGTTTTTCAAGGAAAGCGGCAAGGCCTTCCTGGCCTTCTTGTCCCACGCGGATATCAGCAATGCGCCGGGCCGTGTCTTCAATCACATCTGCACTCAGTGGCTGTTGGCTGACGGCAAAAATGAGCGCTTTGGCGGCGCCCATGGCTTGCGGGCCATTGCCGGCAAGCTGCAGCAGCATTTGGTCGCAGCGGGTTTGCAGGTCGTCGTTATCGCTCGCAACAATGTGGACCAGCCCGAACTCGCAGGCCTGATGGGCATCGAATACTTCCGCCGTCAGAAAATAGCGCCGCGCCTGGCGTTCGCCGATGGCACGCACCACGTAAGGGCTGATCACAGCTGGAATCAGCCCCAGCTTCACTTCGCTTAAGCAGAACTTGCTTTGTTCGGTCGCAATCACGATATCGCAGCAGGCTGCAAGGCCCACGGCACCGCCAAAAGCGGCACCCTGAACCAGCCCAATCACTGGCTGTGGCAGGCTGTTCAGCACTGACATCAGGCGCGCGAGCTGCCGTGAATCGTTCAGGTTTTCCTGTTGGCTGTTGTCGGCCATGCGCCGCATCCAGCCCAGATCGGCTCCGGCGGAAAAGTGTTTGCCTTCGGAGCGCAGTACCACCACGTTAGTGCTGCTGTCTTGCCCGATCTGTTCGAACGCGGCAATCAGCTGGCTGATGATCACGTCGTCAAAGGCGTTGCGTTTTTCGGGGCGGTTCAACACCACCTCGGTCACGCCGGGGCTGCGGGTGTTGATCACAACGGCCAGATTTTGGGCAGAGTTTGGCGCCGAGTTTGGGGCAGAATTTGGTTCGGTCATGGTCATTCCCCCGTTACATGCGGAACACGCCGAAGCGTGTTGGCTGGGCGGGGCGGTTGAGTGTGGCCGACAGACTCAGAGCCACTACTTCGCGGGTTTGGGCAGGATCTATCACGCCGTCGTCCCACAGGCGGGCACTGGCGAAGTAGGGGTGGCCCTGGTGTTCGTAGGTGTCAATAATGGGTTGTTTAAAGGCGGCTTCGTCTTCTCCGCTCCAGGTTTCGCCATTGCGTTCCATGCCGTCGCGGCGAACCTGTGCGAGTACACCGGCAGCCTGTTCGCCACCCATTACGGAAATGCGGGCGTTAGGCCACATCCACAGGAAATCAGGGCTGTAGGCGCGGCCGCACATGCCGTAGTTTCCTGCGCCGAAGCTGCCGCCGATCAGTACGGTAATTTTTGGCACGTTGGCGCAGGCGACGGCCATCACCATTTTGGCTCCGTGTTTGGCAATGCCTTCGGCTTCGTGCTTCTGGCCCACCATAAAGCCGGTCACATTTTGCAGGAACAGCAGCGGAATATTGCGCTGGCAGCAAAGCTCTATGAAGTGCGCGCCTTTTTGGGCGGATTCGCTGAACAGGACGCCGTTGTTGGCAATAATGCCTACCGGATAGCCGTGCACATGGGCAAAGCCGGTGACCAGAGTCTGACCGTAATAGCGTTTGAATTCGTCGAATTCTGAGCCGTCGACAACGCGGGCGATGACGTCGCGCACGTCAAATTGTTTGCGCAGGTCGGTGCCGACAATGCCGTAAATTTCGCTGGCGTCGAACAGGGGCGCTTTGGGTTTGCGAATTTGCACGTCTGCGGGTTTACGGCGGTTCAGGTTAGACACGCAGCGGCGCGCGATGTCTAAGGCGTGGGCGTCGTTTTCGGCGTAATGGTCGGCTACACCGGACACTTTGCAGTGTACATCGGCACCGCCCAGATCTTCGGCGCTGACCACTTCACCGGTGGCGGCTTTGACCAGAGGTGGGCCGGCCAGAAAGATGGTGCCCTGGTTGCGCACGATGATGGATTCGTCGGCCATGGCCGGTACGTAAGCGCCGCCGGCGGTGCACAAACCCATCACCACGGCAATCTGGGGGATGTCTTCGGCGGACATGCGGGCCTGGTTGTAAAATATGCGGCCGAAGTGATCACGATCGGGGAACACTTCATCCTGGAGCGGCAGGTAGGCGCCGCCGGAGTCTACCAGGTAGATACAAGGCAGGCGGTTGGCGAGAGCGATTTCCTGGGCCCGCAGGTGTTTCTTGACGGTCAGCGGGTAGTAGGTCCCGCCTTTTACGGTGGCGTCGTTCGCGATGATCATGCATTCGGTGCCGTTAACGCGGCCGATACCGGCGATCAGACCGGCGGCGGGTATGTTGTCTTCATAGACGTCATAGGCAGCGAGCTGGCCGATTTCGAGGAACGGCGAGCCGTCGTCCAGCAAGCGGTTAATACGTTCCCGGGGCAGCAATTTGCCACGGGCAATGTGGCGTTCCTGGTAGCTGGGGCCGCCGCCTTGCTGGATAGTGGCAACCTTTTCTCGCAGGTCGGCTACGGCGTCGGCCATGGATTGGTGTTTGGCCTGAAATTCTTCAGATCTGGAGTTGATCTTGCTTTGTAGTATTGTCATAGCCTTGGTTTCCGTGCATCGGGCCTGGAGTGTTTGGCGTTGGCCTCAGGCGAACTTCCACCGCGGGGACAGATTTCAAATCTGTTCCCATCGCCCTCACCGCAGGGACAGATTTTAAATCTGTCCCCGGTGTCTTACTTGTTCAAAAACAGCTCTCGCCCAATCAACATACGCCGTATTTCCGACGTGCCAGCCCCGATTTCGTACAGCTTGGCGTCGCGCAGCAGGCGGCCGGTGGGGTAGTCGTTGACGTAGCCGTTGCCGCCCAGCAGCTGGATCGCGTCCAGGGCCAGTTTTGTGGCCATTTCGGCGGAGTAGAGGATTGCACCGGCGGCGTCTTTGCGGGTGGTTTCACCGCGGTCGGCGGATTGGGCAACCATGTAGACATAGGATTTGGCGGTGTTCATGTAGGTGTACATGTCGGCCACTTTGCCTTGTACCAGTTCGAATTCGCCGATGGCCTGGCCGAACTGTTTGCGTTCGCGGATGTAGGGCACAACCACGTCCATGGCGGCTTGCATAATGCCCAGCGGGCCACCTGCGAGTACCAGGCGTTCGTAGTCGAGGCCGCTCATTAGCACTCGGGCACCGCCACCGAGTTGGCCAAGGATGTTTTCTTTGGGTACTTTGCAATCTTGAAACACCAGTTCGCAGGTGTTGGAGCCGCGCATGCCCAGTTTGTCGAGTTTCTGGTGGCGGCTGAAGCCAGGTGCGTCGCGTTCTACGATGAAGGCGGTGATGCCTTTCGAGCCGGCTTTCACGTCAGTTTTGGCGTAGATCACGTAAACGTGGGCGTCAGGGCCGTTGGTGATCCACATTTTGTTGCCGTTCAGCACGTAGTGGTCACCGGCGTCTTTGGCGCTCAGTTTCATGGAGATGACGTCGGAACCGGCGTTGGGTTCAGACATGGCCAAAGCGCCTATGTGTTCGCCGCTGAGCAGCTTGGGCAGATATTGCTGTTTCTGCTCTTCGGTGCCGTTGCTGTGAATCTGGTTCACACACAAATTAGAGTGGGCGCCGTAAGACAAACCTACCGATGCGGAGGCGCGGCTGATTTCTTCCATCGCAATTACGTGGGCCAGGTAGCCCATGCCGGAACCGCCGTAGGCTTCGTCGACGGTGATGCCGAGCAGGCCCATGTCGCCAAACTTTTTCCACAAATCCATGGGGAATTCGTTGGACCGGTCAATGTCTGCCGCACGCGGTGCAATTTCGCGGGTGGCGAAACCGTTGATTTGCTCGCGCAGCATGTCCAGGGTTTCGCCAAGGCCGAAGTTCAGTTCCGAGTATTGCGATTTCATGATGATCACCTTGTTGTTGGGTCGTCAGAGCTGTGTTGCCGTCTGTTTTTTCATTTGCAGTTCGCTCAATGCTTCGAGGCAGCGGGCCTCGGCGTTTTCCATTTCCATTTCCACAATGGCGATGTCTTCTTTTTGCTGCGCTAGCGCCTGGCGGCGGCGAGTGATGGTTTGCAGCATCAGCAACAGCTGTTTTTCGTTACCGCTGGTGGTTTCGTCCCACAGGTCAAACAATTCTTTGGTCTCGGCCAGCGACAGCCCCATGCGTTTACCGCGTAGGATCAGTTTCAGACGCACCCGGTCTTTGGAGCTAAAGATGCGGGTTTGGCCCTTACGGCTGGGCTTTAGCAAGCCCTGATCTTCGTAAAAGCGAACGCTACGGGTCGTTACGTCAAACTCCTGAGCCAGTTCGCTGATGCTGTAGGTCTTCTTTGCAGCCATTGAGTGTTTCCTTTTTTTGTCAGGTTAGTTAAAGTTTACGTAAACGTAAAGCATTTGATTGTATTGTTATCCACAGCAACGGGAGTATCCGATGGAATTTCAGAACGTAGCGGCCATTGTAACAGGCGGTGCATCTGGCCTTGGCGAAGGCGCAGCGCGGGCGCTGGCGGCAGCGGGTTGCAAGGTAGCGATTTTCGATTTGCAGAAAGAACGCGGTGAAGCCGTTGCAAAAGAGTTGGGGGGAATCTTTGTTGAGTGCGACGTCAGTTCCGCCGCAAGTGCCGAAGCGGCTTTCGCCAAAGCCAGCGAAGCACATGGTTTTTGTGGCGTTGCCGTAAACTGCGCAGGCGTTGCCACCGCAGGTAAGATTTTAGGGCGCGAGGGTGTGCTGCCACTGGAAAATTTCAGTAAAGTGGTGCAAGTCAATCTGATCGGAACTTTTAACATACTGCGACTGGCAGCGGCGGATATGGCCCAGCGTGAACCCAATGCCGACGGTGAACGGGGCGTTATTATCAACACGGCGTCTATCGCGGCTTATGAAGGCCAGATTGGTCAGGCGGCCTACAGTGCGTCCAAGGGCGGCGTTGTTGCCTTAACTCTGCAGGCCGCCCGTGAGCTGGCGCGTGAGGGTATTCGGGTGAACACCATCGCCCCTGGGCTGTTTATGACGCCGATGATTGCCGGCATGCCGCAGGAAGTACAAGACAGCCTGGCAGCAACCTTGCTGTTTCCGAAGCGCCTGGGTAAGCCGGAAGAGTTTGGCATGATGGTGGACCAGATGGTGCGTAACCCGGTGCTGAATGGCGAAGTCATCCGTCTTGATAGCGCTTTGCGTATGGCCCCGAGATAAGCGGTCCTTCAGCAATTTATCATAAGCAGGAGTCTGTATGACTGCGACTGTCGATCAAGAAGAAATGACGTTATTCCGTGAGTCGGTGATTAAGGCACTGGAAAAAGAAATCAAACCCCACTATGAGCAGTGGGAAAAAGACGGCATTGCCCCACGCAAGCTTTGGAACACCCTGGGCGACGCCGGCATGCTGTGCGTAGATGTGCCCGAGGGCTGTGGCGGTTGCGGCGCACCCTTTCAATATTCGGTGGTGGTGGGCGAGGAATTGGCACGGCTGGGTTTTGGTGCGCTGTCCACCAATGTGATGGTGCACTCCGATATTGTCGCGCCTTACTTGAGCCACTTGGGCAACGACGAGCAAAAACAGCAGTGGCTACCAAAAATGGTTTCCGGTGAAGCCGTGGGCGCCATCGCGATGACCGAACCCGGCGCCGGCAGTGATTTGCAGGCCATGCGCACCCGTGCCGTAAAAGAGGGCGATGACTACATTCTGAACGGCTCCAAAACGTTCATTACCAATGGCCAGCATGCGGATATGGTGATTGTGGCCGCCAAAACCGATCCTTCCGCTGGTGCCAAAGGCGTCAGCCTGTTTCTGGTGGACACCACGCTGGAGGGTTATGGCGTTGGTCGCAATCTGGACAAGATTGGCCAGCATGCCGGTGATACCTCCGAGCTGTTCTTTGCTGATATGCGGGTGCCGGCGTCGGCGTTATTGGGCGAGGCCGGCAAAGGCTTTGCCTATTTGATGCAGGAACTGCCGCGTGAACGCCTGGTGATTGGTGCGTTGGGCGTTGCGGCTGCCCGCGGTGCCCTGGACCTGACCGTTGCTTACTGTCAGGAGCGGGTGCTGTTTGGCCAGAAGTTGGCGCAGCTGCAGAACACCCGTTTCGAAATGGCCCGCATGGAAACCGAATACCGCATCAACAAGGCTTTTGTAGATCAGTGCATCAACGAATACGTTGCCGGCACTCTGGATGCTGCGACGGCCTCTATGGCCAAATACAGCGCGACTGAAATGCAGTGCCGGGTGACGGATGGCTGCCTGCAATTGTTCGGCGGTTACGGCTATACCAGTGAGTACCCGATTTCAAGGGCCTTTGCGGATGCCCGCGTGCAGCGCATTTACGGCGGCACGTCGGAAATTATGAAGGAAATTATTGCTCGCTCAATTTTCGGGCGCGCCTGACTAACGATTGCCAATAACAACCAAACCTTTCAATAAAACGGGGACAAGCAACGATGACTGACACCGCTAATGATAATTTCGTAGTAATAGCCGGCGCCGCCCGCACACCCATGGGCGGCATGATGGGCTCGCTGAGCAGCGTACCTTCGCCGCAGTTGGGTGCAGTTGCCATCAAAGCCGCCATCGAGCGTTCCGGCCTGAAGCCTGCTGACATTGATGAAGTCATCATGGGTTGCGTATTACCGGCCGGCTTGGGCCAGGCACCCGCGCGCCAGGCCTCCCGCGGTGCCGGCATACCAGACAGCTCCGGCTGCACCACCGTTAACAAAATGTGCGGATCGGGCATGCAGGCGGTAATAATCGCCCACGATCAGATCAAAGCCGGCACCAACAACATCATGATTGCCGGTGGCATGGAAAACATGAGCCAGGCACCGTACATTTTGCCCAAAGCCCGCGGCGGAATGCGCATGGGCCATGGCCAGGTGATGGACAGCATGTTCCTGGACGGCTTGGAAGATGCCTACGAAGGCGGCCTGATGGGCGTGTTTGCACAAAAAAGCGCTGATGACTACAAAATCACCCGTGAGCAAATGGATAACTTTGCCATCGAGTCCCTTAACCGTGCTAACGCAGCCATCGATAACGGCTGGTTCGCGCCCGAAATCTGCGCGGTCAGCATTGCCGGTCGTGGTGGCGACACAGTGGTAGATACCGACGAGCAGCCCGGCAATGCCCGCCCGGACAAGATCCCCACGCTGAAACCGGCGTTTAAAAAAGACGGCTCCGTAACCGCTGCCAATGCCAGCTCCATCAGCGATGGAGCCTCAGCATTGGTACTGGCTTCTGCAAAAGAAGCCAAAGCTCGTGGCTTGCACCCACAGGCAAAAATCATTGCCCACTCCACCCACGCCCAGCTACCCGCAGAGTTCACTCTGGCCCCCATCGGCGCCATCGATAAAGTCCTGAAAAAAGCCGGCTGGGGCAAAGACGACGTAGACCTCTACGAAATCAACGAAGCTTTCGCGGTAGTCTCCCTTTTGGCCATCAACGAACTGGGCCTGGACGCCAATAAAATAAACGTCTTCGGCGGCGCCTGCGCTCTGGGCCACCCCATCGGCTCGTCCGGCTCAAGAATTCTGGTGACCCTGATCAACGCATTGAAGCAAAAAGGCCTGAAGCGCGGCGTGGCTGCACTTTGCATCGGCGGTGGGGAAGCTACGGCAGTGGCTATTGAGTTGATCTGACTTTTGGCGGTTCTTCCTCTTGTGTTTTGACATGGGGGGAAGCAGCGAGGCGGGGGTACCTTTCTTCTGGGAAAAGAACTCGCTTCGCTCAGAAACCTTTTCCCTGACAGAAAGATACCCCCACTCCGCGTACCCGCCACCAAATCAAAAGGCTACCAAGCGAACCCGCTCCCAAACCATCAGGCCACAGAACGAGCCTGCTGAGCGCCAAGAACAACCTCCGCCACCGTATGCAGTTTCAACAACTGCGACTGAAGCATAGAAATCGGCCGGCTACCCTCCAACGTCAGAGCAATCTCAAAATGCTCCCCACTGCACTCAACCGACATACCCGCAATCCGAAAACCCCGAACCCGCACCACACGGCACAAGCGTTCAAGGCCGGCAGGCTCCGACTGCATGCGACAATGCAAAACATGCCGGTTGGATATAGTTGTTCCGGATGTCGTTATGCTGGATGTGATGGCCTGGCTCATGCTGCATTCTCCTCGGTTTTCTTCTTCGCTGGTTTGGTATTTTCCATCATGTCTCGGTTGCTTCCGCCGGGTCTTACCGTGGGCCACACGTTCTCTTCGCGAGCAATGGCCACGTGCAACAGCATCGGGCCCTTGTAGGCCAGAATTGTCTCAATACCCCGGCGAACCTGATCGGTGCGGTTGATGTGCAACGCTGGAATATTAAAGGCCCGCGCCATAGCGACAAAATCCGGGTTGTCGTCCAGGTTAATGTGGCTTTCGCGGTTGTCGTAAAACAGCTCCTGCTGCTGGCGCACCATGCCCAGGCACTGGTTATCCAGAATGATTATTTTCAGCGGCAGGCGATAGCGGCGAATAGTAGCCAGCTCCTGGGCGTTCATCATGAACGAACCATCTCCGGCTACGTTTATAACCGCGGTGCCGGGCTTTGCGAACTGCGCGCCTATGGCCGCAGGCAGGCCAAAACCCATGGTACCCAGGCCGCCGCTGGTCAGGTGCTGGCGCGGGTGATTGAACTGATAATGCTGCGCCACCCACATCTGGTGCTGGCCCACGTCGCAAGAAATAATCGTGTCATCACCGGCAATACGGGACAGCTGGCGAACAAACGCCGGGCCGGTGATGGGCGCCAGGGCTTCCTCGTTATCTGCCGCCTGAAATCCACCGGTAGTGAGCCAGGTGCGGCATTGCTTCTGCCACGCTTCGATATTCAGCGGCTGCGCTTTGACCCCGAGGGTAAGGGTGCGCAATACGTCATTAAGATCGGCACTGATGGTTAATACCGCCGCTTTGATCTTATGAAACTCGGCGCTGTCGGCATCGATGTGAATAATCTTTGCGTTGGGAGCAAAGGTTTCCGGCTTTCCGGTCGCGCGGTCGTCCAGGCGGGCGCCGAACACCAGAAGCAGATCACACTCGTCCACAGCGCGATTGGCGGCACGACAGCCGTGCATGCCGAGCATGCCCAGGTGATTTGGATTGTGCCGGCCCGGATTACCAATGCCCTTTAGAGTGACAACACCGGGCAGGGCCGATTGTTCAGCAAACTCGCGAAAGCTGTCCTCAGCGCTGGCTAACGTGATGCCCCCGCCGCTATACAGTAATGGCTTACGGGCCGCGCGCAGCAGCCGCATAAGCTCGTTGATGTCTTTATCAATGGCGCCGTTATGTGTGGCCGAATCGGTTCGTGGCTCTGCGCTTTCACAACCCTCGCGTTCCTGCTGATCCGCTGCTTGCGGGTTTACCTGAGTCAGCAGAATATCCTTGGGAATATCGATCCATACCGGTCCTGGTCGACCGCTTTGCGCCAATGCAATCGCTTCAATAAGAATGCCGGGCAGGCTGTCGGCGTCATCCACCAGATAGCTGTGCTTAACAATGCCCAGAGTCATGCCCAGTACATCGGTCTCTTGAAACGCATCGGTGCCAATCAGTGCGGCGGGCACCTGGCCGGTGATGACCAGCAGCGGCACCGAATCCTGAAACGCATTAGCCACTCCGGTAATCAGGTTGGTAGCGCCCGGGCCGGACGTGGCAATGCACACGCCCAAGTTGCCGCTTGCGCGGGCGTAGCCGTCAGCGGCCAGGGCGCAGCCTTGCTCATGGCGACACAGCACATGTTCCACACTCACATCACCCACCAGAGCATCGTATAGCGGCATGATGCAACCGCCAGGGTAGCCAAATACCGTGGTAATACCGTGCTGCTGGAAAGCCTTAAGTATGTGCTGCGCGCCGTTCATGGTCTGAGTCCCTGTGAGTGTTGGTTTACCGTTTCAAGTGTTTCCAAAAAGGCCAAAAAAAAGCCCCCGGGACCTTTCGGTGCCGGGGGCTTTGGTGTTTGCAGTGTCGGTTTAGAAATCTCGCCTCAACTGTGTATCCACGCAAAAACCCCCGGGGGATACCATCACCACCAGGACTAGCTTCACGAGGACAACCACAACGTTAAAGTTCATTTAATACGTGTCTCTTTGAAATTCATATACCGAACCTGTGTAGAATCTAACCTGTTTTTTATGCGTTTGGCAACCCGTTTTTTCAGTCGTGTTCGCAACAACCGGTTTTCCCAATGAGAGCAGTATGAACAAATTTAAATGGAGTTCTGTCGGCCTGTCTGTATTGTTAATTTTGGCGTTGCTAGTCTGGATGGCCAGCGGCGAAATCAAACGGACAGAAACCAAAGCGCCGGAACTATCGGCACAGCAGAACACCGAGTTGAGCCGGGTAGAGGTCACAACCCTGAACGCTCGTAATTATCAGCCCGAATTGTTGGTACAAGGGCAGGTCTTACCTTGGCGATCCGTTATGGTGTCGGCGCGGGTGTCCTCAACGGTGAAATCACTGGCAGTGGAACTGGGTGACACCGTCATCCTGGGGCAAACATTACTCACCCTCACCGACGACGGCCGCAGTGCCGAACGCAGTCGCTGGCAGGCACGGGTGCGCAAACTGAACGCGGATTTGAACGCGGCCCAGAGTTTGCACAGTCGCAATCTGGCGTCTGAGTCGGAGTTGCTGGGCCTGGAAAGCGAACTGGCGGAGGCCAAAGCCGAACTGGAAATGGCCAATCAGGCAATTGCCGATTTAGCGCCCCAAGCGCCCTTTGATGGCGTGGTTAATCAGAAGTCTATCGACACAGGCGACCTGGTGCAGCCAGGCTCGGCGCTAATGCGCGTGGTTCAGGTAGACCGGCTAAAAGCCACTGCCCAGATACCCCAACAAGCGGTGCACCAAGTTGCCGAAGGTCAGTTGGTTAGTGTGCGGTTGCTGGACGGCGAAGAATTGAGCGGACGCGTCCGTTTTTTAGCCAGCGCCGCCGACACCGGTACCCGCAGCTTTGCGATCGAAGTGGAGGTGGACAACCCGCAGCAAAGGCGCATCGCCGGTGGCAGCGCCAATCTGGCCATTGCCTTGCCAGAGGTCAGCGCCCATCACCTGTCGCCCGCGTTTTTGGCGTTGGATAACAACGGTAAGCCTGGCGTAAAACACGTCAGCGACGACAACAAAGTGGTGTTTTCCCGGGTTCGCCTGCTCAGCGTGAAAACCGATGGCGCCTGGCTCTATTGACACCGGCAACGGACGGATGACGTTGAAAGTGCCAGGCGTGATTGAAAACGTCGAAGATGTGATGTCGATACCGGTCAAGGTAGATGGCGACACGGTGATCACCTTTGGTGATGTGGCGATGCTGCAGCGCAGTTACAAAGATCCCCAGGGCTTTGCCCGTATTAACGGTGAACCGGCGCTGGTGTTGGAAGTGTCCAAGCGTTCCGGGGCCAATATCATCGCGACCAGCGCTCAGGTGCGTGCACTGATCGTGGTGGCGCAAGAACGCCTGCCCGATGAGCTGGATATCCGTTACATCATGGACCAGTCGGGCGAAGTGCAGGACCTGCTGAACAACGTGCTGACCGCCATCGTGCTGGTCACCATCTTAATGACTGGTACACCCGGCGTGCCGCCGACATTATTCTGGAGGATTTTCGCCAGCGCACCGCAGACATTCCGGGTGTGGAGTTAGAGTTTCGTAAGCAGGAAGATGGCCCGGCCGGTGGCAAACCGATTGAGTTACTGGTTAGCAGCAGTAATCCCAACAAGCTGGAAGCCGCGGTCAGCGCGATTCGTGCGCAAATGCTAGCGCAGGGTGCTTATGTCGACACCGAAGACGACCGCAGCCTTGACGGTATTAAATGGCGCCTGAAGGTGAATCGCGAAGCGGCTGCCCGTTTCGGTACCGACGTGGCCAGCATCGGCAACGCCGTGCGGCTGGTGACCAACGGCTTGGTGCTGGCCAATTACCGCCCTGAAGACGTGCGTGACGAAGTGGATATTGTGGTGCGCGTTCCTAACAACTGGCGTGAACTGGATCAGCTGGAGCGGCAAACCCTGAACACCTCACGGGGCCAGGTACCGCTGTCGCAGTTTGTCAGTTTAGAACCCGGTGATAAAACCGGCAACATCGTGCGGGTGGATGGCCGCCGTACCATCACCATCAAAGCCGATCTGCAACCCGGCCGGCAGGTGGAAGAGGCGCTGCGAGAGCTGCGCGCCACTATGCCCGAGTTGCCGGACGGCATAACCGTGCTCGAAGGTGGCGAAAGTGAAGATCAGCAGCAAGCGGCCAACTTCCTGATTAACGCATTTATGGTGGCCATAGGGCTCATGCTGCTGATTCTGGTGACCCAGTTCAACTCGCTGTACCAAAGCTTTTTGATTTTGTCGGCTATTGTGCTGTCCACCGCCGGCGTGCTGCTGGGCCTGCTGCTGAACAGTCAGCCGTTTGGCATTGTGATGGTGGGTATGGGCACCATTGCGTTAGCCGGTATTGTAGTGAACAACAACATCATTTTGATTGATACCTACAACCAGATGCGCGCCGACGGCATGGAGCCGGCGACAGCGGCGCTGGAGACTGGCTGCCTGCGCCTACGCCCGGTGTTGCTAACCGCCATTACCACCGTGCTGGGCCTGATGCCGATGGTGCTGGGTATAAACGTGGATTTGATTACGCCGTCGCTAGGGCTAAACGCGCCATCCACCCAATGGTGGACCCAGATGTCCAGCGCCATTGCCGGCGGACTGACGTTCGCAACCCTGCTTACGCTGCTGCTAACACCGGCGCTGCTGGTATTGGGTGAGCAAAGCGGGCAAAAAGTGAAACAGTTGCTGGCAGTTAGGGGGCGAATTTGGGGAGCTAGGGGACGGATTTGAAATCCGTCCCCGGGATTCGCACTATCCATTTGCACTGCGGGCGTCTTTGATTACATCGTAAGCATGGGTGATTTCGCCGGTGCGCTCTTCGGCCATCTCGCGCATGCTTTCCGGTAAGCCGCGGCCGGCCAGTTTGTCCGGATGGTTTTCGCTCATCAGCTTGCGGTACACCTTTTTGATGTCGTCATCACTGTCTTGCGGCGACACGCCCAGCACTTTATAGGCGTCGTCGGTCTGTTGGCCGCTGGAGCGCTGGCCGCCGCCGGTCTGGCTGTAATGGGCACCACGCAGCATGGCTTCCAGCTGGTCAACCTGGCTTTCTGGCAACCCCAGGCCACGGGCAATTTTAACCAGCATGTCGTGCTCGGCCGGGTGCACTACGCCATCGGCGGCTACCGCCGATACCTGAACCTGCAGAAACATCTGCAACAAAGCCGGCTGGCCGCCGCTGACGCGCATAAAGCGTTGCAGTTCGGCGTCCAGATCAAACTCTGGTGCTTTGCCGCGGTTGAACGCGGCGCGGGCGTTGGTTTTCTGGCTTTCGTTCAGGCGAAAGCGGGTAAACATGGCTTCCGCCACGGCGATTTCATTTTGTGAAACCACGCCGTCGGCTTTGCACACCGCACCCATGACCGCGAACACAGACTCAACAAAACCGCTTTGAATATTCTGCAGTTTTCCGATTAACCGACTTTTTATTCGGTTCAGTAAAAATGCGCCAATCGCGCCGCCAATAATGAAGCCGGCGAAGCCGCCAAAGGCCGAGCCAATCAGGCCACCCAGAATGATTGCAAACAGCATTAAGAAATCCCTTGCGTCAATGTCAGACCGTGGAAATATACGGGTTTTTGCCAGACGCCACAATCTGCTAGACTGTTTCGCCTTTTCGCCGCTAATTTCCCGCCCAAGACCCGATCTGAGCAACCCTTAAGTAAAACGGAACCCGATATGGTGAACACCTTTAAACATCAATGGCTGTCGAATGTGCGCGGCGATTTACTCGCTGGCGTGGTGGTGGCGCTGGCGCTGATTCCCGAAGCCATTGCCTTTTCCATTATTGCCGGCGTAGACCCGAAAGTAGGGTTGTACGCGTCATTCTGCATTGCCGTGATCATCGCCTTTGTCGGCGGCCGGCCAGGTATGGTCTCCGCGGCCACTGGCGCCATGGCGCTGCTCATGGTCACCCTGGTAAAAGAACACGGCCTGGAATACCTGATGGCAGCTACCTTGCTAACAGGCCTGATTCAGCTTGTGGCAGGCTACTTAAAGCTGGGCAGCCTAATGCGTTTTGTGTCGCGCTCGGTGGTGACCGGCTTTGTCAACGCCCTGGCCATCCTGATCTTCATGGCGCAGCTGCCGGAACTGACCAATGTTACCTGGCACGTATACGCGCTGACGGCGGCTGGCCTGGGCATCATCTATTTGTTTCCTTATATACCGAAACTTGGCAAGGTGCTGCCGTCGCCGTTGGTTTGCATTGTGGGGCTGACAGTTGTTGCGTTCCTGTTTGATATCGACGTACGCACCGTCGGTGATATGGGCGACCTGCCGGATACACTGCCGATTTTCCTATGGCCAGATGTGCCGCTGAATCTTGAAACCCTGATGATTATTTTACCCTACGCCATACCGCTGGCAGCGGTGGGCCTGCTGGAATCGATGATGACCGCCACCATTGTGGACGACCTGACCGATACCGAAAGCGGCCGCAACCGCGAATGTAAGGGGCAGGGTATTGCCAACATCGGTTCTGGCTTGCTCGGTGGTATGGCCGGCTGCGCCATGATTGGCCAGTCGATCATCAATATAAAATCCGGTGGCCGTGGCCGCCTGTCAACGCTGACCGCAGGTGTTTTCCTGATGGTGTTGATTCTGGTGCTGGACGACTTTCTGGTGCGTATTCCCATGGCTGCGTTGGTAGCGGTAATGATCATGGTGTCCATTGGCACCTTCTCCTGGGAGTCTATCCGCAACCTGAAAACCCACCCGCTGTCGACCAACATTGTGATGCTGGTGACGGTAGTGGTGGTGGTATTCACTCACAACCTGGCACTGGGCGTATTTGCCGGTGTGCTGTTGGCTGCGCTGTTTTTCGCCAACAAAATTGGCCATTACATGGGCGTGAACAGTGTTTTGAACGAGGCCGACAGTACCCGTACCTACAAGGTTACCGGGCAAGTATTCTTCAGTTCGTCGGAAAAGTTTATAGCCGCCTTTGACTTCCGTGAAGTGGTCGATAAGGTAGTAATAGATGTGAGTCGCGCCCACTTTTGGGACATTACCGCTGTGGCCGCGCTAGACAAAGTTGTTATCAAGTTCCGTCGCGAAGGCGCCGAGGTAGAAGTTATTGGCATGAACGAAGCCAGTGCCACCATCGTTGACCGCTTTGGTGTGCACGACAAGCCGGAAGGCGTTGACCAGCTGATAGGCCATTAATATGCAAAATACCACACCGAACGCCAAGCACTCTTCACAACAAACGTCACAACAAACGTCACAAGAGACGCCACAAAACGCGCCGCAAGACACCTTGCACGTGGTGGCCTGCATTGACGGCTCACGCGCTGCGCCGGCGGTGTGTGACTACGCTGTCTGGGCGAGCAAATATATGGACTCGCCCCTGACCCTGCTGCACGTGCTGGACCAAGAGCGCTACCCGTCAGAGCCGGACCTGGCCGGCAACATTGGCCTTGGCAGTCGGGAACATTTGCTGGACGAACTGGCCGAACTGGATCGCAAACGCTCCAAACTCGCTTTGGAGCACGGCAATCACATGCTGGAAAACGCCGAGCAGCGAGTTAGGCAGGCGGGCATCAGTGATATCAAAAAGCGCCAGCGCCACGGCGACCTAACCGAATCGCTACTGGCGCTTCAGGAACAGACGCGCTTGCTGGTGATGGGCCTTTATGGCGAAAGCAGCTCCGACCGCGATGTGCAGATTGGCAGTCAGCTCGAGACGGTGATTCGCAGCATGAGCCGCCCAATTCTGCTGGTGCCTGACAACTTTTCTGCGCCGCAAAGCTCCATGTTGGCTTTTGACGGCAGCGCTACCGCGTTTCGTGGAGTAGAGCACTTAGCCGCCACCCAGGTTTTGAAAGGCATGCCGCTGCACCTGGTGATGGTGGGCGAGGAAAGCCCAGAGGCCATGGTGCAGCTGCGCAAAGCCGAGGCCATGCTGGCGCCGCTGGAAGCCGAAATAACCCTGGCCATCCGCAGTGGTGAGGTAGAGCCAGTGCTGCACAGGTACCAAGACGAGCACAACATCGACCTGTTGGTGATGGGGGCCTACGGCCACTCAAAAATTCGCAGGTTTCTGCTCGGTAGTACCACCACCAACATGCTGAAATCCGCCAAAAAACCACTGGTTATTCTGCGCTGAGAAATTACGAAGCAGGGGACAGATTTTAAATCTGTCCCCTGCTTTGCACTGTCTGGCGTAGGGGACGGATTTGAAATCCGTCCCCGGTCTGGCTCCCAAACTCACGCCGCCTGTCCGGCCGCCACCCCCGATGCCCAGGCCCACTGAAAGTTATGGCCACCCAAGTGGCCAGTCACGTCTACCACTTCACCGATAAAATACAAATCCGGCTGTTCCAGAACCGCCATGGTTTTAGAGGATAGCTGGCGGGTATCTACGCCGCCCAGGGTCACTTCCGCAGTGCGATAGCCTTCGGTGCCTGCGGGCTTTATGGTCCACTGCTGCAGCGTGCGGCTGATGTGTTCGATATCCGGGTTGCGGTAGCTTTGAAGCGGACCGGTCCAGCGCTGCAACTCGTTGAAGGCTTGCGCGAAGCGCTTTGGCAGGTGCGCATTCAGATAGTGTTCGAGCGTGCTTTGCGGTTTGAGCTTGCGCAGGCTGAGCAGATCTTGCTCAACCTGCTGTTGCGGCAGCAGGTTGATGTACAGTTCGTCACCGGGCTGCCAGAAGCTGGAAATTTGCAGCATGCTGGGGCCACTTAAGCCGCGATGGGTAACCAGCATGGGCTCCTGGAACTGTTCATGATTGCACTCCGCGCTTACCGGGCAGCTGATGCCAGCCAACGGCGCCAGTGTCATCTTCAGCTCGGGGTGCAGGGTAAAGGGCACCAGCCCGGCGCGGGTGGGTAGTATTTCTAGCCCGAACTGGCGGGCCAGGTCGTAGCCGAAACCGGAAGCCCCCAAAGTGGGGATAGACAGCCCGCCACAGGCAACAACCAAAGACTCACAGGTTAATGCCTGGCCACCTGCCGTTAGTCGATAACCTTTGGTCGTTCTGGCCACTTCCGTAACGCCGGTTTTCAACCGCACATCAGCACCGGCCCATTCACATTCGGTCAGCAGCATGTTCAGAATGTCTTTGGCGCTGTGCTGACAGAACAACTGGCCCGCTGCCTTCTCTTCGTATTCCACGCCGTGCCGCTCTACCAACTCCAGAAAATGTCTGGGGGTGTAGCGTTTCAGCGCCGAAATGCAATAATGGGGATTGTCGGACAAAAAGTTGGCGGTGGTGCTGTTCAAATTAGTGAAATTACAGCGCCCGCCACCGCTCATCAGAATTTTCTTACCAGCCTTATTAGCATGATCCAGCACCAGTACCTTACGCCCTCGATAACCAGCGGTTGCCGCACACATCAGCCCCGCCGCGCCGGCGCCGACGATGATGACATCGTAATGGCTGCCGCGATGGTCATTAGCGTGCTGATTGTTGGCGTTTTGGTTACTGGAAAGCGTTGTCATTACCGTCTGCCGCTAAAAATGTGGGCACAGAGTATACCAGCCCTATTGAAGGTATACGGTGCCTTCCATGTAAAACGCCGCTTGGCCGGCAATGGCTACCCGTTCTCCCTTCAATTCGCAGCGCAGCAGACCACCACGTGCAGAAAGCTGACGCGCTTCCAGAGCTTTCTTGCCCAATTTCTCTGCCCAATACGGCACCAGCGCACTGTGTATAGAGCCGGTCACAGGGTCTTCGTTAATACCGGCGCACGGCACAAAGTAACGGCTAACAAAGTCCGAATCAGTTCCGGGCGCGGTGACTATCAACCCCAAGCTCTTAAGCTGTTTAATTTTCTGCATGTCGGGTTGTGCTGCTTTTACCGCAGCTTCGTTTTCTAACACCAGCATGTAGTTGGTGTCTTTGGCGACGTAAAAAATCGTAGTCGGCGCATCCGCCAAAGCGTCAAGGATGATGCTGGGTGTAGATTGTTCGGTAACCGCAAGATTTGGGAAATCCAAAACCAGCCAACCGTCGGATTGCTTGTGCACGCCAAGCGGACCGCTTTTGGAGCGCAGGCGAATCCGGTCTGAAGTCCAACCCAGTTTGTTGAAAATAACCCAGGCGCTTGCCAGCGTAGCGTGACCGCACAGCGGAACTTCGATTTCTGGCGTGAACCAGCGAATATGGAAGTCTGCTTCACTAGCCTCTGGCTCGGGAACAAAAAAGGCCGTTTCTGACAGGTTGTTCTCGGCGGCAAGGGCCTGAAGAACCCCGTCGGGAAGCCATGCCTTTAAGGGCATGACCGCGGCCGGGTTACCTTTGAAAATTTCGCTGGTAAACGCGTCTACCTGATAAATGGGATAGCTTGTCATGTGTTCTCCGTTGATGGTTGATTGGCGTATTGGTGTGAATTGTGGTTGGCAAACTGCGTTAATTCCCACTCACTGTAAAAGTGGAGCTCGGGCAGGGTAGCGCGATGCGTTACTATCCAGTGTTTTGAATCGCACTGGCAAACAGATAGACCTAGTGCTGCCAAATCCTTACGGGTTTGATCAGGATGTTTTGCGGCAAGTTTCACAGATGGCGGCCTGAAACCAAAAAGGTTATTCCGACTTGCGCTGAACGCGGGATTGTTGGTTATACCCATGATCAAACTCCTTCTTCTGGTTACGGTATTACCATTTTCCGCCCATACCAAATTCCAAAACAGAATCAGATAATCTGGTTTTGAACCGGTACAGATCGTATGTTTAGCTTTCTGTACTGCAATTTTTCAGTGGCATCTGTGATGTTCCGTTTTGCCGCCGGTCTGTTGAAATAAAGTCAAAGTCTGCTTAAAGGCTATAATCTTTTTGGTTTAACGAGGCAAACAGGATGGGCGCTCTTTATAACGAGGTAGCAGACAGGCTTCAGGCTCAGGTTCAGGATGGGGTCTTTCGGGATGGCGATCGGCTGCCCGGCGTCAGGGCACTAAGCCGGCAGTTTGGCGTCAGCGTTTCGACGATATTGCAAGCGCACCAGACGCTTGAGGCCCGCGGTTATGTTCAGGCCCGCGAGCGCAGCGGCTACTTTGTACGCTTGCCGCTGCGGGATGCCCCGGAACCCGTCATGCGAACCGATCGGAGCCGTCCCGTTCCTGTTAATGCGCGGGAAATGACCCTGGAATTGTGCGCTGACGAGCAAAAACGCATGGTGCCCCTTTCTGGAGCCATTCCTCATGCGGATTTTCTGCCCTTTCGCCAGATTCAGCAAAGCGCGCTCTGGGCGGCGCGACGTGGCATTGAAACACTGGAATATGCTTTTCCCGGCAAGGAACCATTACGCCGACAAATCGCTCAGCGTATGGCGACGATAGGCGTGCCGATCACCCCTGAGGATGTGCTCGTCACCAACGGAGCGCAGGAAGCAATCATTCTTGGTCTTAGGGCGGTGACCCAACCCGGAGACATCGTCGCGGTTGAGTCACCGTCGTTTCCCGGAATTCTTCAAGCGTTAGAAGTTGTTGGGCTGAGAGCGCTGGAGATCCCCACTCATACCGCGGAAGGCCTCAGTCTTGAGGGTTTGGAGTTGGCCCTGGAACAGTGGCCTGTCAAAGCTTGTGTGGTGGTGTGTAATCACAGCAATCCAATGGGCGCCAGAATGTCGGAGGAGCGCAAACAACAGCTGGTTTCAATGCTTGCCGTTGCGGGCGTACCGTTGATTGAAGATGACATTTATGGCGACTTGTACCATTCCGGTGAAAGACCGAAACCCGCGAAGGCCTTTGACCACGCAGGTAATGTAATTTATTGCAGCTCCGTATCAAAAACCATTTCGCCGGGATTGAGAGTGGGCTGGATGTTGCCCGGGCGTTATATGGCGAGCGCCAGGCAACACAAATATTTCTCGAATCTGGCGACGTCTTCCATCCCACAAATGGCCGTTGCGCATTTTCTTGAACAGGGCGGTTATGATCGTTATCTGCGTTCTGCACGACAGAATTATCGCCAAGCTACGGAACGAATGCGCACAGCGGTTGCTCGATCATTTCCCGAAGGTACAGCCATAAGCCGGCCCCAAGGCGGCTTTGTGCTTTGGGTTCAACTGCCTGCTGGAGTTTCCGGCACACTGGTTTATCAGCTTGCCAGGGCAGAAAACATCAATGTTGCACCGGGCTTGATGTTCTCTATTTCAAACAAGTTTGAATCTTGCCTGCGAATAAACTGTGGCAACCCATGGAGTGACCGAATCGACCACGCTGTTGTAAGGCTTGGCGCGCTTGCCCACGAAGTACAGGCGCGGTCGATTTAGCGATCATATTGCCAGTTAGCGTTTGTTGCGCAAATCCAGCGCGTCAACCAAACCTGCGGCAAGAGCGATGCCAGTGACGTCTGGCAGCCTGTCTGCTCCTAGCCGTTTCATCACCCGTGCCCGATAAAGGTCGATGGTTTTTACGCCTACCCCCAACTGTTCGGCAATTTCACGGCTGGTGTAGCCTTTTGCTAGTGGCAAAAATACGTCTCGCTCGCGACGGGTGAGGGTGTCTAGTAGCGCAGTGGTTTGGCTGCTGCCCTGCTGTTGATGGCTGGTCTGTTGCCGCTCCTGCAGTGCCTGCTGCACGCTGTCTAGCAGTAGCTGTTCGTTAAAGGGTTTCTCAATAAAATCAAAGGCACCGGATTTGAACGCGCGCACCACAATGGGCACATCGGCGTGGCCAGATACAAAAATAATGGGCAGCGCCAACCCACGCTTTTGCAGTTCTTCCTGCACGTTCAGGCCTCCCAGCCCGGGCATGCGAATATCAAGCACAACGCAGCCGTTGCTTTGTGCGGTCATGGAATCCAGAAATTTGCGGCCGTCGCTGTAGGCTTCCACGGCCAGGCCCACCGATTCCAGCAGCCATTGGGTGGACTCCAGCATGCCGGCGTCGTCGTCCACTACATACACCAAGGTGGTCTGGGCTGTGGGCTGGTCAGTCATTGGCAATTGGGTGTCTCCCGTGGACTTATAATAGATTTTTGACAGGCCGGTGGTGGAAATCGACAAACCAGCGTCAAACCGCCGGTTGGCGCCGGGTAAGCATCCAGAAAACCGCCGAAACCTTCAACAATAGAACGGCTCATGGACAGTCCCAGCCCCAGGCCATCAGGCTTGCTGGTGTAAAATGGCTGAAACATCTGGCGGATGCCATTGGCGTTCAAACCCGGCCCTTGATCCGTCACTTCGACTAGGGTTTCGCCCAGATCGTTCGCTCGAATGGTCAGGGTGATGGCCGATGCGGAGCTGGCATCAACGCGGGCCTCCACATTGGCTTCGATGGCGTTACGCACCAGGTTGATGAGCACCTGCTCTAGCAGTACCGGGTCTGCGGTCAGGTTAGGGCTGCTTTCTGGCAGCCGGCACACGACCGATACTCGATGCTTGTCGGCTTCCCACTGGCACAGAAGGGCAACGTTGCTGGCCACCTGATTCAGTATCAGCAGTTCTGAACGTTTGCGGCCCTTGCGCAAAAACGCCCGCAGCCGGCGAATGACTTCCGAGGCGCGATTGGCGTGGTGAATCACTTTTGTCAGACCGTCGCCTACCCTGGTCAGGTTAGCGGGCTGGGTGTCTGCGGTTTTCAGAAAGCGCTGGCTGGCGCTGGCAAAATTCACAATAGACGCCAGCGGCTGATTCATTTCGTGGGCAATGCTGCTGGCCAGTTCACCCAGAGTGGCCAGCCGTGCGGCGTGGGCCAGTTCGTTCGCCAGGCGGCGGTTATTTTCTTCCGACGCCACCCGCGCGCTTATGTCTCGGGATACACTGATCACTTCTACCACCGCGCCTGTGTAGGTTTCGCGAATGGCGCGGCTGGCAATTTCAAACCAGCGTGGGGTGCCGTCACGGTGCACAATTTGCGCGGTTACAATGGCGTAGCCATCTTCGCTCAGCCGGTTGCGGGCTTCTATCAGGTGCTTTTGTGGCTGGCCACCGGGAAACAGGTCTTCCAGCAGGCGCCCGCGCAGGTCTTCCGGCCAGTAGCCCAGCAGCCGCCACGACGCCGGCGTAGCGTCAATAAAACGGCCATCCGGCGCGTGGCGGGAAATCAGGTCGGTGGTATTCTCGGTGATCAGCCGGTACAAACGGTTGGCACGCACCGCCTGCTCTTGCAGTTCCAGCTCTCGGGTTGCATCCCGACCCTTTAACAATACCTGGTTTTGAGCAACGTCAGGAACCAGCGCCCAAAGGTAAATTTGGCCATTATAACGCGCCTCTGCGTTGTCCACAGGGCGTTGCTGATTCAGGCAGGCTCGCACCAGCTCTTCGACGTTCACGGGCAAAAAACGTCGAGGATCGGCCATCGCGCCGGAATGGTCAGCCGCATTGGGCGACTCGTCAACCGCTTCGACCAGGTTTTTCATGGCCGGATTCATACTCAGCGTGCGGCTTTTGTGGTCAACAATCAGCAGTGGATGCGGATCGGTGGCGGCAAAGCCCATTGATAAGTCAAAGTAATTTGCGTTCATGGCAAGGAGATCTTCGATATGCGGTCAATTGTATAGTATGTTTACTGTAATACGTTGGTGCAATTTATAGTAATATTTCTATTTAATACTATTTGTTCAGCTGTAAATTATAACTAATTTGGTGATTCGTCAGAATATACCAAGCAAAACAGCGTTTATGCCTACCTATAGGATCACACACAATGACTTCGATCTACGACCAGGGCCTTACGCCCGTTGATGCCAATTACGCCGTTCAAACACCTATCGATTTTATTACTCGCACCGCCAGTGTTTATCCGGATTATCCTGCGATTATTCACGGTGCCATTCGCCGAACCTGGGCCGAGACCCACGAGCGCAGTTTGCGCCTGGCGTCGGCGCTGGTCGGCCGCGGCATCAAAAAAGGCGATACCGTCGCCGTCATGCTGCCCAATATTCCAGCCATGGTTGAGTGTCATTTTGGTGTGCCCATGACCGGCGCGGTAATGAACGCCCTGAACGTTCGGCTCGATGCCGAAGTGATTGCTTACATGCTTGAACACGCAGAAGCCAAAGTCATTCTGGTCGATCGCGAATTTGGCGAAGTGATTCTGGAAGCCGTCAGCCGCTTGGACAAAAAGCCGCTGATAATTGATGTAGACGACCCCGAATACGGTGAAGGCGTTAAGGTCAGCGATCTGGATTATGAAGCCTTCTTGCAAGAAGGCGACCCCGAGTACCAGTGGGATATGCCGACTGATGAATGGGACGCCATTTCCCTGAACTACACCTCTGGCACCACCGGCAACCCCAAAGGTGTGGTGTATCACCACCGTGGGGCTTACTTGAATTCACTGGGTAATACCGCGGTATGGTCTATGGCCATGCATCCGGTGTACCTGTGGACCCTGCCGATGTTCCACTGTAACGGCTGGTGTTTCCCCTGGACCATCACCGCCATGGCCGGTACCCACGTGTGCCTGCGCCGGGTTGATCCAGAAAAAATTCTGCAGCTGATCCGCGAGCACCGTGTTACCCACATGTGCGGCGCCCCGATTGTGCTGAACGCCTTGTTGAACGTGCCGCCTGCATCCAAGGCCGGTATTGATCATGTTGTGAAGGCTATGGTTGCCGGTGCTCCGCCTCCCGCCCAGGTTATTGGTGCAGTTGAAGAAATGGGCATCGCGTTGACCCACACCTACGGCCTGACCGAAGTATACGGCCCTGTGACCGTCTGCGCCTGGAAAGATCGTTGGAACGATCTGCCGCTGGCAGAGCGCGCTGCCATCAAATCCCGCCAAGGCGTTCGTTACCACACCCTAGGCGGCACCATGATTGCAGACCCGGGCACCATGAAGCCGACGCCGAAAGACGGCAAAACCATTGGTGAAATCTTTCTGCGCGGTAACACCGTGATGAAGGGCTACCTGAAGAACCCGAAAGCCACGGAAGAAGCCTTCCGCGGCGGCTGGTTCCACACCGGCGACCTGGCCGTTTGGCACGAAGACGGTTACATGGAAATCAAAGACCGCCTGAAAGACATCATTATTTCCGGCGGCGAGAACATTTCCACCATTGAAATTGAAAACGTTCTTTACCGTCACCCGGCGGTTATGGAGGCGGCCGTTGTCGCCCGCCCGGATGAAAAGTGGGGCGAAACACCCTGCGCCTTTGTGACTCTAAAGCCCGACGCCGGCAACGTGACCGAAGCAGCAATGATCGATTTCTGCCGTAAGCACATGGCCCGTTTCAAGGTTCCGAAAACCGTGGTGTTTTCGGACCTGCCGAAAACCTCGACCGGTAAAGTCCAGAAATTCCTGCTGCGCGAACAGGCTAAGGAAATCAAGTAGCTGCAAAGCGCCTTGCAAGGACTTATACAAGAGCTCACACAAGAACAACATTACACCCGGTTCGCCGGGTATTCCCGTGGTGCTGCTGTTCTTGAGCGACTATGAACCCGGCCCTGAAGCTATTCAGGCGCTGTTTGCCCTGCAGTTTCTGGTGTTTATCATTTTCCTGTTCCTGGGCGTTACACGTCTTGGCAGTAAACTCGTCGACTTCATACTGCGCTTCATGAAAGGCGGTATTATTATCGGTGCAGGTATCGCCGCTGGTGAGCTTCTTCCAGCCGGTGCTCTACTTCCTGATTGAGCGCACAAAGCTGCTGGGCTTCACGCCGGATCCGGACTCCCCGGGTGCCGCTGATGTGATCGTTCAGCCGGAAACCACACCAAAAAGCTAAAGCACTCTGCTGACCGGGGTCACAAGGCCCCGGCGGCAAAACGATGTGTGTCCTTGGGAGGCCTCAGTGCCTCCCTTTTTTGTGTCTGGAAAAACACGATCAGCAGACACAAAACAGCCGGCAGTTAGCCGGCTGTTTTCTATCTCGCACACGGTAATGGTTTTACTTTTATGAATAGTTACTTTTCCAGATACTGCAGCTTGTCTGGCACGCCGTCCCATTTTTCAGCGTCAACCATCGCCTCTTTCTTCTCTGTGATGTTAGGCCATTTTCCGGCCAGATCTGCGTTCAGTTCGATAAACACTTTCTGGTTGTCGGGCAACTCGTCTTCCGAGAAAATAGCCTCAACCGGGCATTCGGGCTCGCACAGGGCGCAGTCGATGCACTCGTCAGGGTCAATGACCAAAAAGTTCGGGCCCTCGTAGAAGCAATCTACCGGGCAAACTTCCACACAGTCGGTGTGTTTGCACTTGATGCAGTTATCAGTAACGATAAACGTCATGTTTATATTCCTGGTTGGCTGGTCTGTCTCATCAGGAGCTTAGAATGCGGGCTCCCGAGATTATAGTTTGATGCGCGATATTGTAGGGAGCCACTACTCCGGTCGCAAGCATCCGTATTCTATAACGTTATACTTACATCAATTTATCCGCACTTTTTTTGCCACTACTTTTCAAGTTGCTGTTTCAGCTGATACAGCTGCTCGAGCGCCTGGCGCGGAGTCATGTCATCCAGGTCGAGCGCGCTCACCGCCAGCTCTAACGCGCTGGGCTCCAGCCTCGCGAACATATCCCCCTGAAACGCAGTTGAATCTGCAATAGCCGTCGCCCGTCGCGTCAATTTTTGCGGCAACCCGGTGGTTGAGCGTTTTTCATCGGGCGTTGCATTGGCGCCTTCCAGGTTCGCCAGTTGGGCTTTGGCATTGCGGATAACCTCCACCGGTACGCCGGCCAGTTTTGCTACTTGCAAGCCGTAGCTCTGGCTGGCGGGGCCTTCGTGTACGTTGTGCAGAAACACAATGCTGTCATCGTGCTCGGTCGCGGTCAGGTGTACGTTAACGGCGTGCTCCAGTTCATCCGCGAGCTGGGTCAGCTCAAAATAGTGGGTGGCAAATAGCGTGTAGCACAGAATGTCCTGCGCTAAATGTTCGGCCGTGGCCCAGGCCAATGACAAACCATCAAAGGTGCTGGTGCCGCGGCCTACTTCATCCATCAGCACCAAGCTGTGTTTGGTGGCGTTGTGCAGAATATTGGCGGTTTCGGTCATCTCCACCATAAACGTGGAGCGCCCGCCGGCAATGTCGTCAGACGATCCCATGCGGGTGAATATTCGGTCTACCGGCCCAAGCACCGCGCTGTCGGCAGGCACAAAGCTGCCGGTGTAAGCCAGTAAAGCGATCAGTGCCACCTGGCGCATATAGGTGGATTTACCCCCCATGTTGGGGCCGGTAATCACCAGCATGCGGCGTTTGGCGTCTATCAGCAGATTGTTCGGCACGAACGGATCGTCTAATAGCTGCTCGACCACCGGGTGCCGGCCTTCCTCAATCTGCAGGCCGGGTTCATCGCTGAATTGCGGTGCACACAGGCGCAAACTGGAGGCGCGCTCGGCAAAGTTGCTTAGCACGTCCAGCTCGGCCAGCGCCTGAGCGGCATCTTGCAGCGGTGCAAGTTCTGCCGCGACCGTCTCCAGAACCTCATCCCACAGGGCTTTTTCCCGGGCCAGGGCACGACTTTTGGCGCTTAGGGCCTTGTCTTCAAACTCTTTTAGTTCCGGGGTAATAAAACGCTCAGCGTTTTTCAGGGTTTGCCGGCGAATATAATCCGCAGGCGCCTGGGCCGATTGTAAGCGGCTGATTTCAATGTAATAGCCATGTACCCGGTTGTAGCCCACTTTCAGGGTACTGATGCCAGTACGCTGTTTTTCGCGTGTTTCCACGTCCAACAGATATTGGCCAGCGTTTTCGCTGATGTTGCGCAAGTCGTCCAGTTCGGCGTCAAACCCGTCTGCAATCACCCCGCCTTCGCGAATCACTACCGGTGGGTTATCAATGATTGCCCGGCCCAGCAAATCCGCTAACTGCGGGTATTCGCCAATAGTCGTGGCTAGCTCGCCGATGTGGGTGGAATCAACCGCGGCCAGGGCCTTTTGCAAATCGGGCAACACGGCAAACGCATCCCGCAGCCGTGCCAGATCACGGGGCCGTGCCGAACGAAGCGCCACGCGCGCCAGAATGCGTTCTATATCGCCGATGGATTTCAGCTGGTCGTGAATCGGTTCATAGTCGAAATCTTTCAATAGCGCACTGACCGCCTGCTGGCGCTGACGTACCACCGCCACATCGCGAAGCGGACGGTTCAACCAACGCCTCAGCTGCCGCCCACCCATGGCAGTGGCGGTGCGGTCCATCACCCAGGCCAAAGTGTACTGGGTGCCACCCATCAGGTTGGTGTCAATTTCCAGGTTGCGACGACTGGCAGCGTCCAGAATGACCGCGTCTTCGCGGCGCTCGCGGCTGAGCTTGCGAATGTGGGGCAGGGCGGTGCGCTGGGTTTCCCGTGCGTATTGCAGCAGGCAACCGGCGGCGCACACGGCTAAGTGCATATCTTCACAGCCAAAACCGGTCAGGTCGCGCACCTGCAATTGCTGGGTAATCACCCGTCGCGCGGTATCGGGTTCGAACAGCCAGGGCCCCTGGCGACGAATGCCGGTAAAGCCTTCCAGCAAATCGGTGAAAGGAAAGTCTTCGCTGATCAAAATTTCCGCCGGGCGCAGCCGTTGCAGTTCGCCTTGCAAGGCTTCAGGGCTGTTCAGCTCTGACACTGCAAAGCGGCCGCTGGAAATATCCAGAGAGGAAAAACCAAAATGCTGCTTATGGTGATAAATCGCCACCAGCAGGTTGTCACGGCGGTCTTCCAGGTAGGCGTCGTCGCTGAGGGTGCCGGGGGTGACAATGCGCACCACTTGGCGATCGACCGGGCCTTTGCTGGTGGCCGGGTCACCAATCTGCTCGCAAATTGCAATGGATTGACCTGCGCGCACCAGGCGGGCAATGTAACCCTCAGCCGCATGGTACGGAATGCCCGCCATGGGAATCGGATTGCCCCCTGACTGGCCGCGGGCGGTCAGGGTAATATCCATCAGTTCCGAGGCTTTTTTAGCGTCGTCATAAAACAGCTCGTAAAAATCCCCCATGCGGTAGAACACCAGCTCATTGGGATGCTGGCCCTTTATTTTCAGGTATTGCTGCATCATGGGCGTGATTTTTGGACTTTCGGTGTGCGCTGCTGACATGGGACATCCGCGATGGCTGTTTTGAGGAACGGGCGGTGGATTGTAGAAAATTACACCGCAGGATGAAACGTGGATTACAAATGAGGTCACCATGCCTGAGATCACTGATGAATACATCCGCCAGCAGGCGGCAGAACTGGGTAGCGTATTAACCCGCGCCAGCGCCATGCTAGTGACTGCAGAAAGCTGCACCGGCGGCTGGGTGGCTAAGGCCATGACCGATCAGGCTGGCTCTTCGGCCTACGTTACAGGTGGGTTGGTTACCTACAGCAACCAGGCTAAACACGCGTTGCTGGGTGTCAGTGAACAGACGCTGGCGGAATACGGCGCGGTGAGCGAGCCGGTGGTGCGGCAGATGGTCGCCGGAGCGCTGCGAGCGTCGGGTGCAAGCGTCGCCGTTTCAGTAAGCGGCGTTGCCGGGCCTGGCGGCGGCAGCGACGCCAAGCCGGTAGGAACGGTGTGGTTCGCCTGGGGCAGCGCTGAGAATATCAGCACCGGTTTAAGGCATTTTGACGGCGATCGCGACCAGGTGCGGCGCCAGGCTGTGATCTTTGCGATTGAAAGTGTGCGCCGTTTCTTATCGAGTGATATCTGACCCGCAATGGCTAAAAAATCCCCCACACAAGGGTTGGTCTGCTTTGTCTAATGTGGTTTAATGCTGGTTAAATATACAGTGATTTTCCGGGGCAGCCAGTTCCCAAGTTTAGATTAGCGCATCATATTACCGGCGCACCCTATCAGCGCACTATTTTATCAGCGCACTATTCTAACGCACCATTTTGAAGAAGGTTCGTACCTATGGAAGACAACCGCAAGAAAGCTTTATCCGCCGCTCTGACCCAGATTGAACGCCAGTTTGGTAAAGGCGCCATCATGAAGATGGGCGACCACCCCCGTGAGGCAATCCCGTCCGTTTCTACCGGTTCTCTTGGTCTGGACGTTGCTCTTGGCATTGGTGGCCTGCCTTATGGCCGGGTTTGTGAAATCTACGGCCCTGAAAGCTCTGGTAAAACTACGCTGACTTTGCAGGTTATTGCCGAAGCCCAGAAGCAGGGCAAAACGTGTGCTTTTGTTGATGCTGAGCACGCCCTTGATCCTCAATATGCTGAAAAGCTGGGCGTGAACGTTGATGAGCTGCTGGTTTCCCAGCCCGACACCGGTGAGCAGGCGTTAGAAATCTGCGACATGCTGGTGCGCTCCAACGCGGTGGATGTCATCATCGTGGACTCCGTTGCCGCATTGACGCCAAAAGCTGAAATTGAAGGCGAAATGGGCGACTCTCATGTTGGTCTTCAGGCCCGCCTGATGTCACAGGCTCTGCGCAAACTGAATGGCAACGTCAAGAATGCCAACGTCCTGCTGATTTTCATCAACCAGATCCGCATGAAAATAGGCGTGATGTTTGGCAGCCCCGAAACCACTACCGGCGGCAACGCGTTGAAATTCTATGCCTCTGTGCGTCTGGATATCCGCCGCATTGGCGCAGTGAAAGACGGCGACGAAGTCACCGGTAACGAAACCCGGGTGAAAGTGGTTAAAAACAAAGTGGCACCGCCGTTCCGCCAGGCCGAATTCCAAATTTTGTACGGCAAGGGCATTTACCGCATGGCCGAAGTGGTGGACATGGGTGTAAAGGAAGGCTTTGTAGATAAGGCTGGCGCCTGGTACGCCTACAACGGTGACAAAATTGGCCAAGGCAAAGCCAACGCTTGCAAATTCCTGGAAGAAAACCCGGAAATGGCGAAAGAAATTGAAGCCAAAGTGCGCGACAAGCTGATGCCCAAACCAGTGAAAAAAGACGCGGCAAAGGATGCAGGGAAAGATGCAGGGAAAGACGCAGGAAAGAATGTAGGGAAAAATGCAGGAAAAGATGCCGCAGTGGCGCCTGCAGAAGCCAGCGACGAACTACTGTAAGACCGTTAGTTTGTCAGCGCACCGCTGATGGCAGTGCGCTGACAAGCACTAAATGTGAGGCCGGCTATGCCAGACTCTAAAGGTTCAGACTCTGAAAAGTCAGAAGTCGGAAAGCCCAGCGCCAAAAAACTATTGATTGTTGCCCACGCTCCCTCGCCAAATACCCTCAAATTGCGCAACGCAGTCGCCGCTGGTGCGAGCCATAGCGATATTGAAAACGTTGATGTAACGGTTCTTGCTCCGCTGGATGCCGGCCCCGAAGATGTTCTGGCTTGCAACGCTATTATCCTCGGCACCACCGAAAATCTTGGTTACATGAGCGGCGCGTTGAAAGATTTTTTCGATCGCTGTTATTATCCGTGCCTGGAAAAAACCCAGGGCCTGCCATTTACCTTTTATATTCGGGCCGGTCATGACGGTACTGGCACCCGCCGTGCGATTGACAGTATTACCACCGGCCTGCGCTGGAAACTGGTGCAAGAGCCTCTGCTGTGCCGTGGCAATTACGCCGATGAGTTTGAACAGCAGTGCGAAGAGTTGGGCTTGTACATTGCCGCCAGTCTCGATAACGGTATGATCTAAACGGCTTGCAAGAGCCCCTTGCCTCTAAAAAATGTACAATGGCCCGATTATTAAATCGGACTTGCTGCTGTGCGCAGTAAGTCATCTTTGTATTCCGACTGTTACAGGATTAAACCTTGAAGTCATTGCCTTCGCATCAGCTCTACAAAGCCTGTGTTCTGAGAGATTTGCCATTTAAAAGTACCCGCCAGTTAGAGCCCCTGGCTGAAATTGTGGGTCAGAACCGTGCTCAGGAAGCGGTGCGCTTTGCGTTGGCCATGCCTCACGGTGGTTACAACGTGTATGCGGTCGGTATCAATGGCCTGGGTAAGCGCACCATGATGTTGCGGTACCTGGAACACCACAAAGATACCGATCAGCAGTCCCACGATTGGTGCTACGTGGCCGACTTTGAAGAGCCGCGGGTGCCAAAGCTGCTGAAACTGCCGGCCGGGCAGGGCATTCAGCTGAAGCGCGATATGGAAAAGCTGATGAGCCGGCTGGTGAAGGTGATTCCGCAAACCTTCGATAGCGATGGCTTTTTGGAACGTGCTGAAAAGTTAAAAAGCGATTACACCGCGCTTCAGGATGGCGAGCTGGAAAAAGTCGCGAAGCAGGCCAAGCGTCAAAAAGTCAGGTTGACCATAAGCACCCCGGGCGGTTATCGGCTAGTCGCTATGAGCGGTGATGAAGCTCATACCGCAGAGTCTTTTAAGGCCTTGACGGATGCTCAGCGCGAAAAGTTTGAAGAGATTGTCAATAATCTGGAAAAACGCCTGCGCCGCGCCCTGCGCAAACTGGCCGACTGGGAGCAGGAATACGCTGACAAACAGCAAGCGCTAAACCAGGAAACTCTGGAGGGCGTTACCGGTCACCAGATTGACGAGTTGAAAGAACGTTACAAAGACCTGCCAGAGGTGGCCGGATTTATTGAAGCCGTGCGTAAAGACCTGTCCGAGAATCTGGAAATTTTTCTGGATGACGATGATGAGCAGGCCACGATTGCCTACGCGTCACTGGATAAGAAAATGCCGCGGCGCTATTTGGTGAATCTGCTGGTACATCAGAAAACCAAAGAGATCCCGGTGGAGGTGGAAGACAACCCCACTTATCACAACCTGTTCGGTTACGTCGAAAACGTTACTTATAAAGGCACGGTGTTTACCGACTTTTCGCTGATTCGCCCGGGCAGCTTGCACCGCGCCAACGGCGGTTATCTGTTGATGGACGCCACAAAAGTGTTGGAGCAGCCGTTCGCTTGGGACGCCCTCAAGCGTGCGTTGCAGTCTCATTGTATCCAGATTAACTCCCTGGAGCGCGAACTGACCCTGTCTGGCACCATCTCCATTGAGCCCGAGCCGGTGCCACTGGATGTGAAAATCGTACTGTTCGGCGACCGTGAAACCTGGATGCTGCTGCAGGAATACGATCCCGAGTTTTCAGAACTGTTCCGCGTGACCGCAGATTTCGAAAACGAAATGTATCGCAACGACGACAGTCAGTTGGCCTACGCCAAGTTTATTGCCAGCCTGGTGGTCGAGAAAAAACTGCTGCACTGCACCCATAAAGCCGTGGCGCGAGTGATTGAGCAAAGCGCCCGCATGGCTGAGCATCAGAACCGCCTGTCGTTGCACGCCGCAGACATCGCAAACCTGCTGCGCGAGTCAGACTACTGGGCGCGCCAAGCCGAGGCCAAACAGATTCAGGATGTGCACGTAGAGCGTGCTTTGGTTAGCGCTCGTTACCGCAACAGTCGCATTCGTGATCATTTTTACGACTCCATTCGCGATGGCACCACATTGGTGACGACCAGTGGCAGCTGCGTTGGCCAGGTCAACGCGCTTTCAGTGCTTTCTACCGGCGGTTTCGAATTTGGTTTGTCGAACCGCATCACCGCCAGCAGCTATTATGGTGATGGCGACGTCATTGATATTGAACGCGACGTAAAATTGGGCGGCAGCATTCACTCAAAAGGTGTGATGATTCTGACGTCCTGGCTGGCGTCGCGGTTTGCCGTAGACGACCCGATGCACCTGTCGGCCAGCCTTACATTCGAGCAAAATTATGGCGAAGTAGATGGCGACAGTGCCTCTTTAGCAGAACTGTGCGCCCTGGTGTCGTCTATAGCGCAGCTGCCGGTCAGGCAGGATTTGGCCATTACCGGTTCTATCAACCAGTTTGGCGAAGTGCAGCCGATTGGTGGGGTGAACGAGAAAATAGAAGGCTTTTTCACGACCTGCCAGCTTAAGGGTGGCCTTAGCGGCAATCAGGGCGTCATTATGCCGGCCAGCAACGTACAAAACCTTATGCTAGACAGCGAAGTGGTTGCCGCGGTGAAAGCCGGCGACTTCCATGTTTACGCTGTCAGCCACGTGGAAGAAGCCGTAGCCATGTTGATGGGTACGCCAGCGGGCACGCCCGATAGCAAAGGCAGGTACCCTAAAGGCACCGTTTTTGGCATTATCCAGCAACGGTTTGAAAAAATGCGTGAACACGAGCGGCAGGAACATAGTCGGGATGACAACAAAGATCCGTCCATTCACTGACCAGCACTATAAAACGGACAGGAGATTACAGCGCCGTCAACTACCCCGCCCTAAAGGACGGAGCTTGTAGAGAACACCCTGCAAGCCAGGTTGACCAGGGAAAGTGGACACCAACCCGCTACGTTTATCACAGGTCGCTAAGACTCACCGCCGAATGCTTCCTCAGTTCGGCGCTCTGAAAGACTGGGATCACGCTGGCGAAAGGTAAAGCGCCGAAGGTTCCGGTCGCCGCTCAAGCGGGAGCCGGTGATAGACATTCCCGAGGGGAGAGATGCTTCGGCCTCCGTTACAAGGCCCGTAAGGGCATTCATTGAAAGGAAAACGATGTCGGTCTTCGTATTGGATAGACGCAAACACCCCCTTATGCCGTGCACCGAAAGGCGTGCGCGGCTTCTACTCGACCGTGGTCGAGCGGTGGTAGTGCGTGCGTATCCGTTTACGATCCGGCTGAAAGACCGTACCGGTGGCATCACACAGCCGGTCCGTATCAAGATCGATCCCGGCAGCAAAACCACCGGGATTGCAGTGGTGAGAGAAAACGGGCAGAAGCAACACGTTCTGGCGTTAATGGAGTTGGCCCATCGCGGCCGCCAGATCAGCAAGTCTCTGGAGCAACGCAGGGCGTTCCGTCGCCGGCGTCGCAATCAACTGCGGTACCGGGCACCCAGATTCTTGAATCGAACCAAGCCGAAAGGCTGGCTGGCCCCGAGTCTCCAGCATCGGGTCGATACCACGAAAAGCCTGGTGAATCGGCTCTGGGCTTTAGCTCCGGTAACCGCCGTTAGCCAGGAGCTGGTTCGATTCGATACGCAAAAGATGGAAAACCCGGAAGTCAGCGGTGTCGAATACCAGCAAGGTACCTTGCTCAGCTACGAGATCCGCGAATACCTACTGGAAAAGTGGGGCCGCGAATGCGCCTATTGCACCGAAAAAGACACACCGCTGCAAATTGAGCATATCGACCCAAAGGCTAACGGTGGCTCGAACCGGATCAGCAACCTGACGCTGGCGTGCCGGCCGTGCAACCGGGAAAAGAACCGGAAGTCCCTGGTTTCATTCTTTGCCACATCAAAACGGCTGAAAAATCACCAGGCCAGGCTGGATCGTATTCTAAAACAGTGTAAGAAGCCTTTAAGAGACGCCTCAGCGGTCAACTCCACCCGGTGGGCATTGCATCAGGCACTGAAGCAGACGGGCCTGCCGGTTGAAGTGAGTACCGGTGGCCGGACCAAGTTCAATCGCTGTCAGTTGCGCATTCCAAAGACTCACGCGCTGGATGCGGCTTGCGTCGGAGAAGTCGAGATCGTAGAGGGCTGGGACATTCCAACCTTGGCGATCAAGGCTACCGGGCGTGGCAGCTATCAGCGTACAAGACTCACAAGATACGGTTTCCCTCGTGGCTATCTGATGCGCCAGAAAAAAGTCCAAGGGTTTCAGACCGGCGATATGGTGCGCGCCGTAGTGCCGACAGGCATGAAAGCCGGCACCTGGTTGGGACGGGTCGCCGTTCGCAAGACCGGCAGTTTCAATATCCAGACACCGGGCGGTGCCATACAAGGCATCTCATATCGGCATTGCACATTAACCCAGCGAGCGGATGGCTACGGCTATCACATCCAACCCAACCAACGAAAGGAGGAGGGAGACAGGAAAAACGAGTCGCGCTGACGCACGACGCGCTATCCCTCCCCGCCCTGAAGGACGGGGTATCCCGCGCAAAATGATGACGGACATCCAACAAACGGTATACGTGGTTGAAGACGACGAAGCGGTGCGCGATTCACTGGAGTTGTTGCTGCAGTCAGACGACAAACCGGTAAAAACCTACGACAGCGCTACCGCGTTTCTGAAAAGCTATTCTGACGCCATGGCGGGCTGCATCGTGCTGGATATCCGTATGCCGGGTATGGATGGCATGGAGCTACAGAAAAAACTCAACGACAAACACTCGATTCTGCCCATTATCTTTGTAACCGGGCACGGCGACGTTCCCATGGCGGTAGACGCCATGAAAGAGGGCGCTATAGACTTCATTCAGAAGCCCTACCGCGAAGAAGCCCTGCTGGAAAAGATCGAAGCCGCCCTGGTGCAAGACCGCCAGCAGCGCAAAAGCCTGGGTGAAAAGCAGGAAATTGTGCGCCGTGTAAAAAGCCTGACCCCCCGCGAACACGAAATTATGGACCGCATGATTGCCGGCCAAGCCAACAAGGTGATTGCCATAGAGCTGGAAATCAGTCAGCGCACCGTAGAGATTCACCGCTCCCGGGTGATGCACAAGATGGGCACCCATTCACTGGCACATCTGGTCCGGATGGTGCTGTCAGTAAAGAACCTTATCGACCCACGATGATCCGAACGGCATCATACGGTTACTATGGTAACCGGCTTCTTGCATATGACTGATTCCGTCATCGACAACCGTGAGGTAACGGTTCTGCTAGTGGATGACAATCCCCAGAACCTGAAAGTGCTTTATGAGACTCTGAAAGACAAAGGCTATCGGCTGCTGATCGCCAACGGGGGCGAAAAAGCGCTGGAACTGGCCCATTGTCATCAGCCAGAAGTCATTCTGCTGGACATCATGATGCCGGAAATGGACGGCTATGAAGTCTGCCGTCGCTTGAAAGCTGACCCGGCCACCGCCGATTGCGCGGTGGTTTTCTTGTCAGCCCTTGATGACCTGAGCGCTAAGGTAAGAGGGTTTTCGCTGGGTGGTGCCGACTACATTTCCAAGCCGTTTCAGTCACAAGAAGTGATCGCGAGGGTAAAAACCCACGCCCGGGTTATTCGCCTTGAGCGCGAACTTCAGGCGCGTAACCGTGAATTACAAAGTGATCAGTCCCGTATTCTTAACGCCATCAGCGAGGGCATTTACGGCCTCGACGAAAATGGAATCATCGAATTTGCCAATCCCGCCGCCGGCCAGATTATGAACGCTCCGGTGGCAGAGCTGATTGGCCAATGTTTTTTTGACCTGCACTTTGCAGGCGGGGGCGATAGTCAGGAACCCCTGCCGGTTCAGGCCACCTGTCGTCACGGCATTGCAGAGGCGCAGCGCGATATTCAGATGCTGCGCGTAGACCGGTCGGCGTTTCGCGCAAAATATCGGTCTTCGCCTAAACAGGATGCCGACGAGTTGCATGGCGCTGTTGTCGTGTTTCGCGACATCACCGAAGAACTGGCTAACGAACAGGCGCTGGAAGAAGCCCGTGCCACGGTGCAGGAACAGCGCGACCAGCTTGCTCATACCTCGCGCATGACCACCATGGGCGAAATGGCCGCAGGTTTTGCTCACGAAGTGAACCAGCCGCTGACCGCTATTACCAATTACGCCCGCGTGGCCAAACGCCTGGTGGGCAAAGCAGAGCCGGATTTAGGTCTGCTACAGCAGACCATGGACAAAGTCGAAGCCCAGTCGCACCGGGCCAGTGAGATTATTCGTCGTATCCGCCGGTTTATGAAAAAGCCTGCCACTGGCAAAGAAATTGTCGCTATCGCCGCTTTGCTCGAAGATACCCGCCAGTTCGCGGAAGTCGACATGCGCAATAACGAGGGCGGAATAGAGCTGACTCTGGCCCCAAACCTGCCTGACGTGCTTGCAGATCCGATTCAGGTCCAGCAGGTAGCCCTTAACCTGATCCGCAACGGCCTGGAGGCAACCCGCAGCGTTGACTCGGCGGTACCGGTGGAGGTGAGCGCAACGCTCACTGCACAAGGCTTTGTGCGCATCGAGGTGCGTGATCATGGCATTGGTCTGCAAGACGACGCCGAGGAAAAGTTGTTTCTGCCCTTCTACACCACCAAAAGCGACGGCATGGGCATCGGCTTGACCACCTGCCAATCACTGATTCACGCCCAGGGTGGTGAGATTGGTTTTGAACGCCCGATAGACGGCGGCACCCGTTTTTACTTCACGCTGCCCGTGGCGGTGGTCGCCCGGCCCGACTCTGATTGAACAGGCTTTGTGGCAGTCGTGCCGGACGCCTGGATGCCAGAAAATAAAAAATATTCATAAAAACCGTTGACATAAAGTGGGGTGTCTCTATAATTCGCCCTCGTTGTCACCGAGCAATCTGAAAAGATCGCACACACGGTTTCAGCTTGGAGCGGTAGTTCAGTTGGTTAGAATACCGGCCTGTCACGCCGGGGGTCGCGGGTTCGAGTCCCGTCCGCTCCGCCAAATTTAAAAACCCCAGATTGGAAACAATCTGGGGTTTTTTCGTTAGGGGACGGATTTCGTTTCCTGGGGACGGATTTCAAATCCGTCCCCGCATCTTTGGGGACAGACTTCAAGTCTGTCCCCAAACTCACAAATCTGTCCCCTACCGCATGATTTGCGACACGCTCGACAGCGCAGCATGGCGGAAATAGACTATCATCATTCAAACACATACCTTCAAGGATTGAAGATATGCCCAAGGCAAATGGACTGCAGTTCACCGCACAAGTCGGTGAGTTTCCCTCAGAAGTATTCTCCGTTGTTGGCTTCGAGCTAACAGAAAGCCTGTCACAGCTAGTCTGCGGTCGTCTGCAGTTGGCCAGCACCGGTTCTGATATTGACCCCGGCAATGTTCTGGAACAATCGGTTGACCTGGTGATATGGCAGCACAACGAGCCTTTGCGGCGCTTTACCGGCGTGGTCAGCGAATGTGTACAGTGTGACAGCGGCCATCACCGCACCCGTTATGAAATCGTGCTGCAGTCGCCTCTGTGGCGCCTTGAGTTGATGTACAACAGTCGTATTTTTCAGGGCCAGACCACAGAGTCCATTGCCAGCGCGCTTCTGCAAGAACGCGGAATACCTGCCGCAGCGTTCCAACTGAGGTGCGGTGGCGACGTTCGGGAATACTGTGTTCAGCACAGGGAGAGTGATCTGGCCTTTATCCAACGCCTGGCGGCGGAAGAAGGTTGGCATTACCGCTACTGTCACGGCAGCATCGACGCCAGCCAGCAGCCAACGGTTATTTTTGCAGACCATCACGGTGACTCCCCAAGATTGGACAGCGCGGAATACAACGCCAAAGCGGGCGGCAGTAGCCGGCAACCCGCCGTATTTCGCTTGCGCTCCGAAGAACGCGTAAAAGCCTCGGCCGTGGTGATGAAAGACTACACCTTCAAAAATCCAGCTTACGCCATGAGGCACGAACACCATGCGGCCCCCGAAAACCAACGCCAGGATTACCAACACTTCGACTACCCCGGCCGATTCAAAGCCGACGCCAGCGGCAAGCGCTTTACCCAAGCGCGCCTGGATGCACTTCGAAATGACGCCAACACCGCCACGGGTGCCAGCAACCGGCCAGATTTCACCTGCGGTGCGAAAGTTAAGCTCAACAGTCACAATCACGAGATCATGAACCGCGACTGGTTGCTGACCAGCATCACCCATACTGGCAAACAGCCTCAGGCATTAGAACAAGAAGCTGGCGCCGAACCCACCACCTATCACAACACGTTCAGCGCCATACCAGCCAATAAAACCTGGCGCCCTGACATGAAGACAAGCTTGGGGACAGATTTCAAATCTGTCCCCGATTTACCTGTCTCCGATCTGCCCGACGGGGACGGATTTCAAATCCGTCCCCGACCTGTGATGAACGGGCCACAAGTGGCCATAGTCACAGGCCCAGAGGGCGAAGAAATCCACTGCGACGAACACGGCCGGGTAAAAGTCCGTTTCCCCTGGGACCGGCGCCAGCGGCCAAATGAGGCAGAGAGCAGGAAAAACAACGAGCACTGCAGTGCATGGCTCCGGGTTAGCCAGGGTTGGGCCGGTGGCCAATATGGTTTTATGGCCCTGCCCAGAATTGGAAGTGAAGTCATCGTCTCCTTCCTGGACGGCGACCCGGATCAGCCCATCATCACAGGCTGCACCTACAACGCCACCAGCATGCCGCCCTACGCGCTGCCACAACACAAAACCCGTACCGTCCTGAAAACCCGCACCCACAAGGGCGAAGGCAGCAACGAATTGCGCTTTGAAGACGAAGCAGAAAAACAGCAGGTGTATATTCACGCTCAGAAAAACCTGGACCTGCTCACCGAAAACAACCGCACCGAAGTCATCAGAAATGACAGCCATCTGACCGTAGAGAAAACCCGGCTAAGCCACGTTAAAGCCAACGAACATGAAACCATAGGCGGGGAAAAGCGCGAGCACACAGGCAAAAACCACAGCTTTAGCGTAACCGGCACACTGCACCTCAAAGCAGGCAGTGCCTGGCTCAACGAGGCCGGTACAGAGTTACACATCAAGGCTGGTCAAAAGGTAGTGGTAGAAGCTGGCGCAGAAATCACCCTCAAAGCCGGCGGCAGCTTCATAAAAATTGACCCCAGTGGCGTGTCCATGGGCGGTGCCGCGATCAAAATGAACGCCGGTGGCTCGGCGGGCGGGGGGAGTGGGCAGAAGATTCAGGTGCCGGAGATGCCGGGGTTGGTGGACAAGAACGGTGGGGCCGTGGCGCCTGTGCAGTTGGCGGATGTTGGGCAGAGGGCGAATGCCGAACCAAACCCAGTAGTTGCCCATCGATTGAAGCAGGCAAGAATGAACAGGTCTGCGGTGGTGGAGCAGTGTCAGGAACGGCCAGACGGCTCTTGCCCCTTGAACAATTGCCCGTGTGGTCGAGCGCAGCAGCTATAAATGGAGAGGTCGTACACTATGGTCAGCTCAACCGATGCGCGCTATCTGGTTCTGGAATCCCGGCAGAAAAAAGAGAGGGTGCTTCAGGCACTTTACAATATCTCCGATAGTCCTCGATGGGTCTATCTGTTTGCGGGCAGCGAGTGGGAAGCCTACCTGGATGAAAGCCCGATTCTGTTGGAAACGGCACAGAACAGCGCGGCATGCCGCTGGGGATTGAATGGCCTCGAAGAAGAAAGTTTGAGCGGTTTACTTTTAGAGTCTACGCAGGGACTGGACGCTGTTGTCAGTTGGTTAAGAGCCCGGCTGACCGTGTGTTTTGACGGTAACCGAAAAGGGCTTTTGCGGCTCTACGACCCAAAGATTTGGCACTGCCTAGCGGCAAAATCAAAGCCGGAGGCTGATATAATTGAGCGTGCTCTGTACTGGCACGGCAAGCCAGGTCAGCAGCGCTGGGTAATGAATGAAAACCCAGAGCCGATTGCCATGTTGCCAATACCGACACTGAACGAGCAACAGTGGCTGGCACTGAATGACGCCAGCGCCTGACCATGAATTTATCGTTTTAAGGGAAAGGAATCACAGGGATGTCTGAAACCACGTCTACCCAGACAGCAGGAAGCTGTGGCCCGGCCTGCGAAGGCGAATCGTTGATCATTGAGGTGATTGGGCAAAGTTCCGCAGAGGGGCATTCGTTCCGGATCTTTGACGAGCGTAACAATGAACAGCAGGAGTGGCTGGAGAAACAGGTTTCACTGGAGGAACCCGACAACAGCCAGCTTCATGTCTGGCCCTGGAAGGCCCAGCCTGCAAGGAATATTTGGCTGGATATTGAAGCAGAGGAGGGCGCTTCTGTGCGGGTGCCGCTGTTTGAAGCGGTTTCCGCCACCGAAAGGCAAATGGAAAAACAGTGGAACCGTATCCTGCCGCTGGTTCCTCTGACACTCATTCATGATCCCGAACCTGAGCCTGGTCACCCGAACGAACATTTGGTACCTGTGCGCCCGGGCTTTATTTACGTATTCAGAAAGGGGCACCTCTGGCGGGAACTGGAAGTTCGCTACTCCGATTCGAGAACCATGGAGTTTCTGGATATTCGTCTGACGGATTACCGGAACAGCGACGAATCTTATCTGACGGAAGACCGGCGACCGGCCTTAGGAAAGCCTCAACAGGCCATCTGGGTGCCGGCCAGCGAAATGAATCGATCTCTTCTTTGTGAATTCCAGATGGCGTTCTCTGAAGTACAGTGGTCCTCGCGGCGTGTTGCTTATCTAGAGACTTCTGATTCGGCTCGGGCCGAAAGGTGTCAGGGGTTAAAAGGTCCGGAGCCAACGCTGGAGGTCGCCTCGCAACTGAGCGATCGGCAGACGCCGGGGCATCTGATTTCCCTGTTACAACTTCCTGAAATGAGGCTCCGGGAGCCCTATCTGGAGCAGCATCTGCCGAAGCCCTGGAGCAGCGTTTATGATTTACGCGGCCAATATGCAAAAAACCTTTACGGACAGGCATGCGAAGAAGCTCAGGCTTTCGCCGCGGACAAGGAATCTGGAGAGGGCGCATGGGAAGCCGCGCGTTACCGGGACGCACCCCTGAGGCGAGCGCCCGCAGCGCGAGCAGCGGCCTTTATGGATGAAACCTCCGGCACTGAAGAAAATTCTCTCTGGCAAACACTGGAATCCAGTGAGGACATTCTTGCCGCCCCGCGGGAGAAGGGTTATGGCGGTATTATCCTGGAAGACCGCCTGTTCCGCCTGCGGCATCGCCTGACAGAAGCACTGGAAGCCCAAAGCTTTTTAACCAGCCTGCTGGAAGCGGTCGGGCAGAAGCCCCATAGCGACAGCGCCCAAGTAGTCTACCGGCTGATGGGGCCCGAGCGACTGGGGGGCCAGGCCAACCCCCTGCACGGTCACCTGGAAGAGATTGACACCAGCCGCTTCAGTCCTCTGCACACCCACCTTCTGACAGCCCAACGCCAGCTTGCGAGGGAGGAGCTGGCCGAAGCCCAGAAACAATTGGCGGACCTGGTCCGGCAAACCGATAATCAGGTCGCCATGGCGGACCTGTTCAGCCTTTCCGGTGCCGACTATCTCGAGGGTTTTTCCCTCACGCGGGATCTGTTCCATGTCCTCGCCATAGACCCCAACAGTGTCGATCACCTCGCGCGTTCGGCCCCTACCAGCGAGGCTCAGGTGCGGGACGCCAACGATCTGGTCCTGAAAATTGTTGGAGACGGCCGTGATCAGCCCTTGCACGCCATGCTGTTCCCGCCGGAGCAACCAGATGGAGCGGGCAGCGCAGCTACCGAAAGTGGGAACCGGGGAGAGTGTGGCGATGGTCGCTGCCGGCCTGCCGACCTAGAGCAGTTACCCGACCAGCCACCACAATCGGACGAAGTGCAAACCCTCACTGCTGCTGCACTGGCAGGTCTGGTAAAAACCGATGCCATCGATCTGTCCTCAGAATCCAAGCGATGGATGGCCGCCGTTGGTGCCATCCTGGATGGAATCGACAAGCATGTCCGGGCGCTGGCCAACCGGCTGCAATCCCAGACTTACAGGCTCGATAGCCGACTTTACGGCCCCCTGCTACGGATGGCCAAGGCGCGCGACCCCGCTCTGTTGGGAAGTGTCCAGATGGTCGCCCGCAATGCCGTCCCACAGGGCTGGATTATCTTGGGTCTGCGCGACCCGGCGTCCGGCCTGGACATGGGGTTAACAGAAGCAGACCGGGAATACACCCACAAAGCCAATGGCCACCGGCGCTTCTACGGAGAATACCTGGATGCTGACGGCAACCCCCTGGCCAGTACCCGCAAATCCGCTATCCCCGATCTAGCCGACACCGCCGAGGCCCGGCGGATGCAGGTATACGCCGCCCCCGAGACCTCCGAGGTGGTCCGGGCTCAGCGGGATATGCGCAGGCTTAAACGGTGGGATGAACTTTTTAGCCGGGTACGGGTGCCTTATTTGGTGTTGGTAATTGAAGGGCATAATATTTGGTGTGAATTCAGTTTTTTGAGAAAAGTCGAGGCTCAGAAAGGTCTAACTCGTGCGGGATTCGGAGTTGTAAGTGCAGGATTGGATCTATTTTTTGCAGGCACCATTGCTGCTGAGCGGCTAAGCATAGATCTCAAGATCTGGGGGAATGTGTTGCCAAAGCTTAGCGAGAAAGCCTTCCAGACCACCAACCCAGTCTTTCGAAGAGCACTACCTTCTTTGGCTCGCGCAATTCCAGAAATAGTAACAAAACGCATGCTCGGGGGCATCGTCACAGCCGGGCTCACCATATCGGTTTCACTACTGGACATGGCCCATGAGTGGGACACCGGCGATATGGACGCCGCTGCAGCTTACGGGGCCTCAGCCGTCGGTGGCGGTATGGTACTAATGGGCGGCCTGATGATGGCGAAAATGACCGAAGCGGGTATCGCTCCCATACTGCTGGGTCTGGGTCCCTGGGGCTGGGTGGTGACCGGTGCCACCCTGGCTATCGGGGCCGGGTTACTGGCAGTAGTGCTGGACGACCCGCCCCTGGTGGACTGGCTGAAGCGTGGACCTTTCGGGCCAGAACAGGATGATGCCTATCTTCACCTGGCCAACAACCCGCAAGAAACGTACTACCGGCTGGTGGACTTGTTAGCCAGTCCTCGTATTACCATCGAGACGGCCCACAACATGTCAGCCAAACTGGCAGGTCAGGGGTACACCATAGACCCCCGCCAGGACAGCGAGTTTGCAAAAATCAACACGGTGGTAAGAGTGGAAAACAATGCGACCGCCATGCTAAACGAGGCCAGCCTGACCGTCGCTATGCGTGCGGTGCAGGTCACCCGCAAGCCCACGCAGCGTGGTCCGAAAACCCAACGGAAAATCTTGCAGGAACAGCCAAGGGTCGTGCTGCAGCAGTCCTTGCCTGGTGGCAAGGTCTACTACCTGGCCCTACCGCCTCGGGTGACATTCAAGAACTTCCGGGGCCAGGAGGGTGTAAAAACCAGCGAGGTGCTGGTCCGGGCTCAATGGCACAGCAGTTGGGACTACGGTCAAGGCTCTCGCAACCTGGTGTTCCCCGCTCCAGAGCTGCAAGACCCGGCCACCTTCGATCTGGCTGTGCATGGCGAACCAGATTTCACTAAGATCGACCAGCTTTTCTGGGCGGATGAACAGACCCATCAACCGGAAGAGACCACATGACCGCCACCCTCGGCCCTGCCGGCTATGAGGCGACCGCTTATCGTAGCAATCGTAAAACCCCGGAACCGTCAGAGGCCAGCCAACAGAGCACGCTGTTCCGCAAAAGCTGGACCATGGGGCCGCCGCTGCCCAAAGGAAAGCTGTCTGGCGTTTATCCTCCGAACTTTCTCAAGACTTGGGGTCCCAAGGAAGTCAGGGAGGACGAAGAAAGCCTTCGGCGCTTCAAAGCAGAGTCGGAAGCCGGAGGAGAGCCGTTTAACCCGGTTGGATGGATTAATGGCGACAGCATACGCTACGCCACCCTACCCAACGTTAGCTGGGCGCTACTTTGGATGCAGCATGGGGGGAGATTAGGGTTCTATATTTTGTTTCCCATATTCATATTCGCGTGGTTGGTTTTATGGTTTATTGAACCTGAGCGCGACTCTTTTTCACAATTTTTCTCAGACGGAATACTCCCAACGCTTCTATTCTTTTTCCTACCCATGCTCCTCTGCTGGGGCATTGGTCGCTTCCTAGAGAAAAAATACCCCAAAGTGGTCTACCAGGAACCCAAAGGTCCTCTCTGGGAGCTCAACCGCCGTACCGGCATGGTGACCTTGTTCAAAAACCCGGAAAAGGAAGGTCAGTCCGGAGAAATCCGGGGGCAGGCCCCTTTTCATGAATGGGACGGCTACCTGCTGAGCCTGCCGGATCATCAGGGCAATATCTGGTACCGGCTGGTTTTGGTCCACAAGACTCAAGAATGGGCCCTGCCCATGAACCAACTTCTTGCCGCCACCACCAACCGCGAAGACGTGTTAGCCTACTGGGACCTGATTCGCCAGTACATGGACGTGACCAAGTCGCTGCCGGATATTCCCCTGTTCGAAGCCCATCGTCAGTTGGACCCCACCACCCGCGCCCAAGACGAGTATAAGGGGCGAGACCCCTTATACTGGCGCCATATGAGCGAAGATGACTACGAAGCCTTCAAACGCGAAAACCGGACCGTATTGGCCAATCACTCATGGCGCTAGCCCAGCCTCTGCCCAGCGGCAAGGCCAGCCGCAACCTAACCGCTCTTTGTGTGTGAATAGTGACTTGCAAAGCGATAGGCCGCGCTGTGAACTGACGGCTAGCGCTGAATTAAAATCGGATTTCTTAAGGATAAAGGCACTTGGAAGCACTACTCTTTCTTCTTGGCGTGGGCCTCGTACTGTTCATCCCCGTGTGTTCGGTTCTGGGTCTGCTGGCCTTTAAAAAACGGAATATTCACGTCTACCGTATCGACGCCCTGGATCGGGAAGTCAGTAAGTTGGGTGGGGAAATCAGCGAATTACGCCGCGAAATTGATCGGCTTAGGCGTCCCGCTGAATCCACCGAATCGGCCCCAGTGCCGCGTCAGGTCGAGTCTTCTGACGCACCGGCCATTCAGAACAGCGCCAAGGCGCAAGCGCAAGCTGAGCCGGTGCCCGATTTCGCTACTGCAGCGCAGGTGCCGGCCAGTAATCCAGCTAAACAGGCAAACCAATGGCTGGCGTCTGGCTTAGCCGGCCGTGATTATTCCCATCTCATCCAAGCGCTGAAAGAAAACTGGATGGTTTGGCTGGGCGGTCTGAGCGTGGCTCTGGCCGGTATTTTTATGGTCAGCCATTCGATCAATGCGGGCCTGATTGGCCCGGTTCAGCAATTTCTGTTAGCACTGGCCATCGGCCTTGCCTTGCATGGGGGCGCGGAATATCTGCGCCGCCGGCACAAAGGCACCGACCAGGTATTTGCGGCTTTGGCCGGGGGCGGCAGCGTTACTCTCTATGCCGCGCTACTGGCGGGAGTTCATCATTTTGAACTGATTGGCCCGATCACGGGCTTGATCGCGCTTGCTGCGGTGTCGCTTGTGACCATGTCGCTAGCGCTGGTGCACGGACCGATACTCGCCATTATGGGTCTGACCGGCGCCTACGTTGTGCCTCTACTCGTGGGTGGCGAAGGCGGCAGTGTGGCGTTCATGCTGTCTTACAGTTTTCTGATCACCGTCAGCTCCCTACTGTTGATGCGCTATGTGTTTCGTGACTGGTTGTGGTACGCCACATTAGCCGGAGCGCTGCTGTGGTGGGCATTCACCGCCATGCTCGAACCTTCCGGGCCAGCTACAGCGTGCTACCTTGCTGCGCTGTTTGTGGTTTTCTGGTTATTGCCGGGTGGTGAACAGGTAAAGCCTTCGCAATCACGCGAAGCGTTTGTCGCGCTGCTGGTTCTTTGGGGTTTGTCGATTGCCCAGCAGCCTGCGGATATTCCGTTGTTCTGGAGCTGGCTGCTTATTTTGCCGGCGGCGGTGTTTATTCCACAGAGCCGGGAGCGGCTCTGGTTCTTGCCCTGGGGCGCGGTGTTGGCAAGCGCTGCGGGCTGGCTGCTGTATAGAGTCGGCGAGAATGCGGAATTCATTTATCTCAAAACCCTACCCATAAGCCAGCAAGCAGGTTTTCTCAGCTACCTGATTGCCGCCGTCATACTGGTTACGGCCCTCGGTTTGTGGCAGTGGGGGCGTAACGCCGAGCAACGGCGCTGGGCATCGCTCACGCTCTTGTCGCCGCTGGTATGGCTGGTGCTGGGCTGGCTGCTGTTGCAAGGCTATGGCGAAACCTCCGCGGTGTGGGCCGTAACCGTTCTGGTGCTTGGGGGCGTTTATGGCGGTCTGGCGTGGCGCATGGAGGGCCCGGCCCGTTATAAAAATGGCGTTGTCTGGGCTTTGCTGGCGGCTCACGTCAGTTATTCGTTGGCAACGGTGATGGCCTTCCGCGAAGCATCGCTTTCGTTGGCACTGTCGGTTCAGTTCGTCAGCCTTACCTGGCTGGCGAGGCGTTATCAGATGCCAGAGCTGTACCTGTTGCTAAAAGTCGTGTTGGCGATGGTTATCGCGCGGCTAACCTTCAACCCTTGGCTTCAGGGCTATGATGCCAGTGTGCACTGGTCGTTGTGGACTTACGGTGGAGCCGCGTTTTTTGCCGCCGCCGCAACCCGGCTGGCAGCCAGAAATCACTCGATTCGCCCGTGGCTTGAAGGTGCAACCTTGCACCTGTTGGTGTTGTTTTTGGGTACCGAACTGCGTTACTGGCTGTATGACGGCGATATATTCACCCACGAATACGGTCTGGTTGAAGCCACACTGAATACCCTGCTGTGGGGTGCGCTCAGTGCCACCTATGCCTTCCGCGCGAAGTCCAGCCAATCGTTGGCGTGGCTCTACAGAATATTTTCCTGGGTTCTGCTAGGGCTCTCTGGTGTCAGCTACTTCACACTGTTGACGCTACACAACCCATGGTGGAACGGCAGCATTATCAGCGCTACGCCTATCTTCAATATGCTGCTTCCAGCCTTCGGTGGCCCGGTGCTTCTGGCCCTGGTTATTAGCCGGTTTCCAAGTATTGCGCCCAGGTTATGGTCGCTTTGCGCTGCCGCGGCGGGCTTTCTTGTGTTCACCGCTCTGGAAATCCGGCAGCTCTGGCAGGGCAGCGATATGGCCCTGTGGTCTGGAATCAGAGAGGGCGAGCTGTACACCTATTCGGTGGTCGGCATGCTGTACTCCATCGCCGCTATTATCTATTCCACACAGAGTTCGGCGCAGAGTCATCATGCGCTGATTTATAAAACCGGTATGGCGTTGCTAGGCCTGGTGATCGGAAAAATTTTCCTCATAGACATGTCAGGTCTTGACGGTTTCTGGCGGGTGGCGGCGTTTATGGGGCTGGGGTTGTCGTTATTGGGCCTGGCATGGATTTACCGAAAAGCGCAAGGCGGTGAGCCTTCTGCGCCCTGAGCTGTATCAATAATCTGACTCCAGTTTTTTGTCATCAGCCGGTCATAATCACGCCCCATGCTGTAAAAAACAGAGAAGGGAACGTAAAAATGAACGACTACCAAGAAGAACTGCTTGAAATCCGCTCGGAAGAATACGACGACGACGAAGGCGTGAATGATGCGGTAGAGCTGTAATTGCCGCTGTCAAAACAAACCTGTTTTGGAGTTCGTGTGTGCCGATGTGGCACCGGGTTTTGATAACTCAGCTAAGGCCTCGGAAGGCATCTCCTCATCGAGTCTATCAAACGCATTGTTGATGATGTTCACAGAGACCCTCTAACGCTTTGGCTGCCGATCGAGCAGGACACCAGGGGACAGGCACCACGGGACACTACCGGGGACAGATTTCAAATCTGTCCCCAAGCAGCGAACCTGTCCCCGGTAGTGTCCGAGCAAGAGCAAATCTGTCCAGTCATTACTGGCTCTTGTGCCAGGCAAACTTCTTGAACGGCTCGTCCACCGGCGTTTCGGCGATATGGTTGATGTAGTTGCTCATTATTTTCTGGGATAGTACCAGCATTACCTCCAATACCTGCCGCTGGGTATAACCCGCATCAAGGAAGGTCTGCACTTCGTCTGAGCTGACCTCTCCACGCTTACGGATAACCGCTAGGGTGAAGGTGCGCAAAGCCTCAAGCTTGTGGTTTGGCAAGGGCGTTTCATCCCTGAGCGCGTTTATGATGTCGTCTGACACGTCCATCATTTTGGCGATACCGGTGTGCGCAGGAACGCAATAGTGGCAGGCATGCTCCACGTTTATCGACTGCCACACCACCGTAGTCTCATCGTTATCGAAACTGCTTGCCAGCACCAGTTCATGCAATTTTTTATAAGCTTCAAGCACCTGCGGGGATTCAGCCATAACCGCGTGTAACCCTGGAATCATGCCGAAAGCCTTGACCGAACCATCAAGAAGAGGCTTTGATTGCTCTGGAGCGGAATTCTTGTCATGGAGAGTAAATTTAACCATTTCTAAAATCTCCTGATGAAAAATATTGCTGAATGATCGTTCAGCATCTTAACCATATCTATTTTTGAGCGATCATTCAACGTATAGTTTGTCCCGCCGAACGTCTTTTAATCCCGGTATCGAGTTCACTCTTCCTGGCTCTTGAATTTGGCGGAACTGCATAATTCACCTAATATTCTTGAATGATCGATTAGAAATAGAGAGAAATGATCTCAGACACTCAAATTAAGCTCAGGCCCGTTTGGTCATTGGCCTAAAGGCCCACAAATGCTCAGGAGACACTATGAAATTTTGGCTAATCAACACACTCATGGTTTTATCGCTTATTGTCAGCCCTCAGTTGCTGGCTCAGGAAAACCCAATGAAAGTGGGCATGTCCGGGCAATACTTCCCGTTTACCTTCGTGGAACAAGACGAACTCAAAGGCTTTGAGGTAGATATCATGAACGCCTTGGGCAAAGAGATGGGGCGGGAGATCATCTTCCAGACTGCGAATTTCTCGGGGCTGTTTGGTCTGCTGGGGACCGGACGTATCGACACCGTCGCCAATCAGATCACCATCACCGAAGAACGGCAGCAGGCGTATATTTTCAGTGAACCCTACGTTTACGACGGTGCCCAAGTGGTGGTCAAGCAAGGTAACACCGAGGTTCAGAGTGTCGAGGACCTCAAAGGCAAAACGGTCGCGGTGAACCTCGGCTCTAATTTCGAAACACTGTTGCGTGAACTGCCTTACGCCGATCAGATCAACATCAAAACCTACGAGAGCAATATTGAACGCGACACCGCCCTGGGCCGCGTAGATGCCTTTGTAATGGACCGGATCAGCGCCAGCCAGATCATCAAAGACAAACCCCTGCCGCTGGCACTGGCCGGTAAAGCCTTCTCACAAATCACCAACGCCTATCCGTTCCAAGACACAGAAACAGGGCGAGCCCTGCGAGACGAGGTAAATCAGGCTCTGAGAACGCTGCGGGAAAACGGCACTCTGGCGTCCATTTCCGAAAAATGGTTTGGCACTGACATCACCCAGCCATGATAGGCACCACAAGGCCTGACACCCTATGGACGTTCTGAACGTAGAGTACATGCTCGGACTGGTACCTGTTCTGCTTGGTTATCTGCCCCTTACCCTGCAACTGGCGGGGGTTGCCATGGTAATGGCATTGATTCTTGCCTGCGTGTTCGCAGTGGTGCGGGTGCTGGGCATCCCGGTACTTAATCAACTGACCATCGTGTTCATCTCGTTTTTCCGGGGCACGCCGCTGCTGGTCCAGTTGTTCTTGTTCTATTACGGGCTGCCACAATTGTTCAGCGTGTTAACCGTGATAGACGGCGTCACCGCGACCATCATGGGCCTGACCCTGCACTTTTCCGCGTACATGGCAGAATCGATCCGCGCCGCCATCATTGGCGTAGATCGCAGCCAGACCGAGGCCGCGCTCTCGATTGGCATGACCAATAGCCAGCTAATGCGGCGTATTATCCTGCCTCAGGCCACCCGGGTTGCCCTGCCCACACTGATGAACTACTTCATCGATATGATCAAGGCTACTTCCCTGGCGTTTACCCTCGGGGTCACCGAACTGATGGGGGCGACCCAGAAAGAAGCATCCGGCAGTTTTCTGTACTTTGAGGCGTTCATCGTCGCCGCTGTAATGTATTGGATCGTGGTCGAGATACTCTCACAATTGCAAAAGTATCTGGAAATTCGCCTAAATAAGGCTTACAGCCGATGATTGAACTTAAATCTCTCAGCAAACACTTCGGCAAGAGTGTGGTTCTCGACGGTATTAATCTGACCATCGAGAAGGGCGAGATCATTGTCATTATTGGTCCATCGGGAACGGGTAAATCCACGCTGCTGCGCTGTATTAATTTTCTGGAACACCCCACGGCGGGGGAAATCACCGTCGGCGACCTTACGGTGGATGTGAACCGGGCAAGCCGGGCGGATATCCTCTCACTACGCCGGCGAACGGCCTTTGTGTTTCAGAATTACGCTTTGTTTGCTAACAAAACCGCACTGGAAAACGTTGCTGAACGGCTGGTGGTGGTAGACAAGTGGCCAAAAGAAAAGGCCTACCAGCGCGCCCGGGAGATTCTCGAACGTATCGGCCTTGCGGACAAAGCAGATGCCTACCCTGCGTCGATGTCCGGTGGCCAGCAGCAACGGGTGGGTATTGGCCGCGCCATGGCCACCGGAGCTGAAGTCATCCTGTTTGATGAACCCACCTCGTCTCTTGATCCAGAATGGGTGGAAGAAGTGTTGGGGCTGATGCAACAACTGGCATCGGAACGCCAGACCATGATGGTAGTCACCCACGAAATGTCCTTTGCCCGAGATGTCGCTGACCGAGTGATTTTTATCGATGGCGGCAGGATTGTGGAACAGGGGCCACCCAGCGAGATCTTCTCGAACCCGCAAGACCCCCGCACACAGGACTTTCTGAAAAAGATTCTGGCGACCAATTCAGTCGGATAATGAACGGGGACGCGCGGGGACGGATTTAATGGGGACGAATGGGGACGGATTTGAAATCCGTCCCCGACTTGGGATTTCAAATCCGTCCCCAGTCTGGCCCCCGACTTGCGTGCCCCCGGCCAGTCAGCCACTTACGATGCTCCCCGGGACTAACCGCAAACCAGCGCCTGTAAGCCTTATGAAAAGCCGCCGGATTAGCAAAGCCCAGCAGCCACGACACTTCCGCCAGCGACAGGCGGGTTTCGCGCAGGTAGTCCACGGCCAGTTGCTGACGGGTGCTGTCGACCAACTCTTTATACTTTATGCCTTCGGCGGCCAGTTGCCTTTGCAGGGTCCATGGCGTCAGGCCCAGTTTTGCGGCGACGGTGCCCAAAGCCGGGGTTTTGCCCTGAAACAGCGGTGTTAAGCAGTATTGCACTTGTTGTTGCAGCGTCCAGCCCCGTTGCACTTGCTGTAATTGCTGCTCACATTGCCGAACCATCGCGCCGTGCATGGCCGGTTGGGCTTGGCGCGGGGTTTGTTGCCATGTGTCGGCTTTTACCACCAGGCTGTTTTCAGCGGCGCCGAACTGCACAGGGCAGCGGAACCAGCTTTCATACAGCTCGTCCATCCCCTGAGACGGGTACTCAATCTGCACTTTTTCCAGCACCCCATAATCGCCGGTCAGCGTTCGTAAAAACTGGGTCCAGGCCGCCAGAACCGAATCCACAACAAAGCAGTTGTAGTCGTTATAGGGGCGGATGGAATAGAACACCGCCTTGCGAGTTGCACTTTGTACCTCGGGTAAACCGCGGCTGTTTTGGCTGGTGAGCAGAGCATAGCGAATCAGTGTGCTCAGACCGACACCAGCGCTGGCTGCGCACTCGCCAGCCAACCCCGCCAGGCCCGCATCCACAGGCCGTGACAGCGCCCCCATACGCAAACCCAGAGCGCGGTTGCCGGTTTCGGTGATGGCGGCATGTCCCAGGCGCATGTAACGGGGAATGCTGATGCGTGCCTCTGCGGACTCCAGGGTTTGTGCGTCTAGCCGAAACCGGTGCCCCAGCCCCGCGGCGTCTGCGCCTTCTGCAGCGGCGGCACGCAACAGCACCGCAGCATAGAGCACGCTTATGTCACCTAGGGCGTAAGCCGATTTCGGCTTGGTAGTCTTTGTTGTCAGCATTGGTTCAGGCTTTTAAAAAGTCACTCAAGGATAGCAAATTGTGCCCGTAGGATATTGTTGAACCGCAAACACAAGGGTAGCTTATACAAAAAATAGAAGCTCGATAATGAGGAAGACGCATGACTACGACGACCGCCACCAATCCTAACGCAGCCGCCACGCCGGGGCTGAGCAAATACCCCCATTTGCTGGAGCCATTGGATCTGGGTTTTACCAAGCTGCGCAACCGCGCGTTGATGGGCTCTATGCACACCGGCCTGGAAGAGGCCAAAAACGGCTTTGAGCGCCTGGCAGCGTTTTACTCTGAACGCGCCCGTGGCGGCGTGGCCCTGATTGTCACCGGCGGTATTGCGCCCAACGAAGAAGGCGGCGTATTTCAGCACGCTGCAAAAATGACCACCGACGACGAAGTGAAGCAGCACCAGATCATCACCGATGCCGTGCACCAGGCCGATGGCAAAATCTGCATGCAGATTCTGCACGCCGGTCGCTACGCATACTCACCGGAGTTGGTGGGGCCGTCTGCCATTCAGGCGCCTATCAATCCGTTCACTCCCAAAGAGCTGGACGAAGCCGGTATTGAAAAACAGATCGAAGACTACGCCGTGTGCGCGCAGCTGGCCCAAACAGCAGGCTACGACGGCGTCGAAATCATGGGTTCCGAAGGCTATTTCATCAATCAGTTTATTGTGGCCCACACCAACCAGCGCACAGATCAGTGGGGCGGTAGCTACGAAAACCGCATTCGCCTGCCTATTGAAATTGTTCGCCGTGTGCGCGAACGGGTAGGGCCGAACTTCATTCTGATTTATCGCCTGTCGATGCTGGACCTGATCGAAGACGGCAGCACCTGGGAAGAAGTGGTGCAACTGGCGAAAGAGATCGAAAAAGCCGGCGCTACCCTGATCAACACCGGCATTGGCTGGCACGAAGCTCGCATACCCACTATTGCGACGTCCGTTCCCCGCGGCGCCTTTTCCAAAGTCACTGCGCGGCTGAAGAGCGAAGTCAGCATTCCGCTGATCACCACCAACCGCATCAACATGCCAGAAGTGGCTGAAAAAATTCTGGCTGAAGGCGATGCGGACATGGTGTCCATGGCGCGGCCTTTCCTGGCCGATGCCGAACTGGTGCAAAAAGCCGCCGAAGATCGCTCCCAGGAAATCAACACCTGCATCGGCTGCAACCAGGCGTGTCTGGATCATACCTTCAGCAACAAGCTGACCAGTTGCCTGGTCAACCCAAGGGCCTGTCACGAAACCGAACTGAATTACGTGAAAACCGCCAACCCGAAAAACATCGCGGTGGTGGGCGCGGGCCCGGCCGGTATGGCAGCGGCGTCGGTCGCGGCTGAACGCGGCCATAAAGTCACCCTGTTTGACTCGGGCGAGGAAATTGGCGGTCAGTTCAACGTTGCCAAACTGATTCCCGGCAAGGAAGAGTTCTACGAAACCTTGCGCTATTACGGCGTTATGTTGAAAAAACACAATGCAGACGTGCGCCTGAATACCCGCGTTAGCGCCAAGGATCTGATTGCTGGCGGTTATGATGAAGTCATTCTGGCCACCGGCGTTCAGCCGCGCATGCCCGACATCGACGGCATTGAACACCCCAGTGTGATCAGCTATCTGGATGCGCTGAAAAATCGCAAGCCCGTAGGCAAGCGCGTTGCGGTGATTGGCGCCGGCGGAATCGGTTTTGACGTGTCCGAGTTCATTACCCATCAGGGCGCTTCCGCCGCGCTGGATACTGACGCATTCATGAAAGAGTGGGGTGTAGATTTCAGTGGTCAGCATCGTGGTGGCGTGAAGGGCGTAGAAGCCCAGCTGCCAGAGCCGGCGCGCCAGGTGTATCTGCTACAGCGCAAAACCTCTAAAATTGGTAAGAACCTGGGTAAGACAACCGGCTGGATTCATCGTACATCACTCAAGCATCGTGAAGTACAGATGATCCCGGGCGTCAGCTATCGCAAAATTGACGACGAAGGCCTGCACATCACCGTTACTGCCAAGCATGCGGAGCAGGGCGAAGACAAGCTGTTGCCGGTGGACACCATCATCATCTGCACAGGCCAGGACCCAATGCGCGAGCTTCAGGCAGAACTGGAAGCGGCCAATGTTTCGACGCACCTGGTTGGAGGTGCCGACGTGGCAGCGGAGCTAGACGCCAAACGCGCCATCAACCAGGGCTGCTTCTTAGCCGCCGAGCTGTAAAGGCTCAGCCTCAGCATCAGGAGTTTTTAACGGGCGCTTGGCGCCCGTTCTTTATTGCCGTGCACTTTCAAACTGGCATTCTCTAGCCGGCACTTTCAAACTGGCACTTTCAAACTGGCATTCTCAAACTGCCATTATCGATCCGCCAGTTTGCAAGCTGGTACTAGCGGGCTGCCAGCTTTAGAATGGCAACCCGGCAGAACAACAGGAAATTCCATGGAGCAATTTCGCAACATTGGTGTGATTGGCCGCATGGGCAGCGTTAAGGTGGTTGAAACCTTGCGCCAGCTCAAACAATACCTGGTCGCCAACAATTACCAGGTAATTCTGGAAGAAGACACGGCCAGCATACTTCCCGGCCACGGCCAGCAGGTTGCCAGTAAAAGGCTGCTGGGTGAAATTTGCGATCTGGTGATTGTTGTCGGCGGCGACGGCAGCTTGTTGGGTGCTGCCCGTGAACTGGCCAAGTCCAAAATACCCCTGTTGGGCGTTAATCGCGGCCGCCTGGGTTTTCTGACCGATATCTCCCCCAGCGATCTGGAAGAGCGCCTGAGCAAAGTGCTTAAGGGCGAATACATTGTTGAGCACCGTTTTCTATTGGACGGCCACGTAGAGCGCAACGGTAAACCCTTGGGCTTTGGCACGGCGCTGAACGATGTGGTGCTGCACCCGGGAAAATCCACCCGCATGATCAGCTTCGACCTGTTTATCGACGGCCACTTCGTGTATGCCCAGCGCTCCGATGGCCTGATTGTCGCCACGCCTACCGGCTCCACAGCCTATTCCCTGTCCGCCGGTGGCCCCATTATGCATCCCAAGCTGGATGCCATTGTGCTGGTGCCGATGTTCCCGCACACCCTCAGCAGCCGCCCCATCGTGGTGGACGGTCGCAGCGAAATAAAACTGGTGATTGGCGAAACAAACGAAGCTTACCCGCAGGTCAGTTTTGACGGCCAGATGAACATTGCCTGCGCGCCGGGTGACATCATTCGCATCAGTAAAAAACCGTTCAAAATCCGTTTGATTCACCCAACCGATCACAACTTTTACGCCACCTGCCGGGATAAACTTGGCTGGGCCAGCAACACAACAGCGAGTTGAACATGGCCACACCGTCCAGCAATCCCTGCCGCGGCTACGACATTATTGGCGATATTCACGGCTGTTCGCTTACCCTGGAAAGCCTTTTGCAACGGATGGGCTATACCAAGATGAAGGGCGTGTACGAGCACAAGCGCCGGCAGGTCATCTTTATCGGCGACATTATCGACCGTGGCCCGCGCATCCGCGAAGCGCTGCACCTGGTGCGCGACATGGTCGAGCGTGGCTCGGCCCGCATTGTGATGGGCAACCACGAGTACAACGCCCTGGGCTACTGTACCCGTGCCCGCCCAGACAGCGGCAATACCTACCTGCGTGAGCACATACCCCGCCACAACCGCCTGATCAAAGAGACTCTCGAGCAGTTCGAGGCCCACCCCGGCGAGTGGAAAGACTTCCTGGCATGGTTTTACACCATCCCACTGTGTATAGACGACGAACACTTCCGTGCCGTGCACGCCTGCTGGGACGATGGCCTGATTAGCCGATTCCGCCAGGAACACCCTGACGGCTGCATTACTGAAGATTTTCTGCACGCCTCGTCGGTGAGTGACTCTTTCCCCGGCGAAGTGATGGACACCCTGCTGCGCGGCACCGATTTGCGCTTGCCGGAAGGTGTCGCGATTACCGGCAGTGACGGGTTTGTACGCACGTTTTTCCGCACCAAGTTCTGGGCAGACAATCCACACACCTACGCCGACGTGGTATTCCAACCCGACCCCTTGCCCGCAGACGTGGCAGTGCATGTGCTAACGCCGGATGAACATCGCCAGCTATTGAGCTATCCGCTGGATGCGCCCCCGGTGTTTGTGGGCCATTACTGGATGGACGGCAAACCGTCACAACTAAAATCCAATGTGGCCTGTGTTGACTACAGCGCAGTAAAATACGGCAAGCTGGCGGCCTATCGTATGGACGGCGAAAGAGTCTTGTCGGCGGATAAATTCGTATGGGTAGATGTGCAATGGCCTAGTAACATAGACCAACGCAATTACCCCACCAGTGAAGACAGTTTGGCACGCTAATGGACGATCAACAGATAAAACCCGGCCGCCGTTCACCCATCGTCAACGGCCGCTGGCAGCCGGCGCCCGGTCATGCACCGGTGGTGATCAGTGTCATCGTGATTGCGGTGGTTACGGTGTGGCTAACCGCCATGAGCAGCAACGAACTGGCTGCCGGTTTGATGATAGTCGACCCCCGCCAGTATGAATGGTTCAGCCTGGCTGAACGCCTGAACGCGTTACTGGATACCCTGTCGAAAGGCCAGGTATGGCGCCTGATTACGCCAGATTTTCTGCACTTTAGCTGGCCTCATATCATCTTCAATTCGGTGATGTTGTGGTTCCTGGGCAGTCAAATCGAGTTTATAGACGGCCGAACCCGGCTGCTGGTGTTGGCGTTGGTGGCCAGCCTGCTGTCGAATGGGCTGCAATACCTGGTCACTGGCCCGCTGTTTGGTGGCTTGTCGGGGGTGGTCTACGCCATTATGGGCTATTGCTGGCTAAGCCAGCGGCGGTTGCCCAGATTCCAGTTCCCGCCGGCGCTGATCACCTTCGCCCTGGCGTGGATGGTCCTGGGGTTTACCCCGCTGCCCAACATGTTGGGCATGGGCAACATGGCCAACGAAGCCCACCTGGGTGGTTTTGTTGCGGGGTTGATAGTGGCCGTGCTCTGGCCACCGCCGGGCAGGCGACGGTAGAAAGTGGCTGTAGTTTTGCCACCGCCAGGCAGGCGAAAAGCATAAAAAAACCCCACCAAAAGGTGGGGCATTAAGAGA
>NZ_AAXY01000018.1 GCF_000169375.1 Marinobacter sp. ELB17
ATGGGACTGCCACCCACCTGTTGTAAGGCTCGCTGCAAGCCCGCCGCCAGAGCCGCATAACTCTCACCACCTTGAACGACGGTAACCGAGCGCCAACCGCTGTAGGCCAATCGAAATTGATAGAGCAGGTGTGGAAAGGTCTTGGATTGAATCGTAACCGGGTTGTCGGGGTGGGTAAAATCAGAAAACCCCTGTTGCGCCACAACCGCCTGCTGGCGAAAAATGACCTCGCGTTCCGGCCCGTGTAGCGCCCGCCAGAGCTTCACACGGCGTTGCAGGGTGCGCAGAATGGTCTGATCGTAGTGCTCAGGGTAATGCTCTTGCAGATAATCAAGCAGAGTTGTACCGGTCAGCTTAGGCTCATTTTCTAACAGATGGAGCAACTCTGTTTCCCAAACCGCTTCCAGTGGATCTTCTCGGGTACGCCATTGCCGCTCGGTGTCAAGGCAGGGTTTTTGTGCTGATGTCTCGATGCGTCGCCCAGATCGGACAGAAACGCCTGCCTTGGCGGCAGCTACTTCTTGGCTTGCGCCATTTTGTCGGTGCTGCATGTACAGCTCCTCTTGTCGGTTGGTTATGTGTTGACCAGGCACCTTGTGCTCCACAGTGGAAAACAAAGTACCGATTGTTACACCCAACCGGCCAAGATAATTGTCGTTAACCGGTCATCCTAATTGTCGCCGAACACCACGCAATGATCGTGATTGAGGATTTGAAGGTCAGCAATATGTCTCGCTCAGCCAAAGGCACCACGGACAATCCGGGCACCAACGTTGCCGCAAAATCCGGCTTGAACCGGTCGATACTGAACCAGGGCTGGCACGAATTCCGGGGCGGAGAAGTGCTGGCGGTGCCGGCGCATTACACCCGTCAAACGTGCCCAGCCTGTCAGCATGTCAGTGTCGACAACCGCAAGACGCAGGCTCGTTTTAAGTGCGTTGAGTGTGGGTTTTCAGAGAACGCTTATCTGGCCGGTGCGATCAATATAAAAGCACGAGGGCATCGCGTTCTAGCTTGTGGAGAGACGGCGTCAGCTGTTCAATGAAGCAGGAACTGGCTGCCCGAGTAATCAGGTAGCACTCTCTTTTGGGAATCCTCTTCCTGAGCATTCAGCGAAGGGAGGATGTCAGTAAGAGGAATGTTTCGGCACGTGAAGCCTGGCCGGAAATCGAGGACACCGCAATACGAAAATCTCTAACCAACACAGACTGCAGGGCACTGGTTTGAAGTCCTAGAGCAAAATGGATACTTCAGGCCAAAACCCCTGCTAAGTCCAATACACTTAAATATTAGACATAATGGAATAGAGTAATTATACTGTACCCATGACCTATTGGTATTGGCGCCAAACCTGGTTTTCGCTAGCGTCAGCTAAACACCACAGCCTGGTAAAACCTCATGAGCACGATAGATACAAACAAGCTGGGCGGAATCAACCTCAAGATCCGCGGCGGCGAGCAGTCAATCGGAGCCATTACAAAGAATCGAGTTACCCTACGCGATCCTAAAACCCGTAAGCCTCGCGGTGTTCGGATCTAAACTCCGGACGACCAACTGATTAAAGAGCTTTAACAGTGAGCTAGCTATGAGCAAATTAGACGAAATCACACTGTATTACCCAACTGAATTGAAGCGTTTTAGTAAAGTGGAAGCTATGGCGGAACTTATGCGCATCGGGGAGTTTCAGATTTTACTTGCTTTTATCGATCCACGTACTAACCGCCAAGTTGAGAAGAGATTTACGTTCTACCCAGCGCCACAAATCACCATCACTGGTAAATATTTTTTTGCTGAATACGCCGGTCTGCCGCTGAAAATACCGGCTGACCTAGGCTGGTGGGTTGAGGCTCAGCGTCAGAAACTGCTCAGCGTTATGAAGGTAGAGCAAAAATTACTGATTTTGAAGCGAGGCAGCTACACGGAAACCGTATTTGACCTTGAAGTGCTGCCAGCTATTCAGGGGTTCTGGGGACATTCCGTCCTAATGTAACACTTATCGCTACAGCCCAACTGTCATAAGGCATCCAGAGGCACCTTAATTTTCAAAATCGCTGTAATATCCAGTTTATAGTAGTATTCCAGGTTTCGCGAGAAGCCCATGTCTTATAAAGAACGCCTGACCATACTTCACGAAGCTGAAATTAACGACCTATATGGCATTCCCAGTCTCTCGCTTGAAGGAAAACGTGTCAGTTTTGCACTGAATGACCCGGAACAGGACGTTATTAAATCCATCAGGAATCGCAATCATAAATGCTATGCCATAGCACTTCTCGGTTATTTTAAAATCAAACCGATCCAACACAACCCGCCTTACAAGGAATTGCAGGAAGATCTAACCTTTATTGCTGAAGAATATTTCGCTAAATTTAAAGTTCCTCGCTTTAGTGTTAGTCGTATGCAAAAGGCACGTATCTACGACAAGATTCTCAACCTGCAGGGTTTTAAAACATGGGATGCAAAGCAACATCAGGAACCTCTCATTAGCTATTTACAAAAGGTTGCTAAATCCTGGATAGAACCACGCTTTTTATTTGATGCCTGTACCGAATATCTGGCTCGGAATCATATAGCTATTCCAAAATATACTGTACTTCAACGGATTATAAGTCAGGTAATCAAGCAGGAGCGTAAGCGACTTTCTGACACATTAAAAGCAACTATATCTGCTGATTTGGCTGAGAAACTGGCGGATTTAGTCGATGGAGAAAGTACACTAACGGTCAAAGAACTTAAGCAGGCTGCGAAAAGTTTTAATGTTTCAGAGTTGGAGAAAGAGTTGAACGTGAATAAGCTGATTCAGACTTGGATGAATGAAGTAAATCAGGTGGTATCTGCTTTGTCACTATCGCAAAAAAACCAACTGCATTATGCGACGATGGTTGATTACTACTCTATTACCAAGCTTAAACGCTTTTACCGAGTCACGCAGCAGCTTTATTTACTTTGTTACCTTCAGGAGAGGGCGCAAATCAATATTGAACGTCTGGCCGATGGATTTATCTACCACGTTCGAAAATTGCGTGAAAAAGCCAAAGCGCATGCCAAGGAAATGGCCTATAAAGACTGGGAAGGTGCAGCAGCAAATATTAGCAAAGCCGCTGAACTATTATACTTTTTTATTGACGATACAATTGATGACCAAGTGTCATTTAGACAAATAAAAAAACGGGTACAAGACTTGCTTGGAGCACGGGAAATTGAATTACTGTGCCTGTATCTAAAAAAACAAAAACGTACGAACAATGATTACATCTGGGAATTTTATGATAAGAACAATGAGCTGATTCAACACATAATACGCCCCATCTTTTTATGTCTGACGTTTGAAGGGTCAGGCAATACACAGGCATTAGCTGCACAATTAAATGGAATGCAAAAGGAGTTGTTAGATACCGGGGAATTGGCGTCTACAGACCGGCGATTAATTTCATCCAAACATCAATTTTATGTGATCGATGCGGATAACAAGGTACTCTCTGAACGTTACGAGATTATGCTGTATTTAGCGGCCCAAAATAAGCTGGATGGCAAACTTTTTATACCCACAGCCATAAAATATCGCGCATTACACGATGATCTGGTTGGGGATATCCCTTGGGCTGAGAAAGACAAATTGCTCAAAGATTCCATGTTAGGCAGTATGAATACCGAGCCTGCCCAGCTGGTCAAGTCAATGGAACAAGAGATGACCGATAAGCTGCAGCGGGTCTGCCAACGTATTGATGACGGCGACAATCGAAATGTGATATTGCGTAATCGTTCGGGTAAAACCCAATGGCGGCTTCCGTATTCCGGTGCTAAAACTGCTCTAAACAATCCTTTTTTTGATCGCATGGAACCCATCAACGTTGCTGACGTATTGCGCTTCGTTCATCAGGAGACAGGCTTTTTAAAGCACTTTGAGCATGTTCGTCAGATACAGTCCGGCCAGAGCGATCATTTGAATGATTTGCTGGCAGCAGTCATTGGCAATGGAACTTATTACGGCTTGCATGGCATGGCCAGTATCTCTGATCGGTCATATGAACACCTACGCACAGTGCAAGCCAATTATTTGCGACCTGAAACGCTAAACCTCGGCAATGATGCCATTAACGATGCGACAGCGAAATTATCAATCTTCAAACATTACAATATCCAGGAAGGACTCATTCATGCGAGTGCCGATGGGCAGAAATTCGAATCACGGTTAGAGACATTTAAAACCCGCTATTCATCGAAATATTTTGGCACAAACAAAGGACTGACATCGATGAACCTGATTGCCAATCATGTAGCATTGAATGCCCGAATTATCGGTGCTAATGAACATGAATCACACTTTATTTTGGACTTGCTTCATAACAACACCTCTGAAATTAAGCCGGATATATTATCAACGGATACGCACGGGGTTAATCATGTGAACTTTGCCTTGCTGGACCTGTTTGGCTATACCTTTGCACCGCGCTATGCTCAGTTTGGAACGGTGATATCAGACTTATTTGATGTAAGTGAGGGAGAAGATAATAAGGCGACGCTCTCATTGAAAAAGCCTATCAATACAGCACTAATTATCGATGAGTGGGATACTATTCAACGCATTATTGTATCGCTGCAGCAAAAGACGATAACGCAGGCAACACTTGTTAGAAAGCTTTCCGGCTATAGTCAAAACCATCCCTTGCTGAAAGCTTTAACTGAGTACAACCGTATGCTCAAGGCCATGTACTTACTGGACTATATTGATGATGCCAGCTTAAGAACTTATGTGCAGCGAGCATTGAATCGCGGAGAGGCTTATCATCAACTACGCCGTGCCATTGCTCATGTGAATGGTAATCGTTTCAGAGGGAAATCAGACGATGAAATCGTCTTGTGGAATGAATGTGCGAGGCTATTAACCAACGCCATTATTTATTTTAACTCGCTGATACTGACGCGATTACTCGAGTATTTTGAAGAGGAAGGTGACGATAAGAAGCTCGAAATTATCAAGCAGGTTTCACCAGTGGCCTGGCATAATATCAATTTGAACGGGACCTACAGCTTCAGCTTTGAACAAAATCCGCTCGACTTGGATGAGATTATGCAATCAATCGTGCAAAATGAAAATTAAGACACCTCTGGACACCCTATGAGGCAAGGGCTGTAGCGATAAGTGTTACATTAGGACGGAATGTCCCCAGAACCCCATAATGTAGCTCAGCGTTTTAATTCAGATAAAGATTACGCTGAAAAGCTCAACGGTTTAGAGCTGAAAGCAAAAACCGCCGGTAGCGGGGTTTGGGCTTTTAGTGACAGTGTTTCACCGTCAGAATATAGAAAGGAAGTTAAACGTGTTGGAACAACACCAGCAATACCCTGATTCATGGCTGACGTTGTTAAAGTGGGTGGCGATAGCATCAATGACGTTGGACCACTGCAACCGGTTTTTGCTGAGTGAAGCGGGCGCGATTGCTCCTGGCCTTGGTCGTTTGGCCATGCCTTTATTTGTGTTTGTCCTTGCTTACAACTTAGCGCGAATGCCCGTTAACAAAATGCCGAAATTAGTTTTTCGGCTTTTTGCGTTTGGGGTTTTGGCAACACCGGCTTACCTGGCTGTGGGCGCAACGTCTAAATATGGGTGGTGGCCATTAAACATCCTGTTTACGTTTATGACGCTTACGACGGTTGTGTGGCTGCTGAGCGTGAAAACGGACAGCAAGTGGAAAACGGTTGTGTACCGTTTTTCAGCCATAATTTTGTTTCTCGTTTTAGGGGTAATTGTCGAATATTTTTGGGTCGGTCTTGGTTTGGGTCTGTCGATTTGGGCTTATTTTCGCCTAGCGAAAATAACAATCTGGGGCAGGGCTTTACCGTTCGCGGTGGCTGCGTGGTTCGTGCTTCTGAATGATATGAACGGCAACTGGTGGGCGCTTGTGGCATTTGCGTTGGTCGCGACAGGCTGGTTAGTGCCAGCGGATAAAGTCAAATTACCTCGCTGTAAATGGTTTTTTTACTGGTTTTATCCCGCACATTTGGCGGTAATTTGGGTTTTGGTGAAAATTTTTCCTTGAAGTGCGATAAATGTAAATGCCTTTCAAAAATAGTTATTCAATAACTTTTAAGCCATAAAAAAACCGCCTAAATAGGCGGTTCTTTTATTTATAATTCTGGTTACTTTTTTGTGAAACGTTTTTCATATACGCCCACTAACACTAAAGTCTCGCCATCTAATTTAAACTTTGTTTGATTGCTTCTTACATCAACCAGATTACCTTCGTTTACTAAATATGTACCGTTTGTTTTAGTTATATTTCTATCATGCAAAATATTTACTTTGTCGCTTGAATCTTCAGTTATTAATAACGTTTGTGACTTTCCTCCGTCCTCTTTTACTTCGCTCCATGTACCTAAAAACGGCTCTTTGTTACTGCCGCCGCAAGCGGTTAAAAGTAAGGTTGTGGCCAATGCAATAACAAATTTAGTCATTTTAATAATCTCTATGTGTGTAAATTTTATTCTGTTACTATCCAATCAGATACGTCTAAATCTGGATTTTCAGAACGCCATTTTTTCAGAACCGTGTGATTTCCGCCCGCTGTGGTAACGGTTTCACCCGTTTCAGGGTTTTTGTATGTTTTTGGTTCTCTTGGCTTCCGAGGCTTTTTGATGAAAGCGTTATTTGCTAAGTGTTCGGCCTGGTGAGGGTTTAGCAGTTCGGCAGCTTCTTCTTTGGTCTTTTCATAAACTTCTAAAAGGGTTTCAAGTTCGTTAAAAAACTTTAGATCATTCTGAAAGCTCTCATTGTTCTCAATAGCAGCCAGATCACTTTCCATTTTCTGCACTTGTTCTTTGATTTTCATGTATTCGCGTAGCGTTGCCATACAGTTTCCACCTAATTTTTGGTCTAATTTATGATTTACTTATTTCGTAAAGTCGCATTGTGGCAGATAAATTGAATTGCCACAACGCAACGGAGTATGGATTACATTTCAAAATCACGTGAACTAATTTTTAATTGTTGCGCTGGTTGGCTCACTTCCGTTTTAGCAGCAGCCATAACGGCTTTCATATAGTCGTTATCTTGACCAATGGTTGTTAGCTCTGCGGCCAGCTCTGGGCTCTTATCGGCTAGATACACAACGGCAATAATAGCCTCCTTTAGTTCAGGTTTACCTCTCAAATCTTCAAGGCGGCTGGTTATTTCTTGCGCTGTTTTCTTTGCGCCTGCTTCGGTATGAGGCGGCTTTAGCTCCAATATTTTGTTTGCGTTATCTTTTGCTTCAGCATTTTCAACACTGAGCTGTGCGGGCTCTTGGTCAAATGTGGCCACAATAGAATTAGTGAAGCTTTCACTGTAACCAGTCCTGAAGTTCCCGCTGATCTCATCATTGCCAGCAGGCAACGTTTTTGTATAAATGGGCTCTCCACTTTCAAGTTGCCCGGTAACGTTGGTTTCAGCAATTACCTGTGAGGCATTTCCTGGCTCTTTATCGAGTCCGTTAGGCAGGTTGTGGACAATGGAAGGTAGCTCTGAGGCTTTGGCTTCAAAGAACGCACCACCGGCAGCAGCAGCCGTTGTGTACTGCGTGGAAATATCGCCAGCCACTAGATCGAAAGTACCAGTTTTGTTTTCAGTAGTTGGCACATACTGTTCCAATTTGAAATTAGGCGGCGTGAAATCCTCCCCGGTTAATTCTGCTATTGTTTCGTTGTCTAGTTTCCTTATGTCTAAATCGTTTGTAACTTCTCTTGCAGCTTCGCCAGCGGTCATTTCTCCACTATCGCTAAGCGGTACAAAATCTTTATCAAAATGGGTTACTTGGTACATACCCTCTTCTTTTGCACTTCGTGTTAGAAGGGTTGTTGTAGATTCTGAGCTAAGCGTTAGAGCTTCAATTTCGCCGCTGTTTATTCTTTCTTCGACGCGCTCACCCAAGAGTGATCGCTGATCGCCAGCTTTAACGGCTGCACCAAAAGCATTTTCATTGGTACTGCTCGCCAGTTCTTCCATTTTGTACAGCTTACTAAGGTCAAGGTCTGTGTCAGGTGTCTTCTCGTCATTATCGGTGTCAAGCATTTCCACAACTTCATTCAACGTTTTCTCGTTTTCAATTCTTGTTGATTCCGCCGCCATACCTTCATTAATTAAAGATTCAAGTTCTTCAGGTGTATTTGCTGTGTTGCGCTCGGCTTCGGTATTTTCTACGGTCTGCCGGTTGGTCACGGTTTCAATGTTTTCAGTGTCGAGCTGATTTTTGACAGTCTCAATATTTTCAACATCGAGCTGGTTTCGTTCGTTCACTTCCAGTTCGCTTGTTAGCTCTGAAACATAGCTTTCCATTAGTACGGCGCTGCGGGTCGCTCTCGCGCTATCTAAGTTTGTTTCTAGTACATCAAATTTTTCAGCCGTGATATTTTGGCTTTCCATCAGCGCCATATACTGGCTTTCCAACTCAACGAATCGGCTTTCTTGCTCTCTGAAACTATCCGCCATTGGCAGCATCTTACTGTCTTGATAATCGGTTTCCAGCTCTTTACTAAACGCTCTGGCTGCGTGATTCGTTAACATAAATTCGTTGGGCTCTTTCCCGGCAAGCTCCGCTTTATGGGGTTCTGGGGACATTCCGTCCTAATGTAACACTTATCGCTACAGCCCAACTGTCATAAGGCATCCAGAGGCACCTTAATTTTCAAAATCGCTGTAATATCCAGTTTATAGTAGTATTCCAGGTTTCGCGAGAAGCCCATGTCTTATAAAGAACGCCTGACCATACTTCACGAAGCTGAAATTAACGACCTATATGGCATTCCCAGTCTCTCGCTTGAAGGAAAACGTGTCAGTTTTGCACTGAATGACCCGGAACAGGACGTTATTAAATCCATCAGGAATCGCAATCATAAATGCTATGCCATAGCACTTCTCGGTTATTTTAAAATCAAACCGATCCAACACAACCCGCCTTACAAGGAATTGCAGGAAGATCTAACCTTTATTGCTGAAGAATATTTCGCTAAATTTAAAGTTCCTCGCTTTAGTGTTAGTCGTATGCAAAAGGCACGTATCTACGACAAGATTCTCAACCTGCAGGGTTTTAAAACATGGGATGCAAAGCAACATCAGGAACCTCTCATTAGCTATTTACAAAAGGTTGCTAAATCCTGGATAGAACCACGCTTTTTATTTGATGCCTGTACCGAATATCTGGCTCGGAATCATATAGCTATTCCAAAATATACTGTACTTCAACGGATTATAAGTCAGGTAATCAAGCAGGAGCGTAAGCGACTTTCTGACACATTAAAAGCAACTATATCTGCTGATTTGGCTGAGAAACTGGCGGATTTAGTCGATGGAGAAAGTACACTAACGGTCAAAGAACTTAAGCAGGCTGCGAAAAGTTTTAATGTTTCAGAGTTGGAGAAAGAGTTGAACGTGAATAAGCTGATTCAGACTTGGATGAATGAAGTAAATCAGGTGGTATCTGCTTTGTCACTATCGCAAAAAAACCAACTGCATTATGCGACGATGGTTGATTACTACTCTATTACCAAGCTTAAACGCTTTTACCGAGTCACGCAGCAGCTTTATTTACTTTGTTACCTTCAGGAGAGGGCGCAAATCAATATTGAACGTCTGGCCGATGGATTTATCTACCACGTTCGAAAATTGCGTGAAAAAGCCAAAGCGCATGCCAAGGAAATGGCCTATAAAGACTGGGAAGGTGCAGCAGCAAATATTAGCAAAGCCGCTGAACTATTATACTTTTTTATTGACGATACAATTGATGACCAAGTGTCATTTAGACAAATAAAAAAACGGGTACAAGACTTGCTTGGAGCACGGGAAATTGAATTACTGTGCCTGTATCTAAAAAAACAAAAACGTACGAACAATGATTACATCTGGGAATTTTATGATAAGAACAATGAGCTGATTCAACACATAATACGCCCCATCTTTTTATGTCTGACGTTTGAAGGGTCAGGCAATACACAGGCATTAGCTGCACAATTAAATGGAATGCAAAAGGAGTTGTTAGATACCGGGGAATTGGCGTCTACAGACCGGCGATTAATTTCATCCAAACATCAATTTTATGTGATCGATGCGGATAACAAGGTACTCTCTGAACGTTACGAGATTATGCTGTATTTAGCGGCCCAAAATAAGCTGGATGGCAAACTTTTTATACCCACAGCCATAAAATATCGCGCATTACACGATGATCTGGTTGGGGATATCCCTTGGGCTGAGAAAGACAAATTGCTCAAAGATTCCATGTTAGGCAGTATGAATACCGAGCCTGCCCAGCTGGTCAAGTCAATGGAACAAGAGATGACCGATAAGCTGCAGCGGGTCTGCCAACGTATTGATGACGGCGACAATCGAAATGTGATATTGCGTAATCGTTCGGGTAAAACCCAATGGCGGCTTCCGTATTCCGGTGCTAAAACTGCTCTAAACAATCCTTTTTTTGATCGCATGGAACCCATCAACGTTGCTGACGTATTGCGCTTCGTTCATCAGGAGACAGGCTTTTTAAAGCACTTTGAGCATGTTCGTCAGATACAGTCCGGCCAGAGCGATCATTTGAATGATTTGCTGGCAGCAGTCATTGGCAATGGAACTTATTACGGCTTGCATGGCATGGCCAGTATCTCTGATCGGTCATATGAACACCTACGCACAGTGCAAGCCAATTATTTGCGACCTGAAACGCTAAACCTCGGCAATGATGCCATTAACGATGCGACAGCGAAATTATCAATCTTCAAACATTACAATATCCAGGAAGGACTCATTCATGCGAGTGCCGATGGGCAGAAATTCGAATCACGGTTAGAGACATTTAAAACCCGCTATTCATCGAAATATTTTGGCACAAACAAAGGACTGACATCGATGAACCTGATTGCCAATCATGTAGCATTGAATGCCCGAATTATCGGTGCTAATGAACATGAATCACACTTTATTTTGGACTTGCTTCATAACAACACCTCTGAAATTAAGCCGGATATATTATCAACGGATACGCACGGGGTTAATCATGTGAACTTTGCCTTGCTGGACCTGTTTGGCTATACCTTTGCACCGCGCTATGCTCAGTTTGGAACGGTGATATCAGACTTATTTGATGTAAGTGAGGGAGAAGATAATAAGGCGACGCTCTCATTGAAAAAGCCTATCAATACAGCACTAATTATCGATGAGTGGGATACTATTCAACGCATTATTGTATCGCTGCAGCAAAAGACGATAACGCAGGCAACACTTGTTAGAAAGCTTTCCGGCTATAGTCAAAACCATCCCTTGCTGAAAGCTTTAACTGAGTACAACCGTATGCTCAAGGCCATGTACTTACTGGACTATATTGATGATGCCAGCTTAAGAACTTATGTGCAGCGAGCATTGAATCGCGGAGAGGCTTATCATCAACTACGCCGTGCCATTGCTCATGTGAATGGTAATCGTTTCAGAGGGAAATCAGACGATGAAATCGTCTTGTGGAATGAATGTGCGAGGCTATTAACCAACGCCATTATTTATTTTAACTCGCTGATACTGACGCGATTACTCGAGTATTTTGAAGAGGAAGGTGACGATAAGAAGCTCGAAATTATCAAGCAGGTTTCACCAGTGGCCTGGCATAATATCAATTTGAACGGGACCTACAGCTTCAGCTTTGAACAAAATCCGCTCGACTTGGATGAGATTATGCAATCAATCGTGCAAAATGAAAATTAAGACACCTCTGGACACCCTATGAGGCAAGGGCTGTAGCGATAAGTGTTACATTAGGACGGAATGTCCCCAGAACCCCACTTTGGTGCCTACCAGCTTTTGAGGAATGGTTAAGTAAATGCAACGCTTATCCGTATCACGTGAGTCGATAGTGACTCTCCCCGCCTTCTCAGGACAGGCGTCTGGCACGCTTGTATACCCGGAAAAATCCATGAAATTGTATTGCTCAAGTGGAGAGGAACCGTTAGCACTGGCTCCAACGGAAGACGCAAACTTAGCCATGTCTTCTTTGGATTTTTTCATCGCCGCCCGATATAGAACGATCTTGGCGTCGCGCTCTTTGGTCAGCTTTTCGTAGGCTTCTTTTGATTCGGAAACCTTCTCGTTATAGGCGTCCCCTTTGTTGGCGAGCTCAGCCTTGGTCGCATTACGCTGGTCTATTTCAGCCTGGATTCCCGCGATTTCGGCATTATGCCTAGCCGTACTTTCGTCGTACCAGGCCTGAGCTGCTTCCTGGAAGCCTGAAACAGAAGATTCAAGGGCGGTTCCTGAAACACCATCATAAGTCAGGGCTAATTGAGGGGCTAAGCCTTCAGCGCCTGAAATGATGAAGTCACGAAACTTGTTATCCAGATCCTTGATTGCTTGAATATCCGCAGAGTAGCTTCGTGCTGCATCTTCGGCGCCGGACTTAACGCTGAACACAGCGCCGGATATTTCCTCTATATTCGCTACCTCGCGAATGTCTCGCGTATCAACCACGCCCGATGAGGGGTAGTCGGAACAGCCAGCCAAAAACGAACCCAAAACGATCAGAATAGATAGTTTCTTCATGTGTTTTCCATAAAAAAGTTTAAGAAGTTTGCGGCCTAAAGTGAGTATTTCGAGCGCCAATGAATATATCACAATTACTCTATCAGCTTTCCTTAGCGACGCCCAAAAACCGCAAAAAGGATTAGATTTTAGATCGCATAGCATCTTTTAGTTGTCACTAATTTATAGGCCAAAAAAAACTAAAAACCCCGGTAAAATTTGCATTTTGTAGGCCAATGGCCTATTATTGTATTCGTCATCTGGCAACGCCAGAACCCCCACGGCAACCGCCCCAGGAGAACCCCGAATGCAAGGTCACCCCACGCCCGGCACTGTTAATTTAGACGCTGACTTCAGCGCGATTTACGCCAATACTGTCGGTTTTCTGAGTAGCTACTCTTTGCACGAATTCCCGTTTTTCCAGAGCTCCCGCGTTATCACACCAACCATCAGTCAAACGCCCCAAGCAACGGCATTAGTTGCCGGTCCAGCAAACAATCCAACTTAACAAGGCCGTTATTGGCGGGAAGGCGAAAGCCTGACTGCCACCATGCCGGAAGGGCCTCGGCCCGACCGACATAGAAAGAAGCAGTGACCCGCTCGCCCGTCTTCGGGCATATCTCCGTACTCGCGCAAAGCAATAAGCCCCAACACACCACCCGCTTAAAGCGGGTATTATGGCAATCGTTGAGAGACAGTCAGTGTCTCGCTCTCACTATGCAAGAGCCTGAAGTCCTACTTTTGCTGATATTTATTTATGGTAGTTTATGCGATACCAATTACCCCCACTGGTATAGTGGTTGTAATCAAAATACCCACTGGCTGAGCTAACACCACACAATGATTAAAGCGATCCGCTACTTTGCCTTCTCACTGATTGACAGCCAAAGCGCCGATGCCTTTGTGTCACGGCAGAAAATGAACAATGCCTTGGCGTTTGAGGTCACGCAGACTCAATTAGACGAACAACATGTGTGTGAAGGCGCGGTGGATGTGACCTGGATAGCATCGCAGCCTGTTGGCATTGCCCGCCTGACTGAAAAGGAGCTTGCACGAGCGTTTCAAGATGTGACGAAAACAGATTGGATAAAGGCCGAGGTATTGCCAGCCGTCTACGGTCGGGATGCCCAGTTCAGACACGGAGCCCGCACTCACCAGTGGGCGCCAGACTTTATCAATGCCGTGTCCTTTAAGGTTTATCTTCACAGATCAGGCCAGATGATCAGTCACGGCCGTCCCCGCATGGCTAGAGAGTGCCTGGAACCTGCCGGCCAGGGTGGCGTCATCCTGGGTACCATTGATGACCTCGACACGTTTTATGAAGAGAACCCATACCCTGAGCATGAGCACCCAGCTCAGAGCGAAGATCAGGATCGGATTACACTTTCAGAAACGCTCAGGTATTGTGAGCGCCTTTTAAAGTCCGTGTGCAGGGGCAGCCTTGAGTCACCTGCCGAGGGGCTGCGTTACAAAAAACTGGAAAACCCGATACTTCTGTTGAACGGCGACCGAGACGCCAGCATCAAGGCTCTCTTGTCCGTGTATGACAGCATCGAAACGCTGAAGCCCGACCTGCCCTGCCTTGAACGATTCACCTCGTCCATGATCGGCTCTAAGTCCTACCCTTGCATATCAGTATCCACATTACGGACCACCGGTATTAAGTGGGGCACACTTCAACCATCAGTTACGTTGAGCGATGACCAGACTCGCGCTGTACACGCAAGCCTCAGTATGAAAGAGGGAGACGTGCTTGCGATCAACGGGCCACCTGGAACGGGCAAGACTGCCATTCTTAAAGAGATTGTCGCCAGTGCCGTAGTCCGAAGCGTTCTAACCAATAAGCCACCGCCGCTAATGGCCATCAGTAGCACCAACAACCAGGCAATCCGGAATGCCATGCAAAGCCTGACGAAGTTTTCGGGCGGCGATTCTGAGTTGCACCAACGATGGATACAAGAGGTCAGCGGGTTTGCGGTGTACGCGGTGTCGCAGTATGGGGAGTCGCTGGCGGACGAGCATGATCTGTTCACACTGAGGCGCCTTGACGAACTGGAAGGCAACCTGGACATTCCACAGGCGACGGTTCGCTTCACCCGTAAGGCCAACTCATTTTTAAAGCCCAAACAGCCCCTGACCAGTGTTGAAGAGAGTTGTGCAGCGTTAAAGGAGAACTTACGAAAGCAGGCCCGAACGCAAGCGTGGGTCTTCCGTCTGAGAAGTGAAATGGAGAACTGCCGAACACCGAACGATTTGAAGGGGCTAATTGAACGGTTCACTGCGCAGAAAACGTACTGGATGAGCCAGCATTCGTTGAGCCATGAGTTTTTGAGCTCATGGGCAGCACTATTCAAAGACCTGTCCAGCATTGCGGTTAGCCTGGATCAGCTTATCGAGCTTGATGACCAGATGGCGGAGCACACCAAGGTCATTGCCAGCACGCTGAACGCTCACCCACTCTTGAAACGCAGCAAAGTCCTCGCACGTTCTGTCTGGGGTCAGCGTCTGGCAGCGCCGGCAGTGCGGAAAGCTCTGGGTGAGCTAAAGCTCGACATTGGTTTCGTAACACGGCCGGCCGCTGAAAATCATTATAAAGCCCTCAAGAAACAGCGATTAAGTAGCGCGGTGCAGATGTTAAAGGGTATTGCCCGAGGGGAAACTCTGAAGCACTGGTCAACGCTTGCAGAAGCAGCGTTGGCCGAAGATTGGCGGAGCGACTGGTTCTGGCTGGCCATTCATATCAGGGAGGGGGAATGGCTGATAGAACTGCGGGATACCTTACGGGCAAAAGATCCTGACAAGCGCACGCAGGACAAAGTGATTCGGCGCCTCACTCGGCAAGCCAAAATTGTCCCGGTAATCGTAGCCACGCTCCACAGGCTGCCCAAGGTCTTGTCACATTGGGATGTGGCTCGACAGGCTGAGCTGCCGTTATTCAATGTATTGGACACCCTCATCATTGATGAAGCTGGCCAAAGCGCCCCTGATGTGGCCGCTGCGTCCCTGGCCTTGACGCAAAAAGCTGTGTTGTTTGGCGATCGGGCTCAGCTGGAACCAGTTTGGAGCGTTTCTGAGCGGGAAGATATCGGTAACCGAATTGCGTCTGGCCTACTAACGAAACAACAAGCCAACGGACACAAAGGATCGCAGTTTGGCGCCACCGGTGGGGCCACCTCGGCGGGCAGCGCAATATGGCTCGCCCAAAATTCAACGTGCTTTAACGATGCTCGCGGTGAAGTTCATCGTGAACCAGGCTTATGGTTAACAATGAATCGGCGCTCGGTACCGGATATTCTAGGGCTCAGTAACGAGCTGTGCTATGAAGGACGGCTAACGGCCTCGCGATCAGCGGATACCCTCTCACCCTTCCCTGGCCTCAGCGTTATGGATATTGCCGGCCGGTGCACTGAAAGCATGGGTTCCCGCGTAAACCCCTTGGAATCGATGATGATTGCCAACTGGGTTTCCTGCCAACGTGAAGCCATAGAGTTTGCGTATAAAAAACCGCTGGCGGAATGCCTGGCGATCGTTACACCGTTCAAGGCGCAAGCTGATCATCTAAGGGCCCGTATTCAACGGCAGTTAGGTAAAGACAACGGAGTAACGGTTGGGACGATACACTCACTGCAGGGAGCGGAGCGCCCGGTCATTGTGATGAGCCTGACATACACAGCTGAAGCTCATCCGCAGTCTATGTTTTTTGACCGAAATCCAACGATGCTTAATGTAGCCGCATCCCGAGCTCAAGATTCATTCATCGTGATGGGTGACCTTGATACGCTCACCCGGGCTCAGGGCAGCGCAAAAGTATTAGCGGAACACCTGCAGACCAAAGCAAGCCCACTGCCATGGTCACCTTGGCATTCTGATATGACAAGCCACGTCGCGACAATCTGGGGTGCCGAGGCCACGGCGTCTATTATCCACTCGCCAACTGATAATGCTCTGATCATGGCGTTGAGCGATGAAACGATTGGCTCCATCATCGTCAGTACAAGCGCAATGGAGTGCGAGTCATTACAAAGACTCGGCAGCGAGATGAACCGGGCCGCGCGACGAGGGTGCAATGTCACGTTACTGGTTGGCCAGAAAACAGTCATGAGTCACCCCGATGCGGAGCGTATAGGTCGCGGATTTGACGCGATGCAGTCCAACGGAGTCAGCATTCGGTACATGTCGACGGTATTAAGCAATCGCGCCTGCTTAAGCAATGGAATGACGTTGATCACATCAGAATCATGGTTTTCCCATCTAATGCCAACTCAGATACTGTTGGTGCAGAATGACCAAGGGCACGAGGCAAGCCGGATGACTGCGGCGTACAACTTGTCGCCGCAGCCCGAAGAGTCAGTGGTTATCGAGGCGAGTTAACGCGGCCTTAAATCGATTGCAAAGAGATTCATCCATTGAGTCAAGCCAGGTTGACCACTCAAATTGCCAAGTACGGTCACCCACGCCTGAGTCAGCTTCGTGTTCCTCTGCACGTTCAGCCGTAACCGCTGTAAAAGTAGAGGCCCAACCCATTAACCAGCGGGCGGGGAACCCATTCTTTAGCAACCGATCCACTAAGCCTGCTTGATCAATTGAATCGTCATCACCTAAGCACACGTTAGCAGCAAAAATGTAGGTTAATGCCGCTGGCGGTCCATCAGCCCCGGCGCGACCAGTAAGCAAATCATTTGCCCACCAGCGTCGGCGATACGGCGCGCACAATGCGGCTATCCTATCTGGCCGAGCGTACAACCGGTGTAGCCACAATCGAACAATCGCATCTTCATTCGACAGCGCTTGTCGAGCCAAGCGATGAAGGCTCCAGGGTGGAAGCTGAGTTTGCAGTGCGGGGTACCGAATTAAGTATCCTGAAATTTGCTGTATGCGCCTGGCTATCATCAATTGCCAGAGCGGTGTCTTAGGGTAAGTATCACGATTGGCGTAAGCGCGCTCAATAACCACCTGGTCAGCCAAAGATGAGGGGGTGGATAGCTTACCAACATAGTGATCCCACCAAAGACTTTCGGGCTGGCGGACGTGTAGGCCGGACAATGCAGCCTTGGGATCGTCTGGATTTGCCGCTAAAAAAGAATCTGGGTCGTGCGTGTCGGGCAGGAGGTGCGCCGTAAGCCGGTGATCGTCAGTCATTTCTGCGAAGACAGTCAGCATGGTCCGCTGTGCGGCTTGCTGGCCTGGCCGGTCGCCGTCATAGAGACACCGAATGCGCCGCGCGTGTTTTAATAAAAGCTGAACCTGATGCGATGAGAACCCTGTACCCATACCCGCGCACGCCCGAATGCCAAAGGCGGCCAAAGCAATGACATCGGTGTAGCCCTCAACCACGTAGATTTCGTCCTGAGCGATTAGTGTCCGCCAGAATTCGCGCGCTTCAGGGGAGGCCGTAATAAGCGCTCGTGGTGGCGTAAGCGCATACAATAAGCGCGATTTATCGAACAACTCTGATTCAGGCGAGTTGATGTATTTAGCCTTGCTAGCCTCATCCAGCGTTCGACCGGAAAACCCGACAATGGCTCCAGACGGGTCGGTGATCGGAAATATGAGGCGCCCAGTAAAAGGGCTCCCGCCGCCGGTATAAGTTAAACCAAGCTCTGCACAACCCAGTGAAACCTGATCTCTTGAGAGATCCGATAACTCTGGCCTTGCAACCATCGAGTCGAGAAAGGCGAGATTGGTTGGAAAATAGCCAAGTCCGAATGCTGCAGCGAGTGCTGGCGGAATATGACGTTCCTCAATGACAGATATGAAGTCGGGGTGTTCCGCCTTGCCTCTAAAAACATACTGCGCCGCGACATTGATATCCAAAAGTACCGATCGATCCCATGCCTGCCGCTGTGGGCGTCGAACTGCCGGGCCGTTTCGCGGTGTGTATTGCCGAGGCTCAACTTTAATATCAGCCAAATCAGCCAGCTCTTTAATAGCCTGTCCTGTACTGACCAGATTCATTGCGGCATGGAACTCAATGATGTCTCCGGTCGCACGACACCCACGGCAAAAATACAGCCCTTTGGTATCGTTAACGGAAAATGAAGGCGTGTTTTCGTCGTGGAACGGGCAAAGACCTACCCATTCGGCCCCGCGCTTCTTGAGCTCAATGCCGGCCGCCAAAACATGAGTAGAGAGTGAGAGCCGGATTTTTATGCAACGGGGAACGTCGGCATAGGGTGTCATGTTTAAAGATGTCCACTTTGGTTGTCAAAATGATGAATCAACATCGTATAACATAACACAGTCACAGGTTATGATAGGGCTATAGACCGCTATAGAACCAAACAAAGCGAATAGGCCAAGAATGAGCGAAACGACCGGGATTCCACTGACCGAACAGCAGAATGCGATAGCCAGCCACAAGGATGGTCCGATGATTGTGCTGGCGGGTGCCGGGTCGGGAAAAACCGCTACCCTGGTGGCGCGTACCGGCCGTTTAATTGATCAGCATATTAGCCCTCGGAACATCCTGATCACTACGTTTAGTCGTAAAGCGGCGACGGAAATCAAGAAGCGACTCTCCGAACAGTTCGGCATGAACGGCGACGATGTTCGCGTCGATACGTTTCACGGCATGGGTTACCGCTTCATGCAGGATTACAAAAACCTGTTTGGCATCACGGAAGATCAAAACTGGGCCATCATGACCTCAAACGACCAAGGGCGAATGCTTAATGAGATCGCCAAAGATGTTGCTGAGAAAAGTAATATAGAATTCAAGGCAATACGAAAGGATCTTAAAGAAGGATTTAGTTTGTGGAGCCTCATGAAACAGGGGTGCAAATGCCCTGGAAACGTGTCTGACGCGCTTATAGAGCTGGACAAGATGCGGGCCCAGAAGAAAGGCGTCAGTCCGAACGCAGAAAAGGTCACACTTGAAGAGAGGATTGTCGCCAAAGCCCTTGTTCAATATGAAAAAGATAAGCGAGCTGGCGGCTATCTCGACTTTGATGATCTACTGTTGCTGCCGGCGCGCGCGCTGGTGAAGTTTCCGAAAATATCTGAGGGCCTGTCATACCAGCACACGCACATTATGGTAGACGAGTCGCAGGATACGAATCTTGCGCAGTACCTGATGGTTCGCCAGATCGGACAGCACCATAAGAACGTGGTGATGGTAGGTGATGATGACCAGTCAATTTACCGCTGGCGGGGCGCCAAGATTGCAAACCTGCGGCGGTTCATTAAAGATTTTGAAGCCCCCGTGGCGCGACTTGAACAGAATTTTAGAAGTCATGCGCACATTGTTGATTCAGCATCCAATCTGATCAAGCACAACCAAAAAAGGCTCGCCAAATCGCCGTTCTCGGCGACCCATGAGGGGGAAGTTCCGCGCGTCCAGATCAACGAAACAGATCGCGATATGGCTCGCCAAATGGTCAGGCAAGTCAAAGATCTGAACAGCCAAGGCGTACCGCTTAACGATATCGCCATGCTCTATCGAACCAACCGTATGACAACGATACTGGAGCCCGCGTTTAAGCAAGCCGGCATCCCCTACTCCGTTGTTGGTGGCATGAGCTTTTATGAGCGCGCTGAAATCCAAGCCGTAGCCGCGTGCGCCCGTATCGTTTGGAAGCATGACGACTGGCAAGCGCTTAAGTCCTTGCAGCCGTACATAGATGGCTTGGGCAAAAAAGGCATGGAAGACACCATAGATAGGCTCAAGGCCGACGACATGAACATGGTGCTGTTTCTGCTGCATGAGGCCCCACAACAGTACGGAAAAGGTGGTATTCGTCTCCATGAATTCGTGACTGGGGTTTTCAAATCAAGCATCGTGGGCTCTACAGACCAAAGCCAATACCAAATAGCGCAGCGCCTGATTCAATGGATGAAAGACGGCCCAATGGCCATTCTTGACCGCGAAAAAGATGATGTTCTGCGGGTTAAGCGCTCAGATAATCTGGATCAACTACTGGATGAGCTAAGCCACGCGGAACCGGAAGACTTCTTTCAATATATGATTGAGGCACCACTATCGGACTACCTCGCCTCCCAAGAAGGTACCGATCGCGTTACGATGTCCACAATTCATCGCAGCAAAGGACTGGAATGGCCGCACGTTATGATTGCCGGCTTCTCTGACGGTTTAATGCCGCTTGACCAAGGCCTGTTGTCAGGCCGTGCAGCCACGGCCCCAACACCTGCGGATCTGGAAGACGATGATGGTGGTCGACCAGAAGAAGAGCGGTGCCTTGCCTACGTAGCATCTACACGAAGCATGCAAACACTCACGCTGAATCACGCCAACCAATATCATTTCCCTGGCAGTGAGCCTGTGATTCTGGATATTTCGCCGTATGTTGAGGAAATGGGACTTGAGATTACCCAGGAGATGGCAATGAAGTTGGCGGGCGACACCCGTGATTACGATGTACTCCAAAGTCTAAGCCGCTAGTCACCTCTTCAGGCACCTGGGCCCCGCCCGGGTGCTGCATGCACAAAGACTGAAACGCTCATATAGCGCTCCCTCCCCTCATTTTTTGTCAAAATCACCCTCAGAAGCTTGAACCCTATTTTCGCATGGCATAATAGAACCCACTTTTAATCACTGCAGGTGGGCCGATGGCCATGGCACTTAAAACTCTTTTCGCAATGAGCGTGGCCGAGGTACCCAGTGCCAGCCAAATTACGCGCGTTGGTCGTGAATACCCGGTGCGAGAATGCAAATTCCAAGAAGAAAAGTTTTGGGGATTCAAGTCCTTTGACGGTAAGGAAGGCACGGACGAAGAATTTGCCACGCCCTTATATAACGGTCGCTGGATTCATCTTCAGATCGCCAACTTCAAACCCATTATCCCCGGCCCTGTTGTCCGGCGCCATGTTGCCGAAAAAATCAAAGAGTTCACGAAACAGCACGGCGAAGAGCCCGGAAGTAAGAAAAAGCGCGAAATCAAAGAGCAGGTGCGCGACACCTTGCGCCAGCAGGCATTTCAAAAAGAAACGATCCATCAAGTTATTTTTGACTCAAAAACCAATCAGGTTTGGCTAGAGGCTACGTCAGAAACAGTCCAGACAGAAATTTTGCGCGTTCTGCGCCGTGGCCTCGGCAGTCTACCGGCTGTCCCTGTCCTGGAAGTGGCTAACTTACCCTCTATTTTTGCCGGCTGGATAGCGGGTGAACGCGATTTGCCAGAAGGCTTTCATGTTGGCGATAGCGCCAAAGCCATTGATCCAGATGACCCTAAGGCCACCATCACCTTAACGCATGAGGTCCTTCAGGCACCGGATTTACAGAGTATCCTGGGGACCCGAATGGTTAAGCAGATGGGACTAAAGAGCGCCAACATCAGCGCTGTCATCAATGACCAATCGCTTCTGAAGTCTATAAGACTGTCCGTGGAAACGGATGATGCAGACGCAGATGCCGACCACATGATGGCGCTGTGGTGCACAGAAATAAGTGAGCTTTTGGCGATGCTTCGTGCAGACATTGGAGGCAACAAACCCCCCGATAAGCCAGAACCTGAAGCACAGGACGATACTGCTTTTGAAAATACGAATGAGCATGAAGACGGGAGCGTTGTATGAGGTTTGTTGATCGGGTCGTCGATAATCTCGACGCCCTTCTAAGTTATGGACACAGCGCAATCTGGAGAACAAACCCCCGCGAGTTCCTGGATATAGCCACCACCGATGACAACATGACGTTTGTTACCCGTGACGGCGCACTGCTGACCTTACTAAAAGTGAAAGGGCTCACATCCAATCTCTACGATGATGAGCTCAAAGCGGTCATTAACGAAATGTCCGAAATTACCGGTCGCGACTTGATAAAGTCCGGTAACCACAGCTTCGCCATTAGCTTTGAGTTTGACCCAGATGCGGCCTACGCGTACTGCCAGGAATCGTTACGGGCGACAGCACAAACGGGCGCGCGATACGGCATGGGTGGCTTTATGAAGCTGATCGTGGAAGAAAAAAGCCGTAAAATGGCGGAGTTCTGCCAAGTTGAGAACACCTACATTGCCTTGTACACAAACCGAACGGCAATTCATGCCACCGAAATGGACGGTCAGGTAAAAGAGCGCACAAAAGCCATGCGTACGTGGCCGGACATGGCCGAAGCCATGCTACTGGATGTTGCCTACCCGCAACTCCGAGTTGAGCATCGGACGATGGTTCAGTCGCTCGTCAGCTTAATGAGAAAGCTTACGTCACTCAAAGATGTCGGCCTCATGCTGGAGGTTGTGGGTGTTCGTGAGTATCTGAAGGAAGTTCGCAGAATTGCGCATCCCGGAACCTCGCCTAATTGGAAGCCACGCATAGCCTCTGATTTTATGAAGGAAGTACAAATCCCCGTAAAATTCAGTCGGCGAGATCGAAAGAATGCCGACTTTATGATGGCACCCTCCATCGGCTCCCAAATCTTTAGCGAGACGCCGACAACGGTTGGCTTAAAGTATGCGGTGCTCGGTAACCGTATTCACTATTCCACAGCACTATCGCGCGGGCCCACCGACCCACAGACCTTTGATCACCTGCTGCAGCAAGCATCGGATTTGCGATTGCCGTTCCGCATCTGCTTTTCATTCAAAGGCACCGGCACAGGTGTTGATTACCTAAACACCATGCTTGCACTGACATTCCCTTGGCTATCATCGGCCAACAGCCAGGTGAAGGAGTCGTATCAAGCACTGCAGAACTATGAAAAGAAGATGAACGGCGTAGTTCCAGCTATGTTTGTGACGGCCTGCACCTGGGCCCCGGTAAAATCGACGTACAACCAAAAAAACGGGACAACGTACGATCTAACCGAAATTGGCGATCGAGCAACCAAATTGAATCGCGCACTTCAAAGCTGGGGTGGATGCCAGACGACGGATGCGTTTGCGGCACCCATCGAAGCGGTGCTAGCAACGCAGGCCGGGGTTTGGGATAAGCCCATGGGCGCCATAATGGCACCACCCATGCCAGACGCTATTGGCCTTAGCCCCCTGTTTCGACCAACCACCAGCTGGGGCCAAAAGGACGGAAACGTGTTGCTGCGTACAGATAGCGGCCGGTTTCTTCACTACCAGCAAACCAGTGGTCATCAGAGTGCCTGGGTCACACTACTCGTTGGCCCAATGGGGTTTGGTAAGTCAACCGCACTGAACACACTCAACCTGTATTACATCCTGACCCCATCGCAGGAAACTGAGTTGCCATTCTTGCGCTCACTCGATGTTGGCCCATCGTCCCGTTCACTTGTGGACATGGTGCTGGCGTCCGTTGGGCCTGAGCAACAAAACGTGGCCAAATACATACGGATTCAGAACACCAAAGATTATCAATTCAATCCATTCGACACAGTGTTTGGCTGTGAATTTCCGCTACCTAACCACACGAATTATCTGGGAAACCTGATCACGACGATCTGTTATTCGATGCAGTCGAACGACGCTGTGAAAGGGCAGCTCCCTGGCATGGTGAACGCTATTCTTCGCGAAACCTATAAAGCGTTCGCGTCCGCTGAAAATGGGGGTACCCGCCCTCGGATTTACTACGAAAAAGCCAATCAGCTGATTGACCAAAAGATTGAAGAACACGGAATCGAGATAGACGACCGGACCAGCTGGCATGAAATTCGAAACGCCCTGTATGCCGCTGGCGAAACTCGTTCCGCGTTCATCGCACACCGCAAAGCGATGCCCATTTTGTCAGACTTGATCGGAACCGCTAGCGGTGAAAGCATCCGCGGTGACTACCCGGACATGGTTAATGGTATTGCGATACTCGATCTTTTTACTCGCGCTATCCGGGAAGCGTTTGATATGTTCCCTATGCTTCAGGGAGAAACGAAGTTTGAACTGGGTGAGTCCCGCATTATTTCTTTAGACATGGAAGACCTTGTTCCGCGGGAGTTGACGGATCGGGCGATGTGGCAGGCGAGCATTGCGTTCTTCATCGGGTATGACATTTTGACCCGGGACTTCTTCTTCCACGAAGACTATTTAAAATACATCCCTGCCCTATTTCTGAATTTCCACACCCGCAGAGCCAAGGCTCTAAAGACCGCACGCAAGCGATTCAGCATGGATGAGCGTCAGCGGTTTGCGAAGATCCCTACCGCCCAAGCGCAGGTAGACGGCCTGATCGCCGAAGGACGGAAGAACATCGTTGACATTATGGTGGCCTCACAGCTGTTCGAACACCACACGGATCAGTCTATCCGGCTATCAACGTCAGTGATTATTCTCGGTGCCGGCAACATGGACAACGAGGAAGCCGACCAGGTGGCGTCTCGATTTGCGCTCACCAAAAGTCAGGTTGGCGCTATTCGCCGCATTCGCCCGCCAACGAGCAAGGGCGCCGAGGCGTTTATGATTTTCCGGACAAAGGATGGATCGCAAGCCCACCATTGCTATATGTCCGATGGTTCGGTTTATTTGTGGCTGATCGCAACCGAAGGCATTGACCGGGCATTCAGGGGCATAATGTACGAGCGGTTCCCAACAGAAGAAGCTTTGACGCGCTTGGCCAAGCGGTACCCAGGAGGCTCTATTAAGAAAGAACTGGAAAACAAACTGGCCACCATGAACGACGACCCGAGCCAGGATGGTCAGATAACGGCGAACCTGCTGGAACAGATGGCGGACGAATGCTAATTCACTGATCGGTAAGGAATGAATAACTGGCCAATTACTGTGTTGTTAATATGTAGCCTGCGATTTTCTGTAACGTTTTGTGATTTAGTGGATTAAATTCGTACAGACGCTGGATTTCTTCTGGTCTAGCTGTGACAATTATTACTTACTCTTCATCTGGTGGCGAAACTGATCGTATTGACGTCCGACCGGCAGTGGTTTTCAGTTCAGATATTCAAACAGGATTAGCTTAGGTATGGCAATAATACTGGATAGCATAGTGTCAATCACCCGGGTCCCGGTTTCAGGCAAGATTACCGATATTAGGTGGCTCACAAAAAACATCAGTGAGTTTGGCACGGAGACATCAGTTGAACCTGAGCACGTTGTGTATCTGCTGGAATCGTTCGGTGAGGGTGAGGACAGCGCCCCGCAATCGCTGAGTTTTGAACTTGGAGGCGACGAATTCGCCCTCTACATGAGCGGAACCGACGAACTGGCCCGCGAAGTGTATGACTATCTGAAGGTTAAAAAGCACGTTACCATTAGCAGTGTTGTGCATAAAGCGGGCGATGCAAACCAGTTTGAGCGGTTTAGCTGGACAGTACCCGTCACTGTGTATAAGAATTATGTAGCAATGGTATCGGATATGGCCGCGATGACGAACCTTTCCGCGACTAAGAAAGCCTGAAGGAACGGGCTTCTAACCCACATGTACAGTCTGCGCAGAATAATAGCAGCACCAAAAGGCATCGCATCCGTGAGTTTGAGTACCCAGGATCAAGTTTTCTTCGACACGCTTAAGGACTGGAAGTCAGAAGGTGCCGAGCTTTTTATTGGCGGCACCACGACCGGTTCGTTCGTGATCAGTGACGATCGCACCCAGTTTGGCCGGGACCCCAGCCGAAGTTTTAACACGCAATTAGTAGAAGCGATTAAAACCGAATTGGGCGGCACCGACGCTCGCCTGAATTTGCAGCAATCGCAGCGAATGCTGACAACACTCGATCGTTTCCCGCTGGGCATCCATAATACGCACATAGCAAAGATGGATCGCGCCGTGCAATCGGCGCAGAACGATGAAGACGACGACCAGCCAAGCCCAGGGGCGACAAAGTGATCCGCTGACCCGCTAATCCGCCAGCGACCCGAAACCATGCCTAGCATGGTTTTTTTGTGCCCGTGGCCCTGCCCTGACGGCAAAGCCGGAAAGGGCGTGCGCAATCGGGCGCAAGCGCGCCTGATTGGGGATGGCATTTGGGTGGGGAAGGGCACGATCAGGCATTGTCGTCGGTGAGCACGTCGAGGGCACTGGCAATGCCGCGCACCACAGCTGGCGTCAAAGCGCCTTTTTGTATAAGGGTAATGAGCCGTCCGTGCAATCGCACGATGTCGTTACGGTTCGGTGGTATGACGTGCTGGGTGAGTAGGCGCCGCGCATCCCTTGCCGCTTCATCGCGGGTGGACAGCCGGCCGGTCATATCAATCATGTAGCCTTTACCGGTCGACAGCCACTTGGCGCTCACCCCGCAAATCTCTGCCACCTCCATGAAGTACCGGGTGCTCTGCAGATCACCGTTCACCAGCTTGTAGGTGTTGGTTCTTGAAACGCGGATATCAAAGTCCGTGCGCAGCCGCTCCCGCAGCTGCATGGGCTTCAGCCTGGCATGAACCAGTGACACTTCCACCCGAGCCCCCAACCCTGACATGCCCTTGGGCATGTGTACCGGCGCCCCCCTGCCGGGAGCCTCTATTGGCGTGTCTTCAACCATCCTAAAACACCTCTCATTCTTGTACGTTGTCCATTAAGGCTTCCCTCACCCAAACTCCGCCAGCCTGCCAGAGTGTCAACCAAAGGGAACAACCGCATTATCTGTTTTTAAAGGCTTACCTGATCAAAAGACTTGGTTTACCTGATTAAAAACATTGGGTTACCAGATTTAAAAAAGTTTAGGTTGTCCCTTTTGGGTGTCACGGGGTTACCTGGCTTGCTCGATACTGCTTGTTTGCCAGTATCGCATAATCTACCGTAGGCAATAACAAACCCAGTTGATTTAACCCCAAATGAAAGGTGTACCTTATGGACGTATTTGCAGAAGTTAAAAAGATTAACCGCCAGCAGTTCAAAAAAGACGCCACGGTTATCCGTGTTGAAAAGTATGAGCTGGATAAAGACCCGCGTAAGTGTTCCATCATTGGCACCGATATGATGAACATGGACGAAAACGGGGTGCCCAAAAAAGTGAAGGTTCAGTTTCACGACCCTTCGGGCAAATCTTTGGGTATCCAGGATTTCGCGGACGAAGGTTCCATGTCAAACACACTGCCAGGCGGCATGATTCGTTTGGATAAGTTTGTGACGCGTGCCGATGGCTCTTATGTGTGTGGCCACATGCAACGTATTTCAAAGAAGGATGGCCCGCGTACCGATAAGGGTGGCGCTCAACACGATATGGCGATTGACCGTGCGTGGACCAAAATTTACCCGCAGTTGGACGACAAGGGCAACATAGCCATCATTAAGACAGCCACCAATGAATTCAGTCGTGGCCGTGCCTTGGTGATTCCGGAAGCCAATCCGTCTATTGAAATTACCTTCAACAAAGACTTGGGTGACCAGATTAAAGCAGCGGCTACCCTGGCCATTGAGAGCGCACCGGATAAGTCCAAAGCATTCTTGATGTTCCGTCAGTCTGATTTTCCAACCGTCGCTGAAATGGTGATCCCGAATACCAAGAAGAACGAAGCTGGCAATTATGTTCCGATGACCAAGGCTGAACAACTGGCCATTGTTCCAGAATTGAATTTCTTCAAAAACATGATGAAGGTAAACGAAAACCCAGCGGCAGCGGGTTTGGTGAAAGAAGCGGTTGCCGGTTTCCAGTTGGACGTTTACGGCATGCTGAACGATCCCAAATCAGGTAAGCCTCTTGATAAGCCTCGCCTGCAGTCGATGGTCCAGGACACCCAGCGTAATTTTTCGTTACCCAAAAAACCCGGACAAGAACGCCCGGATATGGTGGCTCACAACAAACCGGAATTTAAGTTGGCGGTCATCAGTTATGAAATACCGAAAGCGGATGCCGCTACGACTGCCAGCCTGCAAACGTTGGGTTCCGTACCCGGCGTTACCGCCAGCCCGAACGCAGGCCTATCAGTGACCCCTAACCCGTATTATCCGGCGCCTGGTGCTTCTGCAGCGATTGACGCTGACGTGAACGCAGCGGTGAAGACCAGCGAAGCGGCTCAGGCCAGCAAAGCACAACAATCTGCCCAGGCTGCCCCACAACAAAGCGCACCGGCTGCGCAAGCGCCTGCGGCGGCTGCGGCTGCACCGGCGCCTGCACCGCAACCAGATCAGGCGGATCAAGACGCCGACGTCGACGACGCCATGCTCAACCAAATGGGTGAAGACGACTACGGCTTTGATATGGACGACTTGGAAGCACAGCTAAGCAACCAAGGACTTTAAAAGGGTGACCGAATGCCCCGGCAACTGCCGGGGCTGTTTTGTTTCAGGTAAACCTAAAAATCAGTTTCAGGAGTCGTCATGAGTCAACCTACCCTGCCCTGGCCAAATTTGAGCGCCTATAACCTTCTTTTAACGGTTAACCATGATAAAGCAGGTAACCGTGCCCTGGTGTTGAGGCCCAACGATCCAGAAGAATCGTCTGAGCGGACCACGGCCAGGTTGAACATTTTGGCGCCTAAAATCGATCAGTTTTGCCAAAAAATTGGTAACGGTCAGATCAAATCCCGTGTTTTGCGCGACCAATACTTGGTGTTTACCGGTCCTTTGGTCAACAACCAGGCACTCATCAACCGTTTTTTCGGTCGCCTATTTCCAAAATCGTCAACCATGCTCATGACGTTAGCCCAGGCTGAGTCTGCTGAGGTGGTCCGTAAACAGGCCATGGCACTCTTTAACAAAGATAAGGTTGGCCCAAATACCGCTTTGGATAACCAAGCGCTTATTCAGGCACTCCCAAGTGGTGTGGATTTCCAGCGTACGGATTCGGGCTGCCTGATCAGTGTATTAGGTCAACCAGGCATTGCGGTCGAGATGCCTTCCAGCATCACCAATCAGGAAGCCGTGGCCTTTTTTGAAGACCCCCTAATTTCATATTTTAGAACTCTTGAAACAAGCGATATAGACCTCGTGCGCGAGCGCCAGGTGGTTCTGAAACAGTTTTTGAACAAAGAAAACCTAGAATTTTGGCCCAAGATTGTCGCGAATTTTGAATTGGGTTACCTGAACACCGAAGAGGCACGCTTGAACGTTGCCGAGGTAGCCCTGAAAGCACTCCAGAACAGTGATCCTTCGGTTACCCTGTACCAAAAACTGGACGCCTTAAAAGTTCGTCAGGCAAACCAGGCCCGAGTGGTAGACGACCGACTGGTTGCCCAAATCAAACGTCTGGAAGATGAAATTGACCAGTTTGAGGATGGGCAGCAAGTTGGGGAGCCTAGTAGGGACAACGTACAAGAGAATGATGCGGTTACCGGTGTTGTATTCGATGAAGGTGGCTACCGGGAAATTGGCAAGAACACCGAAGGTGTGAGTTTGTTTGAGGACGCCCGCGGCGTTCGCTCGGTGGTGTCAGGCACGCTGCGCATTCATGAGAAAGTGGCCATTATCCCGACTCGCAACGGTATTGCGATGGCGACGCCGGCGCGCGGCGAAAGCTGGCTGACCGTTGATGAATCCTTGGACGCGGCGCCGGCCGGTCTGCGTTATGAAGACATGGTAAGGGCCGCGTTCAGTACCCGCGTCACCGCGGACGACGCTCACTACTGGCATCCGGTGGCCATCAATCAGGGTGACACCAAGCACCGTTACCTGGCGCGTGCCCGCGAGCGCGGCTATCCGGACGGTGAACTGGAACTGATCAATCTGAAGGAAACCGACGGCAAATGGTTGGCGCACAGTGAGCTTCTATCGCCGTTGAACGAGCTTACTCTGGGGGCTATGCCCTACCCGGCGCCGACCACGCTGGTAACGTTGTGGGAAAATGCCGGTTTTCACTTACCCGTTTCCGGGGTACAAAATGATGGCTCAACGTCAAATGCCGCTGGTAAGGGTGCTAATATTGAGCTTGAACAACTAAATAAGGACGCTGACGATGCAACTGACCCAACACAAACCGCAGGAACTGATGCCGCCACTAACCACGGCGAACCTGGAAATGTGGGACGAGCTGGCGGACTATCTGAACGACCGACAGCTACAGGTGGAAACCCTGGCGCAACAAATGATGATCTACTGGAACTCGGGCAACAACCCGGGACCACTGGGCAATCCGAGCAACCAGCAGAGCAGCCCGAGCTCCCAAGCGGTGCAGGCCGCCTTGAGCCAACCGAACCTGTCACCGGCGCGGACGTGGATGCTCAATCAGATGTTGGAAATAGCGCTGGCGGCCGAGGAAGCGTGGGCAGCGGATCGGAAGGAAAAGAATCAGGCACCTCCGCCAGCGGAGCCGAGCTACCAGACCCAACCGAATCTGTATCGGGCGAGCCAGGCACCGGTGGAAACACTGGAACCGTTTCTGGACGAGATGACCGCTCAGATCCGGACCTTGTTCAAGGCACCGGTGGCGGGGATCTTTTCGGCCCTGGTGGAATCAATGCCGGCGACGCTGATGGAACTGATGGAAGACCCGAAGCAGCCGGCGTTACTCAATCCGATGCCATTGCTGGAAACCCTGTCGATTCTGGAACATCAGTTGGCAACCCAGTGGGGGGATCTGCACCTGCAGTTGCTGGAACAGAATCCGCTGTATCAGAGCGAGTCGATGGCGGAACGGATTCAGGCAGCGGCGCATACGGAACTGCAGACAACGGAGATGATCTCGAGCAGGATTGGCTCGGCCTTGGAGACGCCGACGCCTTTGAAGACTTTGCTCGGGTTGAGCGATTTTACGCGGGCTCTGATGAAAACCCCCGCAGCCCCACTGCACGACTGAGAGATAATGTTACCGCAATCATGCGATTGCGGGAGCTTGAGAAGTCTGGCGAGACACCGACCATGGAAGACCGTGAGGTGATCGCCAATTACTCCGGCTTCGGCGGTATTCATGCCAAGCTCTTTAATCAAGCCACCTATGACGCTCCGGATTGGGTGGTCAAAGCCAATAAAACGCTGCGAAGCCTGACGGAAGACGACACACTCAGTCCGACTGATTACGAATCCATTCGTAAAACCATCATAAACGCGCATTACACCCACTCCGGTATTATTCAGCCGATGTGGGAGGCGCTGGATCGCTTTAATATTCCATTAAACCGTGTTCTTGAACCCTCAGCCGGCACGTTGCAGTTCAAATCGTTCATGCCCAAGGAGCTTGAAAGTAAAGTCACCCACACCACCGCGGTAGAGCTTGACCCGATCACGGCCAGAATTGCAGCAATGATTCACCCGGACGCCACGGTGATCAGCAGTGGTTTTGAGAAAACCACGTTTCCGGATGGCTTCTTCGATTGCGTAATCTCCAACGTGCCGTTTGGCGACTACAAAATATTTGATCCTCAACACCCACTGCGCAAGGAGTCCATTCACAACGCCTTTTTCCTGAAAGGCTTGGACAAGGTTCGACCTGGCGGCGTGGTGTCTTTTTTAACGTCCTCGTACGTGCTGGACTCCAAAGACACCGATGTTCGTAAAGAGATCATGGATCGGGCCCATGTTGTCGGCGCTGTTCGCCTACCCACAGGCACGTTTGATAAGACCACCGGTACCAGCGTGGTCACCGATATTCTGTTCCTGCAAAAGAAAGGTGACTTCGAGCCGAACTACACGCCGTTGAACATCTTGGATGTGCGAACGCTGTCTGCGCCTCTTGGCACGGCCTCATCTATGTTTATTTTTGATGAGGAATTCCAACCTGGTGAGATGGTGCCCCACCAGACGATGAACCAAGTTTACGTGGATCACCCTGAAAAAATCCTGGGTGATTTGGTGGTAATGAGCAGTCAGCACGGTGCTGCGTTGCGGGTAACCGGTGGCGGTTCCGTGTCCGAGCAGCGTGAGCGCCTACGCACAGCCTTTGCCTCACTGCCGACAGATTTGCCATCTCACTCCAGATCCACACTTACGCCGGCAGAAATTGCTGCACAAGTGGCCGCGTCGAATAACCAAAGCATGACGCTGGAGAACTTGCCGGGCGCTCTGAGCCTGCAGGGCAACACCATTAAAGTAAACGTGGTAACAGCCACGGGCGCCGTAAGCACCGAGAATTTGGCGTTGCCGAAATCTGCACAAAGCCGTGTGGCCGCCAGCATCATAGCAATGACCAGTCTTAGCCGGTTGATGGAGCTTGAGACCACAGCGAAGTCGCCCGAAGAAATTACCGAACTCGACGAGCGCCGCCAGCAAGCCAAACAGGACGCTACGGCACTGGTCAGATTGAGCGACGGTAAGAAACCTCTCTCTGGCGCAGGCATGCAGGCACTTGCCGCAGACGCTCGTTTCAAACTGCTACAGGGTGCGATTACTGTAAGCACGGACCAGAAATGGTCACTGGCGGACATTTACTCCAAGAGAACAGTGTCACCGGCAGAAGGCGCTCCCGAATCAGCGGAAACGCTCGAAGACGCCTTGGCTATTTCGCTTGCGTATACGGCCACCGTGTCCGAAACATACATGGTCGGCCTTTTGGCTCACAAAACCAATCCGCCAACCGTAGCGGTTATCCGTACCGCGCTGGTGGAGAAGAACCTCGCTTTCATTGATCCCGTTACCAATCAATTGGAAGAGCGCAGCGTTTACCTGTCCGGCAACCTGCGGCCTAAAATCGAAGCGGTTCAAAACATCGTTGCATCGGACCCCTACTTTCAGCACAACCTTGAAGCGTTGGAAGCGGCACTGCCTGAGCCGTTGAAACCGTCACAGATTAAAGTGGGCCTGGATGCCTTTTGGATACCCAAAGACACCATGAAGGAGTTTTTGAGTGAGGGTCTTGGATTTAACACCGTCGGCACATTCGGCATCCAACCGTTTTTTGACACCCACGTCCGCCACTGGAAATTGGAATCTGCAGGCACCAAGGGGAGCACGTCGCTTAGCAGAATAGCGACGCAACAGAGCCACTTGGCTACAAGTCGGTGGGGAACCACTCGCAGAAATGCTTTTGAACTGCTTGAAAGTGGATTCACTAACACAATCCCAAAGGTTCAAGACCCGATACCCGGCACTGAACCAAGACGCTACCAGATGAACGCGCCGGAAACTCTCAAAGCGCAGAACAAGCTTGAAGAAATTACTGACGTGTTTAACCGGTGGATTTACAAGTCTCCCGAGCGCGCCTCGCGCTTAGCCGACATTTATAACGAGCGGTTCAACACATGGGTACTCAACGACCCAGATGGCAGCCACATGGTCTATCCGGGCATGTCGGATACGTTCAAACCTTACAAGCACCAGAATGATTTTATTTGGCGTGCCGTGTCTGGCCGTAACGCGATGACAGCTCACGTTGTGGGCGCCGGAAAAACCATGCAGCTGATTGGCGCCTCTATTCGCGGCAAGCAAATGGGCCGATGGAACAAGCCGTTGGTGGTTGTGCCAAACCACATGCTTGAGCAGTTTACCAATGATGGTCACAAGATTTACCCAGGCGCAAAGATTCTGGCCATGAGTGCTGCGGACGCCCGAGCAGTAAACCGGCCGGCGTTTGCAGCGCGATGCGCTATGGGCGACTGGGATATGGTCGTGTGCACTCACAGCGTTTTTGAAAAGATCACCATACCCAAGGAAGCGGAAGCGCGAATTGTCGACAGAGAGCTTAGGAAGCTCCGTGAAGCCTTGCAAAGCGAGGACGCTGACCCTAATGGCAAAAACCAAACCCAGAAGAACATTGAAAAAGCCATTGCGCGCCTGCAAGAGCGGCTTGAACGCACCTTGGCGGATATCAATGACAATAAAGAGAATGTTCTGAACCTGGCGCAGATTGGCATTGATTTTATTGGCGTCGACGAAGCTCACTACTACAAAAATTTAATGCTGGATACCAGCCGACAGATACCTGGTGTCTCCAACGCATCGTCCAGTCGCGCAACGAACATGCTGTTCAAATCACAGTACATGCACGAGCTTCACGATGGTCCCTACGGTTTGATGATGGCCACCGGCACTCCGATCTCAAACTCGGTGACAGAATGCTACACCTTCATGCGAGTTATGCGCCCTGACTTGCTGGAAGGCCTCGAAATTCAGAACTTCAACGACTGGATGGGCCTCTTCGGTGAGATTAAGCACGGCATGGAAATCAAGCCAGAGGGCGGCGGATATCACATGAAGTCTCGACTGTCCCGGTTCAAGAACATTCCGGAGCTTATCAAAGCCGTCCGTACGTTCATTGACTTCAAAAGCCGTGAAGACCTCAACCTTCCAACACCCGACATTATTGAAACGCAGGTTGTGGCTAAGCCGTCACCAACGATGGCCAATTTCATGAAGTACATCGAGGCGCGTGCCCGGACGGTTCGTGCTGCAAAGCACGATCAACCCAGTGCGGCTGAGGAAATTGGTAAAAGACTTCGCGCGGCAGTGTATGGCGCCAACAATAAAACGCTAATTGATAAAGAAACCGGTGAAATTGATCCGGACATGATTGAAGAGCCAACAGACGACATCATGCTGACCATCGCCACCGATGGACGGAAGGCGTCCCTTGACCTGCGAATGATTCATCCTGACCTTGAAGATTTTGTTGGCTCAAAAGTCAATTTGTGCGTTCAAAAATGCTTTGAAATGTACACCCAGTATGACGAGCAAAAAGCGGCGCAGCTGATCTTTTGCGACTTCTCAAGCCCCACCGGTAAGGGCATCTTTAACGTCTACGACGACATCAAGGCAAAACTGATTACCGCGGGTGTTCTAGAAAACGAAATAGCGTTCATACACGATGCCAAGACTGATGCAGATAAGGAAAAACTGTTTGCCCAGGTTCGGTCGGGCGAAGTGCGCTTTTTGCTCGGGTCCACACAAAAGATGGGTGTTGGCACCAACGTGCAGGAACGTTTGATCGCAATTCATCAACTCGATCCGCCCTGGAAACCTTCAGATATAGAGCAAAGATTGGGCCGCATGGATCGACAGGGAAACATGTTTGAGACGGCTCACAACTTCACCTATGTCACCGAAGACAGCTTTGATCTGTTTATGTGGGAAACCCTTAATCGGAAGCTGAAGATGATCCGCCAGGCCATGCAAAAGCCGGAAGATTGTGCTCGTGAACTGGATGAAGAGGCCGAGATTGGTTACGAGGATATCCTGGCCGTGACCACCGGTAACCCTGCGATTCGTGAGTTTTTGGAAACCCGGGTTGCGCTGGACAAGTTCAAGCGAATGAGTGACAGCCACACTGACCAGCAAGCGGATCTGGCGTCACGAATTAGCATTCAGGAAAGAACCATAAGAACCCAAGAATCCTACATAGAGGATAAGCGTAAGGAACAAGCAACCGTTAACGACAATCTGCCACTGCATATTGAATTTAGCGGGCCAACGGCCGGACTTCGTGATGGGTCTATGTGTACCGCTGGCGGCCTGGACGGATTGACAGAGGCCATTGCTAACATTGCCGAGCGAGCCAAAACGTATCGAGAGGAAACAGTCGGCAAATTTGGTGGACTGGATCTGGTGGTATCTCGTATGGGGTCAGAGCCTGTTCTGCAAGTCAAACGGTCTCACGGCAAAGCAGAAACCGTGTTTCGATACCTTAGTCAGCAAGATTTATTTAACGCAAAACAAGACGCTGCAGAGGCAAAGCTCGTTGGCGGCACTTCATCCAAGGAAGATAAACCGAAAGACGAAAACCGGGAAGCCGCAAAGGATCTCGTTCGATATATCAACAAAATTGCTCGCAGCAATGATATTGAAAAGAGTGTGGAAGTGCAGATAGCCGCACAAGAAAACTTAGCCAATCTTCACAAGGATTTAGGGCAACCGTTTGCCTATGAAGATGAGCTGAACGATACCCGCAAACGTTATGAAGAACTGTCGGTTGAGTTAGGCGACGCAATCGACGCTGACAAAACCATTGACCCGACTCCCCTTGTAGACTTTGCTGCCCAGATACACGGCCAAACGGGCGCTTACCCTGGCTTGGAATCCGAGGCTCGATCTTTGGCCACTGAAAAAAGCTTTGCTAACAGAGCTGGATGGACTGATGACGATGACATGGGCATGGATGAGGATGAAGATGACTTCAACTACGAAGAAGACGATGACGAAGATAGGATAGCTATCGGATAAATGTGCTTTTTACTGCCGCCAGCCCCGTACTTGTTGTGAGTGGGGTAAGCTGGCGGATAGCATTACATCAGGAACCATTATGCAAGAAAATACAGCGGTCGCCATTACGCCAGAAGCATTGCCGTTCCCAGAGGGTTTTCCAAACCCTTTGCTGAATACCGGCACTATGCAAATTATCGAAGACGCCCTTATCCTCCGGGCACACGAACAGGGCATCACCAATATTTGTGTCCACGGCGCCACACTGCCGGTTACCCAGGGCCTGCGCGCGGACGCTTTGATGCCCATTCTGACCGATTATCTGACGCACACCCTTTACCGACAGATGAACCTACTGTTCGACACCGATCTAATGGAGTCGTTGGTTGTAGAGCGCCTGGAGTCAATGGACCCTGAAAGCATGACGCTGAACGGTTTGCTCGAGACCCTGGAGCGCGACATTCAGCGCCCGCTGTTCTATAACGCCGCTAACGAGAACGCCTTGCTTGGATTTAAAACCCAAGTAAGCACTCTGGCGACAATACCGGCGTCCGTTACGTTGCTTTTAATGGACGCTGCCATTGAGTCTGCTCATAGCCTTTCACAAACACACCAGCTTAATCTTCACGGCGAACCTACGCTTGGCGATCTTGACCTAACGCCGGTCGTGGAAAGCTTGGAAGCTCAGAATGTTAATCCCCGGGTTGTTGTTCCTCAAAATCTTCATGCACGTCTGCGCGATCTAACCGACCGATTAACGAACGAAAGTCGGAATATGAAGTTGGATAGCGAAAAACAGGGTCACGATTCACCAACCACCAATGAGCCGGCATAACACTGGAGCTTTCGATGAACGTTTTTGAAGAAGTTGAAAAGCTATCTGAACGTGGCAAAAAAGCGAATGGCGCTTCCTACGCATCGCTGAGCACGCTGCGCATAGTTAGCAAAGTATTGGGTGGCGTCCTTCATCACAGCGAGGGGCTGTCCCCACGCGAGCTGGAAACCCACGCACAAGCCATGTTAGCCAGAGTCGGCCAGCAAACCACTGACCTCTTTCATAAGCTGGACATGCCCGCCGAAAGCTTTGCCCTGGCATCCATTACCGGCTCAGTTGCCGAAACGATCAGCGAGCATTATCGCCGCATTGGCCCGAAGGCGCTTGAAATGGACTGGTCTTCCGTCCTTGCCAATGCCGCCAGCATGGATGGCATCTGGAAAGAGCCGTCGTTCACCAATTCAGGTGGCAGCGTTGAATTTCGCCGCTCCATGGCGATGATGAACTCACTCTCACCCATGATCAGCGCCTTTCAGCGTTTCAGTTATTTTCACTCCGATCAGGAAGCTGTTATCAAGGATGTCGGTGAAATGCTGTGGCGCACAACCGATGAGTCCATTCAAGATTCGCCCGTAGCCCTGGAAATGGATGAACCGGAACGCGAAATGCTCCGCTCAAACCTACTCAAACGGGCAGGCGAACTTTACGCGGACAGCTGGGACAGCCTTGCACCACAAGCGATGGCCACCTACAAAGAAAGCCCAACTGACCAACGCAGAACCTGGATGACAGAAGGTTACCCGCTAAACGAGGTTAACGATCGCTTTCGTGGTCAGTACCGAATGCTCGAGCAAGCGTTGGATGTAAGCCTGAAAGTTCATTTTGAACACGACCAGCACCAGTCTGCCGGCCCGCATGTAGGGCCCAGCTAAGGATATCCCCGGCGCGATTACGGATGATTGCGCCAACTCACTACAAGAATACGCCCCATCGTCCTACTATCGCCTGTCATACCGTATAATCAAAAAACTAACGATTAACAGGTATCCGGCGATAATGTTTGATTTACCACCACCACCGACTGTTCCACCCAACGCACCTTCAGCCATGATCGTTCAGCTGGAACAACCCAGTGAACTGACGCGAGCTTGCGTCACGGCTATCACCTCCCGATACGGCGTCAGTCCCGTTGTCATGAGCATCATCCACAAGGTTGAAGGCGGATACTCCGGTGCACGCATTAAAAACACTAATTCTTCGTATGACGTTGGTTTTAATCAGGTTAACACGATTCACATGCCGCAACTGTCCCAGTTCGGACTCACTGAGAAGATGGTCCAAAACAACAACTGTATAAACCTCGCGGTTTCCGCTTGGTATGTGCGTACAGTGACGGTTAATCAGAAAATCAGCGACAAAGCAGGGTTTTTCAGGGCCATCGCCCGGTATCACAGTAAAAACGAACCTCACATTTCGGTTTATACCGGAAAACTCATAAAAGCGTACGAGCAGCTTGTCGTCGATTATGGAGTTGATCAACCATGGCAATGAATCCCCAGAAAGGTGGGGGCCAGGGCGGCTCTGACCCTCAGATGGACAGCATGATTTTCGGGGTTGTCATCATCGGGACCATATACCTGATGTGTTGGCTGCTCTGGAAATCCAACAACGAGATCATTTTGAGCACCCTGTTTCAAGTGGTCGGATTTATGTCGAAAGGGCTTCAGTACGTTCCTTGGATATTCCCAGACAAATACGCTGACAACTTCGGGAATTGGGCTGTCAGCCTGCAGGTGGCTATTCCCGGGAATTACGGTTGGCCGGCAGCCAAACAAATGATTGGCGTGATCACCCATACACTGTCGTTAGTTTTCGTGCCGCTGATTATCTTGCGGGTAAAACTTCTGCGCCGCACTCATATCACGAACAAATTCGTGCGATATTTCAACTTGGACAAGCTCAAGGCCATTAACGCCAGTCGTTATGCTGCTGTCGCTTCTGTTCAGCACGAAAATCTCTTAAAAATTCCAGTCCACGAAGGGCCGCTGGCAACAGCTCGTTCTCCCATTGATTATGCGCTTGAGAATAAATTGGTTGTTGTTCAGAGCAATGCGGTGGGCAGTGGCGCGCTACGAGCCATGTTTGGCATGAAAGCCAACAGCAAGAAAGAGTCTAAACCCAAGCCCATCACTGGCTGGACAAGCAAGAAAATGCGCTGGTCCGTTGCTGAACGTCGCCGGGTAATGCCAAACCCAAACCAATGCCGTCTGGACACCGTGAAGACAGACGCGCTACTTGCGCAACAGCTTGGCGGGCTATTCAACATAGATTCACTGGATAGATTTGAACGATGCGTTTTGGCGATACTGCTTACTGCTAATACCTCCGGACTCGGACCTGCCCGAGAGTTAGCGTTACCTTTAGCTATGAGCTATAAGCGACTTGATGCAAAAGGTCGACATAATCCTGTAATCAATGACAAGGGTGTTGACGGCATCATAAAGAAGTTGATCAACAAGCCGAAAATCCGCGATATCACCCGCAAACACGCCTTCAAATCCACCGTGTTCATGGCATTACTCGAAAGCAGTTGGAAGAAGGGTGTTTTTATCGCAGCGGAGTTTTTATGGCTCAAGGGTGTTAACCGTGGTTTGTATATTGCACTGGACGCCCTTGGCGGTGACCGACCTTTCGTAGAAGGCCTCGGCACGTGGGGCCACTACATGCTGGAGGTACAACAGAAAAAAGCGGTTAAAACACCTTGCGTTGAAGCCGGCACGGATGCACTGCAAGTGATGCTGTTCGATGAAGAATGGATTGGGTCTGAAGACGGCCTGGCATCTGAAATAGCAGCTCGCAAAGCGATTGATGGTGGACAAGATGATGAATACTCCCCCACGAAAGGCATTGATCTGTTTACTCCCCCACCCCGCCCGTAATGAACAACGGTGATACCGACATGCAAAAAAGACTCACATCCGTTAAAACGGTAGGCGTATTAATCGCCCTCTTTGTCAATACGTCTGCCTTGGCTACAGACGGCCGTTCGATCGAGGATAAGAATTTCCACGGCTTTCCGGTTGCCGAAATAGTGGCACCTTTTATCACAAAAATTTCAGCTGGATGTTCCCCGTCAGCAGGGTCTATCGGGGGCTCCGAAGACGCGCTTAGTGGGTTACTTCTGACACACCCGAATGACTTGCCGAAGTCAGCCAAGTCAAAGGAGCAAGCTGACAGTGAGTAACCAGCGACCTCAAATGCGAGGCCTCAGCAAAAAAGATGAGATCGGGCACGAGAAGTTAAATCGTGATATTCGCACGCCAATGCAACAAATGCAGGATTGGCTTGCCGAGTCACCGGGATTCTGTGCAGCAACGGCTATTTTGCTTATTCTCCCTGTACTTATTTCCACGACGTTTTTTATCCTGGTGTGCTTACCGCTCATTTACTATGTCACGGCGAAGCCTCTATCCAGTGAACAAACATTGCCATTACTGTTGCCTCGTGAGGCGGGTATAAAAGATCTAAAAGACCCCAAGCCCGGGAGGCACGGTTTCCACACAGCCCGTGGCGAGTTCATGCTGGGCAACCTGCGCTTTGGTAAACGACCGCAGGAATTGTGGCTCGGATTTGCTCATCTACTGACGCACTCTATGATCCTTGGGGCAACGGGCTCCGGCAAGACCGAAACATTAGTAAGCATGGTTGCTAACTATATTGCGGTTGGGTCGGGCGTAATGTATTCGGATGCGAAAGCGGCACCCAAGCTTGCGTGGCAAATATACACGCTGGCCAGATTCTTTGGTCGGGAAGAAGATTTTAGAACCCTGAACTACATAAAGGGCAACACCAGTCTCAAACCTGATCCGGCTGTTCGCCGGGGCAACAACGTAAACCTGTTCACCTACGGCTCATCGGAGTCCATCACCCAGATTATCGTGTCCCTTATGCCACCGGGCGGTTCCGAGAACATGCTGTTCAGCGAGCGCGCAATTGGTCTGATTACCGCGGTCATGCCAGGCCTAGTAGACTTGCGCGACACGGTTGGTCTAAAAATTACGCCGGCCATAATACGAAAAGCGCTTGAATTTGAAGAGGTACAAAAACTGAAGCGCGCCAAATCCATCACACCCGGCGCCCGCGAAGCTTTGCGCGCGTATCTTACGTCCTTACCCAGTTATTCAGAACATCCCGTAGACCGTAATGGAAGGCCCACAGACAAGCAGGCCGAAGAAGTCACCCGCCAATTTGGCTTTGCCCAGGCCTATTTTACCCGTGCCCTATCCAGCTTGTCAGATACGTATGGCGACATCTACATGGTTGGACGAGGCGAGATTAATTTCCTCGACGTTATTCTAAGAAGACGAATCGCTGTGGTTCTCATTCCCGCACTCGAAAAGGCGCCGGATGAAATGAAGAACTTGGCCAAAATTGTACTGGCCGCCCAGAAGAACGCGATCTCTACCGGCATTCCGCCCGACATTGAAGGCCGCAAGGAAGATGTACTGGACAACCTTCCGACCACGGCCCCTGTACCCTTCGGAATTATCAATGATGAATTCGCTTTTATGATGACACCGGGATACGGGACCGTGCTTGCACAGGCCAGGGGTCTGTACACATCCATCACCATCGCAGGGCAGGATTATGCCGGCATGAAGCGCGCAGATGCCGACGAAGCGGAGCAGATCGCGGAAAATACGAAACTCAAAATCATCATGGCATCTGAAGGTCTTGGAGCCACGAGAGAATTAATTCAGGAGATTGCCGGTGAAGGTGTAGCATCCGTAGCGTCCTCATATGCTATGGATGAGAACTCCATGAGTGGCTTGTACCGTGATTCAAAGAGCTCCAGTTTTGAGAAGCGCGGCCGTGTAGACACACGCGATACCCGTGCGGCCGTTGAAGGCGAAGGCATTGTTTTCTGGCGCGACCAGATTGTACCAATCAATATGTTTTATCATGGGCTTGATGAGGACAACATAACGTCCGACTACAACGTGCATCGCATGCTGGATGTAGGCCTACCGACCCGCGGTTACGGTGCCACCCTGCTCGAAGTTGACCCGCCTATTGTGTCCGCCATGCGCAAAGCCGTTCACAATGGTGCTCAGCTGGACGTTGACGTTGACTATATACCGGAGCACATCAGTACACCTCTCAACACGGCTCTACCCGTATTCAGGACGCTGATGGTTCGTGCAAAAGGGCTAGCTGCTCAGGATCGTGAAGGTCTTTTGCTGGCGTCGATTATGGCCCAACTCGACAGTGGAGCCATGGAAAGCATTGACGAAGATGATGTTGAACCGGACACAGACGTACCGGCCAGCAATCACAATCCTATGTTCGATAAAAGCATCGTTGACAGCGTCCAGACACTTGCGCCTCCCAAGGAGCCTGACGAGTCAACAGCGATTGAAATGTTTGACTTAACCACCACCAACCTCGATAGCACTCTTGAGCAAATGGCCAAAGAGTCTGATGAGCAACATTACCCACAAACACCGGTGCCCACAGTGGCGGCGACTCAACAGATAACCGAAAAGGAAAAGACTGACATTCTCGCAGGCAGCTCATTAATAGCCAGCGCACCGTTCCTCGTCGACCCCGTTCTCCTGGCCAGTCGCGCAGGTCGAAGCGTCACTGAACGTGAAGCCATCATGCTCAATGAAGCCGCAAGCAGCATACGTGATGTAGAGGAAGCACTGGGAACATCACTGGAAGCGGCTCGCAGTGTTGGCATAACAACCGCACATGCCATCGCAAAAGCGGTTGATTACCCCGCTCGCACGAGCCGCCCGACAGCCCCTAGCAATGAAGATGAAGAGCGTATTGTGTTGCGTGAAGCTAGCAGTGTCATGGAAGCCTGGGCCGCGAAAACCCGTAACTCTGGGGGCAACTAAGTCTATGGTACTCGATCGCGAGTGGCGGCCCTTTCTGGTGCTGCTGCTGGCCATTGAAATTGTTTATGTTCTCGCCGAGTTTTCATTTAATGCCGCTATTTTGAATGTGGCTAGTGGCGCTGCACCTGGCGGCATACAAGCGATTGACCACCTGGAATTATTCGGGCGCGCACTCTCTGGCATTGGCCTGGGACTGTTTATTTTTACAGCAACCATGCTGGCGCGCGCTAAAGCGCCCGGCTTGATTGCACAACTCTTGGTTGCTGTACTGATCTTCCCGCCCTCTATTGTTGGTATGAGCAAACTTCAGACCTGGCTTGTGTACGACCTTATCCCCTCACAATCTGATGACAACGATCGATTCGCAGCTAACTACATCCAATTTCTGAGCCCGGCCATACGCAACGGTCTAATTCAACTTGAAAGCGTTCCGATTACCCCCGAATCACTTGCACAACCTGAGTCCAAGGCATTTCTGACGCTTCTGGCGCCAGCACTTCTGCATGATACCCACATTGTTCAAACCATTGCTGAGCGCAGTGAGGACATCATTAAATTCATCGTTCACCGGGAAGCAAGCAACAACGCCGCAGACATGTACGAGGCTTACACCGACGCCACAAATGCCATAGATTTTGACGGTCTCTATAAAAAGTACGAATCAGCCAGCCTGGAAACCACGATACGCATTCGGGAAGAACAACGGCGAGCGGCAAACAGTCGCACACTCCTTAACCTACAGTGGGAGATACAAAGCGGCTGGCACGCATACCACGTTGCGACCATTTGGCGCAGTGCCGGCGTCCGACACATACCTCAAGGACTATCAGCTCGGAACTTTCCAGCTCACCCAGCCACGCTCCGAATGATAGGCTTTGATGATGAGCAACTGATAGAAAAGGTAAAGCCACAGCACTTCAGAATCATCCAAAGCGCCGCGTCAGGCAAAATGACTACAGTGGATGCCCGAAATTTTTTGAATCTGGTTATCGAACACGAAGCGGAAAAAGTATTCAAACGAGAATGGGCGAAAGCGACACGGGATCTGGCGCGTGGTTTCAACAACTTTTCCGTAGCACCAGGCCTAACCAAAGCTCAGTTTATGGGGTCGAAATGGGCTCAATCATTCATTCCACCTGAACTCCGGTTATCTCCGAACACACCAATTTTTCCAGGCCTACACATTGATGAGTTTGTAGACGCACACGTTTTACCGGCCGCATGGAGCGAGGCAAATCGCGCGATTGGCAACCTCCCGCGAAATCCAGACGCGATCGCCCAAAACCGGGATCATAGCGATCAAGTCCTTCGGAGCATCTATGTTCCCGCCGTCGCATTGGTGTTTTCACTGTTTTTCTCATTGCTCACTCTGGGAAGGCTCGTCACGCGATGCTGGCTGATTTGGCAGTGCGGGAGAACGATAGGCCGCAAGAATTACCGGCTCATCAAGGCGGGTATAGGCTTACTAACTGCAGCCATCATTGTTGGCCTACCCATCACGCTTGCATCAGGCAGTCTCGCTCAAAGCGATGCACTAGGGGTTGCAGCCAAAGACGGAGTGCCGGCGCCAATCATCAAGGCGATGACCTGGACGCTCGACGCTGAGCCACTCATCTTCCCCCTCGGCAACACTCTCCTGTCTATACCTTGGGCCAGTAACCCGCTCCGCAACTATTACGACCCACTCGCCAAAAACATATCCAGTACCAACAACACCGAAAAAGTACACCGAATTCAGCTAACCATGCCAATGTCTGTCAAAGACCTCCAGCGCACACTCACAGCGTCTGGTTACAACGCCGGTCCCATTGACGGTGTGATAGGACGCGCTACTGTGAGCGCACTGAAACAGTTTCAGCATGATAATGGGACAACCCCGACTGGAACCCAGGATTACTCAACCATTAGGCTACTGAAGGCGCTGAGACAGCGTTAATTGGGGTCGTCGGATCGAGGTATTACGTTTAGCTTTAGGGTTGCCCTGCTCAACTTAAATTGGAGCAGGGCAAAATAATTGTGTTAAAGGGTACCTTCTGTGTAGCTGTGCTCCGTTACAAGGCCGTTTTTCGAAAAGAACACCATCAACGTTTTATAGTTTGAGTCCATGCCTTTTCCGAATATCCCAGCACCTGGAATTAAGCTCATCGCGTTAGCGCGTGTCGCACTATAAAGATATGTGTAAATCGCGTCATGATCTGTACTTTTCGTACGTGACGATGGCTCGCCAAACCAACTAACAATGTCGGCCTTGGTGGTTTGACCAACAACAATCTCGTCGATCTGATTGCTACTAAAATCATTGCCTGTTGTCGCGCAGCCGGCCAAAACAAAAGCAGCAAAAACCATAACTAGAAGTTTTTTGACGATCATCGGTATTCCTTCCTTTTAGAGTAAATTACTTGGTATCCGTGCCATTACTCGAGCGCCATAGAACTTACTGCCGGCCACCGAGCGGCTGCTTAAAGGCACCAAATACCGTCGCATGACATAGAATACATCAATGCAGAGCTCATCCGGTCATTTTCAAACAGTTTTGCGCCGAGGGCACCGCCCGACGCGATCCGCAAAAGGATCGGCCCCAGGCCGAGCCCTAAGCTCTGGCATCTGTTGCTTGTGAGTCCGCACTGGGGCTGTACCTGCACCCAGCCATTTTAAAAGCGTTTTGGATGTGTCAACCAAAGTGAACAACGTGTTTCTATTATTGCTCATGCGGCATCTTGCAAAATTAGTTGGTGGTAGTATGACCCACTATAGACCGATATTTATGCACGCTTGAGCAACCCGTTATGGACGTAGATTTTGACCTCATATCCCTGACCCTTAAAGTTCGCAAGGTTGTTGACGCCCTACCCCAGCGATCTCATATTCCAGACGATGTAGCTGTACGGTGGGTAGAGGGCATTATTAAGCGTGATCCGGAACGTGCTGTGTGGCATGCCAACAGGGCCTCAGGCATTGGGGGTAGCGAAATCGGCGAGCTTGTACTTCACGCTAGCGGCCAACGCCCCATGTACAACACCCTTGAGGAACTGAGCCGGCAAAAGCTTCTTCTGGACTTCCCCAGCCGCTCAAATATTCACATGGAACGCGGCACTGATATGGAGCCGCTAGCCGAAAAAACATATTGGGCGATAACAAAGCACAAAAGCGTACTCGCCGATCCAGAAATAGCGAATGCTTTTGCAAAGGGTCACCCCACCTATCCGTGGCTTGTAGGTAATCCAGATGACGTTGTTGATGCTCCCAGTCTTGGGCGGCTGATTACCGACTTTAAGGTGCGCAGTAACCTCGATAGCGAGGAAGGCATGAAATTGATCAATGCCTGCCAGCTTCATTGGTATGGGTTAATCCATGAAGGTCAGTTTGGCAAACTGCCTGACGGTTACGGATTGGCCGAGCTTGATATACCGACTCCGCTGATTGACTCGTTACGCGGTGAGGATAATCCAGACTTTCAAGCGATGGCTGAGACCATTGCCTCGGTTAACAAGCCGGGGTTCGGGATGCAGATTCGTTATTTCAAGCACAATCCGGCATTGGCCAACCACATGACTCGACTGGCTGAACAGTTTTGGAATAAGTACGTGATGACTGGTCAGCCATTCGTAACTCCAAAGCCTGAAAAACCTGCCGAAATGAGCAAGCAGGATGAATCGAAAATCCGTGGACTACTGAACGATTTGGTGCGCTTTAAGATTGCAGAAAACGTCAGCAAAATGGAGTGCGATCGAGTTCGGAGCGACATATTTGAACTGACCGACCGCTATGAGATGGACGTATGGCCATTTGAAGTTCCTGGGTTAAGTGCTGGTTATAGCTCAAAATTCGATATTAACCGCGCGGCTACAGCGCTGATCACGAAAGGGATTGACAGAGTTACCCTAGCCAAACCCTCAGATGCCCTGGATATGGATGCTGTACACATTACACTCGAAAACAATGGTCTTCTAACCGACTCTTTATACAAGCCAACTTGGGACCCCCGCGCCGTCAAATCTGCTTTAAAAAAGCTGAAAATACCTGTCTCAGACTTTAATGCGACTAACTTTCGGGCTGGCATATCCACAAAAAGGGCAGATCAAGATACTCGGCATACGCTCGAAACGTCTATGGGCATCCATATTCAAAAGTTTGGTCAAGATGAACCAAGTCTTTCTCAGCAACAGAATGATGGGGTTAGCCCAGATCGGTCAGCGCCAAATGGTAACATAGACATACTTAGTCAGCTCGACGATGACGATGACCATAATGATTCTCTTCGGATTGGATAGGTTAAATATTGATCAATTAAAAAACCCCTTATATTGCCAGCGGGGATAGTCGATTTCCCCAGACATATCCACAAAATCAGTGGATAACTATTTAGATAGAGGCAGATTATGACCCAAGTAAAAGAACAGCCAGACCTCGGTGCCATCAACCTGTTTAACATCCGTGAACGGTTTTTTATGCTCAAAGGCAAATTAACCGAACTCCAAACTTTCATGTCAGACATAGCAGACAAAAAGCACCCAGGTGTCTTGGACCTTGCGACTCAGTATTCCATCTTACTGTCTGTCTGTTCAGCCACATCAAGACAGTTTGAGACAATCAAACCGAAAGAAGTGAGTACCAAACAGATTCGCATGCTGAGCAACCTAGAAGGCCTTGTACTGGAGTTTGAGGACGTTTTACTTGAAGCGCACACAGAATTAACCAACGTCGAATAGCGAGAGGAATATATAATGGCAACTTCAAATTGGGCTGGAAAAGCCCGCTCTGGCCTGCGATCTACAGCAAATTTTCTTGCTGAGTATGGGGGTGGCGTAGGCTTTACTGGTGCCGCACTGCTGGGTGCTATGGGCGCCGTTTGTGCTGCCTCTGGTATGTCATCGGAAACCCCAGCAATAGCGGAAATGTTCCAATCGTCAGCGGCGGCACTGGTTGTAGGAGGTGCATTGTTAGGGTCAGGTTTTATTGCTGCAGAAAAAGTAGCGAAAAATCACCTAAAACGAGAGGGTGTTCCGTTAAGCGTTATGGACGGGCAAGTGGGCGGATTGCAGCGCCGCGGCGCTCAAGCTATGGCAGATGGTCTTGATCCAACAATGGGGCCAGAATTTAAAGCGGCTATGCGCGAACTATACAAAGATCTCAACGCAGTACCAGAATACCGAGCTGAGATCGTGACGATGTTGAAGGCATCCCCTGCTGCCCGCAAAGCATTCGTCGAGGGCTTTTCTGAAAAACAAGAACAGGCTGCCAATCAGGCTTTGACTACAGCGCGATCTACGATTGGCCCCAACAATGATGACTACGACTCATCATCTCACCCATCGTAAAAGGCGCCTGGCATGAGCGATAACGACGACGAATCTTCTTGGCCCGAAAGGGCCGCTGGTAGCGTAAAGAAAGGCCTTGAGTTTCTGAAAGAATACGGTGGCGATATCGCAAAAACTTCCGCGATTGTGACTGCAGTGGTCGCAGCGACTTCTTATGCAGCCACTTTCGTTGGTTATCAGATGTCTGATGGAACCGCTATGAAGGTTGCTGCCGGCGTCTTGGTTGCCGCCTACAAAGTCTACAGCGAAGTCAAAAAATATAGCAAAGACAAGGAATCCAGTGCCTTAAAGGCTGAAAATCCTCATGCGACCGTGCAAATGGAAGATTATATTTCGACTAGAGGGGATCTGAGCAGGCTATTGAAAGCTCATGAGGCAACGGTATACACGTTGAGCGAAACCGAATCGGCTAACCGGATTCTACTTAAATCCAATCAAGATTTAAGCGATGCAATCGACGGTCTGGCAGCCGAGAACGGTAACTTGGTTAACGTAATTGATGAGCTGGTTGAGGCCAACGAAGTTCTAAAGACGGCGGTTCGGGTCAAGCACGATTCGGATATCAAAGTAGCGGAATTGAAAGGCGAGTTAACGAGACTTCCATACGATTTTGACAAGGATGAATCTGTTATTAAGTTCGTTGATGACGAACCAGAATCCTTGCAAGGCCCAGGATGAATTAACCCCGGTGCCCACGCAAGGATACCGGGGTTAGTTTTTCAAATCACCCAGCACTCGGCCCGTCTTGATCCTGGTAATCGTCTAAATTTTGTTGCTGCAACCTTCTTACTTCGGCGGGGTTTTCGGCCGCTGCAGTTGCCGGATTGCTCCGTGCGATGTCCATCATATCGTTCAGTGCACCTGGTTCTTTTGCTTGAGCACCGCCTATGGTTTGTTCCGGTCCAGCTTGCCCAACACTCATTTTGTCCAATAACGCCGACCCAGCCATGGCTGCCAGCCTTACCTTAAGCCCAATGCCGGGAATATATGTTGCTACGTTTAAAGCTTTGCTTGCTGCCTGCATAACTCCGGATTTATTGTCTTCGGTTTGCCCTGCTGCAGCATCTTGGGATGCGGTTTTTACGACACCCTGATCGGCGCCGGGATTCGCAAGCATCGCAGTGTTAGCTTTCTGCATGATTCGTTGTGATGACTCTGCACTTAACATTGGATCTGGCTGAAACGATGTGACGAGCATTGATGGCTTCATAGTTTTTCTCTCTCTAGAGTGTTCGCGAGTATTTGCGACAACATGATTATGGTGTCTCTTTTCAGAACCCATGTTTTGTATTTACGGGCCAATTGTTCAGCTTCCATTTGCGCGTATTGCTTGACCGCATACGCGTCACTGATATCAATTCTGGCAATCCATTCCGGGTCATTGGAACGATAGTGCGTGGTCAGGTAGGTAAAATCATCTTCTGATACCGCATCATCAGGGGCGCTTTCAGCCATTACCTCTCTAAGATAGGTTTCTGCGCCGAGCTTGCCTGGATGACGTCGACGGTCTTTGATTATTTTATCCATGACGGCCATGGCCATCCCTGACTCCATCGCTCCGATTGACTCTGGAACAGCAAGTTTCAAGAGCCCGGGTGTTGATGCCGACGCCATGATTGCCTCGGCCGTAGAGGGGGTATCGATAACAAGGTACTGAATGAGAAAATCCATTCGCTCACTATCACTGATACCAAATTCGTCCGGTGTTTCCGAGAGGACACGCGATCCCTCGGAGACTAGCAACTCAGGCTTGAGCATTTCGCTGACACCGGCATCTGGTTTACCTGATACGGTTCGCATTTTTCTAAATTGACTGCCCACACGATTAAGTGTCTGGTCTTCGAAATTTGCAATAAGCGCAGCTGCCCCTGCCTCAGACGTAACAGCTGAAGAATTGGTTGGCGTAGATGGTGATCCTGCATTCGGAGTTCCAGTGTCAGAGGGAGCCGAGTCTGTGAAGGCAGCGCCTTTCATCCACAGCCACCCCTCAGACAGTGACGAAGCACCGTTCATACCCGACGCCAACCCATAATCAACTGCCGCACACCCGGCTTTGTCTCCAATAAGGTCAGCCTGGGCAAGTTTCCTTTCTACAGTTAGCGCCTTTCTGTTTGCAGGCAGTGCTTGCAGACTTACAATTAAATTCTTTGTATACGCCTCCAGAGCGGCTATTAGGATCTGAGTTTGCTGTCCTTCCGCACCAGAAATAGTGTCCTGTAGAGCTGGAAAGCCAATCATTGGATTTGGTGGAACCACCCCAGTCGCCGCTAAAATTGCCGTTTCTGAAGCAAGAATCGCAGAACTAATAGTCGCCATCGCTCCGTTCGTTGCGGCGGCGCACGTTTCACAGGCAAATGAGAACCCGGATCTAAAGCCCGCGGCATAGGAGGCTGCAGCATTAGCGGTGTTCGGGACCGCCGCAACCAACAGAGGCATAAGAAAAGCGGTTACAAAATTCCGTACGCTTTTCATATTAACGATCCTCTGCTTTTTGTCTGTTTTGCGCAGCCAGTACCTGACTCATCAGAAGAGCCTGATTACGGTCCATAAGCCAAATTTCATAATCCATCACCAGCGAATCAGCCTTTGTGATCGCAAGATCTTTTATTACACCCTTGGCATCTTTCGCCGCCAAGTTAGTCACCCACCCCGAATCCTTAACGCGGTGAGTAGCCATCAATTTTAACAAATCGGATTTTGAAACCTTGGCGTCACCTGACGTAAAATTGCTCGCAGCATTCGGAGTGATTCGTGCGAGCTGGCGGCCAGCCCATGAGTCTTCGGCAATATCAACGACTGGCGCATCGTAAGATAAAATCTGATTTAATACGGCTTGCGGAATCGACATTCTAAGGTTGTATAGATCCGCTTTTACACCCACCTTAATTGCACCCGGTGTCGAGGGCTCTGGTATGCGCGCTGGCGGATTAGGATTGGTGGTTAAATTGATGGCAGTAGCTACATTTTGCAGCTCTTCGCCCGTGAAGGCTCCAAACTGCCCCGGCTTTGCCACAAGATCCATACCAGCCGTCACAATGGCTGGTCGACTACGCATCAGCGAACCGGTCTGTGATAAAAAGCGGTCACTCACATTAACTCCAAGCGGGTAACTTGAAGTCATCTCGTTGTACCTCCCCGATGTTTGATTCAGGTTTTCTTCCTGCAGTGCCGACAATCTTTCAGCGACTATCGTATCGCTTGCCCTATCAGTATAGCTACAGCCGTCTGTAGCATGCATTGCGGGATTCAATAGCTCTTCGGCTGACTCCAACTCCTTCTCATAGACCGGTAACTTTTGAATTTCGGCAGCAATTATTTTGTTATGGGCCGTGAGTGCGTCGACAAGACTTTTTGTTTGCTTTCCGGTGCTCCCATCAACCGTGGATGCTACAGCCTGAAACCCTGTATAAAGAGCAGAGGTAACGGCCGTGGCACCGGCTCCAACAAGGCCTGATATTTGGATGGCCCCTGATGAAGCGGCTGCAATACAAGCGCATGCCTGTGATTGTTGAGGGGCGGCCGCACCACCTACCCCAACCATCATTGCCACAATCAGCGTGGCGTGCTTAAACTGTCTCATCGACGCGCCCCCGATTCATCTGTCTCTGCTTTTTTGGCTTTTTTAGCCTTGCTTTGCTTTGTCGCATAGTCGTAGTCCGTTACATTTGAATCCGAATCGTATGAATAGTCAGTGTAACCGTCGTCCACTTCTGGCATCTGTGCGAATTGGTCGTTAACTATGGAATCGAGATCAACACCCACCTCGTTCTCACGTTCAGACATCTTAAAGAAAGAATCATCTGGGTCATCTGAATCACGCTTACCAACACCCAAGTCCACGTCAGCCAATCCTAAAGGGCTGGAGAGCGAAACAGTAAATTTCTCCAGATTCGATGCCAAGTAACTGTCTGCTGCGGCACAGACCTTGTCCATTAATCCATCGAGCAGACTTCCAGCCAATGAAGGCAAACCAAAGCCCCCCTTTAGCCCGTAATCACCGATACATCCTTGTTCTTCGAGATCAAGGTCTTCTGGAGGACTTCGATCTACAATTTTTTGGTGACCCGCTGCAGCAATGGCAAGGGAAGCTTTTGCGTAATTCAATCGCAGGCCTGCAATTGCACAGGCGGTGCCGCTTTTCGCCTTAGAACCACCCGCGCCTTCGGCAAATGTCATTGGGGATAGCGTCAATATAACTGGCAGCAATGCTACTACCGCTAACCGCTGAATTCTCATTAAACGTCGCCTTCTTTTGTCAAGTTTGGATTGATTTGTGCTTGATTCATCAACTTGGCTCGACTCAGTGCACTCAGAATGCTTTTAACACGAGCCTTGGAAAACACACGCTGAATAAGTGCTGACCGCTCAAATACGAGAAAACGCTCAATGGCCAAACCTGCGGCTTTAAAAACCTCTGAGTCACTGCTCTCCGTTTCTCGAATGGCTTGTACAGCTTCAAGAAACCGAACCACTAATTCGCGTCTATCTTCTTCGGCGTAGTGTAAGAGCATCATAGCGGTGGAAGTGTGGAGCCAGGCCATCAACTTGAGGCTTTCCCGGGGGTGCGCCAGGCAATAACTCGCCGCCTCAGAGCTTTCTCGCACAGCCGTTATCAGACGATCCAACATCACCCGGAATTGCGGGTGAGCCTCCATTACCCAGTCTTCTTTTTCATCGAGGACCTGGCAGACCTCTAGCGCGACATCATCAACAGCCTTCCAATAAAGATGCCCGCCCCTCGCACCAGCAAAGGGTAGGCTATGCGAAGGCTTTTGCAGCGTAAAATCCATGTTTGTTTCTCAGATTTGAGAGAATGGTGGTGTTCGTCACATACGAGACTCACTTTAATATACACTAATATAGTCAAATATTGCGTTGGAGACGGCATTATGACCCCTGATAAAAATGTGGAAGATTCTAGTGTTGAAACCCCGGGAACAAGCACCTCTAAAGGGGCGATGAAGACCATCAGGGGAGTAGGTAGGGCTGTGGGTAAAACGGCCATGATGATTACTGCGGCTGACGTGATAGCGAAGGATGTAAAACGGATCAGACCAAGATACCCGCAGCTTTGGAAAGACATTTTTAACGCTCGGAAAATTCTACGGGAAACAAACAAAAAAGAACTTGAGAGCGGTGGGGCCAGTTACAAGGTAGCCGCGCGAAACGCTGGCATTACCGCGGCCACTGCCTTGAGTGTTGTTTTTTACTTGGCATACCTGATTAGCGTGCATATCGAGGCAGGAAACACATCAACTATAACCAAAATAGCCATAATTACAGCTGCATCCGTAGCACTTCTTCATACCATTATCTACGGATGGATTGCGATAAAATGTCTCGCGAAACAACAGCATAATATCGCCGCCACTGCTCGGAGAGCCAGCAAGTGAAACGATTAGCCTTTGTTATTTGTGGCTGGCTCATTGCCAGTATGAGTCATGCAAACATAGCGCCTGAAGATTCGGCGTATAGGACAGGCGGATTTGGCAAATGGATCATAGACTCGCTGTTTGAAGCGGGCTCCATTTCGTCGCAAGCGGGGAGCGCAGGGATAGTTGGGGCAACCATTATGCCATTGTCCTTGGTTTGTATGATGGTCGCAGCACTAATAATTGCAATGAAAAGTATCCAGCATCTTTTAATTGTTGCGCAAGCCAAAGACCTCGATCAATCCCCCGTATCGATGACGTGGGCGCCACTGCACATGGTTATTGCGGTAGTCCTTATGGTCCCCCTTCCATCAGGATACTCAATGGGCCAATACGGGGCGATTTGGGTAGCGCACCAAAGCAACACTCTCGGCAATCTTACCGCAGCGAATACCACGAGTTTCTTTAAGAACACCGGTGTTATAACAGCTCCCGCCATTCCCTCAATTAAGACCGTTGCTGATGGCATCATTCTCAGCGAGATGTGTCGGTACCTTAACAACGAAGCCGGCTCTTACGTTGAAGACAACGGTGGTGTCCCAATTACTGTTGAGCGCCGGGCAATGACAATAGATGAGTTATCTGCAATTGGTGGTGCTAGCGTAAAGTACGGAGCAGAAAACGGCCTCTCTCGAAGTGGGTTTACCTTTGCCCGAAAGCGCGCTGGCGGTTTCTTTGGTGGCTACTCTACCGTTGATGACTACTGCGGCGCTGTTGTCATTCAGTTTGCAGCTCGATCCAAGGCGACCTTCGGTGACGACAATGTCGTTCCCTTGCAGCGGCAAGGAGCGAGCAACCTTGTTTCTGGCGCTGCTGAAAAATGTCAGTATGGCCCTCTGTGCATTGGGGGCGTGAATGTTGCGCACCAAGACGCCAAAACCAGTGCAATCAACATATTTTCTGAGGCGCACAACGGAGCCATAACAGCGTTCGAGGCGGACAAAACCAAGACAGCGGCGATCGGTATTGCTGAGGGCATCCTTTACGACATCCCTCTGTACTTTGAATCTAAGTCGTCGTCGGAAGCTGCACAGGAGTATACGCAGAGCTTAAAAGAAGAGCCCGCCAGAATAGATACAGCCGTGAAAGCGTCTGTAGCTCTGATTGGGGATTTACAATCAGATGTTTATTCGAGTTACACCAAGGCAATCAATAAATTTGGAACCACACGCACCGGGAATAGTGGTTCCAACTTTTTAGATATTGTTGACCAGGTGGGCTGGCCAGTCTTGGGCTTGTACTGGTTCCAGTATACGAATTTCAGCCAGCAGGTTATGGATTCTGCGTCTGTTCAAGCGACTTACACCGGCGATCTCGACAAATTCATGACCTCATTCGAGCAAGTTTTGGATGACCCAGTTTTGACCAGTCGAATTAAAGGGCGGATTAGAGCGTATCGTGCGGCCCTTGCGAACGAACTGCAAAATACTCGATATGATGCAAACCCGGCAGCGACTAAGGGTTTGTCGCTTGAAGATAAAACTCTGCAAACCAGTAAAGACATGCTGGCCATCAGAGAAGCATTTCCACTGATGCAAGAAACGATGTTAGAAAACTCCTATAGAGGAAGCATGAATCCTCAAAACGTTATGGATAGCGTAACGCAGAACATCAACACAATTACACGAAGCATCCTTTTTCCAGCGATCATTGCCCCGTTACGAGAGGACAACCTTGTAAACGCTCTCGTCAACACCGGGCACAACATTATCGTGATCTCTGAAATAATTTATGCCAGCAATGTATTAATTCGAACCTACAAACAGCGGAAATTAGCTGACAAAAAAGAGCCGGAAACGGAAAATAAGTCGTGGATAGGAAAAGCGTGGAGCTTCATGTCCAACCCCATTAGCAGTTCTGCAGCGTGGGTAATGGATGCATTATTCATCGGATTTGCTATTGATGCTCTGCTAATTGTATTAAACGATTTTGCTCAACTCTGGTTCTACGTATTCCTAATGGGGCTTTTTCTGGCCTTCTACATACCAGCAATGATAATGATTCAGTGGCTCATCGGCCTGGTCACATGGATCATTTACATTGTCGAGGCAACCGTAATCATTCCGTTATGGGGCCTGCTATTCACTGCAGACATGGGCCAAAAATCGTTTGCCCCGCAGACAGCCCAACAAGGATTCATCCACATTTTGAGCATTTTGGTGTACCCATCCCTAATGACGATAGGGTTCGTGATTGGCTTGAAGGTGATTGACCTGGCGTCAATATTCCTAGTGGAGTACCTGCTAGTGGGCTTAATGAACTCATCAGAAGGCTACGTCTACGGCATCCTCTCAATGATAGCCGGCCTACTTATCCTGGGTCTGGCCTGCTACCAAGTGATCACCAGGGTGTTCTCCCTCGTGCTAGAACTGAATGACCGGGCAATGTCGTGGATCGGTAACCGTCAGGGCTATGGCGAAGGTCAGAGCGAAGGTCAGGTGCGTGCCGGCGTTAACGCGATGATTGGCAAGGTTGAGATTGGAAAGAGAATGGGCGGAGGTGCAGGCGGAGCCAAGCCCAAGTAAAATGGTTTAAAGGTACACAAGAAGGGTTGCACAACTGTGCAGCCCTTTTCTTTGCCCAACGAAAATGAGCTAGGCTAAGGCTATTCACGTATTGGGATCTCACTATCGTATGGTACACTAATTAACATTGGAACGCCGAAAAACGAAAAATTGCAATAAGGACTTAGCCTCATGAAAAGCAAAAACCCAATAGACGCAACACCAGCCATGCTTGGCGCCGTGGTGTTAGGGTCTGCCATTGGAAAAGGGCTAACTGGAACAGAAGAGCACCTTACCAAGACAGTCCCCGGAAAAATTGACTCTAACTCGGGCATAAACATCATCCGCGGATTTCACGGTTACCTGGTGTTCATGGGATTTCTTGCGCTAATCGGGTACTGGCTTATTGCAGGTGATTTCGAGATGTACGGATGGATTGCCGCACTAGGCATCATCTGGGTACCCCTTGCGATGCTCATGCCGGTTATTTTCGGCATCATGGGTTTGTCCATGGCACAACGGCATATTTCAGCCAAAATGAAGGCGCGAATTTACGAACCGTTGGGTCGTGAATGGGCTAACTCAGGGGCTGCGGACAAGGTCACAGTAATCTTCGTACCTTTTCAGACTGCTCTCTACGCGGTAACTATGCTGCCGTTTTTCATTCTTCAGGATGCCGTTGAGTGGATCAAGGTTTTCAGCTCTGCAGGGAATCATAAATTCCGGACCAGCGAAGCTCGGTACTTTGAAAAGCAGCGGTCACACTACCGCGCAATTTGGGCGCAGTATGGCGTAGATAAAGCGGAGTCATTTTTGAAGAATTCAAGCATCAGCATGCACACTCCCGCCGATGCTCAAATCAGCATGGCTCAGTGGGCGGGCGGGTATCGCGCTCAGATTATCCGGCCACTTGAAGCCAAGTATGGACCGCTGATGCCAGGAGGGAATTTCTCACAAAAAGCAGTTCGTGATGCGGTGAATCAATCACCAAACGGGGGTACTGCAAAAGGGTCTGCCGGCATCAAGATCAAGCCGATGAAAGGAATCTAGTCGCATTGAGTGACGTTACGAATTGAAAAGCCCCCTGCTCTCCCGTGACCAGGGGGCTTTTTTGTTTAGACAACAAGACTGCTAAACTGACTTTTGCGTGGATCAGACTTGCTGGGACCATGGCTGACTACTTGCTCAACATCAGTGCCATTCTGACTTGAGCTATCAAAAACGGCCGATTCCACATCTTCATTTTGACGTCCGGACTCAGACCCTTCTGCAGAAAGGTCCGGCATCTCTTGAGTTGGCGAGGTTGAATTTCTTTTTAGCTCCTTGCTAGACAGTGCCGGAGCAGGTTTAGCATCCCGGGTGCGAGAGTCACTAGACCGAGAACGTCCGGTTGAAGCAGTCTCTAATGATTCTGCGCTCTTTATTCCAATGTTGGGCACCATTTGATCAAAGATGCTTCGGTCTATATCTACTCCCGGAAACGTTGTGTTTAGCATCATCAACAACCGGTGATAATTCGAACCACTAACGCCTTTCCCCGAGGCCACCTCAAAGCCAATCTTGATTAGCGTATGCCAAAATACTTGACGCTCCTGAGGTCCAAAACTTTCATAGTTATCCTTGAAATTGTCGACGCCAAACATCGAAAGATCAGGTATCACAATCTTAGGACGAATCGTTTTTTCAGTCATGAAGAACTTCCCCTCAGGCGATCAATGCCACCTTTAGCATTCCGCGCGCATTGGCATATTCGTCAACGACGATTAAACCGAACTCTTCTTTCCAATCCTCAAATAAGGATTCTGTTAAAAGTCCACCGCCACCCACCAATAGAATGGCCTCATACTCAGCCATGTTAGGAAGCTTTGCCTGCGTGAATTTTTTAATCTCATTCACAATGGGCTTAGCGGCTTCTTCAATAATATGCTTAACTGGAATGACTCTATTTCCAGCATCAATGCCCACCCCTGGAAATTCAATGGAGCCTGTTTCAAAGGCTTCAGTGACCATCCAATCTGCTGCGTGCTTCATCTTAAACCCAAGCTCGCGAAGGTAGTCAGCTAGCATCGGAGCAAAGCTAGTGCGGATATCGTACGTTCCTCGCTTCATCGTATCGCTGCTGGAATGGCGAATATTCATATTTGGCATGACCGTCACCACCTCAAACGTACTGCCCCCAAAATCCATTACAGCAATAGGCGCCCTCATTTTTCGCGCTTGGCCTGAATTATCACGAACAAGGTAATCAATAACAGCCGCCACGCCTTCAGACATTACACGGCTCTGGGTTACATTAGCAATTGGATCTAAAGGCCCGTCAGAAGAGGCAACTAAAGAAACAGGAACCAGCATGTTGGCTTTTTGCGCGTCAATTAAAGGTCTATTGAGAGAGCCGTCAATATTATAGAAATCGCGAAATGGTAACGCAGTTGTTAGGTGGACTTCTTGGCCACCAGCCACACCAGCTTTATACAGCCCATGACTTACCAGCGTTCTGTTTTCCTTACTACTTCCATATTCATCATACCTGAGAGGTATTTTGTTGTTGATCGTTGGATCGACAACCAAGCGAACACCCTCTGTTTCATACATGCCAACCAGCTGACCATCCATTGTGCTCATGACTTCATGCTTAGATCCAATGACAACTGGGTACTTGAATGTTCGGATGACATCCCCATCCCAATACGCTACCTTGTGATCGTAGTAACCGTTATCAACCGCTATGCTTAAAGGGCGTTTCATAAATTCTCCAGTTTTAATATCTGCGTCCGCGCAAGTGATCCCACGCCCATTTTTTCTGTCTCAGAAAATGAGCCGACTCGACCTTCCAATATCCACCATTCATCAGTATTCGTGCTCGCCTTATTATATCAACCCAGCGGTTTGCTCGTTTCTTGGTTTTATAAATATCCAAAAAGAAATTGATAAAGGCAATTTTAACAACCATCCCGTAAGGGAATATAACGAGGAACAAAAACGGTATGACGCCCGTTACTGAAACAAAACCAGCAACTGTCGCTCGCTGTGATTTATTTGCCCAAATTATAGGGTTCCCGTCGATTTCAACTAAATGCAACTTCATTATGCAGTCTCTGCCTTGAAACGCTCGTAAGTGGAGATGTCAATCAAACCATCGTCGTAATGCCTTTGAATATCGAGCATTAATGGATATCCCTGAGCCTTAACCATCTCAGCCATCACTTGGTTTAACTTACTCTCCGAAGTGTCGTACAAAATACGCCGCATATCGTCAGTCAGGATGAGCACTTCCCGGGCTGCACAGCGCTTCCCGTCTACCGTAGGGATTAGAACCTGATAGCATATTAATCGTGTCGAACCAATAAGGCCTGCCAGGGCCCTGGCACGCTGGCCCTCTGGAAACACAGATATCATGCGACCAAACATTTCCGACGCAGAGTTTACGTGGACGGTTGTGTAAACCGCATGACCTGTTTCAGCGTTATGCAGAGCGCCCTCAATGGTCTCCTTATCTCGGGCTTCGCCAAGAATGATAATATCAGGATGCCGCCTTAACGCATTTGAAGTTGCATGGACGTAGCCTTGAAGGTCGCTATAAGCATCGCTTTGAGCGATACGGCCCGTTTTGTTCGGGATCGCTCTAAAATCAAATTCTATAGGACTTTCATACGTCAATATCCGCTTTGCTTCCTCTTGTGTCGCCAATTGACGAACCACTCCGCCCAGCAGCGTCGTTTTACCAGACCCAGTAGCACCACCAATAATTACGATTCCAGTGCGTGGGAACAGATGCTCAACGAGATACGCCGGAACCTTCTGAGCTTCAAGTGTAGGCGGTATTTGGGCTATGCTACGCATTGTTACGTCAATCCCAATTGGATTGGAATGCATGCCCATGGCAGCGGTCGCATTGACACGGAAGCGATAGGTTGTCTTCCTATCTTTCTTCACGGCGTAGGTAAAGTTGTGATCTATTCCCTGCTGAAGAGTGGCTGCGCTGGAAACCTTGTGCATGTCATTGAGAATTGACTCAACCGTATCGATTTCAAGTGGCCGGCACCCAACATCAATAATGCGCCCGTGCCTTTGTACCGCCAGAATCTCGTTGTCTTGAAGGAGCACGTCATCAATGCCCCACTCATACAAGGCGAGCAGCGCAGCGTTCCATTTACTCAGCGTGAATGGGTGATCGTCATCAATGATCGGCTTGTCGTTCATAAGCTCTAAAACTCCCCGAAAACTGGCTCTACGGACAACGGAACAGAAGTCTCATAGTCAAAATTGGGGTCAAGTTCTGCGGCGTCTGCACTCACCCAGAGTGCTTCCCACATATCCAAGCTCTGGAATTTGAGAGGCACGGTAATCGAATAAACAATGTCGCCCGCGTTTACGATCTGGCCGTTTGCACCGTAGGTTAGCTCTGGCTCCGTGCCAACCATCATAGGTCGCTGAACGATATTCCGGGTCTCCAGGATTCGATAGGTGATCCTGCCACGGATATCTCGAACCATAGTGTTGAGGTTGTTTTCCCAGATCATCTGGGCTTGTTCCAAACCCGCTACCCAACCATCATCAATAGCCTTACTCCAAACTTCTCGTTCCTTTGCATTTTTCGGGAAGAGTGCTGGATGAGGGTCTTCAGGGTAAGCAAACTCACGCCAAAGATACTCGCGCCACGTGGGAGGCTGGGTAATTGCGCGTGGGTTATCCGTAACTTGGTATTGGATTTCTACCGTTCTGATCTGTTGCTGATCTGGTGATACCTCAAATCGATCTCGAACCTCTACAATAGAGGGCAACAGCATGTGTTGGTCCACAATGAACGGCGCAAAGTTGGCTATCCTATCCAGGGTGCCTTCTTGGCTCTTAGTGATTGCAAGCAATTGCTCGTAGCGCCACGCAAGCGCAGACTGAGCACCAACGGCAAAAGCCGCCTCACGAACCGCCCTCACGCGAAATCCGTTATTCAGCAGGCCATCATCTTCCGGCTCACCCACAGTGTCGTAGTTGGTACGCGGCGAATCCAACTGTCTTATTTCGGTCAAGACAGGCGGATTCTGTGCGGCTATCCATACATCTAAATCAACAGCATCCATTATTACCACCTCACTGCGGATAGGTAATCTGAATGCGGCTATGGTCCGCATCGAGAACAATCAGAGCACGACCGCCAGCCTGGTAAGACGCATCAACGAGAAATTCTGCCAAAGGCTTTTTCTCACGATTCATAGCCACTTGAACGGGAATGATCGGCGTCTTTCCCAATACCTGGGGCTCGTCGTAGCCAACCAGACGGGACAGACCTCTCAAAAAAGGCTCCAGCTCTCCGTAAAAATCCTCTTGCAACACAACCTTCTTGTGCCATTCCTGGGGGAAGTCCTCAAGTTCATAGTCCAGCTCGCTGCCAATACCATCAGCAGACATTCGGGCTGATTCGGCATAACTGAGCGTGCGGTACGACTCACTAATGTCGTTAGCGGCCTCGGACAGCTTTACGATCGCAGGGTCAACCGTCAGGTTTACCCGATTGGGCGTAGCGCACCCCTGAACCATCAGTCCTGAAATCGCTACAGCAAGAAGTGTTTTAAATCCTGGCTTCATTGTCGAAAATCCTCGAACGGTTTATGTGCTTAATGTAGGTCATACTACCATGTGCCACATCAACACCCGCTCTCGGTGCTATAAAATGGTTCATAACTTTTCCACTTTCCCACCTCTTAAACTGAAAAACGGACTCCGCCTGAAGCAATCACTGCAATTCACTGCATCAAAACCCATACCAAAAAGCGCCAGAACCCTCGCTGCCAGACGCTTCACGAGACTAATCACCAGTGAGCATCTGCCGCGCCTCCACTTGCCTTCAACCTGCCTTCAACCTGCCTTCAACCTGCCTTCAACCTACCTCTAACCTACCTCTAACCTGCTTTCAACCTTGCTCCAACCTGCGTTCAACCTCCTTTCAACCTCCTTTCAACCTCCTTTCAACCTGCCTTTAACCTACCTTTAACCTCGGTCTAACCTGCCTTTAACCTACCTCTAACCTGCTTTCAACCTTGCTCCAACCTGCCTTTAACCTCCTTTCAACCTGCCTTTAACCTACCTTTAACCTCGGTCTAACCTGCCTTTAACCTACCTCTAACCTGCTTTCAACCTTGCTCCAACCTGCGTTCAACCTCCTTTCAACCTGCCTTTAACCTGCCTTTAACCTCGGTCTAACCTGCCTTCAACCTTGCTTTAACCTGCGTTCAGCTGGTCAATGAAACCAAAATGTTGCTTATTTGGGCGTATGACCAACCAATTTTGAGAGTATTTAAACCTCTGAACCACCATATTGGTTTATTCAATGGTAGGCTATACGAAGTCGTAGGGTAAATATTAAAACTGCCTCTTGGGGTAAAGATAGCTCTTAAAAACTGCATTACATCTATAAAGTTAGGGTTAAAACACCCACCCAAGGCAGCGGGGTAAGAGTTCAGCCGGAAGCAAGAAATTAGGCATACAACCTCACTCATGCCAAGCGACAAAGAATTTACAACCAAAAACACCCTGGAAAAACCTCATGCAAATACTGATCAACCTCGACAGCACACACCCGATCTTCCCTGGCGATGGCATAGAGCCCAGAGCCAAGGCACTGATGGAAAGCTACATAAAGGAGCGCTTCTTCGACAGCCTGATGTACCAGGAGGAAGTACAGAAGGACTTCGCAGTATGGCTTGAGGCTCACCAGTCAGGCTCAACCGCCAGCCTGCAAACCAAAAGACAGGAGATCCGTAAGATCCGCTCGGCAGCCGAGAAAGGGATCAACACGGCTACCCTCTTCCGTGAAATGGATCGCCTGCACTTCGATGCTCGTAACAACGTCCCTGACAAGCAGACTAACTTTGCCCTGTCTCATCTGATCGACACGGACTTCATCAACCGCATGGCCAAGGAAGCCCAGGACTTGAGTGCATCACTTACCCAACGCCGCGGCCTTATGTTGTTCGGGGCAACTCTCATGGTGGGTATCCGTACATCGGAATGGACCACCGCTCGTCTGATTCAAGACAACCCACCAGTGCTTCCCGGGGAAACCACAGCGCACCCTATTCTGGTTGTCCAGACTGTGAAAACTCGGAACTCCGATCCTGACCCGCGTTATCTGGTACTGGAGGGTTTCAGCCGAGGCGCCCTGGGTATGATCGAGGCATGCGTAGAAATGACAGCCACCATGAACAACGGCCACTTAGGCCAGCTTGTCCGTGGCATGAGGCAAGCCATGATTCGCATTACAGACGACCCGGCCGCACTTGAGCTGATTGAGCACATCGACATGAAGACCGCCCGCAAAATATTTACTGTGGAATCCCGACGCGAGAACAGGAGCCCCGAGGCGGTATCCGCGGCTCTTGGTCACACCACCACGAATAACCTTCGCTGGTATGCCCAGGGCGACACTCACTGCGATCGGATCACCGACATACCGCTCGCTCGGGCCAGCCTGAACGCCACAAAAAAAATCCGTGACCCGTTGGCCGAGTTCAACGAACGCAAACAGTTGGCTGGCGGTAAATCTCTTACGGGTTATCCAGACCTCGGCATACAGACTCCCGGTTCCGATCAGGACACCCAGAACAATGCCACTCTAGCCGACCGACTTTTGAACAATCAGGGCAACCGGTAATCCGCCAGCAGTAATGCGGGCAGCAAAAAAGCACCTCGGGCTAACCTGCGTTATAAATAGGCCAACCTAAACCGACACATTGAGGCAGCGGCAACAGACTGCCCTCGGGAGTACCAGAACATGAGCACCACGACAGCCTCAGTACCAGCGATTGGGCAGACCGTCCAGCCGCCCACCTATGGCGAGCCTCACGATATGTCGGTTCCGCCAGCCTCATCACAACCCGGGCAAACCGAATCCGCCATCTCGGGTAACCCAGGCTCTCCAGACTCTTCAGATCATTCAGTCTCCCTAGCGTCCCGCACCATGGACGCCATTAAGAGTCGTGTTCTGGACAACCGCGGTGTGCGTCACCCAGAGGTCTACAGCCCGAAAAATCTGATCAACCCGAACGGCCTTATGGATGGCCACAAAGCCGGCATGAGGATCGCTGCAGCCCTGATACGCCGCCAGCGAATTGCACTTGTAGCTGACTTTGACTGCGACAGCGCCACCGGTGCTGCGGTCATGAAAAAAGGCCTGACCCTGCTTTCGGAAACCCTGGCCCTCGCCGGCCGGCCCAAATCCACCGCCAACCCGGTTAGCCCTGACTCAGTATCGGATATCCAGATCGTCGTTCCCGACCGCCAGACCCACGGCCACGGCCTGACGCCCTCACTGGCCACTGAGGTTATCCAGACCCTTGAGGCCAACCTGATCATTGCTTTGGGTACCGGTAGCAACGCACAACCCGCGGCCACCCTTATCCGCCAATGGCAGGACGCCCCGGACCTGATTGTTCTGGACCACCACGCCCCTGCAGGTACGGCCCCCGACACCTACGCCCTGGTTAGCCCGAACCGTTCGGATTGCCTGTTTGAGTCCAAGGCCATCCACGGCACCGGTCTGGCCTTCTATATGCTCATACTGGTTCGCCGCTGCATGGTCGAGCTTATTGGCGGCACCCCACGCGGTACCGCTATGGCTGACCGACTCCGGGCTGTTCCGATGAACCCTCTGTCGGATCTGGTTGCCCTGGGCACGATCGGTGACAAGGCACCCCTGGACGCGAACAACCGCTTGCTGGTGAAGATGGGCCTGGAACGGATCAACAAGGGTCACCAGATGACCGCCAAGGCCTCCCACGACAAGGGTTACCTGAGCTATGGCCTGCGGGCACTCCTGGAAGTGGCGAAGGCGACCTATCCAATCACCACCCACGACCTTGACGTACACGCCGCCCAGCGCCTGAACAGCGTAGGCCGACTGGCGCTTCCTGCAGGCTTACCGGATTGTGGTATCGAGTGCTTGCTGGCGGACAACCAGATTGATGCTACCCGGCTGGCCAAACGCTGTGATGATCTGAACACCCAGCGCAAAGACAGTCAGGCCGCCGTAGAGGCCCACGCCAAGGCCACCCTCGACAGCGTTATGGCCGACCTGTCCCGCAATAATCTGACCACCCACAACCCGGATCATCCGCCAGCCACGGCATTGGCGATGAAAGACGACACTTGGCACACAGGACTGGTTGGCTTGATTGCGTCACGACTGGCCACCCAGACCGGCGCCACGGTGTTCTGCTTCGCTCCGGAAACCTCTGCCCAACCGCCTGATGATGCTCCCCATAACACCGGTACCGAGAATGCCGTGATCTGGCAGGACGCCCACTTACCAGAGACAGGCAACCCTGCAACCGGTGATGTGAACTGGCTCAAAGGCTCCGGCCGATCGGACAGTGTTCATCTTCGGGATGCCCTGGCGTTTATCCGTGCGAGCAACCCAGATCTTCTAATGCAGTACTCCGGTCATGCCGGCGCCGCCAGCGTTACCCTGTACCGCCCCCACCTGCCCCGCTTCCGCCGCTTATTAACCGAAGCGGTGGATTACTTGTTGGCGACTGCACCCCTGCAAAGCCTCAAGATGGAAGCATTACTGGATGACGGCCCATTACCGGCCACGGCACGGACGTTCCCACTGGCGCATTGGATTGAACAACAGCCCTGGGGTAATCAGTTCCCTGAACCGCAGTTCACGCAGTCGTTTCGTATTGTAAAAGCGCAGACCGCTATGGACGCACATCAGATGATGGTGGCAGTCGATGCCAATGCAAATCCCGCAGACGGGCAAAGCGGTACCGCCGAGCCGTTGCAGATGCTTTGGTTTAACAGTGTGGGGCTGGGTAGTAACGGTGTTACTCGTTCGGCGTTGAATGCCGGGGATATCGTAACGCTTATTTACCGGCTGGCGGTTAAGCGAACACATGGTAAGAATGCGTTGCAGGGTATTGTTGTTGGGTGCATTAAATAACTCGCCGTATCAAATAGTAGTTGGGGCCAATTCGCTCGGCCCCAACGATCACCATTGAATAACAGCCCTACACGACACCTTCAATCCAAAGTGCTGCACTTATTCTATGAACCCAGGATACTAAACAACGGAGCAGTGAACTTGGGAGGCACTCACTGGTGTTATCACTTGAACAACGTAATTCTCGAAGAACTTAGGCTAATCACCCATTCAGTCCAAAGACCTTATCTCGTAAGTCACCTTACAAGCCCCATAAGTCCTTAGCTTAGGGGTAGTTGACCATCTGAAAGCACTTAAACTCTTACCGAATCCCCTCCAGGCGCTCCAGAGTATCCGGGTATTTCTCCACCATTCTAATCAACAATGCAGCCTGATCATTAGGCTTACCACGGCCCTGTTCCCAGTTTTGAAGTGTTCTTACAGGCACTCTCAAATGGTGAGCAAAAACCCCCTGAGACATTTGCAGCTTTTCCCGAGTTTCAACCAACTCGATGCTGGAAAGCTCTTCCACAGGCATGCGCTCAACTGCATGCTTACGCAAGGTCAACTTACCCTGGCGTTCTTGTTCCAGAGCCTCAAACCCTTCACTAATTTCATCAAACACATCGCGCTTTTTCATGTTCATAATCATGTCCTGACAGCTTTAAATTGTTTCAACAACTCTGCAAGCTTTTTTCTCTGATCTGGGGTCAAATCGTCCATCTCCCCCTTGTCATAAACCGTAAAAAGCAGAAATTCAGCTCCCTTTAGCCACCAATAGTAGATAACGCGAAGCCCTCCACGTTTACCTTTCCCTCGACTGGAGTCTTGAAACCTTACTTTTCGTAACCCCCCGGTTCCCTGGATTACCTCGCCAGCTGTCGGGTTGAGCATCAGCTCTTGCTGAAAATCCAAAAAATTCTCGTCATTCATGTACTGCGGCCGATTGCGCTCAAACGCTGGCAGCTCTACAAAGACAGCTTTCATGGTGCTCCTTACGGGCTCACCCATAAGTATACGCGAATAGCGTATAGAGATGGAAGAGCTCTTAATTATTAGAATCCGCTAAATTCTTGGCCTGTTCGGCCTCCAGCTGCCGCGCCTGATCGACAGCTTTCTTTACCTCCGCAGCCTGCATCTGAGTCAGCAAATCACCGAACAAACCGGCCAGCATCGATAATACCAAGGTTTATAGCCCTATGGACGCGGGGCAGCCCAATAGTGGTATAAAATACCTCATACGGAACGGGCGCAGGTGGAAGCGGGCAGCGCACTTCGCACACCTTAATCCAATAGGACTTGCATTCATGGCCCCACCCCAGCAGAAACGCCCACCGCTGAATCCGCTTCTTGCTAAGTCGGTACCGGCGCCTCCTGTGAAAGCGGTCACGCCCAATCCCAACCAGATCATGCTGAGCTCTACCACCGGGCATGTGTATCTGCGCTTTCCGTTCGATGCGGAGATTGTGCGCTTCATTAACGAGCAGCTGGCGGACTCTACCTATATAGAAGGTACAACCGACTCTGCCCTGCATCCGGACGGTCGACCGGCACCGGTGAGTGCCAAGGCCATGCTTTACCGGTTGGCGGCCGCTCCTGCAGACATCACCTCTATCCGCCAGCTTGTACGGCAACACGCTTTTAGTATCAGCCCCCGTGCGATCGCTCGGTTGCGGGAGCTGGCGGCCGAGCATCGGGTGAACATCGGGGCGAACGACCCAGCGAACAACCCGGTCACGAAGGCGGTTGCAGCCGGTGATATGTTTCATCCGGCCTTGCTGCATCAGGCGCCTGCTACGCCGGCACCGAAACGACCGTCCATCACTGGCCTGTCGGGACGGCACCCCCAAACCGCCAGCGAGATTACGTGTCTCAAAATTCAGGTACCGCGGCCGGAGGACAGCGAGTTATTGTTGGCTGGCGGGGCGGGGCCGGATACTGTGCGCAGTGATGACGGCCTGTATGACACCATCATGGATTTCCCTGGGGCTGAGTGGATCAAGGGCAAGAAGGGTCAGAGCCGCGGTTACTTCCGTGTGGCAGTGACTCATGACACCCCAAAGATGGTGAAGGTACTCAACAGTCAGTACGGGCTATCCCTGTCTCCGGAACTGCCGCGCGCCATTGCCGAACGTATTGGCAAACTGCATCGTGATCTCAAGCTGTCCCGTAACAGTGCGGCGGATCTCCAGTTGCCCGTCCCCCAGGGCCTGAACTACCTGCCCTACCAGAAGGCCGGCATTGCGTACGCGGTTCGCAAGGGCAACGCTTTGATCGCCGATGAGCCGGGCTTGGGCAAGACCATTCAGGCGGTGGGTGTCTCCAACTGCGTTAAGGCCATCCGGTCGGTGCTGATTGTGGTGCCGGCGACCCTCAAGATTAACTGGGAACGTGAGTGGCAGAAATGGTGCGTGAAGGGTTTAACCACCGGGCAAGTCACTAACCGCTCGGCGAGCAGTTGGCCCACCGATGCCGAAGGCCGGTCACCCAACGTGGTCGTGATCAATTACGATCTGGTGGAGGCACACAAAGCCAGGCTAACCCGGCACACCTGGGACCTGATGATCGTGGATGAGGCTCACGCCCTCAAAAACGACAAGGCCAAGCGTACTCAGCTGATCCTGGGCCACGGCAAGAAAGAACCCGGCATACCACGACACCGCACTCTCCTGCTGACCGGTACCCCCATTCTGAGCCGACCCAAAGAAATCTGGACGCTGGCCCACGCTCTGGACCCGGAGTACTTCAGCAATCGGATGCGGTTTGCTTTGCGCTACTGCGCGGCCTACCAGGCTGAACACGGTTGGAACATGGACGGCGCCTCCAATCTTGGCGAGCTGCAGCGTGAACTTCGGGCCCGCATCATGGTTCGGCGCCTGAAAGCCAACGTGCTGTCTGAGTTGCCCCCGAAGACCCGGCAGATCATTCCTCTGGAAAACGGGCTGGCCACGCTGCGGGAGACCCACGTTCTGAAACAAGCCGCCCAGGCGCTCAAAGATATTCAGCGTGAGCGGGCTCGCTTGGACCCGAACAACGAGGCCACCTATCGCACCGCGGCCGATCGCCTGACCGACATGGAAGTGGCGGTCTTTGAGCAACTGTCCCGCCAGCGTAAAGAAACCGCACTGGCAAAGATTCCCCAGGTAATGGAGCTGGTGGAGCAGGCGTTAAACGAAGGCAGCGGCAAGCTGATTCTGTTTGCTCATCACCGTGAGGTGGTCGAAGCCTACCAGGATGCCCTAAACGCACTATTCATTAAGCAAGCCAAAGCACAGGATCGGGAAACCCGGCAACGCATCGGCACCACTCAGCCGAATTCCCTGGCCCTGGTGTACGGGCCTACCCCGAAAGGAAAACGGCAAGCCGAGGCCGATCGCTTCCAAGCCGACCCCAAATGCACCGTATTTCTGGGCAGCATTGGCGCAGCCGGTGTGGGCATCACGCTCACCGCGGCCACCAAGGTTCTCTTTGGCGAGCTGGACTGGGTACCGGGCATTGTCAGTCAGGCTGAGGATCGGGCGCACCGGATTGGCCAGCTGGATAACGTATTGGTGTGGCACGCCGTGGTGGATGGCAGTATCGACGCTCGCATGGTTCGCCGGCTGATTGAAAAACAGAAGGTGCTGGATAGCGCGCTTGACGATGAAAAAACGATTCAGGCATCCAGCACCGGTTCGCTGGCGGATTGCACGGTTGCCACCCGGGCGAAGCCAGGATACTCCGAGGTTGGCCTTGCACCACCACTGGTCGACCAGAGTTTTGTACTGGATCGCTACGCCGAGTACATGGATAGCGTCATCAACAGCGGTGAGCTTCAGAGCGGCGATCAGGCCCGCCAGCACGACGACCAAACTGCACAAGACATGGCGCAAGCCATGAGTCAGGATGACGGATACAACCATCATAATTCAGTCGACAACTTACCCCTTAGAATTGGCTGATCTGACCATTGGTTACCGGATTCCCCGGGCTGGTACCGGAAAATGCCGCTAAAAGCCCATTTTGGCTAACCACGGCGATATACTAGGCCCACCTGACCGCTTGGATGTATTGTGCCCGAGCAGGCCCACCGAATACCCCGCGGAGACAGCATGCGCCACACAGACACCGACACCCTGAATGAAGCCTCCCAGGGTAACCGATGCGACCCACCCACAGAATTTCCGGATACGCGTCAGCGTATTGACCATCAAAAGCGGGTGCTAAACCTGTTTCTGGGTACGCTCAAGCCACACCGCCAGTCCTATGTTCTGTGCCAGATGCGCGAAGAGTTGCTTGCCAACCCGGATAAGCCCATCTGCAGCATGCCCCTGATACCTACTACCTCTACCGACCGTGGCGATAACCATCAGGCTGAGCCGTCCAAGATGATGGCGGTGATTGACAGCATAGCCACCGACCGACGCAACACCGGCATTGTATTGGGTCTGTCCACATTGGCCGCGCTGGCGGTTATCACTCTTAACCTTCCTGCGCTGCAAGCTGGTACCGCTGCAACCTATTCGCTGCTGGGCCTTTCCATTGCCGGCTTTTTATCCGTTTTAGCCCTTACCCTGTACCACCGCAGCAATACTCTAGCTAAACGCCTCCAGATCGCCCATCAGGTCACGGCCCCGGTGCCGGAAAGCGCGCATTTCACACTGCTGGCGATTGATGAGTTGCTGAAAGAACGCGCGCCCAGTCGTTAGCACGCCAAACAGTCCCGTAACAATGTTTGACCAATAGCCCCCTATCGCAGCTCAAATATTGGAATATGTTTACCTATACGATGTTAAGAGTTGATAGACTGAAATCAGCGTTAGTCACGCAAGCACAAAGCAGTCCGTCACAAAGACAACTGAAGCCCCTCTCACTTTGGAGACTCCGTTGTATGGATGTTTACGCAGTTAACACAAACTTTCCATCACAGAGCAGCAACATCAGACTAATTCTCGAAGCCCGAAAGACCCTAACTCCAAACTCGAACCACTGGACCATACTGAGCCAGCTTCCGGTTCCGCCAACCTGGGCAAGCCTGCCGATCACGCTGGGCATTCTTGAAAGAATCCGGCACTCTGGGAACCTTGTTCGCGAGCACAAGTTCTCTGAAACCCGATTTCTGCACCCTGTCGCCTTTGGCTTGCCCGCACTTCCAGCCGATGAAAAATTTGAAGGACACGACGCCCGCGAAGCAAACACAACGCGCCGGAGAGCGGCAATTGATCGTCGTACCGGCGGGGATCGCAGGCAAGCGACCACAACCTCAGACCAGAGTAATATCGCAAGCCCGTTCTATTTTTGCCCGGCAATCACTGAATTGGTCATTCTTAGAGACACATTTTTTTGCACCGCCAACGACCAGTCCACCGGACTCAACGTCGAAACGGCGGCAGTCCCTATCAACTGGATTTCCGAACTGGTGAGATCAGCGTCACCCGGACAAACACTGTACGTCAACGCAAAACCCAAAGAGCTGCACCAGACCGTCATGGCCGGAAAACTGTGCAACCCAGCAGACAAAATATTTTGGTAAAGTTAGAAAACCATTGATTAAAGTAGGCCATTGGCCTATCGTATCAGGCAGTTGGAAATACCAACACACACGGCAACCGCCACACCAGAGACACAGGTTTTACATGAAAACGACACGCATCCATGAAATATCCACGTTCTATGGTAAACCACTGCCGACAAAAGTTTTCCCGGGCGCCAGTTCTTTACCCCGCTCAGTCGTTGTTGTTCTGATTCGATCGGAGTGCGTGGAAACAATCCCCGGCCACCCAGCCTGGCATATCGACCACATCGGCTCACCAGGGACCTATTTTGCAAGTTATCAAGAGCGCACCGTGGATATTCTCACCAACGGAAATGCACATCCCATAGCGTCGACCGTCGCGGATCTTCACAAACACATGCGATCCACCCAGTCCCGCCGACGTGAGCTGACTTTTATGGAGCTTCAGGCTCGCGGTATTACAACCTGCAGCTGGTCAGCCGATGAAGCTAAGCATCTTGGTGTCCCGGTATCGCCGCTGATCCAACGCACCGTAGTCGCTGGCAAAGCAATACTTGAACTCCTTTTGAACTCAGATGAGGCCACCCAAGCCATGGTGACGCACACCTTATTACTGCAGGAAGCGCATAATAAACAAAACGCGCGCCAACCCCAGGCCCAGCGAGAAACCAGACTCCATCTTACATCGGCCTTTGCCTAGTTCCATCAAAGCCGGCAACACTTAGAATCTGCTTACCCACACCAAGAAGGAACGCGCGATGATTACCTTCATTACCGACATTCAGGAAGGCGAAACCGATATTCTGGCGCCCGTTAAAGCCGAAGAGCTCACCATCAAAGACCTTGAGGCAACCATCATTGCCAAGATACCAGCCCCCATTGGCGGCTGGACACACCGTAACCTGGAATCTCTGAGCCGAGCAATTGCAGAAAAAACACGCCGCGGCGCCAACGCCTTTTTAGGATCGTCATGGATTGGAGGTACTGAAGTATGAGTTCCCAAACCGCTTACGAGGCCCGCAGACAGCAAATCAAGCGCCTGATGGATGAGCACTTCAACGGCAACGAACACCATTTCGCAAGCGCCATAAGTGTATCTGCCAGCTCAGTTGGAAAATTGGTGAGGGGTGAACGAAACATCACAGAGAACGCTGCCCGCCACATCGAACAACACCTACGGCTACCACCCGGGTCAATGGACACCTTTAATCCAGACACACCCCTGACAAGCTCGGCCCGGCAAGGGCCAGCCGAAGATCAATCAGAGCGCGACGAACCTCTGACCACGTACAAGATCCGAAAAAACCAGATTGAGCACCTAATTCACGAACGGTTCGCTGGCAACCAGGCAGAGTTCGGCCGCAGCATAAATCGGCCGCCATCCATGGTCTGGCAATGGTTAAACGACCACCGGAACATAGGCGAAAAAGCGGCCCGAAAGATTGAGATGTATTTGAAAATATCAAGTGGGGCATTGGATACCAATACATTCGGACAACCACTACCAAAATCAACGAGGATTAATTCAGTAGAAGATTACCTAAAATGTATAGAGCGATCATCCAGCGACGCGGAGAGCTTCATTAAAGGATTTTCGGCTAACGATTTCAGCACACACAACAAAACCCGAAAGGCAGTCTCAATGTGTCTTCTTGAAATAGGTGATGCCGCCAGCTCACTCACCATCCACCACGCTGACTTTATTTCCAGCCACCCTGACCTACCCTGGGCCACAATGCTGGAGATGAAACCACAACTCGGTTGCCTCGATATGGCCCCGGGTGCCGTATGGGAAACGGCAACAACGATTGTCCCGAAAATAAACGAGCAGGTGGGCTTTCTGCTGGACGACATGGATGACGACTTCGGGCCGACGCAGACGTAACGAAAATCGAAAACAGCGAAATCACCACTGGTAACCGCCAGCTAAACACTCGGCAACCGCCCATCAGGAGACACATCATGCACCCACAACCCAATCAGTCTGGCCCAGCCAGCGCAAAGACCGTCTACAACACGCTGGACGTCTTCACCTGCTCCACCGCCAATCCAGAATCCACAGTTGTTGTGGTACTGGCGCAAACCCGTCCGTCGAATGGTCACCATGAGCGGTATACGTGGGAAATCTCCTTCATCGGCCTGCTTAACGAATTCCATCTGGACTACAGCGACAAAATGGCTCAAGCCTTTGCGCTTTGCTCGGCAGAGATGGCGTCTTCATCCCGACTCTCTGAAACCGCTTTTTACCGCTACCTGAACAAGCGCATCGACCACATGCAACCGCTATCGCCCCACGCACTCAGCATGCGCGGCATTGGTGCCTATAGTTGGTTGGAAGCGGACGCCATTAAAATTGACGCGCACCACAGGTCAACCATGATCAACCGCAACGGCAAGCTGTATTACGGGCAGCGCCTCGACAGCATGCATGACATTTACCGCATGGTCGCCGAGTCCCTGGAGATTAAAGCAGCTTCCCGACGCATGCCCAGCACCGCCCTAGTTGGTCGCCCGTACATTGAACTCAAAGGCAGCATTAGGCTGGACCATGCCGCCGATGCCGCACGACCACGGCCTACCCTCACCACTTAAACCCCAAAACACCAAAGGCGTCAGCGAAAAGCGGCGCCCTCTATCATCCTGCCTATGACACCCTTTATTTGGGTAAAACCCGCTAAAAAACAATAAAAATGCAATTATTAGCTTGTCATATATAGGCCAATGGCCTATTATAATAGACATACAGAGCAGGGTTCACCTGCCTAGCTAGCAACCGCTACACCGGAGACATACCATGACAGTCATCATCGCCACCACCGTTTCAGAAACCAAGCGCGGCAACCGTATTTGGCTGGAAGGCCGCAAGCTGGCCCGTGGTTGCTTCACGCCCGAAACCCGCTACAACGTGAGCTTCAACAAGGGCACCCTCACCCTGACCGTTGCTACCGAAGGGTCGCAGTAGGAATGCCGGTCACCCGACACCCCCTGCACAGATCCGTACGTGCGCTACTAACGCATACGGCTCCTATCTTGAGTGTATACCGTCAAATCGTTTGTTTGGCCAAGGATGCACAACTCTGGGTTGTGGCAGCGCATCTCGCAAGAACTGACCGAAGCGCGCCCACACGAGACGGTAGCGCTGGCTGCGGCGCCGTAACGCCTTCATCCAGAGCTTTCCAAGTTCCGTGTGAAAGCGACTCACCCTGATGACGTTGCCTGGAACGGCAAAGTAGTTCAGGTGACCCCGCATCACTGCAGCCAGCCAGCGTTTCTGCTCGCCAACCGGCCGATGCCTGTTTCGGTATAACCAGTCCTTGACGCTATGCAGCGTTCGTCGCATGCGGCTCACAGATGTTTGCCGCAGCAACATGAACGTCCGTCTATCACGCAGGACCGCACAGCTGTGCGTGAACCCCAGAAAATCGAACGACTCAGGCTTTGGTAGCCCTGCTTTCGCACAGTCCTTCCAGGCAAAGCGCCCAAAGCGGATGAGCTTCGTCTTGTCCTCGTTGAGCGACAGTCCAAAGCGATCCAACCTCTGGTGCAGCTGACTCAGGAACGCCTCCGCATCGTCTTTTCTCTGAAAGCCCAGTACCGCGTCATCCGCGTACCTCACGACGATAACATCGCCCGAGGTCTGCCGCTTGCGCCACTGGTTGATCCAGAGATCCATACAATAGTGGAGATAGATATTCGCCAACAACGGCGAAATTACTGCGCCCTGAGGCACTCCACGGGCTGAGCGCACGTGTCTGCCGTCCTCGTCGTAATGGCCTACCTTCATCCATTGTGTCAGTAGGCGAATCAGACGCTTGTCCTTGATCCGATGCTGGATAAACGTGATCAGCCAATCATGTTCGACCCGGTCGAAGAACTTCCGGATATCCAGATCCAGCACCCAGTTCACTTTTCGTCTCTTGATCCCCACGTAGAGCGCATCCAACGCATCGTGCTGCCCCCTGCCGGGCCTAAACCCGTAGGAGAAGCCAAGGAAATCTTCCTCGTAAATGTGCTGCATGAGCGTAACGGTTGCCTGCTGGACCAACTTATCTTCCAAGCACAGAATGCTCAGTGGCCGCAGGCTGCCGTCTGCCTTCGGGATTTGAATCCGTCTGGCAGGCGTCGGCCTGTATGAGCCACTGTGCAAGCGGTGCAGGAGGCAAGTCAGCCGCTTGTCCAACCCTTGGGCGTAAGCCTGCCATGACAGGCCATCAACGCCGGGAGTTGAACGTCGCTTCAGCTTGTAAAAGCTGTCTGTCAGCAGTGTCCTTGTGAGGTGATGAAACAGTGAAGTGAACTGTGTTCGGCGATCTTTTGCCGCGACTTGGCGTACGCGAAGCAAGCGTGACGTAGCACTGATCCCGTTCTGAGCCGGGGTGCCGGCGTCCTGTTTCGCGTTCCTCTTGATTGAACCCCTTCCCTCCACAGCCTCCGCAGGGCCTTGCAGCCCCTTGTTCGGTTGCTTCTGCGGTACTATGAGTTCATCCGACTTCCCGGACTCTCGCAGGGTCGTGAGGCTATTGACCTTCACCATGCGGCCTCCACAGGCTGAGTGTGGAGGGTTGTCCGGGATCTCCCGAGTTCCGTACAGAGTGCTTATCTGCATGCTTAAGGTCTACGACTGCGGAAGAGTGGCCCATACCTTGCGGTTTGACGGTACGGGTCATGTTGCATTCTGCTTCGCTTAACAGCATCTGCCTCTCCAACTAGTGATTTCGCAGCTCGATACTTCGCCTGCAGACACCCCTGTCAACACTTCACGGCGGCCCTTGCGGACAGTCGCGCATGACTCGGGGACGAAGCGGCCCGCCCGCCTTACCTCGTAGGGACTTTCACCCTGACACTCTGCCGATTTAGCTCGGCGTTCTAAGCGCGCCGTTTCTTCGCGCAAGGCATCACCCATCATCGACTTGTGCTCCAAACAGCTGGCAAAGTGGTTCAGCACTGGCGAGAAACTGAAGGCTGTCGTTCGCGCTGGCAAGATCGCCATTCGCCGCATCGCGCAGACCATCAAGACCAACAAGCGTGAGCAACGCATTCTGGCCAAGATCGCTGCAGGCGAGCCGCTGAACGTGGTGTCTGCTTTTTCGGGTGCTGGCGTTATGGATCGCGCTCTGCACGATGGTTTTCAAAGCGCCGGCATCAAGCTCCGCACCATGCTAACCATCGAGATCGAAGGCAAGTACGTGGATGCGTCCCTGAAAGCCAACCCCGAACTGTTTGACCGTAACAGCGTGATCGTGAACACACCGATTCAAGACACCTGCATTACCGGTACCGCTTACTCAGACGTGTTTTGGGCCGGAATTCCATGTTTAGGCAGCAGTCTTGCCGGGCGTACCAAAGGCAAGCTGGCACACGCCGAGAGCCACCCAGATGCGGGCGCCCTTTTTTACAACACGCTTCGCATGATCGAGCAGTTTTCGCCTGCCATAATCGTACTAGAAAACGTGAGTGCTTATCGCTCAACCTCCAGCTTCGCAGTAATAGAAAATGTACTAGCATCGTGGGGATACACCGTTAACGTCGAAATTTTGAACGGTAACGACTACGGGTGCATCGAAAATCGGGACCGGTTGGTGGTGATTGCCATCTCAAAATCACTGCAGGCGCTGGGCGGATTCGACATGAGCGACATCATTCCAGTACGCACCAAAGAAGCCACCCTGAACGATATTCTGGACCCCATCAGCGAAGACGATTCAGCCTGGAAAATTCACGAGTACCTTGAAAAGAAAGAAGTGTCAGACATCGCCGCTGGCAAAGGTTTTCGCCGCCAGCTATACACCGGTGCAGAAGAAAGCATCAATGTGTTGACTCGCGGTTACGCAAAATTCGCTCCACTGATCCTCACCTGCGCCACCCAACCAAAGCGCGCTTTACCCGCCTGCTGACCCCGATCGAACACGCCCGCGCCAAGGGACTGCCCGAGGGATGGATTCAAAGCACCGGTCTATCGAATACAACCGCACATGAGGTGATTGGCCAGAGCGTCATCTTCAGTCTCTTTGTGGCCGTTGGCCGAGCGATTGCACTAAACCTCAAACACACAGCCCGCCTTGCACTGATCGGCACTGGCGGCGCTGAGATAGCGTCTGACGAGCTTCTGCTGGCGGCGTAACCGCCAGCATCACCTACCCCGCTGGCGGACACTCCGCCAGCCTTACCCAATCGGGACAAACCCATGCACACTTTTGAAGTCGTATTGCACCGTGTATCAGTTAGCCAAACCACCATGTATGTGACCGCTGAGAACGATGCAGCTGCCCGCCAAAAAGCAATGGAACTCTCAGGCGACCAGACCTACAAAGAGTTCACCGCCGAGTATGAGGTGGACACCTCTGACCTGATCACTGCCAATTAAACCAATGACCCAATAGGCCCGCCAGAACGTGCTGGGAAGGCGCAAGCCGACCCGGCCCATGACCGGAGGGCGAAGCCCGATGGGAGTACAAGCGCAGTGCTGTTGGGTGCCACGC
>NZ_AAXY01000017.1 GCF_000169375.1 Marinobacter sp. ELB17
AAGAGGTCTCGATCAATGTGACCAACAACTGAACGAAATGACGTCCATTCACTGGCATGGCATGATCTGCCATTTACTCAGGACGGCGTGCCCGGTATCAGCTTTGCGGGTATCAAGCCTGGGGAAACCTTCACATACGAATTTCCCATCACCCAGTCAGGCACTTACTGGTTTCACAGCCACTCCGGCTTCCAGGAGCCGGATGGTGCCTACGGTGCCATTGTGATTGACCCCGAAGGCCGCGAGCCGTTTCGTTACGATCGCGATTACGTGGTCCAGCTGACCGACAAGCACCCGCATTCTGGCGATCGCATCATGCGCAACCTCAAAATAATGCCGGATTACTACAACCGTGAGCAGCAAACCGTCGGAGATTTCTTTTCGGAAGCGTCTGAAAACGGTTTGATGGCCACCATCAAGGATCGGATGGCCTGGGGCGACATGCGCATGATGAAAGCCGATGTTGAAGACTTGCAGGGTTTTACCGGCCTGATCAACGGCAAGGGTCCCGACCAGAACTGGACCGGCATTTTCGAGCCCGGCGAGCGGATTCGGCTGCGTTTTATTAACTCGTCTGCCATGACCTATTTTGATATCCGCATTCCGGGCCTTGAAATGACCGTGGTGCAAGCGGACGGCAACAATGTTCAGCCGGTGACTGTGGATGAGTTCCGCATTGGTGTGGCGGAAACCTACGACGTGATTGTGCGGCCCAAAGAGGAACAGGCTTATACAATTTTTGCCGAATCCATGGGGCGTTCAGGGTATGCCAGGGGAACGCTGGCTCCTGAGGCAGGAATGGTCGCTGCGGTGCCAGAATTGCGCGAAGCGGCCCGATTGACTATGGCCGACATGGGCGGCATGGAAGGTATGGATCATTCGAGCATGGCCGGCATGGAAGGCATGAAGGGCATGGATCATTCCAAGATGGCCGGTATGGATCAGTCTGACATGAAAGGAATGGAGGGCATGGATCATTCCAAAATGGCCGGTATGGATCAGTCTGACATGAATGGCATGGAAGGCATGGATCATTCTGCGATGGGCCAAGGTGCAATGGCTTCCGCGGGTGGCGCAAGCGATCCCTTTTATGCGGCGGGCAGTGGCCTGGTTCCAACGGCGGCCAATGGCGGCAAGTTTCTGTCTTATTCCGATCTGAGAGCGCAAAAACCGCTCTACGACGAACGCGAACCAACCCGGGAAATCGAACTGAAACTGACGGGCAACATGGAGCGCTACACCTGGAGCATCAACGGCGTCAAATATGAAGACGCGGATCCGATCCGCCTTCAGTATGGCGAGCGGGTGCGATTCAAGTTTGTAAATACAACCATGATGACTCATCCCATGCACCTGCACGGCATGTGGTCCATGCTTGACGTTGGCGCAGGTCAGTTGAACCCGGTCAAGCACACCATCAGCGTTCAGCCTGGCACCACGGTTTACATGGAGACTGAAGTGGATGAACCCGGCCAATGGGCGTTCCATTGCCATCTGTCTTATCACGCCGCAGCAGGCATGTTCCGCAAAGTCATTGTTGAGGGCGGGCCGGATTCCACGCAGGCGGCATCCGGAGACCAGCTGGGCGATGTTGGAGGTGACGTATGAAACTATGGACGCCTTTAGTAGTAAGTACAGTTTTGGGTCTGAGTGTTATACCCACTCTGGCGTTTGCTCAAGAGCGGGTGCGTGACACCACTGAACGGAAGGCGCCATTAAAAGTGTGGGGCGCGCAATTTGAAGAATTTGAATACCGCTACAGCGACGACGACGAAGAACTTGGGGTATGGAGCGGCGATTTTTTCTACGGCACGGACGAGCTGAAAGTCCGTTGGCTAACAAAAGGCGAGTACGCCATTGAAGAGCAGGCCTACGAAAAGCTGGAAAACCAGCTGGTCGGCCAAGTGCCTATCTCTGATTTCTTCGACGCCAAAGCCGGGGTCAGGTTTGACACGCCCGAAGGCCCTGATCGCACATACGCCGTTCTGGGTGTCGCGGGCCTTGCGCCACAGTGGTTCGAAATTGATGCGAATCTTTACGTGAGCAAGGACGGCGACACGTCCGCCGCTCTGGATGCAGAGTATGAACTGCTCTTCACCAACTACTGGATACTGACGGCCACTCTGGATGCGACTGTGGCGTTCAGTGAAGATAAAGAGATTGGGGTTGGAACGGGCCTGGTATCGACGGAAACCGGGTTGCGGTTGAGCTATGACCTTATTGACCGCGCTTTCTCGCCTTACGTGGGTGTTGTTCACGAACGCAAGTACGGCAACACGGCCGACTTCGCCAGAGCCGATGGCGGCGGCACAGAGAGCTGGTTTGCGGTAGTTGGAGCACGGCTTACCTTCTGAAACTCTTGGTTGCGTTTTCGGACTGGTCAGCGGACAAAGCTGGAGCACTCCATTGAAACTTACCGAACCTGTGACGAGCCCTATGCAACGCTTGATTTCAACGGTATCTGCGATGAGGTGTTCAATTTTCACGATCTAAGTACCACGTTGTGCCCACCTAGCTGGAGAGGTTTGGAGCTATCTGACGGACTACTACAACCGACAACGGTCTCACACGTTCAACGGCGGGAGATCGTCGGTTGTGGTTGAAGAAAAACTTAACATACTGTCTGGAATTAGTTGACCACTACACCTTGTTTTTAAGTTGCGCTCGCTCTGCTAATGGCTTAAATTATCAAACAATTTGGCGTAAATTACGTGGAATATCTTGAAAAAAATGCGATCCATAGCGTTTAAAACACGCCAAACACTGGTCCTGGCTCTTTTGCTTTGCTTCAGCGCTATGCAAGTGTTTGCGATGACGACTATGCCGATAGCCATAGACCCTAATCCGGTCGCAGCCGCGCAACAGGACTGTTCTGGTGAACACGCACAAGCAAGTTCAGTGCTGACGTCTCAAATGGTTGAGTTACCCGATGTGAGTCACAGTGCTCATGCATGCGGTCAAGATTGCATTGCTGATCATTGCCTGATGAGTTCAGCGGTTACCGTAAGTGCTTTTACGATCGAGCTATCTGGCTCACTATCTGAGGTAGCGTCCGGCGATGCCAGCGCTGATAGTATCGACACCTCCCCTCCGTATTATCCTCCAATTTCCCACTAGACGTTCGTAGTTTGGTGGGGGCAGTTTGTCCCTGAAGTTCCTGTGCGGTCACACAGAATGCTGCATTTGCTGGTAATGCCCTATGTTTGCACTACGCAATTTTTTTATTGTTTGCATCGCTCTGTGTTCGGCGTCAACTATCCTGTCCGGTCCGCGACAACTATGATGGCCGGTTGGGTGGTCTTACTTCTTACTCTTTGCAGCCTGCTTGAGATGCTGCTGTCTTCGGTAACTTTCCCCCTCTAATTCGATAATAGTTGCGTGGTGTATCAGCCGGTCTATGGCCGCTACAGTCATCATGCTGTCTGGGAAGATTTGATCCCACTCACTAAATGGTTGGTTGGCTGTGACGATTAGACTGCCACTCTCATAGCGATGGGCGATGAACTCGAACAGTACCTGGGTTTCTGCATCCGTCTTTTTTACATAACCGATGTCATCGATGATGACGACCCTGTATTTATCCAGCCGTGTCATGGCTGTCATCAAGTCGAGATCGCGCTTGGCCTGTTGTAAGTGCTGAACCAGCGCTATGGCAGGGAACAGTTTGCAGCGTACCCCCTGTTCGGTGAGTTGATGACCCAGTGCATTAGCGATATGGGTTTTGCCAGTGCCGCTGGGGCCAATCAACAGCACATTGTCGGCATGGTGTGCCCAGTCACTGTCTTGTTGCAGCCTTGCCAGTGCGGTGTTGCAGGGGCGGCTGAACGCGCTTTGATCAAGCGCTGAGAAGGTCTTGTTGGCGGCAAGTTTTGCCTCGCGTACCCACTTCTGGGTCCGGCGCTGGTAGCGGTCTGAGAGCTCGTACTCACACAATGCCGCTAGGTAATCGGTGTGTGACCAGTTCTTCTCAATGGCGGTTTCCCAGAGCGATTGGTAATGACGGTGGAAGGCCGGCAGACGGAGTTCTTTTAACAGTAAAGCGACAGAGCCTGTCATATCTGTGCCTCCTGACTGTTGATCGAGGACAGTAGCTCGTCGTAGCTCACTAAGGTGTGTTGGCTTGATGCAGAGCACTTGAGGTCTGGGTTGCCGCGAAGGTAGCGTGACTGAATCTCGGTAATGGACGCGAACCGGCCTGCTTGGGCCTCAATCAGCAGATCCTCCCCCAGCGACTGTTCATCATCGTACTCGAAGGCCAGTCGCAATGTTGTCACGATCCATTTGCAGGCTTCTCGGGCTTCAAGGTGCGTATCCGCAAGCTGCCAGAGTTGACGGTAGTTGTCGTCCGGGAGTAAGTCATCACGCAACTGAGAGTAACGGAAGGCCTGCGGCTTCGAGGCCAGCGAGCGGATAACGTGCCGGTAATTGACGCTGCGGGCGCGATTCTCGCCAGGTTTGGGGTAAATGCGCGGTAATGTCAGTGCCGGCTGCTGTCCGACGAACAGCACCAGCTTGTCGTGGTGCAACCGGATTTGTACCGACTCTCCAATCAGCCGCGATGGCACGGTGTAAACAACGCGCCGGACTTCGATCGTTGAGCTGCGCGTCACCTTAAGGTGGAGGGTCTGATACTCGGCCGCCGTAAACTCCGGCAGAGGCTGCAAGGCCGCCTGCTCTTCAAGCGCGCGCGATCGGTTGCGCTGATTGAGCTTGTCGACAACGCGATCAATAAAAGCCTGATAGTGCGCAACACCGTCGAAGTCACTGTGACCGCGCAATAACAACTGTTGTGCCAAGCGTTTCTTGAGCGAGCCATTGGCGCACTCCACCACGCCGTTTTCATGGGACTGCCCCAGATTATTGCGAGTGGGTGTCATGCGGTAATGCTGGCACAGCTCGCTATAAGCCTCAGTCCACACGTTTTGACGGTTATTGCGTGCCGCGCTTAAGCTGTCGGTGCGGTGCTCAATGGGACTGCCACCCACCTGTTGTAAGGCTCGCTGCAAGCCCGCCGCCAGAGCCGCATAACTCTCACCACCTTGAACGACGGTAACCGAGCGCCAACCGCTGTAGGCCAATCGAAATTGATAGAGCAGGTGTGGAAAGGTCTTGGATTGAATCGTAACCGGGTTGTCGGGGTGGGTAAAATCAGAAAACCCCTGTTGCGCCACAACCGCCTGCTGGCGAAAAATGACCTCGCGTTCCGGCCCGTGTAGCGCCCGCCAGAGCTTCACACGGCGTTGCAGGGTGCGCAGAATGGTCTGATCGTAGTGCTCAGGGTAATGCTCTTGCAGATAATCAAGCAGAGTTGTACCGGTCAGCTTAGGCTCATTTTCTAACAGATGGAGCAACTCTGTTTCCCAAACCGCTTCCAGTGGATCTTCTCGGGTACGCCATTGCCGCTCGGTGTCAAGGCAGGGTTTTTGTGCTGATGTCTCGATGCGTCGCCCAGATCGGACAGAAACGCCTGCCTTGGCGGCAGCTACTTCTTGGCTTGCGCCATTTTGTCGGTGCTGCATGTACAGCTCCTCTTGTCGGTTGGTTATGTGTTGACCAGGCACCTTGTGCTCCACAGTGGAAAACAAAGTACCGATTGTTACACCCAACCGGCCAAGATAATTGTCGTTAACCGGTCATCCTAATTGTCGCCGAACAGCTCTGTTGCTACTGTCTGTAACAACGAACAGGGCGCTTGCAACTGCCGGTCGTTTAACGCTGGACGAGGCTGTGCAGCAGGCCATCGCTAATGATCCTTGGTTGATAGCGAATCAGCAGAATGAAGCCGCTATCCTGGCAAGGAGTGCGGCTGCTGAGGTGTTGCCAGATCCGAGGTTTAATGTCGGGTTAATGAACTTCCCGACAGACACCTTTAACAAATAAGGATAGGTCGCGCGCAGCCGCGACCTGATCCGGTGTTGGACGAGCCCGGTGCTTCTCTATTAAGGAAATATCGTCGGCGAACTGAGAGGTGCTTTGGCCCTGGCATTGGGCGGTCATTTCCGTCAGGCCAGAGGTTCCCGTGACCCTCGGTGGAACCGATAGCCGATCTGTCCTGGTGGTGGTGTCATAGGGTGCTCTGATCCCTCCCTGTGAGGTGCATGTCGGACGGATGTAGGCCTATGCCAGACATCGTCGCCGGGTTGTCGGCACGGGCCACCGGCAGGGGCGCCGCCAAAGCGTGATGCCCATGGGCTCGCCACAGCAGGGGCAAATGCGTTGTTTCCGGGGTTGGGTGACGATCCCGGGTAGCGCGACCCGCAAGAGCCACTGCAACCGGTGTAAGGTTTTGCGGGCACCGCCGTGCAGGAACCCGTATTCCCGCACCCGTCGCAGCCCCTTGGGCAGGACGTGCTGCAGAACCCGCCAGAGGAACCGGCTCGCCGGTTCGGTCAGGGTCTGCCAGCGCCGGGTCTGACTGTCCTGGTAGCGGAAGGTGACTTGCTCACCGTCGTAATCCACGATGTTTTGCTCCCGCAGTACACCGCGATACAGATAGCGGGCCAGATAGGTCAGCGCCTGGTCGCCACGGCCGACCTGCTCGCACTGGGCGACCCAGTGCCCGGGAATCGATTCCGGCAAGGTAAAGCCTTGCTCGCGCATCCGGGTGAGGAATTTGGCGCGGAACACGGTGGCCAGGGCCCGGCCGTTGAACAGGTATCGCCCGGCCCGGGCGTGCCAGTGATGGCCCGTCAGCCCGCCCCCAGGGACCACGATGTGGACATGGGGGTGGAAAGCCAGGCGCCGGGAGTGGGTGTGCAACACCCCGACCAGCCCGAGCTGGCTCCCCAGGCGTGTATCGTTACGGGCGAACTGGGCGAGGACCTCCCGGGCGACCTGGAACAGGGTGTGGCAGGTCCACCGGAGGTGGTGCCAGGCAAAGCCCCGCAACTGGGCCGGGAGGGTGAAGGTCACCAGGAAATAGTCCACCGGCAACAACTTCTGCCGCTGCCGGTCCAGCCATTGGCGGTTGGTGCCGTGCTGACAGGCCGGGCAACTGCGATGGCCGCAGGACGGGTACGCCTGTTGCACCTGCTGACAGGCGCGACAGTGATAGCGGACCTCGCCACAGGCGGGTGTGTGGCAGGCCAGGATCGACTGCAGGGCGGCGTGATGCTCCGGTCGCAGTCGCGCCCCGACGAACTGCTGCAGGCTGGCCTCATGATCGCGCAGAATCTGCGCCAGGGTGATCATTGGGTCACCCAGTCAACTTGCAGCCGCTCCACCAGGGCATTGATCATCAGGGCACTGTTCTGCTGGGCCTCATGGGTCATCCGGGTGTAGCGGGCGGTGGTTACCGGGCTGGCGTGGCCGAGCAGACTCTGAATCGAGCGCAGGTTCACCCCATTTTCCAGCATATGGGTGGCAAAGCTGTGGCCCATGGAGTGAATGTGAACATGCTTGCGGATACCGCAGTCCAGGGCGACCTGCTTGATGGCCTTCTGCACCCCACCCCGGGCCATCACCCGGGGCTTGCCGGAGGTGGCAACCGACGCATACGGCGGGTGCCACCCGGGAAACAGCAGGTCTGGATGACGGTGAGTGGCCCAATAGCGCCGCAAGGCCTTGAGTGTCATCAGCGGTAAAGGCACGAAGCGATCCTTCTTGCCCTTGCCACAGCGCACATGCACCCGCATCAGGTGACTGTCGACATCGGCGATGGTCAGGTTCAGGGACTCGCTCAGTCGCAGGCCCAGACTGTAGGTGGTGAGGAAATAGACCTGATAACTGAGTTTGCGTGTGCGACTGATCAGGCGCTCGACCTCCTTCAGGGAGAGCACGTCCTGCAGGGTCTGAACCTTGGGGGCCTTGACGATAGGGACGTATTCCCAGGGCTTGCCCAGTACATACTGATAGAAACTCTGCAACGCATTGCGGGCAATCTTGACCAGACTCCAGGACCGATGCTCGACCAGATGCATGAAATACTGCTGGAGCTGATCGGTGCTAAGCTGATCGGGACAGGTCTCGAAATAGTCGCAGACCTGTCGCAGGCAACGGGTGTACAGATCGATGGTCTTGGGGCTTTTGCCGCGCAGGGTGAGTTCGGTGAGGTAGCGTTGGTGCAGAGCTTGAAAACGAGCGTGTTCGTTAGCGTTCATCACACTTCTCCTGACAGGCCCTCCGAAATGGAAGGGGTCAGAGAAGTACAGTCGAATTTGACCTCTGCCGCATAGCGGCTTCGTTCAACTACGCACAAGAGCCAATGACTCAGATATCCGTTGGGGTATCGCAAATGTTGCCAAGGGGCGATACCTTGGCTCTGAACAGTCACAGACTGCGCTTACAGAGTCATCAAATGCCTTTGCTCCGAGAAGACAGGAAAGCCAAGGTAGGCCTGATGGTCACGCAACTCTGGCTAGACGCTTTGAAAGCCAGTCACAGCATAACGTTAATTGAAGGAAATCGAGTATTATTCGAGCAACTAACGGACATTGTCAGCAGTAGTTACAGCAGCACCCTTGGCCAGACCCGTCAGCTCGATTTAGTCAGGGCACAGGTGGAATTGGACCAGTTAGATGAACGCCTAACGGAAGTGCAGCAACAGCAAACACGTGCTGTACAGCAGTTAGACGAGTGGCTTCCAGGCATGCCGTCCGATGTCTCGATGCTGACCCCAGCACTGGACCAATCCATGCCTGAATGGTCTACGCCTATCGTTCTATCGCAAGATGATTTGACGCAACGACTTTTACAGCACCCCAGCCTCCGCTTGATTGATCAAATGACAAAAGTGGCGCAAGCCGAAATTCATATTGCCGAACAGCAATATGAACCTGAATGGATGCTCAATGTCAGTTACGGCTTCCGTGGTGACGACGCCAGGGGTACTGACCGCCCTGATCTCTTAAGCGTTGGTGTCAGTGTCGACATGCCAGTTTTCTCCCGCAAGCGTCAAGATAGCCAGGTGCAGGCAGAAACGTATGAGAAAGAGTCTCTGCGCACAGAGCGATTCTTGAAACTCCGCAGTTTATTGGCAAATTACCGCACCTTAGAAGCAGAGTTGCAACGTCTTGATCAACGGCGAGAACTGTATCGAAACAAGTTACTGCCTGGGCTCCAGCAAAGTGTTGACGCTGCGATCAATGCGTACACCGTTGATGTTGGTAATTTTGCAGACGTGGTGCAGGCCCGGATTGGTGAACTCAATGCCAAATTGTCGCTGTTATCTATCGAATTTGAACACTCCGGGAAGATCGCTGAAATGCACTATTTACTGGTCGGTAATCAGCGGGGGACGAAATAGTGAACCTGTTTAAGAACCTGGCATTGTTAGTGTCTGGCGCTCTGCTTATGCTTGCCGCTTTGTATATTTGGCGACCAGATTTGTTCAAGCACGTAACAGATATGCATGTGACATCAGCCACGAACGATGCCGACAAACCTTTGTACTGGGTTGCTCCGATGGATCCAAATTACCGCCGTGATGCGGCAGGAAAATCGCCCATGGGCATGGACTTAGTCCCCGTCTATGCGAAGGATCAAAATGGCGATGAGAGTAGCCCGGGCACAATCGAAATATCGCCAGAGGTCGTTAACAATCTGGGTGTCAGAACTGGCAAGGTTGTTCTGGATCACCTACGGCCAGAGATAAGAACGGTTGGATATCTGCAATATAACCAAGACAGCATTGTCCATATTCATCCCCGCGTAGAAGGCTGGGTGGAAAATAGCTATGTTAACACCGTAGGTGCGCCGGTTGAGCAAGGTCAGCGTTTGTATACGCTGCACTCTCCTGCATTGGTTAATGCACAGGAAGAACTGCTGTTTGGTTTAAAACGTGATGATCAGCGTTTGATTCAAGCGGCAGAACAACGTCTGCTTGCTCTTCAAATAAGCGATACGGTTATCCGTCAACTTAAAAGAGACCGCCAAGTATCGCAAACGGTTACTTTCTACGCTCCAGCATCGGGAGTGGTAGAAGAACTCAATATCCGTGAAGGTCTCTATGTAAAGCCGGGCATGACGCTGATGTCGATCGCTAATCTTGACGAAATTTGGATTGAAGCTGAAGTTTTTGAACGTCAGGCCAGCCTAGTCACAGTCGGTTTACCTGTGGAGGTTGATCTCGATTTCCTGCCCGGCGAAGTGCGCCAAGCCAAGGTAGATTATATCTACCCGAGTTTGGATGCTCAGACACGCACTTTGAGGGTTAGAGTACGATTAGATAACTCCGACTACGCCCTCAACCCCAACATGTTTGCTGAGCTTCGTATTCTTGCCAGTGATCAAAATGAACGGTTGCTGATTCCTAAAGAGGCGTTAATTCGTGGGGGGGCAGCAGAACCGCGTAGTGCTGGCACTAGGTGAGGGGCGATTTAAATCCCTTGCCGTTAAAACTGGACAGAGTGACAACCAGAGAGTCGAGATCCTTGATGGTTTGATCGAAGGCGAAGAAATTGTTACCTCCGCTCAGTTCCTGCTCGATTCAGAGTCCAGTAAATCATCCGACTTCACTCGTATTGATGCGACTGACAGCCAGCAAATGGAGAAGCCCGCGGCCAGCCAGGATGCGCAAAAAGCCACAGCTGAACTTCCTGGCAAAGTATGGGTTGAAGCCATTGTTAACAGTGTTGATATCAATGCCATGAAACTGAATGTTCAGCATGGTCCTATTCCGGAGTGGAGCTGGCCGCTGATGCAGATGGAATTCAAGCTGACCGAATGGATGGACGCTGGCGACATCCCTACCGGTCAGTCGTTGCAACTGGAGATAACCCGCACGGAATCGGGCAAATATGAAGTCACCGACTTTTACCTACCCGCAGCGAAACAGGAGTAGCGATTATGATAGAAGCTATTATTCGCTGGTCTATCCGCAACCGTGGCATGGTGTTGCTGGCCACATTCATGCTGGTTGGTTTGGGGCTTTATTCCCTGAAAAATACGCCGGTAAATGCGATTCCCGATCTGTCTGACGTGCAGGTCATCATCAAAACCAGTTATCCCGGTCAAGCGCCGCAGGTGGTGGAGGATCAGGTCACCTATCCGCTCACCACTGCAATGTTGTCGGTACCGGGGTCCAAGACGGTGCGAGGTTATTCCTTCTTTGGGGATTCCTACGTCTACGTTATTTTCGACGACAAGACGGATATCTACTGGGCCCGCAGCCGCGTGCTGGAATACCTGAGCCAGGTTGCTCCTTCGTTGCCTGAAAATGCTCGTCCGCAATTAGGGCCGGATGCAACGGGCGTAGGCTGGGTGTACCTCTATGCATTGGTTGACCGCACCGGTAAGAATGATTTGAGCCAATTACGTTCCTTACAGGATTGGTTCCTTAAATATGAATTACAAACCGTTCCAGGCGTCTCTGAAGTTGCGGCCATAGGTGGGATGGTCAAGCAATATCAAGTGCAGGTGAATCCGGAAAGACTACGCGCATTCAATATACCCCTCAGCCATGTACAAAATGCTATTCGCCGTGGCAACCAGGAAGTTGGGGCGTCAGTCGTGGAAATGGCCGAGGCTGAATACATGGTCCGGGCTACAGGCTACATTCAAAGCATAGAAGATCTGGAAGTGATCCCCTTGGGTGTTAACCAAAACGGCACTCCGCTACTGCTCAGAGATGTTGCTGATATTGGCATTGGTCCCCAAATGCGTCGGGGTGTTGCTGAGCTCGACGGCGAGGGTGAGGTTGTGGGTGGCTTAGTTGTCATGCGCTTTGGCGAAAACGCCGAGACAACCATCAATGGAGTCAAAGCTAAGCTGGAGTCGTTAAAGAAAAGTTTACCTGATGGAGTGGAGGTTGTCACCGTATACGATCGCTCAGGTCTGATTGATAGAGCGGTTGAGAATCTCTGGAAAAAATTGCTGGAAGAATTCCTTGTAGTAGCGCTGGTCTGTGTCGTGTTTCTGTTTCATGTCCGCTCATCTCTGGTCGCCGTTATCAGTTTGCCTGTCGGTATCCTAACGGCATTTATAATCATGCATTGGCAAGGTATTAACGCCAACATCATGTCTCTTGCAGGAATAGCGATCGCCATAGGTGCCATGGTTGATGGAGCGATCGTTATGATTGAAAACATGCACAAGCATATGGAAAGGACGCCTTTAACGGACGAAAATCGCTGGCAGGTCGTTGCAACTGCAGCTTCAGAAGTTGGCCCCGCGCTTTTCTTTAGTCTGCTTATTATAACGGTAAGTTTTTTGCCTGTGTTCGCGTTAGAGGCACAAGAGGGCCGAATGTTCTCGCCCTTAGCCTTCACCAAAACCTACGCCATGGCTGCCTCCGCAATATTGGCTATAACCTTGGTGCCAGTACTGATGGGCTACTTCATCCGTGGCAAGGTGATAGCTGAACACAAGAACCCGCTCAATCGATTGCTGGCTGCTATCTATATGCCTGCGCTGCGTGGTGTACTGCGTTTTCCAAAAGCAACCCTGGTTGGTGCTGTTGTGGTGTTGGCTATAGGCGCATGGCCGCTGGATAAAATCGGTAGTGAGTTCATTCCGGATCTGGATGAAGGCGACTTGATGTACATGCCTACCACCTACCCGGGCGTATCTATTGGTGAAGCACGCCAAATTTTGCAACAAACCAACAAGCTGATTCGCACAGTACCTGAAGTTGTCACCGTGTTCGGTAAAGTCGGTAGAGCAGAAACGGCAACGGACCCGGCACCACTGAGCATGATTGAAACCTTTATCCAGCTGAAGCCTAAGAGCGAATGGCGCGAGGGAATGACCACCGCCAAGCTCAAGCAGGAACTGGATCAATTAGTGATGTTACCCGGCGTAACCAATGCTTGGGTGATGCCAATCAAAACACGCATCGACATGCTCGCGACGGGCATTAAAACGCCCGTGGGAATTAAAGTTGCGGGGCCGGATCTGAATATCATTCAGGGGATCGGTCAACAATTAGAGCGGGTGCTGAAGGATGTTGAGGGTACCGCATCAGTATATTCTGAACGCGTTGCCGGTGGTCGTTATATCAAAGCTGATATTCAGCGAGAAAAAGCAGCCCGTTATGGTCTCAATATCGCTGATATTCAGGAAATCCTAGCGTCAGCAGTCGGTGGAATGAATGTCTCCAGCACGGTTGAGGGGTTAGAGCGCTACCCCATCAATGTCCGCTATCCGCAGGACTATCGGGATTCCCCCGAACAATTGGAGTTATTGCCCATTGTAACCCCTGCGGGCCTAAGGATTGCTCTCGGTGATGTGGCCAACATCTTCGTCGAAAACGGTCCCCCTATGCTGAAAAGTGAAAATGCGCGGCTCAATGGCTGGACCTATATTGATATTGAAGGTGTAGATCTTGGTCGCTATGTCGAAAATGCTCAACAAGTGGTTGCTGAACAGGTAGAACTCCCCCCTGGCTATTCATTGAATTGGTCTGGTCAGTACGAATACATGCTGCGCGCCAAAGAAAAGCTTACCTACGTAGTCCCTCTAACCCTCGCCATTATTATTGTGCTGTTATTCCTCAACTTTCGTAATTTTGTCGAGGTGGCCATGATCATGGGGACCTTGCCACTGGCCTTGGTGGGTAGTATTTGGCTGATGTATTGGGAAGGCTTTAACTTTTCGGTGGCCGTGGGGGTGGGGTTTATTGCCTTAGCCGGAGTAGCGGTCGAAATCGGCGTCATCATGCTGGTGTATCTCAATCAATCCTGGCAACAGACGATTGACCGTTGCCATGCTCAAGGACTTGAGCTTCGCGAAGAAACGTTACGCCATGCGGTGCTTCATGGTGCGGGAATGCGGGTACGCCCCGTGCTAATGACAGCTGCGACCATTATTTTTGGTCTCTTACCTATTTTGTACGGTACAGGCACTGGCTCTGAAGTAATGAGCCGGATAGCCGCGCCGATGGTGGGCGGTATGGTGAGTGCTGTGGTGCTCACACTGTTGGTGCTACCGGCCATTTATTTCATGTGGAAGCGGAGCTCGCTTGCAAAAAATACAGTACCTACAGTAGAAAAATCTTAAATTTTTTAAACTAAAATGAAAGGTGCATTGTTATGAAAAAGATCCAAACCTTAATAGCCATTGTGGCTTTAGCAGCATCGTCCTCAGTCTTTGCACATACAATGATGGAAAGCACATTTCCGCAGGATGGAGCAATGGTGATGGAGCCAACCAGGCATGTCGAAGTAAATTTCGACATGCCTATGAAATTGATTAGTCTAAAGGTGATCGGTGCTGATGGAAGGCCTGTTGCCGTCGACTATGAACGCGCTAAAGAAGCAGGCACCCATTTCAAGGGGATGACACCTGTATTGGTGCCCGGCAACTACACCGTACACTGGAAAGCGGTGGGCGATGATGGCCACATGATGGATGGAACGTTTGGCTTTATGCAGCACTAATAGAGTATGTATTCGTTAACTCGGGCCAACGGCGTTTAAGATGGGACTGGAACTAACCTCCTGGGAATTTTCGACCCTGATAACCCGTTGGCTTTTGTATGTCGGTGTGGCCGGGTCTGTTGGTGGGGCTTGCAGCCTCTATCTTTTAAAAGCGTACAAAGGACTGCAAGGCGCTTTGCTGAAATACGCGCTCTTTGCGGTTTTATTGGCTATTACCAGTGCTTTCGGGCACTTTTTTGTACGCGTGGGCGCTGTCCTTGAAGAGGGCGTTTCTGGCATGTTTGAGCCAGATATCGTTTCAATTATATGGAACTCTGCGGTAGGAGAGGCGCTTCTGTTAAGGGTTTTCGGGCTGTTTCTGCTGCTAGTTGCGCTGGTTTTTTTGTGGCGCAAAAGAAGATTGACGGCTACCTGGGTTGAACCTGGTGCGAGGGTCGCATGGCTCGGGTTTGCTGGGTTATTACTCACGGCAACCTCGTATACCGAGGCGGGTCACGCGGTTTCGCAGTCGTGGATTTTTCAACTTGTGCTTGTTGTACATCTGTCGTTAACAGCTTGGTGGATGGGTACCTTGTACCCCTTGTGGTTAGCGTGCCACCGTTTAGCTTCTGCTGAAGCACATGCGGTGCTGCATCGTTTTGGACAGTTTGCGGTTGCTGCTGTTTTGTTAGTGGTTTTGGCAGGTCTATTTTTATCTTACCAACTGACGGCCTGGAACAACTTGTTTACAAGCAGTTATGGTTTGTTTTTAATCACTAAACTGATCTTAGTTCTACTTCTGTTAGGGCTGGCAGCCTTACACAAATTCGTTCTTGTACCGCAGTTGTTATCTTCGCAAGATGCTAGTCGGTTAAAAAGATCGCTTCTTATCGAAAAGTTTATTGGCGTAGGGATATATGCCATCACGACAGTGCTGACGACACTCGTAGGTCCGATGATGTAATTTTTAATCCAGGTGTCTTGGTCGTGCTCGACCGAGCCTATCGGTGATTTGCAACCCAGTTGGCCAATCACAGCGCCGTCCTCATTGAGCATGGTGGTGATCATCCGGCTTCCTGCTTGAACTCCGGCGTGAAAAATCGGTGTTTTCTGATCATTAAACACCTCGCTTATGGCGGAAATATTACCGCCTACGTTGGTGTCCGGAATCATTGAGCCATTACAGACTCACATAACAGCTTTAGGTTGTGTTATTCAAGTCGAACGAGCTTTAACTATTGGAGGTAACACAGAGGCTTATCATGGAGTAACCTTTCCAGAACACCACGAAGATATTGATGTCGCGCCCGTTACACTTCAAGAACATGGTGTAAGAATTTAAATCGAAAGTTAAATCACAAAAGATTTAACTTTCGATGAGTCAGATACAGAGCGATTAAGGGAGCACCTAAGCTTTCTTCGATACGGCACTGACGGCTACTTTTCAGCTACTTAGATGACGGGGTAGTCACTGCTACTTTTATTACATCGCCCTTTTTAACTCACCATAGTCACCATCGGTGCGAAGCACCAGCGTGATGTCATTATCGTTGCGATTGCGGAAGAACCAGCCGTGGTTGCCGCTAAACGCAGCTTTCAGCTCGCCTTCGTCCTGAGGGACATCCCGGCCTTTTTCGTAGGAAATGGACTGACCACCGCCATCACCGTGGGTGTCGAAGTTAACAGGGCCGCCTGTAGATACCCAGGCGAACCGGGCGACGTCTCCTTCCTGCATAGTGAGCTTAAACTCTGTGCCCTCACCTGGAGTGAGGACAACACGGACCTCGTCCTGCCATTCGGGTTCGGCGGCGATTGGCGGGGCAGGTTGCTCTACTTTTGGCGCGGCTTCAGGCTCAACTTCAACAACTGCGGCTGTCTCGAAGACAGGCTCAACGGGCTCTGAAGGAGTCTCCTCGATGGACGATTGCACCGCCACCATCTGCGCGGCGTCGTCGGCAGCGGCTTCTTGCGCGAGTTGTGCCTTGATTGCACCCATCTCCGTCAAACCTAGCAAGCGGCCAGCGCCGGTAGGGTCCAGAGCGTACTCGGAGGGCATCACCACGGTTACCAGCAGAACCAGCGCTACGATGGCCGCAATGATGGTGGATCGAATCAGCTGCGCGGAACTGGGTAATTCGCTACGTGAGGGCATATCGGTGTTATACATAAAAGATCTCCAGAATTAAGCGACAAAATAACCGGTGAGCTGAAAGCCGATGAGCAGGAAGCCGGCGCTCATCATGGCCACGTTGGCGGTATAGGCATGGCGGAAAAAACCGTCGGTTTTACGCCAGTAGCTCATAACGATGAGAATCATCGCCAGGGCTAAAAGCTGGCCGATTTCCACGCCCACGTTGAACGCGAGCAGGTTCGGTATCAGCCCATCCGGGGAGATGTCGTACTCAATGATTTTCGTGGACAGGCCAAAGCCGTGGAAGAAGCCGAAAATCAACGTGGCGGCCTTGGTGTTGGGTTGGAAGCCGAACCAGCGCTGATACGCGCCCACGTTATCCAGTGCCTTGTACACCACCGAGAGCCCGATGATGGCGTCAATGATGTAGCTGTTAATGCCGACGTTGAAGTACACGCCCAGCAGCATGGTGGTGGAATGCCCCAGCGCAAACAGGCTTACGTAGATTGCGATGTGCTGCATGCGGTAAAGGAAGAAGATGACCCCCAGAAGGAATAGCAGGTGGTCATAACCGGTGACCATGTGTTTGGCCCCGAGATAGATGAATGCAATGAGGTTTACCCCGGATATTTCCTGGATGTACCCTTTGTCTCCCTGGGCAATGGCATGGGCCAGCACATCGGCGCTCATTCCGAGCAAACCCAGTGTCAGGAATATCCAGACCAGACGGCGACCGCCGGCGGCTGTGCGCGCACGCCAATGGCCGTCAAGCAACGTTGACAACATAACGACTCCAATAATTTCGTTTAAAAAGCTGCGGTGCAGCGAGACTTAAACAGTCAGAGAGGTTTTTGGCGGGCGTTCTAGCCGGTAACGAAAGCTGCGGGGAGAATCTCCGGCGTAGGGTACAGGCAGCCGGAGGGAGATTGAGTAGCCCGTGACGAGGCGGGTCGTCAGCCGATCCGCGGATTCGTGGCTGTGATTGCCCGCGTCGTGGTGAGGGTGACTGCCTGACTTTTCGTCAAAATCGTCGTGGTTGTGTGACGGGCCATCGTGACCCTCTGAAACAAACGCACTTAGCTCTGCGACACCGTGAGATGACACCCCACCAACGACCGATAGCGTCATCCCAGCCAGCGCAAGCAGCAGGGCAAGAAGTGGAATCAAATTTTTACGATGGGTGGCCGTCACCATAGGTGTCAGTTCTTTAGTCAGGCTATTGGATTAATTCAGTGAGAGAGGATAGCATCCCCCCTAGGGGGATAGGAATTAAATATGGCGAATGATCAAACGCACCACTCGCATCTGCAGATCGTCAAGCGCCTGAAGCGGGCTCAAGGTCATCTGGGCAGCGTGATAGGGATGATTGAGGCAGGGCGATCCTGCCTGGAACTGGCGCAGCAGCTTCATGCCGTTGAAAAAGCCATTCAACAGGCAAAGCGGGTGTTGGTACAGGACCACATCGAGCACTGCCTGGATGATGCGATTGGCCCGCTGGAACCGGAACAGAAAAGCCATTTTGATGAGTTCAAAGCCATTGCCCGTTATCTTTGAACATTGTTGGTTCATGCTTGATAGTCTGAAATACCGAACGTACTGGCACCTGTTCTTCGCTCGTTAGTTGCTTTACGGAGCACCAGGAATTTGAGAGGTTTGAGTTCAGAGGACTTTCAATTGGCCTGGATAATCACAAAATACGCGATTACAGCTCTGCTGGTGGTTTTGATCTCAGAAGTGGCCAAGCGCAGTGATAAGTTGGGCGCACTGATTGCGGCGTTACCGATGTTCCTGATTTTTCCGTTCCTTCTGTCCCGGCTTGGCTTTTGGGGGGCTCTTGCGGCAAGTGCCATTATCGCCGTGGTGTGTTTTAGCGTCCTGGCTGTGGTGGTGAAGCGATTTGGCATTATCTTGCTATAGCCATGAAGCTTTCAGTAATTCTGAGGTTGCAGAAGCGTATTCATCTCCTTCCCACTTGATTTACACGTTGGCTGTGTTAGATTTGGCGCTCTTTGGGGAGTAGCCTGCTTCCGGTATTCGGAAGAGTTCGTGTCAACATACCTGGCCAAACGCCATGGTGCGAACACCTCTCGGTTGGCGAGACCATCGATATATCCATGCCTGATGGTCGGGCGTGTGGATATGTCGTGGACTCAACGCCCGGCCGGAGAACATTGAATGAACCCCATAGCCCTTCTGTTGTTGGCTCTTTCAATGTCTACTGATGCGTTTGCAGTAGCCATAGGCAAGGGAGCAAGCCTTAAAAATCCCCATTTCTTCGAAGCATTAAGAATGGGCCTCATTTTTGGATTAATTGAGGCCATCACTCCCTTTATCGGTTGGTTAATTGGTAATATCGCCGCGTCTTATGTGGATGTTTGGGGGCACTGGATAGCGTTCGCGTTATTGGTGTTTCTTGGCTTACACATGCTCTATGAAGGTCTGAGTCCAAGTAGTGAAGAGATAGAACAACCCTCCAGACATTCTTTTCTTAAGATTGCTCTAACCGCATTTGGCACCAGTATTGATGCAATGGCAGTGGGTGCAAGCCTGGCATTTGTAGAGGTGAGCATATTTCTGGCCGCTGGGCTCATTGGCCTGGCCACAACGGTAATGGTTACGTTAGGCGTCATGTTGGGACGAGTCGTGGGTTCACTGTTCGGTCAGAAGGCTGAAATTATGGGCGGCCTGACACTGATTGCCGTTGGTGCATGGATCTTGTCAGGCAATCTTTAACTCTCAGCAATTGATCTATCCCACGCCCTTGGGTGGCAGCGCCGTTAGAAATGCGATGGACAGGTTTCGACTTCCACTGTCACATGTACGAGCGACGATTGGCCGGTTTGGATTCGGTCACGGTAATGGCCGGGAGACTGCGGATAGTGGGCAACGATCGCGACAATCGCGGCGTACAGATTGGGTCCAATCGACCAGACGTGGAGATCACTCACACGCGTATCGTCACACTCCACCGTACGTTTGATGTCCTGCACGATACTTGCCTGCTGTTTGTCGAGTAATACACTCGCCGTGGTCTGCACAGGAGTCGGTGCATTTAGCCAAGAGGTGATCCGGCAACTCCGGGAGCATCTCTTTGAGCAAACCGATTAATCGGTTGTTCGCCCATTTCTGTTTATACGCCAGTCCAAAATGATAGTTAAAGGCGGGCTTGAACGGCTTGATCAGTAGGTTATCGCGGGTTACCTGGTGGTCGTAGGCTGTGATGGGATTGATCAGGGTGATGCCGACACCGTTGGCGACCAGTGAGTAAATGGCAGCGATGTTGGCTTCGGTTTTACCGGCGATGTGAATGTTTTTCTGCGACAGTTCGAGCAGGAGCTGGTCGGCTGCCAGATTGGGCTGGTTGGGTATGACCAGATGCTGTCCTTTCAGATCTTCTATTGTGATCACACTGGCTTTGGCCAGGCTGTGGTTTTTAGGCATCAGACACACGGCTTCGGTTGAGATTAACTCATCAACCACCAGCGCCTGGCTGCTCACCGGAAGAGTCACAAATCCGACATCGAAATAACCCGCTTCAACCGCACGAATCACTTCCGGGCTGGGCATGATGTCCAGATAGACGTTGTATTTGGGGTTGTCACGCAGAATGCGGGCGATGATTTTGGGGACATAGGCAAAACCCAGAGCCGGTGCTGAGGCAATGCGTATGCGCGAAGCGCCAAATTCACGCAGTGCCACAATGCTGTGCTTCATGTTCTCCAGGTTGCTCAGCAAACCAAGAATCTCACTATAGAGCTCATCGGCCTCAGGCAGAACGATTAGCCGCTTCTTGTGCCGCATGAACAGCGGAATCCCAATATTTTCTTCTAATTGCGCCAGAGATCGACTGACGCCAGATTGGGTAATGCCCAAATCCCTGGCGGTCCTTGTGGCGGTGCCAGTCTCATACAGCGTTTTAAAAATGAGCAAAGACTTCAGAGAGTTAAGGTTTATATCGCTCATATTTTCTGGCCTCGAAGGATGATGGTTGCTTGAAAACATGAGTGTAAGTCATCAAGTAATGAATAAATATTATGCATTGAAATTAATTTGAAGCTGTTCTTTAATGAAAACAGAATTAAAAAACACCGATTTGTTTTCAAGAGTGGTTAGTGCCATGTCCAACAATGCTTTGTTTTACCTGACCAGTAATGACATGCCGCTTGTCAGCCATGCCGATGGCATTTATATCTGGGACACCACAGGTCGGCGTTACATCGATGCCTGCTCCGGTGCCATCACCTGCAATGTTGGCCACAACCACCCCACCGTAAAACGCGCCATGGTTGAGCAACTTGATAAGGTTGCTTTCAGCTATCGCACCCAGTTTGAAAGCCAGGTCGCGCTAGACCTGGCAAACCGCCTGGTCGGTCTGACCGACGGTGAGCTGGATAAAGTCTTCTTTGTCGGCAGTGGTTCAGAAGCGGTCGAGAGCGCTATCAAACTGGCGGTCCAGTATTTTGTTGCCAAAGGGCAGCCAGAGCGTTGCAAATTTGTGTCGCTGCGCCCTTCGTATCATGGCAGTACCATGGGCGCACTGGGGCTAACGGGATACGAACCCCTGGAGGCACCGTATCGCTCGATCACTATTAGCTCGGTCAAGGTGCCCTCGCCAGACTTGTATCGTTACCAGGAAGTCAGTGTTGAAGAACACATTGCATCGGTGCTGGAACAGACCGAAAGCGCCATTCTGGCCGCAGGCCCGGAGACAATTGCGGCCCTTGCGCTGGAGCCGGTTGGAGGTGCCAGCACCGGAGGGCGCATGGTCACCAAAGCGTATATGGAAGGGTTACGGGCTTTGTGTGATCGCTACGGTTTTCTGTTCATCATGGACGAAGTGCTCAGCGGCATGGGCCGCACCGGCGCCTGGTTTGCCTACCAGCATTTTGGTGTGGTGCCTGACATTCTGGCGCTGGCCAAAGGGCTCGGTTCTGGCTACTACCCCATAGCGGCCATGATGGCGCGTCAGGAGTTGGTCGACGAGGTGAGTCGCAGTGGCGGTTTCATGCACGGTCATACCTACGCCGGCAACCCTTTGGCTTGTGCCACGGGCCTTGCTGTCATTGGTGTGATGGACTCGGAACAGCTGGTCAACAATGCGGTAGAGCAGGGTGCCTATCTTCGTCAGCAACTCGATCAGCTCGCTCTCAAGTATGACCGTATTGGCAATGTGCGAGGCATCGGCTTGTTGCAGGGGGTGGAGCTGGTGCAGGACAAGGCCAGCAAGCAGCCATTTCCGGCATCGTTCAATGCCTTCGAAAAGCTCACCGCTCTGGCCAAGGTCCGCGGCCTGCTGATTTATCCGAGGCGTTGCCTGAATGGTCTGGAGGGGGATCATGTGTTGATTACGCCGCCTCTGACCGTCACCGCTGCGGACATTGACGACATAATCGCCTTGCTGGATGACAGCCTGGCCGCCTTCGAGCAGGTGTCGCTGAGGCAGGAGGTCTGTTCATGAAAAAAAACCAGACCCTGGAAAACGCCATCGCCGCCATCCCCTCAGGCGCTGTGGTCATGGTGGGTGGCTTTGGCAATCCGGGCACGCCTTTCAGCCTGATCAACGAGCTGGTGCGCCAGGGACAGACCGATCTGACGCTCATCAAGAACGATGCCAATGAACCTGGTCATGGTTTGAGCCGGCTGATAGAGAATGGCCAGGTGCGCAAGTTGATCACCACGCATATTGGCCTGAACAAAGGCGTGATTGATCTGATGAACCAGGGCGTACTCGAGGTCGAGTTTCATCCCCAGGGCATGCTGGCCGAAAAGATTCGCACTGCCGGTGCTGGCAGCTTCGGTTTCCTCACCGACATCGGCATTGATTCCGAGATTACCCGGCCAGAAGATCTACTCGAATGGCAAGGTCAGACCTACAAGGTCGAGATGGCGTTGCCGGCGGATTATGCGCTCATTCATGCCGCACAGGCGGACGGGCTCGGCAATTTGCTGTACCAGGGCTCGGCTATCAACTTCAGCCCCCTGATGGCCATGGCTGCAAACCATGTCATTGTCGAGACGCCGGATCTCGGCGTTCCGGGCCGATTCAAGCCAGAACAAGTGCATACGCCGGGTGCCTTTGTCGACAGCGTTGTACCGCTGGAATCACTCACCTCTGATTACGGGATTCTGGAACATCATGTCCGCCGCTGAACGCATTTTGAGCCGGGCGGTGAGTGAAATCATCCCGGGCAGCATTGTCAATCTGGGCATTGGTTTGCCAACGCAGGTTATCCATTACCTGCCGGATGACTTCGATGTACAGATCCATTCGGAGAACGGCATTCTCGGCGCCTGGAAGCAGAGTGCTCCCGAGGCAATGGATCCCTTCCTTATTGATGCCGCCGGCGCCTATGTTTCCCTTCGGGAAGGGGCCAGCCTGTTCGACAGTGCTGTTTCTTTTGCAATCATTCGTCGCGCCCGGCTGGATCTAACCATGATCGGCGCCTTCGAAGTCGACGCGCTCGGCAACCTTGCCAACTGGAAAATCCCGGGCAAGTTTTCGCCCGGGATTGGGGGTGCCATGGAACTGGCCCAAAAGACGAAACGCATCGTTGTGCTGACGACCCATACCGACAAACAGGGGCGACCCAAGATCCTTAAAAATTGCCGGCTGCCGCTGACGGCCAAAATCTGCGTCAACCGCATAATTTCCGACCTGGCGGTAATGGACGTCGCTGCGCAAGGCCTGGTGGTGCGTGAAAAGCTGGTCCAGATCAGTGACGCTGATTTGCAGGCCCAAACGGAAGCGGAGTTGACGTTTGCCACAAGGGGGGCCGAGTCATGAAGTTGAAAGTCGGTGTTGACGCGTTCGCGGATTTGCCAGCAGATCGACTGTCACAGATATCCGGTATTAACCGGGAGCAGATGGACGCTTTTGCCTGCCGTTCGCACCAGCGAGCACGCGAAGCGCAGCAACGGAGTTTCTTTATCGATGAAATACTGCCCATAACCGTGGCAGAGGGTGAGTCATTTGCACAAGATGTGTACACCCGGCCAGGCACTGGCCCAGCTATCATCGGCTTTCACTGAAAAATGGCGGTGCTCTGGCTATCGGACACCCGCTGGGTGCAATCGGTGTTCGTCTGGCCGGCACCTTGGCACGGTCGCTGCAAGTATCGCAAGGTCGTTACGGCGTCGCCGCTGCCTGCATTGGCGGCGGTCAGGGCATTGCCATGTTGATTGAGTGCGTCTGAGATGCACGGCCTGAGCGTGCGTTTGAAGACAAAAAGCAAGGAGAAACGGACAGGAGGTGACCATAGCAACAAGCAAGGTAGTCTAAACTATAAGCAATCTGGATGGATTAAAGCGATCAGTCCTGGCTCAACAGGTACGGTCATTAACCAGTGTGAAGAGGTGTGATGTACCGATGTGTGCATTGCTTTATAGAAAGGTCTGAACAGGAAGAAGAATATGAAGGCTCTTACTAAAAAGTTTTCTCAATCTCTGGCTGTCGCAGCAATAGTGGCAAGTGCAGCGGCCATGGTGGCCATGCCGACGCAGGCGCGTGAGCTGGATGAAATTCGTAACGACGTATTTCAGGTGGTCAACTCCGGTGCTTACCCTCCCTTCAGCTACGTCGACACCCAGGGCAACCTGGTTGGCCTTGATGTTGACATTGCCGAGGCCCTGGCTGCAAAGATGGGTGTAGAGGTTAACGTGCAGTCATCCCCCTGGAACGGCATCATCGCCGCCATGGTCGGTGGCCGTTTTGATGCCTGCATCTGCAGCATGAGCGACACAGAAGAACGCAGGAAGGCAATTGACTTTTCCGACTCCTACTACAGCGCTGGTCTGTCAGTTTGGGTGCAAGGCAGCACCGACGATATTAACAGCATCGACGACTTTGCTGGCAAGACTGTCGGTTCCACTCTGGGTGAAACCGGTAACCAGTGGGCGGTGGAAAATGGTGAAGGCAAATGGCGTAACCAGACCTTCCAGGGTCTGCCTAGCATGATGACTGGCCTGACCACAGGCCGCATCGATCTCATGATTGCCGATGACGTGCCCGTGCTGGTTGCCATGCAGGAAAACGCGCCCGACATCAAGATGATAGACGTTGGTGAATTGCCACGCTGGCCTGCCGCCATTTCCGTTCAGAAAAACAAGCCTGAACTGCTTGAGGCGCTGAACGTTGCCCTGGCAGAAATCAAGGCTGATGGTACTTACCAAGCCATTGTCGACAAGTGGATTGGCAAGGGCGCCAACATCGAGTAAAGGCTCAGCAAGGGGGGGGAGCCAGATGCAACCAATGCATCAGGGTTCACTCCTCACCTCATCCCCCGGGTCAACACGTTGGATGTTGTATCACCGACAATAGCAAAAAAGGTAAGACCATGGATTTCAACTTGATGGTCGAGGTCACGCCCCTGTTGATCGAGGCAGCCTGGGTCACGATCGATGTTTCTGCCCGTTCAATGTTCTTTGGATTCTTCGTCGCCTGTGGCCTGGTGTTCTTGCAGTCTTTTCGCTTTGCACCCATCCGCTGGTTTGCCCGAGGTTATATCAGCGTGGTTCGCGGGACACCCTATTTTGTTCAGTTGTTGCTGGTATTTTATGGCGGCCCCAGCATTGGCGTCAGGCTTGACCCCATCACGTGTGGTGTCTTCGTGGGCGCTTTCAATATTGGCGCCTATATGAGCGAAGCGATTCGCGGCTCCATAGAGTCCGTGGATAGTGGTCAGACCGAAGCCGCCAGATCCGTGGGATTTGGCAAGGTACAAACGATGGTGTCTATCGTGTTGCCGCAAGCCGCCCCACTGATGATTCGTTCAGTCGGGGTGTTGGCCATTGTACTGGTGAAAAACTCCTCTCTGGTTTCCATCATCTCCGTGGTTGAATTGACGTATCAGGCTCAGCGGTTGATTGGTTCGACCTACAAGCCGCTGGAGATTTTCACCCTCAGTGCGTTGATGTACATCGTCATTGTCTACGCGGTGATGGGCATCATCGAACTGGCCTATCGTCGCGCAACGCGTTACACAACCCAATAAAAGGACGCAGAGATGGAATTTGATTTCGGTCCAGTAATAACCTATTTCCCTACCTTGCTGAAAGGCCTTGGTGTCGGTTCTCTGGTGGCCGTCGCTGTTGCCTTTCTGTCGGTTGTGGGTGGGCTGGTGGTGGCCGTGATCTCCATTTATATCAATAAGGTCGTGAGCTGGCCATTGCGCTTCTTTATCTGGCTGTTCATGACGACGCCATTGCTGTTACAACTTTACTTTTTGTATTTTGGCCTCGGTGAATGGATTCTGATTCCCGCCATCCTGGTTGGCATTCTTGGGCTGGGTTTTCACTACATGGCTTACAATGCCGACATTTTTATTGCCACCATCAAGTCAGTGTCTGGCGGTCAGTATGAAGCTTCACGGTCGATAGGCTTTGGGCATGTCGCCACCATTTTCTACATCATTGTGCCACAGGCCTTTATTCGCGCAATCCCGCAACTGGGCAACAATATGATTTTAATGGTGAAAGATACGTCGGTCTTATCCGCCATTGGTGTGGCTGAGCTGGTGCATGCCTCCCAGTATGCAATCAGCGTAACGTTCCGGCCGTTCGAGTTTTTCATCGTTATCGCTTTGTTGTATTACGTAATCAATATCTTTATGGAGCTAGGCCAGGCCTGGCTGGAGCGGCAGACGGCCTATCGTCGCTAAACCCTAATCTTTGACAGCATAAAAGGCGGTAGAGCCCGTGAAAACTGAGCATCAAACCGACACTCCGATGGTCGAGATCCGCAATGTGCACAAGCGTTTTGGCGATCTGGAAGTTTTAAAAGGCATCGACCTGACGGTTAACCGCGGAAAGATCGTATCCATCATTGGTCCTTCCGGCTCTGGCAAGAGCACTCTGTTACGCTCGGTGAACCACCTGGAGGTGATTGACCAGGGTGAGATTCTTCTCGACGGCGTTCAGGTGAACCGGCCCGATATGAACGGCCTCGCATTTGAACGGCACATCAACCACATCCGCCAGAATATGGGCATGGTGTTTCAACACTTCAATCTGTTTCCTCATCTGTCCACGATCGACAATGTCACCCTGGGGCCACGCAAGCTGAAAGGCATGGATAAGAAAATTGCTCGGGAATTGGGTATGGAGTTGCTTGACCGGGTTGGCCTTGCCGAGAAAGCTGAGGTGTTTCCCAACCATTTGTCGGGCGGTCAAAAGCAACGGGTGGCGATTGCCCGGGCGCTGGCGATGCAGCCCAAGGTGATGTTGTTTGACGAGGCGACTTCAGCCCTGGATCCGGAGCTGGTCGAGGAAGTTAACCGGGTAATGCGCGGCCTGGCAGAAGAACATATGACCATGTTGATCGTGACACACGAGATGACATTTGCGCGCGATGTGTCGGACTGGACCATGTTTATGGACGGAGGGGTCGTTGTTGAAGAATGCGCCCCGGAGAAGCTGTTCAGCAATCCGGATCAGGAGCGCACGTGCAACTTCCTGCGCAAACACCTTGGCGATAATCACTAGGCGCTGCGCTGTGAAATATTTCTACCACGAGGCGCAATCGCTTCACGCGCCCAAGCATTTCTTTCTTCGCGGTCAACCTGCGCCTTCACCAGAGCAACCGGTGCGCTCCGAGCTCCTGAACGCAGCAATTAATGCCACGGCTGCCAGCCTGTTTCTGCTGCCACCGCTTACCGGGGACCCGCTCCTCCTGGAACGGCTTAAGCGCATTCATACCCCTCGCTATCTTACCTTCCTTGAGAGCGCGGTGGAGCGCTGGCGAGCCTTGCCCGGTGCATCCGATGTAGTTACTCCCAATGTACATCCTTGTGGCCATGCCCGGTTTTACCCACGTCACATAGTCGGGCAGGCAGGCTGGCACATGCATGATATGGCGTGCCCGATGGATGAAGGCAGTTATACCGGCATTCTCGCCAGTGCAACAACCGCCCAGGCAGCCGCCGATGCCGTGCTGCAAGGTGAGGTTGCGAGCTACGCTCTGTGTCGACCTCCGGGCCACCATGCCGGGCCGGAACGGGGAGGTGGCTTCTGTTTCCTGAACAACTCGGCTCTGGCAGCCACCGTATTGCGCGAGCGCTACGAGCGCGTAGCCATCGTTGATGTCGATGTACATCATGGCAACGGAACCCAGGACATCTTCTGGCAACGAAACGACGTCTGGACTGGGTCAGTGCACGTCGACCCTGCGGATTACTACCCTTTTTACTGGGGTGCGGCGGATGAAGTGGGGGAGGGTGACGGCAAGGGGTATAACCGCAATATACCTCTGCCACTTGGGACCAATGGCATTGAATTTTTACAGGCCTTGTCGCGTCTATTGTCAGCCCTTGCTGAATTCCAGCCTCAGGCCATCGTCATCGCACTCGGGCTCGATGCCCATAAAGATGACCCGCTGGCCGGGATGACGCTGGAAACCGAGGATTTTTACCGAATTGGCCAGCGCCTGGCTCAGGTCAAAGGCCCGAAAGTGATTGTTCAGGAGGGCGGTTATCCAACGGACAGCCTCGGTGATAATCTCACCGCCTTCTTGCAGGGCTTTCTTTGTGGTTAGCGCGGTGGAGCGGTCCAGCGTCATGCCGGTGTCGCGAGTGATTTACTCCAGGCATCGATCAACTCACGTTGATGCGGCTGCAACGCCTGATAGCCCCAGGCCGCAATTTCCGCATTTTGCGGGTCTGGCACCCGGGTATCACTGTCCGCCAGCGCAGCGATCGCCGCATGACCACATAACGGAGCATAGCCTTCCGAATAGCCACCCTCATGAACCATCACCAGGCGCCCATCGCAGACTTGCTCTGCCAGTTTTCGGATTTGTTCCGTCATTTCCGAAAACGCGCCACTGTTCAGCAACATTTTGCCCAGTGGATCCTTGGCGCAGGCATCGTAGCCGCAGGCAACAACAATCAGTTCAGGGCGAAAATCAGTCAGCGCAGGCAAGATCAAATGACTCATGGCATAGCGATACGCGCCAATGCCGCAACCTGGTGGCATTGGCGCATTAAGGTTACAGCCTAGCCCAGCTCCCTCACCCTGCTCTTCAAACGCTCCGGTATCCAACGGATAGTTACCGGCCTGATGGATCGACAGCGTGAACACATCGGGGTCATCGTAAAACGCACTCTGGGTACCGTTGCCATGATGCACATCCCAGTCGAGCACCGCGACGCGCCCAATTTGACCCAGTGCCCGCGCACGCTTTATCGCGACGGGAATATTGCCCAGCAGGCAAAAACCCCGCCCGCGATCAGACTCGGCATGATGCCCCGGAGGCCGGCAAAGTGCGTAGGCGCGGCGTCTTATACCCAGAGCTACATCCTCTACTGCGGCAATGGCCAGCCCCGCCGACTGTTTAGCCGCCGCCAGGCTGCCAGCGGTATAAGGTGCGCAATCGCCTCCGTCCCCGCCACCCTGAAGGTCGCCTTTTTCAAGTTCGTCCAGGTAACGCCCGGTATGGAAATACTCGAGATCCTCACGAGTGGCAGGCGGCGGTTTGACAACCACCAGCTCATCGATCAGCCCCGACACTTCCAAAAGGTTCTTGAGCCGACGTTTACTCTCTGGGCTTTCCGAAGCAGGTTGAGGCTGTAGGAAAGCGCCCGCGGACGAAAACACACCAATGGCCCCAGGATCGTGCCAGAAACAGCGCTCATGCCAGTAAAATCCCGTCGTGTGAATCGCATCACCAGTAGCGGTTCGAGTCATTTCGCATCCTGTTGCTGATAGGTGAGCGCACGTTTTCCCGCAGGATCACTTTTCAGTTCGAAAAAAAGCCATTTCACCGCGATTTGGGCGTAGTCGCCGGGCACGATGTCCTGAGCATCTCACTGCAATAGCCCTTTTACGTAACACAGAATGTTATGGTACCTGTCGACCAAAAAACAATCGACGAACTTTTTTAAACGGACTTTATCAACGGTTTTACCCAAAACCTTCAACTTTCAACTGGAGAATATTATGACGATTAAATACCTCGGGTCTGGTGCCCGGATGAGCCAAATCACAGTCCATTCGGGAACCGTTTATACCGCCGGGCAGGTCGCCAGCGATGCTACCGCTGATGCCGCTGGCCAGACACAGCAAATACTGAAAGGACTTGATCGCCTGCTGGCAGAAGCAGGCACTGATAAGTCCCATTTGCTATCCGCCTCTATCTGGGTGGCCGACATGGCTGACTTTGCTGACATGAACAGCGCCTGGGACAACTGGGTGACACCAGGTCGCACTCCCGTCAGGGTCTGTGTGGAGGCGCGTCTCGCCAAGCCTGAATGGAAAGTGGAAATCATGGTTATCGCGGCGCTACCGGAGTAATTCTATGCACGTTATCTCTGCAGAGGCAGTCGCGAGCTCACTGCCGTGGCTACCGCTGATCGACAGGATTGGACAGGCATTCCGGGAAGGTGTCGAGGCGCCGCCTCGCCATCATCATGCGATCCAGCGAGATGATGGCGAGGCAACCATGCTACTGATGCCCGCATGGGAACCGGGCCGCTCCAGTGGCGACGCCATCACCGTTTTTAAATCGGTCGGTGCATCGCTGGAAGATCTGGCCGCCGCCATTGAGGTCTGGCAACGTCTTAAATAGTTTGACCTCTGGCGACAGACGAATGGGCATTGATTGGCCGTATCGAGGACGTCGCCGAGCACACCACGCAGCCCTTTCTATTCCCGCATCCCGAGCACGCGTTGCAAGCGGGAATTATGAAGGTGATGAACTGTCATCAGGCAGAACCTCCACCCGCGCCAGAAATTCGCCTATATTCTCGAACGCCTCCTCCGCCTCCGGTAACAGTGGCGTAAACATGTGCCACACATGAACCATGTCGGGCCAGGTTTTTATTTCCACTGGCGAGCCGGCCTGTTGCGCCTTTGCTACATACCGTTGGGCGTTTTCGTGCAGTAGCTCCGATTCGCTGACGTGGATCAGCGTTGGCGGCAGACTGTGGAGTTTTCCCCGCAGGGGTGATGCCATTGGGCTGGTGGGCAATATGCGAATGCCAAAAACCGTTCCCCACCACAACAGCGGTGAGGGTATGCGCGCCAGCTTCTCAACGGCGGGTCCCAGCATTACGTCGGTTTTCAGGTTGGCTCGCTTGCTGAGTGACGTGAGCATGAGTTCGGTGGAGGGTGACAGGGCAATCGCGGCATTCGGTGGTGGCAGATTCTGGTCTCGTGTCCAGGCAATCAGGCCCAAGGTGTGACTGCCGCCGGCGGAATCCCCGGCGATAACTACGAAATCGGCCGCAGCTTTCCGGTCCGGGCCGTTATCGAGTATCCAGCGGTAAGCTTGCTGGCAGTCGACAATGCCGTCCAGATAGCGGTTTTCCGGCATTAATCGGTAATCAACGGCGAACACGCAGGCGTGGGCCAACCTAGACAAACGATCAGTGATTGCGCGATGACTTTTGGGGCTGCCGGCAATCCAGGATCCGCCGTGAATGTAGAGAATCCGGCGGTTGGGATCTGATCCGGGTGCAATCACCCACTCCCCATTGGGCTGGCCCTCTTTAGTGGGGCGGATATCCGAGACCAGTTCCAGCCCGTCGTTCATGCTATCCATGTAGCGCCGCAGGGCCTCTATCCGAGCCCGGCCGCGCAGGCCTTCAGACGCAGCGTGCATTCCCTGTACTTTTTCAAGCACTTGCTGCCGGGCATCACTTTGCGGCGGGTGGGTGGTCGTTCCGCTATCAGTCCCGGCATCGTGTTTTTGGCGCACAATAAACACCACTGCAGTCGCCAGTGCGACCATCACCAGACCAAACCACATCATTACCAACCAGGCGACTCCGAAAATCATCTTTAAACCCCTGCGTAGTTTTAAAACAGCTCGTTTGTGAGCCGCCATGTTAGTTTACTCATGGTTCTTACACTGATCTGTCAAGCTATGATCGCTCTAGCTTTGATCCTTCTAGTTTTATTACTCTAGCATGGCTCGATCCAGCGTCTATAATTCTGGTTTCAGAGTGTAAAAGTCCATGAAATGCATCACTAAAAAATAATCAGGGTGGGGGTATTTCGAGAAAATACGTTGACCCATGAAACCGTCAAACAGCGCCCGGGCGAATGATTTATGGCCTATTTTAACAAACACTACCACAGCCCAGGCACAGCACCTGGAACCCTGGTGGCCATTCAGAAACTGGTAACGCCGGTTACCATAAAGCTGATCGATTACACGGAGTCCTCGGTTGAGGAGCATCAACTTGCTTCAGCGCGCGATTGTCGGCCATTTCTGGATCGGGAGAGCAAAACCTGGATTCAGGTAAACGGGCATATCGATCCAGATGCCCTTCGAGATTTTGGTGAACTGTTTGACCTTCATGACCTGGCGCTGGAGGACATCATCAACAGTGGCCAACGCCCCAAAATCGAACTTTATGACGACCAGATTTTCATCATCGCGACACTGCCTGTTTACGATGGCCAGAATTTAGAGCTGGTTCAGGTTAGCCTGTTTGTTGGAAAGAACTATTTGATCTGCTTTTGCCCTCTGGCGAATGACCCTTTTGAGCCGGTCCGCAAGCGAATGCGGCAACCCAACAACCACCGCTTCGCTGACCGCGGAATCGATTATCTGCTGTACGCGCTGATGGATTTTATTATTGATGCCGGTTTTCCGGTACTGGAACAATTCGGCGGCCAGCTTGAAGCGCTTGAGGAGGAGTTGCTGGAACGCCCGAGTCAGAAAACGCTGGCGTCATTGCATGAGCTTAAGCGCGAACTGCTGACCTTACGCCGGGTGCTCTGGCCTCAGCGGGAACTGGTCACGACGCTCATGCGCGGCGATGACGAGCTGATTCTGGCAAACACCCTGGTGTATTTCCGGGACTGTTACGACCACAGCATTCAGATTATCGAATTATTGGAAAGCTTTCGCGATATGGCGACCAGTATGCTGGATATCTACCTGTCCAGTATCAGCCAGCGCACCAATGAGACGATGCGGGTGTTGACGATTATCGCAACCATCTTCATCCCGCTGACGTTTGTAGTGGGTGTTTACGGTATGAATTTTGACCATCCGGGCAGCCCCTGGTCTATGCCGGAACTGGGCTGGTATTACGGTTACCCGATGGTCTGGGGCTTCATGATGCTAACGGTTTTGGGGTTGCTCTGGTTCTTCAAACGCCGGCACTGGATATAGCCGCCTGGGTTGGTTCTCACTTGCTATAAATACCCTTCACGGAGCCCGCTTCGGTGACCGTTCTGTTGTTTTTTGATTGCAGCCAACAGGTTGAATACGGCGTCTTCCACGTTGCCATTGTTCTCGATGACAAGGCAGTCTGAAGGGAGCTGCTGTTCCAGCTCCTGGGCACGGCGAATTCGCGCGTCGATCTGGTCAGCGCATTCTCGGCCGCGCATTACCAGGCGCTGTTGCAGCCGGTCCGGGTCGACACGGATCAGTACCGGAACAAGCGTGTCGCCATAATGCAACCGAGCCTCATCGAGATAGCCGCGAGATCCATTCACCAGTACCTGGCCACCGCGAGCAAGCCACTGGTCGATCTCGCGGCCGATTCCGTAGCGGAAACCATTAGCTGACCAGTGCATGGCAAAGGCATCTATGGCTACCCGTTGCTCGAACTCGGTGTCTGAAAGCCAGACATGGCACTCGGTGCCGCCATCCGCCTTTCGGGTTATATAGCGGTGGGCCACAAGTGGCCTCATGTCATCGGTAGAGCCTCTCCGACAGCCTCGCAGCAGCGTGTCCTTGCCCGCGCCTGACGCCCCCATAATGTAAAACAGGCGTCCCAACCTGGCCGCGAGCGGCTGTTTATTGTTTGATTCTGGCACCTTTCGCTCCTCATTAGGGTCTCAATACACGCGTTTTCCGCTTCGCCAGACGTTTTGAATCACCGGCAGCTGATTTCTGGGTTCCACCAGCACCAGGTCCGCCCGTTTACCGCGTTCGATCACGCCGCGGTCATGGAGGTTGGCGCAGCGCGCGGGGGTGGACGTGACGGTGGCGATGGCCCGAGCCATGTCATAGTCGTTGTCTTCCATGCTGGCCAGGCGAAATGCCGCGTGCAGCATGCTGGCGGGATAATAGTCCGACGACAGTATATCGAGCACCCCGGCGGAGGCCAGCTCGGCCGCTGCAATGTTGCCTGAGTGAGAGCCTCCCCGCACAATATTGGGCGCACCCATCAATACCCGCAACCCTTGGTCATGGGAGGCTTTAGCCGCTTCCCAGGTGGTGGGAAATTCCGCAATACGCATACCCAATGCTGCTGACTCTGCAACGTGGTCGAGGGTCGCGTCATCATGGCTGGCCAGCGGGATGCCTCTGGCCTGGCAGACGGCGACTATGGCTTTGCGGTTTCGGTCGCTGTGCAGCAGAGCGGATTCCTTGCGCTTGTGCGTGAAGGCGTCCATTTCAGCATTGTTGAGGTTGTGCTTGCCCTGGTAATACTGCCGGTACTTGTCTTCCCGGACGAATTGACGCTGTCCTGGTGTGTGGTCCATGACCGAGACAAGCTGGAGCAGGGGATGATCAACCAGCTCTTCAAACAGTTGCAAAGTTTCGCCAAAACTGACTTCGCAGCGCAGGTGTAGCAGGTGATCGGCCCGCAACATGCCCGCATCACGTGTTTCCGACAGAGCGTCGATGAGGGTCCTGAGGTGGGTCAGGCGGCTGCTGTCATCAACAATATCACCGACGGACAACGCGTCGAATACCGTGGTTATGCCAGACGATACGATATGGGCGTCGTGGGTGAGCACGGCCGGATGGCTGGGCCAGATAACGCCCGGCCGTGGCGAAAAGTGCTTTTCAAGATTGTCCGTATGCAGCTCCACCAGTCCCGGAATCAGGTAGGCTCCTTGGCAATCCTGGGCTTTGGCTGCCCGGGTGTTGCCCCGATCTATAGCACTGATCAAACCATTCCGGACTTTGAGTGTGCCGGTAAATACTTCGGTTTCAGTCACAATGCGGGCGTTGGTGAGCAGTAGCTCACTGTTTTCAAGCTGCGGCCGTTCCAGTGTCAGGTCCATGGCGCTCATGCGGCTTCCTCTTTTGCGGGGCTGGTCAGGGGTATTCGGCGGTCGGCCAGCTGGTCGCGTAGCCCGGCGTCGTGGAAGATTCCTACAATAGCCGCGCCGCGTTCCCGGGCCTGCTGGATAAGCGACACCACGACAGCGCAGTTGTCTGCGTCCAAAGAAGCCGTGGGTTCGTCCAGCAAAAGGATCGGGTAATTAACCACAAAGCCCCGGGCGATATTGACCCGCTGCTGTTCGCCGCCGGAAAAGGTCGAGGGAGCCAGGTGCCAAAGCGTCTTGGGTATGTTTAGCTGGCGCAGCAATCCGGAGGCTTTTTCGCGACAGGTCTCCCGGTCTACGCCCAGGGCCCTTAGCGGTTCCATCACCACTTCGAGGGTTGATACCCGGGGAATAACCCGCAGGAACTGGCTGACATAGCCCAGGGTTTGGCGCCGGATGTTCAGAATCTGCCTGGGTGTTGCTGTGACCAGGTCGGTAAGCTCGCCCTGGTGCCGAACATGAAGTTGACCGGACTGAGGCTTATAGTTGGCGTAAAGCGAACGCAAAAGGGTACTTTTTCCAGACCCCGAGCGCCCGTCCAGCACGACGCATTCGCCAGCGTTCACGTCAAAGGACACATCCGTGAGGACAGGGTAGGAAACACCGCCCTGATTGTGCAGGGTGAATCGTTTGTTCAGGTCGGTAACCTCGATCATGACCGTCATTGCAGTTCTCCAGTTCGATCACAGTGCGGTGTCACGGGGTCAACACCGAAGACACGAGCAACTGACTGTAAGGGTGTTGTGGGTCATCCAGTATCTGGTCGGTAAGGCCCTGCTCAACCACTTTGCCGCCACGCATCACCATGAGCCGGTGGGATAACAATCGGGCGACAGCAAGGTCATGTGTTACCAGCACAACAGACAGGCCCAGGTCTACCACCAGGTTACGCAGCATATCCAGCAGGCGGGCCTGAACCGAGACATCCAGCCCGCCTGTGGGCTCATCCATGAACACCAGTCGCGGCTGGGTGACCAGATTGCGGGCAATCTGAAGGCGCTGCTGCATGCCTCCGGAAAAGGTGCGAGGCAGGTCATCAATACGGGCGGTATCGATTTCCACTTCTCGCAGCCAGGCTTCCCCTGTTGAACGCAGGGTGCCGTAATGACGTTCACCGATGGCCATCAAGCGCTCACCAATATTGGCGCCGGCGCTCACGCCCATCCTCAGGCCATCCCGGGGATGCTGGTGGACAATTCCCCAGTCGGTGCGCAGCAAAAGCCGGCGCTGGCTTTCGGTAATGTCGTAGATGTCGAGTTTGTCGCCCTGTTTCCCTGTGTACTCAATCTGTCCGGAGTCTGGTGTCAGCATTCCAGAGAGGCATTGCAGCAGCGTGGTTTTGCCGGAGCCGGACTCGCCCACTATTCCCAGTACTTCGCCGGGCCAGAGTTCAAAGTCGACGCCATCCACGCCTTTGCCAGGGGCGTAAAGTTTGCGCAGATCGTTCACCTTCAGCAAAGGTTCAGCCAAGCCTTCTTCTGTCATGGCCATTGCCGCGTTAGTCATACAGCCTCCTGACGGGCGCCGGTCTCGAAGCGCTGGTTGCAATAGTCGGTGTCCGAACAGATGAAAATGCGCCCGCCCTCATCGTCGGTCACCACTTCATCCAGGAAGGAATGGTCCGACCCGCAAAACTCGCAGGTCTGGTCCCAACCCTGGATCTCAAAGGGGTGATCCTCGAAATCGAGACTTTCAACACGGGTGAACGGCGGGATGGCGTAGATGCGTTTCTCCCGGCCAGCGCCGAACAGTTGCAATGCGGGGCTGCCGTGCATTTTGGGATTGTCGAATTTGGGGATGGGCGAAGGGTCCATCACATAGTGGCCGTTGACCTTGACCGGGTAGGCATAGGTGGTGGCGATGTGGCCGAAGCGGGCAATGTCCTCATACAGCTTGACGTGCATCACCCCGTATTCCTGCAGTGCGTGCATTTTCCGGGTCTCGGTTTCCCGCGGTTCGATGAACCGCAGAGGCTCGGGAATAGGTACCTGATAGACCAGTATCTGGCCGTGAGAAAGCGGTGTTTCGGGTATCCGGTGACGGGTCTGGATAACACTTGCCGCCAAAGTTGACTCGGTCGTAGCAACGCCGGCTGTGCGGGCAAAAAAACGCCTGATGCTGACCGCATTGGTGGTGTCGTCTGCGCCTTGGTCGATCACTTTGAGAACGTCATCCTGACCGATAATAGTGGCCGTGACCTGCATGCCACCGGTGCCCCAGCCATAGGGCAACGGCATCTCGCGTCCGCCGAAAGGTACCTGGTACCCGGGCACCGCCACGGCTTTCAGCAGGCATCGGCGAATCATCCGTTTGGTCTGCTCGTCCAGGTAGGCGAAGTTATAGCCGTTGCTGTCACTCTCGGTGTCAGAATTGTGGTTAGAAGCTGCGCTGGTCATGCCTGTTTCACCTCACGGTGTTGTTCGTTGTCCATGCTCGGCTCATCTTGGTTGCCGGGTTTGGATGTGGTGTTCGCTTTTGGGTCCTGGCGGCCTGATGTGCGTTGTTCAAACTCTTTCCGGAGCCGTCGCAGCAGTACCAGCTCAGACTGAAAATCAACGTAGTGCGGTAGCTTCAGATGAGACACGAAACCCGAGGAGTCGAGGTTGTCGCAGTGGGCGAGAACAAACTCTTCGTCTTGCGCCGGCGAGACCACGTCCTCACCCAGCTCCCGCGCCCGCAGCGCGCGATCCACCAGCGCCATCGCCAGTGCCTTGCGCTCGGAATTGCCAAATGCCAAGCCGTAGCCGCGGGTGAAGCGTGGCGCCTCGGTGGCGGTGCCGATAAACTGGTTGATCATGTCGCATTCGCTAACCTGAATGTCACCGACAATAACGGCAAAGCCCAGTTCTTCCGGCGCGATTTCCACCGCCACTTCGCCCTGGCGAATTTCCCCTGCAAACGGGTGATTGCGGCCGTAACCGCGCTGGGTAGAGTAGGCGAGTGCCAGCAGGAATCCCTCGTCGCCGCGAGCCAGGGCTTGTAGGCGCAGGTCGCGGCCAGCGGGATAGTCCAGTGGTTGGCGGGTAAGGTCGGCCGGCGCCGAATCGTCGGGTTGAAGGTCACCGCTATTGGCCAGTGGGCTTTCAATCAGTCCCTCGCTGTTGAGGAAATCCAGTACCCGCGGGCAGTCTTCCACCGTTTCGTCGGAGGGCTGCGTGGAAGGAAGCGTAGAGGGTGACGAATTGCCCCGCTCACCATTGGCCAACAACGTAAAATCCAGCAATCGATGGGTGTAATCGTAGGTGGGGCCTAACACTTGGCCTCCAGGCAGATCCTTGTAGGCAGCGGAAATCCGGCGCTGAATAGCCATGGTGTTGGTTTCCATCGGCAGAGACGCGAGGAAACGCGGCAGGGTCGTGCGATAGGCCCGTAGAAGAAAAATAGCCTCAATAGCATCGCCGCTGGCCTGCTTGAGCGCCAGTGCTGCAAGTTCCGGGTCGTAAAGAGAACCTTCGGCCATGACCCGGTCTACCGCGAGTCCCATCTGTTGGCGAATCTGGGCAACACTCAGTTCCGGTATCGAGGTGTCACCGCGGCGGGTTTCGTCGAGCCAGCTGTGGGCCTGATCGATGGCTTTTTCGCCGCCTTTGACAGCTACGTACATGCTATATCTCCACTCGAGTGGTGCGTGGCAAACCCATCAGGGCCGTTCCGGCGGTGAACATAAGGTCAACGCCACAAGGAAATTGACGGCAATTATCGGCCAGCATGCCAGGCCAGCGCGGGTCCAGGCCGGCGATGCCGACCTTGCGTATGCCATCAATCCCCGGGCCACGCAGAGTCCAGGTGCTGGCGGCATCCAGGCTTTCCACCTGCACGATCACGGTGGTGGAGCGATCTGGGTATTCATGGCTGCCTTGGGCAAAATGGGTCAGATCGCCGTCGAAATCGGGCGAGATCAGGGCAAACTCTGCCTGGCCCGGTTCGTCCACAAGGCGACAACCACAATGAAAACGCAGCGCGCTCACCAGGGCATCGGTTCTTAAGGCCGGCGCAATCCACAAGGGTGTTTCCGCGTCTAGAAGTGTCAGGCAAAGTTGGTATGACGCACTGTGCGCGCCTTCAGGCGCTGGGCTTTCAGGCACGTTTTGCACGGTTCCGGGCTCAGAGAGCGCGGTGAGCGCGCGACGAAACACCTGTTGCGACTGATGCACCGGATCGTCAAACCCGGCACAAAGCCCGGCCAGTGAGAATGCCGTTGAGGTTGCCGGTGAGAGTGCCGGTGAGAATGTTGTCGACAGCGCCTGCATGGCGAATAGGTGAGTTTCGTTGGTCGCGGTCATCGGCTAGCTCCCTCTTACCATGGTCATGAAGTTCACTTTGGTTGTGGCGGCTTTGCGGGAGACTTCTTCACGGCGAGCCAGCCACTGCTCATGCAACGGCTGTATCAATGCAGGGCCGTGCTCATTGCAGTTTTCGCACATCAGGCCGTCGAACAGTGCCGCCAGTTCAGCGTGGCGCCGACTGCGGCCACGGACATAGCCAAAGCCCTGTGTATTGCCATCCAGCTCCACCACACATCGGGTAAGCGTGATTTCGCCGAGATTAAAGGGCGAGCCGGTGCCTCCGGTGCGGCCCCGCACCATGGCCATGCCAATTTCCGGTTTACGCAGGTGGCGAAATGTCGGTTGCAGTGGCAGGTTCTGCCAGTAAGCCTCCAAGTCACTCAGGTCGGCTCTTGCCAATACCGACATCCAGTATTGACGATCGGCGACCTCCGACGTGGAATCCTTAGTTTGTGAAAAGCTCTGCGAAAAGGCCTGCGCGTGGGTCATGGGCCGTTTTCTCCTGTAAGTGGGCCAGTTATCTAGATAAAGCGTTTGCGGACCCACTGAGACGTGATATCCAGTGAGGTCACGACGAGAATAATGATGATCATCACCGCGCAGGTTTGAGCAAACTGGAAGCCGCGCATGCTTTCCCAGAGAATCACGCCGATGCCCCCGGCACCCACCATGCCCACGACTGTGGCGGAGCGGACATTGGATTCGAATCGGTACAGTGAATAGGAAATCCACAACGGCAAAACCTGCGGGATAACGCCATAAATAATTTCCTGCAGACCACTGGCTCCGGTGGCTCGCACACCTTCTACCGGCCCTGGGTCAATGGCCTCTACGGCTTCGGAAAACAGTTTTGCCAGCACCCCGGTGGTGTGGATGAATAACGCCATGACCCCGGCGAACGGTCCTAGCCCTACAGCGACCACAAACAGCATGGCAAACACCATCTCGTTGATGGCGCGGAACGAATCCATCAAGCGGCGAACCGGCTGGCAGACCCACCAGGGCACGAGATTTTCCGAGGACATGATTCCGAAAGGGATGGCCAGAATAACGGCCAATACGGTGCCCCAGATCGCAATCTGTACGGTGGTGACCATCTCGCTGACATAGAGCGGCCAATAGTGAAAATCGGGCGGGAAAAAATCGGCTGCGAACACAGCCATGTTGTTACCGTCGGCAATCAGAGCCGCCGGGTTCATCTCGGCGCCCTCCCAGGCCCAGATCAGGACAGCGCCGGTGATGCCCCAGCCCAGCAAGGCCGCCCAGTTCCGTGAAAGCAGGTTGTTTTGGCCTTCGGGAAGATGTGAGTGTGTTGATGCGCTATGCATGAAAGCTGCCTGTCGCTTTTACGTCTGGAGTTACCGGGGTCGTCTCCGGCGCGAAAAGGGCTGGCGTTATAAGCCAGCCCCGGGGTTTATCAGTTAGACTCTTCGCGGGCAGCGTCCAGTGCTGCAAGCCGACGATCCAGGCCGGCCAGTTGGGCTGCGATGTCCGCCAGCTTTTCGGTCTTTTCCTGTGCTGAGTAACGGCTGTCGTTCTCGATGACCGCTTTTTGCTTGAACATTTCGAGCTGACGAATGGGAATCAACTGGTCATTGCTGGAAGCACGGAAGGGTGCCCATTGGAGAGCAGCCAGGATTTTCAATTCTTTTTCGTCGCCGGTAGTGCCGTAGCCCATCAGGAAGTCGTAGACTTTCTGTTTGGTTTCCGCAGACAGATTTTTGCGCCAGACCAGTGGGTCAGACGGAATCAGCGGTGATTTCCAGATTACTTTGAGGTCGTCTGCTTTTTCCGGAAAAGTGAGTTGCAACCGTGCCATGCTCTCGGTATTGAAGGTGGCCACGTCTACCTGTTTGTTAGCCACAGCCATGGCGTTGGTTTCATGGCCGGCATTTAGCGTGCGTTTGAAGGCTTTTTTGGGATCGATGCCGTTTTTGGCGAAAATGTAGTAGCTGGGCACCAGGAAACCGGAGGTAGAGTTGGGATCGCCATTACCAAACGTAAGGTCTTTGGCGTTGGCGAGCACATCCTCGACCGTATTCAGATTGGTACTGTCTTTGTGAACAATCATCAGGCTCCAGTAGCCGGGTGAGCCGTCCGCTGCCACGGTCTGAACCACAACTTCACCACCGGCACGGTCGACAGCTTCCATCGCCGACTTGTTGCCGTACCAGGCGATGTCAACCTTGTCGAAGCGCATACCCTGGATGATGCCGGCATAATCCGGGGCGAAGAAACCTTTCACTTCCATGTCCAGCTTTGCCGACATGTCCTCAAGGAAAGGTTCCCAAACGTTTTTTAGATTGCTGGACGATTCGGTCGAAATGATGCCGAAGTTAAGAGTCTTCTGTTCTTCTGCCTGCAAGCCGGCTGCGCCTACTGTGACTGCGGCCGCCAGGGTCATGCGGCCTATCCATTGTTTTAACATAAGTGTTTCCTGTGGTTTTGAGTGTGAGTGAACATACGGGACAGTTTTCCGGTCAGCCGGTGGCTGCCAGGGCAAACGCTTTGGCGGGTGTGGGGTTTTTTTTGTTCTTGACAGGTTCGCCATCAATGTCGAAAGAGGTGGTGCCGTAAATACTGGCCAGCACCGCGGGAGTCAGATTCGCAGATGGGCCGTCATACACTATTTCGCCAGCCTTCAGTGCTACGGCTCGGTGGCAGAATTCGCGGGCATAATCGACTTGATGAAGTGTGACCACAACGGTGCGACCGTCTTGATCATTAATATCGGCAAGAATTTCCATAACACGGCGGGCCGATTCAGGATCCAGCGACGCGATGGGCTCGTCAGCAAGAATCACTTCGGCTTTCTGAGTGAGTGTGCGGGCGATGGCAACCCGTTGCTGCTGGCCACCTGACAGTAAGGATGCGCGCTGGGTCGCCCAGAGATCCATTCCGACGCGGTTCAAGCATTTTAGGGCCAAGGCTTTTTCTTCGGTGTTGAATAAACCGAGGCATCCACGCCACCCGGGCACGCGGCCTAGAGTGCCGGTGAGCACATTGGTTATTACCTTCATGCGGCCGACAAGGTTGAACTGCTGAAAGATATAGCCTATTCGCGCTCGCGTTTTTCGGATGTCCGGTGACAGCCGACCTTGGCATTGCACGAGTTGTCCCAGTACGCGAATTTCGCCGCTGTCTACATCGCTGCAGCTCAGCCCGGCGAGGTGGCGAAGGAGGGTGGATTTGCCAGAACCGGAGGGGCCGATAAGGGCTACCATCTCGCCGGATTCAATAGAAAGATTGATGTTCTTGAGGGCTTTATCCGCGCGTTTGTTGTTGCCAAACGTCTTTGATAAACCTTTAACCTGAATGTCGGGACCCATAGATCGCCTACCCTGTCGCGTTTTTAACGTGTATAGGTAGTTTCTCTGGCGGCTGTGACGATTCGATGTCGTTTAGATGACAGTTTATTGAAGGTTTTAAGACGGGAGTGTGAAATCTACCCAATCCCCGTCCCGGGCAACGCTTATACGATTCGGCAAGGCCGGGTTCGTACTCTGGCGCCAGTTATCCAGCTCGTGGCTAATGTGGATGAGCCATGCCCGAGCCGGATCTACGGCTTGAATGCAATCCAGAGCCAGGGTCCAGTCGTTATGGCCTTTCGGCTGACCAGACGGCGGGAATGTGCAGTCTATTGCCAGTCCATCAGGCTTTATTGTTTGTAAAAAATGTTGGGTGTCATCGGGTAGGCCACGAGTATCGGTCAGATAGGCAAACGTGGGGCCACCGGTAACTTCGAAGACGTAGCCGAAGGTCGGCTTCGAGTGGAGCAATGGCACAGGTGTGACCTTTAACCCTCCGATTTCAAATGCAGAGAATGCTTTTTGAGGGTTGAAATCCAATATGCCAGGATGGCGGAACAGATCGGCGCAGCCGTCAGGGTCAGGCGGAATAAAGACGGGGATACTCGGCCCCTTGCCCCAGCGCAGATGAAACAGCCCCTGAACATGATCAGGGTGAAAATGCGTCAGCACAATGGCATCCAGATCGCCGGGAGCGAAGCGTTTGTGCAGGTCCATCAGGCCGCCATCAATCAGAATGCGGATGGTTCCTGATTCGATAAGGGCAGAGCAGGGCTCGCGCGCCAAGGCCGCGTTCGTTTTGGCGACGGAACAGGCCGCGCAACAACAACCGTAAAGTGGCACACCACCGGCAGCGCCCGTTCCTAAAAAAGTTATCCGCATCAGGTGCTCCCAGAAGGGGTTGGGTCCAGACCGGCCTTAGGGTTTGCCAAACACTGGAATGAGCGTTGAGGATAACCCTTCATAGTGAAACAGATGTGACAGCCAGAAATCGGCGTTTTTTTTCACTGTTGCTCAACACCCTTCACAGAGGCCACTTCGGCGCTCAGAGGCGCTCGACGGAACGCCTTGAGCATGAAAGGGCGGAAGCTTGCCATGCTGGGGCCATCCTGATTCAAGTCTGGTTTTGCTCCCAGTTGAAAGCCGGGCAACCCACCGCCGCTGCTTCCGGTCGCCAGGAACGGCGCAAGTAATTCCGGATTGCCGCTGATCACGTGAACAATAACGTCCCGGCTGGCGCCTTCGCCGGTCACCAGCGGTGCCGGCTGGTGATCGCCTAACAGCACCAGCAGGGTATTCTCATCCACATGGCGCGTTGCATAGCCTGTTGCCACGTTCAGCGCGTAATCGATAGCAAGGGCGTAGTGTTCACGAACTCGCTCAGGCTCCAGCCACAGGCTGGCAGGTGTTTCGCCGGCGCCTTCCCACTGGTTGAATGCTGTGCCGTTGCCAACACTGTCCCAATCGTCCAGCACTGGTAAAATAGGCACCCAGGGAGCATGGCTGCTGATCAGAGCCACTTCTGCAAACATCGGCCCAACGGTTTGTTCACGAACGCTGCGCTGAAACCAGGACCAAGTGTACTGATCCGGCATGGTCACCCAGTTAAACGGAGGCCCCTGGTAATCCATGGTGGTGGATTCGTAAATACGGTTGTAGCCAAATGCCTGGCCTTCTGGCCAGTCTTGGGTAATAGCCGGCATCACCGCGACTGTATCGTGGCCGGTTACCGCCATATCGTCTATCAGTGTGGGGTAATCGCTGGCTAGCAAAATCTCGTAGTCCAGCTGGGTATCAATCCACTGGCCGCTTAGCATCGTGGCGTGCGCCAGCCAGGATTGCCCGCCTTGCACCGGTGAACCCAAGCGTCCAGACACCATGTGCAGGCCCGCTGCGCTAACGGCGGCTTCCATTTTGTCGAGGCGGGAGCCGATAAGGTGCTTAAAGCGGTCGTCTGTGAGGCTGGAGATGCCGTAGGATTCGATAAACCCAAAAATCACATCGGTATTGGCCAGGCCGGGCAGTGCCACAGGCTCTCCGGCCGCCGGATCGTTCGCCAAACTCTGGCTGAACTCTGCCGTTGATCGACGGGTGTCGATAGCCAGCAGTATCTGGTTAGTTGCCAGCTGCGCAGCGCTAAGGCTCACCACCGACTGGGGCGCAAACGACACCGCCACCAGCAACAACCCGGTGGCAAAAGCCGCTTTACCAAAACCGGAGTGCAGGCCTCCGGCAAGGCGGCTTAGCAGTTTGCTTACCCACAATGCCAAGCCGCAAAACGCTAGCAATAAAACCAGCAGTATCAGCAATGAAAGGCCGGTGCCGAGGTTACTTAGCATCAGGTCGACCACAGAGCCGACCACTCCCAGCTCCAGATAAAGGTTGAGTCCCCGCCCGAGACTTTGGCGAACCAGCAGATCGCTCAGCGTAAATAACGCCAACACGGCGTATAGCGTACCTACCACGCCGGCCAGCACTCGGGTAAATACGGAAGGCGATAATAGACTAAACACTGCACATACCATTAGCGCCTCGGCGGCAACCCAGGGAATCCATGGGTAACGCGGCAACAGTAACGCCAACAACAGAGCATTAAACAGCAACAACGTGAGCGCAAAACGTTTCAAAAGGGGACTTCCTTTAAGAGAGGGCGCCCGCCGGTGGGATACCCTATTTTGATACCGATAAAAAAACAGATACGCATGGGGCGGGGTTTTCGGATTGCTAGGCGTGCAAAATGTCGCTCAAGTATTTAGCAGCATGACTCGTAGCCATTAGCCGGCTGTACGATACTGTAAAATGAGACCTACAATTTCATGATCACTTTTCGTCGATGCTAGAGAATCATTCAGAGATGTTCTTTGGGGCAAGTGAATGTTGAATTTAGAACGTAAAATACTTTCTACTTCGCCATCAACGGCTGGGTCAAAGTCTTTTCCAACATAAACACGAATGCGCTGATAAATAAATTCTTTATTGGCCATTAAAATCATTTCTGTTATTTAGCATTAAAGTGTTTTCCAATATTTTGTTGGGTAACCTGAGCAGGTTGTTTTCGAACAATGACCAGCGCGATTCCGCCGAGAATGGCGGCGGAAGCCAGCGCCAATCGCAAGGTTATGGATTCGCCCAGAAAAACAATGCCGCCTGCGGCTGCAATCACGGGAACACTGAGCTGTATGATAGCTGCGTTCGTGGCTTTTAGCATGGGCATTACCATGTACCATACAACATACCCCAGCCCGGACGTGAGCGCACCTGAGATAATTGCGTACCAGATGCCCGCAGCATCCAAAGAAAGCCGGCTCAGCATGAAAAAGCTTAAAACGACCGTAAAGGCAACGGCGCGCGTGAAGTTCCCGGCACTTGTGTAAACGGGGTCGCCTGCACCTCTCCCGCGCAGAGAGTAAACACCCCAGCAAACTCCAGCTCCTAGCATCAACAAGGAACTGGCCAATGGTGGTGTGGTTGATAAACCAGGCAGAAACAACAACAATAGTCCGCCGAAAGCGAGCGCAAGGCCGGCTAATTGCAGCTTGAGCAGGCGTTCTCCCACCCAAAAACCGTAAACAATCATAGTGACTTGAACCGCGCCGAACAAAAGCAGTGCGCCCGTGGCCGTGGGCAAGCTCACATAGGCAAATGAAAAACCCGCCGCGTAGGCGAACAAGGCCGCAGCAGACCACCAGCTTCCGCTGCCGCCGCTGGGCCGGTTGCTGATCCACACGGCCAGCAACAGCACAACCGCACCCGAAATCAAACGGATCGCCGTAAAGCTCGCAGCATCAATATCCGTGTGTTTCAGGGCCATCCGGGCCAGCACCGAATTGCTCGCAAAGGCAATCATGGCGAGGGTTGTCAGAATAATTATTCGCATAAGAAACGCTCTATCTGACTGCTCGTTGCCACCACGTCAGCCTGTCCATTACTCCCACAAGGAGCATTTGCTTGCTGGCGAAAGGGCGGAACGCACCAACGGGTATGTGCTCCAGCGAGCGCCGCAAATGGGTTTGATGGGCTTGTTATACTTGCTTGTGGCTGCCATCACACATTGGCTGTGATGCTGTTGATTTGCAGCCGCAAAAAAATGCTTTTTTAGTTTCTGATGCCGCGTATTTCACGGGTCTGAAATCTGAGCCACTATGAGAACCGTCGCAAAAAGGCTGGTTTGCACTTTTACCACAAGCACACCAAAAGTAATTTTTGCCAGATTCCACTTCCACTGCATAGGGCGTATCAGATGCTCGAATGGCTTTTGTCATCATTATTCTCTCTCAATTATTGAATGAACACACCGCAAAGAGTTTACACCAATACCTGCCGCGTATTAGCAATGTAGTGATGGATCTGGCGCTCAACTTTGGCGCCAATCATGACGTCGGGGCGACGACCGTTAGGGCAGGGCATACTGGGTGTTGTGCCAAATAACCGGCAGATTAAAGGGCGTTCCCCGTAAACCGTGCAACCATTGGGGCCCAGGTGCACACAGCTAAGGTCACCAAGTGCGGCTTCATGTTCGGCGTCAGTTTTTACAGGCAGGCGTGATATTTCTTCCGAAGACGTCGTTACCGGCCCGCAACAATCGTGACAACCTGCCACACACTCGAACGAAGGAATCTGTTCGCGCAGACGCGCGATAATATCTCGATTTTTGTACATCTATACCCGCCATTTACCTAAACATAAACTGTGTTTCAAAAACCAACTCTACCGATATAGTGCGCAGATTTTGTTGCCCGAGGGGTCTCTTAAATAGGCAATATATAAGGTTCCGCTGGCTCCCCCGCGAAGGCCGGGTGGGTTTTCGCATGACGTGCCACCATTGGCAATACCGGCAGAGTGCCAGGCATCAACGGTTGCGGAATTTTCTGCGGAAAAGCCGATGGTGGTGCCGTTACCATGACAAGCGGGTGCGCCATCAATTGGCTTCCCAATCGCAAAGGTGCCGCTGTTCGCCCTATAAAAGCAGCGCCCTTTGTCATCCACCAAACCAGACTCGTGCCCTAAAGAGCCAAGAATAGCATCGTAAAAGATCTTTGATTCTTGAACATCGTTTGCACCAACCATAATGTGACTGAACATGCCTGCTCTCCGTATAAAATATGAATACGCCTAAGACATCAACTCCGCATCTCGTTTTGACGCATGGGCATTGCGTCAACTGTCAAAAATATTACATTGTAAGTTCGCACGGTCTACCTGCGGCTTTGTGCCGTCATTGCTCTGCGCGGACATACTGAAAAAAAGAAAAATCAGTAAGCAAAATCCCGTGCTCCATACAAAAATCACGTTTAAATAGACGGCTATTTTTTTCTGAGCCGTCGGGTTAGGCTTTTCGGAGAAACCGAAGTAATCCGCACCGAACAGGCCAACCCCGCAATCCTCACAATAGTTTTTCGAATACGAAATCCTTAGCGCTGAAGGCTCAAATACTTTCCGACAACTATAGCAGCTAGGCATAGTGATTACTGATTCCTTGAATTCATAGCATATCAGTGCTGATCAGCAGTCGCCAAATCGCATCTGGCAATGAAAAATTCTGAGGCATCAGCGCCATAGTTTCGAGCATATTCCGGTAACGTCCCGATTTCTCAATGTTCCGGCAAGGCTTGATCCGCCTTCAATACTTGGTTGCGACCGGCTTCCTTGGCGTCATAAAGTGCATCATCTGCTTGTTGTATCAGTACTGCAGGTGACATTTTTCTGGTCGGAACCAGACTACAAACTCCGACACTGATGGTAATCACCGGCGCCACACCCGAGAACTCATGAACAATGCCAAGCGCCTGAATAGCGACCCTGCAGGCCTCCGCGACGGTGGCAGCATCTTGGGTGTCCGGCAGCACCAGAGCGAACTCCTCACCGCCGTAACGTGCCGCCAGATCGGTGGGCCGGCGCATCACCTGTTCCAATGCTCGAGCAACCTGTTTCAGACACTGATCACCGCGCGGATGACCATAAGCATCATTAAATGCCTTAAAATAATCAATATCCAACATAACCATCGAAATTGGCTGACTCTGGCGTAAAGCCCTCGACCATTCTTGCTCAAGGTAAGCATCAAAATGCCGGCGATTGGCAAGCCCCGTCAGGGCATCGGTCAGGGAAATCGTCTCTAGCTCGCGCTTGGTTTTGTTCAGTTCGGCATTCTGCCGCAGGCTTCGCACCGCAAAGAACACCAGCAATGCGATGAAGGAAAAACCGAACCCAATGACTAATAAGGGCAGGTAGCTTCGTCTGGCACTCACAAACGTCGCCCCGGGCATAGCTTGAAGCACCCAATTTCGGCCCGCGATGGGCGCCAGGGGTACTTCGTGGATCAGGCTTCTCAGCCAGCGCTCATCGCTAGGGCGGCCAATGCTGTATATCACGTCCTCGGCCCCATCCGTACGATCCACAAGTTGAACCAGAATTTTGCTGCCAATCGCCATCGGAATCGACTGCTTAATCAGTTCACTGATCCGAAACACGCCGTTCATAAAGCCATAATGGCGCACCGCCCGGTCCTCCGGAGTGGTGTCGGCGACACCGCTGTACAAAGGCGCGATAACCAGCAAGCCCTTTTCGTTTCCTGGCTCCTGTACCAGTTTGATGGCAGCCGTCGCGACCATTTCGCCGGTCTCCCTCGCGGCCAACAGGGCCACCCGCCGCTTGGCCTCGCTCGACACGTCAAAACCGACAGCCTGCCGATTATCCGCTATGGGCTGGATGAACTGCACAGGAACGAGCCAGGGCAGTTCTTCAACTGGCATCGCATCAGCCGTTGCCGACATCTCAGACAAAACAAACCCGGGATACCAACTCTGCTGCCGTTGCTCGAACCCGGCACGGTCTTCCTGACGGACAACTGGGGCCCAGGTAAACGCCTTGATGGCGGGAGAGCGCTCAAGCACTGGTAGGGTCAGCTTTTCAAAAAGCGTTGCATTCATCTCCGGCATCAGGCTCGCAGAGGTCTTCAAGGCGAACAGAATTTCAAGGTTCAGCCGCACTTCACGCTCAAAGGCGATCTCAAGCTGAGTAACATCTGCACGAAACTCTGCGGTTATGCTTTTGTTTTCCTCCAGGTACAAGCCACGGCTGAGCGCTGCGCACAACCCAAAACCAATCAACGCCAGCAAAATCACCATTAATAAGGGGTGCCGCTTCATAGAGTCCGAGTCGCTATTCCAGCCACTATCCCATTCACTAAACGGGCGAGCTCATTCACTGTTGTGTTCAAAACATCGACCTCCATTCCCTTGTGAATTCGGCAGGCAGGCTCGATTCGGCGCCCACACAAATTAGAATGCTAGCTAAGGTAACCAGGCGGAACACGGTGTTCTTGAGTTGGTTAACAGATCCTCACTAACGCGGCCGTGCAAAAACCTGGGTCCAGAAAGGGGAGTATTGCGAGCCCGGCGCCCCAATCCTCGCCGCGCCCATTTCGGAGAATTCGGCACTCATTATATGGGCACAGTGTCCCGGGCTTGAGAGCCACGCATCAACCACCTCATCAACAGAGTTCTGGCCCGCTGCGATGTTTTCGCCCACCGCCGACCAGCGATAATCTCTGTTATTCACCCGCTCGCCGATCTCAGCACCATCAGGGCCGGTATGACTAAAGAATTCCAGCTCCGCCATGGTCTCCGAGTGGTCTCGCGCGGCATCCTCAAGTTTGCAGTTCCAGGACAGCGGATCGACGGCGTTAAAGTCGTGGTTGCCGCATTGCCGGGGCTGACTGCGAGCTTCATTAACGCGATTCAGCAAAGACTGATCCGCTTCGTCCATCTCGCAGTTGCCGGCCACAAGAGAACCGGAAAATCCGAGAACAAACAGCAAGGTAAGGGTGCACGATGAACGGGGACATATGAAAGTCATCACATAGTGAGAATCCCGCATGATTACCGTAGCCTGTTTAGGCATTTGACCCTCCTCGCTTTTAGCGAAATTGATCCCTGCGCAGCTGATTTTTAAATTTACCACGGTACTATACGAATGATTCTATCAGAGGATCGACGATACACTTATTTCACACCATTATTTTGTCATTTCGAGAGTGTTTAGATAGCGTCGGCTGTACCTTCTGAATAAAGAGCGGAGTGAAGTAATGCGCTGTCGTCTCAATTCTACCGGTAACTTTGGCAGGCAGCTCAAGCGGCTAATGCAGTCAATTAACGAAGATATCGCGCTAACGCTCGGCACGCATGCAGGGTTCCAGAAACGGGGGTTCATGAGGCTCGAAAAAGCTGTAAAGAAGTGCGTGCTCTACTACGGCTGATTGGACCCCAGATTGGCAAAACCGAGTACAGCCGCCGGCAAGAACACTACAAAGTAATTTCCGGGAAGCTTTCCGGCAGCCGAGACGCAGCGGTTCGTGTGAAAACCTGGCGGGAGCTGATAAAACAAAACGCCGCGTTGCAGGAACAACCCTACGACGCCATTGACTGTTTCCTTTCTGGACAGCAAAAACTCAATCCACTTGAGGCTAAAGGTCGCGAATTTTTCATGGAGCTGGCTTTAGAAGTAGAAGCTCAGAGCGCCGTGCCTAAAGGATGGGGTCTTCCAAAGTCACTGTTGCCACTTATGCCCAACCTCAAAAATATATACAAAAAAGCCCGTGACGCCGAGAAAAAGGCGAATAGTTCTGCCGAAATCGAAGCTTTTCACCAATTTCGGAAACGATCAAAAGATCTGTTTTACTGTTTGCGTGCACTGCGCCCGATGTTTGGCAAGGGCTTGCAGTCAAAGGTAAATAAGCTTGAAGTAATGACAGAACTTCAGGGCTTGGCCAATGACCAAGCCGTATTGCTCGAATACCTGGCAGATCATTGCCACGAAATTGATCTGGACGCTGAACAATGGGACTTAGCCGAGGCATGTATCGTTGCGAAGCTTCAGGCGCTTCAAAAGCAGACCCACAAACGGGCAAAAAGCCTTATTTCAGGCTCACCCGCTTCCTTCATCAAGTCCTTATAGCTTTCAGCGCCTGGAACGACTTACTCAGAAGTGGGAAACGCTTGCGATCTGGCACCATGGGCCTAGGATAAAGATGATCAGAGAAGGTATCTCGCTGTGTGGAGGAGAAAGATATGAAGTGGATCATTTTGATCATTATTGGCGCTGTTGTGGCCTTCTGGCTTTTTCGGGGCCGCGGTAGTAACAGCATTGAAGATCCTGAGGTGAAAATATTCGAGGAAAAGGATTACTACCTCACATCCGATGACAACTCATCCGATGACAAGGCATCCTCTGGTGACAGTAACCCGCGTCACTGAGTTGCTGCTGGAGTGCGCCGCCAATGAGGATGAGGTTGGATTCCTTTTACACATCCAAGAAGGGCTAGGCGGGCACTGGAACAAATACGCAAACAGGTGGTCAGGCGGGTGTCAGTCTTCTAGCGCTTCAATCGCGCGCTGACCCACTTCTGTGTGGTGCAGCACCTTACCGAAGGGTGCGCTGGTGTCTCCCGGCCCCTGTGTAAATACCAGTACCGGGGTGTTGGTGTGGGTGCCGGTGGCCCAGACAACGTTTTGCTGTTCGGCCACTTCGCGGGCCAGCAGGTTCTGGCGATTGTCGTCAGTTTGGTAGGTAAAGAAAGCTCCGTTAACGCCCATTTTCGGGACGGTCTGGGCGCTCAGGTATTTGTGGCCTTCGGTGTAGAAGGGATTGTCCTCGGTTTCGAGCACGCGCGCAGCTTGGGCGTCGGTGATGTCGAAGCCGGTTTCGGCGTTGACGATGCGAGCCAGATTGGCAGGCGTTTGCTGGTCTTTATCCAGCGCGTCGAACTGGCTATAGAAGATATCGCCATAGGAGGACTTCTGTTCGTACAGTGTGTCCAGGGTCGCCACGTCGCCGAAGTTGAAGGCGGGCTTGAACTGCTGATCTTTGAACACATTGCCTGGCAGGTCACGTCCGTGGGGTAGGTCGTTGGCAGAGTAGCTGAAACCAAAACCACCGGTTTCGTGATCGGCGGTCACCACAATCAGGGTGTCATCACGGCCTTCAGCCCAGTCCAGCACGTAATTCAGCGTTTCGTTTATCCGCAGCATTTCGTGCAGCATGGTGCCGGTGTCGTTGTAATGCGCGGCCCAGTCGATTTGCCCGGCTTCGATCATCAGGAAGAAACCTTTGTCGTTCTGGGACAGCGAGTCAATCGCCTTTGCTGACATTTCTTTTAGTGTCGGTATGGTACGGGCGGGGTCGTCCTTGGTCTGGGTTTCGGTGATGCCGTTGGGCAACGCCGAGTAGGCAAACAGGCCAAGGATTTTGCCATCGGCTTTTGCCAGCTGCGAGCGGTTGAACGCCAGGTCGTAGTTCTTCTGCTGCGCTTCGGTAATCAGATTACGGTCGTCCTTACGCTTGGACTTGATTCGCACGGAGCCTGCGGACAGCGCTTCCAGCTCTTGACGCGCCGCAGACTGCTCGTCATTGGCAGATTCCGGAATCCAGTAACGCAGGCCGCCTGACAACATGACGTCCACGTTGTTGTTCAGCAGATCGACCGCAATTTCATTTTCCAGGCTGCGATGGCTCTGGTGGGCAGCAAAACCAGCCGGGGTCGCATGGGTAATGCGAGTGTCGGACACCAGCCCGGTGGATTTGCCAAGTTTTTTGGCTTTTTCCAGAATGCTTTCCGCGCTGTTACCGTCTTTATCTACGCCAATCATCTCGGCGCCGGCCAACTGACCGGTTGCCAGTTGCGTGGCGGAAGCGGCGGAATCCACCACCAGGTTGTTGTTGGCGTGGGTCATGGAAAGGCCCATGCGGCCGTTGGCGGCGATCCGGTCAAAGGCGGTGTTGCCGTCGGTGATCACCGAATTTGGCGCCTGCTTGGCGTACGCCAGTAGCAGACCAATTTGTTGTGGTCCCATGCCATCGCCGATGATCATGATGACATTTTTGGCCTTCTCCGGCGCTTGCGACGCGGATTGCATCGGTGCACACGCTGTCAGCAGAAGGGAGGATGCTACCAGCCCTGCTGCTACTGAGGCTTTACGAATGCTCATACTCAAATCCTTTTACGGGTAGTGTTTTTATGGCTATCGGAGCACGTCTGCTGCTGCCTTAGCTGTCGTCTAAATGTTTGCCCAGCATTGCGTGATACAGTTCCCGGTCGCCGATGGCGCCAGTGATCAGACCGTTCTCTTCCACCAGCAGGCTATGACCGGTGAAGTACCGAATCTCTACGGCATCCCGTAAGGGGGTGTCTGGTGCGATGCGGGTGGGCTGCTGGGCCAGGCTTTCGATGGACTGACCTTCTTGCCAAAGCTGGGTCTGGAAGGTTTGGCCACCGCTGGTGACCACCGCTTTTTCTGCTACATCCGGTGTGTGTAGCCAGATACCGTAGCGTTTATTGATGCAACGATTACCGCTGGCGTCTTCCTGTATCTGCCCGATAGGCAACGCCAGGGAACGCGCGGCGAGAACATTGAGCGGATTGGTGCTGGCAACAAAGCTTTTGACGTAATCGTTCGCGGGTTGCAGCACAATGGCTTCCGGCTTGCCATGTTGAACGATTTGGCCGTCCTTCATAATCGCAATGTGCGAGCCCAGCTTTAGTGCTTCATCCAAATCATGACTGACGAACACAATCGTTTTCTGCAGTTCTTCCTGCAGGGTCAGCAGTTCGTCTTGCAACTGGTTACGAATCAGCGGGTCAAGGGCGGAGAATGGCTCGTCCATCAGCAGAATTTCCGATTCCGTTGCCAATGCCCGGGCCAGCCCCACCCGCTGCAGCATACCGCCGGACAGCTCAGCCGGTCTGGACTTGGCCCAACCGGAAAGGCCAACCAGCTCCAATTGACGCGCGACTTTCTTACGGCGCTCGGCCTTGCCCAGGCCTTGCAGCTCCAGACCAAAAGCGACGTTGTCTTCCACCGTCAGCCAGGGCATCAGGGCGAAGTTCTGAAACACCATGGAGATGCGACGGGTGCGGATGTCCCGCTGAACTTTCTCGCTGGCCTGAGTGAAATCCACCATCTCGCCATGGTGTTTAATGCGTATAGCGCCACTGGTGACATCGTTCAAACCGTTGACACAGCGCAACAAGCTGGATTTTCCGGAACCGGACAGTCCCATCAGAACGCAAATCTCACCTTTCTTGACACTCAGGCTGGCATTCTGGACACCGACCACTAACCCGGTCTGGTCACGGATTGCGGCCCGGTCCAGGCCCTGTTCAATCAACGGCAGCGCGCGTTTGGGGTTTTTGCCGAAGACGACGTTTACATTCTCAAATTCGATCATGATGACGTCTCCTTAGCATCACTTTGGCGGAAGAACCGGTCCATCCAGATGGCCAACAGCACAATCGCCAGACCGGCTTCAAAGCCTTTGCCGATATCGACCGTATTCAAAGCCCGAACCACCGGGACACCCAAGCCATCGGCGCCTACCAAAGCAGCAATAACAACCATTGAGAGCGACAACATGATGCACTGGGTAATACCGGCTCCAATGGAACTCATGGCAGCGGGCAGCTCAACCTTAAACAACAGTTGCCGGTTGGTGCAGCCAAAGGCCTTGCCCGCTTCGACCAATTCTTTCGGCACCTGGGAGATGCCCAGGTGAGTCAGCCGCACCGGGGCGGCGATGGCAAAGATCACGGTTGAGATCACGCCAGGGACCACTCCCAGACCGAACAAGGTCAGCGTCGGGATCAAGTAAACAAAAGGTGGGATGGTCTGCATCAGATCCAGCACCGGCTGCAGGAATTTGTACAGCCAACGGCTATGAGCCGCATAAATGCCCAGAGGAATGCCGATCACCACACACAATAGGGTGGCGTACAACACCAGCGACAGCGTCGCCATGGTGTCTTCCCAGTAACCAATATTCCAAATCAGCAAAAAGCTGAAGGCGGTAAAAGCGGTCAATCCCCAACGGCGATGACGAAGATGCGCCGCCACCGTCAAAAGCAATATCAGAGCGCCGGGCGGTACCCATAACAGGGCGCCTGTCAGGCCGTGGATCATGCTACTCAGGGTATCGGACACAGCGTCAAAAAAGCCGCTGAAATTGACGACCAGAAAATCAACAATGCCTTCGACGAAGTCGCCGAAAGGCAGTTGGTGCTCAGTTATCCAGCTCATGGCGTTCAGTCTTGTTGGGTGCAGGCCTTGGCCGACACCGGAAATGGGAGGTGTTCGTTACAGAATCGGGCGCTCTGAACCGGTCAGTTCAGAGCGCCACCAAAGTGCTCTCTAAAATATTCTCTAAAATATTCTCTAAAGTATTCTCTACAGAATTCAAATCAGTACGTTCTTCCGTACTACTTCAGGGATGCCTTAACTGCAGGCAGCGCTGCATCGCCGTTCAAGGTCGTGACACCTTTGAGCCAGACATCCAATACGGCCGGGTTGTTGGCGAGCCAAGTGTGAGCAGCATCCCGCGGCTCTTCGCCGTCGTTCAGAATGGCACCCATCACTTCGTTTTCCATGGACAGTGAAAACGTCATGTTCGTCAGCAGCTTGCCCACGTTCGGGCATTCGTTCAGGTAATTCTTACGCACGTTGGTGTGAACGGTTGCGCCGCCGTAGTTGGCGCCAAAGAAGTCGTCACCACCGTTAAGGTAGGCCATGTCATGATTGGCGTTCATGGGGTGCGGTTCCCACCCCAGGAATACCACCCATTCATTACGACGAACTGCGCGGCCCACCTGGGACAGCATGCCAGCTTCGCTGGACTCCACAAGCCGGAACTCACCAAGACCAAACGCATCTTGGCCGATCATGTCCTGAATCAGACGGTTGCCATCGTTGCCGGGCTCAATGCCATAGATACGGTCGTCAAATTGGTCGGCGTGCTTGGCAATGTCGGCAAAACTGGTCACGCCGGCATCGTAAACATACTGCGGTACCGCCAAGGTGTATTTGGCGCCTTCCAGGTTAGTGATGACGGTTTCAACATCACCGCTTTCTAAGTAAGGACGCACGTCTGCTTCCATGGTGGGCATCCAGTTGCCCAGAAACACGTCAATGTCTTTGTTCTGGAGCGACCGGTAAGCCACGGGCACCGACAGCACTTTCGCTTTTGACTCGTAGCCCATGCCTTCCAGTACTTCGGAGGCCAGCGCGGTGGTGGCAGTGATGTCGGTCCAGCCAACATCGGCAAAACGAACGGTTTGACATTCGGTATTCGGAGCCGCCGCTGCAGCGCCACTGATAGCAAGGCCAGCAAAGGCCAAAACAAGCTTTTTCATTTGTCGTTCTCTTTTATGGATTGTCGGTCACAGCGTTAGCGCTGTGCATTTTTCCAATCAGGGTGTCCGCACAGGGTAGGCCTAGGCCGTGGGTGTGATCCGCGCATTGAAAGATAGTAGACGCTGTGCGTAGCTCTTCGCCGCCGAAGCGGATCGAAGGTCAATAGCGCTCGATTTGAACGAATACTCAAAAAGTTGAACAAGCGTTCAATGAATATAGGTTAATGGTATGAAGCCTAAATATCAAATGCGGGGAAAAAGCCCGAACAATAGGGACTCAGCTTTAAAAGCAGTCAAAAGCGTCAGGACAGTAAAACAAATTATTTAGAAGACAAAGGAAAGATGCCTCTAAAAATCGCTTCAGCGCGAGGAATAGAGACATCAGCACTCGTTTTTCAAACCCCTTAACGTAAAATTCCTAGCGTAAAAAGTATCGTTTAATCATTTTCTCTTTTGCCGGTTTATGGAAGTTGATTTTTGTAATGTCGCCGTCCACATGCTTGACCAATCTCGGGTTCATCACCGCAAACCACAGTGGCGGGATGTAGGCGAGAACGAACATGCCGAGGTAACCGTTCGGCAGCGTCGGCAAATTGTCGAAGTGGCGTAAAGACTGATAGCGACGGGTCGGATTTGCGTGGTGATCCGAGTGACGCTGCAAATGGAACGTCGCCCAATTTGAAAAGATATGATTACTGTTCCAGCTGTGGTGGGGCTGAGTTGGCTCGTAACGACCGTTTTCACGTTTTTTGCGCAGCAGACCATAGTGCTCGATGTAATTGGCAGAGGTGAGCTGGAACATTCCCCAGAAGGCGATTGCGATAATAAAGGGCAGAACCTCAATGCCGAGCAACGCGACGGCGGTTCCCCACGCGAATGCGGTGATTAACGCCGGTTGCAAGATCTCATTGTTAAGCGACCAAACCGGCTTGCCGGCTTTGTTTAATCGCGTTTTTTCAATTTCCCACGCGCGGAAGAAGGCGCCAGGAATTTCGCGCAACGCAAACCCCCAGATTGTTTCGCCCATGCGTGATGAAGCCGGATCTTCGGGTGTTGCAACGTCGCGATGGTGGCCTTTGTTGTGCTCGACAAAAAAGTGACCGTAAGCGCAGGGCGCAAGAATAATCTTCGCCAGCCAGCGTTCCATCCTGGTTTTTTTGTGGCCCAATTCATGGCCCAGGTTAATGGCTGTGCCCTGTAGCGTGCCGATCACAAGCACGGTGGCGATCATGCCGTGCAGGGGGGCATCTTGGGTACCCATAAACCAAACCCCGAGCGCCCATATTGCCCAAAGCACAGGAACCAGTAAGTAGGTGACATAGCGGTAGTAGCGATCTTGTTCAAGCTGCGCCACAACCTCTTCTGGCGGGTTGTTGGTGTCTTCGCCGAGCACCATGTCCAGAACCGGAATCACCACGAAGTAAAACGCCAGCGGAGCCCACAGCCAGAACGCATTGCCGGTGAGGAAGAACAGGCCGGGGCCGACAAGGGCCAGCATCGGTACGAGAACAGACAGGGCCCATAAATAGCGCTTACGATCTCGGTAGATCTCGCCTGATGGAGCGACGAAGACACCAGCTTGGTTCATGTTGCCGTCCTTATAGGGATTGGGGGTATGTTGCTATATTGGCCCTTTCCGCCGGCGTCGGTCACCGCTATAAGTGGCAATTAGTCGTCAAATAGTGCCATTATAATGGCTATAAATGGGTGTACTGCAGGAGACGTATGGCGCTATTGGCAACGAAAAGACTTCGCCCCGCGATACACCCGACCTATGCGCGGTTGGTGTGCGCGCATTTGCGTCAACAGGGCTTTGATAACGAGACGATTCTGCAGGGTACGCGGTTGCACTGGGATCAATTACTGGGCGGGAATCGCTACCTCAGTCTTGAGCAGCTTGCGCGTTTATTGCGGCGTGCCACAGCGCTAACCCGAACGCCGTGGCTGGGCCTTGATATCGGTGGCATTACCTCGGTTTCTGCCCATGGTGCGCTTGGTTACGCCATTGTGTCGGCGCCGAATCTTCGTGTGGTGTTACACACTCTGGCGTGCTTCACCCGCTTGCGTTTTCAGTTGGTGAACGTCGTTATTTCTGAAACGGACGAACACTTTACGGTGAGCATAGAGGAGATATCGGAGCTTGGCGATGTGCGCGAATTTGTCTATAGCGCGCTGCTGGTCACCTATCTTCAATTGGTCGACACCGTGACCTCTCAGCGCTTGCGCAATATTCAGATTGAATTGCCAATACCGCGCCCGCAATGGGGAGACGTTTACCAACAGCGTTGTGGTTGCCCGGTGATGTTTGATGCGCCGGCGTTTCGCTTGCAAATGCCGGTGAGCGTGCTTGATACGCCTTGCCTTACCGCCGATGCCGGCACTTTTCGCACCGCACTGCGTGATTGCGAAAATCAGCTGCGCCAGCTCGATTACGGCGGCGCGTTGAGCCAGCAGGTGAGTAATTGTTTGCTGAATAGCCCGGATGGCTACCCGAGCCTTGACGATGTTGCGTCCAGATTAGCCATGTCGCGACGCACGTTGATCCGTAAATTAAAAACCGAGGGCACCAGCTATCAGGATCTGCTGGATGGCGTGCGGCAAGAGCTGGCTGCCTGGTACCTGTTGGAAACCACCGTCGCGGTTGAGCAAATCGCGGAACGACTGGGTTATCAAGACACCTCTAACTTTAGCCGCACCTTTCGTCGCTGGTTTGGCATGACCCCGCACGCTATGCGTAGCGGGGGCTTGAACTAGCCTGCTAATAGCTTTTCAAGCAGTTCATCTATCTCTACTTTAAACTCTTTATCGTCAATCCTTTCAGCGCTGATTTTTGCGTTTTTGAGATTTTTTATGGCTGCGTCAGTCTGGCCTGATTCAATTTGCAATCTAGCCATGGAAAACGCGATGGATGACATATGGTCTTTCGAATCCATAGCGATGGCTTTTCCCAGAGCTTTTTCATAGCCAGACAGAGCGTCTTCTATTTCTTCCTCAAAGTCGGCCAGTGTTTCCCATTGCTCTGGATGATCTTTATCGGTGTTTTCGTTATCTGTGCAAACCGCCTTCAACTCTGTATAGAGCGAATTGAAGGCCTCTCTATCGTCTTTATCGGCAGCCTTCATTAGCTTTTCAGCTAACTCATAGACGGACTTGTGTATTTTGGTATTAATCATTACGAACCACCTGCTGCCGATGCATATTGCAATCAATATCTAGCTGAATTGCTTACTTTTTCGGTGCTTTTGCAAAACGCAGGTAAGGCAATTTAATGTTGAGCTCGCCGAACTTCTCTTTTGCCTGCTCATCGTTCAGAGCCAGCCCTACAATCACGTCCTGACCTGGAACCCAGTCAGCAGGCGTTGCGATACCGGCACCGTCTGTGATCTGGACAGCGTCCAGTGCACGCATAATTTCCGCGAAATTGCGACCTACAGACATGGGGTACGACATGGTCAGGCGAACCTTTTTGTCCGGACCAATGATAAACACCGTCCGCACGGTAGCGCTGTTGGCAGGGGTACGATTCTCGGGCAGATAGGCGCCGGCCGGCAGCATGTCGTAAAGTTTGGAAACCAGCAAAGACGTGTCATCAATAATCGGGAAGTCGGCAGCCGCACCGGAAAACGCTTCGATATCGCGCTTCCATTTCACGTGCTCTTCAACGTTGTCTACCGATACGCCCATCACCTTGGTATTGCGTTTGGCGAATTCAGGTACAAGCTGAGCAACAGCACCAAATTCGGTGGTACACACCGGTGTGAAATCCTTTGGATGTGAAAACAGGATGGCATAGCTGTCACCAATCCACTCGTGAAGCGTGATCTTGCCGTCTGTGGAATTTACAGTGAAATCTGGAGCTACATCGTCGATACGAATAGACATAATTGTATTCCTTGGTTGTTGTGACGAAGCAGCAGCGACTAAACCGTCGCTCTGCCTGCTCTGGTTAAGCTGCGTCGAAATCCAGGGGATGAATACCGCCCGGGTTGATCGTACTGCGGGCCACCCAAGAATTATACATAGTTTGCATCGCCAAGCGGTTTTCTAGGTTCGCTGGTCAAGCGGCACATCGTCGTACCAGTCCTCCATCGTGTCGTACATCTCACCCTTGAGAATGTAGTAGGGCGCTTTCTGGTAGATCTTGATGTCGTGAAACGGGTCGGTGAAAATTTTGGTCATCCACACCAGACCGGACTGCACACCCATGAGTTTGAACAGATGTACGGTTCTGAATACCACGGCACCCAGGCCGACAAACAGCCATATCAGTGCGGTGTTGCTGATGAATTCAACCAGATCCGTTGCCGGCGAGAGCAGGCCGAGCAGATCAGGACTCAGCAGCAGTGCCACCGGGGCCAGCGCCCAGATCGATAGCAGCACCACCTTGCGGTTGAGGTTGTAGCCCACTTTCACGCGTTCCTTGAAGTCGTGGCTGGCCTTGTTCACCTCATCGTAAGTCTTGGGTTCAAAGAAGAAATGACCCGTTTGGCGCAGTGTCATAGCCAGTAGCCAGCCAACAAGAGCCGCTGCCGCCGGATGAAAAAACACCAGGCCATAGCTGATCAGAAAACAGCTTGCGCTGAGCAGATGCAGGAACTGGTTGATCCGGTTGTGGTGATAGTAGCGGTGATCGTCCCACCGTTGTTTTTGTAATTCCTCACGAAATGTCATGGCAGCGTCCTTATACATCAAGTGTTGCAGTGGGTTCTTGGGACAGACTGGGATCGTGCAAAGGCCGGGCCGGCAGTGGGTGGCCTGACAACAGCGCTTCACCCATTCTGACTGGCTCACCTTCGGCGATTCCGGGGCTTAGCTGGTATTGCTCTGAGGCAAAAACAAGGATGGTAGAGCCGTGCTGGAAGTAGCCCATTTCCTGGCCTTTGCGCAGCGTCGCATTGCACGGAATCAGGTTGGCACCCCGGTATTTCAGGTCCAGCGGCTCGGCCAGAAAATGAAATTTCATGCTGGCCACTAGAATGGCGGCAACCGGCACCAGCGTCAGGCTGTAATCTGAATGGCCGAACTCCAGTTCCAGAACTGCCCGTTCGTTTTTGCAAAACAGTTTTTCGACTTTTTTCAAGGCGATGGGGTTCACGTTCCAGGTGTCCCCGGACACATAGTTCACCCGGCGAATCTCGCAGTCTACCGGCGCATGAAACCGGTGATACATGCTGGATTTAAGCCGCAGCGTGACAAACTGGCCGTTGCGGTAGCGCGCTACCAGCCTGGCATCCGGGATCAGTTCTTCCAGGGTGTAGGGAAAACCCTTGGCCTGAAACAGCCGGTTGTCGCGAATGCGGCCGCAGGCGCCAACGATGGCGTCGCACGGGCTGCTGACAGCATCCGGCCGGCTGTCTAGCGGGCGCAGGCCGGGTTTCAGCTGCCGTGTGAAGCACTCTTGCAGGCTTTTAAAACGCGGGTTTTTGGCGTCCTGTAACCGAAGGTCGTCACAGAAGCACTGCCAAATGGCAATGGATAGCCGGGTCAGGGCGGGGCTTTCAATACGGCTGAACCAGCCCATGAACAAGGTGAGCCAGCGCCGGGGCAGGCGGTTGGTCAGCAGGAAGTTCAGTTGTTCACCGGTGGTTAAACCAGGCGTTGCCTTATTGGCCGAGCTCACTAGGCTACCGTCACTTCAGCGTGAACCTGTTCCGGGTAGTCCAGCCCCAAATCCTCAAGAAACTTCCGCATGATGGGTTCTGCCTGAAACCGGGCTGCGCGTTTGCGAGCATTCTCGGCCATAACATGGCGGTCGGTTGAGCCGCTGAAGAAATCCGCAACGGCTTCGGCCATCGTGCTTACATCCTCCGTCAGGTAACCGCTAACTCCGTGCTCAAGGATGTCTTTCGGCCCCTTACAGTTGTAAGCCACTGCGGGCATGCCGTGAGTGAAGGCTTCAAGTAGCACGTTGCCGAAGGTGTCAAAACGCGAAGGAAATACAAACAGATCCAGCCCCAGATACAGTGACGCCAGTTGCTCCCGGGTTTGCCAGCCTAAAAATACGGCATCCGGCATGGCTCGCTGAAGGTCTTCGCTGGCAGGGCCTGAACCGGCCACAACGATTTGCAGGTTGGGCAGTGAACGGCGCGCTTCCTGAACGATTTCGGGCAGATCGAAAATGCCTTTTTCGCGGCTTAGCCGGCAAGCGATAAACAGCACCGGTGTTTTGTCGTTGGCGCCTGAAATCAGGTCCGACTTGCGGACAGGTTGCACCTGAAGATCCCGCGGGGCGGTGTGGTGGGCGGTCAGGAATACCTTGTCTTCTGGCAGCTGCATTTCATGACCGGTCAGCCAGTCTCTGTGTTCACGGTTGAGCACGAACACACCGTCAAACCGACTGTAGAGCGCCCGCATCAGGCGCCGCACCCGGTCTCTTTCGTGCTGATTCAGATTGGTGGTGTGGGCTATAAAATCAATCCAGTCTGTGTGCATAAAGAAGTAGCAGGGCACGTTGAACATCTGTTGCAGAAACAAGGCAACCAGTGCCATGGGGCCTTCGGTGGAGCAGACAATCCGGTCGTAGCCGCCTTCATAGAATATGCGGGCAATTTCCATCACATCCGGCACCCGCAGGGTTTGATCGCCGAAGGGGTGCAGGTCAATGTCCGCAATGGGCCGAACCACGCTCAGGTGGGGCTCGGGCACGGCGTCGGAATGGCAGATCAGAAAATCAAGCGGCAGGTTGGTGCGTTTAATCTCTTTGAGCTTCCCGCTCAGCGAGGTGGACACGCCGTTTTTATCCAGCAGCGTGTCGGTCAAACACAACGCCCGCCGGGAGTGCTCGTTTTTGCCAAGTTGCCGGGCGAACCGGTTGAGCAGATCGCGGTTTTGATACAGCACGCGGGTTGAGGCAAGAGTAGACCCAGCCAGTACGGTGCTGATCAACACCGGGAACGAGAGGCTGTCCAGAACCTCGGCCAGGTTAATATTGCTCATGTTGTCCTGGCGCTTGCCGTCGCCCAGAAACAGGGCCGTGAGCTGGCTGGGTATTTCCAGTTTGCGGGTTAGCTCCTCGGTGGAAAAATCTTTCAGGCTGGGGCCCTGGTGCTTGTCCACTGCTTTGCGAATCCGTTTGGTGATCAGGTGGTTCAGGTGGTTGAACAGCTCGCCGATGATCTGGTTGACGGTGTCCACGAATGCTTCGGGATGGTTGCGCTTGCTGTCGGCGATCTTATCCAGCTGGGTAATGCAGAACGCGTAGTCTTTTGACGCCTGCCATTTCAGAAACCGCTTGGGCTTCTTGCCTTGAAGTGCATCGTGTATGAGCGCGAAAAACACGGTGGTTTTCTTGTGCTTCTGCATTTCCAGAAACAGGTTGGCGACCATAAAGCAGCCCATCTTGTCCCAGGTAGACCCGCGGTGAAGGAGAATTCGAAGCAGGCCCGGGTCCTTCAGTTTGGTGGCCGCTTGGGCGAAGTAATCCAGCAGCGCAATGTTGAGTTTCTGGTTCTCGCCAACGTTGCCGAAAGGCGCCACCTGGCCGTTGCGCAGCGCTTCCAGCGCCAGATCGGATGCGGGTCGGGTTTTCAGGCGTTGTTGCAAATCGGGCAGGTAAAGCTGTGAGCCGCAAAGGCCGGCAAAAATGCCGGTGTGGTCGTCAGAGCCGCCCGTCACCACTTTGGGCTTATCCGGGTTCACCCCAAATTCTGAGGGGTCCAGCTTGTGCTTGCGGGCATAGGCTCGAATGCGTTCTGGCGTCAGGCTTTGCACCCAGTTCAGTGTGAGTACGCTCTGCCACAGATCTCGCTGGCCGTTCAGCACTTCAAAGCGCCAGAACATCACCGCCAGCTTTTCGAACAGGCACAAATCAATCCGCTCGTTGCGGCTGTAAAAATAGAGCGGGTGGGGCAGAATCACCGGGATATCGTAACGGGCGGCGTAGCGCAGAAAGTCGTAGATATTCTGGCGCTTCTCGTTAAGGAGTACTTCCTGTTCGCGGGTGAAACCGTAAGTGAGCACGTGAATAAACAGATCGTACTCGGGGAAGAAACAGGTGAACTCGCAGCCCACCAGCACATCCACGCCTTTGTCCTGAAGCGCCCAGCAAGACCGCGCGTTGTTGTGGTTGGTGACGGTCACCACGGAACTGCCGTTCTGCCCCAGAACCTCCACCAGTTTCTTGGTTTTAATCCAGGTTTCAGGCAGGCGCAGTATTCGGCCCCAGAGTTCATCGGGCACGTCGCTGTTGTGGTCGTGGCAGTGAAAGTCGATCTGCAGGCAGTTTTCGGGCTCGAAACGCCGGGCCTGCTGACTGAGAAAATCGTCAAATTCTGCTCTAAGCCCATTACGGAACTGCGGTTCGCCGTTGCTCTGCGATTGCATCGTCATACTCAACCCACCTTTCTGGAGTATTGGTCCTGGTTCGTCACCGGGCCGGAACCGGGCTTTTCACCCGACTTTTCACGAAATGTTGCCAGCGGGCCAGACAGCCTGCCTGCAAGAAACGGGAATCGGGCTGTCAGCATGTCAACCAGAAACTGTCGCTTGATCGCCTTATTGGTCAGCTCCGGGCTTTGCCACCACCAGCCGTCTGCCTGCATTTGATGGGCGGCGCTGACAAACCGCTCGATCACCTGGTTGAAGTCGTCATCGGTAAAGCGGTAAGTCATGATCAGCCGTCCGGTGCCGGTCCAACTCAGCTCAAGGCCAGCCTGTCGGAGGTAGAACTGGAACATCCAGTTGTAGCGGCCGGGCAGGGTATAAAGCACCGATAGAATTGAATGAATGTTGGTGATTCGCAGAGGCAGTCCCTCGCTTTCAAGCCGCTGATTGAAGCGGGCCACCCGGGTGTTCCACAGGCTTTCGGATTCGAGGTATTGCTGCTGGATATCGGACTGCCCGATACGGTTCAGGAACACATTCATCGCACCCATCACATAGGGGTGGGAGTTAAAAGTGCCACGGGCAAAGGAGACGTTGACCGGCTGGTTGTCTTTGAAGCGCTGCATCAGCTTCTGAGTCCCGGCCAGCACACCGACCGGCAGGCCGCCGCCCAAGGTTTTGCCGTACGTCACCAGGTCCGCCTGCACGCCGTAGAATTCCTGGGCGCCGCGATAGGCCAGCCGGAAGCCGGTAAAAACCTCGTCAAAAATCAGCACAATGCCGCGTTCAGTGCACACATCCCGAATTCGGGTTAGCCATTCGCTATAGCGCTGTTTGTCGAAACCGTTGCTGCGGTCGCTGGCAATAAGCGCGGTGTCAGAGGGGGCGTCACTGTTGGGGTGGAAAGCCTGCAGGGGGTTTATCAGCACACAGGCGATGTCGCTGCGGGTGCGCAGTACGTGCAGGGTCTGTTCGCTCAGGTCTGCCAGAGTGTAAACATCCCGGGTTTTGCGGGTGTTACCAATGCCCGGCTGAACGCCATCCCACCAGCCGTGGTAGGCGCCGCAGAAACGCACAAGATGGGTCTTGCCGGTGTGGTAGCGCGCCAGCCGTACCGCCTGCATGACGGCTTCAGTGCCGGACATGTGAAACGACACCTCGTCTAGCCCGGATATCTGGCGGATGATATTCACGTTTTCAGCAATCAGTGGGTGATACGTGCCCAGCACCGGCCCGAGGGCTTTGGTTTGTGCGATACCCTCATCCATGCACTGTTTGTAGAAGTCGTAGCCGAAAACGTTGACGCCGTAAGAGCCAGACAGGTCATAGCGCCAGTTGCCGTCCAGATCCCGAACCTGGGAGCCCCGGGTTTCATCGGCCATGGAGCCGAGCAGGAAGCAGTCTGGCAGTTGCCGGCTGTAGGGAAAGGGCACCCGGTAGCGGCTGGTAAAACGCACATCCGAAACGCTGTTCTGAATGGCGCGGCAGTGCGCCAGGGTTTCAGCGCACTGCCGCTCGGCATTGGCCTGAAGCCCCCGGATTGCCTGGCGGCGGTGTTGTTGCACCGCTGGCGGCGCACCGTCACTGGCGAAAAAGCCGTGATCGCTGTAGCTGAAGAACGGAATCAGGCGGGCAATGCGCCGGGACAGGTTACTGTGCCCCCGGAGCGAGGGATGTTTCGCCCGTGAAAGTTGAAGCCTGGCCGCAAGCCTGTAAATAAGGTAAGGGCTGGCCATGGCTGCGACGGCGTAAAAAACAAAGGTAGACGTCATACACTCTATTCCTGCTGGATTACGCTAAAACTAGCAGGGCAAGGTGAAAGCTTTGTGTCAGTTTTTCGACAGTTAGATGACAGGGCTGAAGACACCCCGCAAAATATCGACCGCGCTAAACGGTAATGCGACCTTTTGAGGCCTGATACGCCACTAAATCGGTTTTACCCAAACGCTCTGCCCAGAATGGCGCCAAGCCCGTGTGAATGGAGCCGGTTACCGGGTCTTCATCCCCGCCATTTGCGGGCCAAAAATACCGTGATATGAAGTCATAATCTTGTCTTTCAGACTGGCAGGTTACAACAATATCAAGGGGTTTAAGCTGAGCCAGAGACTCGTTGTTACGAAGCACAGACAAAACGTCTGACTCGGATCTGTAGATCACAAAGTACGCCTGCGAGTTGCGAAACACTTCCGCTGGCGGAATGGAAAGGCCGGACATCAGGCTGTCAGGGACAGTGTCGACTTTTTCAGGCTTGGTGTTCGGGAAGTCCATTTGAATCTGTAAAAGCATTTACTACGGTTATTTCAAGCTCGATGTTGCTTACCCCATGAAAACACTATTTGACGGGGTAGGTAACAATCCATCGCCGATAAAGACGTGACGGCCAGTTTGTCTGACAGCGAAAAGCGGAAACTTTGGGATGAGTACAGGAGGGCCCATAAAACCGGCCCGGATAACACAGGCAATGAGGATTTTCCGTGTGTGGCAGTCTGCAGACGACAAAAAAAGCGCACGACTAGCGATCGCTCAGGTCAGCATCAATAGATCTAGCCTGCCGGCATTTTCGGCCAGAGACACTGAATCAAAATTTTCATCAAGGATGGTGCCAAAAAAGACCAGCCGATCTTTGGGTGCAATCGGTGAACGGGAATGTAGGTGCTGATTTATTGGCGCTTACGCTGATCCAGCGCCGGTATAGCTCCACTCTGGCAAATTGTAATAAATCGAGCGCAATAAACTGGCTGCTTAAACGCAGTCATTTTGACAACAGGGTTGAAAACCACCGCTACGTGCCGCAGAAAACTGTTCCGAAGGCTCAGTCTCTATAATAGTGTTGCGCTTGGAGCGTAAGACTGCCCTTTAACCAAACTCTTAGCCTTGTAAACTTGCCAATACCTTGGCTTTAGAAGCGCTTTCACGCTCGGCGTAAAGGGACAACTCATCTGTTATCCGCACACCCAGAGAGTCTTCAAAGGCACCGCGATTGGCGCTACCTGCATAGGCCTCATTCTCCTTTCCCCCGAGGTTTGACTGAAAAATGCCCGCCGCGCTTACCGGCAGAAAGTCTTCATAAGTAATCGGCTGCGCTTCAACCAGTTCTTGGGCGATCAAGTCTTCCATCTCTTTGTCGGCGCTACCTTTAGCGGTTTGACCAATCTCGGTCAGATGATAGTGGAAATAGGCCAACCCCTCACGACGCATTGCCTCATCACTATCGGGAAACGCGGCAAATACGCTGTTCATGACCGTTTGGTGCGCATCGTTATCCAGCCCTGTTGCTTGTTTGCGGCCTTCATTAAGAAGCTGATCATAAAGCGCACGGCCTTTTGGAGTAAGCGCCATCCCGCGTTGTTCAATTTCACCAAAGCGAGCGGCGTGAGTACCCTGCGCATCACCGGCAAAGCGAATCGACTCCTCTAACGCCTTAAAGCTCGTTTGGCGCAACAGAATAGGGCATTCACGCCATGGTGATCCTTCAATCACTGCTTTGGGATTCATGCCCACGCCAGGCATGCGGCGCTGAACCTCATCGATATCTAACGTGCGCGGAGTGAGGTGATTGATGTGCGGCCCACGGAAGCAGACCACATCGGCAATCAAACGATGTTCGTTATGTAGCGCATGATATGTATCCAAATCTACAGTGGCTTCTTGGTGCCAACGGAATGTTTCCAGGGCTTCCTTTACAAATTGGTCCGTTTCCTCGCTGGACAGCCCGCCCTGCGACTCATGGCACTCGATCAGCTTTCGTACTTTGGGTGTAAAAATATCGCGCGTCGCTAAAATGGCTTCTGCACGCTGGCGAAGCGCCTCATTTTCAATTAACTCTAAACGTAGCAACGAGGTAAAAATACGGAACGGATTTTTTGATAGCGCATCATCTTTGATGGGTCTAAAAGCGGTTGAGTGAACCGGTACACCCGCTTCAGAAAGGTCGTAATAACCAACCGGATACATTCCCATAACGGCAAATAAGCGCCGTAGCATAAATAATTCGTCCGCAGTCCCCACACGAATTGCTCCGTGGCGCTCTACGCTAATGCGTGCCAGTTCGCCCAGCGCTTCCAAACGGCGGTGAAGCTCAGGTTGCTGGGTAAGCGTTTCCTGGTTTACGCATTCTACAAGCTCAAGCAGCGTGCCGTACTGAGGTACTTCTGTTTGATACATGGCCGACATAGCCTTGGAGAAACGGTCGCGAACATCATCGGTTGAAAGAAGTGTCTTTGCGGGCATTTCATGGCTCTCTATTGCATATTGTTGGGATGAAGGTGAGATGCCTGCGACAGCAGTAGCCCGCGGCTTCAAATGGGAATGGAAGTGGTGTCGCGATCTTGCCGGGGTTGAGTTGGTTATGGGGATCAAACGCAGCTTTAACACCTCGCTGACCGATGCGATCATACCTGCAGCGTACCCAGCGCTTGCTTTATCATGTCAAGTCCTTCAGCCATCACCTCTGGCTCCGTAGTCAAGGGTGGCAGCAAGCGTAAGACATTACGTTTTCGGCCACTTGCAATTAATAAAACGCCTGCATTGCGAGCTGCTACCAATAGATTGGCTAAGTGCTCTGCGCCTGTCGCGTTTTCGGTATCTTCAAAGACAATGCCGCGCATAGCGCCAATACCTGTCAGAGCTCCTATCATTGGAAAGTGCCCACATTCTTTCCACGCCTGGTACGAATGAACAATTGCCTCCTCTTGTTCAGTTGCCCATGCCGTTAGCGCATCTTCTTGCATTATATCCATCACTGCTAATGCCGCTGCACAGGCCACAGCATTACCTGAATAGGTACCTCCCAAGGCTCCTTTTGGCAAGGCATCCATAAACTCTTTACGGCCTACTAATGCAGCGAGCGGCAGGCCACAGGCAATACTTTTTCCTAGAAGCATCAGGTCGGGCTCAATACCGAGATGGCTGAAACCAAAACGCTTACCAGTTCGCCCAAAACCTGACTGAATTTCATCACAAATCAATAAAATTCCGTGCTTATTGCAAATTGCGCGCAGGGTTTTGGCAAATTCAGGGCAAAGCAAACGAAAGCCGCCTTCTCCCTGGATTGGCTCAAAGATGATACAAGCCACCTCACTTGGCGCAATTTCCACCTCAAATATACGGTCTAATGCAGCAAGCGACTGTTCTGCAGATATTCCACTATCTCGACTAGGAAACGGTATGTGATAAACCGGACCCGGCAAGGCTCCCAGTCCTGCTTTGTATGGCTTAACTTTGCCGTTTAAATTAAGTGCTGCCAATGTGCGCCCATGAAAAGCATCGTCAAACGCAATAACGGCTTGGCGGCCAGTGACTCCACGGGCGACCTTCAGTGCATTCTCTGTAGCTTCTGCACCACTATTCGTCAGCATGCATGAAAGAGGATAGGAAACAGGAACAAACTGGTTGAGTCGATCTACGACAGAGAGGTAGGTACGATGAGGCAGCGCATTAAAAGCCGAATGCATTAGGGTGTCGACCTGAGTCTTGACGGCCTCGACAATCGCTGGATGGCAGTGACCCAGATTGAGAACACCAATACCGCCAATAAAATCGATATAGCGCTGTCCCGCCTCATCCCATACTTCTGCATTACGTCCTTTAGCAATACAAACTGGATGTAGGATACCTAAGGCACTGCTGACGTGGGAAAACTCCATCGCTGTAAACGCTCCTGAAATTGCCAGATTTTCCGCTATCAGACAGGTTCCTACGGCAGATCACAAACGAAAAAAAATGCTAAATGCATGCCACGCAGGAATGTATAAAATAAAACATGTGGTGTAAAGTCGTAGCCCTGCATTTGCTGCCGCACCGCCTACTAAAGGAAAACCTTTCTTTGCGAGTAAGCGCCAATAAATCAGCACCTACATTCCGGCTCGCCGATTGCACACACTGACGTCCTCACCCATTCCATGAGGAATCAGCATGACCCCAACCGAACGAGCACAGGTCTGGCAGCAGCATATCACTGAGTGGGAAGTCTCCGGCGTGTCCGGCAGCGCTTACTGCAAGCAACAGTCACTGGTTTATCATCAATTCGTTTACTGGCGCCGGAAGCTGGTTTTGACTGAAGACTCCCTGGAGCAAGAGCAAGCGGCCACCGGGTTCGCTCGGGTCGTTTCTGCTCCTGGCGCTGGCATCGGCGGAGCCGATGGCCTGACCGTGTCACTTCCTGGTGGTGTCTCGATCACCGGTTTGCACGCCGGTAACATCGAGTTGCTCGGCGCTGTTTTGAGACAGCTGTGATGCGCCACCGATATTTACGCCCGTCTTTGTCGTTGCCAGAGATTTATCTGTACCGGGCACCCGTTGATTTCCGCAAGCAGGCCCAGGGTCTGGCGGTCTTGGTCGAACAGGAACTGGGTCATAATCCGTTTACCGGAGCGCTTTATGCCTTCACCAACCGGCATCGAAATAAGATCAAGTGCCTGATGTGGGAAGACAACGGTTTTGTGCTCTATTACAAATCGTTGGCGGAGGAGAAATTCAAATGGCCGAAGGCCTCGGATGAGCTGATGCCACTGACGGGCGAGCAAATCAACTGGTTGCTGGACGGCTACGACATTGCCTTGTTAAAAGGACACAAAACACTGAATTATGAGGCGGTTAATTAACTCTTTTTTGGTGCTTTAGGGCGTTGTTTTTGTTATAATTTAGCCATGAAATTAAAGCCTAAAGCACCTTCAAAAACACCCGATGTCAGCGGCCTTTCAGCCGCTGACTTACGGTCGGCTGTCGAAGGTCTTCAGCAGGAACTGGCCGCCAAGAGCGCTGAAATCCAACAGCGCGATCACTACATCCAAATTCTCGAAGAACTGCTGCGCTGGAAACGGATTCAGCAGTTCGGCGCCAGCAGTGAGAAGTCCGCACACCAGATTCATCTGTTTGACGAAGCCGAGCTGGAAGTTGAGATTGATGCCCTGCGCGATCAGTTACCAGACGATGTTGCAGAGGAAGAGGCACCGCCGGCCTCCCGTAAACGTCGGCAGCGTGGCTTCTCGGATACACTGCTGCGCGAGCGCATCGAACTGACCCTCAGCGACGAAGAAAAAGTGGGCGCCAGCAAGACCTTTTTTACCAAGGTCAAAGAAGAGCTGCAGTTCATCCCGGCCCAACTTAAAGTTCTGGAATACTGGCAGGAAAAAGCCGTGTTCGAGCAGGATGGTGAAGAGCGCATCCTGGCCGCCACCCGCCCGGTTCATCCGCTGGGCAAGTGCACGGCCACCACCTCGCTGCTGGCGTACATCATCACCTCAAAATACGCCGATGGCCTGCCTCTGTATCGTTTGGAACACATGCTCAAACGCCTGGGCCATGAGATCAGCCGCACCAGCATGGCACACTGGGTTATCCGCCTGGATGACGTGTTCAAACCGCTCATCAATCTGATGCGCGAAGTGCAAAACAGCAGTGACTACCTGCAAGCCGATGAATCCCGAATGTACGTTCTAAAAGAAGACGGTAAAACGGCGCAGTCTGATAAATGGATGTGGCTCACCCGCGGTGGCCCACCAGGGCAACCGTCGGTCCTGTTTGAATACGATCCATCACGGGCGGGCAAAGTGCCGGTGCGTCTGCTCGACGACTTTAAGGGCATCCTGCAAGCCGATGGCTACTCGGGTTATGGCAAGGTGTGTCGGAATAACGGCATCACCCGGATTGGTTGTTGGGATCATTATCCCAAGTCGATTTTTATCCGGAGTGTAGCCTGAGAATCCCAGTGTTCATGCGGCCGTGGGGCGGTCTTTTGACGGGATAAAATTACCAACTTCTACAGCGACGCCAAGAAGGCGAGCAAGTCAGCGCTTGGCTGCCACGGCTTTGCATTTGTCGGTTCGATACCGGCGCGTTTCCAAAAGGCTTCGAGTGCTTCTCGTTTCATCTGTAAGTTGGTGGTGAGATAGCGACTGGTGGTGGCGATACTGGCGTGACCGAGATAATCGCGGATGACGGTAACGTCGACACCAGACTGCAACAGTGCGACCGCGCAACTGTGGCGAAGCACATGCGGGGTGATTTTTCGGCGCTGTAAGGTAGGGGCTGTCGGGATCGCGGCTACTACATATTTTTGAAGCAGATAGGCCGCGCCGTCGCGCGTCAATGGCTGGCCCTGTCGATTCACAAAGACAAATGCCCCTGGCGCGCCATCGCGTACAGTAGGCAGGCGCAGAAGTGCCTGAGCAGTATCGCGCCACAGCGGGCAGAGCCGATCCTTTTTGCCCTTGCCGTGGAGGCGAACCTGCCGGGGTGGTGTCAGATGCACGTCTGCACAACAAACGGTCAGGCCTCGCTGATGCGTGCGCCCGTATTATAAAGAAACAGCAATAACCCATAATCCCGTTGGCCGAGCACGGTACGACAGTCAGGCTGGTCAAGGATGGCATGTACCTCCGCCGCTTCCAGATAGGTTGCCAGGTTTTGCTGGCACTTCTTCGCAGGCAAGGCCAAAATCCTCTGATACTGCTCGGCATGTGGAAGGTCAACGCGGATCAGATGCTTGCAGAAACTGCGAATCGCTGCGCGTCGGCAGTTACGCGTCGCAATCGAGTTGGCACGATCCGATTCCAACTGGGTCAAAAAGGCGGCCACCGCATCGACGTGCAGATCGTTCAGTCGCAGGTTGGCAACGGTGCTGTCCTTGGTGTCCGCGAGGTAAATGAAAAGCAGTCGTAGGGTATCTCGATACGCGCGCACGGTGTGCGCGCTGGCACCTCGCAATCGCTGTAAATAGTCGCGGAAGAAGCTCTCAACGCAAGCCAATAGCGGATCTTCGGGCGCTCTGCTCATGACGTTTTATCGACGTGGTGCCAGTGTCGGGCGAAACGTTCACTGGCCAAGCGCATCAGTTCCGGCGTAGCCCTCAGATACACTTGCGTGCCGAGCACGTCGACATGCCCCATATAGGCGGAGAGCCAAGGCAGCCGGGCATGGATATCAACGCCCTCGTGATACCAGGCGGTCAACCGGTGGACGGCGAAGGCATGTCGGAACTCATAGGGTCGCGGTCCTGTCCGACCTCTGGCAGGCTTGAGTCCTTCCCGACGAAGCAGCCGACGAATGGCCTCTGACGCGGCCTTCACCGGTAGCGCTTGGCCGCTATTGCGCAGCAAAAGTGCTCCGGGATCAGCGGTTGCTATTGCTTCCAGAATGCGCCGGCGTAGCCGCAGACAATCGTTTAACTCGTGGGCCAGATCATCAAGAAACGGTACAATCCGGGACCTTCCTTTGCTCTCCCGGACAAGAAAGCACCGCTGTTCCAGATCGATATCGGACAGCTGCAATCGGGCGGCCTCCCCAAGTCGCAGGCCGGTACAATAGAGTATCAGCAACAACATTCGCAGCATGCCGGCACAGAGATGTCGGGTATCATGAGCGCTGGCTGCGGTGATGAGATGGACGATCTGGTCCTGGGTGAAAATATACGGTAGAAAGGTCGACGCCTTTATGGGTGCCCAGTCCTGTTCGGGCACAAAGCTGGCCGGATCCCGACGGCGGCGATACAGGCAGAGTTGGCGGATGACACCAAACTCCAGCCCCACGCTGACCGGCTGCCGATGTGGGTTACGCGATAACCACTCATGCAATACAGCGTCGAAAGGCACCTTGGCATGTAAACCGGCCCGATGCTCGACAGCGCGCTGAAAGCTCTTCAGCGCAAGCTCACTGCGTTGGTATGAATGCCCCATCGCACGCTTGAAAGCGACAAAATGGACGATGTCTTCGGCGAGTTCGGCCGCGCAGATAAGCGTCATTTGGGAACCGGCAGAGGCAGTTGGCGTAAGTGCTTGGTGTCAATGCGCAGATAGGCGGAAAGCGACGCTGGTGATCGATGACCGAGAATGTCGCTTATTACCTTGGGTGAGGTCTCTAGCTCCATCTGCCGGCATGCATGTGTATGGCGCAGTACATGGCTACCCAAGTACGCGGCCGTAACGCCAGCAGTCCGGGCGTACCCAACGAGCATATGCCGTACCGCTGAAGACGCGCTCAAGGGGTAATGGGGTGCTCTCATTGACAGGAATAAATGTCGTGTTGGTGTCCGACGGGGCCGCCCACGCTTAAGGTAGCTGACCAATGCGCGGGCAAGTGCCGGCAACAGTGGCAGTGCGAAGGCAACACCGGTCTTTGGTCGTACGACATGCAAGGTGGCGGCTTGCCAACCGATATCGTCGAGCGTCAGACGGATCACCTCGCCAGCCCCCAAGCCGTAACAGCTCATCAACAAGAGTACCGTATAGTCGCGCAACCCGACGGGCGTCTTGCGATCAATGGCTGACAGGATGCGGAGGACATCCGCCCACGGTAGCGCCCGCAGTGGCTGCTCGTAGCGGCGTATAACAGGGGTTACGACGAATGACGCAAGATCATTGGGTAACTGTCCGGTGGTCAGCAGAAAGCGCAAATAGCGGCGCAGGCTACAGCCAATGTCAGCTGTGGTCGTGCGGGCATAGCGCTTACTGCACGCCATCAGAAATGCATCGATATCCGTTAGCAAAAGGTCTTGCAACGACCGATGCCGGGCACCCATAAAGGCCAAAAAATAACGTATATGGGCCAGTTTCTTCTTAATGGTCCCTTCCGGGTTACCGCGGTGTTGGCGTAAATGTTCGGCAAAAGCCTTTAGTTGGGGCTCGGGTTGAAAAGTACCGTTCATCCTGGCTTGCCACGGAGGGACCTCAACGCCTAAGGCGCTTAATCCAAATGCCCAGGCCCGCAAGGCAGACTGCGCTCTCTGGCTAGCACACTCCGTATCGACCCGCCGTTGTCGTGCGTACCACTGGGCAAAGACGGTTACGCCGACCTGCGTCAGTTGCTCATTGGGACTTAGGGCTTCAGCCATGCAGTAATGGTGAAAACGGCGTATCCAGTAGAGATACTGATCAATCGAAGCCCGCTTGAGGCTGCGGTTGTCTCGCCATACGCCCTGAACCTTGGCTAATTGGGTCTCGAAATCGGGTACCACTTGCTTGCTGTGCACCGTTCATCTCCGGCAGTTGCCTTAATGCTCCGGTGACAACATTAATACCAGTCCCTGGGCGGGTCTGCCCCAGAGTTGTGTTGGATGCGTTTTAAGTGCGGGCTTCGTGGGGCGAACCCTAAGGGCGCGGGTAACCTTGGCAGATAAACGGCGAGCGTGGTACGCAGCGCCATCAAAACACCGGTTCCCCGTAGTCTCCCTTGGAATGACGTGAGACTTGGCTGGCAGTCGCGAAACAATACCGGTGCGGCCTGCAAAGCACCGACCAATGCGCCTCGTACCAGATAAGTCCGGAGGCGGATCCATCGAGCGGCACTGGGTAAGGAGATATCATCGGGACGCAGCGTATTCGCCGCAGCTTCGACACTGCTGGCGTACTCGGCATGCAGAACAACCCGTTCCAATGCCACGAGCGTGCCGGGCAGACGAGAGGCCAGACAATCTGGCAAAAGGCTGAACGTGCGATGGCCCTTCGGGCAGTACCAGCGAGGTATCCGTGTACCAGTAGGCGTTACCCGGGAGTATGTGCCGTGTCGAGAAAAGGAACAGCCACCTTGCGGATGTAGCGGGCAACTTGGCAATCTCGCCATGCGCCACCCTTGAGTTGCCACATAGGCTTCGCCTGAAAGGGATGTCTCGAATCGGAGCTGCATCTGAGACCTGCACCATGGAATGTTGACAGGTATTTTATCCCGAGAAACAAAGCTGTACAGCGCCCATAAGCCCTGCGATCCCTCATTATACTCCACATAAAAATCGACTTGGGATAATGATCCTTATGCGGAGCTCCGCATAAGGATCACGCCCGACGTAAGTTCGTGGAAGCCACCAAAGCGGCCAAGCCTCAAGGTAAAGGCAAACCCACGAACGTGTCCAAAGCCGATGTGGCTCTGAGCCACATCAACAAGCTTTACGCCATCGAACGCAAGATCAAAGCGTTGAGTGTGGCCGAGCGTTACCGCATTCGTCAGGAACTGAGTGTACCCAGACTGAAAACACTGAAGACCTGGCTGGAGGCCAACGCTGGCAAAGTCGCAAAGGGCACCCTGACACGAACCGCGATGGATTATACGTTGAACCAGTGGCCCACCTTGGTGGGTTACTGCGAACGGGGCGACCTACAGATCAGCAACGTGCTGGCCGAAAACGCCATCCGTCCATTTGCAGTTGGCCGAAATTATCTGCACCCGATAATTATGCAAGGTTCGTCGGAACACAAGCGGTATTTTCAGGGGCGGAGCGCGAGCGGAGGTTTGCATAATTTCAGAGACTTTCCAGGAACTGGAGGAGTGCGTCCGTCGGGCGGTAGCGCTTGTGCTGGGTCGCAGGTGGGGTGATGGCGGCAAGGGCCCGCTCCTTCATGCCCATGTCCGCTTCGACATAGCCGTGAGTGGTGACGGGGCTTTCGTGACCGAGCCACAACGCGATCACGGTCAGATCGACGCCCGCCTGCAACAGGTGCATGGCCGTCGTATGGCGCCAGGTATGCGGCGAGATCCTGCGGCCTGCTAACTGTGGACACATCTTTGTCGCGGTGCTGACGGCCAGGTTCAGTCGTTCGGCCACATTGGTGCGCGTCATTGGCAATCCGCTGCGGTTTGGAATGAGGGGTTGCTCGACATGCAAGTCGGCGTATTTTAGCCACTGCCGGATTTCCTTCGCCGTTTCCTTCCATAGAGGCACGGTTCGTTGTTTGCGGCCCTTGCCATGTAGCGCACAGAGGCGGTTGCCGCCAACGTGATATCGGCCACCCGGATGCCGATCAGTTCGGAAACCCGAGCGCCGGTGTTGTAAAGCACCGTGAGCATGGCGGTGTCGCGGCGCCCGCACCAGGTCGTTATACCCGGGGCTGCAAGCAGCGCGCGAACCTCGTCGCGAGACAGGAACTCAAGCATGGGTCGTTCGAAGCGTTTCATAGGTATCGCGAGAATCTGTTGTGCAAGATGCAGAGCTGGCGGCGCTTGTGAGGCGACGTAGTGGGCAAAGGCACGAACCGCCGCCAATCTTGCATTGCGCGTGCGAATGGTGTTGTGCCGTTCGGTCTCGAGATGCGTGAGGAAATTCAGCACCAAGGCCGCATCGACATCGCACAGTGCCAGCATGGCAGGTGGCTTGCCCGTTGCGCGTCCCACATAGTTCAGCAAGAGCTTGAAGGTATCGCGATAGGCAGCGACTGTTCGGGGGCTGACGTTCTGTTGCTGGATCAAGCGCTCGGCGAAGAAGCGCTGGAGCAACGCGCCGAATTCGGTGGGAGCGGTGAGCAAGGGGTTCATGACGCCTCTCCTTGCGTATAGAGGTGAAAGCGTTCGGCGGCGATCGCCATCAGTTCGGGAATGCCGGTGACATACCAGTAGGTGTCGCTCACCTTGGCGTGCCCGACGTAGGTTGATAGCGCCAGAATGGCACGATCAATATCTACGCCCTCTTCATAGAGGCGCAGCATGCTTCTCACGATGAAGGTGTGCCGGATGTCATGCAGGCGGTGACGCTGATAGTCACCGCGCGTTTGCCAGTCCAGTTGCTGACACAGCCTCTGTAAGGCATACAGCATGCTGGGCTGATTTACGCCGCTGCCATCATCACGCAGGAAGAACTTGTCACAACAAGGCCGTGGCACGAGCCTATCTCGCTGTCGTGCATAGGCGCGCAACGAGTCGGTAACGCTCGGATGCAGCGGTACGAGACGCTGCTGATGGAACTTCGCTTCGCGGATATGCAAAACGCCACTGTCCATGTCGACGTCAGCCGCGGTTAGTGTCAGTGCTTCGGCGATGCGTAGCCCGGTCGCGGCGAGCAAGCCAAAAACACAGTGGCAAGTTGCTGGACGCAATCCCTCGGTGGGCGCCAAGCCATGCGTGGCTTCAAGCAGTGTGCACAGTTCGGCTTCTGTGTAGATGTGTGGGATGAGACGCCGGTGGGCCGAACCAAAGAGACTTCGCGGTGGAACCTCCGTCGCCGGATCCTCGCGCTGGCAAAAGCGGGCGAAACCGCGAAGAATCCCGATGCGGCGCGCCCAGGTAAACGACGCCTTAAGCTGCGAAGTCTGTGCCCATGCGACAGCGAGCGGCACCGTCAGATGCCCTTCAGGAGAGACCTCATCCGCGAAACGGGCAAATGACTGAAGCTGCGTTGCGTCGATGGTTAGCTCGAATCCGTTACGACGACGATACGCCAGGTACGCTTCGACCCGCGCCATCCAAGACAACCGGGCGCTCATGACGGGCTCCCGGGCCACGGCAGTGCCATCGCGCGCAATTGCTCCACGTCAACGCGGGCGTAGCTGTAGGCAGTGTCAAGACTCTTGTGACGCAATACGTCGGCGATCTCTTTGACTGAGACCCCAGCGCGCTGTAGCTGCGTTGCCATCGTTCGCCGCAGCACGTGTGTGTTGCAGAACTGATCGCGCAAACCGCAACGAACAAAGGCGCGGTTCATTGAATTGCGAATGGCCGGAACGCTCAGTGGCGTGTCGAGCGGTGCCCGGTGCCGGACGAATAGTCTGCGGCTCGTCGTCTGCGGGCGTCCCTGTCGCAGATACTGCGCTACCGCCTCTCCCGTGGACGCAGGCAGGGGAAGCTGTTGAATGCGTTTACTTTTGGTACCGCTGATGGTCAGTATTGCCCTGCGCCAGTCGATCGACTCCAGCGTGAGGTAGGTTACTTCGTGACCGCGTAAACCCAGATCAAGCAGGCAGCGCGCGATGGCATAGTCACGCAGGCCAACGGGGTCCGTGCGATCGAAGGCATCCAGAAAGGCCGTTAGTTCGGCGTCCGACAATACCTTGGGCAACGTGGCCCGGCGCCAGTCTGCGATTCGTGGAAGCGCTGCCGCTAGCCCGTCGGTCTCGTCACCGCGCACGGCACGGTAACGAAAGTAGCTACGCAGACTGTTGCACACGATACGCAGCGATGCCGGCCGTAGGCGCGACGTCAGCGTCGAAAAGTAAGCATCTATGTCGGTCGCCGACAGCGACAAGACGCTCACGGTATCAGTAACGCCTACGTCGTAGAGGAACGCCCCAACGTGTTGAGCTCGGCTGTCACGGGTGGCTGATGATAGCCCGCAAGTATCCGTTAAGTACTCGGCGAACCGAGTGAGCTCGATCGTCACTGGATCCTTCGCCATCGTTGGCGATGGCTGTGAACGCATCAGTATTTTGAGCAGATGCCGAAGCGCCGCTCCGGAGCAGCCTACAGAATCGTAGCAGGGTACGGGACAGGTGCACGCCGGGAGGTGTTCGCGCACGAACCGTTTAATAAGGGATGAATCGACGTGCGTCAACTCGAGCTCTTCAGCTTTAAGCCAGAAACCAAAATGGGCAAGGCAGCCCAAATAGATTCTGATGGTGCGATCAGCGTAGCGCTGGCCTCGCAGCGCCTTAATGTAGGATGAAACGACGCTCTCGAGCGGACTATCAATCAGCCAGTTGTAGCGAACAAGGTTTGTGAGGGTTTTATCGGCGGGCATGGTGTGTGCTCCTGCGGTTAGGGACGAGCCCACAGGAAACACTGTTTTTATGCAAAGCTCGATAGCTACAACACAGCTAAAAGCTTCGTCGCCACTGGCCTTTGCCGGAATAGCCCAACAAACCTTGCATAATTATAGGGTGAGGATAACTACCGTTATGCGAAGCTTTGCATAACCGAAAAGCATGGCTTTT
>NZ_AAXY01000016.1 GCF_000169375.1 Marinobacter sp. ELB17
TGCGGGCAGCAATTGAAATTTTTTTTTAAAAGATATACAAAACAGATTGTTATGCTGTTAATAAGGGCAATAAACAAATGCGTCGATCTGTGGATAACTTTATAGTGACGGACTTGAAAAAGGTCTGGCAAGCGGTTGAAATTTAGCCAATTTCACAGCCATTTCCGAGGCCGTTGACGAATTTTGCTAAGGGTTGCCTTAACTGGTTAAAATTTGCACATCCCGACTGCAATTTAGCAGCCGAGGCGTTATACTCGCCGCCTTGTTTTTACTTGATTCTGTTCCCGTTGTTTGAGGTGATTTGTGGATTTTCCGACCCGTTTCGATGTAATTGTTATTGGTGGTGGCCATTCGGGCACCGAAGCCGCGTTGGCAGCGGCGCGTATGGGCTCACAAACCCTGTTGCTGACCCACAACATTGAAACTCTGGGGCAAATGTCCTGCAACCCGGCCATTGGCGGTATTGGCAAAAGCCATCTGGTAAAAGAAATTGACGCGTTAGGCGGAGCCATGGCCCGTGCCACGGACAGGGCCGGCATCCAGTTTCGCGTGTTGAATGGCCGCAAGGGTCCCGCCGTGCGCGCTACTCGCGCCCAGACCGATCGCATTCTGTACAAAGCGGCCATCCGCGAAATACTGGAAAACCAGCCTAATTTGACTCTGTTCCAGCAGTCCGCCGATGATCTGATTGTGGAGAATGAGCGGGTAACCGGCGTAGTCACCCAGACCGGCATCCGTTTCCTGGGCAAAACAGTGGTGCTGACTACCGGTACGTTTCTGGGCGGCATAATACACATTGGTATGAAGAATCACGCCGGTGGCCGTGCTGGTGATGCTCCGGCCAATGCGTTGGCCCAGCGCCTGCGGGAGTTACCGTTTAACGTTGGCCGGCTGAAAACGGGCACGCCGCCGCGCATTGATGCCCGCAGCGTAGACTTTTCAGTGATGCAGCAACAGTGGGGCGATGACCCAGCGCCGGTTATGTCGTTTATGGGTTCCCGCGATGAACACCCACGGCAAGTTTGCTGTTATATCACCCGTACCACCGAAGAAACTCACGACATCATCCGCAGCGGCTTTGACCGCTCACCGATGTTCACCGGCAATATTGGCGGTGTTGGCCCGCGCTACTGCCCGTCTTTAGAAGATAAAGTAAGCCGGTTTGCCGACAAGAGCTCGCACCAGATTTTTGTCGAACCTGAAGGCCTGACCACGCATGAGCTTTATCCCAACGGCATTTCCACCAGCTTGCCGTTTGATATCCAGGTTAGGGCCGTTCAGTCGATTCCGGGTTTTGAAAAGGCCCACATCATGCGCCCGGGCTACGCTATCGAATACGATTATCTGAACCCGCAGGATTTACGCCACACCCTGGAAACCAAGTTCATTCAGGGTCTGTATTTTGCCGGCCAGATTAACGGTACTACCGGTTACGAAGAAGCGGCAGCCCAAGGCTTGCTTGCGGGCATTAACGCTGCACGGCAGGCGCAGGAAAAAGACGCCTGGTATCCGCGCCGTGATGAGGCCTACATTGGCGTACTGGTGGATGACTTAATCACCATGGGTACCTCCGAGCCTTACCGGATGTTCACCAGCCGCGCCGAATACCGACTCATTTTGCGCGAAGACAACGCCGACCTGCGCCTGACTGACAGCGGCCGCGAACTGGGCCTGGTAGACGACGAGCGCTGGAGCAAATTCAACGCCAAGCGCGAAGCCATAGGCACCGAGCGCAGTCGCCTGGAAGGCACGCGTGTGCATCCGAACACCGCTGCGGGTGAGCGTGCCAATCAGTATCTGAAGCAGCCTCTGGGCCGAGACCACACGTTGGCCGAGCTGCTGCGGCGCCCGGAAATAGTGTACGCTCACATTGCTGATATCGCGGAATATCGGGCCGATGACGCCGTAGTGGCTGACCAGGTTGAAATCGAGATTAAGTACGAAGGCTATATTTCGCGCCAGGCCGATGAGATTGAGCGCCTGCGCAAAAACGAGAACACCGCGCTGCCAGTCGATCTGGATTATGGAATAATTGGCGGATTATCCAACGAAATCAAGCAGAAGCTAGGAGTCGTGCGACCCGAAACTGTCGCCCAGGCGTCCCGAGTTCAAGGCGTTACACCGGCCGCCATAAGCCAGATTCTGGTGCATATGAAAAAGCGCGAATTGTTGCGCAAGCAGAGTGCGTAAATGGCACAGAATCCAGTATGGCAGCGTCAGCTTGACGAAGGCCTGGCGCAAATGGAGCTCAAGCTCGACGCCAGCCAACAGCGACAGTTGTTGGCATTTTTGGCTTTGCTGGCCAAATGGAACAAGGCTTTCAATCTGACCGCCGTGCGTGACGAGCGCGAGATGGTGTCGCGACAACTGTTAGATAGCCTCAGCATCTTGCCGTTTGTGACCACCCATCACTTGCTAGACGTTGGTGCGGGTGGCGGTTTGCCGGGAATTCCGCTGGCCATTGCCCTACCAGACATGCGCTTTACCCTACTGGACAGTAACGGTAAGAAAACCCGCTTCCTTAAGCAGTGTGTGCTGGAGTTGGGGTTGCGCAACCTGGACGTTATTCACAGTCGCGCCGAGGCGTATCAGCCCCGTGAGCTGTTTATCCAGATCAGCAGCCGTGCGTTCACCGCGCTGGACAATCAGGTGAGCTGGTGTGACCACCTGCTGGCAGGCAACGGCGAGTTTATTGCCATGAAAGGCCAGTATCCCGATGATGAAGTGGCTGCCCTTGGCCGTGGTTGGCAGGTAAACTCTAGCCATAGGCTAGCAGTACCCGGCGTAGAGGGTGAACGTAACGTGCTGATTATTGCCCGCAACGGACACCCACACTGAGGAATTCAGCAGCGCTGATCCTCTGACCGACAACCAATTCCGACACAGGAGGCAAGCGATGGCGCGCGTGATTGCGGTGACCAATCAAAAAGGCGGTGTGGGTAAAACCACCACCTGCGTCAACCTTGCCGCATCTCTGGCAGCGACCAAACGCCGGGTGCTGCTGGTAGACATGGACCCCCAGGGCAATGCCACCATGGGTAGCGGCATTGATAAAAACGCCCTGCAACTCTCTGGTTATGATTTGCTCACCAAGCGCGCCAGCGCCAGTGAGATCATCATTTATAACGAGATGGGCGGTTACGACATCATGCCGGGTAACGGTGATTTGACGGCAGCTGAAGTGGAGCTGATGACGGAAATCGGCCGCGAGCATCGTCTGCGTCAAGCCTTGAACCCGCTTCGTGACAACTACGATTACGTGCTGATTGATTGCCCCCCATCGCTGAACCTGCTGACGGTGAACGCGTTGTCGTTCGCCGATTCCATTCTGATTCCGATGCAATGTGAGTATTACGCGTTGGAAGGCCTGGCAGCGCTAATGAACACGGTGCAGCAGATTCAGGAAACGGTAAATCCTAATCTGCAGGTTGAGGGCATTCTGCGTACCATGTACGACCCCCGTAGCAGTTTGACGCGGGACGTGTCTGGTCAGCTCATCGAATTTTTTGGCGATAAAGTGTACCGCGTCGTCATTCCCCGTAACGTGCGTCTGGCGGAAGCACCCAGCTACGGCATGCCTGCCTTGAAGTACGACAAAGCCTCGAAAGGCGCTATTGCCTATCTGGCTCTGGCGGGTGAAATGGTTCGCCGGCACGGAGCAAAGAAAGCATCTGACGCGGTTGCGGTGTAAGATGCCGCCAACGCAAAATGCAATTTGATGGACATTAACGGAAACATTGGCTGACACCATGGCGGCGAAAAAACGAGGACTTGGGGAGCGCGGGCTAGGAGCCCTATTAGCAAATTCCCGCGTAAATCTGGAGCAGACACCGGCCAGCCAAGACGGCGAGTTGCGGGATATTGCTTTGGATTTGATTCAGCGTGGCCGCTATCAGCCGCGCCGCGACATGGACCCGGCAGCCTTGCAAGAGCTGGCCGACTCCATTCGCCAACAAGGCGTGATGCAGCCAGTTGTGGTGCGCCCTCTGGCCGCCGAACGCTTTGAACTGATCGCTGGTGAGCGCCGTTGGCGCGCCGCCCAGATGGCCGGCCTGGAGTCGATACCGGCTATTATCCGGGACGTATCAGACGAAGCGGCCATCGCTATGGCCCTGATCGAGAACATTCAGCGCGAAAACCTGAACCCCATCGAAGAAGCGTTTGCCCTGCAACGTTTACAGGACGAGTTCGGGCTGACTCAGGCTCAAGTGGCCGAAGCGGTCGGCAAGTCACGTACCACCATCACCAACTTGCTGCGCCTGATTGGCTTGACTGAAGATGTGCGACTGATGCTGGAACACGGCGATCTTGAAATGGGCCATGGCCGCGCCATGCTGACTCTGGCGCCAGAGCAGCAAATGCAGGTGGCCCGGCAGGTAGTTGCACGTTCACTATCGGTGCGCCAAACCGAAGCTCTAGTGCGCCAGCTGCAGCAGGAGAAGCCCGATAGCGGCACAGCGGCCAAGCCCAGGGTGGATCCAAATATCCGGGCTCTGCAGGACGATCTGGCCGAGCGTCTGGGCGCACGGGTGGCGATTAATCACGGTCAGCGTGGCAAGGGGAAGTTGGTGATTGAGTACAGTTCACTTGATGAGCTTGATGGCATTTTGGGTCACATCCGTTAAATCGTTAGATTTTTTGAACTTTCGGGCTCCCTCCAAAAGTATGATGCTGCTGTTATACACAATATATAGTGGCGAAAACTAAGCTAATGCCTATTTGTGTCGGATAAGAGCCAGACCCGGTTATTCTGCAGTTTCTCACGGTCTGTCGCGGTTTGGGTTTTGTTGATTCATGCACATTGAACATATACAATCTGCGGCGCTAATGTCAGTGTGCCTGTTCATTTTTCATGCGGCATCGATTAAAAGCATCAAATTCTAGGACAAACATGGCCAAACCAGCTCTGGGTGGCATTCAACGCCCGCCCATCGCACGATGGCTTGCAATAGAAAGTGTGGTGCTTGTCCTGGTCAGCCTGGCATTTTTATTACGTGGTCAGGTTTCTGGTTATTCAGCGCTTTTGGGCGGTCTCATTTTTTTGCTGCCCCACGGTTATTTTGCGTTTAAGGCATTCCGCTACTCCGGCGCGCGGTCTGCCAAAAAGATCATAAGCTCTTTTTATCAGGGTGAGTCCGGAAAGCTCATTCTGTGCGCCATCTCGTTTACGGTGGTGTTTAAATGGATTCAGCCGCTTGACGTAGCGGCACTTTTTTTAACATTTGCGATCATGCTGGTCGCCAACTGGTTCACGCCGTTTTTGGTAAACAGCACGCAGCGACGCTAACAGGACCTGAGAGAACGATATGGCAGGCAAAACCGCATCCGAGTATATCCAGCATCACCTCCAGAACCTGACCTATGGGCAGCTGCCGGTAGATTATGAGCGTTTTGACGGCACTGTGCTTTCTGAAAAATCCTGGACCATTGCACAAACATCCAAAGAAGCTGCCGATATGGGCTTCTGGGCGATTCACGTAGATACAATGGCCTGGGCTATCGGTCTTGGCGCACTGTTCCTGTTTGTGTTCCGTCTTGCCGCCAAGCGGGCAACCTCCGGGGTTCCCGGTGGTCTCCAGAACTTCGTCGAAGTGATGGTCGAGTTTGTCGATAAAAGCGTTAAAGAAACCTTTCATGGCAAGAATGCCGTTATTGCACCGTTGGCACTGACTATTTTCTGTTGGGTTTTCTTGATGAACCTGATGGATCTAATACCGGTTGATTTCATTCCGCATCTGTTTACTCTCGCAGGTTTCCCGTTCATGAAGATCGTTCCGACCACGGACATCAACGTGAGCCTGGGCATGGCGCTGTCAGTATTCGTGCTGATTATCTATTACAGCATCAAGATCAAAGGTGTGAGCGGCTTCGTGGGCGAACTTACGCTGCACCCGTTCTCATCTGACAATTTCTTCCTGAAGCTTGTGCTAATTCCGATCAACCTGCTGCTGGAAGGTGTCAGCCTACTGGCCAAGCCAGTTTCACTGGCGCTGCGTTTGTTTGGTAATCTTTACGCAGGCGAGCTGATCTTTATCCTGATTGCTCTGCTGCCTTTCTGGGCGCAGTGGGCATTGTCTGTACCCTGGGCGATCTTCCACATACTGATCATCACGTTGCAGGCCTTCATCTTTATGATGCTGACCATTGTGTACCTCAGTATGGCGCACGAAGACAGTCACTGATTTTGTATTGAAAACGTAGTTCTAAACCCCTAACCCTTAAACTGAAAAACTAAACTGAAAACTGGGAGTTATCATGGAAACTGTAGTTGGAATGACCGCGATTGCTGTTGCATTGCTGATCGGCCTGGGCGCACTGGGCACCGCTATCGGCTTTGGTATTCTGGGTGGCAAGTTCCTGGAAGGCGCCGCGCGCCAGCCGGAAATGATCCCGATGCTGCAGGTCAAAATGTTTATCGTTGCAGGTCTGCTGGATGCTGTAACCATGATCGGTGTTGGTATTGCACTGTTCTTCACCTTCGCCAACCCGTTTGTTGGCCAGCTTGCCGGTTAATCGAATCGCCACCGGAGTGTTCCGGAAAGGTGTTTTCTTACATAACAGGCGAGAGGTGAAGACGTGAACATTAATTTGACGATTCTTGGTCAAGCCATCGCGTTCTTTATCTTTGTTGTTTTCTGCATGAAGATGGTCTGGCCTCCGGTCATTGCCGCTTTGCAGGAACGACAAAAGAAGATCGCTGACGGACTTGCTGCTTCAGATCGTGCGGAACGTGACCTTGAACTGGCGCAGGAAAAGTCAGCTCAGGAACTGCGTGAAGCCAAGCAGCAGGCCGCCGGCCTTATTGAGCAGGCTAACAAGCGCGCTGCCCAGATTGTGGAAGCATCCAAGGATGACGCCCGCAAAGAAGGCGAGAAGCTGATTGAGCAGGCCAAGGCCGAAATTGTACAAGAACTGAATCAGGCTCGTGAGGCGCTGCGTGCAGAAATTGGCGTCATAGCCATTGCGGGTGCCGAGAAGATTCTTGAAACCTCTGTCGATGCCTCCAAGCACAACGAAATGTTGGAAAACTGGCGGCAGAACTTTAAACGACGAGGTTCATTATGGCAGACTGAGAACGCTGGCCCGTCCTTACGCAAAGGCAGCATTTTCTGTAGCCCGGGAGCACGACCAGCTTGCTGAGTGGCACCGGGTACTGACGATCGCCGGACAGGTTACTGCGATTAAAGACATTCGACAGCTTCTCGCGAATCCGGGTCTGGAAGAGCAGAAGAAGGCAAACATGATTCTGGAGGTTGCTGAAGCCGGCGACTCAGAACAGGTACGCAACTTCTTTGCCGTGCTGGCTGAAAACGGCCGGCTCGTTCTTCTTACCGAGATTGCAGCTCTCTTCGACACGTACTGGGCTAATCTGAAGCGCACGGTTGATATCGAAGTGACCGCAGCCTTTGAACTGACGGACGAACAGCAAAACAAGCTCGCCCAGGCACTCTCGAAGAAGCTCGAGCGGCAAGTATCACTCGTAGCGTCATTAGACAAGTCACTGATTGGGGGTGTGATTATCCGCACTGGCGATATGGTGATTGACGCATCTGTACGCGGAAAGCTGACTAAGCTGGCCGACGCTCTGGGCTCCTGATTTCAGCACAAGGTTTGAGGATATTGGCATGCAGCAACTGAATCCATCCGAGATCAGTGACATCATCAAGAAGAGAATCGAAAAACTCGATATCTCTTCTGAAGCAAAAAATGAAGGCACCATTCTGTCTGTAGCAGACGGCATTGTGCTTATCCACGGTCTGGCCGACGTTATGTCGGGCGAAATGATCGAATTCGCCAACGGCGAATTCGGCATCGCTCTGAACCTGGAGCGCGACTCTGTTGGCGCCGTAGTTCTGGGTGACTACGAAGATCTGGCCGAAGGCCAGAAAGTTCGTTGCACTGGACGTATCCTGGAAGTTCCGGTTGGCCCGGAACTGATGGGCCGCGTTGTAGACGGTCTGGGCAATCCTATTGATGGCAAGGGCGAGCTGGGTACCACCCTGACTGATGCGGTTGAAAAGGTCGCACCGGGTGTTATCGAACGTCAGTCGGTTGACCAGCCGATTCAGACCGGTATGAAAGCGATCGATACCATGGTTCCGGTTGGCCGTGGCCAGCGCGAGCTGATCATCGGTGACCGCCAGATTGGTAAGACCGCTGTTGCCATCGATGCGATCATCAACCAGAAGAATTCCGGCATCAAGTGTATCTACGTTGCCATCGGTCAGAAGCAGTCGTCGATCGCTGCGATTGTGCGCAAGCTGGAAGAGCACGGCGCGATGGATCACACCATCGTGGTCGCCGCAGGCGCGGCAGATCCGGCAGCCATGCAGTTTTTGGCACCGTATTCCGGCACCACCATGGGCGAATACTTTCGTGACCGTGGCGAAGACGCTCTGATTGTGTACGACGACCTGTCAAAGCAGGCTGTTGCTTACCGCCAGATCTCTCTGCTGTTGCGTCGTCCGCCAGGCCGTGAAGCCTATCCGGGTGACGTGTTCTATTTGCACTCCCGTCTGCTGGAGCGTGCCTCCCGTGTGAATGCGGACTACGTTGAAAAGTTCACCAACGGTGAAGTGAAAGGTAAAACCGGTTCTTTGACCGCGCTGCCGATCATCGAAACCCAGGCAGGTGACGTGTCGGCTTTCGTACCGACCAACGTAATTTCTATTACGGATGGCCAGATCTTCCTCGAGACCAACTTGTTTAACTCCGGTATCCGTCCGGCGATGAACGCGGGTATTTCGGTATCGCGGGTAGGTGGTGCAGCTCAAACCAAGATCATGAAGAAACTGGGCGGTAACATTCGTCTGGCTCTGGCTCAGTACCGTGAACTGGCAGCTTTTGCCCAGTTCGCCTCGGATCTGGACGAAGCCACCCGTAATCAGCTTGAGCACGGCCAGCGCGTTACCGAGTTGATGAAGCAGAACCAGTACAGCCCGATGTCTGTGGCTGAAATGGGGACCGTTCTGTATGCCGCTAACGAAGGCTTCCTTGATGACATAGATGTCACCAAAGTAGTTGAGTTCGAAGCACAATTGCTGGATTGGATGCGTGTCGAGCAAAAAGATCTGCTTGAGAAAATCGGTGCTGCCGGCAACTACAACGATGACGTTGCCGCTGGCCTGAAAGCTGCGCTGGAGAAATTCAAGACCACTCAAGCCTGGTAACAGCGCCGGCCCGCTGCGGCGGGCCTGTTTGTCCAAATGAGTGTCTAACTTGAAAGGGCAGTGACCTATGGCCATCGGAAAAGAAATACGTAATCAGATCGGCAGCATCAAGAGCACGCAAAAAATCACCAGCGCCATGGAAATGGTGGCGGCGAGTAAAATGCGCAAAGCTCAGGAACGCATGCGGGCAACTCGGCCTTATGCGGAAAAGATGCGCCAGGTAATTGGACATATTGCCAAGTCCAACAAAGATTATCGGCATCCGTTCATGCTTGAGCGTGAGGTGAAGCGTGTAGGCTACATCGTTATCTCTTCTGACCGCGGCTTGTGCGGTGGTTTGAACAGCAACGCGTTCAAACTTCTGGTGCGTGAAATGCGTGACTGGAAAAATAAAGATGTTGCGATTGATCTCTGCGCAATTGGGCAGAAGGGCGCTTCATTTTTCCGCAGCTACGGCGGTAACGTGGTTGCGGCTCTTACGCACATCGGTGACGCCCCCAGCGCGGAAGCTTTGATCGGTAACGTTAAGGTAATGCTGGATTCTTTCCGGGACGGCAAGATCGACCGGTTGTACCTGGTTAGCAACGAATTCGTCAATACCATGACGCAAATGCCGAAAGCACAGCAATTGCTGCCGCTGCCGGAAGGCAAGGAAGACGACATCGGTCACCAGTGGGATTACATCTACGAGCCGGATGCGCGCCCGATTCTGGACGCGCTGCTGCCACGCTATATTGAGTCCCAGGTTTATCAGGGAGTGGTAGAAAATCTGGCCTGCGAACAGGCTGCCCGGATGATTGCCATGAAGAGTGCTACCGATAACGCCGGTGACATTATTAAAGACCTGCAGTTGGTATACAACAAAGCTCGTCAGGCAGCCATTACGCAAGAGATTTCGGAAATTGTGAGCGGCGCGGCATCGGTCTGATTCGCCACAATCCTACTGGTATTATTGACTATGAAGATAGCGAGGAACCGAGCATGAGTAGCGGACACATCGTTCAGATCATTGGCGCGGTTATCGACGTGGAATTTCCACGTGATGCCGTACCCGGCATTTACGACGCACTGCTGCTTGAAGGTGGCGAAACAACTCTGGAAGTTCAGCAACAGCTGGGCGACGGCGTTGTACGTACCATCGCGATGGGCAGCACCGAGGGCCTGAAGCGCGGCCTGAAAGCAGAAAATACACACAAGCCGATTTCAGTACCTGTGGGCACCAAGACTCTTGGCCGCATCATGGACGTTCTGGGTCGTCCTATCGACGAACAGGGCCCAATTGGCGAAGAAGAGCTTTGGGCGATCCACCGCAAAGCACCCGGTTATGCTGATCAGGCTGCATCTGCAGACCTGCTGGAAACCGGCATCAAGGTTATCGATCTGATCTGCCCGTTTGCCAAGGGCGGCAAAGTGGGTCTGTTCGGCGGCGCCGGTGTAGGCAAGACCGTTAACATGATGGAACTGATCAACAACATTGCGAAAGAGCACTCCGGTCTCTCCGTATTTGCCGGTGTTGGTGAGCGGACTCGTGAAGGTAACGACTTCTACTACGAGATGAAGGACTCCAACGTTCTTGATAAAGTAGCGATGGTCTATGGCCAGATGAACGAGCCCCCGGGAAACCGTCTGCGTGTTGCCCTGACCGGTCTGACCATCGCCGAGAAGTTCCGTGACGAAGGCCGTGACGTTCTGTTTTTCGTGGACAACATCTACCGTTACACCTTGGCCGGTACCGAAGTATCCGCACTGCTGGGCCGTATGCCTTCCGCAGTAGGCTATCAGCCCACGCTGGCCCAAGAAATGGGTGAGTTGCAGGAGCGTATTACCTCCACTAAAAGCGGTTCCATCACGTCCATCCAGGCGGTATACGTACCGGCGGATGACTTGACCGACCCGTCACCAGCCACCACCTTCTCCCACCTTGACGCCACCGTGGTATTGAGCCGTGACATCGCTTCCAAGGGTATTTACCCGGCGATCGACCCGCTTGACTCCACCTCGCGCCAGCTAGACCCGCTGGTGATTGGCGAGCAGCACTACGCGGTTGCCCGTGGTGTGCAGAATGTTCTGCAACGCTATAAGGAACTAAAAGACATTATCGCCATTCTGGGTATGGACGAGCTGTCGGAAGATGACAAGCAGATCGTATCCCGTGCCCGTAAGATTGAGCGATTTCTGTCTCAGCCATTCCACGTTGCTGAAGTATTTACTGGTTCACCGGGCAAGTACGTGTCTTTGAAAGAGACTATCAGCAGCTTCGAAGGCATCCTCAATGGCGACTATGACGATATGCCTGAACAGGCGTTCTACATGGTCGGCACCATGGATGAAGCCGTCGAAAAAGCGAAGGCTATGAAATTGAAAGAAAGTAAGTAAATCTCTTTCAATTTCTGACCCAAGAGGCTTAGATAATGGCTATGACTGTACATTGCGACGTCGTAAGCGCTGAAAAGAAGATTTACTCCGGTCTGGTAGAGATGCTTATCGCTACTGGCTCCGAGGGTGAGTTGGGCATTCAGTTAGGCCATGCTCCGCTGCTGTCTGCGCTCAAACCGGGCGCTGTGCGGATCATCAAGCAAGGTGGTGAAGAAGAAATTCTTTATGTGTCCGGGGGCTACCTCGAAGTACAGCCGAATCTTGTCACCCTGATGGCCGACACCGCGGTGCGCGCGAAAGACGTCGACGAGGCCGCAGCATTGCAGGCCCAGAAAGACGCCGAAGCGACACTGGCGAATAAAACAGGCGAGTTTGAGTATTATCGTGCTGCCGCCGAGCTGGCAGAAGCCGCCGCTCAGCTACGCACATTGCAAAAACTGCGTAAGAACGTTCGTTAACAGCGTTCGGCAGGGCTCGCCCTGAACAAGCCGCATCCCGGCGTGGGTAGCGGGTGTTGTGTCACCATATTTGGTGAGTGCAACGCCTTCGCTCACTGCAAGGATGCGGCTTTTTTATTATATACATCTCCGTTTTATAGAGTCTGACCACAAAGGATGAGTTACCTCATGTCACCGCTGCACGTTGTTATTCTGGCCGCAGGCCAGGGCTCCCGGATGAAATCATCGCTGCCAAAGGTGCTGCACAAGGTTGCTGGGCGATCCATGTTGCACCACGTGATAGCGACTGCCAAGACCTTGGGCGCGGCGGGAATTCACGGGGTAATTGGCCATGGTGCCGATCAGGTAAAAGCCGCCTCTGCTGGCCATAAAGTCAGCTGGGTTATGCAGGAGCAACAGCTAGGCACCGGGCATGCCGTTGCCCAAGCATTGCCAGACCTACCAGATGATGCGCGAGTGCTGGTGCTCTACGGCGATGTACCGCTGATCACGGCGGACACGTTGCAAGGGTTGATTCAGAACCTGGATGACAAAACCCTTGGGCTGCTAACGGTCACCCTGGATAACCCCCAGGGCTACGGCCGTATTCTGCGCAACAGTGCAGGCCAGGTAACCGCTATCGTGGAACAAAAAGACGCCAATGTGGAACAGCTGGCGATTTGCGAAGTGAACACCGGCATCCTTGCCGTCAGTGCTCGCCATCTGAAAACCTGGTTGCCACAGCTTTCTAGTAGCAACGCTCAGGGTGAATACTACCTTACCGATATCATCGCCATGGCGGTGGAGGCAGGCATGACAGTCAACGTTGCTCAACCGAGCAATGCGTTTGAAGTACAAGGCGTGAATAACCGCGTGCAGCTGGCTGAGCTTGAACGCTGGTATCAAAGCCGCGAAGCCGAACGCCTAATGATAGAAGGAGCCACTTTGGCGGATCCGGCGCGGGTAGACGTGCGCGGTGAGCTCAGCATTGGTAACGACGTGCTAATTGACGTCAACGTGGTGTTCATTGGTAAGGTTACCCTGGGTAGCCATGTGTCTATTGGCCCAGGCTGCGTGATCACCGATGCGACCATAGCCGATGGCGCGCAGATTCACGCTCACAGCGTGATCGAGCAGGCCAGCGTGGGTGCCAACGCTCAGGTCGGACCATTCGCGCGCCTCCGTCCGGGTACACAATTGGCGGCCAACACCAAAGTGGGCAACTTTGTTGAAACCAAAAAAGCCATCTTGGGTGAAGGCAGCAAAATTAACCACCTGAGCTACATCGGCGATGCTACGCTGGGTGCTGGCGTAAACGTAGGTGCGGGCACCATCACCTGCAACTATGATGGTGTGAACAAGTCCCAGACGGTGTTAGGTGATGGCGTGTTTATCGGCTCCAACAGTGCGTTGGTAGCACCGGTCACTATTGGCGCTGGCGCCACTGTTGCCGCAGGCTCGACCATCACCAAAGATGTCGCAGAGCAAGAACTGGCAGTTGCCCGCGGGCGCCAGCGCAATATACCCGGCTGGCAACAGCCAAAAAAACACTGAGCACGATTACTTTTTACTGCTTTCCAGAATTTTTTTCACCGTTTTCACGACAATTTTTACGACCAACAGGACAAACAGCATGTGTGGCATTGTAGGTGCGGTTTCAGAACGGGACGTTCACGGCATACTTCTTGAGGGACTGCGTCGCCTTGAATACCGCGGGTACGATTCAGCAGGTATGGCCGTGATTGACTCCGCAGCACAGGTGCATCGCGCCCGCGAAGTCGGCAAAGTGGCTGCTTTGGCTGAAGCCATTGCTGCCAATCCGCCGGCGGGTCCTGTGGGCATCGCCCATACACGTTGGGCCACCCACGGTGCGCCCTCGCAGATAAATGCCCATCCACACATGTCTGGCGACCGACTTGCCATCGTTCACAACGGCATTATCGAAAACTATCAGGAACTGCGTGAGGAACTGAAAGCTGAAGGCTTCGAATTTACCTCGCAAACCGACACCGAAGTGATCGCCCATCTGATCGAGAAAAAATACCGCATCAACGGCGATCTGTATCAAGCGGTTAGCCAGGCGATCAGCCATCTGCGCGGCGCTTACGCCCTGGCGGTAATACACGCCGATGAACCCGATCACATGGTCGTGTGCCGCGAAGGCAGTCCGCTGGTGATTGGCGTAGGCATCGGCGAGAACTTCATTGCATCTGACCAACTTGCGCTGCTGCCGGTAACCGACCGTTTCATGTTTTTAGAAGAAGGCGATATGGCAGACATTCGCCGCGACCGCATGGAGATTCGCGACCGCGAGGGGCAAGTGGTAGAACGCACAGTGAGTCGCTTTGAACACGGCAGCGATTCCGCTGATAAGGGCGAATATCGCCACTTCATGCTGAAGGAAATCTTTGAGCAGCCGCGCGTCATCAAAGCCACCATGGAAGGTCGGGTCACAGCCAAAAAAGTATTGGAACAAGCGCTGGGAACGTCCGCTGGAGACCTGCTCAAGAACGTGCAACACGTACAGATTATTGCTTGTGGCACCAGTTACCACGCTGGCATGGTGGCCCGTTATTGGATTGAAGACCTGGCCGGTGTGCCCTGCTCGGTAGAAGTGGCTTCCGAGTTCCGCTACCGCAAGCATGTGATTCAGCCCGACACCCTGTTTCTGTGTATTTCCCAATCCGGTGAAACCGCCGATACTCTGGCTGCCTTACGCCAGGCAAAAAAAGCCGGCTTCCGGGCGGCGTTGGCCATTTGTAACGTGCCCGGCAGCTCGCTGGTGCGCGAATCTGATTTGGTGATGATGACCCAGGCAGGCCCGGAAATCGGTGTGGCTTCCACCAAAGCCTTTACCACCCAGCTCACCGCGTTGCTGATTTTCACTCTTGCGCTGGCGCGCCACAATGGCTTGAGCGAAGAGCGCGAAGCTGAAATCGTAGAGGCGCTTCATAGGGTGCCGGGGCAGGTCGAGCAAGTACTGGCTTTAGACAGCGCCATCGCCGAGATGTCTGGCGCCTTTATGGACAAGGTCCACAGCCTGTTCCTGGGCCGCGGCTCTCTGTTCCCGGTGGCGCTGGAAGGTGCGCTGAAACTGAAAGAAATTTCCTACATACACGCCGAAGCCTATCCGGCGGGCGAGCTCAAACATGGCCCGCTGGCGCTGGTAGACAGCGACATGCCGGTCGTCACCGTCGCCCCGAACAACGCTATGCTGGAAAAGCTCAAGTCCAACCTTGAAGAAGTCCGCGCCCGCGGCGGCGAGCTGTTTGTCTTTGCAGACTCTCAAGCCAATGTGAAGGCGGAAGAAGGTCTGCACGTTTTATCACTGCCGTCGGTACATGAGGTTACTGCGCCCATCGTTTACACAGTGCCTTTGCAGTTGCTGTCGTATCACGTTGCCGTGCTTAAAGGCACGGATGTGGACCAGCCTCGCAATTTGGCGAAGAGTGTTACGGTGGAATAAGCCTAGCGGGACACTCTCGATATCTGTCAGAGGACATTAAAGTTTGATAAGTACTAATAAAGTCTGATAATTTACATTAAAGTTTGATAAAAATAAGCCTCCTGCTATTCTAAGTCTAGCAGGAGGCTTTTTTTATGGCAGATACTAATAAACCCATCGATCCGAAACACGAAAGGCTGCTCAAAACCCGTGGTCGGGGAGCAGGAAAAGACTATGAACCATTCATTAAGGTTCATGAGCTCAGCAGTCAGGGTGAAAGTGTTCGAATTCGAAGTGCTTCGGTCGGTCGAGTGCATCACCTGCTATCTGGTATAGAACTTTATGCCTTCCTGATTTTCGATCAATTTGAGAAAACCATCGATATCCGTGAACAATATCCCCTGCCAATCGAGGACACTCTCGATATCTGTGCTCGCTTGGGTATTCGTCATCCTCAGGTCCGTGGCTTTCTGACCGTCGTTTCAACCGATCTTTTGATCGACCTGTCTTCGGGTAAGCAACTGGCGATTGCCGTCAAACCCTCATCAGAACTATCAAAGCTAAGAGTTATGGAAAAACTCCAAATTGAAAAAACATTCTGGGAAGCTCGCGGAATCGAATGGAGGATTTTCACACAGAGGGAAGTAACTGATGGTATGCGAGAAAATCTGCTCTGGATCCAGCCTTACCTAAATCCGGACATGACCAATCACCAAGAGCTGGGCGTTGCAGACGTGCAGGATCTTTTGTACCGGCTGGAGCCGTACCCCCAAGCCAAGGTGACACGGCTGTGCGCAAAGCTCGACGACCAATATGAACTAGACCCCGGGTTTCATTTGAGCATCCTCAGGCATGCGGTGGCCTACCGATTCATACGGGCTCCTTTAGATAAAGCGTTCCACAGCTGGACCTATGGAGACCTCGCACTCAGAGAAACAGTGCCAGTCGCCGGGGTGAATAATGCTTCTTAATCAAGTTTTCAGCGATCCCTATACAAATAGACGTTACAGAGTCGTTCTTGAGCACCTGAGTGACTTAATGCTGATAGATGTAGATAGCGAGAAAGCCTGGCCTTTCCAAATCTCAGAAGAAGAATTCCATGCAGCTGGATATGAATCTATCTCTGACCCATACCCTTTGGTCAGTGTCGAAGAGGGCAGCGTTGGCGCGGCAAGACGGGACGAAGCCTGGAGTACCATTAGCCCTTTACTTGGCGATTATGCGCTGATGTTCATCAAAAGTGAGCGTAATCGGCTGATAAGCCAGCTCCTAATATCTACTGATAAGCCGAGACTTTACATCACTCGCCAACTTCGGCGTTTCTGGCAAAGGGGAATGGCACCAAATGCTTTGGCATCGGATCACCATAAATGCGGAGCCGCTGGGCGGCCAAGGCGCGAAATTGAAAACAAAGTTGGGCGAAAGCGAACGGTTTCTCCAGGGGTAGGTGTACCAGTAACAGAGGAGGTAGCGGAGCTGTTTCGCATGGTGCTCGATGGCTTTTATCTGACGAATGAAAAGGTGCCGTTGACTGCGGCGAAGGATAAAGCTGTTGGCCTCTTTAAAGCTCGATATCCCACTGCCACTGAATCGGCGGTGCCCACACTGAAGCAGTTTCGGTATTTTTTTAAGACTAACTATCAGAATAGCGTAGTCGCGCGGAAGCGAACTCCTGCACGAATTTACGAAAAAGATATGCGAGCGTTGACAAGTACGTCAGCGAATTTGAATTTTGGCCCGGGAGCACGATACGAAATCGATGCGACGATCGGTGATCTTTATCTCGTGGCCGAAGATGATCCTAACGTCATCATCGGTCGACCCGTTTTGTACTTCGTCAAAGATGTGTTCAGCCGAATGGTGGTTGGCATGTACGTGGGCCTGGAAAACCCCTCTTGGGTGGCCGCAATGCTGGCGTTGAGTAATTCCTTTAGTGACAAAAGGGCCTATTGCCGGGAATACGGAGTGGATATCCGAACAGAAGATTGGCCCAGTATCGGCATTCCTGCGGGGATGATGGCCGATAGGGGCGAACTTCTATACCGCCAAGCCGATGTGCTGGTTAACAGGTTTGGCGTGCAACTGAGTAACTCACGGGCCTACCGAGGTGATGACAAAGCGATCTGCGAGCGGTTCTTCAACACAATTCAGAGTCAGTTCCGGCCTTACGTGGGTGGTGTAGTGGAGCCGATGAATGGCAAGAAGCGCATCGGTAAGCGCTATGAATTGGATGCAGTTCTGAATATTTCTGAATTCACAAAAATGCTGATCAACTTGGTTGTTGTCTATAACACCCAACATGTTATTGAAGGCTATGACCTTGCGCCCGATATGCCAGTAGATCTGCCATCAATACCGTTGGATCTATGGAATTGGGGAATCCAGAACCGCACCGGCAAGCTCCGGTCATGCGACGAGAATTTAGCTCGAATTAACCTTTTGCCCTATGAAATTGGAACAGTGTCTCAGATGGGCATTACCCTCAAAGGTCTTGTTTATACTTGTCGGGAAGCAATTACAGCAGGTTGGTTTGATCGGATCCGCCAGAACCGGCCATCAAAAGTTGAAGTCGCCTTCGATCCCAGGCGAACCAATACGGTCTATCTGAGACCCGACAAAACGTTTGAGAATTATTGGGTGTGCGAACTTTCGGACAGAAGTCGCAGATTTCGCGATATGAGTTTTATGGAAGCCGCTGGGGTGCTCCAAGCTGTGGGCCGTACGAAAGCGACCGCTCGACAGGCTGAGGATTATCGAAAGCCAGATTCACTGGCCGCCGTTGAAAAAATTGTTGCGACTGCCAAGAAGCGACAAAAAACCAATAAGTCATCTGCCAGTGATTCGGCACGACTCCGTGGAATACGGGACAATCGCGTGACAGAAAAAGAGACCGAAAGGGATCAAAGTGCTATTAAAAATGATAGTCAGGTCAAGCGAGATCGCCCAGCCGATATAGTGCCTTTCCGCTCTCAAAAACCGCATCCAAATGAGAGCATAGACTACCCCGATTTGGATGCTTTCTTGGAGGACGATGATGATTAAGTTGCCACTCGCCGAGTATCGAGAAGCAGAAATCCGGGAATATGAAGGGCATCCACTGATTAATGCTTTGCCTCCTATTAACTCACCGCAGGCTACTGCGAAGATGCTAGGTCGCTTCCCGAGCGTAGATGAAGCTGAAAAATTATTGCCAGCCCACATTCGACGTCATGCAATGATGCGAATTCTGGATCAATTTCTGTATCCAACCAAATCCCATCTTCAGTTGGAGCAAATGATTTCGGGCATGATTCGCCGTGGGTATCTGAGCCGGAATATCGCTGCGTCTGATTACCACCGTAATCTTGATGATGTGGCACGTACTGACTTCACAGCAATCTTACGAAACGCCGGTAATGAGGCGTTGGTCAGTTCTGTCATTGGATGTTCTGGTACCGGTAAGACAACGGCGATAGAGGCTATCTTAAGGAGTTATCCGCAAGCGATTTACCATCCTGACTACCAACATTGCCAGCTTGTTTGGTTAAAAGTGGAATGCCCCCATGATGGCTCAGTGAAGAGTTTATGTACCCATTTTTTCCGAGCTATTGACGATGCGCTGGGTACGGATTACCAAGCGCTCTATGTGAAAAGTAGATCTTCTGCAGAGTCTATGCTGGGAGACGTTGCTCGTGTGTCTGCGCTGCATTCAGTCGGCGTGCTCGTCATTGATGAGATTCAGCACTTGGAGAAATCCCGGTCGGGAGGTGCGGCCCAGATGCTCAACTTCTTTGTTACTCTGACCAACGTGATCAAAGTACCAGTCCTTTTTATCGGGACGCCCAAAGCTCTAGAGCTTTTTCAGCCGACTATGCGGTCGGCGCGAAGGGCGGCTCAGTTTGGCAGTCTGGAATGGGGGCGGTTTGCACGCACCGAGAATACGGGCAGTGATGAAGAGTGGGAAAGATTCTTCAAGCGACTATGGAAGCTGCAGTGGTTTGAGCACGCGACTCCTTTCACTGATGAAATGATGGACTTGTTCTGGGAGTACACCCAGGGTATTGCGCACATAGCCGTTGCTCTTTTCTATCTCAGCCAAGTAAGAGCAGTTGTGTCGGGTCGGGAGTCGATAGATCGAGCGATCGTAACCAAGGTCTACCAAGAAGAGCTTGCGATGATGCATCCGATGATTGCCGCTTTACGAAGTGGCCGAGAAGCAACGATTCTTCAATTCGCTGACCTTGATATACCCAGGGAGGCGCTGCGTGTTCAGAGTGCTTTGCAGAAAGCTTCGCATCTGCCTGTTGATCAAAAAACACAGACTGATGCTCAGAGCTCCAAACTGGAGCGTCTGATTGCGATATTAGGTCAGATGGGTATTGGGGAAGATATTGCGCCCATTGTTGCTGAGCAGGCTCTGGAGGAGCGGCCAGATGAGGATTTATTCTCGTTAGTGGCTCATATTAAAAAGCTGGAGGAGAAGACTCCGGGGCAGCCTGAAATCAAAGCCAGTTCTCAGAAAAAAGAGAAGTTGCGCCCAGTTTACTTGAAAGATGACCTTCGGTTGACCCGGGATGACGATTCTGAGGCGACATACCGAAATTTGAAGAAAAGTGGTGTGGTTATTGAGCTATCGGCTTATCTTTGAGGGCGCAAGATAGAATTCCCGTATACCCGTTTTTCGATCCATCTAGTCTTGACTGAAGACTCCCTGGAGCAAGAGCAAGCGGCCACCGGGTTCGCTGTAAGCGCCAATAAATCAGCACCTACATTCCGGCTCGCCGATTACACACATTGACTCCTCACCCATTCCATGAGGAATCAGCATGACCCCAACCGAACGAGCGCACGTCTGGCAGCAGCATATCACTGACTGGGAAGCCTCCGGCGTGTCCGGCAGCGCTTACTGCAAACAACAGTCGCTGGTTTATCATCAATTTGTTTACTGGCGCCAGAAGCTGGCTCCGACTGAAGGCTCTCCAAAGCAGGATCAAGCGGCCACCGGGTTCGCTCGGGTCGTTTCTGCTCCTAGCGTTGGCATCTGCGAAGCCGACGACTTGACGGTGTCACTTCCCGGTGGTGCTTCCATCACCGGTTTACACGCCGGCAACATTGAGTTGCTGGGCGCTGTTTTGAGACAGCTGTGATGCGCCACCGATATTTACGCCCGTCCTTGTCGTTGCCAGAGATTTATCTGTACCGGGCGCCCGTTGATTTCCGTAAGCAGGCCCAGGGCCTGGCAGTCTTGGTTGAACAGGAACTGGGCCACAATCCGTTTACCGGTGCGCTTTATGCCTTCACCAACAAGCACCGAAACAAGATCAAATGTCTGATGTGGGGAGACAACGATTTTGTGCTCTATTACAAATCGTTGGCGGAGGAGAAATTCAAGTGGCCGAAGGCCTCAGATGAGCTGATGGGTAACCATCCATCAGACCTTTAGGCACTCCTACTCACCAGTTCTATTTGTTTAGACCTGAAGCAAGTGTGAGAAAATTAATGCACTATTTTTCAATAGGTTAAATTTTTACTATTTCTAGAGGGGGTGATTATTGATTGAGCTCTCTATCTATTTATCGTGACCTAAAATCCGATCGACTTACCCCAATCGTCGACGCAAGAAGTTTATTAGAGTAGATCAATAGTTGCAGGAGTAGAGCAAACGATAAGTAGCGATTTTGCTCTACTCAACCCGACATAAAGCAATTCTTCATTCGACTGGAGATCCAAGCCGTCCAATCCCCACAATATGATTATCTGGGACTCTAAACCCTTAAAGCGATTAACAGTTTCTAGCAATACGCCATTTATGGATTTATGACCTTCTTCTAACCAACTTACTGCTCCGGGAAGAGGGAGGCCTTTCAGAGAAGCGTAGTAACCAGACTTATTTTTCGCATCGCCGATCAATACGGTGATATCGTTTGCGCTGACGCCTTGTTGATGAATTAGCTCGACAATCCTCGAATGAATCTTGCGCGCTTGCGATGCCAAGTTCGGAGCAGTGTCAAAAACTAATTCCTCTCCATCTATTTCAGGTGGATCAATAGGTACACCACGGTAGTGACCATACGCTGCGTTATGAATTGATATAGTATTCCTGCAGTTTTTGGTTAGTGTAATAGGAGGGGTCTGAATGGGAAAAGTACTAGTACGAGAATAGATGTTCTGGTTCTCGTCATAGAATACATAGAATGGACTTTCTTCTGTGTCTGTCAGCAAGAGTTCTAATGGGATCCAGTATTCCTCACCGAAATCTTGTCCCTCATCACATATGATTGCATCGTAACGCTCCTCGGTTACGTCGAGCGCGAAGGAGAGTGCCATGGGCAGTTGCACTTCAAAAAAACCGGTTCCGGGAAAAGTTACTTTTGATTCGCTTTTTAAGTTCCTTCCAGTCGTTCTATCTGCACGATCAACCCATTGGTAGCAAAGTTGGTGAAAACTCATCACATCAAGATTCGGGATGTCCTGGGCAAGATGCATCAGGTGATCTGCTAACTGTCTGTTATAACAGGTCAAAAGTGTTTTGAATCCATCAGTGGCAAGACGGCGAGCTTTTTCCATAGCGAGAACAGTTTTACCGGTGCCGGCGCCACCTCTGATTGCAACGCGCCGATGTGATTGGAGCAGGCCGAGAATACTAATTTGCTGATTAGTTAGGTGTATTCGTCGTTCTTCAATCTCATCAAGTTGTACTGAAATCAAAGCAGGAACTGAAAAAGATTGAGCAAAAACCTTCTTCATAAAATCAATACCGGACTGCTCGATAGGATTGAAGTTAGTTGAGGCGCTTCCCCAATAGCGGAATGCGTTATCGACCCATTCCTGTGGACTATTCAGTGCGGCTTTGGTGCCAATGAGACTAGCTGGCATATTCGGTCGTGATAATGGTATTGGGTCGCCAATGTCAGGAAAATATACAGCATGTCCTCTGAGAACATTGTTCAGGCCGTAATTTCGCCATGAAGGGTGCTCCTTGAGCTTGGAGAATATGGAATATTTGGCTTTGAGAGCTTGCTGGACAGGGTCTTTTATTGAGAACTTATTTTGATGTCGATCGACGGAATACCATGTATCTGATTCAGCCTTGTAGGAAATCCCCCCACCTTTTACCTCAACACAAAGGTAGCCCAACTTTGGGTGACATACGATAAAGTCGCATTCGCCATCTCGGGCTCGATCACGTTCATTTTTCAGAATCCAACCTACCTGAAATAGCACCGTATAGGATGAGGCAAGGTTGTCACGAAATGATCTGTATACTTTAGCCTCTGCACTTGATTGGAGTTCATCTAGCTGAGCCTCTGATAGTTCAGGAATGATCGTCGCCATCTTCAGGCTCCAATATTTTCATCTGATAAATGTTGATAGCGACGTTCTTGGTTGGTTGGGGCTTATCTTCGAACTGGACGGTTAACATTTTTACCACGCCTCGTTTTTTAGTTTCGATAATTTCGCCGATTCCCAGTTTATCGTGCTGTATTCTCGCGCCAAAGACGAATCCTGAAGTTGGATCTTCTACCTCTTCAAAGGGCTGCGCCTCTCCAGTTACCGTCAAACATAAAAGACGTAACTTGTGATGCGGGATTTTGAATGGGGTGAACTCTTATGTTGTCTGGGTCTGCAGCGAACTCGATAACATACAGCCAATATGAATCGTTATATTTTTTTGCGTAATCAAATTGCAAGCCAGATAGACCAACCCCAGTTTGATTCCACTCCCCGTTCACGCCCTTCACTTCAATCATTCGGCTTTCACCAGTTTCTGTGTCTAGGCTTTCAATGTCATAACCGGGGTGTGTTTGCGGCATCTGGGTGGGTACACGCCCCCGTCGTTTTTCAAAGTCACAAACCGCTTGTCGAGCAATCACCTCGACACCAAGGTTGTGTTCATTTCCATCGCCGGTTGCAGAGGTATCATCGTTGGAAGGATCTCTCCTCTTCACATAAGACAACAACCTTTTATCCCACTGCTCCTTGTGCTTGGATCGGCGTTTTGGTTTGTTGTCGCTTCCACTGCTGCGATCTTGTCCGTTGTGCGCCGTGGAGTCGGAATTTCCGGGCTCTTTGGTGGCTAGGTTGCTCTCGCTATTAAAACGAGTCACTGATGTAGTGTCTGAACCTGGCTCTGTTTTGGTAGGTTCATCTTCAGAACCACTGTGCGCCTCACATGCTGGCTCATCCGAAAAATTATTCATTGAGCCTTCGACAGGCTCATTCTCTGTAGAATTGTGGCCTAGCTCACCCAACTCTTGAGTACTTAGATCATAACCGTCAACTTCCTCGTTCTCGGGGAGTGGGGGTATACCACAGCTTGTTAGGTGGGTATCTGCAACTTCCGGGCTCATGTTGAGTAGTGAGTACAGGCTTAGCGTAAGGTTTGAAATAGCACTACCTGACTCTTCTGGCATCAGGTGGTGTAAAAGCGATGTTAGAATAGGAGCCCAGCTCGCATTGCTAATAGGTCTAGTTACAAGTAGTTCGTTAGTTTCCTGGTCAAAGAAAGCGTTAGCACTGCACACAGGTGCATGAATTTCCTGACTATCAATAACAGCTATAGCCTGCAGAAAGGTGTTGTCGGTACTGTATACACTGAGGTTGAAGAGTGTCGGCGTAATTCGCTCTTGGATAGTCCTGGGTTTATCGTGAAAGAGCCTGAGGATAACTCTTGCCCGATTTCCTAGCGTTTTGCTCACCTCTTGTTCTGGAAGTTTCTCTCCGACTATTTTGTCCAGCTTTAGATGGCAGGCCCTGCTGAGACGTTTAACACCTAAAGCGTCTGCGAAAATCCAGAGTTCAGGATCTAGTTTGCAGAGACCCTGATCCATGTTGCCGTCAAAAAATTTTGCCAACCACTCGCTATCATGTAGCAGCACTTCATCCGGGTGAACGAAGTAATCGTCGAAATTCAGAATGCATGGGGCTTTCTGGAGCTGAACTAAATTGTGTTGTTCGAGACTTCCCTGAGTAAAAGCCTCGGCTAAATGATGCAAACAAGACTGATATACCGCTCTGTCTGCTCCAGTTAATGGTTTTGATTGCTCGAAGAATTCGGCAATTATTTCCAGAAGAATCTCAACAAGCTCATCGACATCTGGCGAATCCTTGACGCCGACGACATTAAAAAAGTTGGTGAAGTGCTCAAGATTTGGAGGAACCCTGTATGCGAAGCGCCCCAGTTGTTGCTGTGACCAATAGATTTTGCTGGGCTTCACGAAAGCCTGTAATTTTTCGACGTAAATACACGATGTTCCCCGAAGTTTAGTCACCTCAGAGTCATCTTTTGCGCGCTCACTCAGTATTCGATAGCACGTCTCGTGTGGCGGTGTTCCGTTTTCCATACAGTGTTGAAGGTGCGACACAACAAGTTCTGTCGGGGCTTTGAGTTTTACGCCGATATCTTCCAGAAGCTCAGTGTTTAGCCTGTTTGTATTTCTGAAGTCCAGAATGTGAGCTTGGCTTTCAAAACCCTCAGATCGGAATGGTGTATACAGATCAACTGGGTAATACCAGTTCTTCTCGTCGTTTTTCGCGGGCAGACAACGGGCTGCTTTTAGTTTTGATACAGCTTCTGAGAGAGTCTCGGTTCCGGCTTGCCCATGAACAACTTCACACAGCGTATAGAAGGCTTCTGCTGATAGTTTCTTAACGGTTTCATCTGGGTGATGTGCCTCAGCCAAGTTTTTTAGGCGTTGGACAAGGTGGATTGGAGCTGGAGAGTGTAGAACACCAAGAGCGTCAACAAAGCTTTTGACGGATTGAGCTACTGGTAGTTTGGAAAAGTCTAGCCAAAGGTGGTCATCATTGCCAAGCACGTTTTCGAGCTGCTCGGTGCGTGCATACACGGAAGCTGGTTCGGACCACCCTCCACCTTGCGTCGGCAGGATTGGCAGGCTCTGGAGGGTTTTAAACGCATTTGTATGGTCGAGAAGCTCAGGGTGATTAGAAAGCTCACGAATAAGGATACTGTACCGACTTTCATCCAGAGGACCTGAGGAATCAAAAAACGTGGGCAGCATCGTTTCGACAAAGGCACTAATTGACTGAGTTTTGACGCCTAACTTTTCAGAAATAAATTGTTTGGCAGTAGCAGTCAGAACACTGGTATTTAGGAGTGCGCCTTTCCCAGTTGGATCTTCAAAATTACCCGGAAGAAGCGCGCTTGAGGCCTTAATCAAACCTTGGCTTGAGCTCCAAATTGGAAGGTTCGAAAGGGCTTTATAGACCTGATTAGAGGAGTAGCCGAGATTGTCAATTTCTGGGAAAAAGTCATAAATATCTTTTAGAGCATCGGCTTCAATGTTGATGCAGTATTCCAAATCATGTCGAGATATTTGTTTCGAGAGATGATTTGTTACTGCTTGAAGATCAAGATCCGCAACGAGCTTGCTGATATTAGGATGATCGGCAATATGTCGAGAACAGATGAACATCTTCGGAAATAGCCGAGCTGCCAAACTCGCATTAATTATCCTGCTACATTGATAGGCATCTGCTGCAGAAACGGTATACAAACCTTCCGTCACCAGAAAGCGGAGAGTTTTTAACTGATCCACCAAGCGGTTCTTGAAGAAATTCGCTGGCATCAATTCTTCAATAATACTCCAGAGTGGAACCCAGAATTGCTTGAGCATTTCTTCAGTTGTTCGACAGCTTTCTCCCGTTATATTGCACAAGTTCGCTCTCAGGATCGCAATAAGAGGGTCCAGCCTGAGAGTCGGAACCCCAATTTTGCTCAAAGTGTTGCGGTAGGGCGAAAGTTTTTCAGAAACAACATTGGCGCCTAAACGATTTAGGGCCGAAAGCTGACCATCAGAGAATCTTGTACTGCTGGGTAAAAAAATCTCGCTAGGTACATGGAGCTCCCCGTTGGTATCAATAGCAACCTTGCAGGCCGGAACGGTGCCGTTAAATTGCTTCCAAAAAGCCTTGAAACAGGCAGGGTAGTCTGAATCTCGGGAGGCAATCTGAAAAGCTTGATGGATAATTCGCCAGAGGGCCTCCTCGCCGATTAGCCGGCCCAAAGATTCCGGATTCCGCGCCAGCTCAGCCGCCGCGGCCGAAATGAGCATTTCATTCCAGTACCTAGCATGTTGAGTTCCGGAAAAGATCAGCGCCTTGCGGTCTGCCTCCGGGAAAAAATCCGCATTGATGTGCAGAGGTAAGCCTGTGTTCTGCTCAGTAGGAAGAAAGGCGTAAAGCAGGCCCTTGTCCTGATAATCCGGATCTAAGTTAAGTGCAATCGCGAATTTTGAGCTGCGGTTCAAGCTCTTTAAAAGGTCATATTCTTTGGCTAGCCGTTCAGCTTCTTGTTCAGCATCTCCGCGGATAATATGCCAACGCTCAACTGAATGCTCGGGGCTATAAGTAATAGTAAGTGAGGAATCATCAGAACGGTTCAGTTCACAGCGCAACAGCAATTTGCCATTTCGACGAACCTCTGTTGTTTCGATGTGCCGAAGAAAGAGAAGGCTCCTGCGTAATACCGCTAGGACTTCAAGCTGAAGTTGGTCAATGTCGCCGGCTCGCACTGGAGTCGCTCCAATTGCTCGCCGACCAATTGAGTGAGGGTTCATTGCCCATGGGAGAACGAACTTGGTTCCTGTCTCCAGCGGTATGTTTGAACACGCATACTGTGCTTCCTCGGGTATCAGCTGAAGCTTGATTCCGGAGGAGTGGATTTCGGGGTGATCCGTAACCTGATAGGCTGAAACGAAACCGATACCGAATCGACCAATATTCTCGCTTTTGGCAAGTTTTCCGCCACTCCCGACATCGGCAATGCGGTGGAAGTCACAGCTATAGTTATCCTCTTGCATGAGGCGGCACACTGGACTCATTTCCCCGCAGTATGTGAACGCCCCGCTATTCCAGACTACCAGTGCGTCGTCCGTGATATCGAAGGCGACGCCGTGTGCCTTGGCATCGTCGGCGTTTTGGATGAGCTCCAAAGCCATAATGTCATAGCCTTGGAGACCCGCAAGGTGCCCCCGAATGTTACCGAGCAAGTTCGCCGTGTAGGAGCCACGGGTCACGCTAACGTCTGCTTGATCAAGTTTATTTTTATCTTCTTCCATGATTATTCTCTTTGATCTGCAATCTTGGTGTGAATCAGCTTTCTTGGTACGCCCGTTCAATTAATATCCGGGCCTTTTCCCAGTCTTCCGCCGTGCGAACATTCACCTCAAGATTGCCGGTGCCCCAGTGACCAATGTTGGTTACGTCGCGGCTGAAGGTTGTTTCTTCGCCGAGCGATCCAGGGAGCTTCAGGTACATTTGCAATCGTGAGTCTTTCCCAGTTTGAACCACAATAGAAACGAAGTTACGAATGCTTTTGAAAGCAGTGTAAAGCTTGAGTTCTTTGCGCTGTACTTCATCGCCCAACTGTTCGGTGTAGCGGCAGGCCGTATGGAACAGATCAAGCAGTTCTGGTGGCGCATCGGCGAGACGTTCCTGCTGGCTTTTGTCTTTGCTAGTGTTTTTCCCAGTTTTCTTTAGGGCTAGTGGTGCGCCGGCGGTGGGCGCTGCCTGATTTGCTGTTTGGGCGTTTACGAGCTCTAGGAGCAGCAGCTCGTTACCGAAATAACGGTAGCGCATGAGCTCAATATTACGGTTAATCTGCTGAACCGCATGCTCGTCATACTTATTAAAATCTGAGGCAATAGCTATCAGCCGGGTGCCGGACCACTCAATACCCTCGGCCTCGGCCTTACCGATTTTTTCCATTACTAGCCATTTGAACTCGGCCTGATGGTCTAGCAGCCAGTCCAGATAGAATAGTCCCTGATTGATGATATTTTCGTTGTTGTGGCGTTTGTATTCCACAATCACCGGGCAGCCGTTTTCATCCAAACCGAGAGAGTCAATCCGGCCTTTATGTGTTTTGCCAGTGCTATATTCGCTGGCTAGAAAACGCACGCCAATCAGAGTCTCCATATTGGCTTCGACATGGTTTTGCAGATGCTTTTCCAGTTGCGCGCTTTTTCCGCTCAGTTCTTCAACACTGGTCTCAGACAGCCGAAACAGTTTGATATCACTCATGCCGAGGTCTTCCGTTTGCGGGCTGCGTTGGTTGGTTTCATCGCCGCTCTCTCGACCTTTATCCTTTCCAGCAACGCCGCAGCACTGTTCTCCCCACTAATCAGGTTCGGGTTGTCCTTGCGCCACTGCTCAGTAAGTTCACCCCGAAAGGCTTTGGCGAGTATGGATTGGGTGAGCTTGTTGACGCGGGCTAGGGCGTTGTTGACTTGTTGCTCGACGCGTTCGGCATAGGCGAAGAGTTGGTCTACTTGGTGAACGATTTCGATTTGTTCTTCAAGCGGGGGAACAGGTATCAAATCCTTTCGAAGGTCGATCAAATGAATGTGTTGAAGACCGGTGCCAACGCCAATCATTTGCCCCTGAACCACTGATGATTGAAACGCGAGTTCTAAGTAATTGCTCATGCTTCTATCTGCTGGCTTTACCAATGCCACAGAGACGAAAATGCTAAATATGGCGTCGGTGCGAATCTGTCGGACTACGCCAAGAGTTCCGTCTTTCGATATGAGAATATCGCCTTTCTCCGGGTTGGTTCTCTTACAAAACTCCTCATGATCATGAGTTGAGATGTAGTTTGTTTCGGTAAATGATATGCCGTTACCTTTTGTTAGGTTCTTGACGGTAATGAATGGCACGCCATTGCTGATATATGTGGGTTTTTTATGAACACCGTCAGTGACCTTGGTGGCCAGTGCTTCTACAGGTATCCAATACCACGAGTTTGGCAAATCTCCGGGCGTGCCATAAGTGTCGATAGTCACAGGCTTATACTTGGTTTTTTTTCCGGTTCTTAGGTTCTCGTCTTGAACCGCTATCTGGCGTAGCTCCTCAAAGTGGTTCAAGAGCTTTTTTGGCGACGATTTGGTGGTTCGATTGTTCCTCCACTCCTCCGTTAACCGCCCACTCACCGCTGCAGCCAGCACGGACTGGCGGAAACGTTTGAGGATTGTTGGGATGCGTTCGAGGCGGGCTTTGGTGTTTTCCACCTGGGCCAGCAGAGTGTCGAGTTTGACAGCGATGGTTTTTTGTTCGGCGAGGGGGGCAACCTCGAACTTCAGCTCTTTTAAGAACTTGAAATGCCGGGAGTACCCTTTATTAGGAATTTCTAATGATCGAAGTTGGTAATACGCGAAACGGGGAAAAAGATATGGTTCCGGTTGAAGAATCTTGGTTCCATCCGCCCCAGGTACAAAGCTAAAGTCGACCCATTTTACTGCTCGGGTGTGATCGCCAAAAACGATAAGTGGATCGGAAACATTGATAAGCCTGTCGGGATCATCCACGTACCCAGCAACCGGATTTTGGCCTTGATCAATAACAGGGAATCTTCCGGTTTGCAGGCAATCCTTGGTTTTAACCTTTTTGCCAGTTGTGGAAATTTGAGTGAAACCAGTTGCAGCTATTACCTGTGCCCATTCTGACCGATGAGAAGCCATTACTTTACCTCACCAAGTACTTCGTTCAACAAAATACGTTGCCCATCAGCCTCCTCATCAGCCCCTAATTCCCGCATCAGCCCACCCAATTCCCCCAGCGCCTGCACCAGCTCACTTATAGCTTCACCGGCTAGAACATTGGGCTCCGGCAAATTAGCCGCATCCACACTGTCACTGTCTTTCAACCAAACGATATCCAGCGAGTCGCCTTTATGCTCGGCGATCCATTTCCGAGAAAAACAGCGCCAGCGGCTGTGGATCATGCGTTCATCCACGCCTTGGTTTTCGCCTGTGACTTTAATTTCTTCCGGCAGGTCGATTTTGTCAGAATGGAAGCTCCACTCGCCTTCCGTGCGGGGGCTCTGGCCATTGGAGTCGTCGCCGTACACAGCTTCAAACGGTTTCAGGTGCTGCTCGCCAAAGGGAGTGCGTTTGCCAAAGCTGGTCATATTGGTGCGCAGGTCGTAGATCCAGACGTTGTCGGTGCTGTTTTCTTCCTGTTGCTTGTCGGTCGCGCTGCCTTTGGTGAAGAACAGCACGTTGGTTTTCACACCCTGGGCGTAAAAAATGCCAGTAGGCAGGCGCAAAATGGTATGCAGGTTGCATTTGTGCATCAGGTCGCGGCGCACCTCGGTGCCGACACCGGCTTCAAACAGCACGTTATCCGGCAATACCACGGCGGCGCGGCCTCCGGGTTTCAGGTTGCGATAGATGTGCTGCAGGAATGCCAGTTGTTTATTGCTGGTCTTGTAGGTCAAGTCGTCCCGGGTGATGCTGGCATCGCCGCCTTTGCTGGTGCCGAACGGTGGGTTGGCAAGAATGACATCGGCCTTCTTCAGACCGGCACCTTGCTGGCCTAGAGCATTACCCAGGTGAATCACACCCTCTTCGTCGCCTTCCATGCCGTGCAGCAGACAGTTCATCAGGGCCAGCCGACGGGTGCTGGGAACCAGTTCGATACCGACAAAGGCGTCGTTGCGCTGGAAGGCTTGCTGCCTAGCATTCAGGTCGAACAGCTGGTCGGTCTGGTCTTTGACGTGTTGATCGGCGGCAATCAGGAAGCCTGCGGTGCCGGCGGCCGGATCCTGAATCATCTCTCCGGCCTGAGGTTTGATACAGGCCACCATTGTGTTGATCAGTGCCCGGGGCGTGAAGTACTGGCCAGCTCCGGACTTGGTCTCATTAGCGTTTTTTTCCAGCAAGCCTTCGTATAAATCACCCAGACCGTCTTTCTGCGCGCTGAACCAGTCAATCTGATCCAGCGTTTTGATCATCTGTTCCAGATGGCGAGGTTCGCGCAACCGCGTCTGGGCATCGGTGTAGATTGCGCTGATCAACGGGTCGTTATGCACCAAGGTGCCGTCGCTGTCTCTACCGGTCGAGAGACTAAGCAGGATGCGTTTGTAGTCGTTCAGCAGGTTGATGCCTGATTTGCCGTTCAGGTCGGTCCAGCGGCAGCCCTCGGGTAGGGGGTGTTTCTTGAGCGTGCCGGCCTCGGTGTTCTCGTGTACCATTTTGATAAACAGCAGCAGCACCAGTTCTGTCACGTAATCTGAATAATTGATGCCGTCGTCCCGCAGGACGTCGCAGAGGTTCCAGAGTTTTTGGACGATGTCGTTGTTAGTCATGTTTGAACCTTGGGTTTGAGCTTGCCCTTCAATTGGAAAGCTGGCGTTATGGTGCCAGCATTTTTTATTTCGGGCACACGGAGGAGGCCAGTCATTTTGCATTTTAAGAGAAAAAAGAGCGAGGGTGGTTTTGTTTATCCAAACAATTACCCTACCAGCTTCGTTTTTTGGGTACGGCTAAAGTTTGCCCTCAAGAGTATGTGGCGTTGGGTCAGGGTTCAAACTCCTGTGACCAAGCTACTTGGCTATCAATATGCTCCCTCTCGGGATCTGATTGAGATAGATCTAACATATCTGTGTAACCTTAGGTGCAACAACTGCAATCGCTCCTCTGCCCAAGCTCCAGAAGCCCGTCATATCAATGTCTCCCAGATTGAGCAGTTTGTTGCAGACTCAATGGCTCAGAATCGCCACTGGCGGCGCATCCGGATTCTGGGAGGGGAACCCACTTTGCACCCCGATTTTCTTAGAATTCTAGAGGTCCTGAGCAAGCTCAAGGAGGTTTTTCCAGAGACGGCCATTGAGGTGGTCACTAATGGTTATGGTGTGAGAGTGAATTCGATTCTGGACAGAATACCCGAGGGCGTTGAGGTAGAGAATTCGTCAAAGAGCGAGAACGTCCAGCCGGGGTTCGGTCCATTCAATATGGCGCCAATTGATAGCTGGCAGTACGCTTTTTCTGACTTCCGTAATGGCTGTGATATTGCCCAGAGTTGTGGAATTGGACTCACACCCCAGGGTTATTACCCTTGTGCGGTGGCAGGCGGTATCGACAGGGTTCTTGGCCTTGAGCGAGGTCGAAAATCCATCCCTGAAACAGACGATGATATGCGAGATTTAATGGATGAGGCATGTCGTTTATGTGGTCGCTTTCGAGACGGGCACTACGTTCCTGAGAAGCTGAGGACGCCGTTGATGGAGCAGCAAAGTTCCAAATCGTGGGTAAAGATATATCAGTCTTGGCAGGATCGTCCTGAAACATGAGGTTTACTGAGTGAGTCACAATTACTGATGCCCATCTGGCACTTAATTGGTAATGGGGAAGGAGAGGTCGTTCGCCGGGCTGGAGAAAAGGTCGTTCGATTCAATCAGAAACCCGATAGCACCACCTGGGATTTGAATATCTGTAATGGTAAAGCAGTGGGTGCAAGCGGATCATTTTTGGTGAGAGGCGTAGAGCCGGTGAAGGGTTTCGCTGGTTTGTTGGAGGAGAATGCTGCGCAGTTGAAAGATGAGCTGGACGCTTGGCCATCGTCAGGACTGGTAGCCCTTCTCGCGCTCGGTAAAGCCGGGCTAACCGTCAGGTTAAGCTGTATGAATCTCCTGCCATCTATTGCTCGACCGAAGGATCTTGGGGAACGAGTGCCATTAGCTTGCGTTTACCATAATTGGTTGGGCGAACGCAGGGTCGCTTTGCCAATATCGCATGCTTTGGACTGGCCAGGTTTTTGGCTGCCTGACGAGGAATCCCCTGGAGCAGTCCCTTTCAATCCATATCCGTCACTGACTGAACTACCGGGCCTTGATCGCACTGCAGGGAGCGAACTGATTGAAAAATTGGTGCAGGTACCTGCGGAACGTTGGTTGGAACACGCCAGTTTAGAGGCGATTCAGCGAATGGAACCACTTTTCTTCCTTTCAAGGACTGAAACGACGACTCCTAGCTGGTGGTTGTACGACCACTTTGCGTCACACTGTATGTCTCGTACTCTTTATCGACTTGCTCAAGCTCAGCAGACTTTCTGGCTGCGGGCTTAGCCAGTATTTCGGGGATCAATTGGGCTTGGTGAGATAGCTGCTGTTCTTCATAGGGGGCGCGCTCGTGCCAGTACGCATAGCCGGTATCCAGGAAGGTTGGCTTCTGTGCCAGCTCTGACATGGGCAGCATGGTTGCGTAGTCTGTTACGGAATCGAACCAGTTCCCTTGGGGTCTCTGGAAGTACCACTCTGGCACCTGTTGAAACAGAGATTTTCTGAAGGCTCTCAAATGGGCCCATGTGTTACCTGCGCCCTTCAATCTGGGTTGCTGATAATCGGGCTGATACTGCTTTAGGGGTTTGTCGGGGCGATACATTGGCATTTGGATTAGGTCGCTTCCACGATTCTTTGCGTCGAGCAGTTGGGCAACCACATCGTTTTGCATGAGAAAATCATCCTGATCCAGAATGACAATCAGGGAGTCTGCTCGCGTGCAGATTTCATTGACTGCGAGAAGAAAGTTAGCTATCCGGCCTTGATTCTCCGCTTGCCTAACCAGCGTGTAACGGCCATTGAACGAGCTAAGTCTCATGGGGTAATGCCACGTTTTCTGAAAACCACTTGCGTCATCGATAACGATGAGGCCGAACCCCTGCTCGGTTTGTCGAGCCAGAGAAGCCAGGCAGCGCTGTAATTTTTCGGTTGAAGTGTAGCGGCCTTTTATGAGAAAAATAATTGACTCGGTACGTTCTTGATATTGCCATTGCGGCTCGATGATTAGATCGAACTGCTCTTGCTGATGGGTTGGCACCATGCCTTGGGCGATCAAATCCCGAATGACACCGGAACGCAGCGCCGGTTTGTCAACATTTTGAGGATGAATATAAAACGAAGCTGGGTCTCCGCCACGAACACAGGTGCAGTTCCCACTGGATCGCTGGAACTGCTGGATTGCGCGGTGCCAGGTTAACTTGAAGCGGCCATCCTCGGTTGGGTTATCGATGGGAAGACGACTCTCCAAACGCTGAAGATCTAATAAACCGAAACGGACTTCAGGTGCGAACTGCCCCGGCTCACCAAAGTACTCCAGAAAAAAGTCGGTGCGCTTCGGTATATTGAACCCCACACCAAGAACCCTGTCCGCCTTGATAGCTCTCAGCATGTCGGCTAGATAATCATGGTGCCAGTTTTTCCGGCCTATGAGCACGTCACAGTCACACTGCAGCACATAGCGAGTATCGAGTTCAGAGAACGCCCATATTTGAGGGTACAGGGGGGCGTTATCCGCCGTACGAGTATGAGCTATCGTGGAGGTGTCGAACCAATTCGAATATGTCCTCTGGATGGTGGACTTGTCCGTAGGTGGCGTAAGCGATCCGTCAATTATTCCCGCCTGCTGCAGCTGTTTGGTTTGTTCGATAAGTGATTGCAGGTCTGGCTTCGCATGTTGCCGCAGAAAAGGGCCGGGGTAGTCGTCAATTAATACCAATATTTTTGCGAATCGGGCCGGGTGTGTTAATTGATGGACAATGTGGGAAATCTGTTCATAAAAGTCTTGAGCATCCTGCGCACACGCTTTAATCAGAAGAGTGACCTGCGTGTCTTTTGGATTGAGCAAAGGCGAATAGTGATTGGCTAATGATTGGGAATGCAAAGAGCTGATGAGCTCATTATAAAAGCTTTTGAAGCCGGGCATTTGGCTTAAAGACTCATCTTGCGTTCGCCAAGACTTTCTCCGAACCCACTCCTCGTCGTCGTTTCCAAGGATCCCAATTGAGAAGAGTCTGGCGGACATATCAAGGAATCCGCTGCTCGAAAGCCGGCAGATATCTTTTCCAATATCTATGTAGTGGAGGTGTCCAGTATCATCGAGGCGAAGATTGTCTCTTTTAATATTGAGCGCACAGATCCGTGACCGGTACAGGTCCACTAAAAATCGGAAAAGCGCTTTTTTTGGGATGTAAGTTGCTACTGCTCTGCTATTCAGCTGTGGAGTCCGGCACTGCCAAACTTCATTTTTTTTGATCCAGGTTACTGCTGAAATCGAATGAGGAGGGCTGACTAGAAGCCTGTCCAAGCGCTCAACATCCTTATCGGCCATTGCCCAGGGATAAAAATCTTTGATGATTTCATGGTGCTGACACCAGACAATACCTTCCATTCCATAACCGAGAATCTGGCGATTTGTCTGCTTCAGGCGACTCAGTTTATCGAGGAAATAGGCAAGGCGCCGTCGTTGATCGTGCCAGACTCCGGCTTGCCTATTCTCAGTTGTATCCTTTCCTCCTAAAGAATAGATGCAGAAGAGCGGGTCAGAAACTGTTCGGACGCCGTCAGGGTATTTGATGATCAGGTTGCATAGAAGCCAGTGATCTTCTGCACTTCGAGTGTTGGGATAACGCAGTCCGAGCCTATTTTTCAACATAAGGTTACATGAGGGTAGTTCGCGTTCCTGTTCGCCAAACGAAAAACGTTTCACGTATGCCGTCAGATTATTAAGATCAAGTAGTTCTTCAGCATCGGCCCGATTCGCCCATGGAAGAATACGCTCACCCAGCCGGAGAGCGTTACTTCCGACCACGGCAACTGTGTCGTGGCAGTCCGTGGCATTGAGTAAAGCTTCCAAGCTGTGAATCTCAGCCAGCTCGTCATCTGCATCCAAGCGGGCTATCCACTCTAAGCCGACTTGTTTGTCGGCCCAGTCGAGTAATTGATTTCGGGCTCTGGCGGGAGAGCCACATTCTGCAGTTAATATTGTAACGGACGGCTCATTCAAAAGGTCTTCGATTGAATCCTGCCATCCTTTTTCAGACTGATCATCGAGAATGACAATTTGTGCGACTGCCTGTTTGACCAGCGTCTGCTTGAGAGCACTGGATAGCGACCTCCTAAGTTCTGTAGTTTGATTTTGATGCGCAATAGCTATTAAAACCGAAGCGCGTTGGTATCGGGCTGAGCAGTCTTTGAGCGTGCATAGCCGCCTGTCTGCAAGCACTTTCGAGTACTGCCTCGGTGCGGATGAGGAGAAACTTTTATTCAAAGGTAAGCCTCCGCTTTTCTGCCTCTATATCCTGCATGGACCACTGAAAAAGCTCCTCTATGCGGTCGAAGAAAAATTTTCGGTCAAGCTCCGACATTTGCCTTTCATACAATTGGAGAAACTGAGCACACCCTCTCAGCTTCTGAACTGACCTGGGAGCCGAAAGCGCCAAAGGATTCGAATTGCAGTTCCAGAAAGCGGTTGCCGTGCTGGTGTATCGCACGTCAATCGTTGGCCGACTAAGGACACGGATAGCAAGGTCTCTGTCATTGCAGCTGATTAAGCCGTCGGTGAATCCTCCGACTGAACGAAGTATTGAGGCCTTGATAAAGGTGTTCGAGCCTTGCCAGCCGGGGTTTCCTCGTAAGAAATCCGCGGGACGTAAATTGGATGGTAAATTGGTATCTACGACTTGGTCATTGATTACTATATGAAGCCCTGGAACAACGACATCTGCCGAGCCGTAATCTGAGAAATTAAGACATGTTACCAAGTGATTTTCTTGCCACCGATCATCATCGTCAATGATGGCCACATAACAGTCGGAAAAGATTCGTAGAATTTCTTTGATACCGGTATTCCAGCTCCCTGCGACTCCCGGACTGTGTCCGTTGTCTAAAAAAAGAAAATCCATGCAAGGTAGTTTCAATTGGATCGACTGTCTTTCAAAATCCCTCAGACTGCGGCCATCTGAGACGATTACAACCATTGAAGGTTGCAGCGATTGACACCGGATAGATGGCAGCGCATGCCGTTCCAGCAGTTCTAACCTCGGTGTTGTTGCGATTAATGTAACTATGGGTAGCATTTGGTTTACTAAGCAGTTTGGGCAGGCCACATGGCACCGTTGATTTCTTCAAGAACATTGTCGAGCTGCTGATTCAGCACCTTATCCAATTGCTTTGCGCCACCCTGGAAAGCGGGTAATTGATTAACAGTTGCGCGGTCGATGACCACCTCATGGACGAGCTGTTTGGCGAGCCGATCCAGCCACTTGCGCTGGGCGAGACTCCATTGGTGCTGGGTATAGATGCGGTCCATAGCTTCGGCGACGCGCTGCTTGAAAGGGATCAGCGGTTCACCTAGGGCGGCGCGGCGGATGTAGCCAATGATGCTGGCGGCGATGTCTTTATTTGTCTGGTTGCGAACAGCGGTTTGTAAGTTGGCTTCCGAGTAACCGTTGTTATCCAGGAGAAGTCTCACTTCTCGGAGCTGTTCCCGGGTAAGGTCCCTGGGTTTATTGACTACTACAGCCAGAGCCACAGACTGGTTGAGCTGTTCCTTAATGAACCGGTTGAACTCATCCAGATAGTCTTCTGGCCGCTCGTGAATCCCATAGCTTTGTGTGCGCTTTTTGAACTCATCCTCGTCGTTGGAAATCAACGGCATGTATTCGGTACCCGCGAGCTGTTTCACCTCGGCAAGCTGGTTCAGCAGGCCACTGTGCTGGCGGATAAATTCTGAGGCCCGGCGAGGGCCAAGTTTGCGGAGGTGCTGATGAAGGGATTTCGGTTCAACACCCCAGAGTTGCTGTAGTTCGTCCAGTTTTTGTTTTAGCGCTGGGCGATTTTCGGCCTTTTTGTCGGCCTTGCGCAGAACCTGCATCAGCTTCTGACTAAGCTGGCTGAGAACAACATCGGCCTGAGTATCGCCCTGCTGCTCGCCTGGGCTGTTGAGCGCTGTTTCCAGCTGCTCGTCATCGGTGAGTTCGCCGACCAGTTGCTCCAGGGTGATGTTGGGGTCTTTCACCAGCGGTTTCATGGTGCTGACATCCTGCAGCGCCGCGTAGATATCCACAGGATCGTAGATGCGGAATACGGTCTTACCGATTTCATCGCAGCGACGGGTGGCGCGGCCGATCATTTGCTCGTAGAGGATACGCGAGCGTACCCGACGCATGAATACGAGGTTGCAAATAGGGGGTACGTCGATACCCGTAGTGAGCAAATCTACGGTAATGGCAATGCTGGGATAACGCTCGTTCTTATATCGGCGAATAAGTTGGTTCACCTTATCGCTTTGGCCAGTGATCTTGGCCACGGCTGCTTCGTTGTAGCTGCCGTTGTATAGGTCTTTGAATGCGTCATCTAGCAAACGCTTGACCATGTCGGCGTGCAGGTCGGTGGCGCAGAAGACCAACGTTTTCTCGTCACCGAACGGATCCAGTTCATGCACCAGTTGCTCGCAAATCACCCGATTGAAGTTTTCGTTGATAACACGGCGGTTGAAGGCTTCTACTTCGAAGTTCAGTTCATCTTCCAGTTCGGTGGTGTCCACCTCACCGGTCTGGGTATTGATCACTTCGACAGGTTTACCCTTTTCGAAGTGAATACCATTCTGAGTGAGCAGGGTTTCATAACGGATGGGTGGTTCATGATCGATCAGCCAGTCGTCCGCCACGGCTTCCCGGTAGGAATAGGTGTAAACGGGTTTGCCGAAGATTTCGCTGGTGTGTTTTGCTGGGGTGGCGGTTAGAGCGATTTTGACCGCATCGAAGTAGTCCAGCACCCGCCGATAACTGGAGATGTACTGGCTAGTATCCCGGGTAGCCAGTTCGCCTTCAGTCATTTCCTGGTCCAGCGTATAGCCGCGGTGAGCTTCATCAATGATGATGCAGTCGAACTGGTCGATGGGCGGCGGTGTATCGCTCATGAAGATGCGCTTCACCATGGCCTGTACGGTGGCGACCTGAATGCGGGTTTCTGCTTCGGAGGCCAGGTCGCCCAGCTCTGCGACGTTATAGATCTTACTGAGCGTGTGGTTCTGTTCCAGCGGCGCTTCATTGAAAGCGTCGATAGCTTGCTGACCCAGCGCGGTGCGGTCCACCAGAAACAGAATGCGACGGAAGCGTTCTGTCTTCAGGAATCGGTACATCAGCCCAATAATAGTACGGGTTTTGCCGGTGCCGGTTGCCATGGCTAGAAGTGCGGCGCGAATACCTTGGGCCAGTGCGTTTTCGGTAGCAAGAATAGCTGTTTGTTGGTAATCCCGTAGTTTGAGGTACCCGAACGGTTCGTTCTTCAACAGCTTTTCCGCGTTTTCTTTATCCCGCTCCAGCAGATCCAGTAGGCCACCTGGGGTATGAAAGCCTGGCAGCGCTCGGCGTGTGTTGCTGTGTTCCCGCACATCCCGGAACCAAGTGCCGGACTGCTCCGCTAACTGCGGTATGTAGGGCCGGCCATTGCAGGAGTACACAAAGGGCACCAGGTAGTGGCCGTCATCATCTGTCGGCCAGGCGATAGTGCGACCCGTGAGCTCCCAGGCGCCGACCAGCGGTGCTTTTACGTTGAAGCCTTTGCTGTAGCGTTCGGCCTGGCGGATTTTTCCGGCCACGTTGATGTTTTCTTTCTTGGCCTCTACTACAGCAATAGGGGTGAGACCCGCAAACAGCACATAATCCGCTCGCCCCTTTTCGCCTTTGTCGTTCGTGGGCCATTCAGCGATGGCGCGGTACGTGCCCTTTTCGGGCCTCGCACCTTTCTGGAAGGTGATTTCCTGACTATCGGCTGCCCAGCCCGCCTCAACCAGTTGTTGGTCGATCAGAATGCGGGTGAGTTCCTCGTTCAGTACCAGAGTATCGCTGGCGGCCTTGGTCTTTTTGGCCACCTGCTGGCGCTGTTCGTTAACGGTTTTCTCGCCCTGAGTGGTTAGCTGTTGTTGCAGGGTTCTAATTTTATCTTCATAGGCTTGCTGCTGTTCGATCAGCGCTTGCTCATGCTGACGTGCCTGTTCGGCCGAGGCTCGGGATTCCTCATCCATTGCCAGGGCAAGAGCTTCATACTCAATCTTTTCTTTTTCGATCAACTGGCTGAGCTGCTGGCTGCTGTCCAGTTCCATATTGGTTTGCTGGAGTTCATGACGGAGCTTTTCGATGTCTGTATGCAGCTGGCGTAGCTGGGCACTGGGGTCCGCCGGAGGAATGAATGGGCCGGGTTTGAAGTTGGGGCCGGCTTTGCCGAAGGAGCGGTGAAACCAGATTGCTAGCGCCCGTGCAAGCTTAAGCCCGTCCATTGCTTCTTTATGACGGGTGCGGAACTGGTGGGTGGCCTTGTTACCTTCGATGCGCAGGGTATGGAAAAGCTCTTTTACCTGGGGCTCAAAGCGCAGCTCTTTGTTCAGGCGGCAGAGCAAGTCGGCCTGACTTGTCTGTTCGTCGAAATCGACCGCTGAAAGAGCGGCGATGTGCTGCGCCAGCGCTTCACCAAGCTGACGGAGCTTGATCAGTGTTGTGTTGGGGTCACTTGAGAAAGCGCGTTCGGCGGTGCCTGCAAGCTCAACGAAAAGTTGATCATGTTCCACCAAAAAGCCAAAGTTTGCCGATGGGTTACTGCTCTCCTGCACAACTTGCTCCCTTTACCCAACATTATTACCAGACTTGTAGTAAGCCATGAGCCGACCAGTGATTAACGAGAACGGTCAAATCACTCTTAACGGTTACCTTACTCGCTTCGTTATGACTTTATCAGCGTTTGTTGGGTGGGCCAATCAACAGAGATGCAAATCATTGACTATTATTTGAACAATCACAGGCTGGGTTGATCAGATATGTTGATGCAATTTCCCATGGCACATTGCGACGAACTGATTGGCAGCGTTATAGCGAGATTCGTCCAACGGCAAGGTTTGGAAGACGATAAAGTGGCTTTGCGTCAGCTTTTTGCTTCTCAGAAAATTGTGCCTTCGTCGATCCTTCAGGGCCATACAAATCAACTGCTCGCGAATATCGGGCATCTATGGACGATCTCACCCCGCGAACTGTTAGAGAAGCATACCCTTCTGCCAGTTTTTCGTCCCTTCGTAGCGTCCGAAGCCTACAGTCATTTTGTTCGTGATTTATGTGGCAAGGGTAAAAATCACAGTATGCTGAGAACAGGCCTTAACGCTTCGAATATCGTTTGGCCGTCTAACTTCAAGGTCTGTCCTTTATGCTGTCAGCAACAGTTGAGAAGAAATGGCTACCGATATTGGCAAAGGCTTTTCCAGTGTCCGGGTGTCGAAGCATGCCCGGAGCATAGCTGTTTGTTGATAGATACGGGCGTACCTTTACAGTCGCATAGGCGGCATCGGTTTGTCGGCACACAAGGCATCACGCAACATATTCCTGCAGTGTCGCCACTGGCAGCTAGAAAAACTCTGCTGTTATCTGTTGGTGTTTCAGACTTGCTCAGATGCAAAACGACAGAAGCACCCAACATCCATCAATGGTCGAGATTTTATCGAGACTTGGCGCGCCAGCAGGGGCTGTGTAGAGGGACAGTCGTGCAGCATCAGGAAATTGCTGCTCGGGTTCGCGCTTATTGGGAAGTTGACTGGCTGGAGAGGCAGGGTCTCTCGCTTGGCCTTGTTGAAAACTGGTTGGTCTCGATGTTCCGAAAGCATCGCCGGCCATTTTCTTATTTGCAGCATTTCGTTTGTTGGTTTTCTCTTTGCGACAAAGAGCCCGTGTTGGGTAACGTGTTAGCTGAGGCTTCTAAATTTCCGAAACAGCCCTTAGAGAAGGCAACGTACTTTTCGGCACGTGCCGGGGAAGTTTGTCACCAGTATCGGGCGCTATGGAACGAGCTACTGAGCCACTATGGCTCTCTGCGTGACATTCGGAAGCAGCAGGAGGGCGCACGAGTCTATTCCTGGCTATATCGGTTCGATTCGGACTGGCTTGCATCACATAAGCCCAAAAAGCTCAGATCTAAAAGGAAGCCTAAAATTGATTGGACAAGGCGTGACCGGACAATTGTGCGGGAGCTTTTCGCTATTGAACGGTCTGTCTGGCATGATCTGGACGGACTCAGGCGGTCAAAGAACTGGTACTGTAAGCAGGCTGCGGGTGGAAAAATCCTTGAGAAAAAGTTAAGCACGCTGCCTTTATGCCAAGAATTTTTTGTTCGATATGCCGAGACGATCGACGAGTATCAGGCGAGGCGGTTGGCATGTATATTTGCTCGCTTGGTTCTGGATAACAAATGGCTGACACCGACTTATGAAATTGAACGAATTGCCGGTCTTGATCAGCGAAAGTGTCGTGAAGCTGGCCGACAAATACTGGAGCGAGTCATCCCAGCGTGGCAGGTTTCTTCGGAAATTCCCTTCCGAATCCGGCCTGATAAGAGTGGGCGGAATCCAGTATCGAAGGGTTGATTATCGAAAAGTTAAACCCTTCATCTGGGTGCAGTTCGAAGGCCAAAGTAGAAGTTTTGTCCCTGTCGACCTAGTTCCACTGTTGGTTGTTGGAAGCCGCTACCAGAACAAAGAAAGGATTCCCGAGACAGGCACTGATGCGCACCAGTTCAAAGTAACCGGTGAACCGACGGCAGTGGCCTCTGAGTCAGGTGAAAACTGGATGCATTTTGATAATGAGGATGGATCCACTGTCCGGGTGCGTCAACTAGAGTTGGCTCGGTGCCTTTTTCTTCACAATCATCATCTGACGAGAACTGCATTCCGCCCAAACGGCTTGAAAGGGTTGGCGCACCCATTAATAGATGGCAAAACGACAGTTATCAAGTTTTCGTCTTTGGCGGACTACCCGCTGTCGAACCTCAGGTCGAAATCAGCATTGCAGCATCTTGCGTGGATTTTGTTGGATGACGATGCCCGTCGCAGTTTTGACTCAATCCTAGTTGGCTTGATGAGTTCGCCAAAGGAGCTCTGGAATTTCCGTTTCGCGCCACCGAACATGAAAAACTGGGAGATATCCGGGTCGGGATACTACAGTTCGTCAGATGATAAGAACTTCACAGTTAATGAAATCACAGGTTTTGATAATCCCACACGGTACCGTTTCAACGAGATATTAGTTGATCATCCCAGATTTAAGCAACTTCTCCCGAAAAAGCCCGAAAGTGGAAAGCGTCCAATTGTGCAACGCGGAGACCCTGACCCCCTTCTGGACCTAGGCTATGAGCCGGAACTTGGTAGGCGATTAGACCAAGTGACCGACCAACGATTTACTTTCTCATTCGATAAAAGCTTGCAGGTGAAGGTCCGTGTGAACGGCCAGACTTTTCGGATAAAACCGCGCGTAGATCCCGAGTCAGTGCCAATCAGCGAAACCACTAGTCCGGGTCATGCGGATGAAAGAGGAACTGGTCGGGAGCTGGATCATGGTATCAACAGATCTGAAAGCGATGACCACTATCTCGTTAAGCTTAATGATGCGCAGCCGTCAGATAGGTTTAGTTTTTTTGAGGGTGTGGTGAGCAGGTTAACTAAGCGACCGAATTTCAGCCTCATTGAATTGGGGTGCTATTCTTTACCCCCGACAAGAACTAATCGGCATGCTGTTTGCGATACGTATAATGGTGAGCGAGTTCAATGCTACGTTGCTTGGATAGAGTGCCGGTCTATTCTTATTGCTATCATTGAGGTTGATACGGAGAGCATGATACACGATCGCTCACTGAGCAATCTGATCGTAAGTTTTGACCAAGATGCCGACGCAAAGCACCTTATCGATCTGTTTCTTCAATCATGCTCTGACGAAGGTGTTCACTGGAAGGCTTCGCGGATACAAGCCTACAGCGCCGCATGGGGGACCAGCAACCACCCCGATCGAAACGTAAAAAAACGCCCCGCTCGAAATATAAAAGAGTCGTCTGACCAAAGGACTAAGGAAGATAAACAGTCCGTTCGAGTTGACCTCGAAACATATGAGAAGCGATGGGTCTCAAATTTACACGGCGCAACACAAAAAGTAGCTCGTAATATGCGGCGTAAGTAACCTTTTTTTGGCCGGTCTCAGGAGAAAACTCCGTGTTCGAGCCGACCGATTAGGTCTCGTACCTGCTGAATACCTTCCTTGGTTGCAATTAGGTCATTTGGTTTTCTGTGGCCCAGCCCACGGACGGGCGTCGAGAGCCAGTGTTCGGCGGCTTCCTGATCCCCTTCGAACAGCGCGACGGCCTCCGCAATAGCCTTTGTGCGTAGGATGTTCAGATCCATGTCGTTTTGGCTCATGGTGGGCTTCCCCTTGCGAAGGCGTGAGCCGGCAATGTCAGCGATGTGCTCGGTCAGTATTGCACATAGTGCTTTCGATACCGAGTTCGTATTGAGTTATCTTTTAGGGGCGAAAACTGGGATGCCTATACGAGAATTGTCATCGAGTTGGGGGTAGACTATAGACATAAGCTGAACACGTTGGATATGCTCAGATACTGCGATAAAGCTCAATCTATAATATGGAATTTTTGACCCTTCTTGTCAAAATTTTGAAAAAGTTAAGAAAATCTAGCTCACGAGCCAAAATTATTAAAGTTATACAATATAGTTAATTGAATTAACCAAATTATGGCGGACACTATGGTTGAGTACGCAAAAGATTGCGAGCTGGTGATCGGTCTTGCAAGTCCGGTGGGCGTCAATCATGACGATGTAGAAAGTAGGCTTAAAGATATTTTTGGACAGTTTAATTATCATGTTAACTATATTCATTTAAGCGAGCTTGTGGCTAAACACTTTGAAATGCGTCCGTGCAAAGATCTTAATGAAATTGAAAGACTTGATTGGGCGATGAAAACTGGAACTGAATTGCGGAATAGATATGATAGGGGTGATCTTTATGCCCTAATGGCTATGGATGAAATAAATTTAGAACGTACTTCTGAAAATCAAACAGTGTTGCCGAGAAAACGCACTGTTCATGTTATCCGATCATTAAAGCATGCTGAAGAAGTCAATACATTAAGACAAGTATACGGACAAGGATTTTTCTTGCTAGGAATATCCGCTAGCACGGAGAGCAAAAAGCATTATTTACGAGAATTAAAAGGAGTAGAAAGCGAGAGTGAGCTTGATAGGCTTATTCAGAGAGATGACAAAGAAAGTGATAAGCTCGGCCAACAAACAAGAAATGTATTCCAATTAGCAGATGCATTTGCAACAACAGATGACAACATCCGTTTATCGAAGCAAATAGGGAGAATTGTTGATTTAATATTTTCCCATCCTTATCAGCCACCTACAGAGGAAGAGTATGCCATGTTTATGGCATATGCCGCGTCGCTACGGTCCGCAGATTTGTCTAGACAAGTAGGGGCGGTGCTTACAAATAAAATGGGCGATATTGTTTCTACTGGCGCTAACGATGTTCCAAAGTTTGGGGGTGGCTTATATTGGCCGGGTGAAGATGATTGTAGAGACTATGTACGTAAATGTGATTCTAACGAAATGCAGCGAAATGAGATCATGGAAGATGTAATAAAGTCTATTGTCGGTAAAGATATTGGTGAAGACGAGGTTGAAGAATATAAGTTAAAGCTTTCAAAAACCAGAATCGGTGACCTTACCGAGTTCGGTAGAGCTGTTCATGCTGAAATGGATGCATTGTTACAAGCATCCAGAAATGGAATATCGATTAGGGATGCTAAATTGTATACCACAACTTTCCCCTGTCATAATTGTGCGAAGCATATTGTTGTAGCCGGGATAAAGGAAGTTGTTTACATTGAGCCATATCCAAAAAGTTTTGCGACTACACTGCATGATGATTCGATTAATAACTCGGAAAGCCCGGTCCTAAATAAAGTAAACTTTAGGCAGTTTGTTGGGATTGGGCCTAGAAAATTTATTGATTTGTTTTCAATGAATTTAGGTAATGGTAGGAAAATTAAAAGAAAAGATAAGGGCGCAATAGTTAGTTGGAGTAGAGGAGCAGCGGAATTAAGAATACCAATGTCACCGCTATCCTACTTAGAATCTGAAACAGATAATGTGAATCTATTCGCTAGATTAGTAAGGGGGCAGGAATGAGTGAAAATGAACTGATTAAAAAGAATCACCAAAGAGCTCAGGATATTGTGAATTCTTGGCCATCATGGAAGCGCGAGTTCTCAAAAGTCCATTGCTCTTCAAACGGAAAAGAAACGAACGATCAATTGGTTAAGGTAAAAAAACCGTAATAATAACAAGGACAGGGACGTCTGTTATTTTTTCGTAGTTGACTACTGGTAAGGTTTTTTGTGACTGAATAAAAACTTGATATACTGTCCGAAATTAGTAAATTACTACAATTACCGTAACTGCATGGTTATCATAATTTACTTAAAGCACGGATTTATCGATATCCAGGTTTAGCCGAAACAGGTTCTACGAAAGGGGGTTCACCCCCTCTTCAAAATCTTGCCTCTCCAATGGAGAAGCTAAAATATGACTAGATTCTGGGCAGTGAGGAAAGCTCACGTTGATTATTAATTGTCTTTTGGTCCGCACTGATCTTGTTTTGAGGCGTCTTCTAAATTGAAAGACCAATAACATAAACCGACCGAACTTGGTGGTCATATCTTGGGCAGCTTGATCGAGCCAATAGCCTTTGGACTTGCGCATCATGGAAGCCGCCGTCAGGACTCCAAATTTTCAATGAATTCTTTGCTAGGTGATCTCCGAGTCCTTCAATCTGATCATTAACGTCTTTCGTTTGACCTGACAATTGAGTCAATTTTTCGAAATCTCGATCATTTGTTAAAACCATGTTATCTATCGTCTTTAGAAGATGTCTAAATGAAGCGAAATGGCTCCGAGATTTCTGCAGCGTGTTCAAAAACTGATAGTCGATAGGAATCAGAGTTAGTTGATCTAGAACAGTATTCCAAGGATAACTGACGATGCCCTGTTTTCGATGCTGCGCACCCCTCAATTGTCGCCATCTTGAACCACTGTCAGTTACCAATACCGAGCCAGTGACCTGCGCAACAAACAATGACATCTCGTAATTCGGTGCCAATCTATACTGAATAAACTGTCCGCTTTTGACAGTGCCCACGCTTTGCAAAATCATCAGCGGTGAAGCTTCGGCATTGCTCTCCAATTCAGAAACCATCCCTGTTGCCTCCAAATTGGATAATCCGAACTGATCGATAAGCATCTGAATCTTCACTTCCGTGGGCATCATTGCTGTCGAGTTCAATATGTCCTCGGTCATTAAGCCGAACGCCAATTGCCTATCTTCCTCACACACAATATCTTCGCTCTTACCTCGCGCTCTCGCCATTTCCATGAACGCGCCCATCAAATCGAGATCGAATTCACTTGGATCAGGTATTAGGTTTACCAAGCCGCGCTCAATAAATGGCTCAATTTCAAGCATAAAGAGAAAATCCTTTAGTGCCTGATATTTGTATGATCCTGGTGATTCTGTTGGGCTAAATTCTGGCCGAACGTTATTCGGGTTAGTTATTGGCATCTCTATCAAAAATTCATCGAATACCGATGCCATAGGCAGCGCATGTGTGCGAATGATTCGAACGTCTAGTGGTCCTGTATAAAGCCCCCGAAATTTGCCATCGGGTTTTGACAGGAGTGAGTAGATATCGGTCTGACGTGGCCATAATACTGAATAAAAGCCGTAAATCTTTGAGATCTGTTCTTCAGATAGCTCACGTCTGACATCTACCCAAGTTTTACCGCTGTCGAGTCTAAGAACACTGCGGATACAGTTGCAAAATGCTAGGTTTCGTTCTCGAATACTTAGTACGTTCCACGTGGCTCGCAGGTTTACAGGAACATTCCTGCAGCAATTCTTGTACTTTTTGGCACTACCACAGCCACAATGGTTATTGCGGCCAATTTTATTCTCATCAGTGTTTTTACTTAAAAATTCATTTTGTGGTGTTGTTCGACCAAACGCATCTTGATAGTGAACAGAACCATCTTCGGATCCGGCATAAATTTCGCCACCAAATCTGTATAGTTCCTCTGCTGGCGGCAGAAGAACCTGCTGGATATGAGACCAGTCGTAAGTTACATTTTTTTCAGGATAAAGCCATTCCTCTTTACCTGCAGCTATAGATGATTGGGCTCTGCTTTTGATGACGTGGTTAATCTGAGTGACTTCATCGGCCGTAAGCCTTCGAGTATTAATAAACTCGATGGTTTTGACCATGCTTTGGTGGAACCGGGTTGCGTTGGTTCGTTGCTCTAATGGATTAGCGTTGTCTGGGTCTTGAGCAAATTCAAGGTTTGTTAAAATCAGACAGCGATTCTTATCCAATGGAAATATTGTTTGTGAGCCCTTCAGGGAAATATCAGGGTCATTAGGATATTTGCATAATTCTGACTCTGGGGGGCAGGCGTAGTTGTAGACAGTGACAGGATGATCCGAAACAATAAATTTAACATCTGAGTCGTCGGCAGATACCAGCTCTCGGACCCCCTCAACCCATAGAGTACAGTGTATGGATCTAAGCGACTGCATCTCCATCATTAGTTGCAGCTGGCTTAGTTCCGGATATTTACTCTTAATCCAGTCCAGTCCTTTTGGTGATCGGAGTTTTTGTGCGTCTAAATAAATGAATAGATCCTGGAACGAACGATGCCATTGAGATTGGTCGTTGGTTAGAAATGCGCGAATGGCTTTTGAACCGCTGTCGTCGATAGGGCCGAAGAGCCTCTGTTCAATTTCATCGTTTAGGTTTTCGCCGAAGAATGTTGAGTAGAGGTCTTTTTCATAAAACCGTTGAGCGGCTGTCTGCCATTTCGTTGAAGGAGATTTCTTGATGCTGCCGTCTGGTAGCTCTATGTCTCGGTTTTTGAGATGGCAAAGCTGATTGCTTCGCTCATCCATAAACCCTTTCTGATACCACTGTGGTACGAAGTGATTGTCCCTTGTCTTATTCATAAGATCACGCACCAATCAATAGTTGCCGAACAAGCAGAGCCTAACAGAATACAAAGAACGTTGTGCAAAACGCCTAATTATGGAGCGTTAATTAACTTCTCCCGACGGGCCAAGTTAATTGTTGCACCATAGCCTAATCAAGTTGAATTAAGTGCCCGTTAAAAATGGAGGGATTACCGCATGACCTCTCAGTATCTATTGGACTACGCCGCCAGGGCCACAGCTTCCGGGCGACGTACGAGGATAAAGTAATGTCGAGATATGAGCCGTAACAGCTATTCAGGTTGGCGAGGAGCCTCATCACCAACGAACATTAAAATTGTTATAGCCATCATGAGATGGCTCCTGATTGTATTTAATCAAATTAGTCTGCAGATATCGTTTTTTCCAGCCTTCGGGGTATGGAGGTCCAGATCAAAAGGAACTGCAGGTTGCCACTCTCGGGATCAAGACGGGCGGGAAGTTATCGGATCAATCGGCACCGCCGCTCTCATTTCTGAACTTAGCCTCAGATTCGAGTATGAAGAGCTGGTTGAGCAACAAAAATTCCCTCAAATCGTCCGCTAAATGCTCTCGTTTCTCGTTATGCGCTCGATGGTTGCGGAAAGCTTGGAAAGCCGCAATGAATAGCTGCGCCCTTCCGAATTGCTCGGTTGCGTGCATACTGGGCCAATGCAGAGTAGAACCTTTCCCTTTATTAGAAAGGAAAGCCTCTGACATTAACTTCGAGTTGCTTTCCTCTGAGCCCCCCAGTCTAAGCCGTATCAGATCCTCTAAACGTCTGTAACCTTTAAGAATTACGTTGTCGGGTTCTGCCTCAAAGCGAACAGCTAGGTCAACAAGGCGAGGATCTAAAATTGAAAAAGGAACCGATGTTGGAAATAGGCGGGCTAATCTAGAATCATCCCGATCCCCCAGACCATATTGATGATATATATAGTCACGCCACCGCTGCGGGCGAAGTGGTCGGCTCGCCTCCAATACCTCCATATCCTTATTCGAAAGACACGATGCGTTCAGCCGGTCCATGATAGCCTGATCGACATAAAACTCGTCGATTTCTTCGCAATGACGATCAAGGAGGTACAGCGCGTCTGCTAGCCCTTTCGGCCCCTCACCGGGATAACCAGAACTGAATCCGGACTTCACAGCGATGACATCAGTTGCGCCCGTATGAAGTACGAAAGCATGATAGTTCTCTGCTGTTAGGACGTAAGCACGGCTTATACAGACACCAGCATGGACCAACTGAACTATGGCCTTTACGCAATAAGACGTAATACCCGGCTCACCCAGATACTCAATGCCGGCATAAGAATCTAAATTTCGGAACAAAACGCTACTCCACTAGCTAAGGAGCCAACGCAAAGCATTAGCTGCGAGGTGTTCTTGAAGGAAGATCTCCAGATTGGCTACGAATCGACACGAACGCAACCCAAGAAACAATCAGCTATCATGAGGGAACAAAACCTCAATTTACCCAAACGCAATTGATGCAGTCGATTAGGTGAATGTTGCTAAGCTGAAAGTGGCTAAACTATAAAGAGATAGATCAAATTTTGCCAAAAAATACGTAGGCCTAGTTGCCCAGGTCAGGGATATGCTTGCCGAATATGAGCGAAAGGTCAGGAAATACGCTTTTTCTAACTCTAGAGCTGCTCATGGTGAGTCGCCTGTTTAAGCGGAATAAAACTCGACCAGTTTTTAGAAGTATCAAACTCTATTGGCATTGAGCTGGTCAGAGTAATTAGTTAATGGGTTGTAAAATATCAAACTTTAGAATTTTTTGAGTCCGAAAATGCGCGAAAATAACGCATTTTTTATCAAACTTTAATGTCCGCTGACAATATCTTGTGGGATCATAATAAAGTTGGTAACTTTGTAATAAAGTTGGTAACTCACGAACGTTGTGGCAAAGTCAGGTCATTCTTTTCAGGAATCTAGGGAATGACCGATTACGTTAAGTTATCCCGCGCCGGACGGTTTGATGGGGTGAGTCAGGCAACCTGCCGGGGTGGCAGCTTTCGCGTGGAATGGGTGGCAGGCTTCGTCTGGAATCAGTGGCAACCTTGGCCTGGAATACGCACCTGGAACGGGCTTCAAAAAATGTGTCGCAGCTCGACTAAGGGCAAGTGGGTCGATTTAAGGGCGTGTAGCAACAAGCAACTGGGGAACTTTAAGAGAAAGTGAAGCCATTCTTTAACCCTCTTAACGAAAAAATCCGTTCATTTGCCAGTTCCCGATCAGGAATCGCAGATAACGATTTTATGGATGAACTATAGCCTAAATCCGTGATTTGGCACGGCTCAACTGGCTCCTCAACCCTGCAATTGGAAGAGTTCTGTGTCTGCACCAATAGTATTGGCGCAATCGATAATCTAAAAATATAATTTCTACGCTTTCGGCCTGGCTCAGCGGTGTGTAGCTTTGACCATAACAACAGTGTCCAGTGCATTTATCGTGACGAATTCCAGCATGAGCAGCTTGTGAAATTGGTGTCACGGGTGATGATTGCCAGTCAGCGACATTGGAACGTTGAGCAGTTTGAGGAATCTGTAGGAGACCAGAAACTGGGCTAGGTGTTGGCAACCGCTTCTTAGCGGAGAGTCGGCCCGGCGCGCACTAGGGTGGCTTGTGTCGGGTTCATCAGACCGTTTACTGAGATGTGCGTGGTTCCACGACGTTGCCGGACAGCATGTCTTGGAACCGACACGGGCGATGGAGCCCGTACCCCTGTGCAAAGTCCACCCCCATTTCTTTGAGCAACTCCAGGGTTTCGTTATTTTCAACGAACTCCGCTATGGTTTTTTTCTGCAAAGTTTTCCCGATGTCGTTTATCGCCCGAACCATAGCCAAATCTGTTTGGTCCGTCGCAATGTCCCGCACGAAAACACCATCGATCTTCAGGTAATCAACGGGAAGGCGACGAAGGTAACTGAAAGACGACAGCCCGGTTCCAAAATCGTCCAACGCGAAACTGCACTTTGAGTCACCCAGAAGTGCCATAAAATTCTGGGCATCAGCAAAGTTATGAATCGCGGCTGTTTCAGTCAGCTCAAAGCAGATCTTGCCACCCGAAAGTCCGTAATGCTGCAACCGTTCGATCACGAACTCAGCGAAATCAGGCTGATCAAATGAACGACCGGAAAGGTTGATATGGCACGCGTCCAACTCGTTCAGGTGCGCTGTATGCGCCGCAAGCTGCCGGAAGACTTCGTTAATCACCCAACGATCAATCTTGTGCGCGATACCAAACCGTTCTGCAGCTGGCAAGAAAGCACCGGGAGGAATGGTCTTGCCCTCCTTGTCTTTCAGCCGAACTAGGACTTCGTATCTCAGCCCTCTGCCACCTTTAACCGTTGGCGCTATTAACTGGGCGTCAAGAAAGAACCGGTTTTCCTGCAAAGCTACTTGGATTCGATTCAACCATTCCATCTCAATGCGTTGTTCTGAAATCTGTACGTCATCAACGACGGAGAGGTATACCCGGTTACGGCCTTGGTTCTTTGCCACGTAACAAGCGATATCCACAGCACGCAGCATCGTGCTGATATCTGCAACTCCGGTTGTTGAACGGAGCCGCTACGCGGCAAAGTTGCCAACCCTCCCAAAACTAAGTATTCCCTCTCTCACCCAATTAAGGGCTACAAACGAGAGGGTTTACCCATGAACGCTGCACAGCAAGCACACTACCATTCACTGTACACACAGCATGTTAATGCATTGCACCGGCAGGGAAAAGCCGCCACCACCATTGACGTTTATTCTCGAGCTGTTCGGCGTGTTACCGAGTTTTTTGACCGGTGCCCCGATACATTAACGCTCGACAATCTGAAAGAATACTTTACCGCGCTGGTCCACTCACACTCATGGAGCACCGTTAAGGTTGATCGTAACGGGCTCCAGTTCTTTTATAAACACGTACTCAATAAAACCTGGACCTGGGTCGATATCGTCAAGCCACCCCAAAAGAAAACCCTACCCGATATTCTCACCCAGGCTGAAATCGAGCGTGTCATTAACCATACCCGTGAGCTGCGCTACCAAACCTTTATTCTTGTCGCCTACAGCATGGGGTTGCGGCTTGGCGAAGCCTTGAACCTAAAAGTCGGCGATATCGATGGCCAGCGCATGAAGGTTCATGTGCGCTTGGGCAAAGGGCAAAAAGATCGGGTGGTCACGCTGCCCACCATCACACGAACCGCCCTGCGGTATTACTGGTCAACACACCGTCACCCACAGTTCCTGTTTCCCAGAGGCAGAACACCCGAAGAGAGAAAATTGGCGATTGCCGTCATGGATCGCAGCGGCTTACAGAAATCGTTTAAAGCCATACTCAAAAGCTGCAACATCCATAAAGACATTACGCCTCACAGCTTGCGCCACTGCTATGGCGCACACCTCACGGCCAGCAACCTTCACCTGCGCGCGATTCAATTCGAGATGGGCCATGCCTGCCCTAAAACAACGGCCATCTACACGCAGCTGACCGATGAGGTCCATCAGAACACCCAGTTGATCATTAACACGTTAATGGACCAACTCGAAGTCAAACTCGACGGGGCGGTTTAGCATGAACGTAAAGGAGCTCCTTCATCGCTACGGTGATCGCTTCAAAATCAAGCACGGCAAGTCGACCAGCAAAGACCAATGGTCGGCGCTGAACGCCATGTCAGGATGCCGCGAAGGTCAATACGGCGAGGTCGCCTTGGCGTGCAAGGCGTGCGACTGGTCCGGCCGTGTCTTCCAATCCTGCGGGCATCGCGCCTGTAACCAATGTCAAAACCATAGCGCCACGCAATGGCTGGAGCGACAGCAGAACAAATTACTGCCGGTCACGTATTTTATGGTGACCTTTACGCTGCCGTTTCAATTGCGGGCCTTGGCAAAAAAACATCAGGCCGATGTCTATTCACTGATGTTCAAGTGTGCCACCGACACGCTGAAACAATTTGCCCGCAATGATCGGCAGCTAGGTTGCGACATCGGCATGACCGGCGTGCTGCATACCCACTCTCGGCGATTAGACTATCACCCGCACATTCATTTTATTGTGCCCGCAGGGGGATTACTAAAAAGCCGCAAAGAGTGGCGAAAAAAACGGGGCAAGTATTTGTTCAAGGAAAAGAACCTCGCCACCGTGTTTCGCGCAAGGCTGTTGCAGGCACTCAAACAAAGTGGCCTGTGGTTACCGCGTGACATTCCCAAAGCATGGATTGTCGACTGTGAGCCTGTCGGAAGCGGATTGCCGGCACTGAAATATCTATCCCGCTATCTCTACCGTGGCGTGATCAGCAACAGCAATATCATGGCCGATGATGGTGACACTATCCGCTTCCGGTATGTCAACAGTACCACCGGAAAAACCAACATCAGACAGCTACCTGGCGAGGACTTTATTGCCTTGCTGCTTCAGCATACCCTGCCCAAAGGATTCAGACGGACGAGAGACTTTGGTTTTTTACACGGCAATGCCAAGAAAACACTGCGATGGGTGCAGTACCTGCTCAGAGTAAAGCTGCCCGCGCCAACGGCTAAAGCAAGACCGAGCTTTCTCTGCAGCTGCTGTGCTCAGCCATTATCGATTGTGGGATTTATTAGACCGAGGGTGAAGCCGCAACCGGGATAGCAGAGCGACAGCAACAACAGGTAGCAGCATCAAGCCATCCCAGCAGGAGACCAGAAACACCCATGACAATGACCTTATTTTTTTATCGTGATAGCCGCGAGGTTTAGGCTCGTCTCAAAGAAATAGCGGCGTTTTATAACGTCGCTATTTCCCTCAAGTTCATTTTAGATATTTGCTATATAGAGAGTGTCGAGGCCGGCCGGGCTCGTTCAACAACCGAATAAGTCGCGGCAAGCGCGACTTATCCTTATTCGTTATAGGTACAACACCAATACTGCAGCTCACACTATGGCTTCGGCCTTCCCACGTGAACACCATGTCCTCAAGCGCTGCACGAAGCTTTTCCGTAATGCCCGCCGCGGCGTCCATCGTAAGGTTGCGCAGAATGATGCCGAACTCGTCTCCGCCAAGTCGCGCCAGAACGTCACTCTCACGCAGTGAATGACGGGCTATAGCAGCGACTTGCCGCAGCAACTCATCGCCTGCCAGATGACCCGATGTGTCATTTACAATTTTGAATTGATCCAGATCGACGAAACACAAGGCATGGGCGCCGTGTTCTGTTTGCGCCTGACTCACCACATGCTTCAGGTGACGCTCGAACGCTCGACGATTTATCAGTCCGGTCAGCTCATCGTGATTCGCCTGATAGTTTAATTCCTTTGACATGCGATAGGATTCGGAAACATCTTCCAAAACAACGATATAGTTGGTCGTGCGGGTTTTTTGGTAGTGACCGATAGACACGGTCAGTCGTGCCCAGAGTGAGCCTCCGCTGGAATTCATCAGACGCTGCTGAAAAGTATAACTATTGGTGTTTCCAGACATCACTTCCTGTTGCTGTAGCCGACCGGACTCCCAATCTTCGGGATGCAACAGATCTTTGTAACGCATGACAAGTAATTGGGGTTTTGAATAACCCAAAATCTTGCTGAGAGTCTCGTTGACATCAAGCACATTGCCCTCGCTATTAATCTGAGCGATGCCAACGGCTGCCTGTTCGAATATAGCGCGAAAGTTCTGTGCGGAGCGTCGAACCGATCGTGTCAGGCGCGCACTGATTTGCCACGCCATAAATGCCAGAAACAGCAGGAAGATGATGCTTACAATAGACAATACGTCTGCTGCCCATCTGGCCGCATTGCCCATTGCCTCACGAAACTGCAACGAAAATATTTGCAGCCCATCGTTTGCTGCCGTCAGTTGTTGACGCAGTAATGCTATTTGAGTCAGATCAGGCTGCGCTACCGACCAGTTCATTTCCAGGGCATCACCAATTGCAACGAGTTCAAGCAGACCGGGGTCTGTTTGTTGCCATGCAACAATAGCCTTCTGGAAGGCATCGATGTCGGACAAATTGCGCACCAGCCAGATCATGCCATCCACATCATCCGGATGGTTCCTGCCACCGATCAGGCCTGCTCGGGCCGCCTCGGCATCCAATGATTCACCTTCCATAGCCAGACGTGCTTTGCGGTCAGAAAGCGGAATGGAAAGCCAGCTTCTGGCTTGCTCCAAATCCAGGGGATCACCGGAACGAGCGTACCGGTCTAAATAGATCACAGCGCTCAGCTGTGATCTGGACCAAATGCTTTCGCCACCCGTGTACGCCGCGACTGCGGCTTGTACCTGAACAATGGAAACTGCAAAACCGATGGCGATCAGAATCAGGGCAAAAAGTCCCACAAACATGCCGGCTATTTTTAATCGTGGAGGCTGCCGATACTGGCTATGTAGTCCTGTCATTTTCTTTCCCTGCTCATGGCCGGACGGCGCAAGGGTCGCTCAACAGGACCGCCGGATTTCTGATCTATTGAGTCAGAGCGAACTCTACTCATAAGGGTGGATACGATTTGAGTGTAGTCGACTGTTGATAGTATCAGAACGTGAAGGTCACACGGAGTCAATGATCAAGTAAAGCGAGTACTGGGGTTAACGACAGTTACATTGAATTTTGTAAGACAATGAGTTGTTGCAAAACAGAATGTGTAGTTATCAGTTTGAACGTCATGACCAGCGTGACAGGAGTGGATTAATACGTCAGGGTTACAGGAAAAGCATGGTCGTCATCAATGTCTAAACTTGCGCTAGCAGTCTAGCGGTGGGGACGCCTTTATTAATGACTTGGGCTGGCACCGGAGCCTGGATCAGGGTTTCGCACTGTTCGCAGGCCCTCTTGCCTCGGATACGGCGCTCCACCGTGAACTCGCCGGGGACGTAATCCAGTTTTTCGCTGATGTCTTCCCCCACCCGCTTAAGCTGGCAGCCGCAGCAACACTGGATGTTCTAAGGCTCGTGGCGGATCAGGCTGCGGGGAAGTTCAGGCGGTAGCGGTGCGCGTTTCGGCTGTTTTTTAGGTTGGGCAGGTGCTTTTATGGCCGTTAGCTGTGCCAGTTCGGCTTCGATGGCGGCAACGGACCGGCCAAGTTAATTGTCGCGCTGCATTTACGGTATTGAAAGTCAGAGATCAACGACATAGGCCGCCATCGCGGTGCGACTTTGTCAAAAAACACACAGTATCAAAAAATTATGATTGTAAACTTTAAAAATTATCAAACTTCACCTCCAAAAATGGCCAAAAATCTATATTTAAAGCGATTTTTTTATCAAACTTTAATGTCCGCTGACAATATCTGTACTCGCTTGGGTATTCGTCATCCTCAGGTTCGTGGCCTTCTGACCGTCGTTTCAACCGATCTTTTGATCGACCTGTTTTCGGGTAAGCAACTGGCGATTGCCGTCTAACCCTCATCAGAACTAGCAAAGTTAAGAGTTATCGAAAAACTCCCAATTGAAAAAACGTTCCGGGAAGCTCGCGGGGTCGAGTGAAGACTTCTCACACAGAGGGAAGTGCCGGCTGAAGCTTCACCCCCAAACCAAGGTGACACGGGTGTGCGCACAGCTCGATGACCAATATGGACCAGACCCCGGGGTGAATAATGCTTCTTAATCGAGTTTTCAGCGATCCTGATACAAATAGACGTTACAGAGTCGTTCTCGAGCACCTGAGCGACTTAATGCTGATAGATGTAGACAGCGAGAAAGCCAGCTCCTAATATCTAATGATAAGTAAAAGCTTTACATCAATCGTCAACTTCGCCGTTATCGGCGGAGGGGAATAGCACCAAATGCGTTAGCGCCGGACTACTATAAATGCGGAGCTGTTTCGCATGGTGCTCGATGGCTTTTATCTGACCAATGAAAAGGGGCAGTTAACAGCGGCGAAGGACAAAGCTGTTGGCCTTTTTAAAGCACGATATCCCACTGCCACAGAATCGGCAGTGCCCGCACTGAAGCAGTTTCGGTATTTCTTTCACACTAACGATCAGAATAGCGTAGTCGCGCGGGAGCGATCTGCGAGCGGTTCTTCAACACAATTCAGAGCCAGTTCCGGCCTTTCGTGGTTGTTGTCTATAACACCCAGCATGTTATGGAAGGCTATGACCTTGCCCGGGTGATGCAGGGTTCCCGCGATGATCATTTCCATTGTGGTGCTTTTCCTCAGCAGCTTGCGACAATACGCGGAACAGCCGCTCATCCGTTGCTTAAACTAGTTATAGCTGAGTCAACATAGCCCCTTATCACGACAAACGTGATTATGGTTGCGCTGCATGGTCAGTCACGTGCTCTCACACTGGTGAGCAACCTCATTTCGGAACAGGATTGGCTTTGCGGCTCTTTCAGAGGAGTAGCGATAGCGCTTCAGCGCAGCTGGTCAATCCTGCCAATAATAAAGAAGGCATCAACAGCTATGCTAGACCTCACAGGAAGACTGACTCATTTCGCTAATCCGAAGGCCGACACCAAGCTTGCCTATAGCCAGAGCCAAAAGGATGTGCTCTGCGTGGCGGCAAGTGGTGATGCGATTCGCGATATCAAAACTTGGCCAGGTTACGCGGTAACGCCTTTGTATTCATTCGAGTCTCTGGCGGCTGATGTCGATTTAGCGTGTATCTGGTATAAGGATGAATCCCGTCGCTTCGATTTGAAGAGCTTCAAGGCACTGGGTGGAGCCTACGCAGTGGCGCGTCAGTTGCAGTTGGCACTGGAGCAAAAAACGGGCACCCGTCCAGATATTGCTGATTTGCTAAAGGGTTGTTGGAAAACCGAAGTGGCGGAAATAGTGGTGAGTTGCGCGACAGATGGCAATCATGGCCGATCCGTGGCTTGGGGCGCGCAGATGTTTGGCTGCGGGTGTGTGATTTATGTCCATCGCGATGTAACTGAAGGCCGAAAGCAGGCAATGGAAGCATATGATGCAGAAGTCATCCGTATTAGCGGGAATTATGACGAATCTGTACGCCAAGCGGATGCAGATGCTAAGGCACATGGTCGCATTATCGTCTCTGATACGAGTTATGAAGGCTACATGGAAATTCCCAAGGATGTGGGTCTGGGCTATACCGTGATGCTGGCTGAGATCGTCGAGCAATTGGATGGAGAAATCCCAACCCACGTCTTTATTCAGGGCGGTGTTGGTGGTTTGGCAGCGGCCGTATTCGGTTATTTTTGGGATTTGTGGGGTGAAAAGCGCCCGCGCTTTGTCGTGGTTGAGCCTGAAAAAGCGAACTGCCTGCAACAAAGTGCCCGTGCAGGCGAGCCTGTAGTTGTGGAAGGGGATCTGGAAACGTTGATGGCTGGGCTGGCATGTGGCGAAGTCTCGCTACTTGCATGGAAAATTCTTGAAACCGGTGCCAATGATTTTATGACCCTGAGCGAGGATGCGATACCGTTGACGATGCGCATGCTGGCTAAGGGCTATCGTCACGACCAAGCCGTAGAGGCTGGCGAATCAGCGGTACCGGGACTAGCAGCGGCGATTCGCGCGCGTCAGAGCGGCGAATTTTCGGCGGCACTTGGGTTGGATCGTGATAGTACGGTCTTGGTGCTGGGTACTGAGGGTGCGACTGACCCCGAGCTATATCAACAGTTAGTTGGATGAGCCCCATTAGTCTTGAATAGGCGGCCTAGTGACCGCCTATTTTTACGCGTTTTCAAGCATGTGCTGTTTCTAGCGTGCGTTCTAATCCTTTTTTTCTTCTACCGGTACGGTTAAGCCGACCTTTACCGGGTCCATAACAACGTGCGTCTGGAAACTGCGCACGTTAGTATTTTCGAAAAATGCGTCGCTGGTGAATCGCTCATAATCTTCCATATCGAAGGCGGTCACTACGAGTATGAAATCAGCACTACCCGTCACGTAGTAACACTGCTGTACCTCCTCCCGTTTTTTCATTTCCTTCTTGAACAAATCCATTAGATCAGAACGTTCGCGCTCCAAGCTGACCTGTACGATCAACGTTACATTTCGGCCGAGCGCCTTAGCGTTCACACATGATACATCGGCGCTGATAATTTGCTGTTCACGCATTCGTTTGACTCGGCGCTGAACAGCAGCTGGTGATAAACCAACTTGTTCGGCTATCTGGTCAGAGGTGGTGCGGTTTGAACCTTGCATGATCCTGAGGATGTTGCGGTCAAAATTGTCGATTGAGCTCATGTTGGATGCCTGCATTGCTTGGGTCTGCGTAATAAGTGCTAGTGCGGCACGTGCTCTATGAATTCTGGTAAGTGAGAGGTGTGATGAAAACACATATATACGTGGATTTGCATATTTTCCTCATCCTCGGGTGCAAATTGTGTGAATTCCTGCAAATCAGTTGCGTAGCATTGTTGTAGCTAATCGGGCACTAGCATCAAAGCCATAAGCCCAATAGGGCGCGTGAGAATAAAATAATGAAAATAGAGACATTATCACCGCGTTATGCAATGGATCACTTGGCCCCACTAGGTCGGGTTGGCGTCATTACTCTTGCGACAGACTTCAATATTGAGCAGGACTTGCGGCGCATATACCCTAGTGGAGTAGAAATGTTCACCAGCCGGGTGCGCAATTATAACCCGCTAACAATCGAAAATCTGCGCATCATGGCGCCGGGTATAAGCGCTGCCGCTGATGCCATTCTGCCTGGCACATCGCTAGATGTTGTTATTTACGCGTGCACTTCCGGCACAGTAGCCATAGGCAGCGAGCGGGTAACAGAATTAGTTCATGCGGTCCGGCCGGGAGTAATCGTTACTAATCCTGTCACGGCGGCTTTCGCTGCGTTCACTGAACTAAATTCTAAGCGAATTTCGATCCTTACGCCCTACACCCAAGCCGTTAACGAGGACGTGATACGAGTGTTTTCGCGTTCTGACTGCGAGGTGCTCAACATCGCTGGCTTCGGATTTGAAGACGACACAGCCATGACCTTCATTAGCCCGCGAGACATTGAAGAAGCGGCGATCCAAGCCTGCGATCCTGATTCCGATTTGTTGTTTATCTCATGTACCGCGTTGCGTAGCGCCCAACTTGTTGAGCGTATCGAACGACAGCTGGGAAAACCTGTGATTACCAGTAATCAGTTATTGGCATGGCACAGCCTGCGTTTACTGCAGTACTCGAGTGCAGTGTCCGGCTACGGTCATTTACTGTCCTGTCATCTTTCCCCTACACCCGATTGCAATCATTTTGCGGCGCATACGCCGCCGTTGGAGGTCTCCTCATGATCAAATTTGACACCAATTTGATAACAGCCATGACCGAATGGCGACGTCATATTCACACCTTTCCCGAATGTGGTTTCGAGGTAAACCAGACGGCAGAGTTTATTGCAGAAAAACTGACCTCTTGGGGAATTGAAGTAGTGCGCGGCATTGGACAGGTTGGTCTCGTCGGGATCCTAAAAAACGGGGATGGCAAGGCGAGTGTCGGCCTGCGTGCTGACATGGACGCGCTTCAAATTAAGGAACAGAACACTTTCGACCACTGTTCGCGCCATCATGGCAAGATGCATGCCTGCGGGCACGACGGACATTCCGCAATGTTATTAGGTGCCGCCTGCTATCTGGCCCAGCACCGCAACTTTAATGGCACAGTCTATTTTATTTTTCAGCCAGATGAAGAGCACGGTTGCGGCGCTCAGGCGATGATCAATGATGGTTTGTTTGAGCGTTTCGACATTGATGCTGTTTATGGTCTGCACAATCTCCCAGGTCTACCGGCGGGTCACTTCCTGATTCGTTCCGGCTCACTGATGGCAAGTGAAAGCAGTTTTCAGATCCGGATCCAAGGAATCGGCGGTCACGCAGCTATGCCTCACACTGGCGTAGACCCAATTGTGGTCGGCTCACAGGTGATATTAGGATTACAAACTATTGTTTCTCGCAGTTTAAATGCCATCCGCGACACAGCGGTTGTATCTGCTACAGAGTTCATAACCAATGGAACCGTTAATGTCATCCCTTCTGAGGTTGTGATTAAAGGTGACTGTCGCTGCTTTACTGAAGACACGCTGGCACAAATTGAAAAACGTATGGAGCAAATCGTCGCCGGTATTTGTCAGGCGGCAGGAGCAAGCTACGAGTTTGAGTTCATCAATACCTTCTATCCCACTATTAATAGTGAATACGAGACGGGTCTTGCTGTAGCTGCGGCAACGCAGGCTCTGGGGGCTGAACAGGTGAATGCTAACTGTGAACCTTTCACGATTTCAGAAGATTTTTCAAGCATGTTAAGGGTTAAACCCGGTGCTTACGGGCTGTTGGGCAATGGAGTTGAATCAAGAGGAGGTTGTGCACTCCATAATCCAAAATACGATTTTAATGACGATATTTTGAAACATGGGGCGGCTTATTGGGTCACGCTGGTTGGTAATGTTCTCGAATAGATAGACTCAGTTGAACGTGGAAATTTTTCAAACCTGTAACATAAAAAATACAAAGGCGGTTATATGAAAAAGTTATTCGTACTCCTTGTCACTCTGGGTATTAGCCTAGGAAACGTTAGTGCCGTTCAGGCAGAAACCTGGAAGTTCGCTAGTGAAGAAGATAAAGGCGACGTTCAGGCAATATATGCTAAAAAGTTTGCTGATGTTATCAAACAGGAGTCAGACGGTGACATCAAAGTCAGAATTTATTACTACGGCCAGCTGGGCACTGAAAACGACATTGTCGAACTAGCCGCTAACGGCACAATTCAATTCGTCTCTGTTGGCACGGGCCATCTTGGCTCTTACGTGCCTGAGGTGCAGGCACTTAGCCTTCCGTATTTGTTAGGAACGGATGAACAGGTTATTCGCGAAGTACTGACGAGTAGTAAAACCATTTACGGAGATCTGTCGGAGAAGTTTGAGGATGTAAACTTGAAGCTGTTGTCCATGCTTTCAGAAGGTGAGATGGTTTGGGGCGCGAACAAGCCTATACGCAGCCCGGAAGATTTTGCTAACCACAAGATCCGTACTTTTACCTCAACTATCCCGGTAGAAACCTATAGAGTATTTGGTGCTACGCCAACGCCGCTTTCATGGGGCGAGGTATACGGATCCCTGCAATTAGGCACCATTGACGGCATGGTCAATCCTATGTACTTCATCTATAACGCCAAGTGGCATGAGGTGCAGACTCACCTTATCTTCCCGGGCCAGCAGCCTTATGTTGCTACCGTATCTACCAACAATGACTGGTTTAAAAGCCTCAGCGCCGAAAAGCAGTTGATGATTAAAAAAGCTGTCACAGAGGCTGAGCAAGCCGCGTTTGATTATCAGATTCGCATCAACCAAGAAAGTATGGATCGCATTCTCGAAGAACGCCCTTCGATGACCGTTGTGATGTTGAACGAAGAAGAGCGCAGTCGCTTCGAGGTGCTTGCAGAGAAGTTGCATGAAACTTACTACGACGTTGTTGAAAATGCTTACGAAGATAGCGACAAAGAAGCGGCTCGTGAAGGTGCTCGTAATATTCTGCAGAGGTTGTTTGAAGAAGTTGAAGAGGCCAAAAAATCCTAATGTATTAGAGGGGCATCATTAACCATTTATTCAACGAAGATAGCCACCAAAGGACTGGTGGTTTGGGGGTTAAGTAATGAAATACCTGCTTAGCAAAATCAGCTTTATTACCGAAAAGATTGAAAAATATGTCATCTGTTTTTCTATTGTTTTCATGATGCTGAATTCTACTGCCAACGCAATCGGTCGCTATTTTTTTAATCAGAGCATCTTCTTTGCTGAGGAACTCAATCAGTTTTTAATCGTGTCTGTTACGTTTATTGGATTCGCTTATGCCGTGCGTAAGGGGCGCAATATACGAATGACGGCCGTCTACGACGTTCTCAATCATTCAGCCAAAAAAATAATTTCGATATTGATCGCGGCTGTCACGGCGACACTTATGTTTTTTTTGGCTTACCTCGCTTTTAATTATGTTCTGGAGCTAAAGGAGATTAATCGCCTAAGCCCAGCGTTGCAGATTCCGGTTTATCTGATTTACTCGATCATTCCTCTGGGCCTTGCAATGGCGGGAATCCAGTATTTTATTAGTCTGATCATGAACCTCACACACAGCGATATTTACCTGTCCTATGAAATTATCGAAAGTAATATAGACCCAGAAGTGGGTGGGATATGAATTCGGCTGCCCAGTTTTTTGCGGATATCGTTGCGGGTACTCTGGACATATACGTCATTACATTCACGCTTGTGACTGTGATGGTGATTTTGCTGTTCATGAGTTTTCCGATGGTAGTGCCGCTGGCTGTCGCGGCTTTGATCGGCTTGGTTCATTTTTCTGCCACTGATCCTCAAGTGATTATTCAACAGATGGTGACTGGGATATCACCCAACGCGCTGATTGCTGTTCCCATGTTCATATTGGCGGCGGATATTATGACTCGTGGCCATACGGCACATAACCTGCTTGGCCTAGTTCAGTCTTTTGTAGGCCACATGCGCGGTGGTCTGCCGATTACTACCTGTATCAGTTGTACTCTGTTCGGTTCGGTGTCTGGCTCTACTCAGGCCACCGTGGTGTCAGTCGGCAAAATCATGCGGCCCAAATTGCTGCAGGCGGGGTATAAAGACAGTTTTGTTATGGCGTTGATTATTAATGCCAGTGATATTGCCTTCCTGATCCCGCCCAGCATTGGTCTAATCTTGTATGGTACCTTGGCTAATACGAGTGTGGGCGAGCTTTTCGTTGCAGGTATTGGTCCCGGTTTGCTGTTGGCGCTGATGTTTTCGGTTTATTGCTATTTTTACAGTATTAAGCATTCTGACGACATTGCTTTGGTGGAGAAAACGGATTGGGCAGAGAGGCTACTAGCGCTTAAGAAATCGATTTTACCGCTGGGTTTTCCCGTACTGATCGTCGGCGGTATCTACTCCGGTATTATGACGCCTACTGAGGCCGCTGCCTTTGCCGTACTGTATGCGGTGTTGGTTGAGTGTGTTATCTATCGCCAGCTTAAGATCAAAGACTTGATGGACTCCGCTTTGAGCACGGGCCTGATTACGGCAGTGGTGTTTATTTTGGTGGGAATCGGCCAATCTTTTCCTGGTATATCTCTTTCGAGCAGATTCCGCAGGAATTGCTGGCGCCTTTAAGTCTAGAGAATGCGTCTCCAGAGTTTGTGTTGTTTGTCATTGCACTAGCCTTCTTCGTTGGCTGTATGTTTGTTGACTCATTAGTCGTGTTGCTGATCTTGACGCCCATTTTTGTGCCAATAGTTGCAAGCGTGGGCCTAGATCCAGTGCTCGTTGGTGTTATGGTTACTTTGCAGATGGCAATTGGATCCGCTACTCCTCCTTTTGGTTGCGATATCTTTACTGCTATAGCAATTTTCAATCGGCCTTATATGGACGTAATTCGCGGCACGCTACCATTTATTCTCATTCTGTTTGCTATGACGGCAATACTAATTTTCTTCCCGGGCGTTGCCTTATCTTTGAGAGATTTGGCGTTCAACTAATATCACGGCTATGCGGGCCCGCTTTAGTGGTATCTGTAATTGTTTACCGTAGGCCATAGGCCAGAACAACGAGAGTAGCGAAAATGACTGATACTTTGATTGCACCATCACGCGGATTTGAGACTGTGGAGTTCAAAACTCGCACAGAGGCATTGCAGGCTCATATGGCTGAGCAGAATATCGACGTCGTGTTTTTTACCACGGAACCTGAATTCCGTTATTTTAGCGGTTTTAGGTCACAGTTCTGGGAGAGTCCGACCCGACCATGGTTTTTGGTGATCCCTGTGAGTGGCAAGCCGATCGCGGTCGTGCCGGAGATAGGTGCGGCCGGCCTGCGCCAAACTTGGATCGAGGATGTGCGCAGCTGGCCATCACCGCGGCCGGAGGATGACGGGATTTCGTTGTTGGCCGATACGCTGTCTTCGTGTGCCAAGGGTAGCGGCTGTATCGGGGCAATGATGGGGCCTGAAACCCATTTACGCATGCCCGCAGCAAACTTCGCGTTGCTGCAAGAGGAACTGAGGCAGCATTTTTGGGTGGACGTTTCGCTAATTATCCGGGCGTTACGCAGTGTTAAATCTGAAGCGGAAATCGCCAAAATTCGCTTTGCCTGCGAAGTAACGGCTGCAGGGTTTGATTTTCTGTTGGAGCATCTGCAACTGGGCATGACAGAGCGGGAAGCGTGCAAGGCAATGCACCTGGAAATGCTGCGGTTGGGCGCAGATGCGTGCCCATATTTGATTTCGGCTTCGGGACAGAGCGGGTATGACAACATCATCATGGGTCCAACAGATCGTAAACTAGGTAGCGGCGATGTGTTGATAATTGATACGGGCGCTAATTTTGACGGGTATTTCAGTGACTTCGATCGCAATTACGCCTTTGGTCATGTCGATGGGTTAACTGTTGATGCTTATGATGCAGTATATAACTCCACGGAGGCGGGCTTACGTATCGCTGCACCGGGAAGGACTACTGGCGAAGTCTGGCAGGCGATGTGGTCGGTGCTGGAGAAAGCTGGGGCTTTAGGTAATGATGTTGGCCGTATGGGTCATGGTTTGGGTATGCAGTTGACAGAGTGGCCCTCAAATGTGCCAAATGGTGATGTGGAATTGCAAGCCGGTATGATTCTCACATTGGAACCGGGTATGACCTATGCACCAGGAAAAATGATGGTGCATGAGGATAATATTCTGATAACTGAAAATGGTTGCGAGTTGTTGCACAAGCGGGCTTGGAGAAATTTGCCTATTATTGGTTGAATTCGTGGATTGGAGCGGTGACTCTTATCACCAGAGCTTGCCACCGTCCCGGATCGTGCCTCGACTAGCTGATAAAGGGCTTTATCTGGCGTCTGAATTCTCGTTCTACCGAGTGCTCAAAAAGCACCAGCAATTGAATCATCGGGGCCGCATGAAGCCGCCGCGCAAGGTCCCTGAGCCCACCATCTTTACCGCCACAGGCCCGAACCAGGTATGAACTGAGACATCTGTTATTGCCCCTCAGAGGTGCGCGGTCAGCACGGGTATCTGTACCTGATCATGGACACCTACAGCCGCAAAATCGTGGCTTGGCCAATCTTGTACTGGCCCGTAGGCTAAATCCGTCTCCATGTGCCTAAAGTGCGCCTTAAAAGCAACATATAGGCAAAAAAGCGGCGATTTTGTCGTCAAAATTGAACTAATAGATGCTGACCGAGAAAATAGATTGTTTTTCAGGCCGAATTTGGTTGGATTGCAATTAGTTGCCGTCTTTCGTCCACTGGTCAGCGTTTCCCTAGGGAATAGGCGCATGAATCAATTATGTCGTTAATGGGCCAGTTAATGTCGAAAATTTTACATTATCATCCCATTGTCATGGTGTATCGTCGCCGCACAATGTTGGTTTAGCCCTTAAAAAAATAAAACCTCAAACCGCTGAATATAGAGAGAACTGCATTGGAAATAATAACTTATGTTATGTCCAACCTTTCGCTGCTAGCGCAACTGACCTTGGAACATATAGCGCTGGTCGTTGTCGCCGTTGGGCTGGCCTGCCTTATGGGAGTTCCTATTGGCATCGCTATTACCCAAAATGAACGGATCGCCCGGGTCGTTCTGTATACCGCGTCTATTATCATCACCATTCCCTCCATCGCCTTGTTCGGGATCATGATTCCAGTTCTGTCCGTTATTGGTCACGGCATTGGTTATGTCCCAGCCGTTATTGCAGTTTTATTGTATTCCCAGTTGCCCATTATTCGTAACACCTACACGGCTATCAATAATGTCAGTCCGGGATTACGGGAAGCGGCCAGGGGTATCGGCATGACGTCGATGCAACGGCTACGGTTAGTGGAGATACCCTTATCCGTACCCATTATTATGGCTGGTGTGCGTACCGCAGTGGTGATGAATATTGGCGTCATGGCGATTGCTGCGTACATAGGTGCCGGTGGGCTGGGGGTTCTTATCAGTCGGGGAATTTCCCAAAGTGATCCCCGCCAACTAATCGTCGGAGCCATTGCTGTCAGCCTGCTTGCCATCGTGGCTGATACGCTTCTTCTTGCGCTGCAGAAGCGTCTTACGCCGAAGGGTTTGCAGTCATAAATTCGATACAACAAGAACAGATGAGACGGTAAACATGATTAACATTGAAAATCTCACCAAGATATTCGATACCAAGCAAGGCGTTGTTACCGCAGCCGATCACATTACAATGCAGGTTCCAGAAGGCGAAATTTGTGTCCTGCTTGGTCCTTCTGGCTGTGGCAAAACCACCACACTCAAGATGGTTAATCGCATCGTCACCCCGACTTCAGGGCGTGTGTTGATCAATGGTGAAGACACAACGCAGCAGGATACTGTGACCCTGCGCCGCAATATCGGTTATGTAATTCAGCAAATTGGTTTGTTTCCCAACATGACCATTGCAGAAAATATCAGCATCGTACCCAAACTCATTGGCTGGAACAAAAAACGTTACACCAAGCGGGCGTCCGAACTGCTCGAAATGGTGGGCATGGACCCTGGCACCTTTCTCAAGCGCTATCCGAATGAACTCTCCGGGGGTCAACAACAGCGAATTGGGGTCATTCGTGCCCTTGCGGCAGACCCGCCGGTAATGCTGATGGATGAGCCGTTCGGTGCCATTGATCCTATAAATCGCGAAGTTATTCAGGACGAATTCCTGAAGCTTCAACGGCTACTCAAAAAGACAATCATGTTTGTTAGTCACGATATCGATGAAGCGGTAAAAATGGCCAGTCGAATTGCGATTTTTCGAGAAGGCAAGCTGGTCCAATACGACACCCCTGACGATTTGTTGTCGCATCCAAAGAACGACTTCGTAAAAGGATTTGTTGGCTCTGACCGGGCGCTTAAAAGGCTGCAACTGGTCACAGTAGAGGAGGTTTTGGAAACCGAGACAGCGGTTGTAAAAATGAACGATTCGTTGTCCCAAGCCTTGGTCAAAATGGATGACGCCGGTTACGAAAGAGCAATTATCCTCGTGGATGACGCCAGGCGACCCGTCGGTTATATCTCTCGTAGCGTTGCACAGGCAAATCAAGGCGACTGCTCCAAACACTACGCAAACCTGCGCTCTGTTGTTCGACTTGAAGACAATCTACGGACAGTTGCCTCCAAAATGTTCACTCACGATGCAACCTGGCTGCCCTGCGTAAACAGCGAGGGCATACTTGAAGGGTGTGTTACTCAACGCGGTATTACCCGCCACCTGGGCGCGACCTATAAAGCGGTTCAATAAAGCGAAGAGGTGCAACCGGTGAAAAGTGCTGTCATGAAGACGATTCAGTTCAACAACATTGGCCGAGGAGTGATGTACCTTGCGGTTCTGCTGCTGGGCATCTACCTGCAACGCACGGGTCTCATTGATGATATTCTGTACTACTATGATGACATCGTTTATCTCGGTCGCCAACATGTTGAGCTAACGCTCATCTCCGGTGGCCTTGCTGTTCCTGTCGGCATCGCGCTCGGGATTATGCTAAGCAGGCCCAAGTTCAGAAATCTGTCAGAGTGGACCATGCAGGGCCTGAATGTAGGCACTACCATCCCGACACTGGCCATTCTCGCCTTATCTATGAGCTTCTTAGGCATTGGTATGTTGCCAGCCATATTTGGCCTGTTTATAGCGTCTTTGCTACCAATTGTACGCAATACCTACACTGGCCTGCTTGGCGTTCCTGCCCACCTGAAAGAGGCCGCTGCCGGCATCGGGATGTCATCCACCCAGATGTTACTCAAGGTCGAAATTCCAAACGCCCTCTATGTCATGTTCGCTGGCGTACGCACGGCGCTCGCAATCAACGTCGGCACCGTACCGTTGGCTTTTTTGATTGGCGGCGGCGGTCTGGGAGAACTGATTTTCACCGGTATTGCTCTGCTCAATACCCAAATGATGCTGGCAGGTGCCATTCCAACCGCTATGCTGGCCATCCTCGTCGATATTCTTGTCGCCGGACTTGCACTGCTGCTGGTGCCAAGAGGCGTGAACCCATTACGAAACTGAAGTTCTGACCTGCCGGCCTGACCTTCAGGTTCAACGGCTTAGCCAGGAACGCCCATTCCGGAGCGTGCCAATAACGAAAACCAGACCACTGGACCAATTGGAGATCATCGACAATGAAAAAGAGCTGGTATAAATCACTGACAGGTCTTCTGACCTGCTTATCTTTCGCGGCTATGACCCCGGCTTCAGCCGAAGAAATCGTGGTTGGCGGCAAAAATTTCACCGAACAGCAATTGCTGACATCCATTACCAGTCAGTATCTGACCGCCAAAGGCTATGACGTGGAAAGCCGTGCTGGTATGGGCAGCGCCGTTGTCCGTTCCGCTCAAGAAAATGGCCAGATTGACGTCTACTGGGAATACACCGGCACTGCGCTGGTTGTTTACAATGGCGTAACGGAAAAACTTGACCGAGAACAGACCTATGAGCGGGTCAAGTCTCTGGACGCCGAAAAAGGGTTGGTCTGGCTGAACCCATCGGATGCTAACAATACGTATGCGCTTGCCATGCGCCGCGCAGATGCAAAGAAACGAAACATTAAAACGCTGAGTGATTTTGCGGAAGTGATTAATAGCGGTACCAAACTTGTGCTGGCCAGTAATGCAGAATGGTATGCCAGGGAAGACGGCTACCGGCCCTTCTCCAAAGCCTATGGCTTTGACCTGCCGCGAGACCAGATAAAGCGTATGGATTCCGGTCTAACCTATACCGCTTTGAAAGAAGAACTAGTGGACTCAGCATTGGTATTCGCTACCGATGGCCGCATTCCGGCATTTGATTTCGTCGTGCTCAAAGATGATCGGGGGTTTTTCCCAGATTATGCCATCACTCCCGTCATCAGGGCCGACACACTTGCTGCCAACCCGAAACTCGCCGAACAGCTCAATGCCCTGTCGGGGGTTATTGATAACGAAACCATGTCCGCGATGAACGCACAGGTGGATGTGGAACGGGTAAGCGTAGCGAAGGCCGCCCGCAGTTTTCTTGAGAAACATGGTCTGATCTGACAGCCGTATCTAGTCACAGAGGCAACCAAACCCTGAGCAATGCTTTACTCAGGGTTTTTTCACTTTAGCACCCAAAAAAACGTATCAGGTGGAAAACATGACCTCAAAAATTCGGGTTGCGGTGGCTCAGATAAACCCGGAATTACTGGAAGTGAAACACAATCTGGCGCTGCACTGTGATTACGTGGCCCAGGCTCGCGAGCAGGGCGCCGAGTTATTACTGTTCCCGGAACTGTCATTATCAGGCTACCAGGTTAGCCGCAATGCTCCAGCCATTGCCATGCACGCCCATGACCCAGTGTTACATGCCCTCGCCCGAGAGGCGGTAGGCATAACCGTGGTCGCCGGATTTGTTGAAGAAGGCCGTCCCGGAGAGCTGTTTAACGCCATGGCGTATCTACGGGATGGCAAGGTTATGCACATACAGCGCAAAATCAATCTACCGACCTATGGCGGCCTGGAAGAGGGCAAGTGGTTCCATTCCGGGCAAGATCTCAACATCGTTGAAATCAAGCCAGGCTGGCAGGCCACCTGTTTGATCTGTGCCGATCTCTGGAATCCAGCGCTGACCCACTGCGCCATGTTGCAACGGCCGGAGATTTTGCTGGCTCCTATTAATTCTGCGTCCGGGGTGGTGAGTGAGGACTTTTCCAACGAACAGAACTGGGTAACGAACGTATCATTCTACGCAATGATGTATGGAACCCCCGTATTACTGGCAAACCGGTTTGGCCGGGAAAAAGAACTAAGTTTTTGGGGTGGTAGCTGCATTCTTGGGCCAAAAGGAGAGGTGCTAGCGAAAGCGGATGACCGGGAAATGCTTATATTCGCAGAACTTGACCGGAAACGCATAGGCACAGCGCGCTTTGATATGCCCACGGTGCGCGATGCCAATACTGCCCTGATACGAAAATTTCTGGCCGACTATTGACGGGTTGTTCAGGCTTTGCACTGCACAGGGTGCTTACGGCAATTTAAAGCCATAGAGCCGGGCCGGATTGCGAACCAGCACAGCATTACTCTGTTCGCTATCTGGAACCCACTCAGAGATGAGATCCACAAGGTCACCATCGTTGGGCATCCCACCCGAAAAGTGAGGATGGGGCCAGTCAGATCCCCAGATACAGCGTTCAGGGTTAGCGTTGACCAACGCCCGGGCGAACGGCACGACATCGGTGTACGGCGGTGCACCTTCCTCGCTAATACGATAACTCCCCGACAACTTCACCCAGACAAGGTTTTTCCGGAGCAGAGTCAACAACGTCTGGAACCCTTCGTTGTGGAGGCCCAAGTCACAGTTCATGTGGCCCATGTGATCAATCACCACAGGCACCGGTAATTGGGGGATCTGCTCAAGAATATCCACCGATTCCGCCACATTGATTAGAAACTGAAGGTGCCAGCCGCGATCCGCGATCCGGACTGCGAGGGCAGTCACGTCCGCCCAGTCAATCCCACCCTGGAATAGCAGATTCATTCGAACCCCACAAAATCCCGCGCGATCGAGCCGATCAAGTTCGGTTTCAGCTACATCTGGCGCCACTACACACACACCACGGTAATCAAGCCCTGCTCGACGTATGGCGCTCAGTGCTTCCATATGAAGACGATTATCTGTGCCGTAAACACTGGGTTGAACAAGCACGCCCTGCTCGATACCAATACGTCGGTGCAGTTGAAGGTAGTTTTCCAGAGTCGCATCCGGGGGCGTGTAGGTTCGATTGTCGATATACGGATACTGGCTTGCCGGGCCAAAGACATGGGCATGGCAATCACAGCTGCCGGGCGGCAATGCCAAACGAGGCGTTTTGGGGCTGGCATCCGCGGCGGCGCAAAAGGGAGGTGTCTGTGTCATGGTCAGAATCCGCTCATTTTTCAGGCCCGCCCGGGACCAAGAAGTCCCGGGCATAAAGAGGGAACAGAGTGCTCCCTCCCTATCGATGAAGGACTTAGAACTGCGCCTTCATCCAGTCACTAATGTAGCCCGAGAAGGCTTGGAATTTCGGGTTCTCATCGAGCATCCATTCCGTATGACCACCGCCTTCGAGCAAGAAAAGATCTTTCGGTCCAGGGTACCGGGCGTACAACGAGTAGGCTTCGCTGACCGGGTGTAGATCGTTTTCAGCCCCATGGGCAATAAGCAGCGGAACGCGGGAAAAGCGCTCGTCCAAGCAAGCTTCCGGTCTAAAATTAAGTAGCGAGTCGGCAAAATCGAAGGTGGACGTTACACCATAGCCCGGAGCCTTCACGAGTTCAGTTTCCACGTATTCACGGCTGATCGGATCCAGCGGGTAGATATCAAACGGGTCGATTCCTCTGAGCTCTCCACCTTTGGCCAGCCGCAAGCGTTCGCCAGCGATATAGGCGCGGAACTGCTTCCAACCCAACTCACTACGAAGGGCCTTCTGGACTCGGAGGGCATCATAAAAACCATTCATTGCGACTAGACCATCAACCTGATCTTCGCACAGCCGAAATGCATCGAGAATCAGACCGCCACCCATACCCCAACCTGCCAACACAACTTTTCTCTGTTCTGCGTGCGCACGCTCGTGAACGATGGCCACGGCATTGGCTATATCCCGTACCTGTTCCTCAAGAATAACTCGCTCCCGGGGGCCGTTCGAATCACCAAAACCACGATAATCAAATCCGAAAACAGTAAAGCCCTGACGGGTCCATGCCCGGGCATAGCGTTCGGGATGGATATTTTTCTGACCGGTAAAACCTGAGCACACAATCACGATCGGAAGACGGGCATCGTCATTTTCACTGTCTGTAAAAAATGCACCGTCCAAAGTCAGTGCGTCACTTTGAAACTTGATTTTTTGTTCAATCATTGTAAATCCTGCCTACGAAGCTGGTTTGATTAACGGCTTAGTGTCGCGTTTGGTTGCCTCACGAAACTACTGCCTGACACCTATCATGATCTGCAAATCCGTGTGGACAGGTTATTAAAATTCCGACAATATACTGCACAATTGCGTCATCAAGAGGGGTAATAAATGACAGAGCCTACAATCGAACAGATCGGTTTTTTGTTGGTTCCCCAGTTTTCCATGCTGTCTTTCACCTCAGCGCTAGAACCCTTGCGCGTGGCAAACCGTGTTGCAGAACGGGACCTCTATAACTGGAATTTCTACAGTATTGATGATCAACCTGTGGAGGCCAGCAATGGCATAGTTATTGCGCCCACCCAAACGATAAAAGATGTGGAAGGCCTTGGTCTGATGATTGTTGTTGCCGGGATAGGAGCCAGCGAAATCAGCAGCCCACAACTTTATGCCTGGCTCAGGCGGCTGTATCGCAGTCGTGTGATGATAGGAGCAACGTCAACCGGATCACTGTTGCTTGCACGGGCGGGCTTGCTCAAAAAGCACCGGTGCACAATTCATTGGGAAAACAGGGATAGCCTGGAAGAAGAGTTTCCGCAACTTGACGTCACCGGCGAGCTCTATGAAGTAGATCAGAACATCATGACTTGCTCTGGCGGTCTGGCCGGCTTGGACATGATGCTGCATAAAATTTCACTGGAGTACGGCGAGGCGCTGGCAATGGACATTGCGGAACAGCTTATTCACCCAAAAATCCGTCCAGCTCACGAAAAACAGCGTATGGAGCTTTTGCTTCGCCACAAGACCCGACATCCGCGTCTGCTAAAAGCCATTCAATTGATGCAGACCTACACTGAAAACGTGCTCAGCTGTCACGAAATCGGTAAACAGTCAGGCCTTTCAGTGCGGCAATTGGAACGGTTATTTAAACACCAGCTCCACACAACACCGGCGGCATTTTACATGCAACGTCGCTTGGAGCGGAGTAATCACCTTCTGGAACAGTCAACACTCACCGTTACCCAGGTTGCAACGGCATGCGGCTTCAACTCCGCCTCCTATTTTTCAAAGTGCTACCAGAAACAATATAAGTTGTCGCCACGCGAAGAAAGGGGAAAGACCCTCCAGCCAGCAAGCCAGCCCTCGTAAAATAGGACGAGTTCTTCCCCTTCAATGTCGTTTTTTTACCCTTTTTTACGGTTGTCAGTATTGATAATGAATTTCTATTAAAACTTGTAGGATAGTTACCATGGGTGCAGAGCCACATATTGAATGGATTACCTCTTTCAATTCCGCTGAGTTGACGGATACATTGCTGCAACAAAGCAAGCGTTGCCTGCTTGATCTACTCGGTGTAGCGGCTAGCGCTACTCAAACAGAGCTTCCAGCCATCGGCCGCCGCTATGTGCTCAGCCAGCATGCTGGCGAGGTTCCCCTACTATTTACGGACGGATCTGCCTCGGCCACCGGCGCCGCGCTTTATGGGGGATGGCTGATTGACGCATTGGATGCCCACGATGGACACGTACTGACTAAGGGTCACTCTGGTGTGGCGGTACTTCCGGCGTTACTCAGCGTCGCTCATTCCCGGAACCTGTCAGGCCGTGAGTTTCTGGGCTACTTGCTGCTCGGCTACGAGATAGCCACTCGCGCGGGCATTGCGTTACATGCCTCGGCATGTGATTACCACACCTCCGGTAGCTGGAATGCCTTGGGTGCCACGGCCATCGCAGGCCGGGTGCTGGGGTTATCCGCCGCTGAACTTAATCATGCCCTTGGTATTGCCGAGTTTTACGGCCCCCGCAGCCAGATGATGCGATGCATCGAGTATCCGACAATGCTCAAGGATGGTTCCGGGTGGGGCGCTATGGCCGGCGTCGCCAGCGCGATCCTTGCCCGGGAGGGCTTCACCGGTGCCCCAGCCCTGACAGTGGGAAGACCTGAACTGACCCGGTATTGGGATGACTTGGGGCAGCACTGGCGCATTACAGAGCAGTATTTTAAACGCTTTCCTGTCTGTTACTGGGCTCAGCCGGCTGTGGAAGCGTTGTTGTCGCTGGCCGACCAATTGCCTTCCCCAGCGCCAGTGACCTCGATCGTCGTGGAGACCTTTCACGAGGCCCGCTGTCTCCACGTGGTGTCTCCGGCTAACACTGAGCAGGCCCAGTACAGTCTGCCGTGGGCGCTGGCCGCAGCCCTGACGAGAGGGACAATTTCGGTCGACTCGGTGACCACAGATCTTGCGAATGTGGAGATTCACCAATTAGCGGCGCGAGTCGTGCTAACCGAGAATGATGAATTCAACCAAAAGTTTCCCGCCGAGCGCTGGGCTCGGGTTAGCCTGCACCTCGCTAATGGCCAGATTCTGGTGAGCGACAACTGTCAGGCCAAAGGCCACTTACAGAATCCGCTTTCAGACCGGGAACTGCAAGACAAATACCAGAGTCTCGCAGAGCCTGTTCTGGGCACAAGGGCCCAAGATATCCAGCTCGTCGTCGAGACCCTGGATACACGCCCGGCATCCGATCTACTGGTGCTGCTCGGCGCTCTCAACTAAGCACCAACCCACAGAATTTAATGGCAGTTACGGTGCCACTCGAAGGAGCAACGTGTGATTCCCCGCCTCACTGATATTACCCCGGTACAGAGTCTCTATCTGGCTTTTATCGATGCGTTGAAAGCAGCGGGGTTCGAGGGTGAACTCAACCCCGACTATGCTAATCGTACCGTTCTCGCCACTGACAACTCCATTTATCAGGTGCTTCCACAGGCTGTTGTCTATCCGAAACACACCGCCGATCTACAGTGCGTGACAACGCTGACAAGCAAGCCCGAGTGGCGGTCCATCGTACTGAGTCCACGGGGTGGAGGCACAGGCACCAATGCCCAGTCACTCACCGAGGGCATCATTGTTGATCTCTCCCGACATATGAACCGTGTACTGGAGATCAACCCTAACGAGGGCTGGGCCCGGTGTCCAAAGCTCAACCGTTGCCTCACGGGGTACGACCTTGCCCATATCCGGGATGACAAGGGTTTGTTCAACCTGAACAACATTCTCTGCGGGTCGGAAGGCACCCTGGGTTCATTGCCGAGGCCAGATTAAGCATTCTTCCCATACCCAGCCATTCTGCGCTGGTCAATATTCGTTACGGATCATTTGAACATTCACTGCGTAACGCGCAGGTGCTGATGGGCGAACGGCCGAGCTCCATTGAAACAATCGGCAGCCGAGTACTGGCGCTTGCCCAGAACGACCTTATCTGGCACAGCCTCTCCCAGTGTTTTCAGAACGATGATCACGACGGGGTTGCGGGTATCAACTTGGTGGAATACACCGCTGATACGGAAGCGGAGCTGACTGAAAATGTCAATCGACTGATTGGTCGGCTCGACACCCTCGCCGGCCTTCCCGGTGAATGCACCGGCTACTCGATCGCCTGGGGCAATCAGGAGGTGGAGAAAGTATGGGCCATGCGAAAAAAAGCCGTGGGCCTGCTGGGCAACACCCAGGGGGAAGCCCGCCCGGTTGCGTTTGTGGAAGACACCGCCGTGCCACCCGAAAACCTGGCAGATTTCATTATGGACTTCCGTGCGGTGCTTGATCGTGAAGGTCTGAGTTACGGCATGTTCGGCCATGTTGACGCGGGTGTGCTGCATGTCCGGCCCGCACTCGACATGAAAGATCCAGAACAGATCAAAACGGTACGTCGCATAACGGATGAGGTAGTCGGGCTGGTCCAACAGTATGGCGGCCTGCTGTGGGGTGAGCACGGCAAAGGCGTACGGTCTGAATTCAGCCCCGCTTTTTTCGGTGATCTTTATCCTGAACTTCAGGAGATAAAACGCGCCTTTGACCCATACAATCAGCTCAACCCGGGTAAGATAGCAACCACCAATGATCAACAGCCATTGCTGGCTATCGATGCCGTACCAACTCGCGGCGACCACGATCGCACGATTCCCGTCGCCAGCTGGCACTACCAGTCAGATGCCATGTACTGTAACGGCAACGGTGCCTGTTTCAACTATGACCCGAACGATGCCATGTGCCCCTCCTGGAAGGGCACTCGGGAGCGAAAACATTCGCCCAAAGGGCGCGCTTCCCTGATCCGCGAGTGGGTGCGAGTTCTCGGTGAAAAAGGTACCAACACACAGGATCTGGCACAGGCTGAACACCGCAGGCTACCGTTCTTGCATTGGTTTCCGCGGGCCTGGAAGACCCTGCGCCAACGCCAAGGGCAATACGATTTCAGCCACGAAGTCTATGATTCAATGGCCGGGTGTCTGGCCTGCAAGTCCTGCACCGGACAGTGCCCGGTCAAGGTCGATGTGCCCGAATTTCGGGCCCGGTTCCTGCATCTTTATTACGGTCGCTACTTGCGCCCGCCGAAGGATTACTTTGTTGGCTCGCTAGAATTCATCATACCGCTGATGTCTCGACAGCCGTTCAGGTGGGTGTACAACAGCCTGATGTCAGCATCACCGGTAAAGTGGCTGCTGGAACATGGCGCAGGCATGGTAGACAGCCCTCACATCCATCATCACCGGCTTGCACCCAGGTTGGATAAACTCGGGGTTCAATGGGCATCCCCCAGTCGGTTGCTGGAATTGACACAAGCGGAGCGACGCCGATCCGTTGTTATAGCGGCGGGGGCTGGTGGCGATTCCGGACAAGCCCTATGGCGGCATCCGGCATTATGAGGAAAACGCGTTGGTCCGGCTGCACTTTATCCGCTCCGCCCAGTGGCTGGGGTTTAACCTGGATGAGGTGTCTGAACTCCTGAAACTGGAGGACGGCACCCATGGCGATGAGACTCGCGCGCTGGCTGAGCACAAACTGGATGATGTGCGCCGCAGGATCGCCGGCATGCGACAGATGGAATCCACTCTGGACAATCTGGTGGAACGTTGCCGGTGCAGTGAAGACCCAAAGCGATGCCCAATCATTCACTCCTTGCAAGGCAATCTCGACGCCCCGACCGAGGAAGTATAGAAATGAGCTCAACACATCAGGATCGCGCCATGGACGCGTTCGTGGGAGAAGCCCTGGGCATTTTCACCACGGCCTGAAAGCCGGGCAGACAGTAGCCACCTGGGCGTTGGTAAAGCCCACCGCCGGCATGGCACTGTGGTTTGCAGGTGATCGTCCACCAAATATAGTGCCACCCCGGGTATCGACGCCAATGCCCTCCAGATTCAGCGTATTCGTGTTTGGGATGCGCCCGGTTTTCCTCATCATATTTTTCGTCTCGGCCATAATCGCCAGGCGGGATTAGTTGAGCAGCGTTTTTCAAAATTTTTCAGTGAGTTGAGGATAGCCTGTAACACTTGCCAGCATTCTGTGTCCGTAAGGTAGCTTCTGCTTCAGGTAGGAGAGGACTCGGGCCGCAGAATGCAGCAATGCGCCTACATACTCCAATGCAATGAACGAAGGAAACTCGATTATGTTTCTCACGAGCAAATCCATAGAAAAGCTGAGTATCAAAGCCAATTTCGTTACTCTGCCGCTAGCAGCGGTGACGGCGTCTATGCTTCTGGCGGGTTGTGCGTATTCCGGCGCCTCCAGCGAGAGCGCATCCCAGCCCCTTGGCGAAAAGCGGGTAACGCAGGAAGAGGGCAAGGTAACCTATTGGGTACTGCCCGGTCCTCGCAAGCTGGATGCGGAAACATTCGGAACGCCGGACAACCCGAAAATGCTGCTTGAACCGAAAATCAGGGCTGCTAAAGCGAGCAAAGGCCCCGACACGGTTCCGGAGCTTTTGAAGCAGGTCCCCTTCATGGTCGCCGCCCCGGTGCAGGCGCGTAAGGTTATGCCTAACGGCGATTACGTATTTGCCCAGCCCACTCCATTCTCCAACAAAGCGCGGATTATTCAGGGCAGTTTCGAAGCCACCTTCACCGATAGGGTGAAAACAGACCCTCCTGGCAAGCCGGGTCAAACACCGGATACCGCCGAATTTTCAGCAGAATTCTCTGATCCACAGGGTAACCAGTACCGTGTGGTCCTGGACCATATAGTGAAGCCGCCGTTTCCCGGTTATAAAACCGAGGGTGGTGTCATGCTGGATTCGGTTCACCACGGTGCCACCGGGACCGGTAGCCCGCTGATGCCGAAGGTGGATACAATCGCTGCTCTGTGGGGTGTTGGCGATCTGTATATCAACGGCGAACTGGTGGACGATCACCGGGTGATGCACCTGATGACCTCCGAAGTGGTGCGGAACAAGGACTATGAACTCGTGCACACGAAGGACCTGCCACTAGCTCCCGAGGAGCGTCATATCAGTGGTCAGGAGCATCACACACATCTGATGATGCCGCCTATCAAAGGCACGAAAAAGGGCCCCGTGTTTTCCCCTGTTCCCACCGCCTTCGAGCTGCCAAATGGCAAAAATCAGCCATTCCTTCACATCATGTTCGAGCAGGATCAGGTAGAGGTTCTCTGATCCCGGGAACGTTCAGGCATCAAACGGCGGAATCGGGCACCGGCCTGGTTCCGTCTCCAAATTTCCATTCCTCAAGGTGAGGCTTATGAAACGCTTCAGAATGCTTCCGGCTGCTTCAATATTGATATTTTTTGTGCTAGCCATGAGCACAGGCGCAGTCTCCGCTGACCAACAAACGCAGGGCGATCTCAGGACCGTGGAAGTGGTGGCGAAAGAATTCGCCTTTGAACCGTCAAAGATCGAGGTGGCGCCCGGCTCCCAGGTTAAGATCAAGCTCATTAACAAGGGTAACCTCAGCCACAATCTGCATATTAAGGGCAAAGGGGGAAAGACCGAAACTCTGCAGACCGGTAACTCGGATACCATTATTGTGACAGCGCCCGACAGTGGAGAACTGGAATTTTTCTGTAATGTGCCCGGGCATAAGCAAGCCGGGATGAAAGGGGCACTCGTTGCCAAATGATGGAGAGATCATGCAGGCTGAAGGTGGCTGTTGGCGTCCTTTAGCCGGTCATCGTAGTGACAATAAGATGAAAAGGGCCGAAGGGATTGACGATGAAAACTAACACCGGGGGTATGTCGTGACCAAAACGCCCAGGGATCGTGCTATCGGCGCCATTATGGGCGCGTTCGTGGGAGAAGCCCTGGGCGTTGGCCCCCACTGGTATTATGACCTGCAGGAGATGCGGCGTAATTATGGTGACTGGATTGATGACTACACCACGCCGAGACCGGGGCGTTATCACCACGGCCTGAAGGCTGGGCAGAGTGCCCAGGCCGGTTTTATTCTGGAGATGATGCTGCACTCGCTGGTGGAATGTAATGGCTACAGTGAGGCCGATTTCTGTCAGCGCCTGGATTATGAGCTTTTCCCGTTGCTGGATGGCCAGCCCCAAAGCGGCCCTGGCCACTATACCAGTGAATCCATTCGCCACGCCTGGCATCGGCGGGTCTTTCAAAAGCGTCCCTGGCATGACATTGGCGGCGCCGCCGACACTACCGAAGCCATGGAACGTACCCTCGCCATTGTCGTGCGCCATGCCGCCGATCCCGCCCTGATGTCCCAGGCCATTGCCAACAACACAGCGCTGACCCAGAGCAGTGAGACCTTGCTCTCCATGGGGATTGGCTACGGCTGCATTCTGGCCCGGCTGATTCAGGGAGACACCCTGAATGAGCGAATTTCACAGCAACCCATGAATTGGGTTGCAGAAGGCGCCCTGTCCTTCGAACCGGTCACCACCCGCCAACCGGCCCCGGATCATCCGCAGTTGCCACTCAGGGCCAGGCGCCACATTGTCAGGGATGCCCTGCATGCCGCCTCCGATATCGCCGCCATGGCAAGAGACCCGGACGTTCGTATCGAACCGGCCTGGAAGGTCTCCCATCTCTACGGCATGCCTTGCGCCTTCTACCATCAATTACCCGCCGCTTATTACCTGGCTGCGCGGTTCCGTGAAGATTTCGAAAATGCGGTACTTCACGCCATCAATGGCGGCGGCCAGAATCAGTCCCGGGCCATGCTGACCGGGGCGCAGGTGGGCCTTGTAGGTATTCCGCAGCGGTTACTGGACGGCCTTGAACGCGCAGATGAACTGCAGCAACTGGCCCACACCCTGGCCTCGCAAATGCCGGATTGACGTTGCAGTTTAAAAGATGTTTGTTTTCAACTGACCAACAAACGGCCCTGATTGTTACACCGAAGGCTAAGAAATGAATCGCTTACATCATCATCACCGCGCCAAACTCAATTCAGCAAGGCTTGCTGGTGCTCTAGTGCTGGCTTTTCTGGTAACCGGCTGTTCGACGGGCGTACTCAATGCCAATTTAAGCGAGAGGTCTTCCCAGTCGCGATACGACTTCAAATCACGACTGCCCGAGAATGACGACCGGTTATTTGTTGTGCTTGCCTTTTCCGGAGGTGGCACCCGGGCAGCGGCGTTGTCCTATGGCGTTCTGGATGCCCTTCGCAATGAGCGCCTCGTAATCGATGACCAGCTTACCCGGTTGCTGGATCAGGTCGATGTGATTTCCGCAGTTTCCGGTGGCAGCTATACCGCTGCCTATTATGGTCTGTTCGGGGATCGACTGTTCGAAGACTTCGAGGAACGTTTTCTGCGTCGCAACTGGCCGCGCACCTATGGCTGGATGCTGGCCAATCCCTTCAACATGGCCAGGCTTGCCTCGCCCGACTTTAACCGCTCGGATCTGATGGCGGAGTTTCTGGGCAAAAAGATTTTTGATGACAAAACCTTTGCCGATTTGTCGCTTGGGCAGCTTCCATTTGTGATTATCAATGCCACGGATTTGAACAATGCCCTGACCTTTTCCTTCATTCAACAACAGTTTGATTTCCTCTGCTCAGATTTGAACAGCTACCCCGTTGCCAACGCAGTGATGGCCTCGTCGACCGTACCACCCGCATTCGCTCCCGTGAGACTCCGTAACTACCCTGGTTGTGACACGAGTAATAAATCCTGGGTTAACGAGGCGCTGAACGAGCGCAACCTGCTGTCAAGAAAGTTTGCTGTCGCCCAGGGGCTTTCACGTTACCTTGAGCCGGGGCATATGCCGTATCTGAATCTGGCGGACGGCGGCATTACCGACAATATCGGCGTGCGGGGCTCAATGATGAGCCCGATCGCCCATCGTGGCGATGTCAAACGCATGGCCGGTGCTTTTACCGAAACGGCCCTCGAGAAGGTCGAAAAAGTACTGGTTATCCTGGTGAGTGCCCAGGTATCCCCTCCCTATCCATGGTCAATTTCTGGCACGGAACCTGGCGCATACGATACCCTCCAGGCCTCCTTTGATGCGACGTTCAATACGTTGACCACTGAAAACATCAGCCAGGCCCGCCGGGAATTTCTGGCCTGGGGAGAAAGCATTAACCGCCGCCGCCCCGGGAAGCTCCCTCTTAATGTCTACTTTACAACCCTGACATTCAACCAGGTTGAGGATCCTGCCAGGCGGGAAAAGTATCACGGGCTCCCCACGGCGGCGCTGGACGCTGATGAAGTCGACGCCCTGATCGGGCTTGGCGGGGAACTTCTGCAGCAATCAGAGCCGTTTCAAGAGTTTCTCAACGACATGAAACCGGAGTCCAACGCATCGGATGGTTCTAAAATCGGTACTCCGCCATGAGCGAGCCAAAGCTGTTCCTTGGATCCTCACTTGATGGCAGGTTGTCGTCATCCACAGTTTCCGTGGACAACCAAAGGCTCAGATGAGCACCAAACCGCGGCCCCACCCAGTGTAATCCCAGAATGGTCTGGCCGACTGTGCGCTTGATATCGACGGTGTTTCGGTCAGTCCATTCGTTATTGACCAGGAGATTCCCCTCACGGGGCAATGCCCAGGCGAAATAGGTCGCCCTCAGGGTGACCGATGCATACAAACGGCTTCCTCGATCCGGTGATAAGGTAGCGTCATAGTCCATTCCACGACCTATCGGGTCCGGAATAAAATGGAATCCCTGCGGGCGATCGCCGAACCTGAACTCCAGCCCCGGTTGCGCCAACGTAAAAAAATTTCCTAAAGCAACATCGCCCGCCAGGGAGACATCAAACCAGGAATTTTGATAAATCCGCCGTTTGACACTCACGTACCCGTTCAGTATGGGTTCGGAATCCAGCTGATTATCCCAGCCTTGCGGGTCGTCACCACCAATGATTGCATGAACAAATTTCTGCGCCTGCTCAGCAAGCGCTTCTTCACCAACCCAGCCAACAAGCCATTGCGCGCCAAAAAAATACTCGTTATCAAAGCCGTAAAAGCTGTTTCCCCAGCCGAGAAACCCCACGTAAGGTACATCATTCTCAATGAGTTCCCGGCGCTCGATGTCTGCGGGTGTCTGCATATTCTGACCAAGGACCCAGCTCTCGCGATACGTCAACCCGGACCTCTCAGGAATCACCCAGGCCAATATTGACCTGCCGAATGCCGGCGTGCCACCGGTTTGCTCCAGCGAACCGACGGGTGCGGACGAGACCACAATAGACGTGCCATTTGTGAACTGATTGTCCGAACTTAAGGCGACGTCATTTGAGAGTTCAAGCCGG
>NZ_AAXY01000015.1 GCF_000169375.1 Marinobacter sp. ELB17
GTCACCGCCAGATCATCCAGGGTCAGGGCCTGGGCAATGGCTTTACGTATATCCGGCTCATCATCCACGAAGATTACGTCAGTTTGACTCATACCGGGGTGTCCCGCTTTTTCAGTGTGAATTCAAATTCCGCGCCCGCGCTATCGCTGCGATTGCGGCCGCTTAAGCGGCCGCCAAGCGCATCAACAATCTGGCGCGAGATGGATAGCCCCAGCCCCAGGCCCTGCTTAACAGGTTTGGTGGTGTAAAACGGTTCGAACAGCTGTTCGGTATTAGCCGGCAGGCCCCCGCCATTGTCGCGCACCCGGCACAGCCAACAGCCCTGATGCCACACCACGTCTATGGTGATAACCGGCTGCGCGCAACCCTCTAGCGCATGCACTGCGTTGGTCAGAAGATTCACCAGCACCTGCTCGATGCGGATTTGGTCACCATGGCACCACACTGGCTGCAGTGGTCGCTGCCACTGAATATCAATGTTGCCGCTGTTTTTCTGCGCCGCGATGATTTTCAAAGAGGCGTCCACCGCCGGGCGTAAATCGACAATGCTGGGTGGCCCTTCGGATTTGCGCGCGAATACTTTGAACTGGCGGGTCAGTTCTGCCATTTTGTCACACAGCAGCACGATCTCTACCAGGTTGGCGTCTACCATATTGCTGGCGCCTTTTTGCAGAAAGCGCCGACTGTTGCGGGCGTAGGTCTGAATTGCGGTCAGCGGCTGGCTCATTTCATGATTCAGGCCCGCCGACATCTGCCCCAACACCGCTAGCTTTGCGGCCTGTATCAGCTCCTGCTGGGTTTCCCGCAGGTCAGTCTGGGCTTGCTCTCGCTGCTGTATCTCTTCAACCAACATCTGGTTAGAACGTTCAAGGTCCGCGGTGCGCTCAGCCACGTTCAACTCCAACTGCTGGCCTCGCAGGGCCAGTTCGGCCTCGCGGCGATAGCGTTCACGCATGTACAGCCAGGTCAGCAACACCCCAAAGTAAAGCGCCATACCTCCAAGCACAAAACCCAGGCGCGTCCAGATAACCGACTGGGTACTCACCATTATCTGCAGCGTCCAGTCCATTCGTGGCAGCGGCGTGCGAACACTGAGGTATTCATGACCACCGCCATTTTCACGAACGCGAACGGTGCCGGACTGACCCGACAAGCCCCAAGGTTTATCCAGATAATCGAGCTGAACCGGTTCCAGATCCCGCTCCGGATAGCGTCGGCGCGAGGCCTCGCCGGGTGCAGGACTATCGCTGCCAGTAAAGTCACGGAACAGCCAACGGGGCTGGCTGGACAGAAAACTGACTCCAGCGGCATCCAACACCAGCATTTCTGCTTCGCGCCTTAAGGACGGCCGTGCCCACTGAGATTCCAGTTCATGCACCAGCACTTTTACCGCCACTACTCCTAGCACCTGCCCGTGTTCGTCACGAACCGGATGGGAAAAATACAGGCCGCGCACCCCTGAGGTGGAACCCAAAGCAAAATAAATAGCAGAACCGCCTCTTTCGATCGCTTCGAAAAAATACGGCCGGAAACTGAAGTTGCGACCGACAAAGCTGCCAGCCTGCTTATAATTATTGGCCGCGATGGTCAACCCAGACATATCCATCAGATATACATCTGAGCCGCCTACAATGGTGGCCATGCGTTGCATTTCCTCATTGGCCTGCAGAATAACATCCATGTTGTCTGGCGCGCTCAACGCAGTCGCCAGCAGCGGATGCTCGGCCATCAATTCGGGAATGGGCAGGTAGCGGTTGAGCTCATTGGCCACTAACTGGCGATAACGGAAAGATTCCACCAGGCTTTCCTGCTCTACCTGGCGGTACCCTACCCAGCCGCCAAGAATCCAGGCCGCTGCAAGCACCACCAAAAACATCAGCACAGCGCCAAAACGAAAGAACATACACTGGCCTCTAAAACACCATTAAAAGCACCGTTAAAAACCCCAAGGCGAGCGCCAAACCGGCACAGTACAACACCACTTATGGGTTATTCTGCGCCGGCTTGGCGCCGAAACTCAGGCTACTGCCGAGCGTTCACGGCGCTGGCGCTGACTGATATAAGCTGCGACCGCCATACCGATACCCGTCAGATCCGTTAGCCAGCCGCCCTCAATCATCAGCAAGGCCGCTGTAATCAGCACTATGCGTATGACCCACGACGCTGAAACCTCAGCAAACCAGCCCAGTACACCGCCTGACAGGATATAAACCCCAAACAGCGCGGTGACCAGCGAACGGACAATTTCAAACCATTCGGCGTTCATCAGCAAAGCGCCATTATAGAAGAACATAAATGGAACAATGAAGGCAGCAATACCAATGCGGAACGACGCCACCGAGGTTTCCATGGCGTTGGCCCCGGAAATACCGGCTGCGGCGTAAGATGCCAAAGCCACCGGCGGAGTAATCGCGGAAACGACGGCAAAGTAGAACACGAAGAAGTGCGCCGTCAGAGGTTCGATACCCAGCTGTACCAGCCCTGGAGCTACCACCGACGCGGCCACCGCATACGCAGCCGTGGTGGGCATCCCCATGCCCAACAAAATGGAAATGAACATGGCAAAGATCAGTGCCAGCAATTGGCTGGTCGCGGCCACGTCCAGCAGCAACACCGAGAATCGCGCGCCCACGCCAGTCAGCGAGATAACGCCCACAATCACGCCAGCTGCGGCACATACCACGATAATCTGGATGGCCATGTAAGACGCCATTTCCAATGCCTTCAGAATAAGGCCTATGCCCATTTTGTTGGGCGAAAACCAACTCACCACCGCAGCGGAAACGGTGGCCAGGGTGCCGGCACGAATCACCGAATAGCCCATAAACAACGCCACGATCAAAATAATGATCGGTACAAACAGGTAGCACTGTTTGATCAACTTGCGCAATTTCGGCAATTCATCTTCGCGCATGCCACGCATACCGGTTTTGGCGGCTTCAAAATCCACCATGAAGTACACAGAGGCGAAATACAGAATCGCCGGAATAATCGCGGCAATCGCAATTTCGGTGTAAGGAATACCGGTAATTTCCGCCATGATAAAGGCGCCTGCGCCCATGATCGGTGGCATGATCTGGCCGCCGGTAGACGCAGCCGCCTCAACCGCGCCCGCGGACTTCTTGCTGTAGCCGACTTTTTTCATTAACGGTATGGTTAAAGAACCGGTTGACACAACATTGCCGGCACTGGTGCCGTTGATCATACCCATCAGGCCAGAGGCAAAAATAGACACCTTTGCGGGGCCCCCGCGGGAGCGACCAGCGATGGAGAAAGCAAAGTTCACAAAATAATCACCCACTTTTGAGGCCTGTAGAAACGCCGCGAAAATGATGAATAGAATAATGTAGGTAGACGACACAGCTGTGGTGGGCCCAAGAATACCGGCATCGGTATAAACCTGGCTAAAAAAGCGCTGTACCGACAAACCAGGATAGCCCAGGAAGCCCGGCAGATAAGGCCCGGCAAACACATAGACCAAGAACACCAGGCCGATAATAACCAAAGCCAGGCCAGCCATACGGCGAGTCAGCTCCATTATCAGCGCAACACCGGCAACCGCAGCAAAGGAGATACCAATCGGTGCAAACGATGTGCCCGTCGCCATCCGCATAGAGGTATTGTAAGCCATCAGAAAGTAACCAGCGACCGCAACTGAACACACCACCAGTACCAGGTCCGGCAGACTGAAGCGCGAACGTTCACGCTGGTGAAACCAGCTCATAACAATTGTCACGCCCGTTACAGCGAGCAGCGGCCAGCCGAAATGCCAGGTTTCCAGGTTAACGGGAATACGCAAAGCGCCGTCTTGCACCATTTGCCAAAACGTGAACACCTGATAGCAAACATAGAGCGCCGGCAGCATGGCGACAGCGCTTATCCAGGTGGTCCAACGATGGCGGACGCCGCCCTCTTCAGCGGACACAAAACGGGCACCGGCAAACAGTATGAAGCCCAATATCAGGGCACCAGCGATGTGGACTATCCGGAAAGACCAGGTCTCCAGAGGTGCAATATTCAGAGCATAAAGGTGAAACGACGAGTAACCAATAGCCAGCAGCGTCACAAACTTCAGCAGGTTACCTTCAAACAGGCGGCGATTACTTTCTATGGGTTCTTCGTCCACATCATGGGCAAGCACATGATCTGTGCTCTCCTCAATGTCAGAGAAGTCTTTGGGTTTTTGTTCGAGGGTCATGGGATATCCTGCCAGCGGGCAAATCGGAGCCGGCAAGCAGCCGGCAAATTAACCGGAGGCGCAGGCGCCCCCGGTGACAGCGTTACTTGATGTTGCTTTGCTCGATGGTGTAACCGTTTTCGTTGAACCAACGCGCCGCGCCTTTGTGCCACGGCAATACTTTGTTCTTGGTGTAATTTTCAGGAATGGAGAATTGAGCTGCCTTATGGATCGACACCATTCTCTCGTTGTTTTCCATCGTCAGCTTGGTAATTTCATACACCAGGCTCTCCGGCACGTCGCAATTGGCCATGGCGAAGTTCCACATAGACACTACGCGAGATTCCTTTTCCAGAGACTGGTAGGTATTGGCCGGAATGATAAATTCGGATACGGGGAAGTTATCAACCACTTTTTTTGCTTCAGCGTCGGTCATGCCAATGATGTTCACATCGGTCTGCACTTCCAGCTGACTGACCGCAGGAATCGGAATACCGGCGGCAAAGGCGACAACATCAATCAGGCCATCCTGCAACTGGGTACCCAAGTCTGACCAGCTGCCATTGCGGCGCTCGAAGTTCACACCCAACGTTTCCATCATGCGCGGAAAGTAGGTGTCTGAGGTGGAGCCGGCCGGACCAAAGCCGATGGTTGCGCCATCCGGAATGTCAGAAATAGAGGTAATACCCGAGCTGGTCAGGGCCGTTACGGAAAACGGCGTTTCGTACATGGGGAACATGGCGCACACGTTGTCCATTTTCATGCCTGGCGCTATTGGGCTGTTGCCCTCCATGGATTCCCGTGCAGGGCCCATAGTGGTCAGACCAAACTTCAGGTCGCCGGTGTGTACCAGAGCCATATTCTGCATCGGGCCGCCGGTAATTTCAGCGCCGCCTGATATGCCCAGGTTTTCTGCGACAAAGTTGGCCCATCCGGCACCGTACGCGAAGTAGGTGCCACCCTGACTGGCGGTGCCTACGGTGAAGTTGTCAGGCCAGCCTGCCCGATCCTGGGCGGCGACCGGATTTGCAACGGCCAGCGTGGAGGCGAATGCCACTGCCATAACGACTTGGGTTTTCATAAAGGATGCTCTCCGGATTATTGTGTTGTTTTAGTGCTCATCGAAGCCCGCACGGCCCCGATTGCCTGTTAACTTAGCAAGGCCCGGGCCAGATAATAATTAATCAATTGAAACAGGTTCTTATATTAAATCGAGGATTTTCAACGATGGCAAATGGGTGAAAACCGACACATTCGAGAAAAACAGGGAGGAAATACGGGTAAGTAATGACACGTACGGCGAGGTGCGAAGGCCCAATGCAAAACGCCCCGATCTGTGTTTCCACACATCGGGGCGTTCTGGTCGTAATTTGGTGCGGCTGGGAGGATTCGAACCTCCGACCGCCTGGTTCGTAGCCAGGTACTCTATCCAGCTGAGCTACAGCCGCTAAAACTTGGGTGTTCAGACATCTTAACTTAAAAAGTGGTGCGGCTGGGAGGATTCGAACCTCCGACCGCCTGGTTCGTAGCCAGGTACTCTATCCAGCTGAGCTACAGCCGCGCATTGGTCACTTTCATTTCTTTGGTTGACTGCAACATCAACCGGCTCTCTTTCCTGTAATAGGAAATGGCGGAGAGGGAGGGATTCGAACCCTCGGTACACTTGCGCGTACGGTTCCTTAGCAGGGAACTGGTTTCAGCCACTCACCCACCTCTCCTTAAGAACGGGGCGTATATTACCACGTTTTTTATGTTTTCATAGGGTTGAACGAATTTTTTTACATTTGATGTTCTTTAAAACAAAAAACCGCTCCTGAAATTCGCAAGCGGCTTTTTTTTGACCCGCTAGTGGTTGCCCGGCTCAGCCTCATCGGAATTTTTCTCCGCCTGAATGCGCTGATAGATTTCTTCGCGGTGAACAGCAACTTCTTTGGGTGCATTCACACCAATCCGTACCTGGTTTCCTTTTACCCCAAGCACAGTGACGGTTATTTCGTCACCTACCATCAGGGTCTCGCCTACGCGGCGCGTTAAAATCAACATATCCCTACTCCCTCTGAAAAAGCGACCTATTCTTAAATAGGTGCCTCGTACGCGCACATTTATAGCGGAATTACGCGCCCTCCCGAAACCGCACATTCCCTTATACGGGGATGTGCGTTAGCCGGTTCAGCGAATGAACATCCTATCAAGCGATGATACAGCGGGCATAGACCCATTGCTTCAAGCTTCTACCAGGGGCTTGTCCAGTTCAAAAGCCGAATGAAGCGCACGTACCGCAAGCTCAAGGTACTTTTCATCAATCACCACGGAAATTTTAATTTCCGAAGTAGAAATCATCTGAATGTTAATACCTTCGTTAGACAGTGCCTCGAACATCTTGGTGGCAACACCCGCGTGAGAACGCATACCAACACCGACAATACTGACTTTGACGATCTTTTCGTTTCCGATGACCTCGCGTGCGCCTAGCTCGGCTGCTACCGAGCGAAGCACATCGCCGGCGCGTTTGAAGTCGTGACGCAGAACAGTAAACGTAAAGGCGGTTCTGTCGTCTTCACCCACGTTCTGGACAATCATGTCCACTTCAATATTGGCATCACTGATCGGCTTCAGAATACGCAGTGCACTGCCAGGCGTATCCGGCACACCGGATATGGTCAGCTTGGCTTCGTCACGATTGAATGCAATGCCCGAAACGATTGGTTGTTCCATAGTGCTATCATCCTCAATGGTAATCAGGGTGCCCTCGCCTTCCTGAAAGCTGGACAGCACCCGTAACGGAACGTTGTATTTACCTGCGAATTCCACAGCGCGAATCTGCAGCACTTTGGACCCCAGACTGGCCATTTCCAGCATTTCCTCAAAGGTAATGTGAGTCAACCTGCGAGCGGAATCCACCACTCGCGGGTCGGTGGTATAAACCCCGTCCACATCGGTATAAATCTGGCATTCATCGGCTTTCAACGCGGCTGCCAAGGCCACCGCGGTAGTGTCTGAACCACCGCGACCAAGGGTGGTAATGTCACCCAGATCGTCCACTCCCTGAAAACCTGCCACCACGACCACACGGCCGGCATTCAGATCTTCACGCACATGTTGTTCATCAATGTGCTGAATACGAGCTTTTGTATGGGCACGGTCGGTTAGGATGCGCACCTGTGAGCCTGTGTAAGAACGAGCCTCGCAACCCAGCTTCTGTAATGCCATCGACAAGAGTGCAATGGTCACCTGTTCGCCGGTAGACAGAAGCACGTCCATTTCACGCTGACCGGGCTCATCAGTAATGTTACTGGCCAGGCCAATCAAGCGGTTAGTTTCACCGCTCATGGCTGACACCACGACAACGATGTCGTGCCCGGCCTTACGAAAGCTAAAAACCTTCTCTGCAACCGCTTCGATACGCTCGGTAGTGCCTACCGAGGTGCCACCAAATTTCTGTACATACAGGGCCATAGTATTCCCACTGTCTAGACCGGGACTCAGGGCGGAGGTTGATCCGTCCGTCAAATCAATCGGGCGCGATTATAAACCCTCGCCCGCAGCAACAACATGCATTACTGACTATTTTTTTCAACCCAGCCAGCAACACCCGCCAGAACCTCAGTAAGCCTGGAGGCATCGTTACCCCCGCCCTGGGCCATGTCAGGACGACCGCCGCCCTTACCATCCAGTTGCGCGCACAGGTGCTTCATAATGTCGCCAGCCTTGACTCTGCCGGTCGCTGATTTGGTCACGCCAGATACAAGCGTGACCTTGCCATCTTCAACGCTAGCCAAAACCACGACGCCCTCACCCAACTTGTTTTTCAGCTGGTCGGCCGTTTCCATCAGCGCCTGGCGATCCGCTCCTGGCATTTCAGCAGCAACCACCCTTAAACCCGCCACTTCAACCGCAGACGACGCTAAATCGCTGCCGGCCGAGCTGGCCAGCTTGGCCTTCAAGCCGTCGATTTCTTTCTCCAGCTGACGATTACGGTCCAATGTCTGCTGCACTTTCTCGACCAGCGACTCGCGGGAGCCTTTCACCAGCCTGGCCGCTTCGCGCAAGGTGCGTTCGGCGCTGCCTACCCATTCCAGAGCGCCAAAACCGGTGACCGCTTCAATGCGGCGAACGCCGGAAGCGATACCGCTTTCAGAGGTAATACGCATTAGACCAATATCACCGGTGCGATTAACATGGGTACCACCGCAAAGCTCAACCGAGTAGCCATCTGAGCCCATGCTCAGAACCCTGACGGAATCGCCGTACTTTTCACCAAACAGCGCCAGCGCGCCCTTGGCCTGGGCCTGTTCCATGTCGGTCACTTCTGTGGCTACCGAGGTATTTTCCAGAATCTGCTGGTTAACCTGGCGTTCGATTTCCTGCAGATCTGCGGCGCTGACGGCCTCGAGATGCGAGAAGTCAAAACGCAGTTTGTCTGGGTCTACCAGCGAGCCTTTCTGGCTAACGTGCTCGCCCAGAACCTTGCGCAAAGCCGCATGTAATAGGTGGGTGGCGGAGTGATTACGCTTGGTGCGTTCACGGCGCTCATGATCAATGCGCGCATCCACTTCCAGGCCCGGGAACAGTTCACCTTCAACCACCGTGCCGATATGAAGGTGGTTGTTGCCCTCTTTACGGGTGTCGGTTACTTGAAAGCGGCCACCGCTCCAGGTCAATAGTCCGGTGTCGCCGACCTGGCCGCCAGACTCCGCGTAAAATGGCGTACGCTCCAGCACAATGATGGCTTCGTCGCCGGCTTCGGCGTTTTTGTGTTCGCTGCCGACAATCACCGAGCGAATGCGCTCGTGGCCATCAATATTCTGGTAACCGCTAAATTCGGTCACGCCCTCAAGCTTTAGGCTTTCCGCGTTGTAATCAATACCAAATTTGCTGGCCGCCCGGGCGCGCTCGCGCTGGGCTTCCATTGCCTTTTCGTAGCCTTGGTAATCCAGAGTCAAACCGCGTTCACGGGCGATGTCGTTGGTCAGGTCGACCGGGAAGCCATAAGTGTCGTATAGGGCGAACACGGTTTCGCCGGGAATCACATCACCTTTAAGCTCGGCAATGTCCTGTTCTAACAGGCGCAGGCCGTTATCCAGGGTTTTTACAAACTGCTCTTCTTCTTGCAGCAGTACTTTTTCGATCTGTTTGTGGCTGCTGACCAGCTGCGGGAAGGCTTCGCCCATCAACTCAACCAACGCACCTACTAACTTATAGAAGAAGGGGCCGTTGGCACCGAGCTTGTTACCGTGGCGGGCGGCGCGGCGGATGATCCGGCGCAATACAAAGCCACGGCCTTCGTTTGACGGCATAACGCCATCGCCAATCAGAAAGCAGCAGGAGCGGATATGATCTGCTACAACACGCAGCGACGCTTCGGTGGTGGCAACGCCGCCGAGCACGTCAGAGGCGGCTTTCAGCAGATCCTGAAACAGGTCAATTTCATAGTTACTGTGCACGCCCTGCAATACCGCGGTCACTCGCTCCAGACCCATGCCAGTGTCTACCGACGGTTTGGGCAGGTTGAGCATTTCGCCGTCAGCGGTGCGGTTATACTGCATGAACACCACGTTCCAGATTTCTATGTAGCGGTCGCCGTCTTCGTCCGGGCTTCCCGGAGGGCCGCCGGCTACATCGGGGCCGTGGTCAAAAAAGATCTCGGAACAAGGGCCGCAGGGGCCGGTATCGCCCATCTGCCAGAAATTATCTGAAGAGTAGCGGCCGCCGGCGTTGTCGCCAATACGGACAATGCGCTCGGCAGGCACGCCAATTTCCTGGTTCCAGATATCAAAGGCTTCGTCGTCTTCGGCGTACACCGTGATCCACAACTTTGTTTTTGGCAGGTTCAGCCACTGTTCAGAAGTCAAAAAATTCCAGGCAAAATTAATGGCTTCGCGCTTGAAATAATCGCCAAAGCTGAAGTTGCCCAGCATTTCAAAAAACGTATGGTGGCGAGCCGTATAACCGACGTTTTCCAGATCGTTGTGCTTGCCGCCGGCGCGCACGCATTTCTGCGAACTGGTGGCGCGAGTGTAGTCACGCTGTTCACGGCCCAGAAACAGGTCCTTGAACTGGTTCATGCCCGCGTTCGTAAACAACAAAGTGGGATCATCTGCCGGCACCAGTGAACTACTGGGAACAATGGCATGGCCCTGCTGGTTGAAGTATTCAAGAAACGCCTGTCGCAACTCTGCCGTTTTCATAGCCCTTTGATACCTTTCCATAAACCCGACCAAAACTGCGCCAGGTTCGCGATTGAATTCGGATACTTACATGATTGTACAAATCGGCTACTCTAGCACACGCCAACATCCTGAAAAACGTGAAACATCACCGGAGACCGCATGCCCAAACGCTTTCACAATGCCGACGTGCTTTTGCCGCCAGCAACCGGACTAAAACGTGGCCTGGCCATTACTTATGACGCACTCATCAGCATTGCTGTGTTGCTGGTTGTTACCTGGGCATACACCCTGATCGCCGGCCAGTTGACCGGTTGGGAAAAATACGAACAAATGGCGGCAGCTGGGCAGATTAAAGGCGGCCCAGGCCTGACGTTTACCCTGTTTCTGGTGCTGTACCTGTTTTTTGGCTATTTTTGGATCCGGGCGGGCCAAACACTTGGAATGCAGGTGTGGCGGGTACGCATTCAGAATCTGGACGGCCTGTCAGTAAGCTGGAGCCAGGCTCTGCGCCGTTATGTGACGGCGGCCGCTATTGTGTTTCTAGCATTATTGGCAGGCTACTACCTGGGTGCTGTCAGCCTGCTATTTTCCATTCCTGCGATCTTTACTCTGTTCGTACCCATTAACGGGCTGTCGCTGACCGACCGAATGTCAGACAGCGTTGTCGTTGAGGTCGAAAAGAAAAAGCTGTGACTGCAAACCGGGGACAGACTTCACACCCAAAACCGGGGACAGATTTTAAATCTGTCCCCTATTAACACTAACCTGCACGACGCATTAGTAAAATACCAATGCCAGCGTTCACCGCGATAGGCACCAGTACCGCCAGAATGGGCTCGAAACCGTAGACCACGCTCATTGGCCCCAGCAAATCTTGCATGTACTTAAACGACAGGCCTACCAACAGGCCGGTAAACACCCGAAAGCCCATGGTGACCGAGCGCAGCGGGCCAAAAATAAACGAAATTGCCACTAACACCATCACCGCGGTTCCCAGTGGCATTAACGTCTTCTTCCAAAACGCTAACCAATAGCGCGACGCGCTCAAACCCTGCTCGTCCAGATAGCGGGCGTAGGTCAGCAGGCCGGTCATCGCCAAGTTCTCTGGCTTTACAATCAATACGCTCAGTACGCTGGGCGACAAACCAGACTCCCAACGCAGCTGGTTATGAGTCACCCGGGTGGTGCCCTGCTCTGCCAGCTCGGTGGTTTGTACGTTTTCAAGAATCCAGTGATCGCCTTGGTAAATCGCCCGCTCGGCAAAACTGGCGGCTAACAACTGGCGCTGCTCGTTAAAGCGGAACATGGAAATGCCAAAAAGCACACCACTGGGCTGCACGGCATTCATGTGAATAAATACATTACCTTCGCGATGCCACAAACCCGACGCCGCGGCCACGTTGCTACCTGCACCCAGCGCAACGGCCTTTTCACTTTGCGCAATGCGCTCCGCCGGCGGCGCCAGGTATTCGCCAATACCCACACCCAATAGCACCACAAACAGCGCTGGTTTCATGGCAGACCAGACAATGCGTTTTATGGAAACGCCGGCGGCGCGGATAACCGTCAGCTCGGAAGAGCTGGCCATCGAACCCAATCCCACCAGGCAGCCCATAAACGCGCCCAACGGCAAATAATCGTAAATCCGCCGCGGCAGCGTCAGAAACACATACCAAAGAGCATCCAGGGTCTGGTAGTTATTGGCTGTGCCGTCCAACTCGGCAATAAACGCGAAAATCAAATCCAACGACAGCACCACCACCATCACCAAAAACATGGCGCCGCCAACGGTTTTCATCACATAGCGGTCAATCTTATGCATGGGTAGGCCCCGCGAGCTCTGCACGCTGCAAGCGGCGCTTGCGCAACCAGGCCGGGCCGAACTGCAGCCAAAGCCCCAGAGCCAGAAACAATCCGTGCACCCAGAACATGCCAATCCACTCTGGCACCTTGCCATCGGCCAGCGCATCACGAGCCACAATCAATAGGCCGAGATAGGTGATATACACCAACATCGCAGGCAACAGGTGGAAGAACCGGCCCTGACGAGGATTTACCCGGCTCAACCGAACCGCCAGCAGGGTCACCACCGGCACAATAAAGGGCAATGAAAAACGCCAATGCAGCAGCGCTCGCTGTTGCGGGTCGTTAGACTTCATCAATTGCCCGGTGCTAAGGCCTTCTTCCAGCTCTTTTGTACCACTCTTGCCGCTGACAATTTTTAGACCGTAAGCTTCAAATTCGGTGGTGTTGTAATCCAGCTGGCCGGCGTTACCCGCGTAGCGCCCGCCGTTTTTCAAAATCAGAAAACGGCTTCCTGTCTGGGCATCTACCAACTGGGTGCCCGTTTCGGCGGTGATTATGGTCAAACCTTCGCCATTCTTGCCAAACTCGGCGATAAATACACCCTGCAGCTCGCGCTTGTCGTCACTCAGCCCTTCGGTGTAAGTCACTCGCCCACCAGAGGTAAAGTCCTGAAAGCGCCCCGGCGCCAATAGCTCGAATTCGGTGGCTTTGCGCTGTTCGTTGAATATCTCCTCGACCTGTTTCATGCCCCAGGGCGATACATACAGGCTCATGGCAGCGACCACCAGCATCACCGGCAAACTGCCAATCAGAGTTTGGCGCAAAATATCGCCTTCACTGACGCCGCAGGCGAGCAACACGGTCATCTCGCTTTCCAGATACATGCGGCCATAAGCCAACAAAATTCCGATGAACAGACCCAAAGGCAAAATCAGCTCGAGGAAACCGGGAAAACGGTAGGCCATCACTGAAAACAGCACGCCCGCAGAAATCTCACCTTCTGCCGCATTACCCAGATACTTTAAAAAGCGCCCGCTCATGAACACCATCAACAGAATGGTGGACACAGCAATCATGCTGATCATGATCTGACGAATGAGGTAGCGAAAAATAATAGTCAAAGCGGTCTCTCTGGCCGAGCCGGTAACGGCGCCCATTGATGGAAGAAAACGCCAGCAGCGGCTATTCTAAGTAACCTTGCAGACGATTGACAGGGCCGCGCCGCGCCCAGCGAGTCAGCCACAAGTCCTCGCCAATGCTTGATAATTCATCGCATTGCCCCAATATTAATACTCACATTCAATTCGTATAACAGAATCACTAACAAAATCACTAACAGGAGTTGCCATGAATTTTACCTTAAGCAGCAAAGCCCTGGACACCATCAGCGCTGACTGTCTTGTACTGGCGTTACCGCAGAAAGGCGAATGGCCCGCCAGCACCAGCGCGGCAGACAAAGCTCTGGATGGCTTGATTGGCAAGCTGCAAAGCGCCGGCGACATCAGTGGCAAAAACGCATCGGTACAGACTGTTCCGCTGACCGACAGCCATTGGCAGCGCCTGTGCATTGTCGGCACCGGTGATGACGAAAGCCGCACACCGGCCAACTATCGCAAGGCTTTAACTGCTGCGGTAAACGTTCTGAAAGACGGCCCCTCAAAACATGCCATTGTGGCCTTGGCTGACACCCAGCTAACCGGCGACAGCGCAACGACCTCTGAAAGAGCTCGCCTGAGCCTGATCGGCCGCAGTCTGGAAGAGCACCTGTACACGTTTAACCAGTATAAGAGCGAGCAGCCTGCTGCGCGTAATCTGAATAAAGTCACCGTAACCGCCTCTACCGGCGGAAAAGCCGAGAAAGACGCCTTTAACCTCGGTCTGGCCACCGGCCGCGGCATGAACTTTACCCGCGACCTGGGTAATACCCCGCCCAACATCTGCCACCCGATCTGGCTGGCGGAACAGGCCGAAAAACTTGCCAAAGACCACGACTGCATCAAGACCGAAATTCTTGACGAAAAGCAGATGGCCGACCTGGGCATGAACACCATTCTGGCCGTGGGCAAAGGCAGCCGCCAGCCGCCGCGCTTCATTATAATGGAATATCGTGGCGGCAATGCCAAAGACAAGCCCCACGTGTTAGTGGGTAAAGGCATCACCTTCGACAGCGGCGGCATCAGCCTGAAGCCCGGCGAAGGCATGGACGAGATGAAATACGACATGGGCGGTTCGGCCGCGGTGTTCGGCGCCATGCAGGTCATCGCTGAAATCAAACCAAAAATTAACGTTGTGGCCGTAATCGCAGCCGCTGAAAACATGCCCGACGGCAACGCCAGCCGCCCCGGCGACATTGTTACCACTATGTCTGGCCAGACCGTTGAAATTCTCAACACCGACGCCGAAGGCCGCCTGGTACTGTGCGACGCCCTGACCTACGTGAAGAGGTTTGACCCGGCGGCGGTTATTGACCTGGCCACCCTCACCGGCGCCTGCATCGTCGCCCTGGGCCACCACGCCACTGGTTTACTGGCCAACAACGATGACCTGGCCAACGAACTGCTGGCCGCCGGCGACCGCGCCAACGACAAAGCCTGGCGCCTGCCGCTTTGGGAAGAGTACCAGAGCCAGCTCGACAGCAACTTTGCGGATATGGCAAACATCGGCGGACGTCCCGCTGGAACCATCACCGCGGCCTGCTTCCTGGCCCGCTACGCCAAAGATTACCGTTGGGCCCACCTGGACATCGCCGGTACTGCGTGGCATTCCGGCAAAGCCAAAGGCTCTTCAGGCCGCCCGGTACCCATGCTGGTCGAATACCTGATGTCCCATGCCGGCAACTAAGCCGCCTGCTGTGCATACTACGGAAACCGGCAGCGCTGCTGCCGGTGCTCCCACACCAGAGGCTGGGCAGGAAGATAAAAACCAGCGCTACTGGTTCCATATCCTGCGCCAGAACACCCCCGCCGCACGCAATCTACACGCCGCCAAACTGGTCAACAAAGCCTGGCAGCAAGGGGATCGCGTGGGCATTGTGTGCGACACCCTCGAACACGCTCAAGAATTGGACGACCTGCTGTGGAACTTCAGCCCGGATGCCTTCATTCCCCACAGTGTGATTTCCGAAGCCAACACGCCCTGCAAAGACCCCGTCGGCATCCTGCTGCATCCGCCGGCCGCCGAAGACTGGGATACCGTGATTATTCTCTGCACCGAACTGCCGGCCCACGCCGACCAATTTAAGCGCCTGGCATTGATTGCTCAGAATGATCCGGTGGTTTTGGATCAGGCCCGGTCCCACTTCAAACAGTTACGTGCATTGGGCATTGAGGCGCGAGTTCACGATCAGCGGTAGCAATAATTTAATCAGTCGTTTAAACCAAAGCTGAAACCCCCACTTCATGGCCCGACCGCGGGCGACCATGTATAATCATGCGTCTAAAATCTCCTCTCGAATTCACCAATACGGCCACCAGCAAAAACCCATGGAAAAAACCTACCAGCCAGAAAACATCGAGCGCCAGTGGTACGACAACTGGGAATCTAAAGGCTACTTTCGGCCCCATTCGGAAACGTTAGAGGGAAGCGAGGGTGAGTCTTACAGCATCGCTATTCCGCCACCGAATGTGACCGGCAGCCTGCACATGGGGCATGCCTTCCAGCACACCATTATGGACACCCTCACCCGCTACAAGCGCATGCAAGGCCACAACACCCTGTGGCAGGTAGGCAGTGACCACGCAGGCATAGCCACCCAGATGGTCGTTGAGCGCAAGCTGGCTGCGGAAGAAGGCAAAACCCGCCACGATCTGGGCCGTGAAGAGTTCATTAAGCGTATCTGGGAATGGAAGGAAGAGTCTGGCGGCACCATTACCGACCAAATGCGCCGGCTGGGCAATTCGGTAGATTGGGACACCGAACGCTTCACGATGGACGACGGTTTCTACAAGGCCGTGCAGGAAGTGTTTGTACGCCTGTACGAAGACGGCCTGGTGTACCGTGGCAAACGCCTGGTGAACTGGGATACGAAGCTGCACACCGCGATTTCCGATCTGGAAGTGGAAAACAAAGAAGAGAAAGGCTTTTTCTGGCACCTGCGCTATCCACTGGCCGACGGCGCCACCACGCTGGATGGCAAAGATTACCTGGTGGTCGCCACCACCCGCCCGGAAACCATGCTGGGCGATACTGCCGTAGCCGTTCATCCGGACGACGAGCGCTATCAGCATCTGATTGGTAAGTTCGTGATGCTGCCGCTGGTGAATCGCCGCATTCCGGTGATTGCAGACCACCACGCCGACCCGGAAAAGGGCTCCGGCTGCGTTAAGATTACCCCGGCTCATGATTTTAATGACTACGCCGTGGGCAAGCGTAACAATCTGCCGATGATGAACGTGCTGACTCAGGACGCCAACATCCGCCAGCAAGCAGAAATATTTAACAGCGACGGCACTGAAAACACCGATCTGGACGCTTCGCTGCCCGCCGCCTACGCCGGGCTGACTCGGGAAGACGCACGCAAGCAGATCGTGGCTGACATGGACGCAACTGGCCTGGTTCAGCTGGTGGAAGATCACGTGTTAAGCGTGCCCCGCGGGGACCGTTCCGGCTTGATCATCGAGCCGATGCTGACGGATCAATGGTTTGCCGATGCCAAAACTCTGGCTAAGCCGGCCATTGAAGCGGTTGAAGACGGCCGCATCCAGTTTGTGCCCAAGCAATACGAGAACATGTACTTTTCTTGGATGCGCGATATTCAAGATTGGTGTATTTCCCGCCAGCTGTGGTGGGGCCACCGTATCCCCGCTTGGTACGACGCCGAGGGCAACATTTACGTGGGCCGCAGCGAAGAGGAAGTGCGCCAGAAGCACAGCCTGGCAGCCGATTTTGCGCTAAAGCAGGACGACGACGTTCTGGACACCTGGTTCAGCTCTGCCCTTTGGACATTTGGCACTCTGGGCTGGCCGGAGACTACCGAGCGGCTGAAGACCTTTCACCCGACAGACGTTCTGGTGACAGGCTTTGATATCATTTTCTTCTGGGTTGCGCGGATGATCATGATGACCACGCACTTCATGAAAAATGAAGACGGCACACCCCAGGTTCCGTTCAAAACCGTTTACGTCACCGGTTTGATCCGCGACGAAAACGGCGAAAAAATGTCCAAATCCAAGGGCAACGTGATTGACCCGCTGGACATGATCGACGGCATCGACCTGGCGCCCTTGCTGGAAAAGCGCACTGGCAACCTGATGCAGCCGAAGCTGGCGAAGAAAATTGCCAAACAGACCGAGAAGGAATTCCCCGAAGGTATCTCTGCCCACGGCACCGACGCCCTGCGTTTCACCCTGGCGGCCATGGCCACCACCGGCCGTGACATAAACTGGGACATGAAGCGTCTGGAAGGCTACCGCAACTTTTGCAACAAGCTGTGGAACGCCGCCCGTTACGTACTGATGAACACCGAGGGTGAAGGCTGCGGCGTAAACGGCGAACCGGTGGAACTGTCGCTGGCCGACCGCTGGATTATCAGCGCCCTTCAGCAGTGCGAGCAGGATGTGGCCCGTCATTTGGACCAGTATCGCTTTGATCTGGCCTCACAGGCGCTGTACGAGTTTATCTGGAACGAATACTGCGACTGGTACCTGGAGTTGTCCAAGCCTTCACTGAGTGACGACAGCGCCAGTGCGGAAGCCAAGCGTGGCACCCGCCGTACACTGGTGCGCGTGCTGGAAACCGTTTTGCGTCTGGCGCACCCGATTATGCCGTTCATCACCGAGGAAATCTGGCAGCGCATTGCACCGCTGGCAGGCAAATCCGGTGACAGCATTATGCTGCAGCCGTTCCCGCAGGCTGATAGCAGCCGCCAAGACGATCAGGCGGTTGCGGATATTGAATGGTTAAAGGGCGTGATTGTGGCGGTGCGTAATATTCGCGGTGAAATGAATATTTCTCCGGCGAAAAAGATTCCTGTTCTGTTCCGTGGCAATAGTGCAGACGGCCAGCGCAGGATGAATGAGAACCGTCAGTTCCTGAGTTCGCTGGCCAAGCTTGAGAGCCTGGAATGGTTTGAGGGCGATAATGCGCCCATGTGCGCCACTCAACTGCTGGGCGATATGGAAGTGCTGGTGCCTATGGCCGGTCTGATTGATAAGGATGCAGAGCTTAAGCGGCTGGATAAGGAGCTGGAGCGTCTAGGTAAGGAAATTGGCCGGCTGGAAGGCAAGCTGGGTAATGAGAAGTTTACGGCCAAGGCACCGGCAGATGTTGTAGCCAAGGAGCAGGAAAAGCTGACCGAGTTCCAGAGCAACGCGGCTCGACTGCAGCAGCAGCGTGCTGACATTGAGGCCATGTAGGCGTCAACTACCCCGCCCTGAAGGACGGGGCTTGTAGAAAACACCCTGCAAGCCAGGTTGACCAGGGAAAGCGGACACCAATCCGCTACGTTTATCACAGGTCGCTAAGACCCACCGTCGAATGCTTCCTCAGTTCGGCGCTCTGGAAGACTGGGATCACGCTGGCGAAAGGTAAAGCGCCGAAGGTTCCGGTCGCTGCGCAAGCGGGAGCCGGTGATAGACATTCCCGAGGGGAGACGAATCGCAAGATTCGCGTCACAAGGCCCGTAAGGGCATTCATTGAAAGGAAAACGATGTCGGTCTTCGTACTGGATAGACGCAAGCAACCACTAATGCCATGCTCGGAAAAGCGCGCACGGCTTCTGGTCGGCCGTGGTCGAGCCGTGGTAGTGCGTGCGTATCCGTTTACGATCCGGCTGAAAGACCGTACCGGTGGCATCATACAGCCGGTCCGTATCAAGATCGATCCCGGCAGCAAAACCACCGGGATTGCAGTGGTTCGAGAAAGCGGCCAGAAGCAACACGCTCTGGCGTTAATGGAGTTGGCTCATCGCGGTCGCCAGATCAGCAAGTCTCTGGAGCAACGTCGGGCGTTTCGCCGGCGTCGTCGCAACCAGCTCAGGTACCGGGCACCCAGATTCCTGAATCGAACCAAGCCCAGGGGCTGGCTGGCCCCGAGCCTGCAACACCGGGTGGATACCACGAAAAACCTGGTGAATCGGCTTCGGTCTTTGGTGCCGGTTGAATTTATCAGCCAGGAACTGGTTCGATTCGACACGCAAAAGATGGAAAACCCGGAAGTCAGCGGTGTCGAATATCAGCAGGGCACCTTGCTCGGCTACGAGGTCCGCGAATACCTTCTGGAGAAGTGGGGGCGCGAATGCGCTTACTGCACCGGTAAAGACACCCCTCTTCAAATTGAGCATATCGACCCAAAAGCCAACGGTGGCTCGAACCGGATCAGCAACCTGACATTGGCGTGCCGGCCATGCAATCAGGAGAAAGGCAGGCAGCCACTTGCTGATTTCTTTGCATCGTCCAAGCGGCTGAAAAACCACCAGGCCAGACTGGATCGCATTCTAAAACAGTGCAAAAAGCCCTTAAGGGACGCCTCCGCGGTTAATTCAACCCGGTGGGCGCTGTATCAGACCCTGAAGAAAACGGGCCTGAAGGTTGAAGTGGGTACCGGCGGCCGTACCAAGTTCAATCGTCGGCGACTAAACATTCCTAAGACACATGCGCTGGATGCGGCTTGCGTCGGAGAAGTTGAGATCGTAGAGGGCTGGAACGTTCCAACCTTGGCGATCAAAGCCACCGGACGTGGCAGCTATCAGCGTACCAGACTCACAAGATACGGTTTCCCTCGTGGCTATCTGATGCGCCAGAAGAAAGTCCAAGGGTTTCAGACCGGCGACATGGTGCGAGCCGTGGTGCCAACAGGCACGAAAGCCGGCACCTGGTTGGGTCGTGTGGCGGTTCGTAAAACCGGCAGCTTCAATATCCAGACAAGTAGTGGTGCTATTCAAGGAATATCTCATCGCCACTGTGTTTTAACCCAGCGAGCGGATGGCTACGGCTATCACATCCAACCCAACCAACCCAAGGAGGAGGGAGACAGGGAACACGAGTCGCGCTGACGCACGACGCGCACTCCCTCCCCGACCTGAAGGACGGGGTATCCCGCGCAAAATGATGAATGTGGGTGTTAAGCGTTCCGGGGGTGGCGGGCAGATCGCCATTCTTGGAGCGGGTTCAATGGGGCGGCTATGGGCCGCCCTTTTGCCGTCTTCGCATTGTGGGTTTTTGCCTCGGCTCTCGGGGGATAGTTCCGAGCTTGAGCTAGGGAGGTGCTTCAGTCGTCAGGTAGGCCTTCCCGAAACACGCTGTGAATACGTCCTTGTACGCTCTGCTCCGCCATCCATGGCTGCACAAGGTTTCGGGAAGGCCTTCCTGACGGCTTCGCCGGAATCTGTGCCTGGGCCGACGCGATCTCGTATTTCTCTGCCTTGGTTTCGTTCGGTTACTGACATCACTTTACTGCTTGTTACCACCAAAGCCGGGGATACGCTTTCGGCTCTGGAGAGCTGGCTGCCGTATATCGCTAAAGACACGCCGGTTGTTCTTTTCCAGAACGGTTTGGGCAGTCAGCAGGCAGTGGCCGAGCGCTGGCCGGATCGGCCGATTTTGGCGGCTAGCACCACAGAGGGGGCGAATCGACCAGAGCCGGATGTGTTGGTGCATGCCGGCACCGGGGATACCTGGGTGGGCCCGCTTACCGACTCTGCTTCTGACTATACTGAATCGGTGGTTCAGCAGCTGGCACAATCCGGATTACAGGTGCATACCGAAAACAGTATTGTGCAACGGCTCTGGCAAAAGCTGGTGGTCAACGCCGGAATTAATGCGTTTACCGCACTGCTGGACTGCCCGAATGGCGCCATAGTGGGCGCGCCGCTGTATCGGCAGACGATTGACGGGTTATGCACCGAAATTGCTGCTTTACTGCAGGCCGATACCGGTGAGCATGCTACCCCGCAAGCGCTGCGGGAGCGGATTGAGGCGATCGCCAAAAGTACGGCCAGTAACACGTCGTCGATGCGTGCGGATGTAAACGCCGGGCGTAAAACCGAGATCGATTTTATTAACGGTTACCTTATGCAGTGCGGGCAGCGCCACGGGATTGCCACACCGGTAAACCAAATGCTGGTTCAGCGAGTACAAGCTCTTTAGCCTTTCAACCAATCAGGCTAGCATTTTAACCAATCAGGAGAATTCCATGGGCAACCGCCTGTCAAAAATCTACACCCGCACCGGAGACGATGGTTCTACCGGTCTGGCCGATGGTAACCGCATTGCCAAGAGCGCCCAGCGCGTTGAGGCCATGGGTACGGCGGATGAACTGAACTGTCACATGGGCTTACTGGTTGAGATGCTGGACAGCGATGATGCGCTGTTTGAGTCCATGCGCCGCATTCAGCATCACCTGTTTGACCTGGGTGGTGAATTTGCGATTCCGGGTAGCATCGTCATCAGTGAGCAGCACATCAGCTGGCTGGAAGGCTTGTTGGATGGGTGGAACGAATCACTGCCACCGTTGAAGAACTTTATTTTGCCCGGTGGCAGCCCGGCCGCAGCTCAGTGCCACATGGCCCGCGCCGTGTGCCGCCGTGCCGAGCGTGTTGTAGTGGCACTCAGCCATGAGGACTCTATCAACCCGCTAGCGCGGCAGTACCTGAATCGCTTGTCTGATCTGCTGTTTGTAGCCTCACGGGTGCTGGCACGGCGCGAGGGCGCGGAGGAAATTCTGTGGGAACAGAAGAAGGCCAGCCGCGATGAACTGCCCCCGCAGAAATAGCACCCTAGAAACAGCAACGCCTTTACAGGATTTTGTGCTCGCGCAGCTGCTTCAATGCAGCGGCCACTTGCTTGCCCTGATCTGGCAAATCCGCCAGGTTTAGAGTCAGATCGCTGTGGCCGGTGTCGGTATCGGTCAGCACCAGCAGACCGTTGGCTTTGAGTGCCAGAGCCAGCGGTGCTTTGAAGCCTTCACTGTATTGCAGATTGTCGTGCTGCAGCGTAGCCACGGCGCGGCCGTCATCGAACAGCACTTTTTCCAATGAATGAACCAGCGTGCGGGCGGCGTTCGCGTCGCCTTTTATGTATATCACCGCGGCTTGCTGGCCAAAGCGTCGGGCTTTTTGCGCTGTGGTCACCTGTGCGCTGTGGTGCAGCGCGTAGCCTTGTTGCTGCGAGCCGGGCAGAATCATACCGGCTGCCACGGTGGTGTGGGTTAAGCGATCCACCACAATAAACGACCCGGTGCTGCGGAATTCTTTGTAGTTGTCCGCCAACACAGGCTGTTCCAGCGTTAGTTCGCAACGACCGATTTCGTTCAGCGCCAGGGTATTGGCCTCGGTCTTTTGTAACGAGTTCACATCCACTCGATGGCGAACGGCCGTCACGGCTCCAGCCACGCGACTGGTCAACAGTTTTATGTCGTAAGTTTTCCCCTGTACCAGCGGCTGCTCGGCCATCCACACCAAAGTGGCATCGAAGCGGTCCGTCGTTTGCGGTATCTGTTTGCTGTGCACCAGAATGTCGCCACGGGAAATATCAATCTGATCTTCCAGCGTTAACGTCACCGACATAGGCGGGAAGGCTTCGCTCAGCTCGCCGTCGTAGGTCACGATGGATTTCACCCTTGATGACTTACCGGACGGCAACACCGTTACGTCGTCACCCGGGCACACCACGCCAGCGGTCAGGGTGCCGCAGTAACCGCGGAAGTCTCGGTTGGGGCGGTTCACGTATTGCACCGGAAAACGCAGCGCGTCGAAATTCTGGTCGCGGACAATCTCCACACTTTCCAGAGTTTCCATCAACGCTTGCCCCCGATACCAAGGCATGAACTCTGAACGATTAACCACGTTGTCGCCTTTTAGCGCCGACAAAGGCACAAACTGGATGTCTGGCAAGTCCAGCTGACTGCTAAACGCCGAATAATCAGCCTTGATCTGCTCGTAGCGTTCCTCGCTGTAATCCACCAGATCCATTTTGTTGATGGCCACGACCGTATGCTTCAGCCCCAGCAGCGACACAATGAAACTGTGGCGGCGGGTTTGCACCTGCACGCCGTGGCGGGCGTCAATCAAAATAATGGCCAGGTCGCAGGTGGAAGCGCCGGTGGCCATATTGCGAGTGTACTGTTCGTGGCCCGGGGTGTCGGCGATGATAAATTTACGCCGAGCGGTCGAGAAATAACGATAGGCTACATCAATGGTGATGCCCTGCTCGCGCTCGGCCTGCAAGCCGTCCACCAGCAACGCCAAATCCAGCTCGTCACCGGCATTACCCATCCGTGCGTTGTCGTTGTGGATCGCCTCCAGCTGGTCTTCATAAATCATTTTTGAGTCGTGCAGCAGCCGTCCAATCAGGGTGGATTTGCCGTCGTCTACGCTGCCGCACGTCAGAAAGCGCAGCAGTTCCTTGTTTTCATGCTGGTGCAGGTAGGCTTCGATATCATCGGCAATCAAGTCAGACTGGTGGCTCATTAAAAGTACCCTTCCATTTTTTTCTTTTCCATAGAGCCCGCTCCATCGCGATCTATCGCCCGCCCCTGGCGCTCGGAGGTTCGTGTTAACAGCATTTCCTGAATAATTCCCTGCAACGTATCGGCCTCGGAATCCACCGCCCCGGTTAACGGGTAACAGCCCAGAGTGCGGAACCTGACCTTACGCAGTTCCGGCTCTTCGCCCGGGTTCAGAGGCAGGCGCTCGTCGTCCACCATGATCATCATGCCATCGCGGATAACCACCGGCCGCAGGGCTGCGAAGTACAAAGGCACAATCGGAATGCTTTCCAGAAAGATGTATTGCCAGATATCCAGTTCGGTCCAATTAGACAGCGGAAATACGCGAATGCTTTCGCCCTTGTTGATGCGGGTATTGAACAGATTCCACAGCTCCGGCCGCTGATTTTTCGGGTCCCAGCGGTGATGCTTGTCGCGGAATGAGAACACCCGCTCTTTGGCACGGGATTTTTCCTCATCGCGGCGGGCACCGCCGAAAGCGGCGTCAAAGCCATACTTGTTCAACGCCTGCTTCAGGCTCTGGGTTTTCATCACGTCGGTATGAGTGGCCGAACCGTGGGAAAAAGGCCCAACCCCCATGTCTACGCCCTCCTGGTTGATGTGCACCAACAACTCCATGCCCGACTGCGCGGCCATGCGGTCGCGAAATTCGATCATTTCACGGAATTTCCAGGTGGTGTCTACGTGCAGCAGTGGAAACGGCGGGGTGCCCGGGAAAAACGCTTTGCGGGCAAGGTGAAGCATGACCGCCGAGTCTTTTCCCACCGAGTACAGCATCACCGGATTGTCAAACTCCGCAGCGACTTCACGAATAATCTGGATGCTTTCAGCTTCCAGCTGCTTCAGGTGGGTAAGACGGCGTTCTGGCAAAGAAGTCATTAACGGCGGCCTGCGTAAATCGACAGTTTAGAAGGCCGGCGGATACCACCGGCTGGATGTGCCATGCAGTATCACAAAGGAAAACAAGATTTTAAAAGAATAAATAAACGTTTATTTATTCTTTTTTAGAATAATGACGGTCTTGCCGACGCAACCCTTTATATTCGATATATGAATATCAAAATCAATAAATATCATTATAAAGAATAAAGAGCATTGCGTATGATAACTGCAGAAATTTACACAAGTCGGTGAAACAGTCATGTATCAGTATAATCAGATTGACCAGACACTGGTCGACGAACGGGTGGAGCAATTTCGCGACCAGACCCGCCGGTATCTGACCGGCGAACTGCCGGAGGATGAATTTTCTGCGCTGCGGCTGATGAACGGTCTTTACATTCAGCGCCAGGCTCCCATGCTGCGTGTGGCTGTCCCTTACGGCCTTCTATCGTCAACCCAGATGCGCAAGCTGGCCCACGTTGCCCGCACTTACGACCGCGGCTATGGCCACTTCACCACCCGCACCAACATTCAGTTTAACTGGCCAGAGTTAGCTGCGGTACCCGATATTCTGGCGGAACTGGCGCAGGTGCAGATGCACGCTATTCAAACCTCGGGCAATTGCATTCGTAACACCACCACCGATCCCTACGCCGGTGTAGCGGAAAGCGAACTTGAAGATCCTCGCCCCTACTGCGAAATTATCCGCCAGTGGTCCACCCTGCATCCAGAATTTGCTTACCTGCCGCGGAAATTCAAAATTGCCGTCACCGGCGCAACGGAAGACCGCGCAGCCTCCCAGGTGCACGATATTGGCCTGCAAATGGTGCAAAACGCCGATGGCGAAATAGGCTTTGAAGTACTGGTCGGCGGTGGGCTGGGCCGCACGCCCATCATTGGCAAGAGCATTCGTAAGTTCCTGCCCAAACAGCATCTGTTGTCGTATCTGGACGCCATCTTGCGGGTTTACAACCTCAAAGGCCGCCGCGACAACAAGTATAAGGCGCGCATCAAGATTCTGGTGGAGGCTCTGGGCCCCGACGAATTCCGCCGCCTGGTCGAGGAGGAATGGGCCCACATCCGCGATGGCGAGTTGACACTCACCGATGCCGAAATTGCCCGTGCCAAATCGTTTTTCACCCTACCTGATTACGATGCCAACGCCGCCAGCGCCGACGCTCATGCGTCTTTAAGTGATTCACTGGCAACCGATATCGAGTTCAACGCCTGGTACCGCCACAACACTCTGGCTCACCGGGTTGACGGTTACCGCATTGCCATTGTTTCGCTGAAACCGTATCTGGAAGCCCCTGGCGACATCACCGACAGCCAGATGGATGCGGTTGCAGACTTGGCTGATCGTTACAGCTTTGGCGAAACTCGCGCCACCCACCACCAGAATTTGGTGCTGACCGATGTGCGCAAGGGCGACCTTTACGCAGTATGGCAGGCGCTGGCGGCGAACAATCTGGCGCGTTCCAACATTGGCACGCTGACCGACATGATTGTGTGCCCGGGGTTTGATTTTTGCTCGCTGGCCAACGCCCGCACGTTGAACATTTCGGACCAGATCAATGAGCATTTTGACGATATGGATCATCTGTACGACCTAGGCGAAATCCGACTAAACATGTCTGGTTGTATCAACGCCTGTGCCCATCACCACGTCGCCGACATCGGCATTCTGGGCGTGGATAAAAAGGGCGAAGACTGGTATCAGATTTCACTCGGCGGGTCGTCCAAAGAAGACGCACGCTTGGGCAAGATTCTAGGAAGGTCAGTACCGGCGAGCGACGTTGCTATCACCGTGGAAAAAATTCTGGCCGTATACGTTGACCAGCGCGGCGAAGACGAATCGTTTGCGCAGGTAGTGCAACGTGTGGGCATCAAACCTTTTAAGGAACGTGTGTATGCCACTGCTCATTGACCAGCGCATTGTGACCGAAGACCCCTGGCAATTGCTTGATCAGGCGGCTCTCGACGAGGGATCACCAATACCCGAAAATGGGCCTGTTGCTGTGCCCCTCATTTGGTACCGGCAACACCGGGAAGCACTGCAGCAGCGCAACAGCCCGCTGGGCGTGATCGTAAATGGTGATGATGACCTGGCGGCGCTTTACGCCGACCACAGCCAACTCGACCTGATTGCCATCGAATTCCCAACGTTTCGCGATGGCCGCGGATTCAGCATCGCCCGCCAGTTGGTGCGTAGCGGTTTTAATCGACAAATTCGAGCTCTGGGCCATGTTAGCCGCGATCGCCTGGCGCTGATGCAAAGCTCCGGATTCAACGCTTTTGCCATCAATGACGAGCGTTTCCAAACCGATCATCTTCAGGCATTTTCCGAGATCAGCGTGAATTATCAGGGTACGACGGCGGATCCGCGTCCGGTTTTTCGCCGTTAAACACGGGGTTAATCGCCTCCAAATATTTTGTTCGTCGCTGTTTGTAGCGCCGATTTTTTAGTCAAAGGACATAGACACCATGACGCTTGATGTGGCTACGGCCAACCAACAGCTTGCCAGTAACCGGCCCCAAGAAATCATAACGTGGGCCTTAACGCAGGCGCGCAATCCGGTAGTCACTACCAACTTCGGTCCTTACGAAGCCGTGATCCTGCACATGGCGGTTCAAGCCCGGCCGGACATTCAGGTGATATGGATCGATTCGGGTTACAACACCTCTGCCACCTATCGCTTTGCAGAAAAACTGATTGCCCAGCTGAAGCTGAATGTGCGCACGTTTATACCGCAGCAAACCGCTGCCCGGCGCAACGTGCTGATGCAGGGCATACCTGAGATTGACCAGCCGCTGCATGAGGAATTTACCCGCCAGGTAAAGCTGGAGCCCTTCGCCAGGGCCCTGGCAGAAATTCAGCCGGATGTGTGGTTTAACGCCATCCGCAAAGACCAAACCGACTTTCGCCAATCGCTAGACATCGTCTCCACCAGCAAAAGCGGCATTGTGAAAGTAGCACCTTTATTCAACCTGACCAGCGCCGACCTGGATGCCTACCAGGCCGCGCACCAGTTGCCCGACGAACACGATTATTTCGATCCCACCAAAGCTCTGGAAACCCGCGAGTGCGGGTTACACACTAAGCTCTGATACTGCTCATTCCGGGAGGCTGCCATGGATTTTTTACCACTGTTTTTCAATTTGAACGATCGCCAGGTGTTACTGGTGGGCGGTGGTGATATCGCCCTGCGCAAGGCTCGCCTGCTCAAACGCGCAGGTGTTGGCCTGACTGTGATTTCCCACGCCGTCGATGAGGAACTTCGGGCTCTGCTGACCGATGACCGAGACGAGATCATTTTGGGGGATTATCACAGCGACCTGCTAGCAGGGAAAACCCTGGTGGTCGCCGCCACCGACAACGCCGAGTTGCACCGTCAGGTTCACGCCGAGGCGATAGCGCGAAATATCCCCATCAATGTGGTGGATACGCCCAAGCTGTGCAGCTTCATATTTCCAGCCATCGTCGACCGCTCGCCCATTGTGATTGGCATTACCTCCGGCGGGCAGTCACCGGTGCTGGCACGGCTGTTGAGGGCCCGCTTGGAAACCCTGATACCCAAGGGCTACAGCAGCCTGGGTGGTCTGGTCGGGCGCTTTCGCGATCGGGTTAAGGCGCGTTTCAATTCACTGAATGACCGTCGTCAATTCTGGGAAAACGTGCTGGAAGGACAAATTGCCGAAAAGGTGTTTTCCGGTCGCCATGACGAAGCCGAATCGATGCTGGTGTCGGCCATCAACCGGGGCGACGCCGGCCATAAAACCGGCGAGGTGTATCTGGTCGGTGCTGGCCCGGGTGATCCGGAGCTGCTGACGTTTAAGGCGCTGCGTCTGATGCAGCAGGCTGACGTGGTGTTTTACGACAATCTGGTATCGCCAGAGGTGCTGGATTTGTGCCGGCGCGACGCCGACCTGATTTACGTCGGCAAGCGCCGCGATCATCACACGGTGCCCCAAGACGACATTAATGCCCTGCTGGTGAAACACGCCAAACTGGGGCGGCGGGTGGTGCGGCTTAAAGGCGGTGATCCGTTTATTTTCGGACGCGGCGGTGAAGAACTGGAAGAGCTCAAAGCCCATGGCATACCGTTCCAGGTGGTACCGGGCATTACCGCCGCCAGCGCTTGCTCGACCTACGCCGGCATTCCGCTGACCCACCGGGGCTATGCCCAGTCAGTCAGGTTTGTTACCGGCCAGTTAAAAAATCGACAACAAGCCCTTGATTACAAAGAGCTGATACAGCCCAATCAAACGGTCGTGTTCTATATGGGACTGCACACACTGCCGCAACTCAGTGCCGGCCTGATGGCTCATGGCCGGGCGACGGATACACCGGTTGCCATTGTCTCCCGCGGTACCGCAGTCGACCAGAAAGTGCTGATTGGCACTTTGGCCGATATCGCTGCCAAACAGGAACTGGCGCAACTGCCGGCGCCCGCGTTGATTATTGTGGGTGACGTAGTACGCCTTTACGAAAAGCTGGCTTGGTTTGGCGAGGCTGCGCCCAGCGACAATATCACCCACGCCCTGGGCATGGTGCGCAGAAAGGCCAAGTTCACTGAGGCGAACGTGGCCTGAGCCGCTTCTAGACCCGAAACGCCTCTACCAGTTGCTGCAGCGAAGCCGTTAGCCGTGACATTTCCTGGGACGATTCCAATGTGCCCCGGGCGTTCTGTGCCGTCGCCAAGCTCAGTTCGCCAATTTGCGCTACGCTGGTATTAACGTCACGGGTGACCGCCGATTGTTCCTCTGCCGCCTGAGCAATCTGTTGACTCATATCGACAATGGTCGAAATGCCGGAAGCAATGCGGTCCAGCGCCTGGGTCACCAGCGCAGATTTCTGCACAGTCACTTCAGTCACCTGATGGCTGTTTGTCATCGCGGCAACCGCCCCTTTAACGCCACTCTGCAGACGCGAGATCATCTTTTCTATTTCTTCAGTGGATTTGTGAGTACGCTGAGACAAGGATCGCACCTCGTCGGCTACGACCGCAAAACCACGGCCTTGATCTCCCGCCCGAGCCGCTTCAATGGCCGCATTCAGCGCCAGCAGGTTAGTTTGTCCGGCGATAGCCTTGATTTCCACCAGCACCTTGCTGATGTCGCTGCTGTCAGAACTGACCCGGTGAATCGCGTCTACAGCGCTGGAAATCTCAGTCGCCAACTGGTGAATCGTCGTCACCGAGTCGGCTACAGTCTGGCGTCCGGTCTCGGTATCTTTTTCGGCAGCTCCGGCGCTATCAGCTACCCGATGAGCGCTCTCGGTCACTTCATTGACCGCACCCGTCATCTGACTCATAGCTTCTTGAATCTGCTCACTTTCATGCATCTGCCGACTCACTGCATCGCTGGTCGCTACCGCCGTAGCATTTACCCGGCTCGCCTGCTGATCTACCTCTGCGGTGGTGTTACCCACCGAGCGGATCAGGCTGGCAATACGGTCAGTCATGCTGTTAAATTCACCGGTCAGTTCACCCAATTCATCACGATTGCTAAGCTCGATGCGCGCCGTCATATCGCCCGATGCCACTTGCCGCGCAGAATCGGCAAAACGGTTTATGGCGGTGCGTACTGATATGAAAAATCCAATGTACAGATACACCACTAGAATCAGCACGCACAGCAGCGAAACGATAATCAACGTGCGTTGAGTGGTTTCGAAGTGAAGACGATCACCCAGATTTTGCAACAGACCATTAAACGCCACAGCGCCAAGGCGCTGATGGTCCAGCAAATACCCACTCACAGCACTGTCATAGGTTTCCCAGCTCATCTCAAGGCGCACTGGAGTCAGTACGTTGGCGTCCACAAAAGCTTGGGTTTGCAGTACGCTCGCGCTGACTTTCTGTACGCCAGCAGCGTGGGCTGCCAGCAAAGGCGCCGCTTCCTGCGCCACCGTCAACGCGGGAGTGAGCAAAGAGGCCTGATTAGTCAAGCGATCGTAAACCCGATTCAGCTGATCGCCCAGATCATAACTTAATTGCCCTTCCAGCAACGCGTAAATGCCATAGGATCGAGCCTGACCGATCGCACTGCGCGCCTCGGGCAAAGAGTCGCCCAATAACTTCAACAACACCAGATTTTCCCGCGAATCGGTTTGCGCCAGGCCCGACAGTTCAACGGTAGCGGGTAACAGGGTTGACGCTTTCTGCACAAACTCTTGGTTATAGGTGAACTGGGCGTCAAACCGGTTATTAACGACCTGCGTGGTACGCAGAGTATTCCAGGCCTCGCGCAATTGGTTGGCCTGGGCGGCCCATACTCCACCGCGATCAAACTCGGGAGCGGCACTGTTCAAGCGAGCAATTGCGGCATCAACAGCCGCAGCCGCTTGGTCTGCACGGGCATGCAACTCCTTATCGTCGCGGAATGCCGCTACCGATTGATAATCGCGATAGTCAATGGCGCGGCGCAGTAGTTCATCGGCTTGCTCTAGCTGTGTTAAGCCAGCCTTGCTGTTGGTCGTAATGGCCACGGAATGGTTAAGCTGAGTAATGACCAGCCAGGACAGCCCGGCAATGGGCAGCAAAAAGAGGAAGCTAATGAGGCTGAATTTAAAAATCATCGGTAGTCGATTCATCAGCGCAATGGCTGGAGCAATCAATTTTTTCACGTGTTTCGCCGCTTTATCAGATTCTGCATTTTTATTATTCAACTTGAGTGTCGCCCAAAACCCTAAAAACCTTAGCTCTTTTTTGTCAGGAAATGTAACAATATTCCTCGCACTCGGCTAGGCCACGCCGGCGATCACCATCAATGCCAGTAGGCACAGCCATACCAGCATACTGCGGTTAAGAAGATCGCGAATGGCGTTCAAGCTACGTTCACCATAGCTCTGCCAGTCTTGCGGGTGTAATGAGGCAAATCGGCCTGGGTCCAGCGCGTAACCGGTCAAAGCGCCATCGGCAGTGGCCATCAGCAGCTTTGCTACTGGCAATTGCCAGTGGTCCCGGGCTTGGCGGCGTTGCCGCAGCCAGCCGGCCAAGTCACCGGCCAGGCCAAAGGTCAGCGCTAGCAGCCGCGCCGGCAACCAACCGCCCCATTCGCGCCAACGCTCACACTGGCCACATTTGCCAGATTGCGGCCAGCTCTGCCCCAATGCAACCAGGCCGCTCGCCAGCACCGCGGCAGAAATGCCGCCCACCGCGTACCAGAACAGCACCATGAAATAACGCCAGAATACTTGCTCCATTAACGCTTCAGAGAGCGCCAGCTGCATGGTTTCAGGCGATAGCGCTGCGCCGCGCTGATGCGCCGGTAGCAGATGCTGGATATAGCGCCAGGCTGCCTGCATGTCACCACGGCGCCATGCCCGGGCGTAATTTGCCAGAAGCTGACGCCAGCCTGGCATACCCAGCAACAGCAGAAGCAATAACAATTCCAGTAACCAACCCGCCAAGAGCCAGTGGTGGTGGTGCCAGTAACTCTGCGCCAGCCACACCACGGCGGTCGGAATAGCCACCGCCAAAAACGGCGCCAAAGCACTCGTCCTTTGGGTAAGGCTTTGCGACAGGCGTTGCCCCAAGCCTTCAAACCAGCTGCGCCATAGCTGATGGCCGTCAAACTGATCGCGACTATCCAGCCGTCGCCGCAGCAGGTAGGCCAGCACAAATACAAGCAAGGTCATAATCTGTCCTTTGTGGGTTTTGCCAGGCTTTGATACAACCGCGGCCAGTCAAACGCCGGCCCGGGATCGGTTTTTCGCCCCGGCGCAATGTCGCTGTGGCCCGTAATCTCGTCAACGCCAATTTCTGGCCAGGCCGCCATAATTTGCTGGCAAACAGCGCACAATGCCTGGTATTGACCCTCGGTATAAGGCACATCGTCACTGCCTTCAAGCTCAATGCCGATGGAAAAATCGTTGCACTCGTCCTGGCCGCAAAAACGGGAACGGCCAGCGTGCCAGGCACGATCCAGCAGGCTGACAAACTGGATAAGCGTGCCATCACGGCGTATCAACAGGTGGGCTGAAACAGTCATTGTGGCGATGGCCTGAAAATACGGGTGGGCCTTGATGTCTAGCCGGTTGCAGAAGAAATCTTCAATTTCAGGGCCCCCGAACTGGCCCGGAGGCAAGCTGATGCAGTGCACAACAATCAGGCTTACCTGACTGGTCGCGGGCCGCGCACCAAAATTAGGAGACGGTCGCCAGAGGGCTGCATCTATTCTGCCGTTTGCGCGCAGTGTGGCTGCCATCTCAGAGGCTGGGGTAAACACAGAGTGGGGAGTTTGAGGCAAGGCGAATCCTGATTCAACGAAGTGGAATAACTCCGATTGAATCACAAAGCGTCACCGTGTGCCACGGCACGCTGTAACCTTCAAAAGCGGCGACTGGTGCGCAGGTTGTCAATAATCGACTCCAGAGCCCGGTCAAAAATCAAACCATCGTCCAGTATTTCAATATGGCCTTGGGCCATCATTTCCGCCAGCTCGTTGCGGCGGTATTCGGCGACTTTGGCACCGCTGCGATTTACAAATATGTACTTATCTACCGCCCGGATAAACGCCGCAAGCTTACAGCGAATCTGACTGCCATCGCGATTCAGCTCGAGCCAGCAACCAACTCGCAAACCATCGGCTTTGGCCAGCCATTCCTCGGCAACAACCGGTTGAGCTCTTGTGGGCTCTGGCACCCGGGCAACCACCGCTTCTTTGGGGTCATCTGCGGCAACTGGCAAGGCAGGCGCCGGGTGACTGACATCGGCTGAAGTGTTTGTAGTGTCTGAAGGTACAGCATCCGCTCTGACAGCAGGCGCTTCCTGGCTGTCATCAATTTGAGCATGATCATTGCCGGCGGCTTCACTGGGCGCAATCACCAGGCGCTGAAACACGTCCAGATGTACCAGTTCCAGATCACGGACCACCATTTCTACCGACAAACCATCCCAGGCCACACCTTCCAGAGCCCCACGCAACTGCTCAATAACTTGCGGTATGGCTTGTTGTAACAACTCATGGGTCGTTGCCGTCAGGGGTACCGGGTCAATGGTCCAGATCAGCTGCTCGGTTAACGTCTTGGCTCGCTGCCAGGCCTCGCTGTCGGTGCTTTCATGGAGCGCCAGCCAATGCAGGTAGTGGCTCCAGGGGCCATTCAGCATATCTTGCACCGGCTCGGGTAACAGCCGGCCATCCATTGCCTCATGCAGCAGCTCTTTGGTGTCTGCGGTCGCCTGTTCATGGCGTGCACGACCTTCTTCTGCATCCCGCAGGCGCTGCTCTACCAAGTCACTGCGGCGCTGGTCCAGATCAGAAAACTGGTTGAAATCGTCCAGCAACTCGTTGAACAACGATACGTCTGTGGAAAACTCCGCCAGTATCCGGTTTACTACTGCGCTGATTTTATCCAGTAAGGGGTCGCGCTGGCCGGGGCGTTTTTCAGTCCAGCCAGTGGCGGCCAATGCCATTTCGTTAAGCAACTTGCGTGCGGGGTGGCCACCGCGGTTGAAGAAATTCTTGTCTGTTAAAGCCACTTTCAGTATCGGTATCTGCAGCCGCCCCAACAGGCTTTTCATCACCGAATGCAAATGGCGGTCGTCCAGAATAAACTCGAACAACATAGCCACCAGATTGATGACGTCGTTGTCCACCTGGCCGGGCCGCAGTGACTGGCCAGACGAATTCTGTAACACCGGTTGCAGCTGCTGGCTCAGAGATACCAGCGGCGCACCGGGGTCGTTGCCAAATGCTGTCTGAACCTGGCTCAGCCGCGCCAGCAACGCGTCGGTTTGCAGCCACTGGCCACCACTGGCAGGAGCCTGACCGTCACCATAAGCAGGCTGACCCTGCCGCAGCAGCGCGCTCAGTTGCGAAAAAGTAGCGGCAGAGACCTCTGCCTGAGGTTGCCCCACACCGTACCAATCTGCCTCTCGATACACTACTGATGGCGGCGGCACAGGCGCGCCCTGGCGGCTGCGAGCCGTTTGCACCGGCCTGACAGCTTTGCTGTCAGGCAGAACGCCTTCTTTGATCAGGGTCACATTGGCGCCGTGATACACCTCGCCGAGGCTAGTCACCAGCAATTGGTCAAACAATTTCAGCACTATCAGCCGTGCTTTTATGTCAACGTCAAGGTCTTTGCTGGCCGCGGCCAGTCCACCGCACAGAACTTCCGGGCACAAGGGCATCTGGTCGTCTTCCAGAGTCACACCGGGTAACAAATGACGCACGCGCAAGCTCAGGTGACGTAACGCTTCGCTGTATTGGTAACGCAGTTTTGTGACCATATTATCGATGGCCACCTGCTGCTCAAGTTCGGCGTGATCCAGCAGGCTAAGGAAACCTTCATCGACACTGTCGAGGCTCGAAACGGTGCTCTGCGGGCGGAACTTGCCAATATCGTTGAAGGCCTGACCGACGTGATGCAACACCGCTACCGTCATCGACTTACGACGCAGCCGAAGCTCACGCATGGCGTCAAAATAGCGGGTTTGTTCCTGATCAGTGCCGGCGCGATCGGCGAGTTCGAAAAGGGCATCGTCAGCGCGGTCAAAAAATTGATTCAGCACAGTACGGATACTCTGGGCAGACGCGTCCCGTAGCCGAATTAACGCAGTCGGCAAAAAAAAGCGGGACGTCGAACCCTGTCCAGTGATGTTGACCACTTTTTTGTCCTGCACTGTATCTACCTCCTGCTTATGCCGAGCCGCCTTTTCCATTGCCGATCGGGATATACTTGCAGATAATATCATAAAGCCTTTTTGCGTCAGCATGTGTCAGGATTTGTCAGGATTTGTAGAGTCTTGAACTGGATCACACTCGGCGACATGTGCGCGACGGTTGGCGAACGCCGGCGGGCGCGATAAACTCTGTTTCTGCCTATTTGTGCCGCGTGCACCTAACTTCTCTGCCGTTACGGACACCACACCATGATCAGTGCCGAACTTCTGCGCCAGTCCAGAATTGAAACGGTTGCCCACAGTCTGCGCGAAGACATTGGCGACGGTGACATTACCGCACAACTTATCGCGGCCGACACCCGCGCCAGAGGCCGCGTGATTACCCGCGAACACGCCGTTATTGCCGGCCGAGAATGGGTAGATGAAGTATTTCGCCAGGTTGATTGCGACGTTGTTCTGGACTGGCAGGTGGAAGACGGCCAACGCGTCGAACCCGGTCAGCTACTGTTCCGCATGAACGGCCTGGCCCGCAGCCTGCTGACCGCCGAACGTGCGGCTTTAAACTGGCTTCAAACCCTGTCTGCGGTCGCCACCCACGCCGCCCGTTACGCGGCGCTGATCAGCCACACCCGAACGCACCTGCTGGATACCCGCAAAACTCTGCCTGGCTTGCGCCTGGCGCAAAAATACGCGGTCACCTGTGGCGGCTGCAGTAATCATCGTTTGGGATTGTGGGACGCTTTTCTGATCAAAGAAAACCACATTGCGGCCTGCGGTTCTATTGCGGCCGCTGTGCGTGCAGCGAGGGAACTGGCGCCGGGTAAACTGGTAGAAGTGGAAACCGAAAATCTGAACGAACTGCAGCAGGCGCTGGATGCTGGCGCCGACATCATCATGCTTGACGAGTTTTCCTTGGCGGATATGCGCGCAGCAGTGGCACAAACTGCAGGCAAAGCGCGCCTTGAAGCCTCTGGTGGTATTGACGACAACACCTTGGTGGCCATCGCCGAAACCGGTGTGGACTTTGTCTCTTTAGGTACGCTGACAAAAAACCTGCGAGCCGTAGACCTGTCCATGCGCCTGGACGCCTGAGCGGCCATCACATTTCGTGACCTGGCGATAGCGCTCAGCCGGGCTTTGCACCCAACAGTTCGTCCAGTGCTGCCAGTTCGCGAATCAACGCCTGCCCGGGGCCGCTGCGATAGTGCTCTTCTGCCATAGGCGCCACGCCGCTAACCGTGGGTAACGGCTGATCATCTTCAACCAGCTGTTTCAGCCGCGCCAAAAGCACAAACTGCAGCCACTGCTCAAAGCTCATTGTATCTAGGCAAAACGGCTCGCGGCTGAGGTACTTTTCTGCTGCCAGAGGCTCGCTTTGCCAACAATTCATCTGACGCAGCTGAATTTCAATAGCCAGCAGACGGTCGGCAACTTGGTAGGTATGGCCAAGGTTGTCGGGTGCGGCTCTCATTCTTGCGCCGTTAGCGCCGCTTCGGCAGCCGGTGGTTCGCCGTGAAGCAATCGGTAAAGGTCTTCAAACTGCTGGGTTAGCGGGTGTCGCGGTGCCATATGAATCAGCGGTTGGTGACACTGGTGAGACTCTTTCATTTTCACCGAGCTAGACAAGCGCACCGACAGTACCGGCAAACCTTCCTGCTCCAATTCAGCCAACAGCTTGGCCGGCAGACTGGCGCGGGCCTGGAACTGATTGGCAACAATACCTTCAATACTCAGCTCCGGGTTGTGGTCCTCCTGCAGCTCTCGAATTTCGTGAATGATGCTGTAAAGCGCTTGGCGCGCGAAGTCATCGCAATCAAACGGGATCAGGCAGCGCTGAGCACCAATCAATGCCGAGCGGGTGTAAAAATTCAGCGCCGGCGCAGTATCGATGTAAATGTCGTCGAAATGTTGATCCAGCTTTTTCAGGGCTTCACGCAGTTTGTAGATTTTGTGCTTGGCTTCAAGTTTGCGCTCCAGAAACTCCAACTCCGGGCTTGAAGGCAACACCCACAGGTTCTCAAAAGGCGTTGTGTGCACAAACGACTCTTCCGGGCGCCGGTTGAACACCGTGAACGTCAAGGTCTGCTCAAGTAAATCAGCCGCGTTGTTATCGAGTTCGGTGGCAGGCCGACCCATCAGGTAATGGGTTGAATTACCCTGCGGGTCCAGATCAACCACTAAAGTGCGCTTGCCGCGAGCCGCACTGATTGCGGCCAGGTTGCAGGCAATACTGGACTTGCCGACACCGCCTTTCTGATTGAATACCACCCGTCTCATCGCTCGTCTCCTTACTTGTGTATTGGCGTTCGCTCATAGCGGCCGCAGTTACCAGTTCATTACGGTTTTCACAAACGGAATGGTCAGCCGGCGCTGGGCTTGCAACGAATTTTCGTCCAGCGAGTCCAGAATGGCCAGCAGCTCACCCAGGCGTCGCGGTGCGCGGCGCAGAATAAATCCGGCAACGTCGTCAGCCATCACCAGACCTCGCTGCTCTACGCGGGCCATCAGAATACGCTTGCGATCTGAATCGCGGTAAATACCCAGCTGCAGAGTCAAACCGTGGCTAAGACGGGAAGACAAGTCGGGCAAAATAAACGGTAAAGACGCGGGCACGTCCGACAAGCTCACAACGAGCTGGTGGCCGGCATCCAGCATGCGGTTGTAAAGATGAAAAACGGCCTCTTCCCAGCCGGTCTGACCAACGACGCTGTCCAGATCGTCCAGGCACACCAGGTTAAATTGCTCAAGCCCGGTCAGCGCATCTGGTCCAAACGGCCCCAGCTCGGTAATGCTGATACAAACCGCCGATAACGACTGGCTTTCAGCGTAGTGGCACAGGGCCTGTAACAGGTGGCTTTTGCCGGTATCGGAATCGCCACACAACACCACCACTGGCACCGTCACCGGAGGCTGACAAGCCTGTTGCAAACGCTCGGCCACAGCCGCATTGCGCTCGCCGTGGAAGTTGTCGAAGCGGGCATCGTCACGCAATTTAACACCCAGAATTAACTGTGAACTTGTCACGACAACCTGGCCCTCCATGCCCGTAAGCTCCAAGCGAGCAGATAGTGCGCACCGCTAAGCACTGTGAATACAGCAACCACCCAAACGAGCGCCGAGTTTATCCATGGCGGCACCATGGTGATGACCTGCAATAGCATTGCCACCAGCACTGCAAAAATCTGAATCGCGGTGTTGAATTTGCCCAACAGGCTCGGAGCCATTTCGAATCTGCCGATTCCATAGTGAAATATCAGTGCGCCACAAACAATTAACAGATCGCGCCCCAGCACCAGCAAAAACAGCCACAAAGGAAATACTCCGCCCAGTGCCAACATCAGATAGGCGGTAATGAGCAAAGTTTTGTCCGCTAGCGGATCGACGATGGCGCCAAAGCGGGAGCGCCAGTCAAAGCGGCGGGCCAGATACCCGTCTACGCCATCAGTCACCGCTGCCAAAGTAAAAATAATCAATGCCATGGGATAACTGCCTGCGTGCAACTCCATAGCAAACGGAACAATCAACGCAATACGCAGAAAGGTCAGGGCATTCGGAATCCAGCGCCAATGATGCAAGCTCAAAGCGCCCTCCTCACATCGACCTTAACGCACCACCGCCGGGACCGGTGAAGGCTGCCAGCGATAGATCAGAACCGGATACAGCGCCTGCAGAGCCTGTTCCTCAGACGGTCCGGCCGCTGCTGGCTGCGACACCAAGCGGGAATCCAGCGTGATGTGGTCACGCAGCTGATCCAACTCACCAGAAAATGTCAGGCGCATGGTCAGCTCACTGCCCTTCACTTCAACAGGTACCACATTTTCAACAGCATTAATCTGCGCCAAGGCTCGGGTTACTTTGGCGTAGTCAGCCAATTTAGTCACGCCCTGCAGTACTAAATCCACCGTAGGTTGTTTACCAGCCTCGCCTCCGCTTGCCGCGTAACGGCTAACATAAAGTTCGGTCCAGCGATCGATGAGGGCTTGCGCCAGGGCCGCCGGCGAGTCTGCGTTCACCGCCTGTTCGCCAGGGCTATAAGAACTGAAGCCGTCCATCACCCAGCCCGCGCGCCACTGATCACCGCTACGACTAACCCGCACCAGCGCCAACACATCACGACCAACATCATTGGAAGCGCTGCGTACACGGCTAACAAACTGGCCCCAGATATCCGACAGCAACTCGCGATTACCTGCCGCCCCCGCAACCGGTAACACCAGCGGCAAGCCGCGAACCCGCGATGCGTTTTCAAGACCGGAGCGGATATCGGCGCTGGCACCATCAAGAGGGCCGGTATCGGTAATCAATGCCCTCACACCATTTTCTTCAAGCGCAACCCAGGCCAATGTCAGTGGCCGGTTGGCACCCCACACCGGCGCCTGAATTGAGGCCAGCGCCTGGGTGACTGCTACCGCGCCAAAGCTCATCTGTACCCGGCTTTCAGCCCCTGCATTTAAAACCTGGTAAGACGCCAGCATGGACTCGGCCGTGCCAAGCACACCATCGACACCTTCGCGCTCTAATACTCCACGGCTGCCGGCAACACGCACCAGCACCTCACGCAACCCTGCGTCATAAGACGCCGATAACGCCTCTGGCCCGGTGCCTTGCAGAGCCACGTTGGCAGAATACAGATTGTTGACAGTTACTGCCTGAGCCTGAGCCGCCAGCAGCAACATCGCCGCCAATACCCAGCGCACAGCGGACTGCCTGACACGGGCCAGGGCGCTGACTACGAGACGGCAGCAAGACTCGGACAATAACTTGAATTCGATGGATCTTTGAAAGTCAGGCATATAGATTTTTGGAAATTCAGGCCTGTAGCTCTTTTGAAATGCACGCATGTAAAAACCCGGCAATTGCATGGATGACGGACAGGATACACCAAGCCCCCGGGCCTGAGTAGCGCTGCGCCCCAGCAGCTTTGAGGCGGAATCGTGGCAATTACGGTTGGTACCATTCACTGCACCTGCTAAAATCCGCGCCTTGACCCACTGGCCAACGGTTTACACCTCCATGAGCGAACACAAGCCCTCTTTGACTTACCGCGACGCAGGCGTTGATATTGACGCCGGCAATGAACTCGTCAACCGCATTAAAGCGACAGCGGCACGCACCCGTCGCCCGGAAGTGCTGGGCGGCCTGGGTGGGTTTGGTGCCATGGTTGCCATTCCTGCTGGCTATAAAGAGCCTGTACTGGTGTCTGGCACCGACGGCGTAGGCACAAAATTGCGCCTGGCCATGCAGTTACAAAAACACGACACCATCGGCATCGACCTGGTCGCCATGTGCGTCAACGACCTGATTGTGGGTGGCGCCGAGCCCCTGTTCTTTCTGGACTATTACGCCACCGGCAAACTGAATGTAGACGTTGCTGCCAGCGTGGTTGAAGGCATTGGCGAAGGCTGTGAGCTGGCCGGATGCGCGCTGGTGGGTGGTGAAACTGCCGAGATGCCGGGCATGTACGAAGGTGACGACTACGATCTTGCCGGGTTCTGCGTTGGCATAGCCGAGCGCGCTGATATTATTGACGGCAGCCGCGTGCGCCCGGGTGATGCCCTGCTGGCAATGGGCTCTTCCGGCCCCCACTCCAACGGCTATTCGCTGATCCGCAAAATTTTGGAAGTCAGCAACGCCGATCTGAACCAGCCAATAGGCGATACCACCTTGGCCGAGGCCCTGATGGCCCCGACACGCATCTATGTCAAAAACCTGCTAAAGCTGATTCGCGACATAGACGTACGTGCTCTGTCACACATTACCGGCGGTGGCCTGCCCGAGAACATACCCCGCGTATTGCCCAAGGGCACCGTGGCCGCAATTGATACCGCCAGCTGGCAGCTACCGCCGGTGTTTCAATGGCTAAAAGACGCCGGCGGCGTGGCCACTGAAGAAATGTACCGCACGTTTAACTGCGGCATTGGCATGGTGCTCTGCGTTCCACAAGACCAACTGTCGCTGACACTGGATACACTCAATGCCATGGGCGAAAAGGCATGGCATCTTGGTACGATTGAAGCCGGCGCGGATCGCCAGGCCAACAGCGCTGTACGCTACCAACCGGGACTGCTGGCGATATGAAAGCGGATCCGTCACCGCGCCCCAAGATTCTGATTCTGGTGTCAGGCGAGGGCAGCAACCTGCAGGCGCTGATTGAAGCCAGCCGTGAGCGCGACTACCCCGCCGACATCGTGGCGGTTGGCAGTAATCAGGCCAAGGCGCCAGCACTGGCGAAGGCGGCCCATGCGAACATTCCGACCTTTGTGATTGAACACGGTCGCTATGGCAGTCGCGATGAATTCGACGGCGCTCTGATGCAGGAAATCCGCCGCCACAACCCGGACCTGATTGTGCTGGCCGGTTTCATGCGCATCCTGACCGAGGGTTTTGTCCGCGCGCTCCGCGGCCAACTACTGAACATTCACCCCTCGCTGCTGCCAAAATACACTGGCCTGAATACCCACCAGCGCGCACTGGACGCCGGTGACAAAGTGCACGGTGTATCTGTGCACTTTGTCACCGAAGAACTGGATGGCGGGCCGATTGTTGCCCAGGCCCAGATTGCAGTGGGCCCGGACGATAGCGCTGAAACCCTGGCGCAGAAGGTGCAGGCTCAGGAGCATGTGCTTTATCCGATTGTGGTGCGTTGGTGCTGTGAAGGCCGCGTGCAACTGGGGGCTGAACGGGTTTTGTTTGATGGCCAGGCGCTTCGCCAGCCAGTGGTATTGCCGGCAAACTAATCGCCCGAACGCTGTGCTTGAGGAGGCTGTCATGCAGAAAAAATCCCTGGTTGGATCCGCTTTTCCGGGTTTACCCCTGCGGCTCAGCTTGGCCTTGCGGTTGTGCCTGATTGTCTTTATTACACCTGTGCTGGCTGAAGTGGGTGGCGAGCCTTCAGACACGCCCAGATTAGCGCCTTTCGAAGCCTCTTTTTCTGCCTCTATCGAGCAGGGCATTACCTTGAGCGGCAGCGCAAGGCGCATTCTTAGTGACCAGAATAACGGCGTTTGGCTTTATCGCACCTCGGTAAAATCGTTTGTAGCCGATATTGAAGAATCGGTGGTTCTGAAATGGCAGGACGGTCAGGTCATTCCTTTGCGCTATCGCTATAAGCTCTCAGGTTTGCTGATTCGCGACCGCGAAGAAAACATCGATTTTGATTGGAAGCAAAATCTTGCGACCGGCCGCTATAAAGATAAAGCATTCGAAGTCGCCCTCAGCCCCGGCCTGCTGGACCCACTGGGCTACCAACTGCAGTTGCACCAAGACATCAAGGCCGGTAAACGGGAAATGGAGTACCGTTATGTGCGCCACGGCCGAGTGGACAAGGAACGGTTTGCAGTCATTAACGAGGGGTTGATTGAAACACCCCAAGGCGAGATGAACGCTCTGACAGTGGAAAAACTGCGTGGCGAAGGCGCCAAGCGGGAGACACTGATGTGGTTCGCCCCGAAATTCGACCACATGCTGGTGCAATTGCTGCAAACCGAGCCTGATGGCAGCCGCTACGAGCTCAACCTGAAAAGCATAAAAAAGCTCTAATCTGCGCCTGGACTGCGGGCATCAGTCCGCAGTTTCAGCCTCAACCCAAACGGCTTTAACTTCTTCAGCAATAATTCTCAGCCCTTCGGCAACCCGCTCATCGTTCTGCGAATAGGTCACCCGCAGGCACTCGTCACGGTGATTCCAGCCATCCTCGGGCAGCCCCGGGAAAAAGTAATGGCCAGACACCACCAGCACACCGCGAAGCTTCAAGCGCTGATACAGTTCCAGGCTGGTAATCGGTAAATCCGGAAACCACAGCCACAGGAACATCGCGCCCTCGGGTTTATGGATATACCAGCGGCAAGACGCGTCTTCCATGGCGCCGGTGAACGCTGCCACGGCGCGCTGCATTTTGGCCTTGTAGAACGGGCATACCAGGTCACGGCTTAGGGTCAAGATCTCCCCCGAGCGCACCAGCGGCTCCGCCAGCATGGCACCAAAGCTCCCGGTGGACAGATTCATAATCGCATTAATGCTCGCCAGCGCCTTGATGGTAGGCGCCGCAGCAATCACAATGCCGGTGCGGGCCGCAGGCAACCCTAATTTGGACAGGCTCAAGCACAGAATGATCTGCTCGTTCCAGGTCGGTTTGGCTTCGGTAAACAACAGGTTGGGAAACGGTGTGCCGTAGGCGCCATCCACAATGAGAGGGATATTTTGGCGCCGCGCCAGGGTTTCCAATTGCGCCAGTTCGTCGTCGGTGATCACATTGCCGGTGGGATTGGTTGGTCTGGACACACAAATAGCGCCGGTTTCGCCGGTCACCTCTACCGCGTCAAAGTCGATTCGGTATTTGAACTCGTGGGCATCAGTGAAGGAAATGTCAGGCTGCACCGCGTGAAACAGATCCGCGTCTATGCCTGCGTCGGCGTAACCGATGTACTCTGGTGCCAGCGGCAACAGAATGTGTTTGTGCACGCCATCGCCGTAGTCACCACCGAACATATTGAACAGCATAAAGAATGCTGCCTGGCTGCCGTTAGTGAGCGCAATGTTCTCGCTGGTCAGATCCCAGCCGTACTCACGTCTCAACAATTCCGCCAACGCGGCAATAAACTGCTTTTCGCCCTGAGGGGGATCATAAACGCCCACCAGGCGACGCATATCGGCGTCGCTCTGGCTGATCTGAACAAGAATCTCCCGAACCCGCTGCTGTATCTCAGGAATATGGCCGGGGTTGCCGCCGCCCATCATGATCAGGTCATCACCCGAGGCCATGGCATTACCTAGATCGTCCATCAACGAGGTAATACCGGCATCCGCCGTAAATTTCTGGCCAAACGCAGAGAGTTTCATCAGATCCCGTCCGTTAATTGAACAGCGTTGGTTGAGCGGTTTTATTCAGTCAAGGTTATTCAGTCAATGTTAATCGGACAGCGAAATGCCCAGATTACTAACGCCATCGTTTTCCGCCTGCTGCCGCAGGGTATCGATAAATTCTTGCCGCGGAACGCGCTGACGCTTTAATTCCAGCACCAAGTCGCGCTGAAACAACTTGTCCTCTTTCATCAAGGAATGCTGATCCAGCAGGCGCACCAGTTCGTCTTCGCTTAGTTCTTCGGCCTCTGAAACCTCAACAAAGCTCATCACTGTTGCCGTGGCAAGCTGTGAAGCTTCTGTCGCCCTATGCTTGCCAGGGTTCAACCTGTTCAACAGCGCCTGCTCCAGCAACTGGCAGAAGTCATATGCGGGGTAGACGCCGTAGGCGTCGTAGTCCTCAACGTCTGGCGACAGCGCTTCTAGCTTGCGCAGCCACTGGGGAATGGCAGTCTCGATGGCATCTGGCTTTAACAGATTCCAACCCGCATCCAGAATCTGGCGCATTTTGGCGCCGGTTTTCAGTTCCATAGCGTCCGCAAACAGGGCGTAATTGGGAAACGCCCGCTCGGCGAGCGATAGCAAAAAAGCGCATTCGCGCCAGCCCTGTAGCTGCTGTACTGCTTTCAAAAACTGATTGGCGTTCATGTGCGCGGCAGCGTTACGCCGGTTTGGCCCAAGTACTTGCCGCCCCGGTCTTTGTAGCTGGTTTCACACACTTCGTCAGCCTCGAAAAACAGCATCTGCGCCACGCCTTCGTTGGCGTAAATTTTTGCCGGTAAGTTGGTGGTGTTGGAAAACTCCAATGTCACCTGGCCTTCCCACTCTGGCTCAAGCGGAGTGACGTTGACAATAATGCCGCAACGGGCATAAGTGGACTTGCCCAGGCAGATGGTCAGCACATTGCGGGGAATGCGAAAATATTCCACAGTACGCGCCAGCGCAAACGAGTTGGGCGGGATGATACAAACGTCGCTGGTGATGTTAACAAAGCTGTTTTCGTCAAAATTCTTTGGGTCTACCGTGGCGGAATGCACGTTGGTGAAGATTTTGAACTCGTTGCTGCACCGCACGTCGTAGCCATAACTGGAGGTACCGTAGGAAATTACCCGGCCCTTTTCCGATTCACGCACCTGGCCGGGCTCGAAGGGCTCAATCATGCTGTGTTGCTGCGCCATGCGGCGAATCCACTTGTCGGGTTTAATGCTCATGCTGGTTTCTCATATCCCGGAGTTATAAAGGGCGACAGTTTAACTGTTGGCCGGTTTTAGTGCGAATTCCAATGGCCGGTGACCGACACGCTGGGAATAGCGCCGCTTAAGTGGAGTTCACGCTTTGACAACTCCGCCCCCACACGGCGGGCAATGTCCAGATAGCGCCGCGCCACTTCCGAATCCGGCTCTGCGGCCACTGTGGGCTTGCCACCATCGGTTTGCTCGCGCACGGTTTTGTGCAGTGGCAACTGGCCCAACAATACGGTGTCGTAGTCATCGGCAATACGCGCTCCGCCATCGGCGCCAAACAACGCTTCTTTATGACCGCAGTTACTGCAGATGTGCACGCTCATATTTTCCACCACACCCAACACCGGTATTTCCATTTTGCGGAACATTTCAATACCGCGCTGGGCGTCCATCACGGCAATATTCTGCGGCGTAGTGACAATCACCGCGCCGGTTACCGGTACTTTTTGCGCCAGCGTCAGCTGGATATCACCGGTGCCCGGCGGCATATCCACGATTAGATAGTCCAATTCGCCCCACAGAGTCTGCTGCAGCAGCTGCATAAGAACACCTGTGACTACTGGGCCACGCCAGATCATTGGGGTTTTGTCGTTAGCCAGATACGCCATGGAATTCGTTTTCAAACCGTGGGCTTCAATTGGAATAAAGTACTTTTGCTCCTGCACCCCCGGCTTTTGGCCATCCGGCACGCCCAGCATTATGCCTACGCTGGGGCCGTAAATATCGCCATCCAGCACGCCCACCCGGGCGCCTTCGTGCTGCAGCGCCAGAGCCAGATTCACCGCAGTGGTGGACTTGCCCACGCCGCCTTTACCGGAAGCCACAGCAATAATGTTTTTAACCCCGGGAATCAATGGCAATTCTTTCTGGGCTTTGTAGGCGTGGATTTTTTGGGCCACGTGAATGTCCGAGCTTTCCACACCTTCAACCGATTCCAGCGCATTCCCCACCAGCTGCTTCAAAGCCCCGGCAATGCCTTTGGACGGATAGGGCAACTCCACCATCAAGGTCACTTTGCCGCGCTTGTCCACGTCCAGCTTTTTTACCGCATCCAACTCGTACAAGTCTTTTTCAAGGTATGGATCGCGGTATTCGCGAATGGCTGCCTCCAGGGCCTGGCGGGGAATCGTGGTCATAACATCACTCCGGGAGAGTTTAGGGACAGCACAGAAAGAGTTCAGAAAGAGTTCAGGCCGATAATGCGGCACTTAAACGGGGTTTCGGATGAAAAAATTCTGCGTGGAAGGTATCATTTGTGCCCAATTCTGGCCATACAGGATACCCGCGTTCCGTGCGCAAATCCGCGCGGGGGTGTTTTGTCGATTCGCGGCCCACATTCAATTCCAGCAAAGGTTCAAGCTCAACCATGACGCAAGCGAGTGCGAAGCAAAAACGGGACATTCTGGTCACCAGCGCCCTGCCCTATGCCAACGGCCCCATCCACCTGGGCCATTTGCTGGAATACATCCAGACCGATATATGGGCGCGCTACCAGAAACTGCGCGGCCATACTTGTTATTACGTTTGCGCCGACGATGCTCACGGCACCGCCATTATGCTCCGCGCCGAGCGGGAAGGTATTACCCCCGAGCAGTTGATTGACCGCATCCGCCAGGAACATCAGCAAGACTTTGGCGACTTCCTGATCCGCTTTGACAATTACTACACCACCCATTCTGACGAGAACCGCCAGTTTTCAGAGTTTATCTACCGTCAACTGCAGCAAAGCGGGCACATTGCGACTCGCACGATTACCCAATCGTTCGACCCTGAAAAAAACATGTTTCTGGCCGACCGGTTTATCAAGGGTACTTGCCCCAAGTGTAAAACCGACGATCAATACGGCGATAACTGCGAAGTCTGTGGTGCCACCTACTCACCCACCGAACTGATCAACCCTCGTTCGGCGGTGTCCGGAGCCACGCCTATCGAAAAAGAATCCGAGCACTTTTTCTTCAAACTGCCGGATTTTGCCGACTTCCTGGCCAAATGGACTCGCAGCGGCACCCTGCAGCCGCAGGTAGCCAACAAGCTGGCTGAATGGCTGGACGCTGGTCTGCACGACTGGGACATCAGCCGTGACGCGCCCTACTTCGGTTTTGAAGTGCCAGACGCGCCGGGCAAATATTTTTATGTGTGGCTGGACGCACCCATCGGCTATCTAGCCAGCTTCAAAAACTTGTGCGTCCGCGAAGGCATCAATTTCGAACACTTCTGGAAAGCCGACTCCACCGCCGAGGTGTACCACTTCATCGGCAAGGACATCATCAATTTCCACGCATTGTTCTGGCCGGCTATTCTGCACGACACAGGTTTCCGCACGCCCACCGCGGTTTGGGCCCACGGTTTTGTGACCGTTAATGGCAAAAAAATGTCCAAATCCCGCGGCACCTTTATCATGGCCCGCACCTATCTGGACTTCCTGAATCCGGAATACCTGCGTTATTACTTTGCGGCCAAACTCACCGGCGGCGTTGATGACATGGATTTGAACCTGGACGATTTTGCCGCCCGGGTAAACTCGGATCTGGTGGGCAAGGTGGTTAACATAGCCAGTCGCAGCGCCGGCTTTATCAGCAAGCGCTTTGACGGCAAGCTGGGTCAAGTCACCGAGATCAACAAGCTCAACGAGTTCATCGACGCCGGCGAAGAGCTAGCCGGTTACTACGAAAACCGCGAGTTCGGCCGCGCCATGCGCCGAATCATGGAGTTGGCGGATATTGCCAATCAGTACGTCAACGACGAACAACCCTGGGTAGTGGCCAAGCAGAAAGGCGAAGACGAGAAGCTTCAAGCCATCTGCACCAACGCGCTGAACATGTTCCGCCTGTTGATGACCTACCTTGCGCCGGTACTGCCAAAAACCGCTGACGCCTCGGAAGCTTTCCTGAACGCGAAGCTGGATTGGAACAACCGCGCCGAGCTGCTGCAAGATCACGGCATCAACAAGTTTCAGCCGCTGATGAGCCGGGTGGACATGGCGCAGATCGAAAAAATGCTCGATGCCTCGAAAGAACAGCTGCCGGCGGCTGAAGCGCCGGCAGAAGCCGCGCCGGAAACACCACTGGAGCCCATTAGCCCGGAAATCGAGTTTGACGACTTCGCCAAGGTGGACCTGCGGGTGGTTAAAATCATCAAAGCCGAGCACGTACAGGGCGCCGACAAGCTGTTGCGCCTGACACTTGACGTGGGACATGGCGAACGCAACGTGTTTGCTGGTATTAAGTCAGCCTACGCGCCCGAAGACCTGGAAGGCCGTTTAACCGTAATGGTCGCCAACCTGAAAGCCCGCAAAATGAAATTCGGCCTGTCCGAAGGCATGGTGCTGGCAGCCGGCCCGGGCGGAAAAGACATCTTTATTCTGTCGCCAGACTCCGGCGCTACACCCGGCATGCGGATAATGTGAGTCGTCAATAGAAAGTAGCCAGCGAGGCCCGAAGCAAACATGTCCGAGTACCTGCTCATACTGGTCAGTACCATACTGGTCAACAATTTCGTGCTGGTTCAATTTTTGGGCCTGTGCCCGTTTATGGGGGTGTCCAGCAAACTGGAAACCGCCATGGGCATGTCGCTGGCGACCACCTTTGTGCTGACATTGTCGTCGGTGTGCAGCTATCTGGCGTACACCTATTTATTAGAGCCTTTGAATCTGGCGTTTTTGAAAACCATCACCTTCATTTTGGTGATAGCGGTGGTGGTGCAGTTCACCGAAATGGTGGTACGCAAAACCAGCCCCTTGCTGTACCGGGTGCTGGGCATTTTTCTGCCGCTGATTACCACTAACTGTGCGGTGTTGGGTGTGGCCCTGCTAAACCTGAACCGCAACAACAATTTCGTCGAATCGTTGCTTTATGGGTTTGGTGCCGCACTTGGGTTTTCCCTGGTGCTGATTTTTTTTGCCGCCATGCGCGAGCGTATCGCGGTATCCGATGTGCCCGTTGCCTTTCGCGGCGCAGCCATCGGTATGGTGACCGCAGGGCTCATGGCCCTGGCGTTTTTAGGTTTTACCGGCCTGGTCAGCGTGTAACGGAGTCCTTGGCTTATGTGGACAAATATCATCATCGCAATTGCCGTTTTATTAGGCCTGGCCGCCGTGTTTGGAGCCCTGCTGGGCTTTGCCGCCGAGCGTTTCAAGGTAGAAGGCAACCCGCTGGTCGATCAGATAGATGCGCTTTTGCCGCAAACCCAGTGCGGCCAGTGTGGTTTTCCCGGCTGCCGACCCTATGCTGAAGCCATCAACAACGGCGAAGCCATCAACAAGTGCCCACCGGGCGGTGAAGCCACCATCAACGCCCTGGCCGACTTGCTGGACGTAGAGCCCCAACCTCTGGACGCCGAACACGGTGCTGCCCAAGCCAAGCGGGTAGCCGTGATTCGCGAAGACGAATGCATTGGCTGTACCAAGTGCATCCAGGCCTGCCCCGTAGACGCCATTCTGGGCGCCGCCAAACACATGCACACAGTGATAGAAAGCGAATGCACCGGCTGTGATTTGTGCGTGGAGCCCTGCCCGGTTGACTGTATCGACATGATAGTCATCGAACCGGACATCCGCAGCTGGATCTGGGCGCCGCCTGTCGTTCTGGATAAGGCACCAAATGAAGAGCCCAGCGCTACCGATGCCCGCGTGATTGCCACCGACAGCCAGGCAGAAACCCGCGAAGCGAGCCTGTTATGACCCAGCTGTGGAGCTTTGGCGGCGGCGTACACCCGCCAGAAAATAAAAGCCAATCCAGCAGTCGGCCCATCCGCCCCGCGGGCTTACCCGCGAAATTGATACTGCCGTTGCAACAGCACATTGGCGAGCCTGCGCGCTGTATTGTCGAGCCTGGGCAAAAGGTGCTGAAAGGTGAAGTCATCGCCCAGGTAGGCAACGGCATGGGCGTACCAGTACACGCGCCCACGTCAGGCATCGTTGAGCGTATTTCCCTAGAGCCCGTGCCGCACCCGTCGGGTATGAGCGACACCTGCGTGGTGCTGATACCGGATGGCGAGGAGCGCTGGTGCGAGCTGGTGCCGCAGCCAGAATATCGCAAGCTAGAGCGCGTCCAAGTGCTGGCGCTGATTCGTCAGGCCGGCATTGTGGGCCTGGGCGGCGCCGGTTTTCCAACCAACATCAAACTACGGCCGTCTGTAGACCGCAAAGTCGACACCTTGATTCTCAACGGCGCCGAGTGCGAGCCCTACATTACCGCCGACGACATGACCATGCGCGAGAAAGCAGACCAGATGATGGCCGGTCTGCGCATAATGGCCTGGCTCCTGCGCCCGGCACGGGTGGTGATCGGCATCGAAGAAAACAAACCCGAAGCCATTGCCGCTTTGCGGCAGGCCGCAGAGGGCAGCAAAACCGAAATTGCGGTGATTCCCACCATCTATCCGTCCGGTGGTGAAAAACAGCTGATCCAGATTCTGACCGGCCAAGAAGTACCCAGCGGTGGCATACCGGCGGATATTGGCGTGATGTGCCAGAACATTGGTACCGCGGTAGCCGTTGCCGACGCTATCTTGCAAGGCAAACCACTGATTTCTCGCGTGATGACGGCCACGGGTGAAGCCTTGGCCGAACCCGGCAACTTTGAAGTCTTGGTTGGCACCCCCGCCCGCCATTTACTGACCTGCGCCGGTGTTGATAAACAGCGCATGTCGCGCCTGGTGCTCGGCGGCCCGATGATGGGCTATACGCTGCCGAACACGGATATCCCGCTGATAAAAACCAGCAACTGCGTGATTGCCGCCAGCGCCAGCGAGCTGCCCGCGCCGGCGCCGGAACAGCCGTGCATTCGCTGCGGCCAGTGCGCCGAAGCCTGCCCGATGGAGCTTTTGCCTCAGCAGTTGTTCTGGCACGCCAAAGCCACAGAGTTTGACAAAGCCGAACATCTGAATCTGTTTGACTGCATCGAATGCGGCGCCTGCTCGTACGTGTGCCCAAGTTCCATTCCTCTGGTGCAGTATTACCGCTTTGCCAAAGGCGAAATTCGCCTGCAACGCGCCGAACAGCAAAAATCCGACCGTGCCCGCGTACGCTTTGAAGCCCGCCAGCAGCGCCTTGATCGTGAACAGCAGGAAAAAGATCAGCGCCGCAAAGACCGGGCGTTGGCCGCCGCCAAAGCTCAGGAACAGAAAACAGCCGACGCCCAGACGAGGGTTCAAGACGGCACGGTAACCGACGAGCGTGCAGGCAAATCTGCCCTGGTAGAGCAAGCTCTGGCCCGTAAAAGAGCCAAAGCCGCGGGTGCTAGCGCTGAGCGCACCGAGCCTTCAACACAACTCTCTGAAGAAGCAGCGCCGTCTGAAACATTCACACCCGAACATGCAGACAAAATTCCTGCGGCCGAGACGGCTCCAAGCATAGAAGAACTGGAACAGCAGCTGACTCAGGCCCAAACCAAACTGGAAAAAATGCAGAGCATGCTGGAAGACGCTCACAGCGGCCAAGCGCCCAACGTCGACAAGCTCGAACGCGCCGTTGATAAGAATATCGAGCGGGTCAGGCACGCACAGCGGGCGATTGATGATGCCCAACAGCAGGCCGTGCCCGCCAATGGCAACGCCGAACCGGCGCTAAGCCGGACAAACTATTAAACTATTAAACTATTAAACTATTAAACTATTAAAAAACAGGCTGTAACGTCATGGCGCTTGTGCAACAGTCTTCCCCCCACGCCCACCGGGCTCGCCCTACTGCGCGGGTAATGCTGTGGGTAATTATCGCCGCGGTACCGGGGCTGCTGGCGCAAACGGTGTTTTTTGGCTGGGGTAATCTGATCAACGTGGTCTGGTGCATCGCGCTGGCACTGGCTACTGAAGCCGCCATTCTAAAATGGCGGAGCAAGCCAGTCGGGTTTTTCCTGAAAGACAACACTGCGGCTGTAACCGGCCTGTTGCTGGGCCTATCGCTGCCGCAATTTGCGCCCTGGTGGGTGTCTGCGGTAGCGGTTTTCAGCGCCATTGTGGTGGCCAAACAGCTATACGGCGGCCTGGGTTCCAATCCGTTCAATCCGGCTATGGTGGGTTACGCCCTGGTGCTGATTTCATTTCCGCTAGCGATGACCACCAACTGGGCCGCGCCGGTCGGCCTATGGCAGGACGCACCCGGGTTTGGCGAAACCCTCAGCACCATCGCCTCGGGCCAGCAAACCGCCGTTGACGGCTGGACCATGGCCACCCCGCTGGACGAATACAAACACAAGGTAGGCAGCCACACCGCCGCGGAAATTACGGTTCACCCCACCTTTGGCAGCTTTGTCGCTCGCGGCTGGGAGTGGGTGAACGCAGCTTTCCTGGCAGGCGGCCTGGTGTTGTTGGCGCTGCGTATTATCAGCTGGCACATACCCGTCGGTTTTTTAGGTGGGCTGGTAGCCATGAGCCTGCTGTTTGGCACCAACGCCGATCAGTATGCACCGCTTTCGCTGCATCTGCTGGCCGGTGGCACCATGCTGGGAGCATTCTTCATCGCCACCGATCCGGTGTCGGCAGCCACCAGCCACCAAGGCAAACTGATTTATGCGGTGGGCATTGGCGCATTGGTTTACCTGATACGCAGCTGGGGCAACTATCCAGACGCCGTAGCTTTCAGCGTGTTGCTAATGAACTTTGCGGTGCCGTTTATTGACTATTACACGCCACCACGCACCTACGGTCATCACAAGGCCCGACGCGGTTTACCCACCCGGAAGCAGGGCTGACTTTATGGCAACCATGGCTCAATCCATAAGCCGCAGCGCCATCGGCCTTGGCCTTTTCGCAGTGATAACCGGTGGCACCATCGCCCTGACCCAGGCAGTCACCAAGGAGCGTATTGCCGAGCAGGCGGCACGGGCCGAAGCCGCTGCGCTGTTCGAAATCATTCCCGAAAGCGCCCATAACAATGACATGCTGAATGACACCATCAGCTTGCCAGACGCTGCTGTTCTTAACAGCGGTGAGACGCCCAGCGCCTGGGTAGCCCGACAGCAGAGCGACTTGGTGGGCTTTATCATTCCGGTCACGGCCACCGACGGCTATTCCGGCGACATCAACCTGTTGGTGGGCATTACTCCGTCTGGCGAGTTATTGGGTGTGCGGGTGACCGGCCACCATGAAACACCAGGACTGGGGGATCGCATAGACACCGGAAAATCGGATTGGGTTTACCAGTTTAACGGCCACTCACTGGCCAATACGCCGGGCAAACAGTGGAATGTAAAGAAGAACGGCGGCGAATTTGACCAGTTCACCGGCGCCACCATTACCCCCCGGGCAGTGGTCAAGGCGGTTCACAAAACCCTGGTGTATGTGCGCGAACACCAAGCCGAAATTCGCCAGAGTCTGGGTTTGCCCCTCGATCGTGGCAACCGCAAGCAACGCAGTGCCGTTGCCAGTCATCTTCCCGAGCCGGAGCACTAATTGCCATGGCAACAAAAACATCACGCGAGATTATTCGCGACGGTCTTTGGAGCAATAACCCTGCGCTAGTGCAGGTGCTGGGGCTGTGCCCTTTGCTGGCCGTAACCAGCACAGTGGTGAACGCACTGGGACTGGGGCTGGCCACACTGCTGGTATTGATGGGTTCAAATCTGGCGGTATCGCTGATACGGAACTTTGTAAACGAATCTGTTCGCCTGCCGGCCTTTGTGATGATCATCGCCTCGTTTGTAACCTGCGCCGAACTGCTGATGCAGGCATACACTTACGAGTTGTATCAGATTCTGGGCATTTTCATCCCGTTGATTGTGACCAACTGCGCCATTCTGGGCCGCGCCGACGCCTTTGCATCACGCAACCCTCCAGGGCTCGCGCTGCTCGACGGTGCCATGATGGGGCTGGGCTTCTTGGCAGTGCTGGTGGTGCTGGGCGCCATGCGCGAACTGATCGGCCAAGGCACGCTGTTCGCGGACATGCACCTTCTGCTGGGGCCCGTGGCCGCCGAGTGGACACTGCGCCCGTTTGCAGATTACCCCAACATGCTGTTTATGATGCTGCCACCCGGAGCGTTTATGGGCCTGGGCCTGCTGATCGCACTGAAAAACGTGATTGACAGTCGCATTGAAGAAAAACGCAAAGCTGCGCAAGTTGAAACGGTCAGCGCCGGCAGTAAACGGGTGCGAGTTACTGGCAGCCTTTCCTGATAAAAACTGACAAACAACGAACGATCGATTGCAGGCGCAATCTTGCCTGGCACACCCTCTTTATTGAATGACGGTTATGAACAAACAGAAACGCACAGAAATTTTCAGCCGTTTACGGGAAGAAAATCCCAAGCCGGTTACCGAACTGAACTACAGCTCCAATTTTGAATTGCTGATTGCGGTCATTCTATCGGCGCAGGCCACCGATGTGGGCGTGAACAAAGCCACCAACAAACTGTATTCGGTGGCGAACACCCCGGAGGCCATTTTTGCCCTGGGCGTAGATGGCCTTAAGGAATACATAAAAACCATTGGCCTGTTTAACAGCAAAGCCGGAAACGTGATAAAAACCTGTCGCGCGCTGATCGATCGGCACGCAAGCCAGGTACCGCGAACCCGGGAAGAACTGGAAGCATTACCCGGTGTTGGCCGCAAAACCGCCAATGTGGTGCTGAACACAGCGTTTGGTCAAATCGCCATGGCCGTAGATACCCACATATTCCGAGTATCTAACCGTACCGGTATTGCTCCGGGCAAGAACGTGCTGGAAGTGGAAAAACGTCTGATACGCCTGGTACCGCAGGAGTTTTTGCTGGATGCCCATCACTGGCTTATTCTGCACGGGCGCTATACCTGCATCGCCCGAAAACCTCGGTGCGGTGCCTGTCTTATTGAAGATTTGTGCGAGTTCAAGGATAAACGCGACTATATATGATGCCTGATGCCCGATCAGGCTCGGCTGCCAACACGTGAGCGGCGCTGGCAGCCCTGACGGCTACTGGAATAAAAGATTTCCAGTAAGCCCTTCTTTTTCCAATATCTCGCGCAGCCTACGTAGAGCTTCCACCTGAATCTGGCGCACTCGTTCTCGGGTCAGTCCGATTTCCTGCCCAACTTCTTCCAGCGTACTAACAGGATAGCCACGCAAGCCAAAACGGCGAGCCAGCACTTCCTGCTGTTTTTCGCTAAGTTGGTCAATCCACTGTTGCAGGCAAACCGAAATGTTGTTGTCCTGCAGCACATCGGCGGGGTCTGATGCGCCTTCGTCGGCTACCGTATCCAAAAGGGATTTTTCACCGCCGGCGCCAATGGGCGTGTCCATAGAAGCAACGCGCTCGTTCAACCCGAGCATACGCTTAACATCTTTGACCGGTTTGTCGACCTTGCGGGCAATTTCTTCGGCTGTGGGTTCGTGGTCTAGTTGCTGGGTCAGCTCGCGGGCCGCCCGCAGATACAGGTTGAGTTCTTTCACCACGTGAATGGGCAAGCGAATAGTGCGGGTCTGGTTCATGATGCCGCGTTCGATGGTTTGGCGAATCCACCAGGTGGCATAAGTAGAGAAGCGAAACCCGCGCTCTGGGTCAAACTTTTCAACCGCGCGAATCAAACCAAGGTTACCTTCTTCAATCAGATCCAACAGAGTCAAACCGCGATTCACATAGCGCCGGGCGATTTTTACAACCAGCCGCAAGTTGCTTTCAATCATGCGTTTACGACCTGATTCCTCGCCTTTTCGGGCCAGGCGTGCAAAGTACACTTCCTCTTCAGGGGTAAGCAGCGGCGAAAAGCCTATTTCGTTGAGGTAAAGCTGTGTTGCATCCAGCTGCTTGCTGCTGCTGTAATAACGACTGCTCGCCGGACGACTAGCAGGTTTCGCAGATGTTTTGGTGGCAACCTTGCGCGGTGAGGCTGTATCCCCGGATTTTAGTTTCTTCTTTTCAGCGTCTTCGGACTGCTCGACGCGATCGACAATCAAGTCTTCCTGATATTGTGACATTTTGTTTGCCCCGCCTCTAAATGATCCTGGACAGCGCCCGTGTTTTGTTTGTTAGGTCGGGCGTGCCGTTCTATTCGTGGTCGTATTCAGGACATCTATTCATGGCCACCCTGGCCGCTGTTGTTTCATTATTATTTTATGTGTGCGTACGTGCTTTTACGGAGTACTACCTAGTCTACCGCGCTGGTAAATAATATGCTGGATTTACTGGGTTGCCATTTTTTCGTATTTCAAAATGCAACATTGGCCGCTCTGCGCCGCTGCTGCCCAATTCGGCAATTATCTGACCAGCCTGAACATTCTCCCCTTCTTTGACCAGTATTTTACGATTGTGCCCGTAAGCGCTGAGATACTGCTCGCTGTGATTAACGATTACAAGGTTGCCATAACCCAGCAAGCCGCTGCCTGCGTAGACCACACTTCCGCCAGCCGCAGCCCGTATAGAGTCGCCGGATTTTCCGGCAATATCAATCCCTTTGTTGACTTTCCCGGATGCTGAAAAGTTAGCAATTACAGTGCCAGAGTGAGGCCACCGCCATTTTATATCGGCAACGGTCTGGGTCTGCGACGCCAAAGGTGCGCTTGTGTCAGGCTTTCGGGTAATCACAGGTTGTCTGGTCGGCTTGGGGACTCGGGCGCTGCTGCTCGTTACTGCCGCTGCGCTGCGCTTGGCCCCAGCCCCTGCAACCGCTGTAGTGGGCGCTCGGCCACGCTTGTCAAGACGCAACACCTGGCCCGGTAGAATGGTCCAAGGTGCTCGCAAGCCATTGGCGTTGCCCAACTCCCGATAATCGCGACCGTAGCGCCAGGCAATGCCGTACAGCGTTTCACCGGACTTGACCATGTGCTGGCCCCAATACACCGGGGGGTTATAAATGTCGTCCTGATACAGCGCCGCCGTATTGCAGCCGCCCAGCATCAACGTCAGCCACAACAGAGCTGCGACTGGATAGTTGAAAAAAACGCGGGGCTGGGAAATCACGACATAGGTACCGATGCGGTTATGAAAAATTCAGCTCAACAATAATGCAAGCCCGCGCCGGTGTCTAAGTAGATTCGGAATATTCGCTGTAAGCCACTATTGTTGCGGTGATTTTTCTAACTGGTACAGCAGGCTTTACGGGCACTCATGTTACTCAGGGGAACAGTGTCTCTTACATTTCGTAACATTCAGGAGCGTTTACGCCCGGCAAAACGCAGCCCCAACCACTCCACCACCAGCACTAGCAGAATGCCCGCCACGACCATCAATAAGGCCTGGAAAACAAGTGGATTCAGGTCGGTCAGTTCAGCAAACAACGCCGGGCTAATGCTGACTTCGTGCACAGGCACCTGCTCTCCGGCGCTGTTAATCCGCCAACTCAGAGTTTCTTTCCAGGGCCAGACCTTGTTCAGCGCGCCCAGCATAAATCCGATCAACAGTGCCAGAACAACGTCGTGAAAACGGTCAAAGGCCCAGGTAATAACACGAGCAATAGAAAAAAGACCCGTTGCACAGCCGCCAACAAACAGCAACAACAACGCAACGTCAAAGTCCTTTATGGCGCCAAGCACTGGCACATACATACCCAGAATGACCAAAATAAAACTGCCGGAAATGCCCGGTAGAATCATCGCACAAATGGCGATGGCTCCAGCGAACAGAAACATGGGCGCCGAGGGCTCGACGGCCACAGCCGGCAAGCTGGTTATCCACCACGCAAAGGCCGTACCCACCAATAGCGGCAGCACCAGGCGCCAATGATACTGGCGAACTTCGCGCCCAACGTGCCACACAGAGGCCAAAATCAGTCCGAAGAAAAAACTCCACAGCAAGATCGGATAGGTGGTCAGTAAATAGCTGATCGCTGATGCCATGGTGGCGATGCTGAGCACAATGCCACCCAGCAGGGTCAACAAAAAACTGCCATCGCAGACCTGCCAGAAAACGGCGACGCGGCCCCGAATTAAGTCGGTCAAAAGCGCTTTAGGCACTGCATTTATCGCTGCCAGCATGCGAAAATAAATGCCGGTAATAAACGCAATGGTGCCACCAGAAACGCCAGGAACTATGTCGGCCGCGCCCATGGCCAACCCCCGCAGAAAAACCGACGGCAAACCCTGGGAACGCAAAGCGGCGGTCTTCTCATCAGTCCGCAAAGTGGGCGACGTTTGGCTCATCAGCGCACCACGCCGCCCAACAAAGGCACAAACTTGACAGCTTCCAATTCCGTGCGTTCAAAACGATCGCCGCGGCGCACAATTTGAACCAGTACCTGTCGTTCAGCCCCCACCGGGGAGATCAGAACACCGTTGTCTGCAAGCTGTTGCAACAACTCGACGGGCACCTCGGTGGGTGCGGCGGTTACAATAATGCCGTCGTACGGGCCACGTTCGGGCCAGCCCATACCACCATCAGCGTGGCGCAGCACAGCGTTGCGACACTTTAGATCGCGCAGGCGCTCCCTTGCTCGGTCCTGAAGTGGTTTTATGCGTTCAACGCTGAACACCTCGGCAAACAAGTTGCACAGCACCGCGGTCTGATAGCCAGAGCCAGTGCCCAATTCCAACACTTTCTTCGGTTGGTGGCCGTATAGCAATTCGGTCATACGGGCAACAATATAGGGTTGCGACAAGGTCTGGTTGTGGCCAATCGGCAAAGCAGTATCTTCATAGGCCCTGTGCGCCAAAGCTTCATCGAGAAAAATATGGCGTGGAACCTCGGCTATGGCGTCTAATACCTGTGGTGACGAAATGCCTTTGTCTTTCAGACGCTGGATCAGGCGCAGGCGGGTGCGCCTGGACGTCATGCCTATTCCTTGCATGTGCGCACTCATTGTATCTTGCCTGAGCTGTCTTCCAGCGCTCCAACCCAGTCACGCAGGCTAGACATCACTTGGTGCCGGGTCATGTCGATATGCACCGGCGTAATAGACACGTAACCTTGAGAAATGGCGTGAAAATCGGTGCCCGGGCCTGCATCACCGCCGTTACCAGCAGCGCCTATCCAATAGCGCTTTTTGCCGCGGGGACAGGTCATGGGCACCGCACCCTCGGCCCGTTCACGGGCGCCCAGACGTGTTACGCGGAATCCGGACAGTTCACTCCAGGGCAAATCCGGTACGTTCACATTCAGAATGGAACGCGGCCCAAGGTCCATGGGCTTATGGAATTTCAGCAGCGTAGCAACCACCCTTGCGGCGGTGTCGTAATGAAACCGACCGTTATTGACGAGCGAAACCGCAATCGCCGGAAGGCCTAAATGACGGCCTTCGGTGGCTGCCGCAACGGTGCCAGAATAAATAATGTCATCGCCCAGATTGGCGTGTGTGTTGATGCCCGACACTACTCGGTCAAAGGGTTGGTCGAACAAACCGTTTACCGCAAGATGGACACAGTCTGTTGGCGTGCCATCTAACGAGTAAAAGCCATTTGGATGCTTTTCCACCGTCAACGGGCGCTTCAGGGTCAGCGAATTACTGGCGCCGCTGTGGTCTCGATCAGGGGCCACCACATGCAGTTCACCCAGGCCTTGCAAACCTTCGTAAAGGGCAATTAGCCCCGGCGAATGCACGCCGTCATCATTGGATAACAGTATTCGCACCTTGTGCTCCATAGATTTGTTATTCGTTAAGCCGACTCAGGGCAAGATCCTGCAACGCAAAAACGTCTGCCAGCAGCGTTGTTGCATACTGGCCAGCGCCCAACGTAAATTCGATTGCCAGTGTGGCGCTGTCTTGCCATTCCCAATTCAGGTTTTGCGGCACCAGCTGCAGGGGCCGGCGCTCCGGCTGCATGCGCGTGCTGGCAAAGAGCGCGGCTAACTGCGGATTGGCTGCCACCGCCGAGCGCTCTAGCTGCTCCTGTTCGCCGGTCGCGCGGGTACCACCATCACCCCACAGCGGGCCCGTGACCCCCTGATCATCCGGCTCGCCAGCCATGGGCTGGCACCAGCTACCATTGTTGACGCGCGCGGCCAGCGCTTCATTAAACAGCCACGAGCGGGCAGCGGAAAAATACAATACATTTTTCGAATCCTGACTGCTACGGCCGCCACGACCCCGGCCTTTGCCACGGCCCTTGGCGGGACGATTCAACGAGCGCGGATTCAACAACAACGCATTGTCTAGATTGGCGCCGTTATGGCCAAAGCGCTGGGGACCAAAATAATTGGGCACGCCGGACTGTGCCAAACGCTCTAGTGCCTGATCAATAGCGCCTTGCTCGCCAGCCACATTGCGCAGAATAATACGAAAGCGATTACCGCTGTGATCACCGCGGCGCAACTTGCTCGCGCTGCGACAACTGTCTGTTACTGGCCAGTATTCGCTGACGCTGGCGATAAAATCTGCATCGCTGTCATTCTGGCCAGGGCGATAAAGACTGAACCACTGCCATGTCACGGCATGGCGATCTTTGAGGCCGCAAAAGCTCACGTCAAAGGGGCGTAAATCGGCCATCGCTGCCAGCTCACGGGCGACATATTCGGTATTATCGCCGGTTTTTTGCAACCGCAAGCATAGGTGTTCGCCGGCGTTTCCGCTGCCATTTTCGCCCTGAATGTTGGCCTTGTCCAGAACTTCACTAACCTGGAAGTCGTTTGCACAGTGTTTAAAATTGGCACTGGCCACGCACTTGCCGGTAGATGATGGCCATTGCAGGCGCCAGTTATGGCCTTGCGCCGGATCTGAAGTGTCGTTTCGAGTGCCGTTTTGAGTATCGTTCATGAGTTTTGCGCTTGCAGCAGGCAAATCGCCTGGCAGGCAATGCCCTCCCCGCGGCCGGTGAAGCCCAGCTGTTCGCTGGTGGTGGCTTTCACACTGACCTGACTGGCGGTCATGTTCAGGTCCTGTGCAATATTCACGCGCATGGCGTTGATGTGAGGCGCCATTTTGGGCGCCTGGGCGATGATGGTGACATCCACATTCACCACGCTGTAATTCAGTTCCTGAACCCGCTGCATGACGCGACGCAGCAGATCACGACTGTCCGCACCGGCCCAGTCGGCGCTGGTGTCCGGGAACAGGTGGCCAATATCACCCAGCGCAAGAGCGCCAAGCAGCGCATCCGCCAACGCGTGCAGCAGCACATCGCCGTCAGAATGAGCCTTCAAACCACAACTATAGGGAATACTGACACCCCCCAGAATAATCCTGTCGCCTTCACAAAAAGCGTGAACATCAAAGCCCTGACCAATTCGCATACTAATTCCGTTCAGATGACCACATTACAACTGGCCAAGAATGAAGCCGGCCAACGCCAAATCCGCAGGCACGGTGATTTTGATATTATCCGGCCGCCCTTCCACCAACAGCGGCCTGTGGCCAGCCTGTTCCATCGCCGAGGCCTCGTCGGTTATTGCAAAACCTTGATTTAAAGCCCTTTGTAAGGCGTCACGCAACAGACCGTAGCGGAACACTTGCGGGGTTAGCGCGCGCCACAGATAGCGGCGGTCAACGGTTGATGTAACCGTATCCGGCGCTTGGGGGCTTGCCATTTTGAGGGTGTCAGTGACCGGTGAAGCTAGCAGGCCACCCACACTGTGGGCACCCACTTTTTCTAACAGCCGTTTAAGATCGTCAGACGCCACACAAGGGCGAGCCGCGTCATGTACCAATACCCAGTCTTCATTTTTGGCCTTTGGCGCTAATGCCTGCAACGCATTCAGTACCGAATTGGCACGCTCGTTACCGCCGGCGCAAGTTGCAATTCGGCTGTCAGAACTTGCGTTCGTGCTGGCCCACCAAATGTCGGTGGAGCTTAATGGCACTATACACCCTGCCGCCGGCAACGCAGCCAGCAAACGCCGCAGGGTTATATCCAATATGTATTCACTATTAACACGCAGATACTGTTTTGGGCACTCAGCCGCCATGCGCTGACCAACACCTGCAGCGGGAACAATCAGCCAAAGAGAAGCTTCAGGCATGGGCTGGGGCGCCGTGGTTGTGGAGCAGGAAGCTGAGGTTATTGGTCGACCACCAAAAAGAAGGTTTCATCATTACGAATCAATCCCAGATCGATACGCGCACGTTCTTCCACTGCACCCTGTTCATTGCGCAGGTTACGTACTTCGGCGTACAACCGCTCGTTACGGGTCGCCAGCGTGTCATTGCCCTGTTGCTGCTCTGCGATGGCCTGTTCCAGCGCCCAAACTTGGGCAAAACTGCCCTCACCGATCCACAAGCGTACCTGCAGTAGCAAAACCAGCACAATAATGAAGGCCCAGATAAGTTTGATGGGCGAAAAAAAAGCGCTTGGAGACGGCTCGGCCATAACAGTTTCCGGGTTGCCAATGAGCGTTGATTGTACGGTTGGCGTCCAATGCTTATAAAACATCCATCAGCAATAGTATAGACCTTTATAAAGCGGAATAACAAATGCCGCTAACTGACTGTTAAAAAAGGCCATAGTGCCTGGATTTTCAGCTTGGCACCATGACCTTTGCACTTCCACAACCAGCAAAAGGGCCGACCTGAACGATTTAGCCCTGGCCTTTGATCTCACGCAAACCGTTGTAGGCCGCCTTTCCACCCAGCGCTTCTTCAATGCGCAGCAACTGATTGTACTTGGCTACACGGTCAGAACGACACAAAGAGCCAGTCTTGATCTGGCCGGCGCAGGTGGCAACCGCCAGATCCGCGATGGTGGTGTCTTCGGTTTCACCCGAACGGTGCGAGATCACCGCAGTAAATCCTGCGTCCTGGGCCATCTTGATGGCGTCCAGCGTTTCGCTCAGACTGCCAATCTGATTGAACTTGATCAGAATGGAGTTGGCCACACCGGTGTCGATACCGCGCTTAAGGATTTTAGTGTTGGTGACAAACAAGTCATCGCCCACCAGCTGTACCTTGTCTCCAATTTTGTCGGTCAGTATTTTCCAGCCGTCCCAGTCGCTTTCGTCCATGCCGTCTTCAATCGACACTATCGGGTAGCGCTCAGCCAAGCCCGCCAGGTAATCGGCAAAGCCGGCAGAGTCAAAGCTCTTTCCTTCGCCAGCCAGCAAATACTGGCCGTTTTTGTAGAATTCGGAGGCAGCGCAGTCCAGAGCCAGGGTAATGTCGGTGCCCAGCTTGTAACCGGCTTTCTCTACCGCTTCCTGAATCATTGCCAGTGCAGCTTCGTTAGACGGCAGGTTGGGGGCAAACCCACCCTCGTCACCCACTGCGGTGTTCAGGCCCTGGGCCTGCAGCACTTTTTTCAGGCTGTGGAAAATCTCGGCGCCAATGCGCAGAGCGTCGGCGAAACTCTTGGCGGCCACGGGCTGCACCATGAATTCCTGTATGTCGACGTTATTGTCAGCGTGCTCGCCGCCATTAAGAATGTTCATCATTGGCACCGGCATGCTGTACTTTCCGGAGGTTCCGTTGATATCGGCAATGTGCTCGTACAGTGGTTTGCCCAAAGATGCCGCGGCAGCTTTGGCAGCGGCCAGTGACACCGCAAGAATGGCATTGGCGCCCAGATTGGCTTTGTTCTCGGTACCGTCCAGCTCCAGCATGGTGTTATCCAGACCACGCTGGTCGGCAGCGTCTTTGCCCATCAGCGCATCGCGGATTTTGCCGTTGATGGCATCAACGGCCTTGAGCACGCCTTTGCCCAGGTAACGAGATGCATCGCCGTCACGCAGTTCCAATGCTTCGCGGGAGCCTGTGGAGGCGCCAGACGGTGCACAAGCACGGCCAAGAGTGCCATCTTTAAGAATAACGTCTGCTTCAACGGTGGGGTTGCCGCGGGAATCCAGAACTTCTCGGGCTTTGATGTTGGCAATTGTGGTCATTCTTCAGGGTCTCCGAGTTTGTAGTCAGAATCGGGTGTAAGATAGAGTGAGAAGCGGCTTTGCAAAAAACGCTTTCCGCTCTCTCCCGTTGTTCGTACCCATACTGAAACACCGCCAATTAGGCGGTGTCGATGGGTTTGAAGCTTTTTACCAGGTCGTCAACGGCTTTCACCCTTTCCAGGAATGGCTCCAGTTGACTCAGTCGCAGCGAACAGGGGCCGTCGCACATCGCTTCGTCCGGATTTGGATGGGCTTCCAGGAAAAGACCGGCCAGGCCCTGAGACATACCCGCCAGCGCCAGTTCAGTCACTTGCGCACGACGGCCACCGGCGGAATCAGCGCGTCCACCTGGCATTTGTAGCGAATGGGTTACGTCAAACATCACTGGCACGTTCATGGACTTCATGATGCCGAAGCCAAGCATGTCCACCACCAGGTTGTTGTAACCAAAGCTGCTGCCGCGCTCGCACAGAATTATTTGGTCGTTGCCGGCTTCCTCGAACTTGGCGATGATGTGCCTCATCTCTTGCGGTGCCAGAAACTGGGCTTTCTTGATATTGATGACCGCACCGGTTTTTGCCATGGCCACCACCAGATCGGTCTGGCGGCTCAAGAACGCCGGCAGCTGAATAATGTCGCACACCTCTGCTGCAGGCGCGGCCTGGGCGGCTTCGTGCACATCGGAAATAATCGGCACACCGAACCTGGCTTTGATATCCGCCAGTATCTGCAGGCCTTTGTCTAGCCCCGGCCCGCGGAACGAGTTTACCGAAGAGCGGTTGGCCTTATCGAAAGAGGCCTTGAACACGAAGGGGATGCCCAGTTTACGGCACACCTCTACGTAGGTTTCAGCAACCTCGAACGCCAACTCACGGGACTCCAACACGTTCATACCAGCAAACAGCACGAACGGCTTGTGATTAGCAATTTCGATATCAGCAACGATCACGGTGCTTTGTGCCATGAATCAGTGCTCCTTGCGATGTGCCAGGGCGGCTTCCACAAAACCCTTGAACAACGGATGGCCATCGCGGGGTGTAGAAGTGAATTCCGGGTGGAACTGACACGCCACAAACCAGGGGTGGTCTTCCACTTCTACCACTTCCACCAATTTGCCATCGGTAGAACGACCTGACACTTTCAGACCGGCTTCTTCCAGGCGCGGCAGAAAGTGGTTGTTCACTTCGTAACGGTGACGATGACGCTCGCGAATGGTTTTGCGTCCGTAGCAGTTAGCAATATTGGAACCCTCGGCCAGCACGCAATCCTGGCCCCCCAAGCGCATGGTACCGCCAAGGTCGGAGTCACCGGTACGCTCTTCACGCTCACCACTGGCATCCAGCCATTCGGTGATCAAGCCAACGACCGGTTCGGGGCTGTGGGGACGGAATTCGGTGCTGTGAGCGTCTGTCAGACCAGCCATGTTGCGGGCGTATTCAATCACCGCTACCTGCATACCCAGACAGATACCCAGGTAAGGCACTTTATTCTCGCGGGCGTACTGTACGGTACGGATTTTACCTTCCACACCGCGTTCGCCAAAACCGCCAGGCACCAAAATAGCATCAACATTTTCCAGGACACCGGTGCCGTCGCGCTCAATATCTTCCGAGTCGATGTAGTTAATATTAACCTTGGTGCGGGTTTTGATTCCGGCGTGTAGCAGGGATTCAATCAGCGATTTGTAGGCTTCCAGCAGCTCCATGTATTTGCCAACCATGGCAATGGTCACTTCGTGCTGCGGATTCATCAGGGATTCAACCACGTTGTCCCATTCGCTTAGGTCGGCTTCGCGGGCATCCAGGTTGAAATGCTCGATCACTAGCTGGTCCAGGCCATGGTCGTGCAGCATACGCGGGATGACATAAATCGACTTGGCATCGCGCATAGGAATAACCGCACGCTCTTCAACGTTGGTAAACAGAGCGATTTTGCGTCGCGAACTGGCATCCACTTCGTGATCGGAGCGGCACAGCAGAATGTCTGGCTGCAGGCCGATGGAGCGCATTTCCTTCACCGAGTGTTGGGTCGGTTTGGTTTTTATTTCGCCAGCCGTGGCAATGTAGGGCACCAGGGTAAGGTGCATAAACAAAGCGCGGCTGGAGCCTACTTCCACTTTCAGTTGCCGACAGGCCTCCAAAAACGGCAAGGATTCGATGTCGCCTACGGTGCCGCCTACTTCAACCAGAGCCACGTCTACGCCTGCGGCGCCTTCAATGACACGGCGTTTGATTTCATCGGTAATGTGGGGAATAACCTGCACAGTGCCACCAAGATAATCGCCACGGCGTTCTTTACGAATCACTTCTTCGTAAACGCGACCGGCAGTGAAGTTGTTCCGGCGGGTCATCGGGGTGCGAATAAAGCGCTCGTAATGGCCCAGGTCGAGATCGGTTTCGGCGCCGTCGTCGGTGACAAACACTTCACCGTGTTGGAACGGGCTCATTGTTCCCGGGTCTACATTAATGTACGGGTCCAGCTTGAGGATAGTTACCTTCAGGCCGCGTGCCTCAAGAATCGCAGCCAGAGAGGCCGATGCGATTCCTTTCCCAAGTGAGGACACAACACCGCCGGTGACGAAAATATAACGCGTCATTCAGATTCCATGATTGTCAGGTTCTGTGGAGGGGGGAGATTGTCATCTCAAGATGGGAGATCAGACTACCAGAAAGCCCCAACCTGCTCAATCACAATCCCGCCCCACAATCAGCCGCCAGCCACTTGGAGGAGCGCTTCCACTGTATTTTTCCGAACACCATAAAAAGCCCACCGCAATTAACTCCTCGGCAGCGCCGCAGCCCGCAAAAACCAAGGGCAAACGGGCTCTTTCCCAAGGTGGCACGGCCTGTTCCTGCAGCCATTTTTTCACGACTTTTGCCGGACCGTCAGGGTGAAAGCGGATGCGTTCACCGCCCTGCCTCGTAGATACCCGTATTGGCGGCGGCCCGATTTGCTGATCGTTGCCTTGATTGTGGTCGTTACTTTGCCAGGCCAACGCCAATGTCCACTCTCCCCAGCGCAGCGTCTGCTGCGGTAAAACCGACTGCGAGCCTTCCGGCAAGGGGTTTTGCGCTGCCACAAGATACAGTCTGTGCTGAAAGCGTCGAACGCTATAGCCCTGCCCCAACAGTTCCGGCTCACGATCTGCAGCAGCATCCATTAACCCTGCCAAGGTCCGCTGCCAGTCTGCGGACACAGGCGCAGGTAAGCCGCAAGACTGGCACCACCAGCGCAGCAGGTTGCCCTGTTCCGGGGGCGACAGTTCAGCAAACGCACGCTGGTCCAGCGAATATGGCTGGCTGTGCTGATAGACCCCATCGCAGGCATGCCACTGAAGCTGCGCCAGCTTTTGGTTTAGCGTATGGCTGTCGGCACAGCCGCGGGCTGATGCCTCTACACGCCGTATGAACGATGGCCAGCGGCTTTTTAGCGGTGGATCACGCTATTGCGCAGGTAATTGCGATCAAAACGTTGGTCGCTGTTGCTGGGGTCTTCCATCCACGGCAGCCCGGCGCCCTCGGCCCAAGCTTCCAGCTGAGCACGGGAAAACTCAAGCAACGGTCGCGCCAGAGCACGTGCACATAGGGCACGGGTGAATGGCATGCCTGCCAGACCCGCCACGCCACTGCCGCGAAAAAGACGGAACAATACGGTTTCCAGTTGATCGTCGCCGTGGTGGGCCAGCAATAACAGCTCATCGGCACGCAAATATTGCTCAAATACACCGTAGCGAGCTGCGCGCGCAGCCTGCTCCAGGCCCCCGACACCTTCTGCTTTGACTGGCACCGTCACGGATACGACGCGCAGGGGCACGCTCAAGCGCGCGCAGACATCGCGGCAAAAGGCGTCCACCTCTGCAGCATTAGGCTGTAACTGGTGATTGATGTGGAGCGCAGATAAGGCAATGGAGGCCGGCGTAATCGCCGCGAACAGATGCAACAGTAAAGAAGAATCCAGACCGCCACTAAAGGCGATACACAGACGGTCATGCTGGGGAAGCTGCCTGGCCAGATCGCGCAGCGGCGATGGCCAGGCTGGGGCGCTGTGGCTAACGTCCGCTGTCATAGTGGGTCAGGCGCTCATAGCGCCTTGCAACCAGTTCGTCCAGAGGCAAGCGGGTCAACTCGGCTAGACCTTCCGTTAGCGTCGCCTTAAGCGAATTGGCCATATCTTGAGGCTTACGGTGAGCGCCACCCAAGGGTTCTTTGATCACGTTATCCGCCAGGCCCAGATCTTTCAGGCGATCTGCCGTTACGCCCATGGCTGCGGCGGCTTCCGATGCGTAGTCTGCGCTTTTCCACAAAATGGACGCACAACCTTCCGGGGAAATAACCGCGTAGGTGGAATACTGCAGCATGTTCAGCTGATCGCACACACCAATAGCCAGTGCACCGCCTGAACCGCCCTCGCCGATGATGGTGGAGATTATTGGCGTTTTCAAACGCGACATAACCGCCAGGTTGAACGCAATGGCTTCACTCTGCCCGCGCTCTTCCGCACCGATACCAGGATAAGCGCCCGGGGTGTCGATAAAGGTCAGAATCGGCATTTTGAAACGCTCGGCCATTTCCATCAGCCGCAAGGCTTTACGGTAACCTTCCGGGCGCGGCATACCAAAGTTGCGCTTCACTTTTTCGCGCACTTCACGGCCTTTCTGGTGGCCAAGCACCATGACCGGCCTATCATTAATACGGGCTGTGCCACCCACCATCGAATAGTCGTCGGCGTAACGCCGGTCACCGTGCAACTCATCGAAATCGTCAAACAACATCTCAATGTAATCGAGCGTGTAAGGCCTGCGCGGATGCCGCGCCAAACGCGTAACATCCCACGGCTCAAGGTTAGAGAAAATACTCTCCGTCAGGCTCACGCTCTTTTTCTTGAGCCGGGCAATTTCATCGGTGATATTGATGTCGGTGTCGTTGCCCACCATCCGAAGCTCTTCGATTTTGGCTTCCAGATCGGCAATGGGCTGTTCGAAATCGAGATAATTAGGGTTCATGATGTTCCATCATTTGAATTCGTGGCAGCCGCAGCTACCAGGCCAGAATTTGTGTCAAAGATAACAGCGCAATCGCCGAGCCTAAAGCGGACATTGGTCTGACTGCGCCTAACTGACAAAATGGTAATCTTTCCGATGCCACGCCCGCCTCGGCCAGCGCAGCAAACAAATAAGTATTGCCTTTAATCATAGACCAGTTCCACGCTATGGTCGCCCACCAGGTATTTCAGCTCCAGCAACAGGCTATCGTTGGGCTCTACCCGCCAGGATGAACCCAGCTCAATACGAGTGCTGGCGGCCGGACTGGTGTACTCAATCCACACTGGACTGCCTTCGCAGCGATGCGGCGCCAGCAATTGTTCCAGTGAGTCCAGCAGGCCATTGCCAAGCTGGCTTTCATTCAGTTTCAGCTGCAAACCGCGGCTGAATTGCTGGCGGGCGCTGGCTACATCCATCACCGAATTAACCCGCATCTTCATTTGCCCAGAGTAGTCATCGTGGCTGACCTGACCTTCCACTACAATCACCTGATCTGACTGCAGCAGCTCGCGGTTTTCAAAAAACGCTTCGGAAAAAAGCGTCGCTTCGATGCGCCCACTGCGATCATCCAGGGTAATAAAGCACATGGTGGAACCGGTGCGCGTTTTCATGGTGCGCTGCGCCACCACCAGCCCGGCTACCCGTTGTGGCGATTTATTGGGTTTCAGGTCGGCGATGGAGGAGCGCACGAAGCGCCGAACCTCGCGCTCGTATTCATCAAACGGATGGCCTGTCAGGTATAGCCCAAGCGTGTCTTTTTCACCCTTAAGACGTTTCTTTTCCGGCCACTCACGAATATCGGCAACATCGGTGTAGGCGTCTACGTCAGCGGCGGTTTCCAGCATATCGCCAAACATGTCCACCATGCCGGCGGCTTCATTACGCGACTGCTGGCCTGCTTGCAGTATGGCTTTTTCGATACTGGCCATCAGCTGGGCGCGGCCGGCGCCTAACTTGTCCATAGCGCCAGCGCGAATCATCGCTTCCAACGCGCGTTTGTTGACCTTTTTCAGATCAACCCGGCGGCAAAAGTCGAACAGGTCGGTGAACGGCCCATTTTCTTTGCGCGCCGTAACAATGCTGTCAATGGGGCCTTCGCCAAGGCCTTTGATTGCACCCAGGCCATACACCACCTGGCCATCGTCATTGGCGGTGAAGGCGTATTCCGAGGTACTTACATCCGGCAGAACCAAATCCAGCTTCAAGCTACGGCACTCTTCCACCAGCGTAACCACCTTGTCGGTGTTCTGCATATCGGCGGTGAGCACGGCAGCCATAAACTCGGCGGTGTAGTGAGCCTTTAGCCAAAGGGTTTGGTAAGACACCAGCGCATAAGCGGCGGAGTGGGATTTGTTGAAGCCGTAACCGGCAAACTTTTCCACCAGGTCGAAGATGTTTTCCGCCAAGGCCTTATCAATATTATTGCCAGCACAGCCATCCAGAAAAAACTGCTTCTGCTTGGCCATTTCTTCGGGTTTTTTCTTACCCATTGCGCGGCGCAGCATGTCCGCGTTACCCAGACTGTAACCCCCCATTACCTGGGCGATCTGCATAACCTGTTCCTGGTACAGGATAACGCCGTAGGTGGGCTCCAATACCGGCTTCAGGCCTTCATACTGATAATCCGGGTGCGGGAAAGACATCGGCTGCTTGCCATGCTTTCGGTCAATAAAGTCGTCTACCATGCCTGACTGCAAGGGGCCCGGGCGGAACAGCGCCACCAGGGCGATCATATCTTCCAGGGAATCCGGTTGCAGGCGCCGGATCAGGTCTTTCATACCGCGGGATTCCAGCTGGAACACGGCGGTGGTTTCGGCCTTTTTCAGCATCACGAACGAAGCCGGGTCGTCCAGCGGAATTTCGCTGATGTCCAACGGCTTTAACCCGCGTTTTTCCCGCCGCGGATTGATCATTTTCAGCGCCCAATCGATGATGGTCAGCGTGCGCAGGCCGAGGAAGTCGAACTTCACCAGGCCGGCGTCTTCCACATCGTTTTTGTCGAACTGGGTTACCAGGCTGCCGCCGTCGTCGTCGCAATACAGCGGCGAAAAGTCGGTGATCTTGGTGGGTGCAATCACCACCCCGCCGGCGTGTTTACCAGCGTTACGGCACACGCCTTCAAGCTTAATCGCCATTTCCCAGATTTCCTGGGCTTCTTCATCCTGCGCCAGAAACTCTTTGAGTGACGGTTCCTGCTCTACGGCCTTGGCCAGGGTCATACCCACTTCAAACGGGATCATTTTGGACAGTTTGTCCGCCAGCCCGTAAGACTTGCCCTGCACCCTCGCTACGTCACGCACCACGGCTTTGGCGGCCATGGTACCGAACGTAATTATCTGCGATACCGCTTCGCGACCGTATTTTTCGGCCACATAGGCGATTACCCGATCGCGGCCTTCCATACAGAAGTCGACGTCGAAGTCGGGCATGGAGACCCGTTCGGGGTTCAAAAAGCGTTCGAACAGCAGATCGTATTGCAGCGGGTCCAAGTCCGTAATCAACTGAGCGTAGGCCACCAGGGAGCCGGCACCGGAACCACGGCCCGGCCCTACCGGCACGCCGTTGTTCTTTGCCCACTTGATAAAGTCCATCACGATCAGAAAGTAGCCGGGAAAACCCATCTGGATGATGATATCCAGTTCAAATTTCAGCCGGTCGTAATAGGCTTGGCGCTTGCTGTCATAATCCGGATCGTCTTTGGGCAGAGTTTTGGCCAGACGATCTTCCAACCCTTCTTCCGACACACGGCGAAAGTAGTCGTTCATGGTCATGCCTTCAGGCACGGGGTAGTTGGGCAGAAAGTATTCGCCCATGCGCACGGTGACCGAGCAGCGCCGGGCGATGGCTAGGGTGTTTTCCACGGCTTCGGGAATGTCGGCAAACAGCTCGATCATTTCTTCAGCGCTGCGCAGGTGCTGTTGGTCACTAAAGCGGCGGTCGCGGCGCGGATCGTCCAGCGTGCGGCTTTCGCCAATGCATACCCGCGCTTCGTGGGCCTCGAAGTCTTCCGCATAAATAAAGTGGACATCGTTGGTGGCCACCACTGGCAAACCTAATTCGGCCGCCAACGCCACATTCAGGTGCAAGCAATCTTCATCACCTGCACGGCCAGTACGCTGAAGCTCCAGATAAAAACTGCCGGGGTAAAGGTCACGCCAATAGCAGGCCCGTTCGCGGGCGAGCTTGGGTTTGTCTGACAGCATGGCCTTGGCGACATCGCCCATTTTGCCACCCGAGAGCATAATCAGGCCCTGGCTGCGGGCTTCCAGCCATTCGCGCTTAATGATGGGCTTGCCAAAACGCTGGCCTTCGGTATAACCCAGCGAAACAATTTCGGTCAGGTTCAGGTAACCGTCGTTATTACTGGCCAGCAGGGTTGTGCGAAAAGGGCTCTCTGGCTCGTCCGGGTTTTCGAACCACAAATCGGCGCCAATAATGGGTTTCACCCCAGCGCCAAGCGCGGCTTTATAAAATCGTACCAGCGAGAACATATTGGACTGTTCGGTGAGCCCAACGGCAGGCATACCCAGCTCCACCACACGTTTGATCAACGGCTTTACCCGTACCAAGCCATCCACCAAGGAATGTTCAGAGTGAATGCGAAGATGTACAAAGGTCTGGGCAGTCATTGCAGATAATCCTGATTAAAGCGGAAATACGAATAACACACATAAAACTGGTCGCTATCAGCGGCCATTCACAGGCCGATGGCGGCGCGAATACTGGCCTGGGTCTGCTCGCCAAACAGCACCTGCTGTAATTCGCCCTGCGGGTTTATAACCAGCGTAGCCGGCAATGCAATCGGCGTTTGCCAGCCAAACTGCGGGCCCGGGTCCTGGTTCAGCAGATCAAAGCCAATAGCCATGCGCTCGCCCAGCTGGCGCAGTTCGGCACCGCTGATACCATCAAAGTTAACGCCTAGCACAGTGATAGCCGGGTTCTGGCTCAAGGCATTCAGTTCGGGAATTTCCTTCAGGCAGGGCTTACACCACTCGGCCCAGTAATTCACCAATACCCATTGCCCGCGCAGATCGCTCCACACAAGTGGCGCGCCTTCATTGCGCTCCAGCTCAATCTTGCTACAACCCGCCAGCGCAACCATCGCGGCAAACAAACATCCAATAGCCGCCAGGCGGCTGGTATTAAGGGCAAAACCGGTCACAGGGTATTGCAAGCAAAGTCCTCCTGTTAAACTCCACGCCTACGAATTCACATTCGCACGCCACGCATCTATTATTACGCACCTACAACCACGCACCCATAATCAGGCGAGAAGATGACAGAACCCACCCGGATTTTCCACAATCCCCGCTGTTCAAAATCCCGCCAGGCTCTGGAGCTACTAACGGGCCGAGGCATCACGCCTGACATTATACGTTATCTGGATACGCCGCCGACAGCGCCAGAGTTGGACATTATTTTGCAACAGCTTGGGCTGGAACCACGGCAATTGATGCGCCGTAAAGAACCAGAATACAAACAGCTGGCACTGGACAACGCCGACCTTAGCCGGCAGCAGCTGATTGCGGCAATGGTGGCAAACCCGCGCCTGATTGAACGCCCTATTGTGCAGGCAAATGGCAAAGCGGTCATCGGCCGGCCTCCGGAAAACGTACTGGCTATTCTGTAAATAAATTTTACCAAGCTGACATTTTGAGGATTTTTGCCATGACCGCACCGGCTCCCTACGTGCTGATTCTGTATTACAGCCGCACCGGCCAAACCGCCGACATGGCCAATCGCATTGCCCGCGGCGTTGCCCGGGTGACCGGTATGCAGGCGCGAATTCGCAGCGTGCCACAGGTGGCACCAGAAACCACCAGCGCATTGCCGCCGGTGCCCGATGAAGGCGCACCCTATGTTAGTAAGGATGATTTGGCTGCCTGCTCTGGTTTGGCCATTGGCAGCCCTACTCGCTTTGGCAATATGGCCGCGCCGTTGAAGCACTTCCTGGATACTACCGGCGATTTGTGGCTCGCCGGCACCTTGGCTGGCAAGCCCGCCGGAGCCTTTACGTCAACCGGCAGCCTCCATGGCGGCCAGGAGACCACATTGCTATCGATGATGCTGCCATTGCTCCACCATGGCATGGTGCTGTGCGGCCTGCCCTACAGCGAACCAGCGCTGGGTGCTACCACGACCGGCGGCACACCCTATGGTCCTAGCCATTTCGCCGGCACCGGCGAACAGCTGCCACTGAGTGAACACGAACAGATCCTTTGTCAAGCGTTTGGCGAGCGCCTGGCTCGTCTGGCGTTGAAGCTAGCCGACTAATCCGCTGTCGCGGAATCATCTTAAACAATTGCGGATTTCTGACATGTTGCGTAACCCAAAAGCACTCATAACGGCACGTATTACTCTGGCACTCTATCTGGCCACTATCATTACCCTAGTGGTGACCACTTTTGTCCCGGGGCCGGAGGAAGGCGTCTCCATCACCATGGTACTGGCAGTAAAACTGTTACCTCTGGTAGGTTTTATTGTGCCGGTGTATCGCGGCAACAGTCGCGCTTATATCTGGCTGTCCTTTGTTATCATTTTCTATTTCACCCAAGGCGTGGTGTCAGCCTGGCTCAGTGAGGGCGCTATCGGGCCGGTTATTACAACCGTGCTAACCTTCTTGCTGTTTACTGTGGCGATGATTCATCTTAAGGCAAATCGGCCCGAGACGGCCTGAGTGTTACTGACACGACACGTTTTTCCCTTCCGATGACTGCAACGGACGCCCAGCCTACGGCTTCAGTGCGTCCCTGTGACAAACACCCGCCGACCAAAGTACAGCAGGCCGGAATACCGAAAGCCAGAGTACCGCAAACCAAGGTACCGCAGGCGCCGGCGAGAGCGGCGCTGACCCTGCGGGATATTTGCACGGCTTTGGTTAGCAGCGGCGACATTCCCGAGGACTTACGCCGTCATACCCAGGAGTTCTATCAGCTTGCCAGTTCAGTAGATAAAGCCAGCGTTAGGCGCTGTGTGTTAAGCGCATTCTGCTAAGTACTGTTTGTTAATCAACACGCGCTACGCACCCGGGCGCAAGCCGCACTGTTCCAAAAGCTGCTGCCAGCCGAGGGTATGGTCGGCCACGGCCTTATCCAGATCACCCCACACGTTTGCACTTTCAGCATTGACACTCTCAACATCAGCACTCTCAACACCGGCACTCTCAGCATGAACACTCTCAACACCGGCGTCGGCGGGCAAGGCGCGCGCCTGCCAGCGCTGAAAACTCTGCGGCATCACGGCGGTTTGAATCTGCGCTAGCTGCGCCAACGGCTCCAGCAGTTCGATGCGGGCACGGCGCAGATCCGCCAGATACGGCTGCACCTTGCCGATGTAAATACTGAAAAACATACCCTGCACGATGGTGGACTGATTGTTGGGATTGCCATTCAAGCACAAGGGGCGCTGTGCCAACCGGCGTTCAATCACCTCTGTACCGTCATTCAGTCGCGCCGCCACCAACAGGGCACTGTTGATTAACTGGCCGGCGTGATACTCGGCCTGCCAACGCTGTTGCACGGCCCCGGCAAAGTCCAGATTCTGCTCCAATTCGCCATTAAGAAGACTCCGCGCCGCGCGCTCTAACTGGGCGGCTTCACGGGCAAGGTCCGACAGCGGATTCTCGGCAATCACCGGATAAAATCCCTTACTGGTGGTAAACAGATTCTCGACCTCCTCGACACCCCAGGTTGCGTTCCAAAGCGCAATAGGCAGATTCTCGCGTTTACTACTTATGGCTTGCCGCAACGTGTCCTGCAGCTCTTCATCCCCATCATCAATGCTGCTTTGCAGGCATTTTCCAGCGCTGGCGATGAAACGCAGTTCGTACCGCAAACGGTTCAGCGGCTGCATAACCTTGCCCATGATGGAATTTTTCTCACCAACCACAAATTGCAGATCACAGCCGTAGAGCGACAGAAAGTCCAACATTCCGAGTTCCAGCTCGGGCATGTCCAGAACCCGTTCACGGCGGCGCGGCAAAATAGGGGCTGGGGCCAGCTCGCTGAACTGAGGGTCGGTCTCCAACACACGGCCCAGGCGCTCAACGTATTCGTCCATCATGGGCCGCACTTCATCAAACGGATTGCAAGCAGCGAGCAATATTGCTGCGAGCACCGTTAGAGAAGCCCTGATCGAGCTTTTGCCCGCTACTCCAAAGGCCCGGGGTATTTTCATTACTTTACGACTTTTTCGCCGTCTTTATTAACCCAAATCGGGCGATCGCCATTACCCATTTTGCCGTTGGTGTCCCAGATTTCCCGATTTTCGGTGGTTTTTTCTATAGCGCCGTTATCTTCCCAGATTACGCGATCTTTGCAGCCCGCCAAGGCGATCAGCGAAACGATGATCAAAGCGGTTTTTTTTGTCAGCAGATAGGCCATACACTTCTCCGGTTTATAGTTGAGGTTGCCATCGGCGACGCTTAATCGCGCCGGCCGTGAGCTTCCCTATTATTCTGTTTTTCGCGATCACTTTTGCGGATCATAACGTAAATGGCGCCGGTACTGCCGTGGTGCTTTTGTGTTGTATGAAACGCCAGCACCGGCTCCAATTCCGGTAACCACTTGGCAAGGTAACTTTTAAGCCAAGCGATACCGTCGCGGTTGCGTTCGCCTTTACCGTGTAGAATCGTTGCCGTGCGCAGATCATAGCGCATGCAGTCATTAACAAAGCCAAACACCTGGCGCCGGGCTTCGTCTACCGTCATCCCGTGCAAGTCCAGCTTGGCTTCGCTAGGGTAGTAACCCAGACGCAGTTTGCGAAACACGCCGTTCTGAACGCCGGGGCGTTTCCAGCTCAGAATGTCCTGAGCGGTCAAAGGCTCAACCATGTCCGCCGTGAGCGGATTAGTGTCTTTCAGCGGCAACGCGATGGCCGCCCGCTGGCGCTCCAGGTGGCCCGGGGTCAGCTCGCGAGGCACAACAACATCGGCTTTGTTTGGCCGTTTTATACGTTTCACATCGCCCATTTCAGCGAGAAAACGCAGTCGATCTTCTTTGGTAGTCATGACAATATTATCAATGGTTCCTAATGCGGTGAACTTTACCACTGGCCTGCGATGCCATAAAGTAATCCGGCGGCGCCTGCACTAGACTTTAACCAAATCCACCCGTCGTCGACAAAGTGAAACCGACTATGGCAGCAGCCTCTCAAGACCAGAATCGCCCGCAAAATACCCGGGCCGTTATGGCTTTTCTAAAAAACCATCCGCCTTTCTCCAATATGGAAGAAGACCATCTAGCGCACTTTGCGGAGCATTCTACGCTACGTTTTTACGCTAATGACGAGGTGGTTTTGTCTACGGACGACGGCGTTGCTAAACAATTTTACGTTGTAAAGCAGGGTCGGATCCGTGGCGAGAGACTGAATAGCAGGGACGATCGCACCGAAACCACTTTCGAGATTGGCCTGGGGGACTGCTTTCCACTGGCCGCACTTGTGGGTGAGCGGTCTACCCGCACGCTGCACCGATCGGTGGGCGACACATTCTGCCTGAGCATCGAACATGACGCTTTTGTCAGCCTGTTTACCCAAAGCGATACGTTCCGCGACTTTTGCCTGCGCGGCGTTAGCAGCCTTCTCGATCAGGTGAATCAACGCATACAGTCCGGCGCCATGGCGTCGATTGGTTCGAATTTTACTTTAGACTCGCCGCTGGAACGCTTCGCCCTGCGTAATCCCATTGTGTGCACACCCGACTTGCCCGTGCGCAAAGCTGTGGCGCGTATGCACGAAAACAGCGTAGGCAGTATTGTGATCACCGACGACAACCGACATCCGGTGGGCATTTTCACATTGCGCGACTTGCGCACACTGATTGCCGAAGAAAAGGCCCCCCTGAGCGCTTCGATTCGGCAAGTTATGACACCGAACCCCTGCTCATTGTTGGCAAAAGAAAATGCCTTTGCAGCCGCCATGCTGATGGCGGAGCATCACTTTGCCCACATTTGTGTGGTGGACGACGAGAACAGATTGATTGGCGTTGTGTCAGAACGGGATCTGTTTGCACTGCAGCGGGTAGACCTGGTCAATCTAGCCCGCACCATCGGCACCGCAACTCACCTGCGCACCTTGGTTAGCCTGCGCGCGGATGTTTCGCGCCTGGTTGATTCGATGTTGGCCCACGGCGCCGATTCCGGCCAGATCGTAAAAATCATTACGACCCTGAACGACGTCACCGTGCGCCGTGTATTAGAACTGAACATCGCCAAAAACGATCCCGGCATACCGTTCACCTGGCTGGCGTTCGGCAGCGAGGGTCGCCAGGAGCAGACTCTGTTAACCGATCAGGACAACGGCATATTGTTCACCACGCCGGAAGGTATGACGGAAGATCAAGTGCGAGAGAAACTGCTGCCGTTCGCGCGCATCGTGAACGACGAGTTGGCGGAATGTGGGTTCACCTTGTGTAAGGGCAATATTATGGCCAGCAACCCGAAACTGTGTTTGAGCGGCGCCGAATGGGACGACTGGTTCGTGCGCTTTATTGATGCTTCGACACCGCAGAACCTGGTGTATTCGTCTATATTCCTCGACATGCGCGCGGTTTTTGGTCCCGGCGAATCGTTGCACGAACTATTTCAGACAGCTCTGAAGCGCATCGGCAACAACCCGCTATTTCAGAAAATGCTGGCGGGCAACGCCTTTACCCGTAAGCCACCACTGACCATGTTCCGCAGCTTTCGCTATGTCAACGATGGTAAAAAACACGCGCTGGATCTGAAGCGTCAGGGCCTGGCACCCTTCGTCGAAGCCGTGCGGGTGTTCGCCCTGGCTAACGGTGTAGGGGCTGCGAATACCCTGGAGCGGATGGATGAACTGGCTCGCAAAGGTGTTTTCGACCCAAAAGATGCCAATGCCTGGAAAGAAGCCTACAGCCTGATACAGGCCATCCGTATGCGGGCACACAATGAAATGCTGGAAAACAAAGAACCGCTAACCAACTACATTGATCCAGATGACCTGAACCCGCTGGACCGCCGAATACTCCGCGAATCTTTCCGCCAGGCCCAGCGCCTGCAACAGAAGCTGGAACTGGCGTACCAGCTCTAGCCCCAGGGCCTGATTATGATCGACTTTCTGAAGCAGTGGCTGGAGCGCAAAAAGCGTGGCGGTATAGACATCGGCAACCTGCCGAACCCCAAAACGATTGGCAAACAGCCATTGGTGACTTCGCGATTAATCGTGCTTGATCTGGAAACCACAGGGCTGAACCCGGCCAAGGATCAGATGATCGCCATAGGTGCCGTGGCCATCAACAACAATGCCATGCCGCTGGACGACCAGTTTGATCTAATACTGCGCCGGCCAGAGCTGGATATTCGTAAAACGGTACTGATTCACGGTATTGGCCCCGAAGCGCTAACCGCCGGCCACGAAACCGAAGACGCTCTGTTGCACCTGTTGGACTGGATGAATGGCGACCCGATTCTGGCCTATCATTCGGCGTTTGATCAGAAGTTTCTGGAAAAAACACTGCGAGCGGAACTCGGCTACGGCGAAAACCACATCTGGCTCGATGTCGCGGAGCTAATGCCTGCCTTTTTCCCCACCGCTAATAAGCAGCGCAAGGGCCTGGATAACTGGGCTGATACCTTTGGCTTGCAGGCCAGTGCGCGCCATCACGCGGCAGCTGACGCCATGGTAACCGCCGAGCTCACGCTAATTGCTCTCAACAAAGCGGCACAACAGGGCATTCACACTCTGGCCCAACTCAGCGACAAATTGCGTTACCAGCGCCGCCTGAGAAATATGCAACGGTTTTAGCAGCGCCATTTGCAAAGCCATGGCCCATATCGAGCTGAAGCGTCTGCGCCAGCTCTCAAATTTCAACCGTAAACCCGTCAAAATCCAGAATTTTAGACCTTTTGCCAATATCACTGAGGCTCGCATTGCAGCAAAGTCAATGAGGTAATACCGCAAACTCCACAATAATAACAGGAGTACTCTATGTCAGGTCATAGCGAAAACGCTGAGCAGTACTGGAAGGCGAACCTCCGCCTGATTTACGGAAGCCTTATTATATGGGCTTTGGTTTCATACGGTTTTGGCATTCTGCTTCGCCCCATGCTGTCTGGCATCGCGGTTGGCGGAACCGATCTTGGTTTTTGGTTTGCCCAACAAGGATCCATTCTCACATTTATCGTTTTGATCTTTTTCTATGCCTGGCGCATGAACAAGCTTGACGAAAAATTCGGCGTAGGCGAGGAATAATAACAATGAGCCAATTTGCGATTAATCTTATCTTCGTAGGGGGTTCCTTCCTACTCTACATCGGCATTGCTATCTGGGCGAGAGCCGGTAGCACAAGTGACTTCTACGTTGCCGGTGGCGGCATTCACCCGATCACCAATGGTATGGCGATCGGTGCAGACTGGATGTCGGCGGCGTCTTTCATCTCCATGGCGGGCCTGATTGCCGCGGGTGGTTACGCCAACTCCACCTTCCTGATGGGCTGGACCGGCGGCTATGTGCTGCTTGCCATGCTGCTCGCTCCTTACCTGAGGAAGTTTGGCAAGTTCACCGTGCCCGAGTTCATCGGTGACCGCTTCTACAGTAATAAAGCGCGCTTGGTCGCCGTTATCTGCCTGATCGTGGCCTCTCTGACCTATGTTATCGGCCAGATGGCCGGTGCTGGCGTGGCCTTTTCCCGCTTCCTCGAAGTAGATTCTACAACCGGTCTGATGATCGCAGCGGTGGTTATTTTCAGCTACTCCGTTATGGGCGGCATGAAGGGCATCACCTACACTCAGGTGGCTCAGTACTGCGTTCTGATTATGGCCTACACCATCCCCGCGGTGTTTATCTCGCTGGAGCTGACCGGTAACCCTATACCGGCGCTGGGCCTGTTCTCCACCCACATTGACTCGGGGCTGCCGATTCTCACCAAGCTGAATCAAGTCATCACCGACCTTGGCTTCAACGAGTACACGGCGAACGTGGACAACAAGCTGAACATGGTTCTGTTTACCCTGACACTGATGATCGGTACGGCCGGTCTGCCACACGTCATCATCCGCTTCTTTACGGTTCCGAAGGTTGCCGATGCGCGCTGGTCTGCTGGCTGGGCACTGGTGTTCATTGCCCTGCTCTACCTGACTGCACCGGCCGTGGCCTCCATGGCCCGATTGAACCTGATGACCACCATCTACCCTGATGGTACAGCGGCTGCTCCTATCGAGTACGATAACCGTCCGCAATGGGTCAAGGCATGGGAAGTGACCGGTCTGATCACTTATGAAGACAAGAACCAGGACGGCCGGATTCAGCTTTACAACGACACTCCGGCGTTTGAAGAAACCGCTCAATCCCGTGGCTGGAATGGCAACGAAATGGAGGTGAACCGGGACATTCTGGTACTGGCCAACCCGGAGATTGCCAACCTGCCCGGCTGGGTCATCGGACTGATCGCCGCGGGTGGTCTGGCAGCGGCACTGTCAACGGCGGCGGGGCTGTTGCTGGCGATATCCTCGGCAGTCAGTCACGACCTGATAAAGGGCTCAATCAACCCCGGCATTACGGATAAGGGAGAGTTGCTGGCCGCGAGGATATCCATGGCGGTTGCCATAGTGGTGGCCACCTACCTGGGAGCCAACCCTCCCGGGTTCGCCGCTCAGGTCGTGGCACTGGCCTTCGGTATCGCAGCTGCGTCACTCTTTCCGGCTCTGATGATGGGGATCTTCTCCAAGCGAGTGAACAACAAAGGCGCGATTGCCGGTATGCTAGCCGGTCTGGCCTTCACCCTGACGTACATCTTTGTGTACAAAGGATGGTTGTTCATCCCGGGCACCAACAACCTGGCCGATATCCCGGCAAACTGGGTATTCGGGATATCCCCACTGTCGATCGGTGCGATTGGTGCCGTCGTCAACTTTACGGTAGCCTTCGGTTTGTCCCACGCGACTGAAGAGCCACCCATCGAGATCCAGGAACTGGTAGAAAGTGTTCGTTACCCACGCGGTGCGGGCGAAGCTCAAGGCCACTAACACAAGCTTTTGCTAAATCAGTGGTAACATTGAGCAATTGAAACCAAACGGGCTTCCTTGAAAAAGGAGCCCGTTTCTTTTTTTAAGGAAAACCATATGTTCTGGACACTTGTTGCGACCGTTGTCTGCGGCCTGGGTGCTGCAGGGATCGCATTAGCGCTACGCTCCCTAACCCGCCAACGCCTGCCTAAGTGGATTATTCCTGCCTTTGCCGGTGCCGGCATGATGGCTTATCTGATTCAGGGCGAGTACACCTGGTACGACTTTAAACAGGCGCAGCTGCCTTCGGAAGCGGTCGTGGTCAATACTGAAAGCCAAGCCGTGCTCTGGCGCCCCTGGAGCTTTGCGTTTCCGTATGTCACTGCGTTCTCGACGGTGGATATCAACAGCGTGCAGCGCAACGCCAATGACGACAATGTTGTTCTTTTCACCCTGTACCGCTTCGAGCAAAAACTGACTGATTCCGTCTCTCACCGGGTACATCTACTCAATTGCACCGATCGTGAGCTGGTGCCACTGGCCTCAGATGGCCGCCCTAGCCTTGATAACATGAAGATACTGACACCGGACGACCGCTTACTGATTACCGTATGCCGCTGATGAAAAGAGGGCGCGTCACGCTGGCGCCTATGTCGGCCTGCAAGCGCCCCATTGCCCTGGAATAGCGAACGTTATGATAAGCGCCTGGCTGCTGGTTCTGATTTCCATCACCTACATTTCACTGCTGTTTTTTGTGGCTTGGGCAGGCGACCGCCACCCGGGGCTATACCGGCATCGCCTGGCCAGGACTCACATCTACGCGCTGTCTCTGGCAGTGTATTTTTCCTCCTGGACCTTTTATGGCGCCGTTGGTCGCGCCACCCAGGAAGGTCTTGGATTTTTACCCATCTATCTTGGGCCGTTACTGGTGTTCGTGTTCGCCGCACCGCTGTTGCGCCGCATCATTCATATCAGCAAGCGCAACAGCAGCACCTCCATAGCCGACTTTATCGCTTCCCGCTACGGAAAATCCCAGTTGCTCGCAGCGATGATAGCCGCCTTTGCGTTAATCGGCAGCGTGCCCTACATCGCCTTGCAGTTAAAAGCCATCGCCATGGGCTTTGCGGTGCTGTCCAGCCCCCAGGGCGGCGTACAGGAACTCAGTAACGCCGCCTGGAGCGATTCAGCCTGGTACATCACGTTGGCTCTGGCCCTGTTTACCATTTTATTTGGTACCCGCCATCTGGAATCAACAGAACATCACCGCGGCATGATTCAAGCCGTTGCGTTTGAATCTGTGATCAAACTGGTGGCGTTTTCAGCGGTTGGGTTATTTGTGCTGTTTGGTTTTTTCAATGGTTTTGGCGACCTTACACAGCGAGTGGCCGCGGCCGATCTCATCGGAGTGCTGACAACCCAAAACCTGAATCTGACCGCGTTTATTACCCAAACCCTGGTCGCCGGGGTAGCCATTGTCTGCCTGCCGCGGCAGTTCCACGTTATGGTGGTTGAAAACAGCGATCCCCGCGATTTCGAGACCGCGCGCTGGGCTATGCCTATTTATCTGATCATCGCCAGCGCTTTTGTACTGCCGATTGCAGCTGCCAGCTTGCTCGTACCCGATAGCGCCAACTACAACCCTGACATTATGACGCTTCAGTTGCCCATACTGGCCGGCAATACCTGGCTTGCAGTACTGGCGTTTCTGGGGGGCGGCTCCGCAGCGGCGGCGATGGTGATTGTGTGCTCGGTGGCAGTCGCCACCATGGTCAGCAACGAAATCATCATGCCAGCTTTGTTGAAATTCTTTCGCCCCAGAATGAATCGCAAGGCGGACCTGAGTTACCTGCTACTTAGCATCCGCCGCATCGCAATCTGCGCTGTTTTACTAACAGCGTATGGCTTTTATCGGATGGCAGGCGAAGACACCAGTTTAACGGCCTTCGGGTTACTGTCGTTCGCTGCTGCGGCGCAACTTGGACCGGCGTTGGTGGGCGGAATCGTCTGGCGCGGTGGCAACTACAATGGCGCGGTATGGGGCCTGTTTACAGGCTTTTTACTATGGCTTTACACTCTGCTTTTACCTGCACTGGCATCCACCGGCTGGATCAACGAGACGCTTGTTCAGCAAGGTCTCTGGGGCATGAGCTGGACCCGACCCACGGCACTGTTTGGTGCTGATCTGGACCAGGTTAGCCACGGTATAATCTGGAGCCTGGGGGCCAACACCGCGATTTATATTGTGCTGTCTTTACTAACCCGCCAACGAGTGCGTGAAAAAATACAGATTGCCAGTTATTTTCAAGATGCTCACGGGCGCGGCGAAACTCCGCACCAGCAAACCTGGCAGGGCCAGATTCTGACTTCCGATCTGCAGGCGCTGGCTGATCGCTTCATGGGCGACGAGCGCGCAGAAACGGTGTTTCGCAATTACGAGCGCCGCAATGCCATCCGCCTTTACCCACAGCGGCCGGCAACAACACATTTGATGAAGTACATAGAGCGCCAGTTGGCATCGATTATCGGCGGCTCAACCGCGCGTGTGGTTTTGGAATCGACCCTCACCGGTCGCGATATGCAGATTGAAGACGTCGTCAGCATTGTGGATGAGGCCTCACAAGCGATGACGTTTAGCCGGGAGCTACTGCATTCGGCCATTGAAAACCTCAGCCTTGGCGTGTCGGTGGTGAATCATCAGCAGGAGCTGGTGGTGTGGAATCATCTATACATTGAACTGTTCAATTACCCCAAGAGTTTTGTACGCTTGGGACGACCAGCGGCCGACCTGCTTCGCTACACCCTGACTAACGCAAACCTGTCGGCCCGCAAAATTGATGAAATCGTTGCCGAACGCATTGTCAGCATGACCCAAGGCCAGCGTGTTTCCTATGAGCTCCAGCGGCCCGATGGCACGTTTATCCGCATTGAAGGCGCGCCAATTCCCGGCGGCGGCTATGTCACGACATTTCAGGATATAACACCCATGCGCCGCACTGAACAGGCGCTGAAAGAAACCAATATCTATCTGGAACAACGGGTCAAAGAGCGAACCCAGGAACTGCAGGTGATCAACGAGCAGATGCTCAAGGCCAAGTCTGTGGCCGAGCAAGCCAATCACGGTAAAACCCGCTTTCTCGCGTCAGCCAGCCACGACCTGCTTCAACCTTTAAATGCCGCACGCCTGTTTACCTCTGCCCTACAAGGTAAAGCCCAAAGTGCCGAGTGCCAGCAATTGGTCGAACACATCGACAGTTCCCTGGGTGCGGCCGAAGAAATTATCAGTACTCTGCTAGATATCTCCAAACTGGATGCCGGTGCTCTGGAGCCGGATATCAGCGTGTTTCCGGTTAGCGATATCATCCGCCGGCTGGCAAACGATTTTTCTGCCATCGCCAAAGACCAGGACCTTGAACTGGATGTCGTACCCAGCTCCGCCTGGATCCGCTCAGATGCTAAGCTTTTGCGCCGGGTGATCCAAAATTTTCTGTCCAATGCCATACGTTATACACCCGAGGGCCGCATCCTGCTGGGCTGTCGTCGCCTGGATGGTTACCTGCGCATTGAAGTCTGGGACACAGGGCCAGGCATTCCAGACGATCAGCTGACCCAGATTTTTGAAGAGTTCCGCCGTTTCCAGCATGGACGCGACAAGAAAGGTCTAGGCCTTGGCCTTGCCATCGTCGACCGCATCAGCGGTATGCTCAATCATCCGGTGACGGTTCAGTCGCGGCAGAGTCGTGGCAGTGTTTTCAGTATTACGGTGCCCAGAATGGCCGCCGAGGAGGTAACACCCCTGCCGCTACAAGCTCATTGTCCGGCTCGGCGAGTATCCAGTCTGAAGGGCCGCCATCTGCTGTGTATTGATAACGATGCCGCTATTCTTCAGGGTATGGTGGCGCTGCTGAGCAACTGGCAATGCCAGATAACAGCTGCGGAAAGCCTGGACGACGCCATGACAAAACTGGGCGTGGACATTCCAGACATTCTGCTTGCCGACTATCAGCTAGACGACGACAAGAACGGTCTGGACGCCATGGACACGCTGCGCGTAGCTCTGGACAAACGCCTGCCCGGCATCCTGATTACCGGCTATATGGCACAAGAGGTAAGAGATGACGCGACAGACCGCGGCTATCATGTGCTTTATAAGCCCGTAAAACCGGCTGCTCTGCGCGCTATGGTGAATAAACTTTTAAAATAGGTCGGTAGGTGGCAAGCACTCTACGCCCCGCTGCTTTCGGTAAACTGAGCTATTTGGTCGTGGATGACTTCGATAGCTTCCACGTTTTGATGGGCATCGTGCTCTAAACATTAGATCTGCAGTAATTCAAAGCCCGCGAGAGATTTAGCCTGGGACAGACTTCCCTAAGGGACAGATTTCAAATCTGTCCCTTAGGGAAGCGGGGGCAAGGCAAAGCGGGGACGGATTTAAAATCCGTCCCCTGTTTCTGGCGGGTTTCGTCTTTTTCCAGGCAAAAAAAAAGCCCCGACGGCTTACGCTATCGGGGCATTTAGCAATAAGAGTCTGACGATGACCTACTCTCACATGGGCGAACCACACTACCATCGGCGCAGGCCTGTTTCACTTCTGAGTTCGGGATGGGATCAGGTGGTACCAGGCCGCTATGGTCGTCAGACAAAACGGTTGATCACTGGGGGATGAGATAGAACATTGGCTTTGTGGGCCGCGATAGCGATTTTTTCGTTGCGATATCCGCAATTGTCTTGGGTGTTATATAGTCAAGCCGCACGAGCAATTAGTATCGGTTAGCTCAACGCCTCGCAGCGCTTACACACCCGACCTATCAACGTCCTGGTCTTGAACGGCTCTTCAGGGGCCTCTAGGGCCCAGGGAGATCTCATCTTGGAAGGGGCTTCCCGCTTAGATGCTTTCAGCGGTTATCCTATCCGAACATAGCTACCGGGCAATGCCACTGGCGTGACAACCCGAACACCAGAGGTTCGTCCACTCCGGTCCTCTCGTACTAGGAGCAGCTTTCCTCAAATCTCCAACGTCCACGGCAGATAGGGACCGAACTGTCTCACGACGTTCTAAACCCAGCTCGCGTACCACTTTAAATGGCGAACAGCCATACCCTTGGGACCGGCTTCAGCCCCAGGATGTGATGAGCCGACATCGAGGTGCCAAACACCGCCGTCGATGTGAACTCTTGGGCGGTATCAGCCTGTTATCCCCGGAGTACCTTTTATCCGTTGAGCGATGGCCCTTCCATACAGAACCACCGGATCACTATGACCTACTTTCGTACCTGCTCGACGTGTCTGTCTCGCAGTCAAGCGGGCTTGTGCCATTACACTAACCGTACGATGTCCGACCGTACTTAGCCCACCTTTGTGCTCCTCCGTTACGCTTTAGGAGGAGACCGCCCCAGTCAAACTACCCACCACACAGTGTCCTCATCCCCGATAAGGGGACCAAGTTAGAACCTCAAACATGCCAGGCTGGTATTTCAAGGTTGGCTCCACGCAAACTGGCGTTCACGCTTCAATGCCTCCCAGCTATCCTACACAAACATGTTCAAAGTTCACTGTGAAGCTATAGTAAAGGTTCACGGGGTCTTTCCGTCTAGCCGCGGATACACCGCATCTTCACGGCGATTTCAATTTCACTGAGTCTCGGGTAGAGACAGCGCCCCCATCGTTACGCCATTCGTGCAGGTCGGAACTTACCCGACAAGGAATTTCGCTACCTTAGGACCGTTATAGTTACGGCCGCCGTTTACCGGGGCTTCGATCAAGAGCTTCGCACGAATGCTAACCCCATCAATTAACCTTCCGGCACCGGGCAGGCGTCACACCGTATACGTCCACTTTCGTGTTTGCACAGTGCTGTGTTTTTAATAAACAGTCGCAGGGGCCTGGTATCTTCGACTGGCTTCCGCTCAACCCGCAAGGGGTGTCACATACCACCAGCGTGCCTTCTCCCGAAGTTACGGCACCATTTTGCCTAGTTCCTTTACCCGAGTTCTCTCAAGCGCCTTGGTATTCTCTACCTGACCACCTGTGTCGGTTTGGGGTACGGTCTCAAATCACCTGAAGCTTAGAAGATTTTCCTGGAAGCATGGCATCAATAACTTCCCGCCACATGGGCAGTCGTCATCACGTCTCAGAATTGAGGACCCGGATTTGCCTAAGTCCCCTCCCTACACGCTTAAACCGGGACGACCGTCGCCCGGCTTACCTAGCCTTCTCCGTCTCTCCATCGCAGTGATTCAAGGTACGGGAATATTAACCCGTCTCCCATCGATTACACCTTTCGGTCTCACCTTAGGGGCCGACTCACCCTGCGCCGATTAGCGTTGCGCAGGAACCCTTGGTCTTCCGGCGTGCGAGTTTTTCACTCGCATTGTCGTTACTCATGTCAGCATTCGCACTTCTGATACCTCCAGCAAGCTTCTCAACTCACCTTCGCAGGCTTACAGAACGCTCCCCTACCCCGCATACAAAGTATGCAGCCGCAGCTTCGGTATCCAGTTTGAGCCCCGTTACATCTTCCGCGCAGGCCGACTCGACTAGTGAGCTATTACGCTTTCTTTAAAGGATGGCTGCTTCTAAGCCAACCTCCTAGCTGTCTGAGCCTTCCCACATCGTTTCCCACTTAACTGGAATTTTGGGACCTTAGCTGGCGGTCTGGGTTGTTTCCCTCTTCACGACGGACGTTAGCACCCGCCGTGTGTCTCCCGGATAGTACTCACAGGTATTCGGAGTTTGCATCGGGTTGGTAAGTCGGGATGACCCCCTAGCCGAAACAGTGCTCTACCCCCTGTGGTATTCGTCCGAGGCGCTACCTAAATAGCTTTCGGGGAGAACCAGCTATCTCCGGGCTTGATTAGCCTTTCACTCCGATCCACAAGTCATCCCCTGGCTTTTCAACGACAGTGGGTTCGGTCCTCCAGTTGATGTTACTCAACCTTCAACCTGCTCATGGATAGATCGCCCGGTTTCGGGTCTATGCCCAGCGACTCATTCGCCCTATTCAGACTCGGTTTCCCTACGGCTCCCCTAAACGGTTAACCTCGCCACTGAACATAAGTCGCTGACCCATTATACAAAAGGTACGCCGTCACAGAACAAGTCTGCTCCGACTGCTTGTACGCATACGGTTTCAGGATCTATTTCACTCCCCTCACAGGGGTTCTTTTCGCCTTTCCCTCACGGTACTGGTTCACTATCGGTCAGTCAGGAGTATTTAGCCTTGGAGGATGGTCCCCCCATATTCAGACAAGGTTTCTCGTGCCCCGTCCTACTCGATTTCACTAGACTCAGGTTTCGGATACAGGGCTATCACCCACTATGGCGGCACTTTCCAGAGCCTTCTCCTACCCGTTGTCTAGCTTAAGGGCTAGTCCCCGTTCGCTCGCCGCTACTTAGGGAATCTCGGTTGATTTCTTTTCCTCGGGGTACTTAGATGTTTCAGTTCTCCCGGTTCGCCTCTTACACCTATGTATTCAGTGTAAGATACCCGACCTAGATCGGGTGGGTTTCCCCATTCAGAAATGTCCGGATCACAGCTCGTTTGCCAGCTCCCCGAACCTTATCGCAGGCTTCCACGTCTTTCATCGCCTCTGACTGCCTAGGCATCCACCGTATGCGCTTAGTTGCTTGACTATATAACCCCAAGACAACTGACTCTACTGCCACAAGATCACGGCCGACTAACCGAAGTTAGACAGCGTGTTCCAGGAACACTAGAGATAGTCACTCGAAGTTATAAACAACCACTTCAACGACAACACCGGATAACGCTTGAAAAAATCGTTATCACTTGAACACTTTCCTCAAAGACCGTAGAGAAAAGTATTCGTGTTCTATCTCATCCAATTTGTTAAAGAGCAAATCTGACCCAGTGATCAGAAAGAAGACCTTCAGACTTAGCGGACGCTAAACTGAAACACTTTTTTCTGTACACTGACCGAAGCCAGGGAATTCAGGATTTTCAGGTTATTCGAACCATCTGTATAATGGTGGAGCTAAGCAGGATCGAACTGCTGACCTCCTGCGTGCAAGGCAGGCGCTCTCCCAGCTGAGCTATAGCCCCGTCTGCTTGTCCAGCTTTTGTTACTCGTCGTTGCAGCCCTCGCTCGCGTCAGTCATGACCCCTTGGTCACTCCTTAACTCGCTTACGCTGCGCCTAGATTACCAAAATCTGTCCGGCGCATCCGCGTTCGTTTCTGACTCTAGAGTCGTACTCGGAAATCGTTCAGATCAAGGCATCGGATGTCGCCGCATAGCCTGCTATGCAAGTCATTCGATAACGCCGAGATGAACGATTTTGGTGGGTCTGGGTGGAGTTGAACCACCGACCTCACCCTTATCAGGGGTGCGCTCTAACCAACTGAGCTACAGACCCAATTATCACACCATCTTATTGTGCCTGGACTGCGTTGCGGCTCTCGCTCAGTCGGTCACGTACTCATGTACGCTCCCGTATTCGCTCCATCCGCGCCTTGCCAGACTCAACAATCTGTCGCGCTAATTCAGCGGGTCGGTCGAGACCCTTTGCTCTCTTTAATTAATCAACCAAGTAATTCGTGTGGACTCTGACCGAAGCGT
>NZ_AAXY01000014.1 GCF_000169375.1 Marinobacter sp. ELB17
CGCGTAAGCCGGATTATTCGAGAGGCAAAACGCAAGACCTGACCCCGAGAAATCGATTTCAAATCTGTCCCCTATTTAATGCCCCACCAACTACCCTGCATAACCCAAAAGCCGCTGAATCCCGCATTCAGCGGCTTTTTGTATGGCGATGTCGAATTTCTTTACAGCCCATAAATCAGAGTAATAAAAAACCTATAAGAAACAACAAGCTTAAAAGTTGGCACGGTAATCGCTTCGTATTAGATATGGAAAAGGCAAGCGCCTAACCAGCAGCCAAACCATTTGTGAGGATGGGACGGAAAGCCAAGGATCTCTGGGGAAAAGAGACAGCCTGGTTGCCTAGCGAACTATAACGTTAAAAAGCGACTCAACCGGAGAACACTCATGAAACTCAAGAAACTAGTGGCTGTAATCGCACTATCCGCAGCCGCGATGTCGGCACAGGCTGTAGTTATTAATAATGGTGGAGAGGCGAACCTAAACGAAATCATTAACGGAACGCTGCTCGTTACCGGCAACGCGGTCAATGCGTTAGGTGACACGGCTACGAACGACGCCTCAACGAATGGCTATTTCAGATCGTCCGAAGGCGACAGCTCGGCAACGTTTTTGATTGAAATCACTGGAAATGCCGCCACTCAATCCTTCGGTATTTTCAATGGCAACGACTACGTTCAGCTTTTTGCTGGCAGTGATTCAGGTGCCTTCGAGACTTCTGGTGGCTATACAGGCACAGTAGTCGACGCCAGCAATCGAGCCAGAGTTGGGTTCGAATTGTCTGGAGCCGGTGTCGACGTCTTCGTAGACAACGTCTTGGCAACCACTTTCAGCAGCGATACCTTCGGCTTTTATCTTGGTGGAGGCGGCGCTCCAGTTATCTACTCTGACGCGACCAAAAACGTAGGCGGCGCTGAGCGCATGGTTTCTATTCAAGGCCAAGGCCAGTACTTGAACCTTGGATCAGAGCTTGATTTCGGCTGCACTGCAATGGCTACTGGCAACTGTACGCTTTGGGAAGATGACGACTATATCGTCGCGTTTGAAGATGGAGGCGATTTCGACTTCAACGACTTGATGGTTTACGTCGAGGACATCACTCCAGTACCAGAGCCAGGCACCCTGGCCCTCCTTGGCCTCGGCCTTGCCGGTCTTGGCGCTTCACGTCGTCGTCAGAAAGCCTGATTACGACAGGGTATTTGAAAAAGTCAGCTTCGGCTGACTTTTTTTGTTTTAAATTTGTGTTTTCTCAATTCTGAACAACCAGCACCCTCAACACTACCAACACCCCCTTAAAACGAGCGTCGATTTTCTTTACGCTGTCGTTCATCACCTTACATTACCTCAACCTATTGATTTTAAAACTTATCATGGAGAACTAACGCAACTTGAACGAGCGATAGAGCAATGCAGCTGCCGAGAACGAAAATCCCTCTGTAAAGGTATATCGTTGTATTCCCTAGCGAATTACGCTCTCCACGCCAGAACCGCAAACCCACGACAGGCACGAAGTCGAAATTTTATACACTTATAATGTCCTCGCCCCCTCGATTACTTTTTAACCGATTCTACCATTCTGTATTTTGTATACTTTTGTAACTCAGATGACTCCGACAAAGTAGAACTTAGCAGGTCAGGTGGCGTAGCCTTCGACGTAGCCCGCATACCAGAGCCAGGCACCCTAGCCCTGCTCAGCCTCGGGCTTACTGGCTTCGGCTGACTTTTTTATGGGCCAGACCGGGGACAGACCGGGGACAGATTTCAAATCTGTCCCCTACCCTACACAAGCACCCAAATCCGCGCCCACCGCATTATATTGAACTCAAGGCAGCCAAAGCGTCGAGATTTTATACACACCCCCAGCCTAGCCGTTTCAATTGCTTTTAAACCCAGTCTATCTTTCTGTATTTATTGATTTTTTTATAAATTGGCTTTTTTATTGCTTAATATAGAATAAGTTACAAACCACTTAAAACCAAACGCAAATCCTCTCTGCTCAAAATAATTATGGAAAGCAGGGATTGACGAAAAACAGGGAAACAATCATGAAGAAAGCACAACTGAAAACCGCACTCCTTACGAGCGTTGTCGTTGCTGCCGCTTTGGGCATGAGTTCAATAGCCAGTGCAAGCATTCTCACAAATGGTAGCTTCGAAAACCCTGGGGTTTCAGGATATGAGTTCTTAACACCCGAAGAGCTGTTAGGGTGGAAATCAACTGGAGATGTAGAGTTTTGGAACCGCGATATTGGCGCCCAACCGAATGGCCCTGCCCCAGCCGATGGATCTCAATACCTCGAGTTGAACTCGCGTGATGGCGGCCCTTACTCAATTTTTCAAAGCTTCGATTCAGTAATCGGAACCATCTATGAGGTGTCTTTCGCTTACAGCGCGAGAGCAAACACAAACCCAGCAGAAGAGTTCAGCTTTTACTTTGGGGACGTAAACGGTTCCGGCGACACCTTTAACATCGCTAACGGAAACACAAATGACTGGACCAACCCTACTTACAACTTTATGGCGACATCAGAAACTTCTAAGATAGCGTTCACAGCCATCGTTCCATCTACTGGCACCGTAGGGAACTTTCTGGACAATGTCATAGTTATCGACGCTCCAGAACCCGGCACCCTTGCTCTCCTAGGCCTCGGCTTAGCCGGCCTGGGCGCTGCCCGTCGTCGTCAAAAGTCTTGATCTAATCAAGCTTGAAAAAAGCCAGCTTCGGCTGGCTTTTTTACTTTTTATTTGTGTTTTCCAACGCTTAAATACACGTTACCCTAACGCCTTCATCCGTTCCGGTGGACACCCAATGCTACGGAAAGCGCAACAAAACCTACCAACCGCAACGCCCTACATTCTGGCCACTGTGCTCGCCATTGGTCTGTTTCTACCCACCTGGCTCCGTTTGATCGGCGAATGGCTAGACTTCGAACAAGTACTCGCCCACGGGCTGGCAACCGCACTCATTTTTCTCTGGCTGGTGATCACCCACCCACCGGCACCCAATAAAGCGTCAACCCATCGGCAAAGGCCCTTTTACAAAACTGGCGCTCTGGCGCTGATTGTCATCACCTTGGGTTGGGCAGTGCTGGAACTTGCCCGCATCGACACCCTCGCCTACTTTGCATTGCCTGCGGGCGTTGCTGGCATAACCTGGGCGCTACTGGGCTGGCAGCGCATGATTAGCTTTGTGCCCTACATTCTGGTTTTGTCACTATCACTGCCATTCTGGGGCGACTTAATACCGGCACTGGTTCACCTGGCCAGCGCAGTAGTAGGCACCTGGGTAAGCTGGTTGAATATGCCGGCCCTCATCGAAGGCAACAGCATTACCGTGCCCTTCGGCCGATTGGTTATTGAAGACGGCTGCTCCGGTATTCGCTACTTCGCCATCTCTATTCTACTGGCGGCGATGACCTCCGTATTGAACGACTACCGCTGGCGCGGCTGGCTGGCAAGCCTCAGCGTCGCCATCACGCTTGCGCTGATCGTAAACTGGGTTCGCATTACCATCCTGGTGGTAGTTGGCTATCAGTCCGAAATGCAAAGCGACCTGCTGACAGACCATGAACTGATGGGCTGGCTAGTATACGGCGCCTTCATCATCCCGGTTATGTACTTCTCACCGGTCATGAAGCGCAGCCCCGACAGCCAAACCCAGCCAGCAAACATCAACAAAAAAGGCTACATCGCCATCGCCGTTGCCGTTCTGATCGGCCCCGTTGCCCTAACGCTGGCAACCACCACAACCACCCAACCCGGGCTCTGGTCGCTGAACATGGCGAACAGCCCAAAAGCCGAACTGCAGTCGCTACCGATCCCCCTAAGCATGCCGGAAGCCCTAAACCAGCAAGCCTGGCGCACCGCAGGCACTTGGATATTATTGGCCCAAAACCAACGCACCAGCGCCGACGACAAGCTGGTGCCTTACCTGCCAGCACAGTTCAACCGCTCACAATGGCTGCGCGAGAGCCATCAACAGCCCGGCGCAACGGTTTATCGCAACATACTCACGCGGGAACAGGTGGTTATGGCGCAGTGGTATCAGGTGGGTGACTACCGTGCCGACAGCTACCGCAACGCCAAACTTCTGCAGATACCGGCGCTGCTTGAGGGTGCAACGCACTTTGCGCTGGTAACCCTTCAAGCCTCTTGCCAGCAGCGAAATTGTGAAAGCGCTTACAACGCCGTCATTAACCAAAAGACGACGCTACAGGCCCAATCGTTCACGCTGATACAGAGCACGTCCCAATGAGCACAAGCCAGGGCGAAATGCGCGGCAGATTACGCAGCAACGCAAGCAGCACTGGCATCCTGTCGTCTAACACTTATGCAAAACACACTTTAAAATGCAGCCTGAAGCCAGAGGCGATGGAGCTCATCCGGTGCCGGCACCTGAATATTCAAACAACCCACGTCAAAGCCATCGAACTTGTCAGCTTTAACGAAGCCAAAAACCGCCTGATCACAAAAAAGGTCATCGGCAAGGAACTGTTTCATGCCCTCTGGAACCCAACCAATCTGCTCGGCCGCCTACAAGGCCACCGGTTGCAGAATCCAGATACCCTGGTCCATCGCATTACAGAGATCGGCACCTGGCTACGCAAGTACCACAACAGTTCCGCCGGGCTAACGCCAGAAAGTACCGATGGTAGCTGGCTGGTAACAGCATTCGCACAAAAAATTCGCGGAATCCGGGCAAGCAAACTGATACCAGAGCCCAATCTCAAAAAAATCGAGCAAAAATATTCTACAGAATTACAGAAACTCACCACTCCCGACTACCTGTCCTTCAATAACGCCTTCCCGTGCCAGGTCCATGGCGACTTTGTGCTTTATAACGTGTTGGTGGACAGCCAGCAGAACATGCACATACTGGATTTCAGCAAAACCCGGATCTCAAGCAACCTGGAAGACGTGGCGCGTTTCTACAGCACCCTCTGGGCCATCGCGCAAACCAACCGCACCCGTCGTAGCCTGCTCCGCGAGTTGCCTACCAGGTTCTTGAAAGCCTACGGATTGCCGCCTCTGATTGCTGAAACCCCTTATTTTCGCGCCAATCTGGTATACAATTTCTTGGCTCATCTGGAAGCCCAGCACCGCGGGCGAAAGACGTTTTCGTGGAACACCAACCGTGAAATGGGCCAGATTACCCGCGCGGGTATGAAGTGGATCTACCAGCAAATCTGAAGCCGGCACACAACGACATTCACCCAGTTTACAAGGTCATTTTTATGCTTTTCCCAATCGTTCTTGCAGGCGGCAGCGGCTCACGTTTATGGCCGTTATCACGGCAACTGCACCCCAAGCAGTTCCTACCCTTGCTGGGCAAAAATTCCATGCTGCAAGCCACAATAGCGCGCCTGAAGGGCTTAGAGACCGCACCACCAACGATCATCTGTAACAACGAACACCGCTTCCTGGCCGCCGAGCAACTGCGGGCCGCCGGAATAAACGATGCCAAAGTTCTGCTGGAACCTGTCGGGCGCAATACAGCGCCAGCCATTGCCCTGGCAGCGCTGGCTCTGGTGAGGGAAAACCCAAACGCGGTATTACTGGTGCTGGCGGCCGATCACGTTATAGATGATGAAGCGGCTTTTCGCGCCGCGGTAGAAAACGCTGCCCGCTATGCAGCCCAGGGAAAGCTCGTTACCTTTGGCATAAAACCAGACATGGCCCACACCGGCTATGGCTACATCCGCGCAGGAAAAACCCTGGGGCCAGCTGCCTGTGAATTAGACGAATTCGTAGAGAAGCCCTCCAAAGAAACCGCACAAAGCTATCTGACAGAAGGAAACTACACCTGGAACAGCGGCATGTTCCTGTTCAGGGCCGACAGATACCTGGAAGAACTTAAGCAGTGGCGGCCGGATATCCTTGAAGCCTGCACACAAGCAATGGCAAACCCCGTGCCGGACCTAACGTTTATTCGAATCAACGAAGAGGCGTTTCGTGCGTGCCCAAGTGAATCCGTCGATTACGCCGTTATGGAGAAAACTGGCGCAGGCGTAGTCATCGAGATGGACGCCGGCTGGAGTGACATCGGATCCTGGTCTGCACTTTGGGAAAAACTGGACAAAGATGCGAACGGCAACGCCTGCAACGGCGATGTCATGCTTCACAACGCCAGCAATTCACTGGTCCGCGCCGATCACCGGCTGGTTGCATTGGTCGGCGTTGAGAACCTCATCGTGGTCGAAACCAAAGACGCGATTATGGTTGCCCACAAAGACCACGTAGAAGATGTAAAAGCCCTGGTCGCGTCCATTGAATCGGACGGGCGCCACGAACACATAAACCATCGCGAAGTGTACCGGCCCTGGGGCGTGTTTGATTCAATCGACAACGGCCACCGCTATCAGGTAAAACGCATAACCGTGAACCCCGGTGCGAAGCTCTCGGTGCAAAAACACCACCACCGGGCAGAACACTGGATTGTGGTCAGCGGAACCGCCATGGTCACCAATGGCGAAAAGCAGTACCTGGTCACCGAGAACCAGTCGACTTACATTCCCATTGGCGAGATTCACAGCCTCGAAAACCCGGGCGTTATTCCTTTGGAATTGATTGAAGTGCAATCCGGCTCGTATTTGGGCGAAGACGACATTGTGCGCTTACAAGATCAATACGGCAGAGCCTGATGAAACCTTTTGTCCCACAAAGCGACCCTGCCCGTGGCTGACAATCACTCTCCAACCCGTATCCCAACCCGCATCTTGCACGTTACCTTCAATATGGGCTTCGGCGGCACCGAACAGGTTATTCGCCAACTGGTCATCAACCTGGACCCACAACGGTTCCGGTGCGAAATCGCCTGCATTGATGGCGAAGTCGGTGCCATAGGCAAGGCCATGGAAGCAGACAACGGCATCACCATCCATTCCAGAAAGCGCGGGCCAGGGCTAGACTGGAAAACAATCCGCTGGCTCCGGCGCCTCATCAAGTCCGGCCGTTTCGACTTTGTGCATTGCCACCAATACTCGCCCTACACCTACGGCTGGTTTGCACACTGGGGCACAGGCGCAAAAGTGGTGTTCACCGAACACGGCCGCTTTCACCCAGACCAACACCGGAAAAAAGCAAGGCTGATCAACCCCATCATTGCACTCTCCTCTCATCGCCTGGTGGCCATATCAGCGGCTACCCGCGAAGCACTGATTGAATATGAATACCTGCCAGCATCCAAAATCGCGGTCATCTACAACGGCATCACGCCATTAACCGTAAAAGAAGACCGCAAACAGGAACTCATAACGGAGCTGGGTATTAAATCGGGCGACGTTGTTATAGGCACCGTAGCAAGGCTGGACGCGGTCAAAAATCAGCCCATGATGCTGCAAGCCACCCGCGCCCTGATCAATCAAGGTTATAAAGTGCGCCTGCTGCTGGTCGGCGACGGCCCCGAGCGCGAAAACCTGGAAGCAATAACTCGGCAGTTAGAGCTCAACAGCGCTGTCATCTTTACCGGGTTCCAATCCCAGCCTGCCGACTACCTCAGCTTGATGGACATATTCCTTCTTCCGTCCTTCACCGAAGGTACCTCCATGACCCTGCTAGAAGCCATGAGCCTTGGCATTCCCACGGTAGCCACTCGAGTAGGAGGTACGGCAGAAATTGTCGAAGACAAAGAAACAGGTTTTCTGATTGAAAGTGATGACCAGGAAGCCTTTACCCGCGCCATAAAGAACTTACTGAATCAGCCAGGACAACGAAAAAAAATGGGCAGCGCCGCAAAAGCGAGATTTAAAGATAAATTCTCGGTAGAGCAGATGGTAGATCAATACCAGCGATGTTACGGCGCAAAGTTCGGCTCATTAAATCATCTATTTTTTTAATTTGTGCTAAAGTTAATGTGGTACATCAAGCGCTCAAAATAATCCTTTTGTGCGCAAGGTAAATCTGGAGGTACGGCCATGCAGGCCAACAAAAAATTTCTTGTTGTTTGTATTTCTATACTTATAACCTCTGGCTGTAGCACGTTGACGCCTCGAGATATCGATACCTTGCCTGCGCCGGCTGCTTTGCCTGAAAAAAGTGAGCAAGGCGTTGTTGAGATTTGGTATTACAACAACGTAACTATCTCATCTGTAAATGTCTTAGATAGCCTAGCACGATACCCCGACAATCCAGACGACGTGTTACAGCTTAATCGCTTAGAAGGCCCCACTAACAGGGGTGACCGTTATGCTGGTTTGGTGCGGGGTTACATCACGGCACCCGCTGATGGGCAATATCGCTTTTTTGTGACCAGCGATGATGACGGACAGTTTTTACTGAGCAACTCTACCTCCCCCAGTGAGGCACGTATTATAGCTTCTGTTCCGGGTTGGGCCAGAAGCGGAGAATTCAGCAAGTACAGTTCTCAGACGTCTGGCGATATCACTCTATCATCCGGCCAACGCTATTATTTTGAGATGCGATACCGTGAAGCCGGCGGTGGCGACCAATTTGCTGTTGCCTGGGAAGGCCCAGGCTTTAGTCAGGCCGTAATAGATGGGCAGTATTTGTCATCGTTTTCACAAGGGTCGCAGGTCTACCCTGACGATGCTCAGTCCGTTACCGGTTATGAACTCGGGTATCGAGTTGGTTTTTTTGACGGCAAACAGGCTTTGCCTTTTACGCCAGCCTACCCGCCGTTGGATAACGACCAAGACCGTTTATACGACAACTGGGAAGCGTTCTACGGGCTGGATTCTAACAACCCGAACGACAGCAACGCCGATAGTGACAATGACATTCTCACGAATTACGACGAATTTTGGGTGGGCTCCAGCCCAACTAACGCTGATTCAGATGGGGACGGAATACCTGATGGGGCAGAGTTTGCTTATGGCCTAGACGCGTTAGATCCCGCCGATGCGCAGGCTGATCTCGACAATGATGGTTTTAGTAATCTTGAAGAGTATGTAGCGGGTTCGGATTTAACAAATATTGAAGATATGCCCGTCCAAGCAGAAACTCGCATAGCAGGGATATGGGCGCAGTACTTTTCGTTCCAGAATTTCGAGGAATTTGTGTTGGCTCGTGCAGAGCCGGAACTAAATTTTAGTTGGGGTGCAGGCTCCCCGGCACCTGAGGTTCGAGATAATAGGTTCAGTGCTCGCTTTTTAACACTGTTTACTCCGCCCCATAAGGACGGAGAGAGGGACTATCAGGTTATTGCCGAGCATGACGATGGCGTACGTATGAGCTTCGACGGCCAGCGCATTATCGATGAATGGATGTACTCGAGTGAGCCGGCTTCTGCTCAAATAACCGCGAGCGCCGGACAAAGCTACCCTGTCAGCATTGAGTTTTATGAGTATCGAGGCCACGCCAATCTTTCCATTCAATTTATTGACATTGTTACGGGCACGGCGCTAAACGCAGAAGACATTTTCACGGTATTAGATTTGTCTGACACGGTGAGTCAATCTGTTGATACTGATAACGATGGTATTCCTGATACTTGGGAACACCAGCAAGGTACGAATGCTTATGTCGACGACTCATCGGTTATTAATAATGCCGCAGGTATTTCGAATCTGGAAGCCTTTCAGGCTAATTTGAGCCCGTGGACAGCAGAGGCGCTTGATGAAGTGGTCGATACGCCACCCGTCGTAATCAGCCCACAACCGCTACCCCCCACAAATGAAGCAAGTCAGTCGTCAGTTACCCTGACATGGACGGCCCCACTCACAAGGGTTGATGGAGGTTCGTTGTCATTGGGAGAGATCGTAGATTACGAACTGAGCTACGGCCAGCAACCCGATTCTTTAGATGAAAAAGTTTATATTCCGGGGCAGGAAACCCTCTACACGATTGAAAATCTTGATAAAGGGACGTGGTATTTTCAAATGCGTACGCATGACGACAAAGGTATGTTCAGCGCGCCAACGGAAGTTTTGGAATACATCATCAAGTGATGCCCCAGATCAATTGATTATTACTATCGCATGCATATTCCAAGTTGGGCCGATTAGCCATCTCTTTGACTTACTGAATTGTGAATTGATATGAATGCATACGATGTGTTTAACGGCGATGCCGATGGTATTTGCGCCCTGATACAGCTGCGGCTAGCTGAGCCTATAGTGACAACGTTGATTACCGGGGTTAAGCGAGACATTGCTCTTGCGCGTCAGGTTCCAACCATCGAACCGGTGAAGGCGACAATTCTTGATGTCAGCCTCGACAAAAATCGGGAAGCTGTAGATGCACTTTTAGCGGCTGGCAGCGCGGTATTTTATGTGGATCACCATTTCCCGGGTGAATTGTTGCCAGACGCGCCCAACTTTACCGCTCTGATCGATACTCAGCCCACCACGTGCACCAGCTTGCTAATAGATAAACACCTGAACGGCCAATTTCATAACTGGGCGATTGCCGCTGCCTTTGGTGATAACCTCAATGCCGTCGCTGAAGATCTCGCGAACGCGGCCGGGTTATCTTCCAAGCAGGCCAAATCGCTTAAGTCCCTCGGTGTGTGCATCAACTACAACGGCTATGGGGCGACAGTGGACGACCTGCACTTCCACCCGGCAGATCTTTACCGTGAGTTTGTAAAGTTTGAGGACCCACTTGAGCTGATAACTTCCCAGCCGCCGGCTTGGGAAAAACTGCGAAAAGGCTATGAGGCCGATATGGCCAGCGGTCTTGCGGCACCGGTGATAGCCGAGAATGCGTCGTCTACCGTTGTAAAGCTCCCGGATGAACCCTGGGCTCGCCGCGTTAGCGGCGTATTGGGCAATGAGCTGGCAAACCGCAATCCGGATAAGGCCTGTGGCATCATTACCGAAAGCGCCAACGGCAGTTATCTGGTGAGTATTCGTGCCCCTTTGAATAACCGCACTGGTGCCGATGAACTGGCTCGCCAGTTTCCAACGGGGGGCGGTCGAAAGGCGGCGGCCGGGATTAATGAACTGCCGGCTGAGCAATTAGAAGCATTTTTAGATGTAATGGCGAACTTCTGGAATTAAGCCCTCTCGCGCGCGAGTAGAGAGGGGCTATAATGTTTGAACTTTTGTTATATGGGCAATCAATATGACCTTAACCCCTCCCAAGAAAACCCACCTCAAACAGCTTGAGGCGGAGTCCATTCACATCATCCGCGAAGTGGCCGCCGAGTTTGATAACCCGGTGATGCTGTATTCAGTTGGCAAGGATTCGGCCGTCATGCTGCACCTCGCGATGAAGGCTTTCGCGCCGGGCAAGCCTCCGTTCCCGCTGATGCACGTGGATACCACCTGGAAGTTCCGGGAGATGATTACCTTTCGGGACAAGATGGCGAAAAAGGTGGGCATGAAGCTGATTGTGCACACCAATCAGGAAGGTGTGGAGCAAGGCGTCGGGCCGTTTACCCACGGCAGCGCCAAACACACAGATGTAATGAAGACCCAGGCGCTCAAACAGGCGTTGGAAAAGTACGGCTTTGATGCCGCTTTCGGCGGTGCTCGCCGTGATGAAGAAAAGTCCCGTGCCAAGGAACGCGTCTACTCATTCCGGGACAAGTTTCATCGGTGGGACCCGAAAAACCAGCGCCCCGAACTTTGGAACCTGTATAACGGCAAGGTCAACAAAGGCGAGAGCATTCGGGTATTCCCTTTGTCTAACTGGACCGAGCTGGATATCTGGCAATACATCTACCTCGAAAATATCGATATCGTGCCTCTATATTTGGCCGCTGAACGCCCAGTGGTAGAACGGGATGGCACATTGATTATGGTGGATGATGACAGGATGCCTCTGAAGCCCGGTGAAACCCCACAAATGAAGAGGGTCCGGTTCCGTACGTTGGGCTGCTACCCACTGACCGGCGCCGTTGAATCTGATGCAACCACCCTGCCAGAGATTATTCAGGAGATGCTTCTGACCAAAACATCGGAACGCCAGGGTCGCGTCATTGACCACGACTCTGCCGCCTCCATGGAACAGAAGAAACGCGAAGGGTACTTCTAAGGAATTGTTATGTCACACGCATCCGAATTGATTGAATCCGATATCCTCGCGTACCTGGATCAACACGAAAACAAAGACCTGCTACGCTTTTTAACCTGTGGCAGTGTGGATGATGGCAAGTCGACGCTGATTGGCCGTCTGTTGTTCGATTCCAAACTAATTTTTGAAGATCACCTCGCGTCACTTCATAAAGACAATGAACGCCAGGGCAATGCCGGTGAAGCGCTTGATTTAGCGCTTCTGGTAGATGGTCTTGCGTCAGAGCGTGAGCAAGGTATTACCATTGATGTCGCCTATCGATATTTTTCCACCGACAAGCGCAAGTTCATCATTGCCGACTGCCCGGGCCACGAGCAGTATACCCGCAACATGGCGACCGGTGCCTCCACCTGTGATCTCGCCGTGGTGATGATTGATGCTCGTAAAGGGGTGCTTACGCAATCCCGCAGGCATAGCTTCATTGTCAGCTTGCTAGGCCTGAAGCACATCGTTGTGGCCATCAACAAGATGGATCTGGTGGATTACTCCGAAGAAGTGTTCAATAAAATCCGCGCCGAATACGAGAAACTGGCGGCGCAACTGGGCCTGAAGGATGTTTACTACGTGCCCATCTCTGCCCTGAACGGCGATAACGTGGTTAACCGGAGCGAAGGCATGCCTTGGTACCACGGCGAGACGCTGATGAACATTCTGGAGCAGGTAGAGCTGCGTGAAGACCAGAACGTAACGGACTTACGTTTCCCTGTGCAGTATGTGAATCGCCCTAACCTCGATTTCCGTGGCTACTGCGGCACCGTGGCCAGTGGTGTGGTGCATAAGGGTGACACATTAGCCGTATTGCCCTCGGGCAGAAGCTCCCGAGTAAAGGGCATTCATACCTATGAAGGCGAGATTGAGCTTGCATGGCCGGGTGATGCGATAACCATCACCCTGGAAGATGAAATCGATATTTCCCGGGGTGACCTGTTGGTGCACGCCGGCCAGGAACCTGCCATGGGCGAGCGCGTCGCCGCCCATTTGGTATGGATGAACGAGAGAGCGCTGGTGCCGGGACGTGAATACGGAATAAAAATAGGCACCAAAGTGACCAGTTGCTTCGTCAATGAGGTGCTGGAAGAAGTTGACATAAACACGCTGGAGCGCCATAAGCAGATTGCCGGCGGGTTGGAGTTGAACGCAATCGGCTTATGTGACCTGCAGTTGACGGAGCCGGTGGTGATGGAAAACTACCAGAGCCATCCGGGCACCGGAGCTTTCATCCTGATTGACCGTCTTACCAATGTAACCGTGGCAGCGGGTATGGTGGAGCGTGCGTTGGATGGCTCGGGTGATTTTCCGGAGCGGGAATACACCGAGGCAGAGCGGAACCTCAACCGATTTATCTGCGAAAACTACCCCGAGTGGGCCTGTAAATCTGTTTGATTCCAGAGGGATTCTGTTTTGGCAGACGATATTGTTTGGCATGATCACAAAGTTGTCCGTTCTCAGCGCGCTGAGAACAAGAACCAGAAACCTTGCCTGCTGTGGTTTACGGGCCTAAGTGGTTCCGGAAAATCCACCATCGCCAATGCGCTGGATGTGGCATTGCATAACCGGGGTTACCACACGTTCCTGCTGGATGGCGATAATGTTCGCCACGGCTTGTGCAGAGACTTGGGTTTTTCCGATGAGGATCGGGTGGAAAACATCCGCCGCATTGGTGAAGTGAGCAAGCTGTTTGCTGATGCAGGGTTGATTGTATTGAGTGCGTTCATCTCACCCTTCAACAGTGATCGACGCCTGGTGCGTAAGCTTTTCCCGGCGGGTGAATTTATTGAAGTTTACATGGATACACCTCTAGCGACGTGTGAAGAGCGTGACCCCAAAGGGCTCTATCAAAAAGCACGCGCCGGTGAGATCAGTGATTTCACAGGTATCGACTCGCCGTATGAAGCGCCAGCCCACCCGGAAATCAGCCTAGATACATCCAGCTCCTCAGTGGATGACTGTGTGGACTCGTTGATCAATTATCTTCTCGAGCGGAAGTTGATCGTAGGGTAACCACTGCGCCAAGCGCCGAGACAAGAGACCCCGCACTATATGGAATGGCAAGGCATTTTCACATTGGCAACGCTGCTCTCGGTGTTGTCCACCCTGATGCTGACTCGCTATTCGGCAGACCTTGTGCTGATGGCAGCGCTGGCTCTTTTATTGATTGTGGGCGTTCTCAGTCCGGTAGAAGCCTTGGCGGGCTTTGGCAACCCGGGCGTTATAACGATTGCTACCTTATACGTGGTTGCTGCGGGCCTGAAAGAAACAGGTGCGGTGCAGTGGATTGCACGGCGCTTGCTGGGGCACCCGAAAACCGAGAAAGGCGCCCAATTAAGGATGATAGCGCCAACGGGCATTCTTAGCGCCTTCATGAACAATACAGCCGTTGTCGCCATGTTCATCCCTGCTATTCAGGACTGGGCCCAGCGCCTAGGCATACCCGTGTCCAAGCTGCTGTTGCCGCTGAGCTATGCGGCCATTCTGGGCGGCACTTGCACATTGATTGGTACCAGCACCAACTTGGTCGTCGACGGTCTGCTGCAGTCCGAGCTTGATATCAACTTGGGGTTGTTTGAGCTCGCCTGGGTTGGTGTGCCGCTATTACTCATCGGCGGGGCTTTTCTTGTCCTATTTGGATCAAAGCTGTTGCCAGATCGCGGCAGTATAAGAGAGGAGTTGGATCAGGTTCGGGAATACGGTGTCGAGGTTGAAGTTGTCAGCCCCGGGCCCTTGGTAGGAAAAACCATTGCAGAAGCCGGTTTGCGCGCCCTTAGCTATGGTTATCTGGCGGAAATCGAGCGCGATGGTCGACTAATTACGGTAGTTGACCCTGATCGTGTACTACAAGCCAGTGACAGGCTGTACTTCATTGGTGCCCCTGAATGCGCCAGCGAGCTACGGCGCATTCAGGGGCTGAAACCTGCCAGTGGCAATGTGCATAAGCTGGACGTAGCTAATCACCAGCGCTGCCTAGTAGAAGTTGTTTTAGGGCCGGAGTTTCCCGCCCTTGGAAAAACCATTCGCGACAGTCAGTTTCGTACACGCTTTAATGCCGTGATTTTTTCCCTTGCTCGCGGGGGCCAGCGGGTTCCCGGTAAGCTTGGTGATATTACCTTTCGCATGGGCGATACCTTGCTGCTTGAAACCAGCCAGCAGTTTGTAGAACAATACCGCTTTCGACGTGACTTCTTGCTGGTGAGTGCGCTGAATGACTCAACGCCTCCAGACTTTCGCAAAGCGCCAACCGCTTTGGGTATTCTGGCTTTGATGGTGTTGGCCAGCGCCAGTGGTTTGTTGCCCATTATGGAGGCTGCTTTTCTGGCAGCCGGCGGCATGATTGTTTCCGGTTGCATGACAGCGAGTCGTGCCCGGCGCAGTGTGGATTTGCCGGTGTTGGTCGTCATAGCGGCATCCTTTGCACTGGGTAACGCGATGACGGTAACCGGGGCGGCGGATTGGATTGTTGGTGGGCTGTTAGGGATTGGGGATTTATCCCCGTGGCAAGTGCTGATTCTGGTGTATGTATTAACAGTGATGTTTACTGAGATGATCACCAACAATGCGGCCGCCGTGCTGATGTTCCCTATTGCGCTGGCTCTGGCACAGAAGCTAGACGTAAGCGTGCTGCCTTTTGCGGTTGCGGTCATGTTCGCGGCGTCAGCCTCTTTCATTACCCCGCTGGGCTACCAGACCAATCTCATGGTGTATGGGCCGGGGCGATATAAGTTCTCAGATTATGTGAAAATTGGCGTGCCATTGAGCTTGATTGCCGGTGCTGTGAGCTTGACGCTTATTCCTATGGTTTGGAGTTTTTAGTAGCACGGAAGGCATTTCTAAAACCTCGCTTTATGTTACCAAGCTGGCAGATTATTCTATGCACCACACAGGACGTTAGGTAGTAGGCAAATTTATGGAAAAAATAGCCATTCAGCTAGAGGAAGTAAACGGCGTAGCTCGCATTAACGAGCCCGTAGGCCTTGGTATACCGCTGCCCAAAGGCACGATTCAGACCGTCCATAATCTAACGCTGCTGGATGACCATAAGCCTCTAAGCTTGCAGCTTCAGCCCCTCGCCCACTGGCCAGACGGCAGCATACGTTGGGTTCACGCAAGTTTTTTAATCAACTTGGACTCAAACAGCAAGAAGAGCCTGGTATTGGCCCAACACCAAACGCCCTCCCCCCGTAATCCTGAGTCTGTTATTGATCAGACGACTGAAAGCCTTATGATCTCTACCGCAACGGGTAGAGTTACTCTGCAGCCCAGCAGCTTGGCTTGGCACGTAGATAACGACGAAGGCGCAGCTATTCCATCTGTAGTGAGTTTGAGCGATGAGAATGGCGCGCCCTGCACGGTTAAAACGGAAGCCAGCTGGAAAATTACTCACGAAGGCTCTGTTTTTGTCGCCGCGACTTTAAAAGGCGAATGGCTAAAGCAAAATAGTGAACCGTTGGCGCGGTTTGAATGTGAACTACGTATTTTCCTGGAAACGGGGCTAGTACAAGTGGAACTGGTAACTCACAACCCCAAACGCGCCCGTCACCCTGGCGGTTTATGGGATCTAGGAGACCCGGGCTCAGTTTACTTTCGGGAACTTGCCGTCGAAACTACGCTGCCAGCCAAGAGCATTGCTCAAGTCACACCTCAGGCGATCGACGATGCGCCCGGCATTTACCAGCTGCCCGATTTCAATCTTTACCAGGACTCCAGCGGTGGCGAAAATTGGAAGAGCCGGAACCACATAGACTGCAACGGCGAAGTCAGCACTCAATTTTGTGGCTATAGACTCTCCACTCCTAGTGAGTTGCTGCATGAAGGTAAACGAGCCAATCCACTTATTAGTATTGAGCATGATCACAGGCTGCTCGACGTAACAGCACCAAACTTCTGGCAAAACTTTCCAACGAGCCTTCGCAAAGAGGGAAGCAAGCTGACAGTCGGCATGTTCCCTAAAGACGCAAAGAATGTCTATGAGCTACAGGGCGGAGAACAGAAAACTCTCCGGTGTTTAATGGCGTACAGCCCTAATCGCGACTGCAGCAGCGCAGCCACAGCGTATGCACCTCTAATACCGGTTCTCGCTGCAGAGTGCTATGAGCAAGCCGAGGCCTTCCCTTGGTTCAAGGCTGATGCTCAGCCCGACGCTCTCGACGAACTCATAGCTGAAGGGCTAAACGGGCCCTCTAATTTCTTCGCAAAAAGAGAACTTATCGACGAATTTGGTTGGCGAAACTTTGGCGATATATTTGCAGATCACGAGACACTGTATGGGCAGGAAGGCGCAGCGCCCTTCATCTCTCACTACAACAACCAATACGATGCCATATATGGATTTGCAAGACAGTTTGCGCTAACAGGCGATAGAAAGTGGTACAAACTGATGGACGATCTAGCAGCGCACGTCGTCGACATCGATATATATCACACCGATGAAGATCGAGTGGAATACAACAACGGCCTGTTCTGGCATACCGATCACTATTTGGATGCACACTCCGCGACCCACAGAACTTTCTCCAAGCAAAATGAAACCAGCTCAACGCCTGGTCAAACAGGTGGCGGTCCGGCTGCGGAACACTGTTATACAACAGGTTTGCTTTACCACTATTTTTTGACTGGGAATCGGAACTCTCGCGAAACAGTGCTAGAGCTGGCTCGATGGATGGTAGCACTCCACGAAGGTCAGGGTGGCCTCCTTGAGCAACTCGTTGCAATAAAAAAGTACGATATTCCCCTTATCAAAGCTCTCCTAAGAGGTGCCCCACCAGATGCCCACCTCTATCCTTTCACGCGTGGTACCGGAAACTATATAAACGCCTTGATCGACGCTTGGCAGGTATCCGGAGAACCAACATGGATTCGAAGAGCGGAACAAGTTATCCGGCACAGTATTCATTCGGGTGATGACATATCCAAGCGAAACCTCCTTAATGCTGAAACTGGATGGTCCTATCTGGTACTCATGACCAGTGTCGCGAGATTTCTGCATTTGAAACGACGGGAAGGCCAGCTAGATCAGGAATACAAGTCCACACGTGATGCATTTATCCACTACACCAGATGGATGAAAGATCACGAACATCCTTTTCTGGAAACCCCTGAACAGCTTGAATTTCCCAACGACACCTGGACAGCGCAGGATATCCGAAAGGCAATGCTCCTATTTCAGGCAGCAGAATTTGACCCATTAAACAATGAACTATATCTGTCTCTCGCCCGCGAGATCCTTCAATATGTGGTTTCCCGCTTAGCGTCAAGCAACGAAGCCCACTTTTCTCGAATTATGATTATCCTAATGCAAAACCATGGCCCCCACCTCTTAGCCGAATCCGGAAGGGAAACACTACCCTCCCAGCCAGACCAGCTGCCCCCCTCAAAGGCGCCGCTTCTCAGCTGGAAACAGCTTCTAACCCGGATCGCACTGAGACTTATGCGAGGCATAGCTACCTTTAGTCCGTCACGAGAAAGAGCTTGGCTTAATCTGAGGCTAAACCGCTCATGATTAATAAAAAAATTATTAAGCGTCTCGTTCAATATGGCTTCACCCTAATGACCTTGCCAATATTTATCGTTTATTGGGCATGTTCAAAAATTCTTGAACCTGATGGGACGTTTCAATCATTCTCACAAGTTCTGAGCTTGTTGCCTGGAAAAATCGGCGTCTACCTCCGCGCTGCGTTCTACCATCTTGCATGTCCAAATACTTCACAGGACATATCTATCGGCTTTCTAACTATTTTTTCCCACAGGGATACCACCATTGAGGAAGGTGTATACATAGGCCCCCAGTGTAATATTGGAAAGTGCAAAATAGGTTCAAATACCTTACTTGGGAGCGGTGTACACATTCTAAGCGGGAAGAATCAGCACAATTTTGATGATCCCGATATGCCAATTCAATTTCAAGGAGGGCATTTCGAAAAAATAGAAATCGGAAAGGATTGCTGGCTCGGAAATGGATCAATTGTCATGGTTGAGGTTAAAGAGCAAACTGTCATAGCCGCAGGCTCTGTGATAACCAAATCATTTGATGTCGCTGTAGTTTGTGGCGGTAATCCTGCTAAGCTAATTAAGGGCAGACATAAGCCTGCGCTCTAATTCGATGTAATCGTTAGCCGTGGAGTTAGGCGGTTTTTGAGGGTTAAAATCATGATCAAAATATTTCGTGGCGTCATTTTTGTTTTAGGCATTCTAGCTTCATTTCACGCTTTGAGCGCACCACGGCCATTTCTGGCATTTTCGGATCTTGTGTCTGGCCCTAGTGACGGATTAAACGACGGCAAAGGTGTAGGGACTATTGTTTCGGTTTGGGGGCAAAACTTTGGAACAGAGCGGGGAAAAGTGTTTTTTACTGATAGCGATGGGGTCAAACGTGAAGCTAGCTATATCTATTACTGGAAGCCTGCTGACGGAAACCTCCCGGGATCTCCGTCCGATCTATTTTCTTCGCACCAGATGTATGAAGTAGCCTTCTCGATTCCAAAATCACCCAATGGGGCTGCTGAGATTTTGATACAGACGCAGTCAGGAGAAACATCAAACCCTTTATCGTTTAATGTTCGCCCCGGAAATATCTATCACGTCAAACAAAACGGCAGTAACGCGAGCGGAAACGGATCATTTTCTTTGCCTTGGGGTTTCGTGAATGGGTATCCATCTTCACAGCCAGCCCCGGGGAACCAAGGACTAGAGGCAGGGGATATCGTATACAGCCATGGTGTAAGAGAACCATCACTGACAGGAGGGGGCCGTGATGTCGGGATGTTTCTGCGAGGCTTGAAAGGCACTATTGACCGGCAAATAGCTATAGCGGGATACCCTGGCACCCAACCCATCGTTGAATCGCCTCGCTGGGGAGTTCATCCCTATGTATCTACTGGAATCGTCCTCTCGAAATATACTGTTAAAGGGGGCCTTCTTGACGATCCCATGGATACGTCCCCTACGTTTGGGGCGGGCTCATCAATCGACTCAACAATGCAAGTTAAAACTTCGGAAAATGGCAGAATAGTTGGCAACAGCTTAACTGATTCGGACGGAAAGTGCTCCAATGGCTGGCATGGAGCAATCTCTAGCGGTGAGATGGGAGGGTCAAATGTGAAAATATTCGGAAACTATATTTACGAATTAGGCTGTAGGCAGACATCACACTTTCACCATACCACCTATATGTCCAAGCGAGACACATCTAACAGTCAGCCGTCTATTGCCTGGGAATATGGCTGGAATCGTCTCGAAGGAAATAAGGCTAAGTTCGGTATTCACTCGTACGACCAGTCGCCCTTTGATAGCAGAAATTGTGGTGACGTCACTGGAACCCTTCGCATTCACCATAATTATATAAAGGATCAACGAGGCGCTGGGGTAAATTTAAGCACCAAGGATTATGACGATAAGGACATTTGCTGGACAACTGATGTGGTAATAGATAAAAATGTGCTAATTAACACTGGCTTAGGCCCAGTGTCAGAGCTGAACAACGGCACTGCACCTTACGGAATAAGCGTTGGCGGAGATATTGGTGGCAATGTTGAAATCACCAGCAATTTGATTCTAGATGTTTCTGACCCCTCCGCTCGAGAGTATGGGACTGCGGCAGCAATCAATCTATTTCTAAGGAACACAAGTAGCACCATCATAGTTTCAAAGAACATTGTTACAGTTTCAGATGACATAACGCTAATCCGGAAAGAAACTAAGAATCATTCGATCCTCAGTAACATCTGGTACTCTGAATCTAGGTCAGCTGAGTCAATTCAAGATGAAGTTTTGCAGCTCGGAAGTACTTTGGACAACAGATTTTATGATCCCGAAATCTCAATTCTTGGTAATAGTATCATCGTTGGAATACCAGCAATGGCAAAATCTGTAACGTACCAAGGTGCTCTTGCCCTGGTCGTAAACGAGAAAGCTCAAGAAAAGATAGGTTTTTATGGGAGCTACTCCTCTTCTCAGGATATAGGCCCTTTTTATGAAAACTTCAGCCCCCCGAACCCACCCTCTATTATAGAGGCCAAATAAGTAGCTTATGGAAGAGCCCATTGTAAGTTTCATAATACCTGCGTTCAACGAGGAAAATAACATTGAAAGAACGATAGAGGACGTTATTTCGGGATCACGGGAATCTAAGTTGTTATTTGAAATAATTGTTGTTGACAACAACTCTACGGACAAAACTCTTGAGATTTGCCGTTCCTACGAAAAGTATGTAAGAGTATATCCATCTGTAGTTGGAACAATTGCACGGATTAGGAACTTTGGAACTGGAAAATCGAAAGGTTCGGTATTAGTATTTATTGACTCTGACATAAGTCTCCATAAATCTTGGTTTCCATTTTTTAAGAATAAAATGGACTACGTTTTAAAAAAAAGATTAATAACAGGTAGCAAATGCCAGCCTGTCAATAATACCTACCTGTCTAGAGGATGGTTCGCTCTTATTCAGGGAGATAAAAGTAATTATATCAATTCTGGTCATATGATAATGTCTCGCACTACCTTCGATCTAGTTGGAGGGTTCAATGAAAGTTTGGTGACATCCGAAGACGTAGATATTTGTCAAAGGGCTCAGTCTGCATCTGTTAGCGTTGAAAACGATAGCTCTTTAGTAGCGCTGCATCGTGGATATCCCGAGTCCGCATACCAGTTCATACTGCGGGAGGCATGGCACGGCATTCAAGATGTAAATTCATTAAACGCATTTTTTCGATCAAAAACTGCGACTTTATCTATTCTTTCATCGTTATTGATAGTTTTCGTTGTTTTTTCGATCATATTTTTCAATAATTTATTGCTTGCAGCGTTCGGCATCTTACTTTCAGTCGGTCTTGCCATTCTATTTCACTTTTCAAAAACTAGAAAAATAACTAAATCTCTATTATATTTTCCTATTTCTTACTTATATTTTTGGGGACGTTCTTACTCCTTTTTTCTGAAACTTAAAAATGGCAGAGCGGTTGGTAACAGGAGTCCTAGAACATTCTGAAGAATCTTCCTTAAAACGTGCTCGGCTATCCACCCCAGCTTTAGCTGGGACTCAAAATAGACATCAAGCCATTATGTCCAGTTTCTGTTGATTACCCCGACTCTCAGGAAGTACCAACAGCTGGGGGCTATCCTCAATTCAGCATATGTTCAACATCCAATCTGGTGACAACAGCCTGACGTCCCGATGGAGACTGAGGTACCTCCTTAAACTTGCCATCAAAGCTATCGGAATTTTGAACCCCTACGCCCATTTTTCTACATATTTCCACGAGCGATCGTGGATCTTCAATTATGGATTCGAATTGAATCACAACCACTCTGCCCGGATATTTATTTGCTTGAGCATGCCAGAAGTCATAATAGGCTTCGTAATCTGCCTTAGCGAGCGTTGCAGCTTGTTTAATGGCCTCCTCTTTACTGCGCAGCCACCCAACCCTTAACCCCCAATTTAGTATTGAAGGAAGCCAGGAGGCCAAATCTTTCTGAATCACCAGGTGCCGACAGTTGGGGGGGTAATTAGCTAGCGAATCGAGCTGTTCCAGTTCAGCCACCTGATAGTCGTTTTGGTACCGAGAATCCCATGGCATTATTGACTTCTTTGCCGACTGCCAGCGGCAATGTTTATGAGAAGCTGCGCCCCGAGCAGGATCAAAGCTGTTGACGGGCACCACACCCAGCGAACGCAGGCAAAGGTTCAGATAGTTTGTCCCCGAACGCTGAATACCATGATGTGCTACAGGCGTCTTATTCAAAATCGAGTTTGAGATTTTGATCCATCTATTTCTAAAAGTCGCGAACGATAATTCCATATGCACAGATTTCCGTTTAATAAGCACCAAGCGTTATGGCCTCGGGACTTCCTGAAGAGCAGCATCTACTTCACTGGCGTACCTGCAAGCAATTGCTGCCCAATCAAACTGCTGCAATGCCTTCTCGGCTCGCCATGAGCGATCGGACTCAGCGTTTCCCTGCTCACAGTACCCGACAATCGAATCCAGCCAGTCGTCCGGATTCAAGTCCTGAATCACAGTACCCAAGCGGTATTCGGTTAAAATATCAGCGGGGCCCGCCGTCGGCGTCGATACTACCGGGACCCCAAAAAATAGAGCTTCAATTACAACCATTCCGTAGATTTCGTAATTGCTTGGCAAAACGAATACGTCGCTCTGGCGATATATCGAAGGAAGCTCCGTCTGGGGAAGTTTTCCCAATATATATATATTTTTCAGTCCACAGTCGACACTTGCACGCTCAACTGCCACACGCTCCGGGCCATCACCGACAATAACAAAAACATACCCTTCGGGCGCCCTCTCCGCCAAGCGCACAAGAAATTCCGGATTACGCCTGTTTTCCAAAGCTCCAACGTAAAGGATAACCCTTTCTGTATCGCCTATCCCCAGCTCAGCCCGCCAATCTGTTTCGATACAGCCATCGAACACGTCAAAATTTAGGCCAACAGGAAGAACCGTGCATCTGGGGTAGCCCCTTGTCTCCAGAAACCTCTTGGATACTGTTGTTTTGCAAAATGCGGTTAGTGCCCCTCTTTTCATGGACGGGCGAAGAAAACGGTCATGGATACTCTCGTAGAGGTGCCATTTGCGCCCCGACAAGATTTTATACATCCCCTGATAAATCACAAAAGGGAGGCCCAGCGACACACACAACCTGGTAATAAGATAGGAAGAGAAATTCCCTTCTTCGTTTATCTGTACCAGATCATAATTTTCTTCTTTGAAAATTGGCTTCAGGAATTGGTTATAACAAGGCTCATCAAAAATCGGAATGGTGCAAAACCCGACATATCGGATGCGGACTCCAGGATCGCGATCACTTATCACGCTTGAACCCGAGCGTTCTTTGGAGCCCAGAAAAATATCGACGGTATTCCCGAGTTTGGCCAACCCTAGCGCCAACCCCAGCTCTTGAGAATTATAGGATGTAATATCTTGAGAACTGCAATCAGTCCTGACGATAGCGATTTTCATAAATCCATTTTGTCCAACGTTTTATGGGTTCGATTTCTGATCCAAGCCAGTACCATACTGATACCTTGATCAACATAGGATTTAGCCCTGCAAGCGGTGCTATCAATACGAGCCAATACAGAAAGTGCAAGGTACATCAAAAAATAACAGACTAAGGCAAGAACGATTCCAAAAATAGCAAGATCCCATAAACCCAAGGGGGGCCAGGCTTCAGACAACGAAAACCCGATGGTCATGCTTACGACATATGGCAATAGAAAGTATGCAAACGTCTTAATAAAGGTGGAACTAGATAACTTCGTTGCAAAGTAGAGCAGAAAAACATTGAATCCGAGCGCAAGCAGACTTCTCACCCAAACGAACTCAATTAATCCTCCATCTTTCAACATATATAATACCGTTACGATTATAATAAAAATTGATGCGTCGAAATAAAATATTTGCTTTACCTTTTCAAAAGCTATAAATATAGAGTTAATTAGACCGCTCAAAGTAAATGCTGCTAGTAACGGTGTCATCGCCTGTATCAAAGGCGCAGTTTCTCGCCATTTTTCCCCCAGCAGCACCAGCACAAACGTCTCATTGGCAAAAAATAGAAATGCCACCACTGGTGCAATAAGAAGTGAAACCACCAACACTGACAGAGAAAACTGGTTGTCGAGCTCTTCAGGGTTCTGTCGCACGCTCGAGAAGGTCGCCAGCAGTGGCTCAACAGCCGGTCGTATAACTTCATTGGCAGGCATGATTGTGAATTCTCGCGCGATATTGAACCGGCCAAGTTGCGCCAGACTGAAAAATTGGGAAATGAGCAAGGTATCAACCTGGGCACGAAGGTAGCCAAAACAACCTCGTGCCATCATCCAGCGAGAAAACATCCACTGTTTTCCGACATTTTTCAAGGATAGTCTTGGGCGATGCGCACAGTATCGATATGAGAGCAGAAGCATGAGGGCCGCTGACACAATGTCCCCTATGATAATTGCCCAAAACGTCTTGTAGGCGAGAGCGATTACTACAACAACGGTAAAAGAACCAATTTTCGAAAATACTTCGAGCTTGAAGATATCCTTATAATCGAGATTCCGTCTTTTCACGTGTAGCTCGGGATTCATCAGTGCACGAATACCAATAACGGGAATCAATACAGAAATGGCCTGAATAACTACTGGGTTTTCATAAAATAGCGCCAGAACCGGTAGCGACCCATACAAGATAAGGCAAATGCTGAATTTTATGATCAGGTTCAACGTCCATGCACTATTCACAACACCATCATCCAGGAATTCAGTCTGGACGAGATACTGTTGTATTCCGGTGTTGGAGATGACTTCAGAGAAATAGATTACTAGAGCAGCAATGGCAACAATACCGAAGCTTTCCGGGGTCAGAAGCCGAGCCAGTATCAGCGTACTGATTAGTCCCAGAGATCTTTGCAGAAACTTGATCGCAACCAACGTTCCAGAGCTTTTAATCAGCTTTGATGCCAATCCCATCAGGAACTATCCTTCGCCGAGAGGAAATCAACGACAGAACCGGGGCTTGCGAGCAACCCGGTCCGTTCATGCTCCACTATTTTGGGGTTACCTCTAACATTGGTTTCGATAACCTGATTTCCCAAGTTCATGACCTCCAGTAAAGTCATCGACGTGCCCTCTTTGTGTGAGGAAAGAAGCATCGTGTCATAGTTGATTTCCCGGAATCGTACAAAGGCTCGCAACATGAGTTCCTAGTTTTCAATTGGAGTAAGCCTTGAGACAGCACCCAGCCCGCGGACTCATAAAAACCTGCGGGAGTAATAAATTGCATTATTCTCATTGGCTCCATCGGGTACTGCGCTCCTTAATATCAGACTTTGCCAACTCAGAGGTCTTTTCGATCTGACTTCCCTCACCACCACTACGCCTTTGCAAAAAATAGACGTTTATGCCCACCATTAACAAAAGAATTATCCAGTAAAGAATTTCCGCCCGAAATCGATTGATAAACGTCGCCGGAATCAGATAGCTCAAAAGCGCACATTCAAGGGCAACCAATTTGAAATAGGATTCACTACTTCCATTTCGCAAAACCCATGCTTTGGCTTTTTGTGAAATGCGAAAAAGCGAAATGAGCAAACAAAAGAAAATCCCAATACCGATCCAGCCAACCTCGGATAAGCCCTGAAACCAGAGTGAATGAACACTTCGGTTTCCTTTCGGCCCAACCTGTTCTTTGGTCAAAAATTGCGTAGAGAGTACATTGTAGCCATGCACACCCATTCCCATGGGATGCTCTTCCAACATGTCGAACGTTGCTAGCCAAAAATTGACACGGCTTGAGCCACTCGTCTCCTGGTCGTCTAAGTTTTCAAGAGTTTGCATTCTTGACCAGAACTGCTCATCGGCTACATATAAACCGCCCGACATCCCCAAGACGATGATCATAACAGCCATCCCACGCTGCCCCTTCCTTTGATAAGTTGAAAAAAGCATATAGAGCAAAAATATGCCAGCCCCGCCAACAACACCAAGAAAGGAACCTCTGCTATTAATCAGAACTAGACCGTTAGCTAAAAAAGCACCACAAACCACACAAAGAATTTTGACTTTTTTGTTTCCGAGCCAAGCAAAATACATCAAAAAAACAACAGCAGGCACAATCGCTGCGGCGGTATCATTAGCGTCGGGAGCATCAACCAGCCCGATACCTTCTACACGGGAAAATTCATTTCGCCCGGTTATCGTGGCAAGATAACCGATGTATGTAGCGCCCAAAATATATGCCCAGAGCGCAGCATTCAGAACCCTTTCCGAGTAAAGGAGTTTATACGCAACAAAAACTATGACAATTAGCTTTGTAAAGTTGAACGTAAAAATGTGATGCATCGTTGGACTGAGCGCGAAAACATACATTAGGTAGTACATAAGGAGCAGCAATATTATCCACTTAAACACTGGTTGGTCGCGCCAAGGGGAACGTTCCGTATAAAATCGATATTTAACGAATAACGCAAATAACATTAATAGAGATGCAATAAACGAATAGCTAATTCCTGGAATTTGTGCAGACCACCATCGATTATCCGGATTTAGAAAATAGACAAGCTGATAGAGGATAAAAGCAGCCGACCCGTTTATAAAAAGCGAAAAAAACACCCCTCCGAAAAAAACCATTAAAAACAAAAGCGCAAACTTCGACATTAACGTTGCTCCTGGCCAGGCCGGGCACCATTCCACGTTACGCGGACCCGCCCTTGAAGCGTCTTTACAATGCCTCGAACGGCATAGCCGTTAACAACCACGAAGTAATAATGCGTAGCAATCCAGATTGGTAGTTGGTTTCGGTTATCGTATAGGTGTCCTGCAAGCGTGAGCGCCAGTACTACTAAAGTCCCAGCGGTTATCAGTTGAAATGGCCCGATCTCTTCAGAGGTTAAAAGCTGCGCGAACACGAGGCTTGACACAAGACCCGTCGCCACCAAAAAATATCGTGTTAGTAACGAATATATTACCGCTCTCTTTATGGGCAGCATCAGTGATGCTTCCTCACAGAATGATATATTGACAAATAGTCAGATACGAATTTTTTTCGTGTGAATTTATCGTGAAATTGTTCAAGGGCTGCGATAGAGATTTCTTTTCGTTTATTCCGACACTTGTATATTTCTGTTATAGCAGATGCAAATTCTGACTTCTCATTAGACTTAGTAACAAGCCCAGTCACGTTATGATTAACTATTTCTGGATTCCCTCCAACGTCTGTTACAACTGAAGGAATCCCAAGGCTCATCGCTTCCAGCAGTGTCATCGATGTCCCTTCAGTCAAAGAAGATAATAGAAAAACGTCAATTGCGGATAATTCGTTGACCGGGTTATTGATAAAGCCGGTAAATATTGTACGTTCACTTATTCCAAGATCTGCAGATAATCTAATCAGCTTCTCTTTGTCGGGGCCATCCCCAACCATTAATAGATAACTTCCCGGGCAGTGCTCGAAAAACTCTTTAAAAGCTCGGAGCATCATGCTTTGATTTTTAACGGGATCAAGACGGGAAACCGTGCCAACTACGAAAGCATCTTGCGGGATTCCCAACCTATCTCTCACCTTTTGGGTTTCCAAAGCGTTCCGATTCAGCGGAGAAATTCCATTGTAAATGACCTGAATTTTTTTTCTCGGTATGAACTCGTACCTCACGAGAGCATCTTTGGTCGCGCTTGAAATTGCGACAACTGCCGATGTGAGCAGGGCTATTAGAGGGTTAATGAGCATTGCTTTATAACGGTGCCTGTCCGGGTAAAAGCGGCCATGTTCAGTAAAAACAACCCTGGCTCCTGTTCCTAGTGCTGCCAACCATCCATAAAGCCAAGGTGTGTACTGATGGCAATGCACAACATCAAATCGCCCTTCCCTCAAACGCTTTCGAATTCCAGCAACTAACGACCAGTCAAATCCTTGCTTTCGCGTCAATTTATGAACCGGGACACCTGACTGCTGAAGCGTTTCTCCAATAGGCCCTATCTGGCCGTCAATACAGAGAATTTCAGACTCAACACCTTCAGGGATCATGCCCTGAACAAGTTGCCGTATAACCTGCTCTGTGCCGCCGATCCCCATATTGAAGGTAACGTGCAGAACCCTCAGGGGCTTTTGAGATGGGCTCTCTGTTGCCATATTCCTATCGCCCATCATGCGCCCACCTGGTACTGCTGCCACCAGAGTTCAAAGGCCAGTAGAGACCAAAGTTCCTGAGTGAACTGGTCATCCCCTGCCAGATGCCTTTGCCAGAGGTTACGGATACCGGCAGGTTCAAATAAATTTGCAACGCCACTATTTGGAGACAACAAAAGTTGTTCAACAATAGGCTTCAGCTCTTGGCGCAGCCATTGGGCCAAAGGAACCGAAAACCCCATTTTCTTTCGGTATAGAATGTCTTCCGGCAACATGCGTTCAAACGCTTTTTTTAGAATATACTTCTTTTCTTTGCCGTGGAGTTTTAGTGCAGCGGGTATCTGCGCGGCATACTCCACCACCCGGTAATCAAGAAGCGGAGCCCTGGTTTCCAGCGAGTTTGCCATACTCATGCGGTCTACCTTTACCAGAATGTCCCCCGGAAGATAGGTTTTTATGTCTGTATAGAGAATGCTGGAAAGATGATCGTCCGTGTCAGCATTCCTGTAATGGGCACGGGTAATATCCGCAGGATCGTAATCTTGGGTTTCCCGTTTTAGCTCGCCCTTCACGAGACTATTCCAGACATCTCTTCGGAAGAAGCTGTTAGTGACGAAAAACGCCTCGTCCGGATCCAGAGCCAGTGTTCCTAGGAGAGATTTAGCTTTCCGCGTTGGGCCACTGTTTACCATTCCTGCCAGGCGGGCGAGCCCGGGGAACAGGTTGTGGCGAAGTGCGGTGGGGAACATACCTCGTAGCCGGTTTTCAACGTGGTCTGTGTAGTATTTGCTATAGCCTGCAAAGTTCTCATCACCGCCGTCGCCAGCCAGTGCCACAGTAACTTTTTGGCGGGCTAGTTGTGATACGAAGTACGTGGGAACGAACGAAGGATCCGCAAAGGGCTCGTCAAAGAAGCGCGCAATGCTGCTAAGGCTCTCCGCAACATTGTCTTTTACGGTGAACTCGTGGTGATCTGTTTTGAACTGCTCGGCGACTTTTTTGGCCCAGTGCACTTCATCAAATCGTTTGGAATCAAACCCGATAGCGCAGGTTGTCACCGGCTTATTGGTGTGGCCGGCCATTAGCCCAACCACTGCGCTCGAATCAATTCCGCCGCTCAGGAATGCTCCAAGGGGCACATCACTGACCATACGTAGGCGAACGGCGTCGTCAATCAGATTGAATAGACCATCTTCCAGTTCGCCTAAGCTGGCGCTTGAGGGAGCCCCGAAAGACACATCCCAATACTGTTCCTGGTGTGTGCTAATTCCATCTGTCATTAGCCAGTGGCCAGGGGCCAGTTTGTGGACGTTTTTGTAGATGGTTTTCGGATCCGGTATGTATTGGTAGAAAAAGAAGTCTTTGATTGCATCGTAGCGCAACTCGGTTTTCACGAAGGGTGCCGGTGTTAGGGCCTTTAACTCTGAGGCAAAGGCAAACTGGCCGTCAGCTTCGTAAAAATACAGTGGCTTTTTACCAAGGCGATCCCGTGCCAAAAAAAGCTTCTGGGCTTTGCGATCCCAAATGGCCAGGGCAAACATGCCATTCAGCAGTTGGAGACACTTCGGGCCATGTATCTCGTAGAGGGCAAGCAGAACTTCTGTATCGGTTCTTGTGCGAAAGCTGTGGCCTTGGCTGATGAGCTCGTCACGCAATTCCTGAAAGTTGTAAATCTCGCCGTTATAGGCAACAACGTAGCGCCCAGAGGCAGACACCATGGGCTGGGTGCCTGCATCACTGAGATCAAGAATACTCAGCCTGCGGTGTACAAGCCCGACTGCATCATCCAGCCACGTTGAGCCGGCATCTGGCCCACGGTGAATGATTGCCTGCCCCATGTTCTCAAGCCAACCCTTATGAGCATCCCGATCAGGGGTTGAAGCAGTACGCAGAAAACCAGCCAGTCCACACATTAGTTGGCATCCGTTTGATGCGATGGTGTTTCTTTGGCTTTGCCGGTCAGCTTTCGGAACAGATCCTCATACTCGTTCGCCATGCGGGCGGCTGAATAGCGCACATTGACCATTTCCCGGGCATTGCGGCTTAGGATGGCCGCCAACTCAGTGTCACCGAGAACTTGTTTGCAGCAGGCCGCTAGCGCGGCCTTGTCACCAAACGGTGCCAGCAGCCCCGTTTTGCCATGTTCTACAAGCTGATCGACACCGGGAATATCATAGGCAACCACCGGAACACCGACTGCCATGGCTTCCATCATGCATCGGGGAATGCCTTCCAGTGAGGAGGTCATGACAAACAAGCTGAACTTTGAGAGCAGCGCCAGCCGGTCGCTGCGAAAACCCAAAAACTCAACAGCATTCACACTGCTCAATGTTTTGGCTTGGCGTTCCAGTTCCTGCCTTTGGCTGCCATCACCGAGCAGTTGCAAACGCAGGTCTGGCTCCTGTTGATAGAGCTGATCAAAAACCTCGATAAGGTCTGGGATACCTTTCCGGGGAATCATCTGGCCAATAAAGCCGATGATTCGGGAGTCTGTATTTGGGCCTTTATCTTCAGGCAGGTTTGCCAGCGCTGCGTCAATTTCCGTGAGATCAACGCCGTTCCGAATGAAGGACGTTTTAGACTCGGGCACTTTGAACCGCTTCATATCTTCCATCAGCTCCTCGGAAAGAGGAACGACCTGGTCAAAGTAGCGAAGCATGTGAGTGCCAATGCGGATAAATGTCGCAAGCTTGAAGCCAACATCGCCCGAGAAACCGTGAGGGGTGCTCACACAGGCAATGCCCGCGCGCTTAGCCGCGAGAAGCCCTAATATGTCGGATTTGTATCCGTGGGTATGAATAACGTCAATCTGATTTTCGCGTATGACTTTGCACAGCTTGCCAACCACCCGGAAATCGAAACGGCCGTGCATATCCAGGTAGTGAACCTGCTGGCCGTGATCGCGAGGATAATATTCGGCCACTGACAGGTCTTGATCTGGAGATTCCCGGGTAACCGCGAGATCACAAATAACGTCGTCATGGTTGATGTTGTTGGCCATGGCAAGAACCCAGCGCTCTGCCCCATAGAAACCCGCTGGGGTAATGAACTGAAGTACTCGTAGCTTACTCACTGGTCTGACACTCCGGAATTTCCTTTTTCGGTGTTTCGTGCACTATTCCACGTTACCTGAGTTCGCCCCTGAACTGCCTTGCTAATGCCCTTTACGGCATAGCCGTTCACCATTACAAAATAATAAGGGGTGGCAACCCAGGCGGGCAGTTGGTTTCGGTTAGCCGATAAGTGCCCTGCGAGCGTGAGCGCCAGTATTACGAATGTCCCTGCAGTTATCAGCTGAAACAGCCCGAAACCCGCAAAGGCCAGAATAACGCTGCCTGCCACTCCAACGAGCAAAAACAAAGGAATCAGCCAACGCAACAGCTTGTGGGAGATAACCTCAAAGGCGAACACACCGCTTTTCGCGGGGTTCATTACCTGCCCTACCCGCATCAGGCCGCGAATGCTGCGGTTTACGATGCGTTCTTTACGGGCCACTTCCCGGTCGAAATCACCGGCGGTTTCTTCAAAGCAGCGGGCGTCTGCATCGAACACACCCCGGTAGCCTTTGGCGATGATCTGCAGGGGGTTCACAAAATCATTGATGTCTTGCTGCTGCAATGGTTCCCATAGCTTGGTGCGAATGGCGTAGATGGCGCCGTCTCCGCCCACTACGGAATGCAGGCGAGATTCCATGGCTTTGATGGCCAGTTCATAGCGCCAGTAGAGGTTTTCGTTGCGGGCGCTGGCGCCTTGGTTGCCATCGGTATAGAGAGCTGCGCCTACGGCATAGCCCACGTCCAAATCTGCGAAGTTGCGCACCAGCTTACTGATAGCATCGGTGGCATACATGGCGTTGGCGTCGCTGAATACAGTTATGTCGGCTTCAATATGTTCCATGGCCAGGTTGATGCCCATGGTTTTACCTAATCGGCCTTCTTGGCGGATGAGCTGAATGCGTTTGTCCTTAAACTCCTTTACCGCTTCATCGGTTCCATCGTCTGAGCCATCTGATACTACTATGATCTTTAGCAGCTCCTCTGGGTAATCCAGCTCCAGAGCGTTTTGCAGTTTCTCGCGGATCACACCTTCTTCGTTGTAGCAGGAGATAACCAGGGCAACGGAAGGCTTGTGCTCGCCGCGACGGTGAGTGATATCCGGCAGGCCACGGGTTAGCAGCCACAGTAAGGCCGGGTACCCGAAGTACACGTACACGGGGACCGCTAGACAAAGCAGTGTAAACAGCAGAACGAACGTCATAAGGTAATGTAACGCCTAAGTTTGGGGCCTAGCCAGTTTGTCATTGCCAGCGGCAACCTCCGCCAGATATTTTCGATAAGGGGCCGCAGCCGAGATACGCTCGCTGCGCCAGTGCCACTTAGATCCATACTGACTCTCTTTTGCTCGCCATTGAGGTACTCAGCCCATATAAGTTTATACGGCTTTGCACCCCACTGTTTTTTAAAACGAAATGTCCCCTCTCCCAAAGTGGAGCGGCCAAAATCAAATTGGGTGCAACCCATATCATTCACTTTCGCCAGCAGGGTCCAGTACAGCAGCATATTCGGCGCCAGCCGATTGTACTCTTCAAGCGTTGAAGCCCAGGGAATGCATGCCTGTTTGCCTTGCACCAGCACAATGCCAGCACCTACCGGCTGTTCACCTTTGAACACCAGGCCTACCAGCATTTTGTCGCCGTATGCCCTACCCAGCTCTTTGAACCAGTTAAGGCTGTGTACCGGTGACCCCAGGCGCAGCATGTTACGTGAAAACACCGCATAAAATAATGCGATGGCTTCGCTTCCTTGGCGTACCTCTGCGGTCAGGCCATTTTTCTCGGCTTTGCGGATTTGGCTGCGCAGTTTGGGTTTGTAGCTTTTGAAAAGGGTTTCACTACAAGCGGGCAATTCGCACAGCATTCGCACTTTGGTGTCGCCGGTAAGGTCGGTGCATTCTTCCGGCAGCAGTTCTGGCCCACCTTCGCGAATCTCCAGAGCGGCACCGCCGAGACTGGCGGCGAGATTCTGCGCGGCGAATCGAATTTCGGCGGCTATATCCGGGCTGTCAGCCAGTAGCCCACCAAGATCGCAAAATGGCAGCGACACCAGAGTGCTGGCGCGGAACGGCCGTTTTACTTCCACCAGCGGCAAGGCTCCGCAAAGCTTGCCGTTTTGATGGGCCGTTACCACCCAGGCAACGTGGCCGTAGGCTTTTTCAACCGCCGTTAACCAGGCGCTGGCGTGATAGGGCGTGGCGTTTGGTTGGCCGGCTATGTAATCGTTGTAGTCTTTCAACGGGAAAGCCGACAGCCGTGCCGCACGTACCTGAAGCTCAGCGTTCATTGGGGGCTGTTTCCTTCAGCCAAAGCTGTTTGGTACGCCGGGCGGCGTCTTCCAGTTTCAGTTTGAAGCGGCCACGTTGCAGTGATACCTGGGTGAGCTGCCGGTGCAGCTGGCCGAGGTTGGCCTTGTAACGTTCGTCTCCCCCCATAAAATCGTAATAGTGAAACCCGTGGTGGCGATAGTCTTCAATGCACAAAGCGTGGCCCAGAAGCCCCGGTTTCAGCCGGTTATCGGCTTCCGTTTCCATGCCGCCGAGGTAGAAATAAATAACGCCTTTGTGCAAAAGGTTGTAGAAGCTCGCGATTTCCTGATCTCCGGCCATCAGTGATACCAGGTCTACTCCGCCCTCTGACCATTGGGTTCGAATTAGCTCGCGATGAAAATGCACGAACTCCGGGTTAGCGAAGCCACTCTGGTCGGCACCCGTGCCCCAACGTTGCAGATGCCGCGGGCCGATGCGATCAAACAATGCCAGGGCGCCCTGCACGGAATCCGGCCGCTGCAACTGCACCTGCCCCCGCTTCTGGTATCGGCGCTCGCAACGGTTTATCTGATACCGGGTGTTACGTGACAGCGTGTCGAGGTAATGCACGCCGCCGCGCCGCAGTGCGTCCAGATCTACGCCATAACAGGGCGCTTCCCAACGGACGTGCTTGTGCAGCCCTGTTAACTGGGCATAGCGGTCGGCGTCTTTGCTGTCGATAGCGCCAACAATAAACTCATCCCATTCCGGCAGCGCTTCACAAACGTGTTTTAGGGATGCCGCAGCCACTCGGTCTTCCTGCCCTTTTTCAGATAGGAAGCCGTTGTATTCAATCCAGATCTGGTCCTGCACGCGCTGCCCGGTCTGATGTAAGCGCAGGCAGCGGCTTTTTAATACACCATGACGGCGCTCGATGGTTTCAACCAGAAGCCCCAGGCCGATAATTCGTTCGCCTTCGCTCACTTTTATCACCAGCGCAGCGGGCTGGTAAGTTGCCAACCAGTGCCCCAGCCACTGCCACGACAAAAACACCGTGGGGTCGGCGCGGTTTTCCAGATCTTGCCAGTCAGCCTTCAAGCCTGCGTACGCAGAGGCTGGCTGCAATGTCACTGATAAGGTGGCCTTTGCCATGGCATTGCTTCCTGACACCACTTAATGCTGCGGATTCGGGTGTTTCACCAGGAATGGCCCGATGGCCAAATAATCCAGTGCTCCCTGCAGAAACGCACGAACGCCGTCTTCCGGCGAGCTTACGATGGGCTCTTCGTGCATGTTAAAGCTGGTGTTGATCAGGCTGGGGATGCCGCTGATTTTTTCATATTCTTTGAGAATGTCGTAGTAGCCCGGGTTCACGTGGCGCTGAATCAGCTGGGGCCTGGCGGTGTTGTCGACGTGCACGGCGGCCGGGCAGTTTTCTTTCATGAACTCGGTGCAGTCAAAAGTGATGGTCATGAATTCGGCGGCGTGTTCGGCGCCTTTGATGTTGTGATAGCACTTCTCGCGGGCCTCGTACAAGGTAACCGGTGCGAACGGCATGAATTCTGTGCGGCCCAGGCGCTTATTCAGCCATTGGTTCACTTCGGGCTCCCGGGCGTGGTACATGATGGTACGGTTGCCAAGGGCACGGGGGCCGTATTCCATGCGGCCGTCAAAACGGGCCACTACGTTGCCGTTGTGGATCAGTTCGGCCACGTCTTTCGCCAGGTGTTCTGGGCGCTGATACGTTAGACCTTCGGCTTTCAGCGCTGTTTCGATTTCGGATTCGGAGTAATCCGGCCCCATATAACTGTTATCAATGGATGGCTTTGCCCCGCCCGGCCAGCTGTGATACATCGCCGCGCCGGTGCCGCAGCCACCGTCGCCCATGTTGGGGTAGACGAAGATGTGGTTCACGCCTTCGATTTCAAAAATGCGCTGGTTCAACTTCACGTTGGCGGTAACGCCACCGGACAGCACAATGGTATCGATACCGGTTTTTTTGACCCAATGGCGGATGTAATCGGTGGCCACTTTTTCCAGAACGTACTGATAAGCCGCTGCCACGTCTATTTTTGGAAACTTGGACGCCAGGTAACGGGAGAAGAACACGTTATTGGCTTCATAAATACGGAAATCACCCGGCGTCTGCTGAATGCGGGACAGCAGTATGTCGCCTAGGATGGACGGATCGCCGTAGGAGGCCAAACCGACGATTTTGCCTTCGTGGCGGCTGGGCTTGAAACCCAGACTGGAGGTTACGTGTTCGTACAGGGTGCCCAAAGAATTCGGGAATGGCAGACCGTGCAAACGATGGATTTTGCCGTCGCGGCCTTCGCTGATGGAACCGGCCAGGCCGGTGCCGTAGCCATCCAGGGTAACGCACAGGGCACGATCAAAACCGCTGCACAGAAAGCTGTTAGCAGCGTGGGACAGGTGGTGGTCCATGCGTTTGATGGGGCCACTCCAGCCTACCGAGGCCAGGCCATCGGTCAGTTCTTTCTGCCAGTGCTGGAAGGACTCTTTTGCGTTTTCGCCCCACTGCCGCGAGGCTTTTAGCGCCATGGTGTTGGATGCTATTTTTGTGGCACCGGTCATGGAGTAATACGAGTTGTATAAAAAGCTCTTTTCCATCATGGCGTTGGGGTGGGTTAGCCCGTGAATGGCTTCGCTGCGGTCTGGTACGCGGCCGAGCGCTTCTCTGATTTGTGGGCCCAGGTCTGTGGGTTCAAACGACTTTATAAATTCTTTTTCGTCTTCCAAGTTTTTGGAAAACAGTTTCTGCTCGTTTTCTGCGGTCAGAAACGGATAGCACACCTGGTCAAAATCCGACATGGACAAGCCAGTGTAGGCAAGGGCTTTTTCCAGAGCCAGGCGCGGAAATCCGGATTGCTGTTTAACCCGGGTAAACCGTTCTTCGCCGGCGGCAAACAGGATGTTGCCGTCTTCAACGATGGATACCGTTGAGTCTTTGTCCAGGGGTGATATGCCAAGCACCTTCATGCCATTCTCTCCATAAGCGTTTGAATGCGGGCCGGTGATGACGCCTGGCCGCCTAATTCATTGAAGAAAAAATCAAAATACTGCCGAAAACTGTCCAGAAATAAGCGCAACTGCGCCTCGCTCTGAACGTAAGAGGTGTGCCCGGGCACAACGCTGGGGCTGTGAAAGCTCCAGGTAAAGGTGCGCACACCCTGTTTATACAGGGCACGGGTGAGTTTTATGTGTTCTGCCGGGGCGAAGCCCTCTGGTGACAGCATTAACCGGTCAACCGCGCCCAGGCGCGACAGAATGCCGGGGGCTCTGAATTTTTTCAGCGCCAGCGCAGATTCGTAGAGCGGAATGGCAAGAGCGTTGGCCCAGCCTATAAATCCGCCGCTGCAGGGGATTTCCAGGATACGTTCGCCGCTGTCGCCCCCAAACCAGAACGGGTGGGCGTTAAAACGCCGGTAATCCGGGCCGCCGTCTGCCCGGGAATCCAGAGGCGGACACACCGACAAATCGATATTGAAACCCAGTTCCTGAAGTATGCCGGTGGTGTTTGGCCCAAAGCCGTAACGCCCGGCTTTGTAGGTGGTGGGTTTGGTGCCGAAGTTGTCAGAGATGGTTTGCTGAAGAATTTTGAGCTTTTGGCGTTCCAGATCCGCCGGCAGGTTGCCCGGGTAGCTGTTGGTGAGGTTGACCACTTCGGTTTGCGGCGGGTTGACCCAGGGGTGTAAATGAGCGCCGATTTCGCACTGGCCGTCTGAGGCAAACTGCTTCAACAGCCCGTAACCGTGGGGTTGGCTGGCTACCGGGTAGTCGATGACGTAACACGGGCAAATGCCGTATTCGTTAAAAATACTCTGTACCCGGTCAATATGCGCCATGGCCGACACCTGGTTTGCCTGGGCGTTTGGCTCGGCGCTCCAGTCAAATTCTTCTTCGGTGTCGATCACTACGATTAATTGCGGTGGCAATTCGTAGGGCAGGTTGATGGCTTGGCGCTGTGAAAACATAGGTGCGTCCCTAAATTCCTGTGTCATAAAGCCTGCCGCCTAGCGCTGACCGCTTAACGCAAAACCGTGGGTTAGCTCTAACCGGATAACGTATTGATCACGGTCGTCGCTGGGCAGATCGCTGCGCAGGTAGGCCTGGTTAAACGCCACTGCGAATTCCGTGTTTTCTGCCAGTTGCCGTGACCAGCGGGTATCAAACCGGTGTATCTGATCAACAATGGTACCAGCCTGGTCTTCCGCATCGCCCTGCCAGCTGTAGCCAAAGCTGATGCGCTGCAGATCGGTTAATTGCACACCCAAGCTGACGCTGGAGCGGTACTCGTGGGTTTTGTCGCCGGTGTTCTGGGATTTCAGCAAGGCGGCTTCTGCGGCCAGGCTGAGCGTGCAGGCGTTGCACAATAGATCGGTGCTGTGTGATACGAGTATCGAGTCGCTAACCACTAGGTCTCGCAGCTCGACAGTTTCCGGTAAAAAATCAAATTCGGGCGGCAAATTCAGCGACAGGTCTGTGGTGCTGTCTGACAGCCTTCGGTTGTACTGAACCGAGGTGCGGTATTGGTCGGCTACCCAGCTGCGGTCTACGAACCCGGTTAATGCATCGCTGTCGCTTTCGCTATTGTCGGAAAACTCGGTTGTTGCCCAACTTTTACCGCCACCGATGCTGAACGAGCCGTTTTCCAGCTCGCGCCGGTACACCAGTTGGGCGCTGTCGATTGTTTGGTCAACGCTGTTCCCGTCAGACCAGCTACGGTTGGCATTGAGGCTGGCACTGGAGCGTTCGCTGAGCCTTCGGGTTAGCTCTGCGCCTGCCGTTAAGGAGTTTTCATCGCTCAAGTCACCGCCACCAAAGCTTTGGCCTGCCTGGCTAAACAGGCGCAAGGTAGACAGGCTGCCCGAATTAAAGCGCAAACCGGCCCCGGCGCTTAAGGTATTGCGGGTGTCATAACTGGAGGGGTTCACCACGAAACCGGTGTTGTTGCGCACCGAACTGACTGTGTGACCCAGGTTAAAATCTAAAGGCTGAGCCGGATCGAAATAGGCGTAGCGGGCCGCGCCTGAAATGGAGCTACGGTCTGTTTGGTCGCCAACGGAGGTGTCGCGCCTGGTTTCCAGGGTGCCACCGTATTGCAGCGCTAGCGAGTTTGCGCCGCTGGCCAAGGTGCCACCAAGCCGTCCAGACAGGCCAATACTGGGTTCCGTGCGGGTGTCTGTGCCGCCAGCAGTATCGGTTCGGGTGTGGGTGGCTGCCGTAAAGACGGAAGCGGAACCAGAAATGGATTGGAGTGCGCTGCCATCGGCCACCTGTGCCGCTAGTGGCAGTGGTAAACCGCATGCCGCAATGAGTGCCACCGACGAGCGGCCAAATCGTTTCCCTGCTCTGCGTTCCATGTGTTACTCCTGAAAAACCAGCCCGGCAAATTTGTCCGCTTCTAACAGACTAACCGCTTCTGCGATTTCGTCGCCTGTTACTTCGCCAAAGGGCACACCCATGACCACTTGATCGGCAAAGCGTTCGAGTATGCGTGCTTCGGTGTTGTCCCGGAACGCCGGAGCGTTGATAACGATGCAGCGGTCCGGATAACGATTTTTCAATTCGCCGATCAGCTCGCGCATGCGCACGGCTGAAAACAGCTCTACGGCCGATGACGCCTGGGTACCCGCCGGAATCACGCTTAAACGGGCAACGCCGCTGGCGTACAGTATGTCTCCTATTTTCAAAGAACGGTCGGCGACGAAGTCGGTCACACCGGCCCCCAGGGTTGCCGACACCAGGTTCTGCAGACTGTGGTTGTACGGATCGCAATCTACCAGCAACGCTGACGTGTGAGAGTCCAACGCAAAGGCCGCCGCCAGGTTGTAGGCGGTGGCGACGGAACTGCTGTCCTGCCCCAATGAACTGAACATAACCGCAAAATTGCCCTCGCCGTGGCGGCTACGCAGCTGAATTCGCAGTTCGCGGTAGGCGTCCATCACTTCTTTGTCTGGCATGCCTGGATAGATGATTTTCTTTTCCCGCAACTGCTCCCGGCTCCAGGGATTGGGGTTTCCGATCAGTTCCAGCGAAAAGGCAGAGTCATAAACCGTTGGCGGGCGCTCTGAATCGGCACCTTGTACCGCACCCAGCTGGCGCCTTGGTGCTTCTACGCCGGCAAAAGGCCGTTCTTTGCGAAAGTTGTCTTCAGAGCGTGCTTCGCCTTCTGAATGGGACGGGCCTTGGCGTTCTTTCTGATTTTTCAGCAACGCGTTGTAAAGTTTGTTGTCGTCCATTAGCTGCCCCCGAACCCGGTTAACTCGCGGGCTTTATTGATCAACTGTTCCGGGGTGACTCCCATTACGCTAAACAGCAATACGCTCAGATATACCGCCATGAACACGCCCAGAATAAACAGTATGGCCATGACATCCTTGCGTAACAGGCGGTCTTTCCAGGTGCTGCGGTAGTGGGGGATGCTGGTTAGTACCGGAAGGCCGGCAGGCAATGACAGCTGCAGGGCTCGCGGCGAGCGCAGGCGCTGATCAAACATTACCAGCATAACCAAAAGGCCTAACACCATGGTGCTACCCAAAAACGGGCCGGCCAAACCAACTTGGTAAAGCTGAAGGCCGTCCCAGGTGGTGGGGTAAGTCGCCGGTTCCTGAATTTTGTAGCTTACGCCCTCGCCCTGTACGTCCAGGGTCATCGATAGTCTTGCGCGCTCCCTGCGTTGCAGCATGTCTTCGTACACACCGCGGGTGACGTCGTAATCACGCGTTAGCTCAGAGAATTGGGCCTGATTTTCAGCTACGCGCTGAGAACGGTCAAAAGCTTCTTCTAACAGCCGCTCAAGAGACACCAAGCGGTTAGTTTGCACAGCTAAGCGAGTGGTGCCTTCCGAGAGCTGAATTTTCAGGTTCTCGTAGACCGGGTTTTCCATAACTTCGGTCACCCCGCCTTCGCGGGAGGACTCACTCTGGCCAGACACCTGGCGTTCCAGGTCGGCAATCTGTGCCTGGGTGCTGATTACGTCTGGATGGCGATCCTGATAGCGCAGCAGCAGCGAATCTAATTCCAGCCGCATCGAGGATAAACGGCGCTCCGCGGCGGACTTGCCGGGGTCTACGGTGATGCGGCGTACCGGTTGTTCTTCAGACAGCTGGGCGCGGGTTAAACGAACTTCGGCCTCGCTTTGCTGAAGTTCCAGCTTCAGGTTTTCAATTTCGCGGCGCAGGCTTTCGATGCGCGCCATGGCACTGCTTTCGTTGCCGTCTTGGTTGGCACTTTTAAATACTTTAAGCCGCTCCTCCGCTTCTTCCAGCTGTCGTTGGTAGGTTTTTACCTGGGAGTCGATAAATTCAAACGCACCCTGGCTTTCGGAGCGTTTTTTGCGCACGGAGCGCTCAACAAAGCGGCTTAGCGCTGCGCTGAGCACCTGAAATGAGGTGTCTGGACTACGGCTGGTGTAGGTCAAATCCAGAAAACTGCTGTTAGACACCCTCAGCCGAATCTGGTTGCGTAATTCGCTGATGATGCCGTTACGGGCCGCATCCGTTTCGCCGCCGGTGATTAATCCGGTGTCCAGAGCGACTTGCTCCAGAAACGAGCGGCTCTGAATCATCTCGCGGGCTTCATTAATTCGGTCAAGCTGGGTGACTTCAGCCTGGCCGCGCAGGAGTGGTCCAAGAATGTTGGACTGGTCGGCAAAGAGCACCGCGTGGGAGGTGTAGCTTTTGGGTGTAACGTACCCCATTGTTAAAACACCGGCTGTTACCAACATAAAGATAACAGCCGCCGCCAACCTGTGGCGATAAAGCTCAAGCTTTACCGCGCGCAGGGTGTCGATGATGAACTGTAGATCCATCAGAGCTCGCCTCGGAACAACTGTTTACGGGGTACGCTGATGACGTCACCGGCCTGCAAGGTGTGGTTGGTTTTCATGTCGCCTTCGGTGAGGATGGCGGCCAGATCCAGGCCGTAGCTTTTATATTCACCGTCTACCTGGCGGTGCAGAACAGCCCGGCCGTCGGCAGCAAAGTCTGTCACGCCACCGGCGATGAGTACCAAATCAAGCACGGTCATACCTGGCTGAAAGGCGACTGACTGTGGCGAGGCTACCTGGCCGGTAATGCGCAGGCGGTTGCGGAATTCTTTGCTGGCCGGCGAGGTGACCATTACCGTCACTTCGGGAGTGCGGATGAACTCAGCCAAGGCGGTGTCTACTTCACTGGCCAGTTCTTCAGGGCGTTTGCCTTCGGCTTTCACATCGCCCATCAGGGGCATAGAGATAAAGCCGTCCGGGCGAACCACGATGGTTTGGTTCAGTTCCGGGTTACGCCACACGTGTACTGCGATGGTGTCGCCCACACCGATTTCATAGGCTTCGACTTCCATTTCGGAAGACGGAGGCATTTGTGCGGAAGATGGCAGGCCGGAGCAACCCGCCAACACGAGTGTGAACAATGCCGTACATACTGCTGCAATCGCTTTAAACCTGCCCATAATTTTCTCCAGATCCCTGTTTTTTGTCGTTGCTGCTATCGCACGCCTTTGCCCAGAAGCACCACTTCCACTGTTTGAATCATGATGAGTATGTCCATCAGCAGGCTGTGATTTTTCGAGTAATAAAGGTCGTATTCCAGTTTGCCTTTGGCGTCTTCTACCGAGGCACCGTAAGGGTATTTAAGTTGGGCCCAGCCCATTAAGCCAGGCTTTACGTAATGCCGTGTGTCGTAAAGCGGTATTTTCTCTTTTAATTCAGAGACAAATTCCGGCCGTTCCGGGCGCGGCCCGACAAAACTCATTTCGCCTTTGATCACGTTGTAAATCTGCGGCAGCTCATCCAACCGGGTGTTGCGTATGAATCCACCAACACGGGTGATGCGATTGTCGTTCGCCGAAGCCCAGCGGGCCTTGCCGTCTTTTTCTGCATCCTGGCGCATGCTGCGAAATTTATAGATGCGAAATTCTTTGCCCAGCAGGCCGATTCTTTGCTGACTATAAAGCACCGGGCGGCCAGTCTCTAGGAATACTGCAATAGCGGTTAGTATAATAAAAGGCGACATGATGGCCAGCAACGCGAGGCTGAGCGCAAGATCGACAAAACGCTTGGCAAACGCACGGCTACGAGAGGCGCTAAAGCCGTCGGAAAACAGGATCCAGGACGGATGCACCATATCGAGTTTGGCTTTTTTCAGCTCGCGCTCGTAAAAATCCACCCCGCTGGTGACGGTGATGCCGCGCAGTTTGCACTCCATTAAGCCCGCCATTGGCAGGAAGCCACCCTGGGCCTGGCGCCGTTCTTGTGGGGCGATCACAATTTCAGACACTTTGTTGTGGCGGCAAAACTCATGGAAGTTGACGGGGGCTGGCAGTAACTGATCTTTTTTCACTGCGGCCTGGTCCGGGCTGTCTGCAATGCAGCCGATGATGCGAACGCCCATGGCGCGCATGTTCTGTTCGTACTCTTGCATTAAGTTAGCGGCAAACGGGCCTGCGCCAAACACGACTACCCGGCGCACCAGTTGTTCTGAATCTACCACTCTTAAAAAGACCAGCCGGCACAGAATGACAATTAACGAGGAAAGAGCAACGGCGTAAAATAGCGCGGAACTGCCCGGGTCTAGCGCTGGCACAAACAAATAGATAATGGTGAGCCCCAGGCCGCCTACGAAGCAGTAAGCCACCAGGGTACGGAAAAACAGGGACGCTGTGTTTTCATTGGCAAGGGATGAGTAGCCGCCCATAGACAGAGTGCCGGCGCTGAGCATAAGCGAGAAAACCAGCGCGGCTAAGGTGCCAGACGCCAGTTCAGGCGGTAGAGAAATGACCAGATGAACGCCAGACGCGAGCAGGCGGTATACAAAAAACAGCAGGCAGAATTCCAACACGCCAAGCAACAGATACGGAATGTGCAGAAACTGTTTCCGAAAACGAATATAGGACACACCAAACTTCCTTGCCGCCTGCCAACTGTTTAATCGAAAAATCGACGCTGTGATCTGGTCAATTTTAAGCCATTTGTATCTCTGTGTAACAAGCATTTACTGCTTTATAACTGTGGAGAAGATATTACGGGTAAGGCGATTGTTTTTGAACCTGCAGTAGGTGAGAATTAAAAAATTACTTGCAATAAGGATGCCCGTGCCCATGTCAGACCGGCATAATAGTGAATCCAACGCACCTACTGCCGCATCCGGCGACATAAAAAACGATGCGGAAACCCTACACGCCATGAGTATTGATGTGGAAGACTACTTTCACGTGGCCGCTTTGGCAAAGGTGATTCGCCCGGACCAGTGGGGCAGCCTGCCCAGCCGTGTAGAGCAAAATACCGAGCGCCTGTTGGCACTGTTCGAACGTAATGACGTGAAATCCACCTTCTTTGTGCTGGGTTGGGTGGCCGAGAAATACCCGCAGTTAGTGCGCAAAATTGCCGCTGGGGGTCACGAAGTAGCGTCCCACGGCTACAGCCACCAGCTGATTTACAACCAGACGCCAGAGGTGTTTCGCGAGGAAACCCAGCGTTCAAAAGTCCTGCTGGAAGATATTATTGGGGCTGAAGTGAGCGGTTATCGCGCTGCCAGCTATTCGATTACCCACAAATCTTTGTGGGCGCTGGATATTCTGGCGGAATGCGGATTTACCTGGGATTCCAGTATTTTCCCGGTGCGCCATGATAATTACGGCATTCCGGGCTCGCCCCGTGCGCCCTATACCATCGAAACGGAAAAAGGCCATTTGCTGCGGGAATTCCCACTGACGACGGCCAAAATCGGAGGGCTGTCTATACCGGCTGCGGGCGGGGGCTATTTTCGCCAGTTCCCCTACCCTGTTTTCCGCTATTTGTTCAATAACGCCTCTGGCGGTGGCAGCCGGCCGCAGATGTTTTACCTGCACCCCTGGGAGATAGACCCAGACCAGCCGCGCTATAACAACGCCAGCTGGTTTTCCCGCTTCCGCCATTACACCAACCTGGATAAGTGCGAGCACCGCCTACAAAGGCTGATGCAAGACTTCCGCTTTGGTACAGTGTCGCAAAGCTACGATGCGTATAAGCCCGAGAGCACTGAGTTCAGCACACGGCTGACCACGCAACAGATGGTCGGGCTTACCTGACCCAGACAGGAACTGCCCATGTATTTAGATTTTTTCGGCCTGCACAGACACCCGTTCCGGATTACCCCGGAAGACGACTTTATTTATATGAGCCAGCAGCACTCGCGGGCTTATGTGTACATGTCGTCGGCTATCTGGAGTTCAGAAGGCTTTGTGGTGATCAGCGGGGAAATTGGCTCTGGTAAAACCACACTGCTGAAAAAAACCATCCGCAATATGAATGCGGATTTAAAGCTGTTGAACGTGGCCTACACCAACCTGGAATCCAAAGACCTGTTCAGCCTGATTCTGCGCAAAGCGGGATTAAAGGCCGAAGACGACAGCAAGGTGGGCATGCTGTTTCAGATTACAGAATATCTGGAAAAGATGGCTGCCGAAGGCACACCGGTGGTGCTGACCATTGATGAGGCCCAAAATCTGACCCGGGAAAATCTGGAAGACGTGCGCATGCTGGCCGGTATGGAAAGTATGGGCGGGCCTTCCATGCGGGTGATTTTGCTGGGACAGCCTGAACTTAAAAAGGCGGTGACCTCTATTCCCCAGCTGTCGCAACGGGTGAAGTTGTTTTTCCATCTCGAAGGGCTAACGCCAAAGGAAACGGCCGAGTACATTGATTACCGTTTGCTGGTGTCTGGTCACGGTGGTAACAAGCTGTTTGATAAAGACACTGTTCAGGAAATTCACGAGCTGGCCCGTGGCATTCCGCGGCTGATTAACAAGCTGTGCGACGGCATGATGATGTGCGCCTACGCCGAAGACAGGCCGTTTATAGACCCCCACGATTTAAAGAACATCCGCAAGGATTTGCTGGGCGAAGACGACGTGCCCAAGGTGAAAACTCCGGAGACTGCAAGCCACAAAGCAGACCCCGTGCCGACTCTGGGCATGTCACAAGCACCGGAAGGCTTCGGTGATATGGCAAAAACCCTGCAACGTATTGCCAGTGCTCTTGAGAGCATTGATGAGCGTTTGGCGCAGATGTCGTCAGAAGGGACCTCCCCAAAAAAAGAACCCGCTGACAATGTGAAGTCACTTACGCCCTTCTGGAAGAAGTAGTTGGTTCAGCGGAAGCACATCCGGACCTGCTTACTAATTCGAATGCTGACCTCGACGTTCACCAGAAAGCGGTAGATTCATCGAATTTTTTGTCGATCATTAGATTTCCCACGGGTTGATGATTGTCACGCCGGATGACTGGAAATCAATCACGTTTCGCGTTACTAAGGTCATGCCGTGAACAAGTGCGGTTGCTGCAATCAGGCTATCCATTGCTGGGCGTGGGTCGGGCACATGGAGCGCCGCGCAACGCTGCGCAACGGCTGCGTCAACTGGCAGGATGCGGCCGGCGAAGGCAGGCAACACATGGCTCTCGAACCAAGACCGGAAGATAGCGCCTTGTGGTGGATCGCGCCGCTCGACCAACAACACGCCCATTTCCAGCTCTTGAACGGTGATGGCCGACAAGTAAAGGTCTACGGCATCCACACTATCAGCCCACCGCGCTACATTTTTATCAGCTCGGCCAAGGCGAATTTTTCGCAATTCAGAAGCTACATTGGTATCAAGAAGAAACATCAGGAAAAATCCGCAGGCCGTGCAAGATCACGCGAGCGCGGAATCTCAAAATCAACATCAGCAATGCCAGGCATTGCCAGCAAGTCGGCAATCTTCTTGTGACTGCCTGTAATGCTCTGATAGAGCTCGATACTCATAAGAACATGCGCTGGGCGGCCCCGGTCTGTGATGAACACCGGTCCATTATTTGCAGCCCGCTTTGCCTCGCTCGCTCCTTGATTGAACTCGCGGCTTGTTAAGGTGGTGATGGTCATGGTTGCACCTCTAATGCGTCATTTTGTAGTTAAGTTACTACATCACAAAAGCAGGGGCAATAACTTCGTGGAAAGGAGTAGCCAGCTAAGCGATCCCGAAGTCTACCCCTCTCAAAATTTTAGGCTACCTGAACACGCAGCCATTCACCGCTGACGAGAGAATCCGGGCGTACGCGCGTATTCAGTCCATTTGGTAACATTTACTATTATTGCCAATGCATCTTGAGATCCCTGTGCGAAGCTGCGCAGTCTCTAAGGTACAAGTTGATCAGGCTCTGATAGGGAATTCCCTGGCGCTCAGACATTTGCTTGAAATAAGCTACCGTATCCTCATCAAGCCGGATTGTTACCTGCTTCTTAAGTTTAGAGGCATAGGGATTGGGCTTGGAGTCAGAAAAGTCGTAGTGATCACGCATGGCGGAACCTCTCATTTTGTAGCGTCCCATTGAAAGCTAAAATGGATCATAACTACATTGTACTTACGACGTAGTTATCTTGCCAGTACTACCTACAAGAATGCTACTTCCACTCGGTCATAACTAGAATCGGTGTGACTGTTTGTGTTGGTCACTGTCCTGCTATATAGTAATGACCATCGGCAATGACTACTCACGGTGAAGGTGGTGTAAAAATGAACCAAGGGCATGTAACAAAATCCGAATTCAAGGCCCGAGCCCTTGAATATTTTCGCAAGGTAGAAGCGTCTGGTGAGCCTGTTGTAATAACGGATCGCGGCCGGCCAACGATCGAGATCCGACGCTATCGCAGCGATCAGCGTTCGCCTCTTGAGCGTCTGCGCGGAAGCGTTGTGGAGTTTCGCGATCCAACGGCGTCAGTGGGTGAGGAAGACTGGGAGGCGCTGGCTTGATTGTTGTTGATACGCACACTTTGATTTGGTGGGTAAACGGTGACAACCAGCTTTCACTCAACGCAAAAGCAGCCATTGACCACGAGCAGCAATGTGAAGACGGAGTCATCCTGGTTTCAGCGATCTCTGCTTGGGAGATCGCATTACTTGTCAGTCGGGATCGCCTGACTCTGGGAATGAACCTCGATGACTGGCTTGAGACTGTTGGCGACATTGATGGGGTAAGGTTCGTGCCCGTCGACACTGCCGTAGGTGTCGAATCGACACGTTTGCCTGGGGATTTCCATAAAGATCCAGCCGACAGAATGATTGTCGCGCTGGCCCGGCATTTTAATGTGCCGCTGGTGACCGCTGACGAGAGAATCCGAGCGTACAAGCACGTTCGGTCCGTTTGGTGATACTTGCGTATGCCCCGGATTTCACAGATACGCCATTGACGTTTCCCTGCTCACTACTTAAGTTGGGATATACATCGCGAGGCAGGCAACAAATGGAACGTGCAAGCATTTTCAAAAGTAACAAAAGCCAGACGCTACGGCTGCCAAAGCCGGTAGCCTACCCTAATGACGTCAAACAAGTGGACATTGTGATCATCGGGCGTGCCCGCATTGTAACGCCCGCCGGAGAGACATGGGCTAGCTGGTTTGGCGGCGAAGTGGTTTCCGAGGACTTTATGACAAGCCGCGAAGAACCCGGCAATTGCGAGTAAAACTCAAAAAAATTGGTGGTCGTCACCCATAACACAAAACAGTTCGAGAACGTGCCCGGGCCGAATGTTATTCAACTGATCCTCAAGGGCTTCTTCCGCAATTTCGGTGTCATAGGCTATCTGAACCCGCAACCATTCACCGCTGACGAAAGAATCCAGGCGTGGTGTTAGGCTGCAACTACAGATACACGCCCTGGTTTTGCTGTATGACGATCAGCGCTGATGACGATTTGTACGTCTCGGCCCAGGCGGGTGAGACAGTCCAGCATTTTTGTTTCACTGATGCCGCGAAACTTGCCATTCAGCAGATTGGAAAGCTTTGGCTGGCTCAGATCCAGAATCTTACAGGCATCTGTCTGTGTCCATTGATTGGCGCTAATAATGTTGCGAATTTGTGCTGCCAGTTGCGCTTTTACCAGCATTTCATCTGCATTAGTAAAGCCCAGGTCCGCATAGACGTTGGTGCTTTCTTCTTCAACTGTGGTCATTTTCCACCTCCCTCTGCGTGTTCTTTTGCCGCTTTCAGGCGGTCATTGATAACGTTTATATCGGGTTTCGGTGTGGCAATGCCTTCCATTCCGGATCTTCAAACTCACCAAGGGGCCGAATTTCACAAAAAGGCGCCGCACTGCGGATAATCTCTGCCACGTCGGGATTGTGTTGTGACTCCATCGCATCCCGGCTGGCTTTGCTATCCTTTGATACCCTATACAAGAAAATGGCAGCCTTATTGGCGTGGGTACTGGACGTATTCTTGTTTGGAGCTTAGTCAGAGAGCTGATTGATTCTGTTCTTTTTTGTCAGTCCTTCAACTCGGGAAAATCTGTTTCGGTATAGGCATACTCGCCCTGTTCGCTGCTGGCAGCGTGGGTACGTAGTTCAACACGACGAATCTTGCCGGAGATGGTTTTGGGCAACTCGGCAAATTCTATCTGTCGAATCCGCATGTACGGCGCCATGCGCTCGCGAATGAAAGCAAACAGGGCCTTTGCCGCCTCCGGGCCAGGCTCGTAGTCGCGGCGTAGCACGATATAGGCCTTGGGTACGCTCAGTCGCATTTCATCGGGTGCCGGCACAACTGCGGCCTCGGCCACGGATTCGTGCTCGATGAGAATAGATTCCAACTCAAATGGGCTAACGCGGTAATCCGAGCTCTTGAACACGTCGTCCGCGCGGCCGACGTACCAGTAATAGCCATCGTCGTCGCGACTGGCCACGTCGCCAGTGCGGTAAAAACCGTCGTGCAGCGCCTTGGCCATGCGTTCGGGATCGTCGCGGTATTCCTGCATCAGTCCGAGCGGACGCTGATTACGCACATCGATGGCGATCTCGCCTTCGGTGACTTCCTTATCGAGCGGATCGAGCAATGTGATCTTGTAGCCAGGCAAGGGCCGGCCCATCGAGCCGGACTTCATTTTCTGTGCCGGCGGATTGCCGATCTGTGCCGTGGTTTCAGTCTGGCCGTAGCCGTCGCGGATTGTGAGGCCCCAGATTTTTTCTACGCGTGAGATCACTTCCGGATTAAGCGGTTCGCCCGCGCCGACCAGGCTCTTGAGCTTCACATCATAAGCCGCCAGGTCCTCTTGGATAAGCATGCGCCATACCGTGGGCGGCGCGCACAGGGAGGTTACGCCCTTGTCGGCAATCACTTTTAGCGTGGCGGGCGCGTCGAAGCGCGGCTGGCGGTAGATGAACACCGTGCAACCGGCATCCCAGGGCGCGAACAGGTTGGACCAGGCATGCTTGGCCCAGCCGGGCGAACTGATATTGAAATGGATATCATCGGGCTGCAAACCGAGCCAGTACATGGTCGACAGCGAACCGACCGGGTAGCTTTGATGCGTATGCAGCACAAGCTTCGGCAGGGAGGTGGTGCCCGACGTGAAATACAACAGCATCGGATCGGTGGCGAGGGTTACGCCCTCCGGCTCGAAAGTCTTCTCGTAGTCATAGGCATCTTCGTAATTAATCCACTGCTCGCAAGGCTCACCTGCGACGATGCGGGTCAGCCCCTCTGCCACGCCTTCAAATTTGGGAACATGCTCATTGGTGGTGAGCACATGAGTGACAGCACCACGCCCAAGCCGGTCGCCGAGATCCATCTTCGATAGCAACGTGCTGGCTGGAATAACGAGGGCACCCAGCTTGATCGCGGCCAGCATGGTTTCCCAGAGTTCAATGACATTATCGAGCATGATCAGCAGGGTATCGCCCCGCCTGAGCCCTTGGTCGCGCAGAAAATTCGCTACCTGGTTGGAGTTCTGTCGCATCTGTTCGAAGCTGTAGCGGTACTCGCTGCCGTCGGCATCCACCAGCCAGAGCGCGATCTTCTCATTGTCTCTGGCGTAATCATCGAACCAGTCGAGCGCCCAATTGAACTCGTTCAGCTCGGGCCATTTGAAGGTCTCGTAGGCGCGGTCATAGTCTTCGCGCAGGTCCAGCAGTTGCTGACGAGCCGCCTTGAATGCGTCTGCCGATTGCATCGCTTTCTCCTTGTTTCACAGTCGGCGGTCCGGGATCGGCCGCTATAGTTGTTATATTGTGGCTCGCCGCTCAGTCTCGCAAAAAGCTCTAGTCTATAGGTCCATAAAACAAAAGTTTAGCTGAGCATCTGACCAACTGCCACGTATCAACTGACGTCCATGGATAGATATGGTTATGCACGAGAGACCAACCCACATCAACTTCCTTCAGAAGTCCATATCCGACTCCTAATGGCAGTCAATAATCTCAACGTCTTCCGCGCCGGCTTTAGCCCAGCGGCGCACTTTTGGCCACATATTCCCGGCGATCAGCACTCAAGTCTGATTTAAATTCTCCAGACTCATACGCTTTCAGGAGCTCTTACTCTTCTAAATCGAATTTGGTTTTGGCCATACGCCCCCTCAAAATTTTAGGCTGTCTGAACTCGCAGCCATTCACCACTGACGAGAGAATCCGGGCGTACAAGCACGTTCGGTCCGTTTGGTAGCGATAGGGGATTCCCTGGCGCTCAGACATTTGCTTGAAATAATCTATCGTATCTTCATCAAGCCGGATTGTTACCTGCTTCTTGAGTTTCGAGGCATAGGGATTGGGCTTGGAGTCAGAAAAGTCGTAGTGATCACGCATGGCGGAACTTCTCATATATCTTTCTTTCGCGCTTCTCGGCCTTCCTTGCTGAAATGATGCGAATGCAATCTGTGTCTCTCAACGCCGGTGGCCTGTCGCCGAATTGGAAAAGTAGATGATTGTCACTGTCAATTCACTTTATGCAGAGTTCCCTGACTTGTTAGCAGAGATGTCTTTGAGGCCGCCAGAGACATACTTGTGCAGGACACTGGACACCAGAGACTGATAGGGAAGCCCCTCCTCAAGCGCCCGACGCTGAAGTGCTTCCAGGTCTCGACTTGAAATTCGGATATTGATCCGCTTGTCTTTCTTGAATGTTTCTTCCGCTGCCTTGGCCACATACTCCCGACGATCCGCACTCAAGTCTGATTCAAATTCCCCAGAGTCATACGCCTCCAGGAGCTCTTGCTCTTCTAAATCCAATTTGGTGTTGGCCATACTACCCCCTCAAAAATTTCTTGGTGGCCTTGCGGCTGGGAATAATCGTTTTGAGAAAAAACTCATAGTCATTCTCAACGTAGGGTACCAGCCAGGCGTAATCATCAATCCGAACCACGAAAACTCGCTGATTCGGATACTTCTCCCTGTTGGGATGAGGCCCATCATCAAGCAAACCATCCGACTGAAGAGCAAACAAGGCGTCCTCAAAGGAAACGCCCCTCTCGCTCATCAACTGCTGATTTTTGTCCGCATTCCAGCTAAATGGCTTCATAAAAAGAGTCTATCAGAGTGTGTGCCTATTGGCATCCTGGTGTGCCAGCGTAGATATTGATTGAGTATTTCAAATCACAAACAAGCCTGTAAATTCATGAACCGCCATGCATTCCAGCTCTGCCTGGCTTTGTAACGCCTGGGAGATTCGCTGGCATTGGCCTGCGGGGAAGCGGGTTGCGAGGTTTTGCTGGAACTTCTGTTTAAGCAGCGGAATCGCGGCTTCGCGACGGCGACGATGGCCTATTGGATACTCGACGACCACGTTTTCTGTGCTTGAACCGTCTTTGAAGAAAATCTGCACTGCGTTGGCAATGGAGCGCTTGCTTGGGTCCAGATAATCCGCTGTGTAAGCTTCGTTTTCGACCACTTCCATTTTGCCTCGCAGCTGATCAATCATTGGGTGGGCACTGTGAAAGCTGTCTTCGTAGTGCTCGGCTGTGAGGTCGCCAAATATCAGGGGCACGGCTGTCATGTATTGCAGGCAGTGGTCGCGGTCTGCGGCGTTGGCGAGGCTGCCCACTTTAGAAATAATGCGAATAGCGGATTCGTGGGTGATCAGTACTATTTTATCGATATCTTGCAGGCGGTCTTTCACTTGCGGGTGAAGTGTAACGGCGGCTTCCGCGGCGGTTTGGGCGTGGAATTCTGCAGGGAAAGACACTTTGAACAGGATGTTTTCCATCACGTAGGAGCCAAATGCCTGTGGTAAAGAAAGCTGACACTTGTCCGCAGGTTTGATTTTCTGGTCTTTGTTGGTTTTGCTGAACAGCACGTCGTTAAAGCCCCACTGGGGCGCTGTGAGTGCGCCAGGTATGCCCATTTCGCCGCGCATGGCGATATCCGCAAGGCGAACGGCCCTGGAGGTGGCGTCGCCAGCAGCCCAGGATTTACGGGAACCGGCATTGGGGGCATGGCGGTAGGTGCGGAGGGATTGGCCGTCTACCCAGGCGTGTGACAGCGCTGACAGCAACTGGTCGCGGTTGGCGCCCATCAGCCGAGCCACCACAGCGGTAGACGCCACTTTGACCAGCAGAACGTGGTCTAGCCCTACCCTGTTGAAGGAGTTTTCCAGCGCCAGTACGCCCTGGATTTCGTGGGCCATGATCATGGCTTCCAGCACGGCTTTCATGGCGATCGGGGATTTGCCTTCGGCCACGCGCTTTTGCGATAGGTGGTCGGCTACTGCCAGTATGCCGCCCAGGTTGTCCGACGGATGGCCCCATTCAGCCGCCAGCCAGGTGTCGTTGTAATCCAGCCAGCGAATAATGCAGCCAATGTCCCACGCGGCTTTGACTGGGTCCATACGGAACGATGTGCCGGGTACGCGCGCGCCGTTGGGTACGATGGTGCCTTCTACCAACGGGCCTAAATGCTTGGTGCATTCCGGAAATTTTAAGGCCAGCAGGCCGCAGCCCAGGGTGTCCATCAAGCAATGGCGGGCAGTGGTCCACGCCTCGTCACTTTTAATTTGGTGGTTGAGGACGTAGTCGGCGATGGTTTGCAGGATGTCGTCGTAATCTGGGCGTTCGTTGAGATCGAATGTTGCGGACATAATACCGGCTCCTTCAATTTGGATATCTGCTGCCTACAGCCTAGCAAACTTAACGCCCAAACACCGAAAGGAGCCGGTCACTATTTACTTATTCGGTTGCTGCCTGAAACGGCGCCGGGAGGCCAGACCCGCCAGGCCGAGCGACAGCAGGGCTAACGTGCCCGGCTCCGGAACCGGAATGACAATCACCCCGCCTTCCTGCTCGAACCCCGCATATGAGACAGCCGACTGCGAGTAGTTGTAAAACCCGAACTGGCCCGACGTGAACGTTGAGTCAACAATCGTAGTATTCCAGAGCTCGGTCAAGCCCTGTTTGACGATAATATTGAAGCTGTTTGCCGTGTTATTGAAGTCAAGAAAGAAGTTATAGGCCGTCGAACTGAGCCATCCCTTGTCGGACCCATGATTCTGGGCAAGGATCGTCATGTCTGAGGTATCTGTTGTGTTCTCCCAGAACTGGCCAAGGGAAAGGTCATTGAGGGCATTTCCCGTGGCACCCTCGTATTTCTTGACCGTCATTCCCTCATTCGCGCTCGCTCCTGAATAGCTTTGAGCGCCCTTTTTCCAATCAAACATGTAAAAATTGCTGGAGTTCTGGTAGCCAAATACAAACCCCATGAAGTCATCATCGGAGGTTGTGTTGACTTGCCAGCTTCCCTGTATTGTGTATTGCGTTTGGTTAAGATTGTTCAGAAAGAACGACGGATCGGCATTGACTGTCTGCACAACAGATGTGTTGTCTGCAGACCGAACCCAGTTACCTGCTGGCTGACCGCCTGTATAATCGACTGTTAGCGCCGTCCAACTGGCCAAATCTACAGGTACAGTTGCGGCAGACGCACCAAACCCAACTGCACTGAACACTGTCGCAACAGCGGTTGCACTCACCCGCCTGAATAACGATTTCATGGCATCACTCCCTTTTTAAGAACGGGATCTACAATTACTGCCAGTATCTGAATTGTACGTATCCCAAGATCGCTTCAGAAAAACAAGCAATAATGATGCCTTAAGTTCTCGCTAACCGTTTTTCGTTTTATGGTCAGCGAGTTAGATATGATGACCCTTTACAGGTGATGCTTGGCTGGGGCTGACCTGTAAAATTATTCGACAACATGAGGTCGCCCCTGGGGCAACCCTGAGTCAATAAAAGTCGCTGCAGCGTTAAAAGCTATCGCCGGGTATGCGTACCCAACCTTCCATCAAAATGCGCGCGCTGCGGCTCATGATGGCCTTTTTGGCTGTCCACTGGCCGTTTACTTCTTTGGCTTCTGCGCCCACCTGCAAGGTGCCAGACGGATGGCCAAAGGTGACCGAGGTACGGTCACTGCCGCCAGCCGCCAGGTTTACCAGCGTTCCGGGAATAGCGGCTGCCGTTGCTATAGCGACGGCCGCTGTACCCATCATGGCATGGTGCAGTTTGCCCATAGACAAGGCTCTAACAACCAGGTCTATGTCGTTGATTGTAATCGCTTTACCGCTTGAAGCGCTGTAGTCCGCAGGCGGCGCAACAAACGCTACTTTTGGTGTGTGCTGGCGCGCGGCAGCTTCTTCGATGTTCTGAATTAGCCCCATTTTCACCGCACCGCAGGCGCGAATGGTTTCAAACATCGCCAGCGCTTCGGGGTTGCCATTAATCGCATCCTGCAGTTCGGTGCCGTTGTAGCCCACCGCGTCTGCATTAATAAAAACCGTGGGAATACCGGCGTTGATCATGGTTGCTTTCAGAGTTCCAACGCCTGGTACGTCCAGGTCGTCCACCAGGTTGCCGGTGGGGAACATGGCGCCTTCGCCGTCGGCCGGATCCATGAATTCCACTTGTACTTCGGCCGCTGGAAAGGTCACGCCATCCAGCTCGAAATCACCGGTTTCCTGCACTTCGCCGTTGGTGACCGGTACTTTGGCTATAATGGTTTTGCGTATGTTAGCCTGCCAGATGCGGACGGTGACTATTTCTGTCACCGCGCCGTTGTCTGGTATGCGCTCTTTGTCCACATAACCGCTGCTAATGGCAAAGGCGCCGACTGCTGCGGTGAGGTTGCCGCAGTTGCCGCTCCAGTCCACAAAGGGTTTGTCTATGCTGACCTGGCCGAACAGATAATCCACATCGTGGTCTGGCTGGGTGCTTTTGCACAGGATAACGGTTTTGCTGGTGCTAGAGGTGGCGCCACCCATACCGTCGGTCTGCTTAACGTAGGGATCGGGGCTGCCGATCACCCGCAGCAGCAGGTTATCCCGGGCCGGGCCCGGGGTTTGTGCGCGCTCGGGCAGGTCTTCCAAACGGAAGAACACGCCTTTGCTGGTGCCGCCGCGCATATAGGTCGCGGGAATTTTTACTTGTGGTGCCTGGCTCATAAGACCGCTCATACGACCGCCCCTTCTGCCTCTAGGAAATCCTGAGCGAAGCGCTGCAGCACGCCGCCAGCTTCGTACACAGACACTTCGTCTGCGGTATCCAGGCGGCAAGTAACAGACACGTTCAGGGTTTCGCCGTTGGTACGGTGAATAACCAAAGTCATGGTGGACCGCGGGCTCATATCGCCTTCTACGTCGTAGGTTTCTGTGCCGTCTAGCTTCAGAGTCAGGCGGGTGGTGCCCGGCTTGAATTCCAGTGGCAGTACGCCCATTCCGACCAGGTTGGTACGGTGGATACGTTCAAAGCCTTCGGCGGCGATGGCTTCTACGCCCGCTAATCGCACGCCTTTGGCAGCCCAGTCGCGGGAGGAACCTTGGCCATAGTCGGCGCCGGCCACGATGATCAGCGGCTGCTTGCGTTCCATGTAGGTTTCAATGGCTTCCCACATGCGCAGGTTTTTGCCTTCCGGCTCCACACGGGCCATAGAGCCCTGAATAATGTCGCCCTTGTCGTCACGAACCATTTCGTTCATCAGTTTCGGGTTGGCAAAGGTGGCACGCTGGGCGGTCAGATGGTCGCCGCGATGGGTTGCGTAGGAGTTGAAGTCTTCCTCTGGCAGGCCCATTTTGTGCAGGTATTCACCAGCAGCACTGTCCATCATGATGGCGTTAGACGGCGACAGGTGATCGGTAGTGATGTTATCCGGCAGAATCGCCAGTGGGCGCATGCCTTTCATGGTGCGCTCAGCTGCCAGTGCGCCTTCCCAGTAGGGCGGGCGGCGAATGTAGGTGCTCTTCGGGCGCCAGTCGTAAAGGGGGCTTTCGGCTTCTTCGAACGCGCCCAGATCAAACATCGGGATGTACACCTGTTTGAACTGTTCGGGCTTAACGCTGGATTTTACGATGGCGTCGATTTCTTCATCGCTTGGCCAGATGTCTTTCAGGGTAACCGGATTGCCGTCTTTGTCTTTGGCCAGTACGTCTTTTTCGATGTCAAAACGCACGGTACCGGCGATGGCGTAAGCCACAACCAAAGGCGGCGAGGCCAGGAACGCCTGTTTGGCGTAGGGGTGAATTCGGCCATCGAAGTTACGGTTACCCGACAGTACCGCGGTGGAGTAAAGATCGCGGTCGATAATTTCTTTCTGGATTTTCGGATCCAGAGCGCCAGACATGCCGTTGCAGGTGGTGCAGGCGTAGCCGACGATACCAAAGCCCAGCTTTTCCATTTCTTTAAGTAGGCCGGCTTCTTCCAGGTACAGGCGGGCGACTTTGGAGCCCGGTGCAAAGGAAGATTTCACCCAGGGCTTGCGCACCAGGCCCAGCTCATTGGCTTTTTTCGCAATCAGGCCAGCAGCAACCACGTTGCGGGGGTTTGAGGTGTTGGTGCAGGAGGTAATCGCGGCGATGATCACCGCGCCGTCTGGCATTTTGCCTTCGGCTTCTTCCGCCAAGGCCCTTTCCAGATTACCGGCAATGCCCTGGGCGTGCAGATCGCTGGTCGCTACGCGGCGATGAGGGCTAGACGGGCCAGCCACGTTGCGCACAACGGTGGACAAGTCAAATTTCAGCACCCGCTCGTATTCCGCTTCGACCAGCGCGTCGGCCCACAAGCCAGTGTGCTTGGCGTAGGTTTCTACCAATGCGATCTGTTCTGGCTCGCGACCGGTCAGCCTCAAATAATCGATGGTTTGCTGGTCGATGTAGAACATGCCGGCAGAGGCACCGAATTCCGGGGTCATGTTGGATATGGTAGCACGGTCGCCGATGGTCAGGCTTTCGGCGCCTTCGCCAAAGAATTCCAGGTAGGCGGATACAACGCGCTCTTTACGCAGGAACTCGGTAATGGCCAGCACGATGTCGGTCGCGGTAATGCCCGGCTGGCGTTTGCCAGTGAGCTTCACACCGATGATATCCGGCAGGCGCATCATGGACGGGCGGCCGAGCATGACGGTTTCTGCTTCCAAGCCGCCGACGCCAATGGCGATAACGCCCAGGCAGTCGATGTGCGGGGTGTGGCTGTCGGTGCCAACGCAGGTGTCCGGGAAGGCGACGCCGTCACGGGACTGGATCACCGGAGACATTTTCTCCAGGTTGATCTGGTGCATGATGCCGTTGCCGGCGGGAATCACGTCGACATTCTTAAAGGCAGTTTTGGTCCACTCGATAAAGTGGAAACGGTCGTCGTTACGGCGATCTTCAATGCTGCGGTTCTTTTCGAACGCGTCTGGGTCAAAACCCGCGGCTTCTACCGCCAGGGAATGGTCCACAATCAGCTGTGTGGGTACTACCGGGTTCACTTTTGATGGCTCACCGCCTTTTTTAGCGATGGCATCGCGCAGACCCGCCAGGTCAACCAGAGCGGTGGTACCCAGGATGTCGTGGGTGACCACGCGGGCCGGGTACCAGGGGAAGTCCAGGTCTTGCTTGCGTTCGATAAACTGCTTTAGTGATTCGGTGAGCATGTCGGGTTCGCCACGGCGAATCAGTTGCTCAGCTAAAACGCGGGAGGTGTACGGCAGTTTGGCGTAGGCGCCAGGCTGTATGTCTTCGATTGCCTGGCGAGTGTCGAAATAGTCCAGGTCGGTGCCTGGTAGGTTTTTGCGGTAGTGGGTATTCATATTTTTGGCTCTCTACGCAATAGGGGACGGATTTGAAATCCGTCCCCGCTCTGGCGTTGGGCAATGTGGTCAGGGACAGAATTTAATTCTGTCCCTGCTTTGGCGGTAATAGGGGACAGATTTGAAATCTGTCCCCGGTCGAGGTTGGGTAATGGGGGACAGATATGAAGTCCGTCCCCGGTCGAGGTTGGGCAATGGGGGACGGATTTCAAATCCGTCCCCGTCGGCAATCCGTCCCCGGTCTGGGCGTTAGCGCTTTTCGATCGGCAGCCATTCAGCGTAATCAGGGCCGGTGTATTCAGCGCTTGGGCGGATGATGCGGTTGTTGGCGCGCTGCTCTTTAACGTGCGCAGTCCAGCCGGACACCCGTGACATCACAAAAATAGGCGTGAACAGTCCAGTAGGAATGCCCATGAAGTGGTAAGTAGAGGCGTGGAAGAAGTCGGCGTTGCAGAACAGTTTCTTCTCGCGCCACATCACTTCTTCACAGCGCACAGATACCGGGTAAAGCACGGTATCGCTCACTTCTTTCGACAGTTTTTCGGCCCATTTTTTGATGATTACGTTGCGAGGGTCGGAAATACTGTAAACCGCGTGGCCGAAGCCCATGATTTTTTCTTTGCGCTGTAGCATGCCCATCAGGCCTTCTTCGGCTTCTTCCGGGGTCTTGAATTTCTGGATCAGTTCCATTGCTGCTTCGTTTGCGCCGCCGTGTAGCGGGCCACGCAGGGTTCCGATAGCGCCGGTTACGCAGCTGTGGATGTCAGACAAGGTTGAAGCACAAACGCGGGCAGCGAAGGTAGACGCGTTGAATTCGTGCTCGGCGTACAGAATCAGGGAAACGTTCATCACCCGTTCGTGCAGCTCGCTCGGCTTTTTGCCGTGCAGCAGTTCCAGGAAGTGGCCGCCGATGGAATCGGAACTGCTGTTGGTATCGATGCGCACGCCTTTATGAACAAAGCTGTACCAGTAGTTGATGATGCCCGGAAACGCGGCCAGCAGACGGTCGATTTTGTCGTCTTGCTCGCTGAAGTGTTCCTCGGTTTCCAGGTTGCCCAGCATGGAGCAGCCGGTGCGCATCACGTCCATCGGGTGAGCATCTTTCGGGATGCTTTCAAGCACGGTTTTCAGTGCGTCGGGCAAAGTGCGCAGGCTTTTCAGCTTGGCTTTGTAGGCGTCCAGTTCCTGCTGGTTTGGCAGTTTGCCTTGCAGCAGCAGGTAGGCCACTTCTTCGAACTGGGCGTTGTCTGCCAGGTCGCTAATGTCGTAGCCGCAATAAGTGAGGCCGGTTCCGGTTAGGCCGACGGTGCAGAGTGCGGTTTCACCGGCCACTTGTCCACGCAGTCCTGCGCCACTTAATTTTTTTGCTTCAGCCATGGGTGCTTTTCCTTAAAACCGGGGACAGACCTTAGGTCTGTCCCCTATTGTCAGGTCGGGGACGGATTTGAAATCCGTCCCCTACTTGGTTGTTTGACACCGGGGACAGACCTTAGGTCTGTCCCCTATACCGTCCCCTATCTCAGCCTTTGGTCTGCTGGAAGAGCTGGTCAAGCTTCTGTTCGAAATCGTGGTAGTTCAGGTAATCATAAAGCTCCATACGGGTTTGCATCAGATCGACGACATCTTTCTGGTCGCCCTTCTCCAGAATGTTCTGGTAAACCGTTACGGCGGCTTTGTTCATGGCGCGGAAGGCGCTCAGCGGGTAAAGCACCATGCTGGCACCGGCATCACCCAGCTCTTTGCGGTTGTACAGCGGCGTAGCGCCAAATTCGGTGATGTTGGCCAGCAGCGGCACATCGCCCAAGGCTGCAGAGAAGGCTTTGTAGTGTTCCAGCTCGTTTACGGCTTCAGCGAAGATGCCGTCGGCACCGGCTTCTATATAAGCTTTTGCGCGATCAATAGCGGCGTCCAGGCCTTCTTTTTGGAACGAATCGGTACGGGCCATAATGAAGAAGTCTTTGTCGGCGCGAGCGTCAACAGCCGCTTTGATGCGGTCTACCATTTCTTCTTTGGAGACAATTTCTTTGTTCGGGCGATGACCGCAACGTTTCTGGGCAACCTGGTCTTCAAGGTGAACGGCGGCTGCACCGGCTTTTTCCATTTGCTGAATGGTGCGGGCAATGTTGAATGCGCCACCCCAACCGGTGTCTATGTCTACCAGCAGCGGAATATCCGTGGCGGCGGTGATGCGGCGCACGTCTTCTACTACGTCGTTCAGGCTGGTCATGCCCAGATCTGGCAGGCCGTAGGAGGCGTTTGCAACACCACCACCAGACAGGTAAATAGCCTGGTGCCCTACCCGCTCGGCCATCATGGCCGCGTAGGCGTTGATGGTGCCAACAATCTGCAGGGGCTTGTTGTCGTTCAGGGCTTTACGAAAACGGGCGCCCGGGGAAAGTTTGCTGGACATGATGGTGCCTCCTTTGGATAAAGATGACGATGGTTTGCTGATTAGTTAGATAGTCAGTTCGCCGTCGCGGATTTTTTGTTCAATGTTTTTTCGTGCTGCGTGAATATGGCGTTTCATCAGAAATTCCGCCAGCTCACCATCTCGGCTGGCAATGGCATCGACAATATTGCGATGCTCGCCCAGCGCCATGTGCGGGCGCCCGGACGAGGTGCTTAAACGGTAGCGGTACATGCGCACCATGTAATACAAGTCGCCCAGCAGCATTTGGGTCAGCTTGGTGTTGCGGCTGCCAGTGGCGATGCGGTGATGAAAATCGTAGTCGCCCTCGGCCTGATAGTAAGCCTGGCCCTGGGCTTGTTCGATCATGGTTTCGTGGGTGTCGAGGGTAGCGCGCAAGGCGGCAATTTCGGCGTCTGTCATGCGTTCCGCGGCCTGTCGTGCGGCCAGGCCTTCCATGAGTTCGCGTATCCGATAGAGCTCTATTAACTCGTCTGCGCTCACGGAGACCACTTTCACCCCGGCGTGGGGGCGGCGTATCAGCAAGCCTCGGGATTCCAGGCGGCCCAACGCTTCTCGCAGCGGCCCGCGGGTTAAATGAAAGCGGGAACAGAGCTCAACTTCACCAATTTTTTCGCCCGGGATCAGGTCGCCTTTCACAATCGCCGTTTGCAGACAATCGAAGGCTTCATCAACGCGAGTATAGGCTTGTGGGACGAGTTCTAACATACTTTGTTAACAATCCTATGAATAGTGTTGCGAAATTACGCACCATCACACGGATTGTCAACAATCCTTCAGTATAAGACGTCATATCTGACGTATTACAGTTCCAAAAACCGGGTTTGCTCGTCCGCCGGCGGCGGCGTGTACTGGTAAATCCACATTTCAGAGACCGGTTGCCCGCTGAGCATCAACTGCAAACGGATGTCGACGGGACTGCCCGATTCACCGGGCACCAAATCAAACATTGCGCGGTAGCCCTTAATCGAGTCCAGAGGGCGCACAGACGCTATTTCCACCTTGCCACTGCTGGTTGTAATGGCAGCTTCCAGCTCGGCATCGGCCCCCAACATGCTCAAACCACCGCCACCGAAATCGATCGCAAAACGCCAGGAAAATACGTCCCGCTGCTGGCCTATGACGCCGCCAAGCCCGGTGCGAGTGGCTTGCACTTGCGCTAACTTGTCTGGCTGCACCGGTGGCTGTTCACCCCAGGTCAAAGTGTAGGAAAACAGGTGTTCTTTGCCAACAGCTAAAGGCTTTTGCGGGTTCCAAAATGCCACGATATTGTCGAATGTTTCGTTTCCGGTGGGGATTTCCGTGAGCATTACCTGCCCTGGGCCCCAATCGCCTTTTGGCGCGATCCAGGCGCTTGGCCGGCGATTGTAGAACACGCCGTCGTCTTGGTAGTGCTCAAAGTTACGGTCGCGCTGCAACAGGCCAAAGCCTTTCAGGTTATTGTCAACAAAACTGCTGACATGAACATTGCGGGGGTTCATCAACGGCCGCCATAGCCATTCGTTGTTGCCGTTTTGAATCGCCAGGCCATCTGAATCGTGAATTTCCGGGCGCCAATCGTACGCCATACGGCGATCGTTTTCGCCCATTTGGTACATGCTGGTTAGCGGTGCAATGCCCACCCGTTCGATGGCTTTTCGTGGGTAGAGCGCCACATCCACGTCCATCACTGTATTTTGCCCCGGCTGAATACGGAAGGCATAGGCGCCGGTAACGCTGGGAGAATCCAGTAACGCCCAGACGGTGACAAAGTCCTGACCGGGGGCCGGTTTCTCTAGCCAGAAGGTGGTGAAATCGGGAAATTCTTCTTCCCTGCTCATGCCCGTGTCTACAGCCAGGCCGCGGGCAGACAAACCGTACTGCATGGATTCGCCCACCGCACGGAAGTAACTGGCGCCCAGAAAAGACGCCAGATCTAATTGAAAATTGGTGTAAAAGTGCAAGCGAAAGCCAGCGTAACCAAGATTCGATTCCAGATTACCCAGTGCCTGTTTGCCGCTGTAGTCGAAGTTGCTCTGACGATATTCCAGGGCCCGGGCGATACCGCCATCCACTTCGAATATTTGCACTGGCTTTTTGAAGTACAAGCCAAGATGGAAAAGTTGCACCTGAAACAACAAATCGTCGCTGCGCCAGAGCGCATCCTGGGGTTTGAAGCGGATAGCTTGGTAGTCATCCCAGCTTAGGGTGTTCAAGCTTGCGGGGATGCCGCGGGTTTGCGGTTGGTAGGCTTTGCCGGCCAGATGGCGGGCGTGGCCTTTGAGCCAGGCGTAATCAAAAGACCCGCTGCGTTTTGTGCTGCGAGCCACCTCACCCGCCTGCAGCCAGGCCGGCATGGGTAAAACGCCCAAAACAGTAGCAGCAGATACGGCTTTTAGAAGAGAGCGACGGCGCATTATTAAACCTCAAAAGTCGGCGTGGTAGGTTGTCGATGTTCTGTTGTTGGTCGATAGTCAATTGTTGGTTGAGTCCGTTATTCGTCACTATTAGTAGTTGTTAAAAACGGGCCAGTTGTTAAAGACGGGCGATTGCCTGGCCCCAATAGCTTCCCGTTGGCGCGATCCAGGCGCGGCGATGAAGCTCGGCCAGGGCCACTCTGTCTTCGCACAATTCGCTGATTTGTTTTTTATTCAGTGCCGCCGGGCCGTTACGGATGCATTGGTCCACCAGGTCGTTGAGCCTTACGGCTCGTCTGGAATGCCGGTCCGGCCTGGCCAGCGCCAGTTGTTGCTGGTGAACCAGCGGCACCAGAACAGCCTGTTCAAAGTGGCCAATATTCCAGGGGCTGGCCGGCTGAGCGCGATTTTCAGCGGCATTTTTCAGCAACGGCAACGTTGCCAGCTCTTCAGGAATCAGTAGCAGCCCGGCGCGGCGTATGGCTTGGCCCACCCTGACCCGGCTGAGTAGCACCGAGGTGGGCGCCGCCAGTATTAAAGGCACAGCCACGGGCAGAGACCAAATGAAAAAGCTGACATCTAGCCACCAGGCGAACACCGCCCAGCTACCGCCAATTATTAATCCCGGCGCCTGGGTTATTAACGCTTCGCGCCAGCCGGTCTCTTCCGTGCGATTTTGCCCGGCCCAGCTTAGGGAGACATTTAACAAAGACGCGATTACGAACCGGCTGTGGGCCAGCATGCGGATGGGTGCCAGTAATACCGAGAATACAATTTCTACCCACACGCTTAAAAACAGCCGCCAAGGGCCACCGAAGCCTTTGGCTAAGCCGTGAATGATGGCGTCGATAATGGCCAGAAATTTTGGCACAAACAGCAACGCCAATGTGCTGAGGGCGAGGGTAAGCGCCCACTCTGGCCGCCATTCCGGCCAAAGTGGGAAGAGCCCTTCGTGGCCGGCAGGAAAATATTCGATGGGCGACAACGTTAACTCCGCGGCGGCCACTGTGGTTAACGCCAGAAACGCCAGCCACAAGGGCGAGGCCACGTAGGCCATTATGCCGTTGAGGAACGCCATGCGGTGCGCCAGACGGATGCGGCGGCCAAAACACAGAATCCACAGGTGCTGCAGATTTCCTTTAGCCCAACGTTTGTCTCGTGACAGTTCATCCGCCAGCGTGGGGGGCGACTCTTCAAAACTTTCGCCCAAACCGGGTTCCAGCCAGACCTCGTAACCGGCGCGGCCAATATAGGCAGCCTCGACAAAATCGTGGCTCATGATCGGCCCTTCAAACACGCCAAAGCCGCGTAATTTACGCAAACCGCAGTGCTGCATAAATGGCTCTACGCGCAGTATGGCGTTGTGGCCCCAGAAAGCGGCGTGGCCCATTTGCACGGCGGCAAGGCCGGTCGCAAATAGCGAAGAATACAGGCGGTTGCCAAACTGTTGCAGGCGGGCAAACAGCGACTGGCCGTTAATGATAGAGGGGTTTGTTTGCAGTATGCCGACCTGGGGCTCGCGCTCCATCAACTGAACCATACGCACGATGGTGCGCCCGCTCATCAGGCTGTCGGCGTCTAACACCACCATGTATTTGAACAGTCGGCCCCAGCGCCGCAGAAAATCGGCGACGTTACCGCTTTTATAGTTCAGGTTAACACCGCGGCGGCGGTAAAACAGCCGGCCGTGGGCGCCCAGCTCGTCACACAGCTGATGCCATTTTGCTTGTTCTTCCAGCCATATTTCCGGGTTCCGGCTGTCTGATAATATGAAAAATTCAAAGTAATGAATCTGGCCGTTGCGCTCCAATTCTTGATACACCGCTTTCAGCCCGCTAAACGTCCAGTGCACCGGTTCGTGGTACACGGGCAGCACAATGGCGGTTTTGACCAGCGGGGTGTGTTCCAGATCATCGTTGCTGTAGCGGTTCAGCAGCGAGTGCTTATCGCCACCCATCAGCCGCAACACAAATCCGACCACCGCGGTCCAGAAACCCACGGCTATCCAGGCGTAGAGCAGTGCAAACAATACCAGCAGGCCGATTTCCACCGGAGTGCCGCCGTGGTAAGGCATGATCCACAACAGGTAATAACTGGCCACGGCGGTTTGGCCGAATACCAGCAGCGCCAGCAAGCTGCGCCTTATTCTGGCGACGGTGCGCCAGCGCCAGAGTTTCTTGGGGGCCCTATCATTCATAACCCATGCTTCCCCTGAGCAGCTCTGGCCCGGCTTCAAGCGTCAACTTTGGTTGTGGCAACTCGAAATACTGGGGCAACAGCTCCATAACCAACTTTATATAATCGCCATCGGGGGCCTGCTGCAAAGCGTGACCTACCAACTCAAGGGCAGTGCAGCATTCATTGACACCCGGGTGAATTCCGCTGCCGCGAAGGTACGCTATTACCCGGTCCAGTGCCTTCTGGCACGGTAGCTGCTCCACGTTTATTCCCTCGCCTGGGCTAAGGCTGGCAGCTGGTACAGCCAGGTTTCAGACACCGCGTTCGGGCCTACCAGCAATCGCGCTCTTAGGGGTGTGTCGTTATTGGGCGCAGGCTTGACCAGCATCGACAGGCGCCAGATGCCCTGTTCTGGCAGGTGCTCTACAAAGTGTTCCAATACTTCGGCGTTTTCGCTGGTGCCCACCTCGCTGACAACCGGGCCGGTGGCGGCGTTCAGGGTGTCCCCCACAAAGTCGACGACCACCCGCCAGGTACCGTCCAGATTGCGATTCGTTTCGCCCTGGTTGGCGCCGTTGTTTCGGCCAGCACCTACCCAGGTGTCTATAACGCGGCCAATACCGCTGTCGAATGCGGTGTGTTCGCCGAATCTAAGGCGGTACTGGAAATTCAGTTCTGCGCCCTGCTCGATTTTCTGACGTGGCTTCCAAAAGGCTACGATGTTGTCGTTGCCCTCTGAGGAGGTGGGGATTTCTACCAGCACAACTTCGCCTGAGCCCCAATCGTCGATATTGTCAATCCATGCGCTCGGGCGCTTTTCGTAGTGGGCTTCTGCGTCTGAAAAATCATCAAAGCGGGTATCGCGCTGCATCAGCCCGAATCCTTTCAGATTGGTCACTTGAAAATAGTTCATCCGCAAACTGGTGGGATTCAGTAATGGCCGCCATACCCACTCGGTCACTTCAGCGGATTTTTCATCCTGTATCAGCAGGCCATCAGAGTCGTGAACCTGGGGCCGCCATTCCCCCGCTGGCTGGCGTGTGTTCTCGCCGTAGTAGAACATGGACGTTAGCGGCGCCAGGCCAATCTGATCGATATTGCTGCGGGCAAACAGGCGGGCACTGACCTCAATGCCGGTGACCGTGTTCGGGCTGATCACGAAGCGGTAAGCGCCGGTTGCGCTGGGGCTGTCTAACAGCGCGTAAACCGTCATGGTAACCGCGTTGGCGGCTGGCCGTTCCAACCAAAACTCGGTGAACGCCGGAAACTCTTCGCCGGAAGGTAAGCCGGTGTCTATGGCCAGGCCCCGGGCTGCCAAGCCGAAACCGTTATCGGCCCCGACACCGCGAAAATAACTGGCGCCGGCGAACACCAGGAACTGGTTGCCCTGGCGTTCGGCGTTTTTAATTGCTGACGATGATTGTAAGGGCCAGGTCAGCCAAAAGCCCGCGTAACCCAGGTCGGCTGGAATACGCTTGGCCAGATCGGGAGATGGGTACGTAAAGTGATCGCGATTAAAAATCAGCGGCCTTACGCCCTCTTGATCCAATTCGTTCAAGGTGACCGCGTGCCGGTATACGCTGCCGGTGGGCACCATCATGACTTCAAAGTGCTTTTTGTCCGCACTGGCCGGCTGGCGCCAAAGATTGGCTTCGGGCTTGAAGCGGATTGACTGGTAGCGGTCGTAAGGCAATGACGTTAGAAAGTCTGGAACTGCGCTGGGCGCTTTGTATGGCCTTTGCGCCAGCGCCTGGGCTTTTTTAGTGACATCGGCAAAATCAAAGCTCCAAACCGGAGCGCTGGCGCCTAGGCAAAATACGACAATGCACCCGTTTACAACACGGGCTGTCCTTGCAAGCATGGATGGTATTCCCTGAGTTCGGTTCAATTTGTTATGACTATACAACACCATGGTGTTGCTGCGCTTTATGTGACAAGTCTGTCAGAGCTTGTTCATCAAGCAAGAAACATGTTTTGGTACTATTCGCCGCGCCTGATCACAGGCAGACAGCAATATTTCTTTTGGTGAAACTGCATTTTAGCCATCAACTTGGGTAAACTTTGCCAATACTGACTTTCATAAGGACGCTGAAATGATCAAGAAGTGCCTGTTTCCCGTTGCCGGTTATGGCACCCGCTTTTTACCCGCCACCAAGGCCATGCCGAAAGAAATTCTGCCCATCGTTAACAAGCCATTGGTTCAGTACGGTGTTGAAGAGGCATCAGATGCCGGCATTCACGAATTCGGTTTTGTTACTGGTCGCGGCAAGCGCGCCATTGAAGATCATTTCGACATCAGCTACGAGCTTGAGCACCAGATTGCGGGTTCTGGCAAAGAGGGTATGCTGACCTCTATCCGCGATTTGATTGACCACAATACCTTCGCCTTTACCCGCCAAAGCGAAATGAAGGGCCTGGGCCATGCGATTCTAACCGGGCGCAACCTGGTGGGCGATAACCCTTTCGCCGTGGTGCTGGCCGACGACTTCTGCGTGGGGCCTGACGGCGGAGATGGCGTGTTGGCGCAAATGGTCAAACTTTACAGCCAGTTCCGCTGCTCTATTGTGGCCATTGAAGAAGTACCGGCCGACGAAACCCACAAGTACGGTGTGATTGCGGGCGAGTGCATGAAAGACGGCCTGTTCCGGGTAACGGACATGGTGGAAAAGCCTGCGCCGGAAGACGCACCCAGCAACATGGCCATCATCGGCCGCTATATTCTGACACCGGATATTTTCGACATTCTGGAGCGTACGCCGCCTGGTAAGAACGGTGAAGTGCAAATTACTGACGCCCTGCTGGAACAAGCCAAAACTGGCTGCGTACTGGCCTACCAATTCAAAGGCCGGCGTTTTGACTGCGGCAGTATAGACGGCTTTGTAGAAGCGACCAATTATGTTTACGAAAACATCTACAAAAAGGGCTTATAGCCTAAGCCAATAAAAAGTTGACGCACCGCAGCCGAATCAGTATATTTCGCTGCGTTGCAAAACAGGACCATAGCTCAGTTGGTTAGAGCGCTGCCTTGACATGGCAGAGGTCGGCAGTTCAAATCTGCCTGGTCCTACCACTTTTCAATAAGTTATCTGCACCCTCCAAGTTCATTTTCGAAATTTTCGCAATAAGATTTCTCATCCAGTTGGGACACCCGCTTGCGGACTAGTTTATTCCGGCATAGCTGCGAGTCTTTGTCCTCTGCCTCTCGACCTGTCTTCCATCAAGAATCGTCTTACGTGAGCCGACGCTCAGTGCGGACCTGTCCCAACCTTCGGCTCGGGATTAGTTGGCCACTACATAGCGGGTAAGATATTTCCCCGAGAGATTAGCTGGTCGAGGGTTACGACCCATAGCCCATTATACTGATGGCGTCTGATCTTTGAGTTGTCCCTACAAGTAATTACGCGCTCATCAGTTCGGCCTTTTATGAAATCATGGCGGGGCCCTTTGGCTGAGATTGCGCCTTGAACCCCGCCTGACTCAACTATCCGATTGCATCTCCACAAATTGGCGTAACTGTGTAAGTTGATGGCTGAATTTTCCATGCGGCGCCAGAAATAAGATCGATCGTGATAGTGATGATCCCAAAATCAATTAATAGGCTAGCCAAGGAGGTGGCTGATATATGGATTCGTACTTTTCATATTGCTTGCTCCATAATACCGCCGTTTTTTAAATTACCCTTTACAACACACTGCGAACTCAAGCGGATCAGATCCAGTCCTGTCTCAAATCTGGCTGACGACTGAAGTGGTCCAGTGACTCAGGGCGCCAACATGAGTGGCAAATAGCCACTGCAAACCAAGTATCTTGTAGTCTAAAACCCTCGTTTTCTGGACGCCCTGACTGCACACTCAACTTTCCCGCTTTTACCGTTGTTTTATGATCATAGGTTATGGGCGTGTCAGGGAACGACTGCCATCTCAACCGGTCGGCATACCCCTACAATGCGGGGAGATTCATGGTTTTTCCGGCCAGTTCGGTGCGTAATTTATTCAGCGATTCAAGATTGGCGATGGTTTCTTTCGGGCGCTCTGTCGCCACGCCAACCAGCAGCCCTTCAATAAGCGCCAAGGTGGCGGTATGCATACTCAACATATCTGAACGCCCACGCGCAACGGGGAGGACCAGGTCCACGCGGTTACGCAACGTCGGCCCCAGCGTATCGGAAAAGAGCATCTTTTTCATGCTGCACTGTTCTGCCTGATTCAATAGCACCGTCAATTCCGGGTACACCCGTCCATAAGCAAAAACGGCCAGCAGATCACCCTCTCTAAACTTTTGCACGCCATCGGCTAGCAGTAAACCGGTTTGCGTCAGGCTCAGCGCATCGATGCCAAAACGACTCAATTGAATCGAGAAATACTCCGCTATTGCACTTGACGGACCGATGCCGAAGATAAAAATCCGCCGTGCATCAACAATAGCCCGAACCGAGCTTTGAAAGAGGCTTGGAGTAATGTTTTGGCGCAGGTCATCTAATGACTTTTGATGAATATCCAACGTCACATTAAGAGCCGACAAAGGATCTCCGCTCACTTCACTGAGTGTGCGTGCCAGTCGACCAGCAGGTGAAGTATCCCTTCTGAGCTCAATTGCGAGTGTGCGCCGCAACTCTTCCATACCGGTAAAGCCGAGAGATTTGGCTGCTCGCACCACGGTCGCATCACTCGTACCGACCTGTTTCGCGAGCGCAGAGGCTGAGGCAATAAGAACCTCTTCTCGGTTGTCCTGGAAGTATCGGGCCACGCGCTGTTCGGCCGGGCTTATCTGACCCAGGCAGGCATTCACCCGATCTTCGAAGGCAGGCACTTTTGCCATTGCAATTGGACCTTTATTGACTTCATATGTCGCGTATACTACATTAATTAATAGAATGTCGCAATTACTACAAACACTTTGAACGATTCACTAAAGCATAGAGTGAATGAAAAATGTTTTTACCAAAAGCAAAAGTGAAAATACCAACGGGCATCTGGGCGTTAGGATTTGTCAGCCTGCTTATGGATGCATCATCAGAACTGGTGCACAGTCTCTTGCCAGCCTTGTTTTTATCGCTTGGTGTAGGCATGGCGACTGTTGGCTTTATCGAAGGCGTGGCGGAGGCGACCGCTTCCATTACCAAAGTATTTTCAGGCGCATTGAGCGACTGGCTCGGCAAGCGCAAGATGCTGGCAGTCGTTGGCTATGGCCTGGCGACGATAACGAAACCACTGTTCCCGCTAGCGCAATCGGCAGAAGTGCTCTTTATAGCACGCTTCATCGACCGCATCGGCAAGGGGATCAGGGGCGCGCCACGCGACGCCCTAATAGCGGACATTACCCCACCCGAAATTCGCGGCGAGGCCTATGGCTTGCGCCAGTCACTTGACGCCGCCGGCGCATTTATAGGCCCATTGCTGGCCATCGGACTGATGGCTTTGCTGTCAGACAATATAGGCCTGGTGCTTTGGTTCGCACTCATCCCTGCCCTTCTGTGCATGGCGTTTCTAGTCTTCGGAGTCCACGAACCCGACACGATTCCGGCCGGCAAAGACGCGGGCCACAAGCCCGGCTTGTTCTTACGTATAACCGAGTTAACGCAAATGGGGGGCAGTTTCTGGTTTATCACCAGCATCGGCGCATTGTTCGCAATGGCTCGCTTCAGCGCGGCATTTCTCGCCCTGCGCGCGATGGATTTAGGTCTTCCCATCGGCCTGTCACCGTTCGTGCTGGTGTTGATGAGCGTTGTGTTTTCGCTGTCTTCTTATCCGGTGGGACTGCTGGCTGACCGTATCGAACGGCGCTACTTGCTGGCGCTCGGGTTCGCCACGTTGATTCTTGCGCAGTTGTTGTTGGCCAAAGCCACGGGTTATCTCCTTGTCATGGTCGGGGTGGCGGTCTGGGGTGTTCATCTCGGACTGACCCAGGGCGTATTGTCAGCCCTGGTAGCAGACTGTGCGCCAGACCACTTGCGCGGCTCGGCATTCGGCGTATTTAATCTTGTTAACGGTATTGCACTGCTTTTTGCGAGCCTGGTAGCGGGGATTTTGTGGCAAACGCTCGGCGCTGCGACGACCTTCTACGCCGGTGCGGCGTTTGCTGGGATTGCGCTGTTGCTGTTGCTTCACTTGTTCCATTCACGACATTGGACTTAATACGATAACGTCGAGCAGTGCTTCCTCCGACACGCATTTGGCCTCCTGGTTGCTTAGGCCTCCTCATTTGCGGTGACTTTTCTTATGTGCGCCTCTTGTGGTTGTTTTTTTCACGTTCCATTTAAACTTGAAAAATGTCGGCAAACCTTATAATCGGGGGAACATCAGAGTTATAAAATCGATGGTTTACGGTTCTATGTCCAAACGCCCCCGAGAATTAGTTGACCCCTACGCATGGTTAAAAAGGCGAAAGCTGCCGGGGAGCCTTTGTCTGTTATCGCTCTTGATATTGACCATTTCAAAGCAGTGAACGATAAACACGGCCATCATGTTGGCGACTCGGTATTGGTTGACACAGCCGTGATTTTCCAACAATACAGCCAAGACGGGGATCTGGTCGCCCAGTTTGGCGGCGAGGAATTTGTGACTCTTTTGCTCTGCGCTGACCACGCAGAAGCCCGGAGTTGTGCCGAACGTATTCGTGAGGGCGTTGATGCCGGCAATGGGTTGGACGTGCGTATTACCGTAAGCATAGGAGTTGCGGAAGTGAATACCGCCATGGAATCGGTGGAGAACGCCTTCAGTCGAGCCGATAAGGCGTTATATCAAGCCAAGGCTCTAGGCCGAAATCACGTGTGCTGTTCTGAGGCGGTTGCCGGCGGGGTGAGTTTTACTTAGGTGATTCTTAAGCCGGGGACAGATTTGAAATCTGTCCCCTATTCGTACTTCGATGCTGGCGACTTTGGGCGCCTCAGCCGCCCGCGGCTGAATTTCTCTGGCAATTTTATCCACTTTATTAATCTGCGCCCGCCGCAACTCAAATTCAGTTTGTAGATTCAACCAAAAGCGTTCACTGGTACCAAAATATCGCGCTAGCCGCAGCGCCTTATTAGCTGTGATGCTACGCTTTTCACGCATGATTTCGTTCATTCGGGTAGCTGGAAGGTGGAGAGCTTTGGAAAGCGCATTCACGCTCATTTCTAATGAATCCAAGTTCTCTTCCCGCAGAATTTGTCCTGGATGAAGAGGGCGCATACCATTACTAGTCATTGCGCATTCTCCTATCTTTTTTTGTTTTACACAGACCTACCATTAAGCCATCTTCCTTTTTTACTTCGCAAACTATACATTATCGGGTTCTACCACCTCCTTTAACTTTGGCAGTCGAGCCTGACCATGACTAACGCCCATAAACCTGACCTGATTCTGGTTGGTGTTACGCTGCTTGCTGCCATCAGCTGGATATTCTCTAAAGAAGCTATATTGCTTATGCCGCCGTTGTTGTTTATGGCACTGAGATTTTTGATCGCAGGTGGCTTTTTGGCGGCTTTCGCTTACCGGTCGCTGACACGTTTGAGTAGGGATCAGGTTAAACGCGGTTTAGGTGTAGGCCTGGTGTTCGGCGTTGCCATGAGTTTCTGGGTAATGGGGTTGTTTCATGGCACCAGCATGGGTGAAGGTGCTTTTATAACCAGCCTGGGCGTGGTGATCGTTCCCATCATTGCTCGCCTCCTTTTTAAAGAAGCACAACCTGCAAGCACTTGGCTTGCCATTCCCGTCGCGGTAGCCGGGCTGGCATTTCTGTCGCTTGGTAACGGTTTTCAGCCAGAGCCTGCGCAGATTTTTTTCGCAATGGCCGCCTCTATTTTTGCGCTGTATTTTACATTGAACACCCGCGCTGCAAATCAACGTACTGCCGTTAATCGGCATGGCAACGCCATCGCAAAACAGCGTATTCCAGCACTGCCGCTGACGGCTATTGCGCTGCTTACCGTCGGATTGGTGACTTTGGTGGAATCGCTGGTTACAGAACCCTGGCAGCCAACGTTCAGTGACCCGCCACCGCTTCTGATCTGGTGGATTCTTGCCAGCGCAATTGTGGGCACCGCAGGACGTTTTCTTGCCCAAACGTATGCCCAGAGCTTGTCTACGCATAGCCACGGTGCCGTTATTCTGGTGATCGAACCGGTTTGGGTGTCTTTGTTCGCAGCAGGGTGGTTTGATGAAATCATGACGCCAGTTCAGCTGGCCGGCTGCGGTTTGATTTTTGCGGCATTGATCGTGAACCGCTGGGGCGTGCTCAGCTCAGCTATTCGAGCTTCGCTGAGAAAAAGGCGGAATTAGGGCGGAGGAAAGCGGGGACAGATTTCAAATCTGTCCCCTGTCTTGAGAAAAAGGCGAAGCTAGGGCGGGGACGGATTTTAAATCCGTCCCTTGTCTTGTGCTAGCCAAGCGGCACCGCGGACGCCACTGGAATCGCCATGTATCGCTTGGCGTATGGGTGTTTCACACTCACCTCCTAAAACGTACGCCGGCAAACGCGTTGCCAACTCGTCGTAAAGGGTCGGTACGTTTGACATGCCGCCGCCCAGTACGATGACGTCTGGATCCAGCAAGTTGATGACTGCCGCCAGGCCGCGGGCCAAGTGATCTGCGTAATCGTCGAGTGAGCGGGCAGCGCGGGGATCGTTTTGAAAACGCTCTACGATGTTTCGGGCATCCAACGGCTCTTCCCACAGCAAGCGATGGGTTAGGGCCAGCCCGGTACCAGACAAGAAGGTTTCGTTGCAGCCAAAGCGGCCACAGAAACACGGGCGCTGGTTTAGTTCTGTTTGTGGTGTCCATGGCAGGGGGTTGTGGCCCCATTCGCCCGCAAGGCCGTTCGGGCCTTTGAGCAGCTGGCCGTTGACGGTGATGCCAGCGCCGCAGCCGGTACCCAAAATGGCCGCGAACACAACTTTGTAGCCTTGCCCTGCACCGTCGCTGGCTTCAGACAGGGCAAGGCAGTTGGCGTCATTCGTCAGGCCAACCGGGCGTTGCAGCAGGTGGCTTAAATCAGCGGCCATGGGCTGGCCGTTAAGCCACGTGGAGTTGGCGTTTTTGACCAGGCCTGTCAGGCCCGACACGGAGCCGGGAATGCCCACACCTACCGGCAGTGCGGCTTCGCCGACCCGTAATTCAGCGGCTTCGACCAGTTCTTTGATTGCATTCAGGGTGGCTTCATAGTCTCCCTGAGGGCTTCCGATGCGGGCGCGAAAGTGGGTTTTGTTGGCGCCGTCTAACAAGATAACTTCGGTTTTTGTTCCACCAAGATCGATGCCTACCCGCCAGCGGCTGTTCATGGGCTTATCACTCTGCTTTGTCATTTCCGGAATGGTCACAGGATTCTGCGCGGAGCGCAAAAAATCTGATACCCTATCAATCCTTAGTTGCGAATCGATCGTAAATAAATACGCATATCTTATTTTTAATACTGACCGCCAAGGCTTATTTCATGAGAATTGTTATTCGTTATTTTTTCCGCACTTTGCGGCTGATTCTGACCCCGTTTGTACTGCTCAACGAGCAAATCGGAGGTGGCAAACCCGTGCAGCGTAGCGCCCAAGAGCAACAGAAAGTAGACGAAGCGTGCCGGGACCTGGCGCTGTATCAGTTCAAAACGTGCCCGTTCTGCGTCAAAGTTCGTAAAGAAATCAAACGCATGAACTTGAATATTGAACTGCGTGACACCCAGCATAACACTGAGCACCGCGCTGAAATTTTAGCCGGCGGTGGTGCCGTGAAAGTACCCTGCTTGCGGATTGCCAAAGCGGACGGCAGCCACCAATGGCTGTACGAATCCAACGACATCAACGCTTGGCTGAAGCAGCGCTTCGAACCGGCCTGATTCGTTAAACGGCCCTTCCCGCATGTCCTTTGTGCCACGGCGGTGGCTTAAAAGCCACCGCCGACTGCTTTGTACAAATCCACAGTTGCCAGCAGATGATTCAGCCGCGCTTCGCTGCGCTGTACTCTGGCATCGAACAACGTGCGCTGGCTGTCCAGCAGGGTGATCAGATCTTCTGCGCCCTGGCGATAGCGAACTTCACTCAAGCGCAGGGTTTCTTCTGCCCGATGTTCAATTTCCGCCAGTCGCTGTTCCTGTTCCCGATACAGATTGATGCGCGCTATGGCGTCTCCCGCTTCTGAAAACGCGTTCAATAGGGACGAGCGGTAGCTTTGTATCAAGGCAACCTGGCGCGATTCACTGAGCGCCACATTATTGCTTCGAGTGCCGCCGTCGAACAGGGTTTGGCTAAGGGCGAGCAAACCACTGGCCGTAGTCAGCGGACTGGGTAGGCTGAGTAATCCATCGGAAGAGAGTCCCAGGGCCGCACTTAATGACACCGCCGGCAAGAGCGCAGCTCGGGCCTGGGCGATATCCGCGTTGGCTGCCTGCAAGCGGGCTTCGACGGCGGCAAGGTCTGGCCTTCGGGTAATCAGCTCTGCGGGCGAGCCTGCATTGATGTCCGGAATACGGATTTTTTGTAGCTCTCCCCTTAATTTGCCCCTTAATTCGCCCCCGGATTCGCCTAAGAGTTTATCCACGTGTACATCCACAGGTGAATCTCCGGATACGTTCGCGCTTTCCATCCAGGGCGGCTCGCCGCTCTTTACCATCCAGGGCGGCTCGCCGCTAAGCACCTGCAGTGCCGCTTGGCTCTGGCGCAGGCCATACACCAGCGTGGGCAAGGCGTTGCGCAACACCAGCACGGCGGTGCTTTGGCGAGCTAGTTCGGAGCGGTCGGCAACGCCGTTGCGGTAGCGCACATCCACAATGCGCAAGGTTTGTTCTGCCAGTTCCAGGTTTTGCCGGGCGATGTTCAAGCGCTGGCGTAACTCCAACAATTGAAACCAGTTACTGGCCACTGCGCCAGAAAGACTGAGCTGCGCGGCGACGAAATCAAAAGCGCTGGCATCCCGGCGGAAGCTGGCGGCGTCTTCTGCTGCGCCCAGCCTGCCCCACAGATCCACCTCGTAACTGATCGATGTGGATACCGATGTGGAGCCACTGCTTAGCCAGTCGCCGCCGTTTGGGCGCCTTGTCTGCTCGCCGGTACTGCCGCTTAAACCAATGCCCGGTAGCAGGCTGGCGCCGGCGTTTTGCAGCTGTAAATCGGCCTGCACCAGATTCTCGGCCAGAATGGCCAGGTCTGGATTGGCCGCCTGCGCTTTTTCAATCAACGCTAGCAAGTTGGGGTCGCCATATGCCTGCCACCACTGTTCGTCGGTGACAGCGGGCCCGTTTAAAGCTGTTGAGTTCAGCTCTGGTGCCCAAGCCAACGCATGCAGAGGTGCGCCGTTCATCGGCACGGCCGCCGGTGTGGCCACCTGAGTAGCACAACCTGCCAGGGCCAAACCAGCCGTTAGAGTGCACACGCACAATGCCAGCCGGCGTTTAGGCGGTGCTGCCAGGCGCAGTGTCTGTTGAGAGCGATGGATCATAAGATTACTCCGCGGCCAGGGCCTGAACAGGGTCCAGATGAGCCGCTTTACGCGCGGGCAAATAGCCAAACAGAAGCCCGGTACCGAAGGCGCAGCTGAACGCCAGCACCATGGGGAATACGGTGACCACAACGGGTGTGTCAAACCAGCCTACGATTTGAGTTGCCGCTATGCCAAGGATGACACCGATAACACCACCAATGGCCGACACCAGCCAGGCCTCGGTTAAGAACTGCTGAAGAATATTGCGGGTGCGAGCGCCTGTGGCCATGCGGATACCAATTTCCCGGGTGCGCTCGGTCACGCTCACCAGCATGATGTTCATGACGCCAATGCCACCCACCAGCAGCGAAATCGCTGCGATAGAACCTAACAGCCATGTCAGGGTGTCTTGGGTGTCTGACACGGTATCGATCAGTGACGCCATATTGCGAATCTGGAAATCTTCGCTGCCGTGGCGCGTGAGCAAAGTGCTGTGAACTTGGTCTTGCACCGCGTTCATGTCGGCGGAGTCTGCCACCGCAACGGTGATGTTGCGCAGATGGTTCTGGCCAAATATGCGCAGGTTGGCGGTGGTGTAAGGCACCAGCACAACGTCGTCTTGATCTTGCCCCCAGGGGGATGCCCCGCGTTCATCCATTACGCCAATGACCTGAAACAAAACGTTATTAACCATCAGGTAGTGGCCCAACGGGCTTTGTTCGGGGAATAGAGATTCGGCCACGGTTTTGCCCAACACTGCCACCGCGGCGTAGCGGTTTTCGTCGACTTCGTTAAAAAAGGTACCGGCGACGACGGGCCATTGCCGTGCGGCGGGAAATTCGTAGGCCGTGCCATTGACTTCGGTTTGGTGATCGCGATTGCCGAAACGCAGGGTTTGGCCACCGGTGACTTCCGGAACCGCCGCTCGAATGCCGGGTATGTCTCGAATGGCGTGGTAATCAGACGGCACTAGGGTAGTGACGCTCCAACGTCCACCCCTCTGGTCCGGGCCACCAGGGCGCACCAGCAGTAGGTCACTGCCCATCGCGCTGATTCTGTCAACAATGTCTTGGCGTGCGCCTTCACCGATCGCCAGCATGGTAATCACCGACGCTACGCCAATCACAATGCCCAGCAGGGTCAACGCCGTACGGAACAGGTTTGTGCTGAGGGAATGCACCGCGCTTCTTAGCGCCTCAAACCAACCGGAAGCGCCGCTGACGTCGGTTGTTTTAGCCATGGGCTGCGCGGCCGGGGGAGTTTCTGACGCAGCAGTGTTATCCTGAACGGCGCCGGTATCGTGGGTGATCAGCCCGTCGGCGATGGTGATCCGGCGATCTGCCGCCTGGGCGACTTTGGCGTCGTGGGTAATCAGAATAACAGTGTGACCGCGGTCTGACAGGCTTTGCAGCAGCCGCATGACGTCTTTGCTGCTGACGCTGTCAAGAGCGCCGGTTGGTTCGTCCGCCAGTATAATCTGACCGCCATTCATCAAGGCGCGGGCAATGGACACCCTCTGCTGTTGCCCGCCCGACAGTTGGGCTGGGGTGTTGAGCAATTTATCGCTTAACCCGAGTTCCCCAAGCAGTGCGGTAGACCGCTCCCGGCGCTGTTTTTTGCCAAGGCCGGCGTAGATGGCCGGTATTTCGACGTTGTCTAACGCACTTATGCCTGGCAGCAGATTGTAGCTCTGGAATATAAACCCAAAGGATTCGCGGCGGGCACGAGCCAGGTCGTCGCGCTTGAACCCTGACACGTCTTTGCCCTGAAACAGATAGTGCCCGGAGCTTGCCACATCCAGACAGCCAATAATGTTCATCAAGGTGGACTTGCCAGACCCCGATGCCCCCATAATGGCGACAAATTCCCCGGCTCGAATGCTCAAATCTATGCCCTTGAGCACAGGCACCTGCAAGTCACCCTCGCCGAAGGTTCGGGTAATCTGGCGTAATTCAATCAGTGGAGCTGTCACCGTGAGCGCCCACCCATGCCCGAAGACGCTGATTCCCTTGAGGGTCCTCCGCCTGTGACCACCAGATCGCCATCGGCCAGACCGTCGCGAACCTCGGTATAAATGCGGTTGCTGATACCTACCTCAATTTTGCGTTCTACCAGCTCGCCGGAACCCTGTTTCAGCCAAACCTGACCGCCCACAACGGTCGCCGCGGGCACCCGCAATATGTCCCGCGCCTGTTCCACCACAAAAAATACCTGCGCGGTCATGCTTGGCAATAAACGCCCTGCTTCATTGGGCACGCTGAAAAACGCGTTGTATAACACCACGTTGTTGATCACTTCGGGAGTGGGTTCGATGTAGTCAAGCTGGCCATAAATCTGCTTTCCAGGTTCGCCCAGAGTGGTGAAATACACCTTGTCGCCCGGTGCTAGCCTGCCCACGTCTGCTTCGGACACTTGGGCGCGGACTTTCATATTAGACAGATCGGCAATGCGCATCAGCACCGGTGCTTGCTGTGATGTATTCAGGGTTTGGCCCTGGCGGGCAGTGATGGATACGACGGTGCCTTCCATGGTGGAATAAATGCGGGCGTAATCCAGGTTGGCTTCTTCCGCGCGCAGGGTAGATGCCGTCTGTTCCAGTTGCGCTTGCAACATGGCTAGCTGAGCCTTGGCAGACGCCAGCGAGGCCTCGGCAATTTGCAGGTTTTCCCGTGTGGTGGCGTCTTCGCGGAACAGATTGGTCTGACGCTGGAACTGTATGTCGGCAAGGGTGAGCTGGGCTTTGCGATCGGCCAACTGGGCCTGTTGATTTTTAAGTTGGGCACGATTGGCGTCTACCCTGGCCAGATAGATGGTCGGGTCAATTTCTGCCAGCAGCTGATCTTTGCTGATTTGTTCTCCCACTCTGACGTGAATCACGTCTAGCAGCCCGGACACCTGCGCGCCCACATCCACAAAGTTGCTGGGCTCCAAAACGCCGGTGGCGCTCACCAAAACGTCTATGTCCCCTCGGCTGACGGCTGTAGTGGTCACGTCAGATGTGTTATTACTTGCCGCGTAAAAGTGGCGGTACGCCCAAAAGGCACCACCCGCAAGTACAGCAACAAAAATCAGAACGACAAGAACACGAGAAAAAGACAACCTCGATGAATCCACAACTTCAAACCTCAATAATCGTAAGCAAGCGGCATAGCCTAACCTGATCAGCTTAAATAACCAGACATCAGGCGAGCGTTTACGGATTATTTACGCTGATGCTGGTGTTTTAGCTGACGGAACCAGAAATCAAAGAATTGGGGGCAGCATGATAGGGGACAGATTTGAAATCTGTCCCCGGTTTGGTGGCTTGCGAGATTGGGGACGGAGACTGGGGACGGATTTGAAATCCGTCCCCAGTTTGGCGTCCCCTGCTTGTCTGGCCAGCCATATCTTCTATAATCAGCTGCTCACTTTTTCTATCAGGCCCGCTATGCGAACCACCGTTGATATCACCGTAGAAACCCCCGGCCTGGCCGTGGACATTCTAAGTGAGGCTTCCGGCCTGCCGAAGCAGCGCATCAAGGACGCCATGGCGAAAGGCGCCTGCTGGTGGACGTTGAAAGGTAAAATTGTGCGGCTGCGCAAAGCCAAGCGCGACGTGAAAGCAGGCACCCGCATGCAGTTGTACTATGACGAGGCGGTTCTGGCGCGCAAGGCACCAGAGGTTGAGTTGCTGGAAGACAAAAGCCGCTACAGCGTGTGGTTCAAGCCCCACGGGCTGCTAGCACAAGGCTCACAATGGGGTGATCACTGCAGTTTATTGCGCGTGGCTGAAGTGCAGTTAAACCGACCTTGCTTTTTGATTCACCGCCTGGATGCTGACGCCGCCGGCTTGATGCTGATTGCTCACGATTCAAAAGCCGCGGCAGCACTGTCACAGCTGTTTGCCGGACGCGCGATCATCAAACAGTATCTGGCAGACGTAACAGGCGTGTTGGATGTGGAGGAGCAGACGATTGACGGTGACATTGACGGTAAAGCCGCGATTAGCCATGTGAGTACTCTTTATAGCAATGCCGGCTCCATCAATACCAGTGCCGTCAATTCCAACTCCACCAATGCCAGCTCCATCAATGCCAGCTCCATCAATACTAAGGCCGAGGATACTGATGCCAGTACTTCCAGGGTGAATGTGCGTATTGAAACCGGTCGAAAACACCAGATTCGCCGTCATTTAGCGAGTATTGGCCACCCGATTGTGGCCGACAGGCTGTATGGCTCAGCCGCTGGCGTACCCTTACAACTGCTGGCGTACTATCTGCAATTCAACTGCCCGATGACAAAGTCAAAAATGACCTTGGAACTACCAGAAAGATTAAAACAGCTGGCAATAAAAAACCGCTGAAGCCGGTCAACATCAGCGGTTTAAACTGCAGCAAAAATTTACGCGGCCAGTTTACGGCGACGCAAAAACAGACCCATCATGCCCAGACCCAGCAGACCCAGTGTGGCGGGCTCGGGAACAGGTATTCCGGTGATTTCCTGGAACAGTTTTTTCTTGATGCCGGTAGTGAACGAAGCTTCGAAGTCGGTTGCCAGCAGTGCAAACGAATCCGCTCCACCAATGACATTTGATTCGTAGTAGCTGCGTAACGCTTCGTTACCAATGGCGATGCCATTGATAGCATCCACACCGGCAGCAAGCGCAGCATCTCTAGCGCTAGTCGGTGTAGCGCCGCTATTGTTTGTACCATCACCGGAAATATCGATTACCTGGCGAGCGCCTACATAAGCCGCATTGGTTACATCGTTAAAGCTGAAAAGGCCGGTTGAGTAATTGATGGCAGCACCTATGGCTGTGGAACCGGATCCAGAACGAACAGTTGCACCGATTGAAGTTGCGAAGGCAGACGCTGAGGCTGCGCTGTCAATCAACGTCCAGCTAATTCGCGTACCGGCGCTGGAATCCCATTCAACGTAGGTGACCGCAATTTTGCCCAGCCGACCACCGCTGGTGCCCAGAATGGCGTTTTGCACGGCTGCATCGTTAAAGGCCGCAATATAGCCATTTCGCTGGCCGTTGTATTCACCAGTGCTAACACTGCCCGACACATCCACAGCCAGAACCAGTTCCAAATCTACCGCAATCGGAACCGCGCTAACCTGCGTGGTTGCGAAGGCAGCCGCGAATAGCATTGCCATCATGAACTTTGTTGCTTTCATGTCCATCCCCTTTATAAGTCCCATTTTTTTCGGCACCAATCTTCGATCAGTTCCTGACATATTTGAGCAATTTCCAGGCCAGACATTTTATTTCACATCTTTAACAAATCGTTACATATACTTACACAAAGTCACACTATAGGCAGCTGCAAGCAGGTGTAAAGTTTGCTGACAGAAAATGGTTGTTTCGCATCGTTTACTTTCGACACTCAGCATTCGCTGCTATAAACGTTAGGTGGCTTTTTCGCAGCAACCCTGCCGAGGACAATAGGATGACCACAAACGGATCGACTGGTTTTTACACGATGGTGATGCGACGGGGCCTGTTGACTTGCCTGTGTTTTCTGATGTCACTGATGGCGAACGCAGAGCCCGGTGAAAGGTCGGCTGTTATCAATGCACTCAATGCCGTGCCTGTTTACTTCGTGACAACGGCGTCTGGTGCAGCGCCAGCCGTCGGCGCGCAACAGCAGGCAGACTTTGTGCCGGTATTTTTATATTCACAAGAAGCCGACATTGCCAAGGCCGAACTTGAACGCGAAGGCGCAACACAGTTGAAAGTGGTGCGTTCAGAATTGGGGATTTTGTACAGCGGGAAACTGAGTGCAAACAACAATGGCATACGTTATGGACTGGTTGCAAACCCGACTCAACTGGCTGCCGCCAGGCGTTTAGCAGCCAATGCCAATTTTTCGGAAGTGCCAATTTTTGTCGCCAAACACAAGCAGTCAGGCGAAGTAATGACCACGAAACAGCCGAGCGGAACACTGACCATTCCCTTGTTTCTGGAGGTTCAGCGCCTTGAATCGGCTCTTGTGAAACTGGGCAAGCAACTGCCCGACCTGGCAGGTGAGTTCAGAGTCGAAGCTTACCCTTTAAGCAGAATTGTTGATGACATGAGCAGCGGAACACTGGACCCACAACAAGTGCAAATGATTCCACCAACGGATTAAGCGCCAGTGGGGTCTATTCGAAGGCGGCTGCGGTTATACGCTGTAAAAATCCCGATACCACTGAACAAACTGTTCAATACCCTGCTCTAGCTGGGTTTCGGGCTTGTAGCCGACATCGTTGATCAGGCCATCCACGTTAGCATAGGTTGCGACTACGTCACCTGGCTGCATGGGCAGCAAATTTTTCTCGGCTTTTTTGCCGGTGCACTGTTCGATGGTTTCAATAAACCGGGCCAATTCCACCGGATTGTTGCTGCCGATGTTGTAAATGCGATAAGGCCCGCGGCTGGTACTTGGGTCTGGCTGGGCGGCGCTCCACTGGGGATTCGGTTGGGCGACTTGATCCAGAGTGCGCACCACGCCTTCCACGATATCGTCGATATACGTGAAATCGCGTTTGTGATGACCGTGGTTGAATACGTCAATCGGCTCGCCGGCCAGAATTTTCTTGGTGAAGATGAACGGCGCCATATCGGGCCGGCCCCAAGGACCGTACACGGTAAAAAAGCGCAGCCCGGTGGTGGGCAAGTTGTACAGATGGCTGTAGGTGTGGGCCATCAACTCATTGGCTTTTTTCGACGCAGCGTAGAGGCTAAGCGGATGGTCTACGTTGTCGTGCACCGAGAACGGCATGGCTTCGTTGGCACCGTAAACCGAGCTGCTGGACGCATACACCAGATGCTGCACGTCGTTGCGGCGGCAGCCTTCGAGAATATTCATAAAGCCCACCAGGTTGGCGTCTACATAGGCCTGGGGGTTTTCGATGGAATAGCGCACCCCAGCCTGGGCCGCCAGATGCACCACACGCTCAGGTTTGTGCTCTTCAAAGAGCGCGGCCATAAGGTCGCGGTCGGCGATATCCTGGCGCACCTCGGTAAAGCCGGCTTTACCCGTCAACCTTGCCAAGCGGGCTTCTTTCAGATTCACATCGTAGTAGTCATTCAGGTTATCAACACCGATGACTTCATCGCCGCGATCCAGCAGGCGTTGCGCAAGATGGAAACCAATAAAACCGGCACTACCGGTGACCAGAATTTTCAACAGACTTTCTCCTTAAAACACCACGCCAGCGCTAACAAACGGGCCATCAATTTTTACATCGAAGCGGTCGTCACCGTCTTCGTAATCCACCGCCATTTGGCGATAGCCGGCGCGCAACTGCAGTAGTGACAACTGATACTGGCCGTACACGTTGAAATCGTGCAGGGAGTCACCGCTGTAAGCAATGGCATTGCCTTCAATGCCAACACTGGCGCCGCTGAACGGCAGATCAAAACGCGCGGCCAGATAGCCCATGGGCACAACCGCATCGGCTGTCGTCCGGCTACTCTGGCCGTTACCCTGCACCAGCAACTCGCCGGAGAAATCCCGCGCGGTCAGGCCCAGGTCCAGATTAATCCAGTTATCCAGTACTTCGTAATACAGGGTGAAGTCCAGCTGTTTCAGTTCCAGATCAGAGCGTACGTCTGAGCCGGCGCTAATACCATCGAAGTTACCGCTCAACCGGCCGCGGGCAGTCTGGTCAATATTGATATAAGCCACGCGCACATTGGGCAGCAGAGGGACCGGGTGTTCCAGATACAAGCTCAGCTGATTGCTGCTTTCGCCGTCCAGATTAAGCTCGTCTTTGACGTCCACCGAGCCACCATTGGCTGCAACGTCACCAGACAGCTCCGAATCCCAGTAACCCACCTGAGCGCCAAACCCTAATACATCTGCTTGCGCCACTGGCGCTGCTAGAACGGCTGATCCGGCGAAAATTATGAATAATCTGCGCATAGTCGATGCTCCGTATTTTAAATTCGTATCAGTCGAACGACATACCCAAACGGCGGCCTACTTCTTCGTAGGTTTCAATCACGTTACCAAGGCCCTGGCGAAAACGGTCTTTGTCCATTTTATTGCGGGTTTCGGCATCCCATATGCGGCAGCCATCGGGGCTGAACTCGTCGCCCAGCACAATCTGGCCATGGCTGCGGCCAAATTCCAGCTTGTAGTCCACCAACAGCATGCTGGCATCTGCAAACAGAGTTTTAAGCACGTCGTTTACTTTATAGGTCAGCGTTTTCATCTGTGCCAGTTCGTCAGCCTTGGCCCAGCCTAGGCTGATCGCCAATGATTCGTTGACCATTGGGTCGTGCAATGCGTCGTTTTTCAGGAACAGCTCGAAGGTGGGCGGATTCAGCTCCAGGCCTTCTTCTACGCCAATACGGCGGCACAGGCTGCCGGCGGAGATGTTGCGAATCACACACTCGACCGGAATCATGTCGAGCTTTTTCACCAGGCATTCAGTGTTTGAAAGCAAGCCTTCGAAATGGGTAGGAATGCCCGCAGCTTCCAGCTTTTCCATGATGAAGGCGTTGAACTTGTTGTTCACCATGCCCTTGCGGTTCAGCTGTTCTATTCTCTCGCCGTCAAAGGCCGAGGTGTCATCGCGGAATACCAGTACAAAACGCTCGGGATCGTCAGTGGTGTGCACCGATTTGGCCTTGCCGGCGTAAAGTTCTTCGCGCTTTTCCATGGGATTCTCCAAAAACGGGCCGGCGTAAGCCAGCCCGGTTATCATCAATAAAGCCCGCGGTTACTCACAAAGCCCGCGACTGTTAATAAGTCCCGTAACCGCTAATAAAGATAGTCAAACAGGCGGTTAAGAAGCGTGGAAGGTGTTTGTTCACCGCTGTCGTTAACGGCGGTTTCCGCGCTGACCTGCACCGTCTGTTCGCCGCGGGTAACGTTCACCGTATGGGTGTGGCGCGGAGCTTCGTTATCGCTAAACCAGCTAAACCAGCTGAACCAACTGAACCAGCCCGATTCGCGCTCGTCAGCGCTGCGATAGTCTACCTGGAACCAGCCTGCACTGCGGTTCAGGTCTATGATGGTCATATCCGATTCGTTCAGTGCGCGGCTGACTTCCGCCCAGGCGCGGCCGTAATCGAGCTGCATTTCGATGGCCCTGGCCTGCTCGTTTTCGGATATCAGTTTTACCAAGGGTTTGCTAGTCATACCCGAAGCCGCGCGGGAGAAGGATTTGTTCTCTTCCCCGGCTTTCAAAAACTCGCCCATATCGGCCAGAATGCGTTTTTGCAGCTCCAGGTCAGCGGCGTCTGGAGCGAGGGTGGTGTCCCAGCTCAGCAAAGCTTCGGGCTGATCAGCTACCACTATGTTGCGCACCTGAATTTCCGTGGATTTACGGCGAACACCGGGTGCAACGCGTACCTGTAGTAGTACTTTGGGTTCGCTTGCGCTGGCCTCACCCTCAAGCTGCACCAGTTCACGAGCGCGAAGACTGAAGTTCACCAATTCGCTCTGCTGCAAGCCAAGCTGCGGGCTGTCGAACGCAACGCCCAGGCGTCGGTCAGACATATACGCGGTGACTGCGGGCCACAAGCGACCCGGAACGTCGTTCACCAACAGCCAGGCGCGGCCGTCTAGCTCTTCTACCGCATAATTCTGATCCAGAATTTCAGAGGTCATGTCCGGCGGCGTTGGAATGCCGTCTGAGTAAAGGTTGCCCGCGTTGGCCAGGTTAATATCACGCACGGGCATAACCTGACGGAAGCGTGATTCGTCGGCACTTGCGGGCAGCTCAATGGTTTTACCCTCAGGCGCACTGACGTAATCCGCGGAACGGTCCGACAACACGCCGCAGCCTCCCAAACCCGCCAGCAGCGCAAAGCCGGCAGCGGTGGCCAGGGGTTTACAGGCCTGGATGTGAAATGCTTGGGATTTGAAGGCTTCGGTTTTGAAGGTCAGCGCCTTACAGACCACCATCTTGAAAGACGCGGTGCACCTTGAATAACGGATTCTAGAGAGAACCTGCATAGACTTACTCCGGTATTGGAACGGGTTCAGCACGTTCAGAGTACGCCTGAGGCTTTCAGGGCATCTTCCACTTCGCCATGGAATGGTTCGCTGAGTACAGTCAATGGCAAGCGCAAGCCGTCACCGATCAAGCCCATGCGTTGCAACGCCCATTTTACCGGAATCGGATTGGCTTCCAGGAACAGTTTGCGGTTCAGGAGCATCAGCAGTTCGTTCAGACGTTCGGCTTCTTCGCGATTGCCCGCAACAGCCGCCGTGCACAAATCAGCCATGGCCCGGGGGGCAACGTTGGCCGTTACCGATACGTTGCCTTTGGCACCGGCCAGCATCAGTTCCATGGCGGTTGCGTCGTCACCCGAATAGACGTCCAAACGGCCTTTTACCGCTTGAATTAACTCGGCGCCGCGGGGAATATTGCCGGTGGCGTCTTTAATGGCGATGATGTTGGGAATATCGGCCAGACGAACCACGGTTTCGTTCAGCATATCGCAGGCGGTGCGGCCAGGCACGTTGTAAAGCATTTGCTTCATCATCGGGACGGCTTCGGCGATGGTGCGAAAATGCTGGTACAGGCCTTCTTGGGTCGGCTTATTGTAATAAGGCACCACTAACAGGCAGGCATCGGCTCCCAGCTTGTGGGCCGCGGACGTGAGCGCAATGGCTTCGCGGGTACTGTTGCCGCCGGTTCCGGCAATCACCGGAATGCGACCATTTACCCGTTTGATGATGTGGCCGATGGTTTTACAGTGCTCTTCCGGGTCCAGAGTCGCAGACTCGCCGGTTGTGCCCACGGCAACGATGCCATGGGTGCCATTTTCAATGTGAAAGTCCACCAGTTTGTCCAGGTGCTCCCAATGAATGTCTCCATTTGGGTGCATAGGTGTGACAAGTGCGACAAGGCTACCCGTAATCATAAAAGCTCCGTCCGAATAAAAGCGTTATGGTAATGTTGGGTACGAACTGACACAAGGGAATTAAAGGAGATGTCATGCCATCCGTAGAACTGAACAAAACCATACCTGACTTTGAAGCGACTGCTACCGGCGACCAGACGGTTCGCCTGGCCGATTTACGCGGCCGCAATGTGGTAATCTATTTTTACCCGAAAGACGACACCCCCGGCTGTACCACCGAGAGCCAAGACTTCCGCAACAACATGCAAGCCTTCACTGAACATGACACCGAGATTTTTGGCGTGTCCCGCGATGGCCTGAAATCCCACGACAATTTCCGTGGCAAGTTCGAATTGTCGTTTCACCTGATTTCCGACGAAGACGAAAAGCTCTGTACTTTGTTCGACGTCATCAAGCTGAAAAAACTCTACGGCAAAGAATACATGGGTATTGACCGCAGTACCTTTCTGATCGACGCCAAAGGCGTACTTCGTCAGGAATGGCGCGGCGTAAAAGTACCGGGCCATGTTGATGAGGTGCTCGCTGCAGTCAAAGCACTATAGTCGTTATCTGCCTTTAGCGGTTGGTCGGTGCCGGGGGTAACTCCCGCACCGGCCAGGCGGCCACCACCGCTTTCAGCATTGTGGCCAGAGGGATGGCAAAAAACACGCCCCAGAGCCCCCAGATCCCGCCGAAAAACAGAACCGCGACAATGATGGCGACCGGATGCAGGTTGTTTACTTCAGAAAACAGCACCGGCACCAACACGTTGCCGTCCAAAGCCTGAATGACACCGTATGCCACCATTATCCAGATAAACTGGCTGCCCCAGCCAAAGGCAAACAAGCCGATGATAGCCACTGGCACCGTGACAACTGCAGCACCAATATAAGGAATCACCACGCTCAGACCCACCAGCAAAGACAGCAAGGCGGCGTAAGGCATACCCAAAATTTTGAAGGTTATATAAGTGGTGGTTCCAACAATCAGGATCTCCAGGGCTTTGCCACGCACGTAGTTAGCGCATTGGAGATTCACTTCGTGCCAGATTTTGCGCATGGTTGCACGCTGCGGTGGCAACATGCGAGCGATAGAACCCAACAGAACGTCGCGGTCTTTCAGGAAGAAAAATACCAGTATGGGCACCAGAACAGCGTATATCAACAGCGCAAACAGGTCCGGAATGCTGGACAGTGATGCTGTCACTAACCACTGAGTGGCTTGCCCGACTTCGGTCGACACCTGCTGGTAGACAGTAGCTACGGCATCCAGCGACACCAACTGCGGGTAGCGCTCGGGCAAGAGTTCCAGATAGGACTGTAATTCACCGATAATGCGCGGTGTTTCCCGGGCCAGATTGGACAACTGGGTCCACACCAGCGGCATAAGGCCGAAAATGGCGCCGGCCAAAATGCCGAGAAACAGCAAGAACACAATCAGGATGGCCAGCGGTTCCGGCACTTTCCAGGCCAACATCTTGGTAACCAGGCCCTGAAGAATAAAGGCAACAATCAGCGAAGCAATGGCCGGGGCCAGCATAGCGCCAAACCAGATGACGAACATGGTGCCGACAATCAGAATAAGCCCAAGAATGACGGCTTCTTCATCTGAAAAGTATTTGTGGGCGAATCCGCGCAATATTCTAACCATTAATGGCTCCGCCTTACTGAATCGCCGCAGCGGATAATAAAACGGTACTGGCTGCCGTCAATGGCAGACTCCACCAGTTGATGGGCAGACAAGGCGATAAACGCCGGAATGTCTCTGGCCGAGCCAGGATCTGTAGCAACCACTTCCAGCTGTTCGCCGGGGGCCATGGTGTTCAGTTCGAGTTTGGTTTTCAGCAAAGGCATCGGGCATTGCAGGCCCGATGCATCCAGAGTTCGATCAGCCATGTTAAACGTTAACCCGTAACAGCGTTTGATTAATGAGCCGGCATTATGCCGCCAGTGTTATTGTATTGCATTAGAATCATTGGTTATGTGACGCTCAGAATATTCCGACACAGGATAGAACCCGAACATGAACAGCCTGAATGGCCACCTTCACTTCAATACCCTGCTCTGTGCGCTGCTGGCACTGACATTAACGGCTATGGGTGTCAGCACAGGCGCTGCTGCCCAGAGTCAGGGTAGCACGCTACCCACCATCGGCGGCACCGGTGGCGGCCTGATTGCGGGCCAGCAGGAAGCCGATATCGGCCGCCAGGTGCTGGTGTCGCTGCGGCGCTCTGCTCCGCAGATTACTGACCCTTTGGTTTATGACTACCTGAGCGCCATTCTTTACCGCCTGGTGCCAGCGGCGCCCCTGCAGAACCGTGACCTGACGCTGGCGCTGATTGATGACCCTGCCATCAATGCTTTTGCGGTGCCCGGCGGCATTGTAGGGGTAAACGGCGGTCTGTTTCTGTTTGCCCGCACCGAGCAGCAGTTTGCATCGGTGCTGGCCCACGAGCTGGCCCACCTTAGCCAACGCCATTTTGCCCGCCGCCTGGAACAGCAGCAAACCAGCACTCCGCTGACCATCGCCGGCCTGATTGCCGGTATTGTGCTAACAGCCGTTACCCAGTCTGACATTGGTATTGCCGCCATTGCCGGTACTCAGGCCCTGGCCATTCAGAATATGCTGGAATACAGCCGCGCGAATGAGCAGGAAGCGGACCGGGTTGGGCTGGACATTCTTGCCAATGCAGGGCTAGACCCGCGGGGAATGCCGGAAATGTTTGAAATTATGACGCGGCAAAACCGCTTGCAAGGCAACCGCGTGCCAGAGTACTTGTCTACCCATCCGCTAACCCAGAGCCGGGTTGCCGACACCCAGAACCGCGCCGAACAATACCCGTTAGAGCGCATCGAAGACAGCCCGGAATACCGTCTGATACGGGCCCGCCTGCAGGTGCATTATGCGGCTTCTGCGGCCGCTGCCATGAC
>NZ_AAXY01000013.1 GCF_000169375.1 Marinobacter sp. ELB17
TGATGTCAGCTGTCCGCCCATTTGGTCCTTGGATATCCACGTAGGCTTCTTCCAAAAATGGCACAGAAGCATGGTCCAAATACAAAGTGAACTTTTCCAGATCGAATTGCTCATCCGTCGGCACAATTTCATTAGGCGGACAGTAAGCAAGACAGGTTTCGGCATTTTTGGTGCCGGGCTGGGTGACAAAAATGCGCACACCCATACCTTTAACGTCCTGTTTTGAAATCAGTTCCGCAAGATAATCCCGCGCGGGGTCGGTCACAGTTACCACGGACATATTCTTAACTCGCTTTAGAATTTCATGACATTTTACGGCAGATGGCGGCAACATGAAAGACCAACCAAATTGGTTGGTCTTTATGCGGTATAATTACTTTCCGCTATTGCTCCAGTGCGGATTATCCAGCGTAAGAAGTACGCCAGAGGCGCAAAGTTTGCTATGATTTGCCGCCGAAAATTAACAGCAACGCCCTAGCGCCATTTTTACAGCGCTCAGTAGCCAGCAACGCCCGCGCCTGTTTTAAAACAATCGACGAAAGAGAAGCCCATGACTGACCGCACCACCCGCCTGAAACAACTGCACCAAGCCCTTAAAGAACGCATTGTAATTCTAGACGGCGGCATGGGCACCATGATCCAGCAACTGAAGTTGGACGAATCAGCATTTCGGGGTGAACGATTTGCCAATTACGCAAGCGATCTGCAGGGCAACAACGACCTGCTGAACCTGACCCAGCCCGCGCTTATGCGCAATATTCACGCAGATTACATGGATGCGGGCGCAGACATTATTGAAACCAACACATTCAACTCTTCACGTTTGTCGCAAGCGGATTATGGTCTGGAAGACATCGCCAAAGAGCTGAACGTGGCTGCCGCGCGAATGGCGCGAGAAATCGCCGATGAGTTTACTGCCAAAAACCCCGCGAAACCGCGCTTCGTGGCCGGCGCCGTAGGCCCCACGTCGCGCACCGCCTCGCTTTCACCGGATGTAAACAACCCGGGCTATCGCAACGTGGATTTCCAGGCCCTGGTGGATAACTACTACGAAGCGGTGGAAGGCCTGGTTGAAGGCGGTTGCGACCTGATTCTGATCGAAACCATTTTCGACACCCTGAACGCCAAAGCCGCCATTTACGCCACCCAGCAGTATTTTGAAGACAGTGGTATCGAGCTGCCCATCATGATTTCCGGCACCATTACCGATGCCTCTGGCCGCACTCTTTCTGGCCAGACCACCGAGGCTTTCTGGAATTCCATTGCCCATGCCAAACCCATCTCGGTCGGTCTGAACTGTGCCCTGGGCGCTGACGCCCTGCGGCCATACATAGAAGAGCTGTCCGCGAAAGCGGATACCTATGTGAGCGCCCACCCCAACGCCGGTCTGCCCAACGAATTCGGGGAGTACGACCAGACCCCGGAGGAAATGGCCGAAATCATCGAAGGCTTTGCCCGCGACGGTTTTCTTAACATTATTGGTGGCTGCTGCGGTTCGCGCCCAGACCATATTGAAGCCATTGCCAACGCCGTCGCCAAATACCCGCCACGGAAAATCGCGCAGCCGAAGCCGGCACTGCGCCTGTCGGGCCTGGAACCGTTTACCGGCGATGAACACACCCTGTTCATCAATGTGGGTGAGCGTACCAACGTCACTGGTTCCAAGCGTTTTTTACGCCTGATCAAAGAAGAACGCTACGAAGAAGCTCTAAGCGTGGCACGAGACCAGGTTGAGAATGGCGCGCAAATCATTGATATCAACATGGACGAAGGCCTGTTGGATTCGAAAGAGGTGATGGTCACCTTTTTGAACCTGGTGGCTTCAGAGCCAGACATCTGCCGCGTACCCATCATGATTGACTCCTCCAAGTGGGAAGTCATCGAAGCCGGTTTACGCTGCATTCAGGGCAAGGCCGTGGTGAACTCCATCAGCCTGAAAGAAGGCGAGGAAGAATTCTTCAAGCGAGCCCGGGACTGCATGCGCTACGGCGCCGCCGTGGTGGTTATGGCGTTTGACGAAAAAGGCCAAGCCGACACCTTCAAGCGTAAAACTGAAATCTGCAAACGCTCTTATGACGCACTGATGAGCATTGGTTTTAAACCGGGCGACATTATTTTTGACCCGAATATTTTTGCCATTGCCACCGGCATTGAAGAACACAACAACTACGCGGTGGACTTCATAAACGGCTGCCGCTGGATTCGCGCCAACCTTCCCCACGCCTCGATTTCCGGCGGTGTCAGTAACGTTTCGTTCTCGTTCCGCGGCAACGACGTGGTGCGCGAAACTATCCACTCGGTATTCTTGTACCACGCTATAAAAGCCGGCCTGAATATGGGCATCGTCAACCCCGGCCAGCTGGTGATTTATGACGACATTGAAGCGGAACTGAAAGAAGCGGTAGAAGATGTAGTGCTGAATCGCCGCGAAGACTCTACCGACCGCCTGCTGGAACTTGCCGAGCGCTTCAAAGGCCAGGGTGTAAAAACCCCGGAAGAAGACTTGGCATGGCGTGACCTGCCGGTCAAAAAACGCCTGGAACACGCCTTGGTGAAAGGCATTACCAGCCACATCATTGAAGACACTGAAGCCTGCCGGCAAGAAGCGGATCGCCCCATCCACGTGATTGAAGGCCCGTTGATGGACGGCATGAACGTGGTTGGCGATCTGTTTGGCGACGGCAAGATGTTCCTGCCTCAGGTGGTCAAAAGCGCCCGGGTTATGAAGCAGGCGGTAGCCCACCTGATTCCGTTTATTGAAGCGGAAAAATCCGGAGGCCAACAGGCCAAGGGCAAAATCCTGATGGCCACGGTGAAGGGCGATGTGCACGACATCGGCAAAAACATTGTGGGTGTGGTGCTGCAGTGCAACAACTACGAAGTGATCGACATGGGCGTTATGGTGCCCTGCGACAAAATTTTGGCCGCGGCGAAAGAGCACAACGTGGACATTATTGGCCTTAGCGGGCTGATCACGCCGTCACTGGACGAAATGGTGCACGTAGCCCGTGAGATGCAGCGTCTGGATTTTCACCTGCCACTGATGATCGGCGGCGCTACGACCTCCAAAGCCCACACCGCAGTGAAAATTGAGCCGCACTATAAAAACGACATCGCCCTTTACGTGTCAGACGCCTCGCGCTGCGTTAACGTGGCCTCAAAACTGCTGAGTAAAACCGCCAAACCTGACCTGGTAAAAGCGGCCCGGGCGGAGTACGACGAAATCCGCGAACGCCGCAAAAACCGTAGCGAGCGCACTAAACTGGTGTCGTTGAAGGAAGCTCGCGACCGCGCGCCGGAGATCGACTTTGACAATTACGTGCCCCCCAAGCCGGCCTTTCTGGGCGCCCGCTTGTTCGAAGAATACGATCTGAACGAACTGGTGCCTTACATTGACTGGACACCATTCTTTATTTCCTGGGATATCGCGGGCAAATATCCGCAGATTTTTGACGATCCAAAGCGCGGTGAAGTCGCCAAAACCCTGTTCGACGAAGCTCAGGTTATTCTTCGCAAAATGATTGATGAAAAGCGCGTAACCGCATGTGGTATAGCTGGTTTCTGGCCGGCGAACCGTCGTGGCGATGACGTTGTTGTGTACACCGATGAAAGCCGCACTGAAGAGCTCGCCGTGCTGCACCACCTGCGTCAGCAAGATGAAAAGGCACCCGGAAAGCCGATGATGGCGCTGTCAGACTTCGTGGCTGCTAAAGGCTATGAACACCCTGATTACGTAGGTGGCTTCGCGGTCACCACCGGCATCGGCGCTGAAGAAATGTCTAATGAGTACAGAGACGCCAACGACGACTACAACGCCATTATGGTAAAAGCCCTGGCAGATCGCCTGGCAGAAGCCTTCGCCGAGCGTCTGCACGAGCGCGTGCGCACTGAGTTCTGGGGCTACGCCAGTGACGAGAGCATGGACACCGCCGCGCTGATCAAAGAGCGCTATCAAGGTATTCGCCCGGCACCCGGCTATCCCGCCTGCCCTGACCACATTGAAAAGGCCACACTGTTTACCCTGCTGGACGCAACCGCCAAAACCGGCATCACCCTGACCGAGCACTTTGCCATGTTCCCGGCCGCTGCGGTCTCTGGCTGGTACTTTTCGCATCCGCAGTCCAAATACTTTGCCGTAGGTCGCATTGGCGTAGATCAAGTTGAAGACTATGCTGATCGTACCGGCCAAACCAAAGCCGAAGCCGAACGCTGGTTACAACCCAGCTTGGCGTACGATCCAGCGGAATAACGCTCTGATGTAAACAGCGGAGACCGGCTATGGACACAAAAGGCAATAATGAAACCGCTCAGCCCGGCAGCAAAGCGCTGCCGCGGCCGAGCTTCTTGAAAGTGATGCAGAGTATTTTGGCGGGCGCTCTGGGCGTTCAATCCAGCAAGCGCCACCAAGAAGATTTTGCCAACCCCAGCCCGTGGGCCTACATTGTTGGCGGGATACTGTTTACCACCTTGTTGATTGGCGGCTTGGTACTTCTGGTGAATGTGGTGCTGGCCAGCACCTGATCGCTTAAATCCAATGGCACCTACTGGCCAGAAACCCAAATCACCGCAAAAACGACCGCAAGTGTTATCAACACAACGGCTGCAATGGCGTCTGCCTGGCTATCACTGCGTACAGATTTACTCATATCCACTTCCCCGTGCTTAACTGTGAGAATAATTTCCCACAGTTAAGCACGAATTGCGCTATTTGCCACTCTCGGGATTAATTATCTGTGTTCCAACACAATCTTGCCGCTGGATTTGCCTGCCAGAAAGGCTTCCAGTGCGCTGGCAAGATCACTGCGTCCAATGACCTTGGCCGACTTTTCCGTTTGCGGACAGCCCCAAGGGCCAGCGAGTTTGTCCCAAATGACTTGTTTATCCGCCAGCGGAATTTCTACCGAGTCGATACCCAATAGGTTCACGCCGCGCAATATGAACGGCAGCACGGTGGTAGGCAACTCAATGCCGGCCACCAGGCCGCAACAGCTAACAGATCCGCCGGGCTGTACCTGCTTCAGCAGTTCTGCCAGCGGCGCGCCACCTACAGTGTCCACCGCATTGGCAAACGCCGGTTTCAACATCGGTTTCTTTTGCGCCTCCAGTGCATCACGGCCCAAAATTTCAGCCGCACCCAAGGTGCGCAAAGTGTCTTCCTGCTCGGCTTTGCCGCTGATAGCCACCACGTCAAAACCCAGAACCGATAGAATTTCCACCGCCACGCTGCCTACAGCGCCGCTGGCGCCCGAAACAGCGACTTTGCCCTGCCCGGGTGCTGCGCCCATGGTTAGCAGCTTGTGAACGCTCAGGCCGGCCGTAAGCCCTGCGGTGCCATAGGTCATGGCGGTTTTTGCCATCCAGCCCTCAGGCATGGCAATACACCATGCTGCTGGCACGCGAATGTACTCGCCGAATCCGCCAGCGGTGTTCATGCCCAAATCGTAACCGGTCACCAGCACCTGGCTGCCAACCGGGGGCGTGCCGGTTGCCGACTCAACCACTTCACCCGCGGCATCAATACCGGGTGTGTGAGGGAACTGTCGGGTAACGCCTTTATTGCCGGAGGCAGACAACGCGTCTTTGTAATTAAGTGATGAGTGGCTGACCCGGATCCACACGTCGCCAGCCGGCAAATCGGCTGTACTCAGCGTCGTTTCGCAGCCGCGATAACCGCCATCCTGCTCACTGACCTGCCAGGCCTGATAAGTCTGTCCATTTTGCTGCGGGTTGCTCTGAGATTCACTCATTGACGACTCCTGGTTTTGGGCACTGCAGGGCATTAACTACAGAACCTTTTTAATGCAAGTTCTGGTTGCGAAACACACTTAGCAAGCGCCAAACCGTATGCTCGACGGCGGCACTGGCTGCCAGCCCGAGCTTTTCCGGTAATGTGCGTTTGCGTTGATACGACACCAACACCAGCTCTGCGCGTTCTGCCGCCTCCAGTAAATACTCGTCTGAGGTTTGTATAACGTCAATCAGCTTTACGTCTAACGCACGGCGGCCAAACCAGATATCACCATTGGCAACCGCCGCCATGTCTAACTGGGGCCGCCGCTCACCTACGTAATCTTTGAACAGCTGATGGATGTCTTCAAGGTCTGCCAGAAATTTCTGACGGCCCTTATCGGTGTTTTCACCAAACACGGTCAACGTGCGTTTGTGCTCACCCGCAGTCAATACTTCAAAGTCTACGTTGTTCTTTTTCAGCAACCGGTGCACGTTGGGCAGTTGCGCCACCACGCCGATGGAACCCAGAATCGCAAACGGCGACGCCACAATGCGGTCTGCTACACAGGCCATCATATAGCCACCGCTGGCGGCTACTTTGTCTACACACACGGTCAAATTCAGTCCTTTGGCGCGGATGCGGTCCAGTTGTGCTGCGGCCAGGCCGTAGGAATGCACCATTCCGCCGCCACTTTCCAGGCGCACCACCACTTCGTCATGTTCCGGCTTAGCCACACTGAGTACGGCCGTAATGGCACGGCGCAGGCCCTCGGTGTCACTGGCCTTTATGTCACCATCAAAATCCAGCACAAACACTCGAGTTTTGACTGCGTCGTCCGCGGTCTCGGCGGTGTCGCTTTTTGCGCTTTTAACTTTGGCTTTTACCTTTTCGGCTTTGCGCTCGGCTTTCTCTTCTTTTTTGCGCAACTTGGCGAAGGCTTTGCGATCGAGGTCCGTCATCAAACGCGCTTCAATGCCCTCGCGCAATTTACGGTAGTTGTCATTGAGTTTGCGGATGCGCAGTTCACCGTCTTCGTGTTCACTGCTTTTCTCCCGCTGGGCGGCGGAGATAATCAGGGTAATAATCACCACCACAGCCAGCACCAAGGTAACGGCTTTCGCAAGGAAAAGACCATAGTCTGCAAGGAATTCCAAAGGGTTTCTCCCGTAGGTTCAGATAAGCAGACAAGTGTAACCCAGAGCTCATCGGGTGATAACCCGGGCATAAATTAAAACAATCGTTTGAACGCACTTGACAGCTGTCGCTACCGGCCATAAAGTCAGGAAATGAGTCGGGCTGTGTCGCCGTCATCACAACCATTTAAAGGGTAATTTTATGTCCGTAGAACAAATCTTTGAAAAGCTGGAACAGAGTTTTAACGCCGAAGCCGCGCAAGGTCTGGACCTGGTTTTTCAGTTCGATATTGAAGACGACAAAACCTACCACCTGGTGATTAACGACGGCACCTGCAAGCTACACGAAGGCGCCCACGACGACCCTTCCGTTACCCTGATCATGAATTCCGAAACCTTGGAAGACGTCGTTTCTGGTGAAACAGACGGCATGCAGGCGTTCATGGCTGGCCAACTGCGCGCCGAAGGCGACATGATGCTGGCTACCAAACTCGGCGACCTGTTTAACATGGGCTGAGTCTGTCCGCGTTTAAAAAAACCTGCCATGTCGGCAGGTTTTTTTCGCTCCGGGTTTGCTAGGTCGTCGGTTTTAAAGACGAACTTCGTCCAAAGACGTTTTCGCCAGGCGCAACACGTCGGCATTTCCGGGCTCGTGCTTGCCAATGTTGCCAATGTAGTATTCGAGGGATGTCAAAGCATCCGCCATGGCTTCCAGTACCTGTTCAGATGGCGGCTCGCTGTTGTCCAAAAGCTGGTGCTGTATGGCACCACCAACACGTTGCAGCACTTCGGCGGCATCCGGGTCGTTAATCATCACCAGTCCACCCCAAATGGTGTGCAGGGTGGTGGGCACGTTAGCCAGGTGCAGTTTGTCGTAATCCGATTCAATGAACGCTGTGATCGCTCGTTTGGCCAGAGTCAGCGCGCTACGGGCTTCGTCCGCCACCACCCACACGGCTTCGCGCAGGCACAGTGACTCTTCACGGCTATCAGACGGGTTAACGCTTGCCAGATCTGCATCGTTGGTAATGCCACGATTGGCAATCTGCAACACAACTTCTTCGATACCAAGCACAGAGTCCGCCAGACTGTGCAGTTCGGTTTCGTCTGGCAGACGCGATTCGTGCTCCAGCTGGCGCAACTTAATGGCTTCCTTGTTAGCGGTTGCTGCCAAACGCTTCAAATCCAACATCACCAGCGTGTTAGCCAACTTTTCCAGGATTTCGGCAATCAATCCCAGTTCAGCCAAGTCCGGTTCGATACCACGCTCAATGATGTCCAGCTTGTCTTTTAGTTGGTTCAGCTCATCCTGCATTGCTTCTGACAAGGACTTGAGCACATCACTGCCCGGGCCGTAAAGTTTGCGGGAATGAGATTCCAGAATGGCGTCCGAAAATTCTGCAGGCGCCAGGCGAAAGGCCTGAAGCACCTGCGCGACTTCGGGATTGGCCGAGCCACTGCAATGCAGCAGGTACACCAGATCGGTAAGCAAGTCGTCAGGTATTGGTTTATTGGCAGAATCAGCACCCACGTAAACCAGTTGGCGGGCGTATTTTTCAATCGCCATGAACAGGCGTTTACGCGCCTTGGAAAACAGCATTGCACGGTCAAGCATGGTATCGGCAACAATTTCCACCAGGCACCATAGTTGCCCCTGGGGTTTTCCGTTGCACAGCCGCGCAAAACCACGAGCGGCACGGCTGATGAGCTTCTTTGTTACTGCGTCGTTGCGTTCGTGCAAAATGCCCAGCAGCGCCACTTGATAGGTCAAGCGCATGCGCCGGGCCATAATGTCGTAATCGCTGGTGTCGTCGTCGGCGACAGGCCGCAGTTTCATGCCTTTGCAAAAGTCTGGGCGTTGCGCAAGGTCGAGCTTGAAATGCCAGGATTCCGGGTAAACAGCTTCTTTGCGCGCTTCGCGCAGTTCGTTGATCACCGGTAACAGCAGGTTGGGGTGGTCCTGGCGCTGATGGTGGTGGTATTCCACGTATCGGCGCAGTACGAATAAAGCTTTGTTGAGCGTGGTTAACAGAATATTCTTGTCGGTGGTTGCACCAACTGGAACGTTATTGCAGGTACTTACCGCCTCCTCGCACAGCAAGGTTCCGCCACGCAGCTCCACCAGTGTGAAGGTGCCCCGCAGCTGGTTCAGACAGTCCAGGCAGTTTTGCAGATCTTCGTCACTCTCCCGGTTTTCCTGAAAGCGCGCAAGGCCGTTTTCAGCCTGCCGGATGGTTTGCTCGATTTCACTTTTAACGAGATCGAATGACTGCGATTTCGTTGCCAGAGACGATTGCACCATAACTTACGCTTCCCTGTTGACCCTGCGGTGGCACCGCACGCTTTTTAACCGGTTACATCAAAAAATGTAGTAACTCCCATCAGTTATAACACAATTTTCACGCCACTCAACCAAGGCGTCAGGGCCAGGTAATTTCTTTCTACCCAGCTTGCTACGCAGTTCCTGACGCAGTTCTCATTCTGCACCCAGAACCTGGCTCCACACAGTCGAGCCGGCTTTTTTTTCCATCATCGCCATAAACTCGCGATGGGCCAGATCTTCATCTGCACTGGCACGAATCACCTGCAGTGCCTCGCGGGCGGCCTGCACCCGGCGGATACCATCGCCGTGGGCACCCTCACCCGAGCCGGCATCCAGCAACAGCGCGGTTTGGCCGCCCGTTAACAGCAAGTACACATCGGCTAGAATCTCCGCATCCAGCAGAGCGCCGTGCAATTCGCGATTGCTGTTGTCTACCCCGTAGCGTTTGCACAGCGCGTTCAGGTTGTTTTTTTGACCGGGGTGGCGCTTGCGGGCGATGGCCAGAGTATCAACAATTCCACAGTGTTCGGCGGTTTTACGGCCGCCGTCAAGACGGCCAAATTCGGCGTCCATAAAGCCGACGTCAAATGCCGCGTTGTGGATCACCAGCTCCGCGCCGCGGATAAACTCGAAAAATTCGTCAGCAACAACCGCAAACAGTGGTTTGTCGGCCAGAAACTCGTTGGTGATGCCGTGTATGGCAACGGCTTCGGCTTCTACTTCGCGGCCAGGATTTACGTAAACATGATAGTTGCGCCCGGTTAACGTCCGCTCAACCAGCTCTACGCAGCCAATTTCGATAATTCGGTGACCTTCGTTGGGGTCAATACCAGTGGTTTCGGTATCCAGTACAATTTGTCGCATGCAGTTACCCTTTACCCTTTTATGCTGAGCCAGTTAACCGGTCAGCTCTTCAACGCCTTGGTTGGCCAGCTGGTCGGCCAGTTCGTTATCCGGCACGCCGGCGTGCCCTTTCACCCAGTGCCAGTTTACCCGGTGGCGCTCGCTTTGTTCATCCAGGGCTTTCCAAAGATCGTCATTTTTAACCGGCTTTTTAGCCGCTGTTTTCCAACCGTTGCGTTTCCAGCCGGCCAGCCACTCGGTGATGCCTTTGCGCACGTACTGGGAGTCGGTATATAGCTCTACGTCACAATCACGCTTCAACGCTTTCAGCCCTTCAATCGCGGCCATCAGCTCCATGCGGTTATTGGTGGTGTGCTGCTCGCCACCGTGCAAGGTTTTGCAAACCTCGCCCCAGCGCAGCACCACTCCCCAACCGCCGCGCCCGGGGTTGCCCTTGCAGGCGCCGTCAGTGTACATAATCACGTTACCGCTCATTCACTCTCCTGATGATTCTGATGGCTCGTACGCGCCACTCCCACCGGCCGGTTACCCGCCAGGCGTATAACCTTCCGTTTACTCCACGCACGGCGGCCAGGCGTGCGGGCCAGTTCGCGTTTGCGCGCAAGGATACAGTAATAAGCGCCGCCCGGCATGAATCCGCTAGGCTGCCACTTTACCGGATTGCGTGCACAGCGCTGTAACGGTAAACCGTAAAAGCGGGTCACCGAATGTTCTATTTGAAAGCCCAATAACCGCAACCAGTCCTCCATTCGCCCCGCTGGCATAAAACGCCCGCCCCAAGGACCGCCCGACGGCCTGCCGAAGCGCCCGGACAAAAGTCGGCGCAGCCCCCAAACACTGAACGGATTAAAACCGGTAATAGCGATGCAGCCCTCCCCCCTTAACACCCTCGCTGACTCCCGCAGCACCTGATGGGGGTAACGGGAAAAATCCGCCGTGTGGGGCAAAATAACCAGATCCATCGAATCGCCGGGAAATGGCAGTTCATCCGCGTCGCAAACCGCAACCCCGCCAGGAATATCCGAATGCCATTGCGGCACGGTAATAATTCGTTGCAAAAAGTCGGTGCCGGTAGCCAGCGGCAGGCGATGGCTGACGCCGACCTGCAACTGACGGGCGCCGGTGTGGCTGGCCAATTTGTGGTCCAGGTACTGGCGCTGATCGGCCAGCAGAGCCCGGCCAAGCGGAGTCTGGAACCAGTGCTCGAAGCTGTCATGGCGCGCCTGGTAATCAATAGCTTCTTCGAGTTTCACTATACTGCTGCTCCTGTTAGCCCTGCTTTTTAACCCCACTTTTAAACTCTAAAGCTAAGCCGGCGCACGCCACCCAGGCCTGCAAGTTTTGGGGTAAAACGATGAATGCTTTATCATAGCAGCCACATTGGCTAAGCACATGGGTGGGTTATGTTGACGATTTCTGCAATACCGGCGTTCAATGACAACTATATATGGTGCATCGCTGACCCGCACCGGCACAACGCCCTGATCGTGGACCCAGGCCAGGCGCAACCGGTTCTGGACCACTTGGCGCAACAGGGCCTGGCGCTCACCGCCATTCTAATCACCCACCACCACCCTGATCACGTTGGCGGCGTAAAAGCGCTGCGCGAAGCGTATCCCGACTGCCGGATAATTGGTCCGGCCGACAGCCCGTTCAAAGGCAGCACAAACCCCATCCATCCTGGCGACACCGCGCTCTGGGAGGGCATTACTTTCACCAGCATGGCGGTCCCGGGCCACACGCTGGACCATATCGCCTTTTTTACCGACGACACAGCCATAACCGGGCGACCGCTGCTGTTCGCCGGCGATACTCTGTTCGTTTCGGGTTGTGGCCGGCTCTTTGAAGGAGCACCGGCGCAGATGCGACAATCCTTGGAAAGCCTGCGTCAGTTGCCTGACAACACGGCCGTTTATTGCGGTCACGAGTACACCCTGGCGAATCTCAGGTTTGCCCGCAGCTGGTTGCCACAATCAAGTGCCCTGGTTGAGTTTGAACAGCAATGCGAGCAGGCACGGGCGAACAACAAGGCAACAGTGCCATCCACCCTGGCTGAGGAAAAACGCCTGAACCTGTTTCTGCGTTGGGACGATCCAGACGTGATTCATGTCGCAAAAATCTATGCTAGTGAGCACAAACTACCCATAAACAGCCCAGACGACGTATTCGCCGCGATTCGTCACAGCAAGGATCACTTTCGCGGCTAACAGATCAAGATAAGGACAGATTTGAAATCTGTCCCAGGCGTGAGGTTCGGCAAGATAGTGACAGATTTAAAATCTGTCCCTGGTTCGTGGTTCTTGGCTCGGCAAGACTAGGTGCAGATATAAAATCTATCCCCAGTTTGTGCGATCTTCTCGCAGCGGTAACAATCGGTTTCTTGACCACTGGTAAACCACACCCATAAAATCCCCTTACTTTATTATTCGCAGCCAAAATCGCCGGGCACAATTTGCCATCGATTTGGCCCGCTATTTTCTCGGAACGTGTGTTTATGTCGCCCAACCGATTATTAACTTGCCTGTTTAGCGCCGCTCTTATTGCCGGTTGCGCCAGTGAACGCTCCGTCAGTAGCGCTGATAACCCTCTCGATTCCACACATGTAGCCGTCGCCAGCGGTGATGACGACCTTAAAGAGGCGGTCATCAAAGGCCAAGCCGATGCCAGCCAAGATGATCCGCTAGACGATGCCATTGCCCCGGAGCTAAAGGTCCAGGCCAGAACCGCCCGAAGTAAGCTAAACGCCGCCAATATTGAACAGCCCGCAACGCTAGCCGATAACGCTCTTGAAAACGGGTTCAAGACCGAGAGCACCGATTTGTGGCAACGCCTGCGGGACGGCTTTGCGCTGGATCATGACGTAGACCAACCGCGTCTGGAACAGCAACTGGCCTGGTTTGCCAGTCACCCTCGCTACATTGAACGGGTGATGGAGCGCGGTAGCCGCTACTTTCACTACATCATCAGCGAGACCGAACGCCGTGGCCTGCCCACAGAACTGGCCCTGCTGCCCATTGTAGAAAGTGCGTTTGATCCGTTCGCCTACTCCCACGGCCGCGCCGCCGGGCTCTGGCAGTTTGTACCGGCCACCGGAAAATACTTCGGCTTAACCCAAAGCTGGTGGCACGATGACCGCCGCGATGTCATCGCTGCTACCGACGCTGCTCTAACCTACCTCGAACGCCTGAGCAAACGCTTTGACGGCGACTACACACTTGCGCTGGCTGCGTACAACAGCGGCGGCGGCACTGTTTCCAGCGCCATACGCCGCAATACAAACGCTGACAAACCAACGGATTTCTGGTCGCTGAAGCTGCCGAAAGAAACCCGCCACTACGTACCAAAGCTACTGGCTCTGGCGAAAATCTTCGCCGATCCGCAAGCTTATGGTATCGATTTGCCAGCATTGGCCAACGAGCCTTACTTCGCCGTGGTTGAAACCGGCTCGCAGCTAGACCTGGCCAAAGCCGCCGAACTGGCCGCGACCGATATAGACGAAATGTACCTGCTAAATCCGTCTTTTAACCGCTGGGCCACCAACCCCGATGGCCCGCACCGTCTGTTGGTGCCCGTGGCCAGCGCGGAACGCTTTCGCAAGGCCCTGAAAACCTACCCGGTCAATCAACGTGTGTCCTGGCGCAACTACAGGGTGCGTTCCGGGGATAGCCTAAGCACCATAGCCCAGCGTTTTGAAACCACCGCACCGGTCATCCGCAAGCTTAATGAACTCAACGGCGACACAATCCGTATCGGCCAGCGCCTGATGATCCCATCCGCAACCGGCGACAGCGAAACCTATGCCCTAAGCGCCGCCCAGCGTCTGGAAAAGAAACAGTCGCGGCCGCGTGATGGCGACAAAGTCAGCTACCACGTTCGGCCCGGGGACACCTTCTGGGATATCGCCCGAGAACACCGGGTGAAAGTGCGTGAACTGGCTGCCTGGAACAGCATGGCACCCGGCGACCCACTGATCCCGGGCAAGAAGCTCGTGATCTGGTCGCAAAACGCCGAAACCACGGTGGCCAGTTCTGATTCCAGTGCCAGTGCGCGGATCAAAGCCCTGGTGCGCAAAGTCGGCTACAGCGTTCGCAAAGGTGATTCACTGGCGGCCATTGCCGGGCGCTTTTCGGTAAATATCAGCGATATTGCTGGTTGGAATGACCTAAATACCGAGCATTATCTGCAACCTGGACAAAGTCTGGTACTCTACGTGGACATCCGTAATAGCCCATAACCGGGTCACCATGAAAGTGGTTAAAACAACAAAGGTACCCGTCAACTACCCCGCCGTGAACGACGGGGCTTGTAGAGAACACCCTACACGCCAAGTTGACCAGGGAAAGCGGACACCAACCCGCTACGTTTACCACAGGTCGTTAAGACCCACTCCGGTGTGCTACCTCAGCACCGGACACTGGAAAACAGGGATCACGCTGGCGAAAGGCAAAGCGCCAAAAGTCTCAGTTGCCGCGCAAGCGGGAGCCGGTGGTAGACATTCCCGAGGGGAGAGAGGTTTCGGCCTCCGACACCAGACCCGTAAGGGTGATTATTGGAAAACGATATGGCTGTTTTTGTACTCGACAGACAAAAGAACCCACTGATGCCGTGCTCGGAAAAACGAGCCCGGCTCCTGCTGACCCGCAAACGAGCGGTGGTGGTGCGAGTGTATCCGTTCAGCATTCGCTTGAAAGACCGCACTGGCGGTACTGTCCAGAAAGTCGTGCTCAAAATCGACCCTGGCAGCAAAGAAACCGGCTTAGCGGTGTCCAGAGTCAGCGCCCAAGGGGAGCATGTATTGTGCTTAATCGAGCTGATTCACCGTGGCCGCCAGATCCGCAAAGCACTGGATCAGCGCCGGGGATGTCGGCGCAGGCGCCGGAGTCAGCTGCGCTATCGGGCGCCCCGATTCAACAACCGGACAAAGCCAAAAGGTTGGCTAGCGCCCAGCCTTCAACATCGAGTGGATACCACCACCAGTGTCATCAAACGCCTTTGCGCCTTGGTGCCGGTCACGTCGATCAGCCAAGAACTGGTGCGGTTTGACCTGCAACAGATGGAGAATCCCGAGATCAGCGGCGTTGAGTATCAGCAAGGTACCTTGTTAGGCTATGAAGTTCGGGAGTATTTGCTGGAAAAATGGGGTCGCGAATGCGCTTATTGCACTGTGACCGACACACCGCTGGAAATCGAACACATTGTTTCAAAAGCCAACGGCGGTTCAAACCGAATCAGTAACCTGACCATTGCCTGTCACGACTGCAATCAGGAGAAAGGTTCTCAAACCCTGGCCGATTTTTTCCAAACCTCCAAGCGCCTAAAAGACAAACAACCTCGGCTAAGCCAAGTTTTGAGCCAGTGCAAACGCCCCTTGCGGGACGCCGCGGCGGTGAACTCAACCCGCTGGGCGCTGTTCCAGTCGCTGAAAAACACAGAGCTTCCCGTGAACGTCGGCACCGGAGGACAAACCAAGTTCAACCGTCAAAGACTCGGTATCCCCAAAACCCACGCCCTTGACGCAGCTTGTGTCGGCGTTGTCGAACAAGTGTTTGACTGGCAAAAAACCACGCTACGGATAAAAGCCACCGGGCGCGGCAGTTACAAACGCACACGCTTAACAAAACACGGCTTCCCTCGCGGTTACCTCATGCGAGAGAAATCAGTTCACGGATTCCAGACCGGCGATATGGTTCGAGCGATTGTCCCAACCTGCAAAAAGGAAGGCACCTGGCTAGGCCGGGTCGCCATCCGAAAAACCGGCAGCTTCAACATTCAAACCTCGGACGGAGCCGTTCAAGGCATTCATCACCGGCACTGCCGGCTCATGCAAAAAGCGGATGGCTACGGCTATCACCTACAACCCACACCACAAAAAGGAGAAGGGAAACAGGAAAGTCTGTCGTGCTAACGCACGACGCGCACTCCCTCCCCGACCTAAAAGGACGGGGTTTCCCGCGCAAAATCGATGATAAAAAAACGCTTGAGTGAATCATCGGCCAAGCCTTTTAACCACTTATTTTGCGCTGCTGCCATCGGCTTCGCCATGGTTACAGCGCCGCTAATGGCGCAAAACAGCGACGCACCTCCGGCATCAAACACCAGCCCGCAGCATGGCATCGCCATGCACGGTAAACCAAAATACCCAGCGAATTTTTCCCATTTCGACTACGTCAATCCCAGTGCCCCGAAAGGCGACACTTTGCGCCTTGCGGTAGTCGCCAACGGTTTTGACACCTTCAACCCGTTTCATTTGCGCGGAGTGGCGGCGGCCGGCATCAGTGGTTATCTTTACGACACCCTGATGGAGTCATCCGCCGACGAGCCGTTTTCGGCCTATGGCCTGATTGCCGAATCCATTGAAACACCCGCCGACCGCAGCTACGTGGTGTTCAACTTGCGCCCCGAAGCCCGTTTTCAAGACGGCGAACCGATTACCGCCGAAGACGTCGCATTTTCCTTCAACACGCTGGTTACCGAAGGCCATCCGTTTTTCCGCAACTACTACGCCGATGTCAGCAACGTAACCGTGGAAAGCCCCCGGCGTATACGATTTGATTTCGACACCACCAAAAACCGCGAATTACCGATGATTCTGGGGCAACTGCCCATATTGCCGGCACACTACTGGGCCGATCGCGAATTCGGCGACAGCGGCTTGACGCCTCCACTGGGAAGCGGCCCCTACCGGATTGCCGAATTCGATGCCGGGCGGTCAGTGACCTATGAACGGGTGAATGACTACTGGGCGAAAGATTTGGGCGTGCGCAAGGGCCGCTACAACTTCAACCAGATCCGCTATGACTACTATAATGACGACACAGTCGCCCTGGAGGCGTTTAAAGCCGGTAATTTTGATTTCCGTCTGGAGTCCTCCGCCAAAAACTGGGCTACCTCCTACACCGGGCAACGCTTCGAAAGCGGTGAAATTATCACCGAAACCATTGGCCACCAGCGGCCAGCCGGCATGCAGGGCTTTGTGTTCAATACTCGCAAGGCCATTTTCAGTGATCCCAGAGTGCGCAAAGCGCTGACCTACGCATTCGATTTTGAATGGGCCAACCAAAACCTGTTTTATGACCAGTACACTCGTAGCGACAGCTATTTCGCCAACAGTGATTTGGCGTCTTCAGGCTTGCCCGAGGGCCGCGAACTGGAAATTCTTGAGCCCTACCGCGATTCATTGCCGCCACGGGTGTTCGATCAAACCTATCAGCCTCCGGTGACCGACGGCCAACAAGGCTTGCGCGCCAACCTCAAGATTGCATTGGAAGAACTTCGCGCCGCCGGCTACAGCATCAAGAACGGCAAGATGGTACACAGCGAAACAGGAGAAACGCTGGCCTTTGAAGTGCTGTTGTTTCAGAAAACGTTTGAGCGGGTGGTATTGCCGTTCAAAAACAACCTGGCACGCCTGGGGGTAGACGTTACCGTACGCCTGGTAGACAGCAATCAGTACGTGCAGCGGGTTCGTTCGTTTGATTACGACATGACCACCCAAGTATTTGGCCAGTCTGACTCCCCCGGCAACGAGCAGCGCGACTACTGGCATTCCACCAGCGTAGACGTAAACGGCTCACGCAATTACGTTGGCGTGAATAACCCGGTGGTGGACGCATTGGTCGAGCAAGTGATTCAAGCGCCCGACCGCGAAGAACTGGTGTACCGCACCCGCGCCCTGGACCGGGTTTTGTTAAACAACTATTACGTGGTGCCACACTGGTATCTGGCCAGTGACCGAGTAGCCTACTGGTCTTATCTCAAGCATCCGGGACACGCTGCGAAAAACGGCGTCGACATCAACAATTGGTGGATAGAACGACAGTGATTGTGGTGGATAGAACGACAGTGGTTTCGCGATTTAGCAAAGTAGGCCACTAGCAGATGAGACACTAATGGGCGTTTACATTCTGCGCCGTCTGGCGCTGATCATCCCCACTCTGATCGGCATTATGCTGCTCAATTTCGTCATTGTTCAGGCGGCCCCGGGCGGCCCGATTGAACAAATGATTGCCCAAATGCAGGGCCACGGTGGCAACACCCTGGCCCGTGCCGGAGGCGGCGACAGCAGCGGCGAAGTCGTCACCAGCAACGATAGCCGGGGCAGCCGTGGTATTCCGGACGAATTGCTGAAAGAAATCGAAGTCATGTACGGCTTCGACAAGCCCGCCCATGAGCGCTTTTTCAAAATGTTCAAAGACTACGCCACTCTCGATTTCGGCGACTCGTTTTTCCGTGATAAAAGCGTGCTGGAACTGATTCTGGACAAAATGCCGGTGTCCATTTCCCTCGGGCTCTGGTCCACGCTTATTATCTATCTGATTTCTATTCCCCTGGGCATTCGCAAAGCGGTCAGTGACGGCTCACGCTTTGACGTATGGAGCAGTTCGGCAATTGTGATTGGCTATGCCATTCCCGGCTTCCTGTTTGCCATATTGCTGATCGTACTGTTTGCCGGCGGCAGCTACTATGACTGGTTCCCCCTGCGCGGGCTTACCTCCAGCAATTTCGACGAAATGACCTGGTATCAGCAGGTGGGCGACTATTTCTGGCACCTGGCGTTGCCTGTGACGGCCAATGTGATTGGCGGTTTTGCCACGCTCACCCTACTCACCAAGAACTCGTTTATGGATGAAATCGGCAAGCACTACGTGGTCACTGCCCGCGCAAAAGGCCTGGAAGAAAAACAGGTGCTTTACGGCCACGTCTTCCGCAACGCCATGCTGATTGTGATCGCCAGTCTGCCCGGGGTTCTGGTGTCGCTGTTTTTCACCGGATCCTTGCTGATTGAGGTTATCTTCTCCCTCGACGGTCTCGGACTATTGGGCTTTGAAGCGGCCCTGAACCGGGATTACCCGGTGATATTTGGCACCCTTTTCATATTCACTCTGATGGGCCTGTTGCTGAAGCTGATCAGCGATATCACTTACGTATTGGTAGACCCGCGCATCGATTTCGAAAGCCGGGAAGGTGCCTGACCCGTGGCAACCTTGACCGCATTGTTCTCAAAGCTAACCCCCATACAGAAACGCAGGCTCGCTAACTTCCGCGCCAATCGTCGCGGCTTCTGGTCGCTGTGGCTGTTTTTGCTGCTGTTCGGACTGGCTCTGATGGCAGAGGTCATTGCCAACGATTCGCCGCTGCTGATGTCGTATCAGGGCCAGTTGTACGTCCCGGTTGTTCAGGATGTTCCAGAGGAAACCTTTGGCGGCTTTTTACCCACCACTGCAGATTACCGCGACCCGTTTATCGCTGATGAAATCAACGCTAACGGCTGGATGCTGTGGCCACCCATCCGCTTCAGTTACAACACCATTAATTACAATCTGGACGTGCCTTCGCCGGCGCCGCCCAGCGCCGAAAACTGGCTAGGCACAGACGACCAGGGCCGCGATGTTGCCGCCAGGGTTATTTACGGCTTCCGCATTTCCGTGCTGTTCGGGCTGATTCTAACCCTGGCCAGCTGCGTAGTGGGTGTTGCCGTAGGCGCACTGCAAGGTTTTTACGGCGGTAAAGTGGACCTGTTCGGCCAACGTTTTATCGAAATCTGGTCCGGCCTGCCGGTGCTTTACTTGCTGATTATTCTGTCTGGTATTGTGCAGCCAAACTTCTGGTGGCTGCTGGGCATTATGCTGATGTTCAGCTGGATGGGGCTGGTGGATGTGGTGCGTGCCGAATTTTTGCGCGCGCGTAATTTTGAATATGTGAAGGCGGCAAGGGCACTGGGGCTGGACAACCGGAAAATCATGTTCCGCCATATTCTGCCCAACGCCATGGTGGCCACCCTCACCTTTTTACCGTTTATATTAACCGGCGCCATTACCGGGCTGACCTCGCTTGATTTTCTGGGTTTTGGTCTGCCTTCCGGTTCGCCGTCATTGGGCGAACTGATTGCCCAAGGCAAAGCCAACCTTCATGCCCCCTGGCTGGGCATCTCGGCGTTCGTGTCCCTGTCGGTGATGCTGACTTTGCTGGTGTTTGTCGGCGAAGCGGTGCGCGATGCTTTTGACCCGAGGAAAAACTGATATGACGGGTCAAAAAACACAGCCGTTATTATCCATTAATGACCTGGCCATCAGCTTTAACGGTCAACCGCCGCTGGTGCGAGGCCTGGACATTCAGGTACACGCCGGAGAAACCCTGGCTCTGGTCGGTGAAAGCGGCTCTGGCAAATCCATTTCAGCGCTGTCTGTGCTGCGCCTGTTGGATGCCCGCCACGTTAGCTATCCCAGCGGCCAGATTCTGTTCCAAGGTGAAGACCTGCTAAAAGCCCCGGAAAATCGCCTACGCCAGGTGCGCGGGCGCCAAATCAGCATGATTTTCCAGGAGCCGATGACCTCGCTGAACCCGCTGCACACCGTGGAAAAACAAATCAGCGAAACACTGGCCTTACACAAAGGCCTGCGCGGTGACCAGGCTCGGGCCCGCTGCCTGGAGCTGCTGCAATTGGTCGGTATAGACGATCCGAAAAGCCGCCTGGCCAGCTACCCGCATCAGTTGTCTGGTGGGCAGAAACAGCGGGTAATGATCGCTATGGCGCTGGCCAACGAGCCGGAACTGCTGATTGCTGACGAGCCCACCACCGCGCTGGACGTAACCGTGCAAAAGCAGGTCTTGGAACTGTTGCAGCAGTTGCAGGAAAAGCTGGGCATGGCCATTTTGCTGATCACCCACAATCTGACCATTGTGCGCCGCTACGCCGACCGGGTGGTGGTGATGGAACAAGGCCAGTTGGTGGAACAGGCCACGGTTGAAACTCTGTTTACAACGCCACAGCATCTGTATACCAAACGCCTGCTAGACGCCGAACCACCCGAATCACCGCCCGCCAGGCCCGACATTAAAAATGCAACGCCGCTGCTGCGGGTTCGTGATTTGAATGTGCGCTTTACCACGGCCAAAACCCTGCTAGGGCGTGTAAAATCGAGCTTTCATGCGGTACAAGACGTTAATTTTGAGCTGGAACGGGGCCAGACTCTGGGCATTGTAGGCGAAAGCGGTAGCGGCAAAACCACCATCGGCCACGCTCTGCTGAAGCTGACAGCGGCCAGCGGTCACATTGATCTGGATGGCCAGCCCTTAGCGAACCTGAACCAGAGACAGTTCCGCCCTTTTCGCAAACGCATTCAGATTGTGTTTCAGGACCCGTTTGGCAGCCTTAGCCCGCGCATGTCGATTGCCGAGATTGTTCAGGAAGGCCTTGAGATTCATACGCCAGATACCCCCGAAGCCCAAGACGCGCTGGTGGTGCAGGCGCTGACGGACGTTGGTTTAAACCCGCAGGACCGCCACCGTTACCCGCACGAATTTTCCGGCGGTCAGCGCCAGCGTGTGGCCATTGCCCGAGCTCTGGTGTTACAGCCGGATTTGATCATCCTGGACGAGCCAACCTCGGCTCTGGACCGAACCGTACAAAAGCAGGTGATTGAGCTGTTACAATCGCTGCAGCGAAAATATGCGCTAAGCTACATTTTTATCAGTCACGACTTGGCGGTGGTTCGGGCGCTGAGCCACAAACTGTTGGTGTTGCAGTATGGCCGTATTGTGGAATACGGCAAAGCCGCCGAGATATTTGCCGCACCTGAACAGCCGTACACACGGGAGCTGCTGAATGCAGCCTTCTTTTACCAAAAAACTTTAGACTAATTGAGCCTTACGCTCAGCCATCAAACCGGGATAATGCTCGCAAATCTTGAACATAGCGTCATACGTTAATAAAGCGTAACGCGTTAATATAAGGAGAACACCCATGGGAATTCTCAGTGGCAAAAGAGCCCTGATCGTTGGCGTTGCCAGCAAATTGTCGATTGCCTACGGCATCGCGGAAGCCTTCGCCCGCGAAGGCGCCGAACTGGCCTTTACTTACCAAAACGAAAAACTGCAGCCGCGGGTCGAGAAATTCGCCGCACAATGGGGCAGCACGCTAACCTTCCCTTGTGATGTCGCCAGTGATGACGAAATCAACAACGTGTTCACCGAACTTGGCAAGCACTGGGACAACATCGACATTATCGTTCACGCCGTGGGTTTCGCCCCGGGCCACGAGCTTGACGGCAACTACGTCGACGTGACCACACGTGAAGGTTTCCGCATTGCCCACGACATCAGCTCCTACAGTTTTGTGGCTCTGGCCAAAGGCGCTCGCGGCATGATGCACGAAGGCAGCTCACTGCTGACCCTGAGTTACCTGGGCGCAGAGAAAGTCCTGCAGAACTACAACGTTATGGGTCTGGCAAAAGCCTCTCTGGAAGCTAACGTGCGCTACATGGCCGCCAGCCTGGGCCGCGACGGCATTCGCGTGAACGGTATTTCTGCCGGGCCGATCAGAACTCTCGCGGCGTCTGGTATCAAGAGCTTCCGCAAAATGTTGGCCGAAAACGCAAGGCGCGCCCCGCTGCGCCGCAACGTAACCACCAATGAAGTCGGCAACGCCGCGGCTTTCTTGGGTTCCGACCTGTCCAGCGGTATCACTGGCGAAATCATGTATGTCGATGCCGGTTTCAACATTACGGGTATGGGCGAACTGGAAGACGCAGAGATTTAGAGAATCGATCTATTGGGATCAGCTATGCAAAACGCCGGCTTCAGTAATTGAGGGGTCAAGAATCGCAATCAAGTGCCCGGGTTTCAGCCCGAAAACCTGTTTTTCAGCCTTCCGCAGGCGCCGGCCTTGCAACGCTCGTTGCACCAGCGCCGAGCGCCCGGCGTGGGAATTCCAACCACGCAGATACTGCAAGCCGCCAAACGCAGTCAGCAAGCTGTCACTGAAGGCCGACGACCCCTTTCCATTCAGCTGCCAGACTAAATAAAAACGTGTGCGAGCCAGGCGGCGGTCCACGCATCGGCTTGAGTGTCGCAGTCGCTACTCACCGGATACGATAAATCAGGCACTCCAATACTGATGAGCGCCTGTTCCGTTTTGCAGTAATCTGTAGCCTTAGCCTGACGAGCGGGTGGCTGTGGCGGCTTAAAAGACATGGAGCTCCCGCTTTCAAGAGCGTTGAAAAGGCCGGACAAATAACGCAGTATAACGAACTAGCCGAAGCTTTACCGAAAACCTCCGGTGCTCTTATCAGGGAATAATCATAACTATGTCAGGCACGAAATTAGAGAACCTGAACGTGGCGAGCCAGGAAACATTGATGCCGCCTGAAACACTTAAACAAGATCTGCCGCTTACAGACAAAGCAGCCGCCACCGTGGCGAAAGGTCGCCAGGATATATACAACATTATGGACGGCACCGATCACCGGCTTTTTCTGGTGTTAGGCCCCTGCTCCATTCACGATGTTGATGCTGCCTTGGATTATGCCCGACGCCTGAAAAAGCTGGCTGATGAAGTAAGCGATACACTGTTGATTGTGATGCGGGTCTATTTTGAAAAACCCCGCACCACCGTGGGCTGGAAAGGCCTGATTAACGATCCCCGGCTGGACGACACCTTTGATATTCAGCAGGGCCTCCACATCGGCCGCAAACTGCTTATTGATATCAGCGAACTGGGCCTGCCCACGGCCACCGAGGCGCTAGACCCCATTTCCCCGCAGTATTTACAAGATGCGATTTCCTGGTCGGCCATTGGTGCCCGCACCACCGAATCGCAAACCCACCGGGAAATGAGCAGTGGCTTGTCTATGGCCATTGGCTTTAAAAACGGCACCGATGGCAATCTCGACGTTGCCGTAAACGCCATGAAATCCGTGTCACACCCCCACAGCTTTCTGGGCATAAACCAGCAAGGCCAGGTTGCCATTATTCGTACCAAGGGTAACAACTACGGCCACGTGGTTCTGCGCGGTGGTGGTGGCAAACCCAATTATGATTCAGTCAACGTTGCCCTGTGCGAACGGGCTCTAGAGAAGTCTGGCCTGCGAAAAGCCATCATGGTGGACTGCAGCCACGCCAACTCCAGCAAAGACCCGGCTATTCAACCCCTGGTGATGAACGACGTGTCTAACCAGATTCTGGACGGCAACACCTCCATCCAGAGCCTGATGATTGAAAGCAACATCAACTGGGGCAACCAGTCGATCCCGCAGAATCTGGCAGACTTGAAGTATGGCGTATCGGTTACCGATGCCTGTATTGACTGGGAAACCACCGAAAAAGCCGTTCACGACATGCGTCACAAGCTCAAAGATGTGCTGCCAAAACGCGCCAGAGCTTAAGATAAAGGACAGACTTAGCATGATAGGGACAGATTTGAAATCTGTCCCTGGTGCGGGGTTCGGCTTTGATTTGAGTCAGCCGATCTTGTCCAGACCACGCATATACGGCTTCAGAACGTCCGGCACTGTAATGCTGCCGTCTTCCTGCTGGTAGTTTTCCATCACCGCAATCAAAGCACGGCCAACGGCCAGACCTGAGCCGTTGAGGGTGTGAACCGGCTCTGGTTTTCCGGTTTCCGGGTTGCGCCAGCGCGCCTGCATGCGGCGGGCTTGAAAGTCTCGGGTGTTGGAACAGGAAGAAATCTCGCGGAACTTCTGCTGCCCCGGCAGCCATACCTCCAGATCGTAAGTGCGAGCAGCGGAAAAACCCATATCGCCGCCGCACAAAGCCATGATGCGGTACGGCAGTTCCAGCAGCTGCAATACTTTCTCAGCATGGCCGGTCAATGCATCCAGCGCCGCGTCGGAATCTTCAGGCCGCACAACCTGAACCAGCTCCACCTTGTCGAACTGGTGCTGGCGAATCAAGCCACGGGTATCACGGCCGTAAGAGCCAGCTTCACTGCGAAAGCAAGGCGTGTGACACACCATTTTCAACGGCAATTCAGCGGCATTCAGAATGCTGTCGGCGATCAGGTTGGTCACCGGCACTTCCGCAGTGGGAATAAGGTAAAGCGGCTTTTCACTCTCTACACGGAACAGGTCTGCTTCAAATTTTGGCAGCTGGCCGGTGCCAAACAGCGCGTCGGCGTTCACCAGATAAGGCACGTAAGCTTCGGTATAGCCGTGCTCTTCGACATGAAGGTCCAGCATAAACTGCGCCAGCGCCCGATGCAGGCGAGCCACCTGGCCGCGCATCACCACAAAACGGGAATGAGCCAGATTCGTCGCCGTTTCAAAGTCCATACCATTCAGGGCTTCGCCCAGAGCAACGTGGTCTTGCGGCTCAAACAAAAACTCGCGGGGTGTGCCCCAGGTGCGAAGCTCAACGTTATCATCGTCGTCTTTACCCGCGGGTACGCCCTCATCCGGCACGTTAGGGATAGCGGCAAGAAAGTGATTCAGTTCTTCCTGAAGTTCGCGCAGCTCGTCTTCAGCTTCGGATTTGCGCGCTTTCAGGTCATCTACTTCGTCCAGTAACGGCTGTATGTCTTCGCCAGACGCTTTGGCTTTACCGATAGACTTGGATTTTTTATTCTGCTCGCTTTGCAGGGTCTCGGTCCGCACCTGAAGGCCACGGCGGCGCTCTTCCAGCTGCTCAAAGGTGGCGGTATCAAAGGTGAAGTTTTTGATGGCCAAACGGCGGGCAATATCTTCGGTCTGGCTGCGGACGCGTTTTGGATCGAGCATGAGTATCCTGACTGGTCGGTTTAACAATGATTTTATGAATGGCCGCCATTATACCGTCACGGCAGCGCGTGGCCAGTGCTTCAGCCACAGGCCACCCTGATGGAAAGCCCAGTGCTTCAGCCACAGGCCACCCTGATGGAAAGCCCAGTGCTTCAGCTACAGGCCACCCTTAAAGATAACCCAGTACTTCAGCTGTAGCGTTTGCGTGGGCTGGCGGCGTTCAGTTGGTCCAAGCGCTGGCGCTTTTCAGCGAGTTTGATTTCCAGGCCGCGAGCCACCGGCTCATAATACCGGCGCTCGTTGATGGCATCGGGCAAGTAACCTTCGCCGGCCGCAAAAGCGTCGGGCTCGTCATGAGCATAACGATAGGATTCGCCATGACCCATGGATTTCATCAATTTGGTAGGTGCGTTGCGCAGGTGTACCGGTACTTCGAAATCTTTATCTTGGCGGATGTCAGCCATACACTGGTTGAACGCCTTATAAACAGCGTTGCTTTTTGGCGCCATAGCCAGGTAAATCACCGCTTGCGCCAGCGCCAGTTCACCTTCGGGTGAACCCAGGCGTTCTTGGGCATCCCAGGCTTCCAGAGTCAGCTGCAGCGCCCTTGGGTCGGCGTTACCTATGTCTTCACTGGCGATACGAACCAGCCGGCGGGCCACGTACAGCGGGTCGCAGCCGCCGTCGAGCATACGGCACATCCAATAAAGCGAGCCGTCCGGATCAGACCCCCTCACCGACTTGTGCAACGCCGAAATCTGGTCGTAGAAAACATCGCCGCCTTTATCGAAACGGCGCAGGCTGGTTTGCATCACCAGCTCAAGCTGGTCTTCACTGACGCTATCGACACCATCAGCGTCTGGCTCCGCCAGATCGGCGGCCACTTCCAGAATGTTCAGTGCCCTGCGGGCATCGCCGCTGGCGGCGCTGGCCATCATCGCCAGTACGTCCTCGGCCACCCGTAGGCGACCACCAAAGCCTTCTTCGGCGCTTAGCGCGCGGATAAGCAGGCGCTGAATATCGTCGTCTTCCAGATTCTTCAATACGTAAACGCGGGTGCGGGACAGCAGCGCGCTGTTTAACTCGAAAGACGGGTTTTCGGTGGTGGCACCCACAAAAATAAAGGTGCCGTCTTCAATGTGCGGTAAAAAGGCGTCTTGCTGACTTTTATTGAAGCGGTGAACTTCATCCACAAACAGCAAGGTGTCCTGACCGCTGCCCTGCTTACGTGCCCGCGCACGCTCAACGGCCGCGCGTATGTCTTTTACCCCGCTAAGTACCGCAGATACGTTTTCAAAGGCCAGGTCACTCACGTTAGCCAGCAATTGGGCGAAGGTGGTTTTGCCCACCCCAGGCGGGCCCCACAAAATCATTGAATGCAGCTGGCCCTGCTCCACCGCCCGCCGCAGCGGTTTGCCGGGCCCAACCAGGTGGGGCTGACCCACATAGTCTGCCAACTTGGCTGGCCGCATGCGTGCGGCCAGCGGGCGGAATCCGCCGCTGCTGGCGAACAGGCTATCTTGCATTAGCTACCGTCACGGATAATATCCACACCAGCCGGGTAGTCCAGCTTGAATACCGACGCGGCTATATCCGCGTTCAGCACAATGTCATCAAAGCTCAGAATACTGATTTGCGACAGGGAATCTTCCATTCGCATTTCCTGCAGCTGCCCGTCAAAAAACGACATCCGCAACGCGACGAACAGTGAATCCGGGCTTTTAGGCGTTAGCGTAAATTCGCGGATGTTGTCGCCCACCCTGCGGGTAGAGACGTCATAGGTCTGCGCCAGGTTATCCACCTCACCGCTCAGCAACAAAGCCGGCGTGGCCTGCACATCGCTGTTTAGCTTGTGCACGGTAACCTGCTCCAGGTCTGGATCGTATACCGACACCTCATCGCCGTTACTGACGATGTGCTGGGCCATAGGCGCTTTGCTTTCCCAGTAAAAAAATCCCGGACGCTTGGCTTTCATAGAGCCGTGGCTTTCCTGAACGCGTTCACCGCCGTTGCCCACCACAATCTGGATAAAGTCAGCCTGGTATGTCTGGTAACCCCTCAACAACGCAGCCAGTTGAGTCGCCGCGTCTTTCTGCAGTCCCTCTTTTTGTAAGTCGTCACTAACCGCCGCCGTTGCCGCGCTGGTCAGAATCATTGCAAACAGCGCTGTGGCCAGCTGTTTCAAAACACCCGTTGTGCTTTTATTCGCCATACTGCCTGCTCCTGGACACTAGTTCCGTGGGGGCGGCGGAGCCAATACTTCCCGCGCGCCGTTGTGGCCTGCCGAACTGACAACCCCCGAAGCTTCCATTGCCTCGACCAGGTTGGCGGCACGGTTATAGCCAATCTTTAATTTACGTTGGACCGACGATATCGACACCCGGCGGCCTTCTGTCACGAACGCCACGGCTTCATCAAACAAGGTATCCGTTTCGCTGTCATCATCGTTCAAGCTGGGTACGCCAGGCAGATTTTCGCCTTCGGCGCCATTAAGAACGTCGTCTATGTATATCGGCGCGCCTCGGGCTTTCCAGGCACTGACCACCCGGTGCACTTCATCGTCGTCGACAAAGGCGCCGTGTACCCGCACAGGCAAGCCAGATCCCGGTGGCAAGTACAGCATATCGCCATGGCCCAACAGCTGCTCCGCACCGCCTTGGTCGAGCACGGTACGGGAGTCAATTTTTGACGACACCTGAAACGAGATACGGGTGGGAATGTTGGCCTTTATCAAACCGGTGATGACATCCACCGACGGCCGCTGAGTAGCCAGAATCAGGTGAATACCGGCGGCGCGAGCTTTCTGGGCAATTCGCGCGATAAGCTCTTCCACTTTTTTGCCAACAATCATGATCATGTCGGCAAATTCGTCAATCACCACCACAATAGAGGGCAATGGTTCCAGTTCCGGCCGTTGCTGCTCGTCGTTATCCAAGTATTCGTCGGGCTTCCAGAACGGGTCCCGCAAGGGCTCACCGGCCTCCGCCGCTTCTTTTACCTTACGGTTATAACCGGCCAGGTTACGCACGCCCAAGGTGGCCAGCAGGCGATAACGCCGTTCCATTTCAGCCACACACCAGCGCAGTGCATTGGCGGCTTCTTTCATGTCTGTAACCACCGGCGCCAGCAGGTGGGGAATGCCGTCGTAGATGCTCAGTTCCAGCATCTTCGGGTCTACCATAATAAAGCGCACTTCTTCCGGCCCGGCCTTCAGCAGCATACTCAACAGCATGGCGTTCACCCCGACCGATTTACCGGAACCGGTGGTACCTGCCACCAGCAAGTGGGGCATTTTCGCAAGGTTGGCCACTATGGGGTTGCCGCCTATGTCGTTGCCAAGCGCCATAGTCAGCGCGGAGGTAGATTCGGCAAATACCCGCGAACTCAATACTTCACTCAGCCGCACCATCTGGCGGTATTCGTTGGGAATTTCAATGCCCACCACGGATTTCCCGGGGATCACTTCAACCACCCGCACGCTCAGCACCGCCAGGGAACGCGCCAGGTCTTTCGCCAGATTGGAAATTTTGCTGACTTTGACGCCCGCAGCCGGCTTGATCTCGAAACGGGTAATCACCGGGCCGGGATTCACCTCAACCACTTCTACGGTGACCCCAAAGTCGGCCAGCTTTTCTTCCAGCAGCCGCGACATATGTTGCAGGGATTCTTCGGTGTAGCCTTTTTCCTGCTGCTCCTCCGGCGGGTCTAGCAGCGAGATCGGTGGAATCGGGCTCTCGATATCTTCCAGCAGCGAGGATTGCTTGCCGGCTCCATTACCGCCGCCGGGCTTGCCCTGATCGTCTTTTTTAAACGGCGCGATCTTGAAAGAACGGCCAGGGGCCTGAGAAGCACCTTGGGGCGCGCTGTCAGCGGAAGCCGCTGCGGATGTGGATGTGCGCGCTGGTGGTCGCGATGCAGGTGCGGGCCTACTGCGTTCGAAATCGCTGTAATCGCCGCGGGCGCTCTCGTCATGGGCACTGAAACTTTCAATACGCGCCGGCTCGTCGTCTGAATCAGCGCTCAGGTCAAAGCAGTTTCCGGAGTCATCGCTGCGTTCCGTTTCAGATTGGCCACGGCGGCCAAACCCGGGAATACACTGCCACCAACGCACTCGTGCAACCGCTCTGTCCGCGCGAATCTCGGTATCAAACTGGTCTGAAGACTTCCCTTCAACCCTATGATTTAAAAGAGGTGGCTGATAACTTTCGACGGCTTCTTCGGCTTCTTCGGCGTCTTCCCGGGCTGAAATGCGACCTTTGAACCAGTCTTGTATCCGGGTGCTGACTCTCAGAGCGATGCCGCCCAACTGGTCCATCAGCCAGAACCAGGAAAGCCCGGTGGTAACGGTTAGAGCAAACAAAAATATGGCAATCAATACCAAGGTGGTGGCCGGCAGGTTAAAAAACCGCACCATAGCATCTGCTACAGCAACGCCCATCACGCCGCCGGAAGATTCACCCAGACCAAAAAGAGAATACAGCGACAACAAACTGGTCGCCGACAGCAGAATCAGAATAAACCCGCCAAAACGCACGATTAACAGGGGCCAGTGGACGTCTTGGGATCGATTGCGAAGGCGAATCAGCAGCAGAGCGTAACCTGCCACCATGGCTGGGAAAAGCCATGCCACGTAGCCAAAGAAATTGCGCAGCAGGCTGGCCAGCCAGGCACCGCTGCGGCCGGCGTAATTCAGCACCTGGGCGTCATGACCCACACTGGCCCAACCGGGGTCATTGGCGTGGAAGCTGAACAGCGCCATGCACAAATAAATCGCCAGGGCAATTAGCGCAATAACAGCGCCCTCGCGGGCACCTTGGGCCAGCAGCTTACGAAAACGCAGCTGTTTATCAGTCAGCGGCTGGGCCGATGTGTTTTTTGCTTTTGCGCTTGCAGCCATGAATACTCAGATGTTGCCATGACCGGGATTCTGAAGGGCCTGAAAACCCCGGTCAAGATCGGCTTTCAGGTCGTCAATGGCTTCAATGCCTACCGACAGGCGAATCAGGTTTTCACTGATACCGGCCTGCTCTTTATCTTCAGGCGACAACCGCCCGTGGGTCGTTGTTGCAGGGTGGGTGATGGTGGTCTTCACATCGCCCAGATTGGCGGTAATAGACACCATGCGAGTGGCGTCAATAAAGCACCAGGCCTCTTCCCTGCCCCCTTTTACCCGAAATGACAATACGCCGCCGAAGGCCTTTTGCTGGCGTTTGGCCAGTTCATAATGCGGATGCTGCGGCAGGCCGGTGTAAAAAACCGTTTCCACCGCGCTCTGCTGCTGCAGCCATTGGGCCAACTCTAACGCATTGTCACAGTGGGCTCGCATACGAATTGGTAAGGTTTCCAGGCCCTTCATGAACACCCATGCGTTGAACGGGCTCATGGTTGGGCCTGTTGCCCGCAAAAACACGAATATTTCTTCCAGCAGCGCGTGGGGGCCTACAACGACGCCGCCTACACAACGGCCCTGGCCGTCCAGATATTTGGTGGCGGAGTGGGTTACCAGGTCTGCGCCCAACGCCAGCGGCTGCTGCAGCACCGGGGTGCAAAAACAGTTGTCGACGACTAACAGCGCATCGTGGGCGTGGGCCAAATCGGCCATCTTGCGAATGTCTGCCACTTCGCACAGCGGGTTAGACGGCGTTTCCAGAAACAACATCCGGGTATTGGGCCGAATAGCCGCTTCCCAGCCGGCTTGGTCTGTCAGTTTTACAAAGGTGGTTTCAACACCAAATTTGCTCAGGTATTTCTGAAACAGCGAATTCACCGTGCCAAATACGTCCCGTGAACACACCACATGGTCACCAGCCTTCAGCAGCGCCATACAGGTGCTGGTAATAGCGGCCATACCCGAAGCCATTGCCACTGCCCGCTCGCCGCCTTCCATCGCCGCAATGCGGTTTTCAAAGGCGGTCACCGTGGGGTTGGTAAAACGCGAATAAATATTACCGGGCTCTTCACCGGCAAAACGCGCGGCCGCTTGCGCCGCGCTGGCGTAAACGAAGCTGGACGTAGGGAATATAGCGTCGCTGTGTTCCAGCTGACCGGTACGAACCTGCCCCGCGCGCACCGCCAGGGTATCGCCAGACACGCCGTCCAGGTCTGATTCTGGTATCAAAACCGATTCTTCGCGGCAAAATGTCATTGTCTTCTCCTGGTCATGGTTTTCTGCTGGTCATAGAATTCTTGTGCGATTTAAAGCATCAGTCTTCGTCGTTATGCATGTCTATACTGCCGTTTTCGGTATCGTTCGTCACAGTGCCGGAGCGGGTTGCATCGTTACGCTGGCCATCCAGCCGATCCAGATAGGCACGATCAATATCGCCAGTTACGTATTCACCGGTAAACACCGAACATTCCCAGCCATCAATATCACTATTAACATCGCTAACAGACGTAATCAGGTCTTCCAGGTTCTGATACAGCAACCAGTCGGCGCCGATCAATTCGCGGATTTCTTCCACAGTGCGATCGTGAGCAATCAGTTCTTTAGCAGACGGCATATCAATGCCGTACACGTTGGGATAACGCACCGGGGGCGCGGCCGAAGCGAAATACACTTTGCGGGCGCCGGCATCGCGGGCCATCTGCACGATTTCCTTGCAGGTGGTACCGCGCACAATGGAATCGTCAACCAGCATCACGTTCTTGCCACGGAACTCCAGATCAATGGGATTTAGCTTCTGGCGTACCGATTTCTTGCGCATGGTCTGGCCAGGCATGATAAATGTACGGCCAATGTAGCGGTTTTTGATAAAGCCTTCGCGGAATTTCACGCCCAGACGGTGGGCCATCTGCATAGCCGAGGTGCGGCTGGTGTCTGGTATCGGCATAACCACGTCGATATCGTGATCGGCGAAATCCTTCAGCACTTTATCCGCCAGAGTTTCACCCATGCGCAAACGCGCTTTATAAACCGAGACTTTGTCCATGATGGAGTCCGGACGGGCGAAGTACACATGCTCGAAAATACACGGATAGAGCTTTGGCTGTTTGGCGCACTGCTCACTGTGAAAGGTGCCGTCGGTTTCAATATACACCGCTTCACCCGGCGCAATGTCGCGTACCAGGGTGAAACCGGAGGCGCCCAGGGCCACACTTTCAGACGCAATCATATATTCCTTGCGGCCGTCACTGGCTAAGCGCGCGCCATAACAGATCGGGCGAATGCCATTGGGGTCGCGGAAACCGACAATGCCGTAGCCAGTAACCATCGCGATAACCGCGTAGGCACCGCGGCAGCGTTCGTGTACAGAACGCACGGCGGCAAAAATATCGTCTTTGGTCGGGTGTAGCTTGCCCAGCTTCTGGAGCTCGTGAGCGAACACGTTCAACAACACTTCCGAGTCTGAATTGGTGTTGATGTGGCGCAGGTCAGTGCGAAACAAGTCGGTACTGAGCTCGTCAGAGTTTGTCAGGTTGCCGTTGTGGGCCAAAGTGATGCCGTAAGGGCTGTTGACGTAAAACGGCTGGGCCTCGGCAGAGCTCGCACTGCCAGCGGTAGGGTAACGAACGTGACCAATACCGACGTTGCCCACTAACCGGTGCATATGGCGGGTATGGAAGACATCGCGCACCAGGCCGTTGTCTTTACGCAGGTAAAAACGCTCGTCTTCGAAGGTAACAATACCTGCTGCGTCCTGGCCCCGATGCTGAAGAACGGTCAGCGCATCATAAAGCAACTGATTCACGTGCGAAGTGCTGACGATACCGACGATGCCACACATGGAATAGAGATTCTCCGAGTGTTAAAACTGAATGAAAGACACGCCAGGCAGATTGCCTGATAGAGCGCCTGGCGTTTGAATAACCGGGTTTTCTTAGATACCTTACTCCGCGCTTTAGGGAGTAAGGTATCCGGAAAGCTCATCACCGAAGGTACGACGGGACCAGTCTTCTAACACCGACAACCGGTCAATCATCAGCGATTCTTGCCACCAGGTGTCTTGAGACACCGGTGTGTAACGCAACAAAGCAATGCCCACCACCACAACCAGCACCCCACGCAACAGGCCAAAGCCCATACCCAGCACCCTGTCGGTGCCGGATAAACCTGTGGCCCGCACCAGCTGTCCGATAATGCCATTAATGATAGCGCCCACGATAAGCGTACCAATAAACAGAATCGCGAACGCCGCAACTGACCTTACCATGGGCGTTTCCACGGTGCTGGCCAGTAGCGACTGCATCTGGGGGTGAAATGTGCGAGCAACAATGAAGGCCATTACCCACGTAACCAACGACAGGGCTTCGCGAACAAAGCCGCGCCTTAGGCTGATCAGCGTTGATATGGTAATAACCGCAATAATGACCCAGTCAATCCAGATCAACGCATTCATGAACCACCCGGGCGACGCAAATAGAGAGGGCAGATTCTATCAGGAAACCGCGCCCTGCCAAACCACCGTTGCGATAAAACCTGGTTGGGCGGCTTATTAATCAGGGCTGGTAACCAAACTGTTGAGGCTGAAAGCCTTGTCGAGGGCCGCTTTGGCCGCTTCGGATTCGGATTTGCTGGCGTAAGGCCCACTGAATACCCGTGTCAGCCGGGTGTCGCCGCGGCTGAACTCTTGAAGGTGTGAACTGTAGCCCTTTTCGCGGGCGTTATCACGCAAACGCCGGGCGTTATCGGCATCGCCAAAGCTGCCCAGCTGCACAACCCAGGCGCCTTCCAGAGAGCGACTGAACTCTTCCTCGGTTTGCGGACTGGGCTCCGACCGAGCCGGTGCTGGCTTAACCTCTGCCACCGGTGGCGGCGTAACGGCGTTGCTGACCGCAGTCGGCTTTGTCGGCTCAGGCGCCTCAGGCGCCACTTCTTCAATTAGCTGAAAGTTCCCAGACCCGCTGGCACGGTCCGCTGCGACTGCTTCTGGCCCAGAGACGCTCTGATATTCTGGCATGACGGTCTGCGGTGGTGGCTCGGTGCTCACTTCTGGAAATGGCGGTTCTTCGGGAATGTTTATCGAGGTGGAGTTGCGCCCGGAATGGGGCTCGTCAAAGATCATCGGCACAAAAATAACCGCCAGTGAAATCAGCACCAGGGCGCCGATGATCCTCTGCTTTAATCCATCCACAATCATGCTCCCGGGTTGGTAACGGCGGCGCTTGGATACAAAAGGTTGCGGGCCGCCGCCACAGTAAAGAACGAACCAAACACAATCACAATGTCATTAGCACGGGCTTGGCCACGGGCTTCAGCCAGGGCCTCCGGCACCGAGTGCCAGTAACCTGCAGGCTCAATGCCGCACTGCTCAAACTGCGCATTCAAAGCCTCGGCGCTGTAGCCGCGGGGAGCTTCCTTCAACAGTCCGGCCAGATACCAGCTGTGAACCACGCTGGCCATCGCTTTGGCAACGCCTTGCACGTCTTTATCCGCAAGCGCACCGTAGACCGCGTGAATGCGGGTTTCCGGGTGCTGTAACAGGCGCAACCGGCTCGCCAGCCAGCAGGCAGCGTGAGGGTTATGCCCCACATCCAGAATCACCAGCGGCGAAGTGGCTACCTGTTCAAAACGCCCGGGCACCGACACTCCAGCCACGGCTCGCTCGATTTGTTGAACACCCAGATTGGGCGCCAAGGTGCGGGATGCAACAACCGCTGCAGCCAGACTTTTTACCGGCAGGGCAAAATCTGGCAGGCGAAACTCTTCGTCTCCCAGCTCAAGATTCACCATCGCCGGCTGGCTTGAACACTGCACCAACTGATAATCACGGCCCAGCAACGTCAAGTCTACCTCTTGCGATAAAGCTTGCTGCAATACCGAACGCGGAGGATCAAAATCGGCGTAAACCGCAGGGATACCCGGTCGCAACACCCCGGCTTTTTCAAAGCCGATAGACTCCCGATCGTTGCCCAAAAAGCTCGCATGATCGATATCTATCGACGTAAATATCACAAAATCCGCGTCTAGCACGTTCACAGCATCCAGACGACCACCCAGACCAACCTCCAGAATCCAGTCGTCTACATCGGCTTCGGACATGGCAACAAACGCCGCCAGAGTGCCGAATTCGAAATAGCTCAACGACACTTCTGCCCTGGCCTCCTGAACCCTTTCGAACCCGTAAATCATTTGCGCGTCCGAAATCTGCTCGCCCAGCAGGCGTACCCGCTCGTTATACACCTGAAGATGCGGCGACGTGTAGGCTGCCGTGCGGCGCCCTGCTTCCTGCAACAACGCTTCTAGAGCTGCAACCGTGCTGCCCTTGCCGTTGGTGCCGGCCACGGTAATAATGCGAGCCTCGGGCTTACCCGGAAACAGTCTCTGCAAAACCACCATCACCCGGTCCAGTCCCAGCTCGATTTCAACCGGATGAATGGCCTCAAGGTAGCTCAGCCATTGGCCCAGGCTGGCATCGGCGCCGGGGGCCGTTATTTTCGGCGCGTGCTGATCCGGCTTATGCGACTGAGGCATCGTCGTCCGGCTTTTCAGTCACTTCAATTTCAATGGGGGCCTCGGTGTCAGGTTTTTCCAAATTGCCAAATTTTGCCAGCAGGTGTCCAATTCGTTCGCGCATCTGGTGACGGTGCAGAATCATATCGATAGCGCCATGCTCCAACAAAAACTCGCTGCGCTGGAAGCCTTCGGGCAACTTTTCACGCACGGTCTGCTCAATCACCCGCGGCCCGGCAAAGCCGATCAGTGCGTTAGGTTCGGCGATATTCAGGTCGCCCAACATGGCCAGGCTGGCCGACACGCCGCCAAATACCGGGTCGGTCATTACCGAAACATACGGCAGGCCTTGTTGCTTCATACGCTCAAGAACAGCGGCGGTTTTGCACATCTGCATCAACGAAAGAATGGCCTCCTGCATACGCGCGCCGCCGCTGGCAGAGAAGCACACCAGAGGAATACGCTCTTCCAGCGCCACATTGGCCGCCCGTACAAATTTTTCCCCAACCGTCTGGCCCATAGAGCCACCCAGAAAATTGAACTCGAAGGCGCAAGCCACCAGTGGGAGCCCCATGGTGGTGCCCTTCATGGCCAACAAGGCGTCTTTTTCACCAGTCGATTTCTGGGCCTGGGTCAGGCGGTCTTTATAACGTTTGGTGTCTTTGAACTTAAGGCGGTCCCAAGGTTCCAGATCTGCGCCAATTTCTTCGCGGCCGTCTGCATCCAGAAAAATATCAAGGCGGCGGCGGGCAGCCACTCGCAAGTGGTGATTACACTTCAGGCACACGTCCAGATTTTTTTCCAGCTCGGGCTTGTACAAGAAGGCGCCGCATTTCGGGCACTTTTTCCAGAGGCCTTCCGGAACACCGGTCCTCGTCTTGGATTCCGAGCGGATCTTGCTCGGCATTATTTTATCTAGCCAACTACTCATGATTTAATCCCGTCTGTAGAACCTGTTTTGATCGTTCTATTGTAAACACCCGCTACCGGCCAGCAGTGACACCCTCGGATAGCGTGTTTGATTACCCTATTCTGGCAGCATGCCATGCTGTGTAAACGTCTCATTCAATGAAACATAGTACATACAACGCCGGGCTGGCCCAATTTTTCCAATCGCGTACCCTGCCCCCGCGCTCTATTTAACGGATCTGTAAGTCTACCAAGACCCAGCGCTTCTGGTCGCGGCCACGAAGTCTGCCATTTTTTTGGCGCATTTGATGCCTTTGCCGATTTCCACGCCGCCACTAACGTCCACCGCCCAAGGGCGTACCTGATGCACGGCCGCGGCAACGTTATCAGGTTGCAAACCACCGGCCAGTATCAATGGCAACGGCCGTTGTTCAGGAATCAGTGACCAGTTAAATCCGTGGCCGGTGCCCCCGTATTGCTCAGGGTGCCAGGCATCGACCAGCAAACCGGCTGAATTCTGGTACTCCTCAAAGGCGCGTTCAATCTGCCCTTGCTGCCGTACCCGTATGGCCTTAATCCAGCGGCGCTGGAACTGCTCACAGAAAACAGCGGTTTCGTCACCGTGGAATTGCAGCAGGTCCAGAGCCACCTGCTGCAACACCTGCCTTACAAAATCCGCCTGCGGATTCACAAACAATCCCGTTACGCTAACAAACGCCGGTATCTGCGCTGCCAGCTGCCGCGCCAAATCAATACTGACAGCCCGCGGGCTTGCGTCATAAAACACCAGGCCAATTGCGTCAGCGCCAGCGGCCACTGCGGCGTCGATATCCTCTGGGCGGGTCAGGCCACAGATCTTTACACGGCTAGTCACAGTTGGGCGGCCTTTGTTTACGGTGGATATGGGTGGCCGAAACCGGCCGATTCTGCTCCGCGCTAAACCATGGCTCAGCAAACGCCGGGCCACAGCTGGGCTGGGGTATTCCGAATTCTGCGGGATAACCCACGTCTACCAGGTACAAACCATCAGGCGGCGCCGTCACGCCAGCTTGCCTGCGATCCTTCGTCGCCAGAATCTGGCCAATCCAATCCGGCGCCTGCTCCTGGCAACCTACGGCCATCAAGGCCCCGGCAATATTGCGCACCATGTGATGCAAGAAAGCATTGGCCTGAACGTCAATCACCAAATAATCGCCTTTGCGCGTTACGCTGATGCTCTGCAAAAATCGAATCGGGCTATGAGACTGACAGCCAGCGGCACGAAAAGCACTAAAATCGTGTTCGCCAACCAGCGCCTGGGCCGCCTGATGCATGTTTTCGGCATTCAGAGGCCGAAAGTTCCAGCTAACCTGGCCACGTTGAATACCTGGGCGCACCGGGTTGTTATAGATAATGTAGCGGTAGCGACGGTAAACCGCGGAAAACCGGGCGTGAAAGTCACCCTGGCACTGGCCAGCCCAGCGTACGGAAATATCGAAAGGCAAGGCGGTATTAATGCCCATCACCCAAGAACGCATCGTGCGCAATGACGGCGTATCAAAATGAACCAGCTGGTAACTGGCGTGAACGCCGGCATCGGTGCGGCCCGCACACACCAGTTCTACATCGTGATCGGCGACTTTGCTGGCGGCTTTTGCCAACTGTTGCTGCACAGCGCGAATACCGGATTTTTGTTGCTGCCAGCCGTGGAATTCACGGCCATCGTATTCGAAGACCAATGCCACACGGCCGTTGCCAATGGGTGTATCCGCTGTAAGCGCCTGGGGTTCAAGAAACAAAAGTCAGCCCGATGTGTTGTCTGGATGTTAAAAGACAAAGCCGGCGGTCAGAAGTCTCTGAGCGCCGGCTTTATTTAAAGGATTATAACCAATCAGGACAGATTTTTAAGCAGTTCCTTCGCTTCTGTCTTCTGTTCATCGGTGCCTTCGAGTTCCACTTCCATCAAAATGTCGCGGGCGCCGTCGATATCGCCCATCTCTACGTAGGCCTGCGCCAAATCCAGCTTGGTTGCTGCCTCGTCGGTGCCAGCCAGGAAGTCGAAATCATCGTCGTCACCCAGATCGCTCTCGTCGATCGCTCGAGGCGCGCCACGTGCCACAATGGGTAGGTCTTCTTCTAAAAGATCCTCTTCCAACAAGTCCACTTCTGGAAGGTCGTCTTCCGACAGGTCGTCCTCAGGAAAGTCATACGCCGGAAGGTCTTCTTCGGGCAACTCCAGCGTCTCTAGATCGTCCAGGCTGATGTCGTCTTCGTCGTCTTGATTCGCGGCCAACTTAATGCCCAGCTCTTCCTCGGCTTGCGGATCATCACCCAGCTCCAAAGCCAACAGTTCTGCGTCGGTCATTTCCGACAGTTCTTCTGCTTCTGCTTCTGCTTCATCGCCATTGGCGTGATTGGTGCTGTCTGCGCTATCAGCAAATTCGCCCATCAGCGCCAGGTCGTCGTCCGAAATCTCCAGGTCCAATTTATCCAGATCAGGGTCCAGCTTGCCCAAATCCGATTCTTCCATGTCAAAAGGCTTGAGTTCGACCTCGGGGTCGTCTTTATCAAGTTCGGCATCCAACTCGTCCAGGAAGGCCTCATCCAGGCTTAGATCGTCATCGTCAGACGTCTTGCCGGCCGTGTTGACGGGTTCGTCAGCCTTAGCCGTGTTGTCCGCCTTGGCCAAGGGTGCGGCGTCTTCATCGGCAAATTCCCTGGCGAAGTCGTCGGACAACACAAAATCGTCAAAATCTTCCGACGCTTCAGACTTTGCGGGCTCTCCCTTGTCGCCAAGGCCTTCAATAGTGGACAGATCGTAGTTTATCAGATCGTCTGACGCTGGATTGGTGCTGTCTGTTGCATCTTCTGATTCCTCATCGAAGCTCCCGAAAGAGCCGGCAAAGGAACCGGAGCGCAATTCAGATTCAAGATCATCGATGCTGGGTGCCGCTTCCGCCTGCTCAAGATCTGTCAGCAAACGATCAGCCTCTGCCATGGCCTCGTCATCATCTAAAGCACTGAGCTCGCCATATTGGCGCTCAAAAGCCACTCTATTCTGGGCGTCCGCGTAGACCGCCAGCAACTTCAGGCGCAGTTCGGTGCGGCTAGGCTCGCGGGAAATCGCAGACTCCAGAGTATTTACCGCCTGTTCGTGCTGACCGTAAGCCAAGTAGGAATCAACCTCTGCCAGAACGTCTGGCCCAGCTTCAGGCGCTGACGGTTCATGATCGTCAAGGTCCAGGTCAAACGAGTTGGATCTTGGTACGAGTTCAACCGGGGGCGCTTGTTCAAAGTCGGTATTGTTCTCGGCTACATCCTGGTTTTTGGATTTGCGGCGAGACACCAGAAGCAACAGTAACAACAGCAAAAGCAAACCGCCGCCCAGAACCATCTGGTACAGCGGGTTACTCATAATACTGTCGACCAAACCACTCGGGGCCACGCTTTCTTCGACCGGATCAGGCTGTGTCGCCTGTGGTTGTGCATCCTGCTGAGATTGCACCGTAACCTCAGCAGGCGGTTCGGCTTCGGCCTGAGTTTCGGCGTCATCCTCTACAGTAACGGCGGGGTCGTTGGTAGCATTCGCTGTATCACCAGTCTCAGCAACTGCGGGGTCATCGGCGGCATTTTGGTCCATGCTGTCAACTGCGCGCTCACCGTTGATACCAGCCTGCTGCATGTCGGCCAACTGGCTGTTTTTCAGCTCCAACAACCGCTGCAGAGTTTTCATCTGCTCTTGCAGTGAATCGACACGGGTATTTAACTCGCTGTTTTCACGGCGCGCACTGTCAAGTTGTTCGAGCGCTACCGTGGTGCCGGCATCTGCGCCATCCACCTGGTTGCCATCAGTACCGGCAGACCCGCTCTGTTCAGTGTTATCAACAGTTTGCGGCGCTTCGGTCTCGGCCACAATCAGTTTCAGTTCCGCATCCCCGCCGTCTATTGCCGCGGGCGCAGAAGGCGCAGCCGCTGCGCTGGCATCAATAGTTGCACGGGCTGCGATGACGTCCTGGTTTTGCACTCGCACAGCCTGGGTGGCTTGGTCCCTGCCAAGTCGCTCAATCTGCGCCAGCGTAGGTGCGCGCAGAACTTCACCGCGTTTCAGCCGGTTGATATTGCCGCCTATAAAGGCATCAGGATTAAGGTCCTGAATCGCCAGCATAACCTGCTGCACAGATACGCTTTTGTTTGGGCGCATCTTGATGGCAATACTCCACAGGGTGTCAGACGACGTTGTAGGGCCGTAAACACTGCCAGACGCAAGAGACTGAGTGGAACCAGAACCGGCTGGCGCAGAGCGGCTTACCGCGTCGCTATTTGCGCTGGGCAATGAGTTGCTGCCGCCAGCAGACGATGCCGCTACAAGCGGTTCCCGGGTGCCGGTTTCTGCCGCATACACGGGTGGGTCTACCAGCACCGCGTATTCACGCAGCAAGCGGCCGCTGGGCCAGGTTAGCTCCAGCAGAAAATTAAGGTACGGCTCTCGTAACGGTTCGCGGGAAGACACGCTTACTGCCAAGCTGCCATCACTGCGGGTAACCACCTGAAATTTCAGCTTACTGGCAAACTGGCCGCGACTAAGACCCACTCGCTGATAAGCGGATTCCGAAGCCACATTTACGAAAACATCACCAGGGCTGACGCCGCGACTCTGGCGCAGCACAATTTGTGCATCCAGAGGCTCATTCAAGTAGGACTGAAGCTCCACTTCCCCCAATCCCAGGGCTTGTGCAACGCCAGAGCCAAGACCTCCAGCCAGTGCCAGAGCAACCGCAAGCTTGCGTACCTTCATGCTTTTTCCTTTCCAGTCTCCGTTGTTCGTACCTGCTTCGGTGCACGACGGCGTTAAAGCAGTTTCGGACGAGGTTGGATGACTTCCGTCTGGGTGTTGTATAAGTGTGGCGGAACTTTAATCCTCAACTCGGCCAGTATTGTTGATAAGCATCATTTTATCAATGAATCAACGTTCTTCAGTGCACTGCTGCGCTACTTTGCCAACTTTTCATCGTAAACACACAGCCATCACAAACATAAATTCATTGCGGGCACTGAGGCGACACCAGCTTTTGTGGTTCTAAAAATAACAGGGGCGAAGGCTGAAAGCAGCCTTCGCCCCTCACCCGGTTGGTTGAAACCGGACGCAGTTGGCATTAAATCAACGACTCTGAAGAATTCGCAGCATGCGCCTCAGCGGTTCTGCCGCGCCCCACAACAGTTGATCGCCCACAGTAAACGCAGAAATGTACTCCGGCCCCATGGCCAGTTTGCGTATACGGCCCACTGGAATACTCAGAGTGCCGGTTACTTTCGCCGGTGTCAGCTCCTGCATGCTGGCCTCGCGCTCATTGGGAATGACTTTCACCCAATCATTGCCGGCGGCCAGAATCTTCTCGATTTCGGCAACAGGAAGATCTTTGCGCAGCTTTATGGTCAGTGCCTGACTGTGTGAGCGCATGGCACCGATTCGAACGCACAAACCGTCAATGGGAATCGGATTGTCGCTGCGACCCAGAATCTTGTTGGTTTCTACACCGGCTTTCCACTCCTCCTTGCTCATACCGTTTTTGAGCTGTTTGTCGATAAACGGAATCAGGCTGCCCGCCAGCGGCACGCCAAAGTGCTCGGTCGAAAAGTCGTTGCTGCGCATGGTGTCGGTCACCTTGCGGTCAATCTCCAGAATCGCAGAAGACGGGCTATCCAGCTCGGCCTTAACGCTGCCGTTCAGCTCGCCCATCTGGTTCAGCAACTCGCGCATGTTCTGCGCGCCAGAACCGGAAGCGGCCTGATACGTCATGGGCGATACCCATTCAATCAAGTCCTGCTCCAGCAAACCGCCCAAGGCCAACACCATCAGGCTCACGGTGCAGTTGCCGCCGATGTAATCTTTCACGCCTTTGTCGAGCGCAGCGTCAATCACGTTGCGGTTAACTGGGTCTAGAACAATCACAGAATGGTCAACCATGCGCAGGGTAGAAGCAGCGTCTATCCAATAGCCGTTCCAGCCGGCGTCACGCAGTTTCTGATACACCGCCGAGGTGTAGTCGCCGCCCTGGCAGGTCAGAATCACGTCCAGGGTTTTTAGAGTGTCGATATCGAAGGCGTCCTGCAGCGGCAAAATGCCATCGCGGCCCACATCCGGCGCCGGTTGCCCGGTTTGCGACGTAGAAAAGAATACCGGTTCGATATCCGCGAAATCATTTTCTTCACGCATGCGCTGCATGAGGACAGAACCCACCATGCCACGCCAACCTACAAGCCCAACTCGCTTCATGCGGCTTTTGAACCTCTTTTATACCTGCCTGCTGCCGGTGTCGCTGGCGCAGACAAAATGAATTTTTCCGCAGCAACAACGTCGCATTACTGCGAATTAGAATGCTGTCGGACTAGAATGCTGTCGATTTAAAATACTATCGATTTGAGAGCACTGTCCAATTATAGCTGCGCCAGTACCGCTTCACCCATTTCACGGGTAGAAACCCGGGTGCAGCCTTCCGACATTATATCCGCTGTGCGCAAGCCTTGGTCCAGTACCTTGCCAACCGCGGCTTCAATGGCTGCGGCGGCGGCACCTTCATCGAGGCTATAGCGTAGCATCATCGCAACGCTAAGAATGGTCGCCAACGGATTTGCAATGCCTTTGCCGGCAATATCAGGTGCCGAACCATGGCAAGGCTCGTACAGGCCCTGCTTCGCCGAGTTCATCGAAGCCGATGGCAGCATGCCGATGGAGCCTGTCAGCATGGCGGCTTCGTCAGAAAGAATATCACCAAACATATTGCCGGTTACAATCACGTCAAACTGTTTGGGTGCGCGCACCAGTTGCATCGCGGCGTTATCCACGTACATGTGAGACAGCTCTACGTTCGGATACTCGAGCTTGAGCTCGTTCATGATCTCACGCCACAGCACGGTCACTTCTAACACGTTGGCCTTGTCGACCGAGCACAGTTTTTTGCCGCGCTGCTGGGCTGTTTCAAACGCGACCCGGCCAATACGGCGAATTTCAGTCTCTGTGTAGGCGTAAGTGTTATAGCCCTGGCGCTCACCGCTTTCCAGCTGCCGCACACCGCGAGGCTGACCAAAGTAAATACCGCCGGTCAGCTCACGGATAATCATAATATCCAGCCCGGACACCACTTCCGGCTTCAGCGAAGAAGCAGACGCCAGCTGCGGATAAAGAATAGCAGGGCGAAAATTGGCAAACAGTTCAAGTTTGGAACGCAGGCCCAGCAAACCTTTTTCCGGACGTTTCGCCATCGGCAGGCCGTCCCACTTCGGGCCGCCAACGGCGCCCAGCAGAATCGCGTCGGCCTTGGTGGCCAACTCCAGGGTTTCATCCGGCAGCGGAGTGTCGGAATCATCCAGCGCAGCACCGCCAACCAAGCCGTGCTGAAAACTCAAATCAAGCTTGAACGACTCATTCACCCGGCGCAGTACTTTTTCCGCCTCGCCCATGATTTCAGGGCCAATGCCGTCGCCCGGCAGCAATAATATGGCTCGTGACATATCAGGTTCCTTGATATCGGTTTCGACATTGGTTTAACAGCCACATTACTGGCCGGCACCAAACAGCCAGGGCGCGGTTTTGCGGCGCGCATCTTCGTAATCCTGAATAACATCGGCGTCTTCCAACGTTACACCAATATCGTCCAGACCATTCAGCAGGCAGTGGCGACGGAAGCCGTCCACCTCAAAGCTGAAAGATTCGCCAGACGGCGTGATAACGGTGTTGTCTGCAAGATTCACCGTCAGTTCATAACCTTCGCTGGCCTCAGCTTCAATAAACATCTGATCAACTATTTTTTCATCCAAAACAATAGCCAAAAGCCCATTTTTAAAGCAGTTATTATAAAAAATATCAGCAAAACTGGGGGCAATAATCACCCGAAAGCCAAAATCTTCCAGCGCCCAAGGCGCGTGTTCACGACTGGAACCGCAACCAAAATTGGTGCGGGCCAGCAGCACGCTGGCGCCGCTGTAGCGTTTCTGGTTCAGCACAAAATCCGTGTTTAACGGGCGTTGGGAGCTGTCCTGGCCAGGCTGGCCCTCGTCCAGATAACGCAATGCATCAAACAGGTTGGGGCCGAAGCCGGTGCGTTTTATGGACTTCAAAAATTGCTTGGGAATGATCATGTCCGTGTCCACGTTGGAACGGTCCATGGGGGCTACGAGGCCCTGGTGTTGGGTAAATGCGCGCATGGTTATTGTCTCCTGTGGATCAGTTCAGCATTTCACGAACGTCAACAAAATGGCCGGCAATCGCTGCCGCCGCTGCCATAGCTGGGCTAACCAGGTGGGTACGCCCGCCAAAACCCTGACGGCCCTCAAAGTTGCGGTTAGAGGTAGACGCACAATGCTCGCCCTGGCCCAACTTATCGGCGTTCATGGCCAGGCACATAGAGCAACCGGGGTCGCGCCATTCCAGGCCCGCTTCCAGGAAAATCTTGTCCAGCCCTTCGGCTTCGGCCTGCAATTTAACCAAACCCGAGCCCGGCACTACCATAGCCTGCTTCAAACTACCCGCCACCTTGCGGCCTTTAACTACCAGCGCCGCCTCGCGCAGGTCTTCAATCCGGCTGTTGGTACAGGAACCAATAAATATCCGGTCCAGCTTGATGTCGGTGATCAACTGATTGGGCAGCAGGCCCATGTATTTCAGCGCACGTTCAAGCCCTTCACGTTTTATCAAATCGGTTTCTTGCGCCGGATCTGGCACCCGGCCGGCCACATTCGCCACCATTTCCGGGGAGGTGCCCCAGCTTACCTGAGGCTGAATATCCGCCCCTTCAAGCTCAACCACTTTGTCGAATTCGGCGCTCAGGTCACTGTGCAAGGTGCGCCAATGAGCAACGGCTGCATCCCAGGCTTCACCTTCGGGTGAAAACGGCCGACCCTTGACGTAATCAATAGTGGTGCCGTCTACCGCCACCATGCCAACGCGGGCGCCGGCTTCAATCGCCATATTACACACCGTCATCCGGCCTTCCATACTCAGGCCTTGTATGGCGTCGCCGCCAAACTCGATAGCATGCCCGGAACCGCCAGCGGTACCGATTTTGCCAATAATCGCCAGCACTACGTCTTTGGCGGTTACGCCTTTACCCAACTGGCCCTTCACTTTCACCAGCATGTTTTTCATTTTCTGCTGCACCAGGCACTGGGTAGCCAGCACGTGTTCCACTTCCGAGGTACCAATACCGTGGGCCAGGCAGCCAAAAGCGCCGTGGGTCGAGGTATGGGAATCACCGCAGACAATGGTCATACCGGGCAAGGTTGCACCCTGCTCGGGGCCGATCACGTGCACTATGCCCTGGCGTTGGTCTTTAATCTTGAATTCAAGAATGCCGAACTCGTCGCAGTTGCTGTCCAGGGTTTCTACCTGAATGCGCGATACCGGGTCTACAATGCCGTTGATTCCCATGGCGCGGTCAGTGGTAGGCACGTTATGGTCGGGCGTTGCCAGATTGGCATCAATCCGCCAAGGCTTTCGGTTGGCCAGGCGCAGACCTTCAAACGCCTGCGGCGACGTCACTTCGTGCAGCAGGTGGCGGTCAATGTAAATAAGCGCAGAGCCGTCATCACGCTGTTTTACCAGATGATCGTCCCACAATTTGTCGTACAAGGTTTTACCCGCCATGATTGCTCTCTCATCGTTTTGGGGTTTTAAAAAAAGCTCATCACCGTTGATACAGCTGCGCCCTTTAGAATTCTGATTGTCTGAACAGTTTAAAGTGCCTGACCAATAACCTCAATTCATGTTTTTTATGCATAGCATTCCTGTTTGGAATACTATCGAATAGAATGAAACGTTTCAGGGTGTTGTAAAAAGCACTTTTATCCGACGGCGGTCATGGTAGATATGGATTCCAACACGTTGCGCGCCTTTCTGGCCATTGTTGACCAGGGCTCGTTCTCTGAAGCCGCCGAGCAGCTGCACATTACCCAGCCTGCCATCAGCAAGCGGCTGGCCGCTCTGGAGGCCCAGCTCGGCGCCGAGCTGGTTGATCGCAGCCAGCGCCAGCTTAAGTTAACCGACGCCGGCGCTCGGCTGCTGCCCCACGCCAGGCGAATTCTGGATGAAATCCACAACGCCCGCATTGCGCTGTCGCCAAGCACCCGCGAAGTGGCCGGTGAGCTACAGATTATTGCCAGCCACCACATTGGCCTGCACCACCTGCCAAACTGGCTGCGGCGTTTCAAACGCGACCATCCGCAGGTCACCCTTGATCTTCAATTTATGGAATCAGACGCCGCCTACGCCCAGATGCGCAAACGCGGCGCCGAACTGGCGTTTGTTACCCTGAGCGATGGTATAGACCCGAACTTTAAGGTGTACGCCCAGTGGCCAGACCCAATGGCGTTTGTGGTCGGGCCGGAGCATCCGCTGGCAGCGCTGGAACAGCCTACTCTGGCGGACTTGTCTGGCCACGCTGCGCTGTTGCCAGACACCAGCACGGGCACTTACCGGTTGGTCAGCCGGCTATTTATGGAGGCCAACCTGCCATTAAGCTCGCAGATGCCCACAAACTACCTGGAAACCCTGAAAATGATGACCAGTGTGGGTCTTGGCTGGAGCGTATTGCCGGTGCGCATGCTGGACAGCAGCCTGCGGGCGCTGCCGGTAGCACATTCGGTGGCGCGGCTGATGGGTGCTATTGGCCTGTCAGGCAGAGACTTAAGCGGTGCCGCCCAGGCTCTGCTGGCGATTGTGGAACAACAGGAAAAAGCCCGGCGCGGTAACCGCTAAAGCGGGGAAAGATTCCCTGCAGAGCGGGGACAGATTTCAAATCTGTCCCCGCTTTGCCTCCAGCTCAGGCGGCGGAGGCGGTGGTCGCAAGCCGCGCCAGGCCGCGGCGAATGCCAGGGCGGTGACAACCGCGCTGCCCAGGAAGGCCGCGGAGGTATCAATACCGTCTACCAGGAACCCCGCACCCCAGGCACCCAAAGCCCCACCGGCACCAAACGTTAACCCGCTATAAAGGGCCTGCCCCTGGCCGTGATGATGGCGGCCAAAAAAGCCCTGAATGTACTGCACCGACACCGCATGTAACGCGCCGTAAGATGCCGCATGCAACAGCTGGGCAAATATCAGCACCGGCAGCACCGACGCCATTTCCGCAATCAGCAACCAGCGCAGCAGGCTTAGCAGCAAGGCCGCCAGCACAATGTGTCGCACGCTGAAACGCGCGCCCAGGCGATGCATCACCATAAACAGGACAATTTCGGCGATAACCCCCAGTGACCACAACAGACCAATGGCCAGCTTGCCGTAATCGTGCAGCTGCAGGTGAATACTGAAAAACGTGTAGTAAGAGCCGTGGGCCACTTGCAGCAAAAAGTTCATCACAAAAAACGCAATCACCGCGGGATGAGTCAAAATGGCCTTCAGGCTGCCCCGCGGGGACTTCTGGGTGCGAACGATTTTTTCAACCGGCAGCATCCAGGCCGACACCGTAATGCCGGCAAACAGCGGAATCAACAGCATCGGCAAATAGCGAATATCCACCCATTCCAGCAGTACGCCAATCAACGCCACGGCGGCAATAAAGCCCACCGAACCCCACAGGCGGATTTTGCCGTATTGGTTCCGCTGCGCACCCAGAACCTGAAGGGTGATGACTTCGTAAAGGGGGAGTACCGCGTTCCAGAAAAAAGTGAACGCCAGCATAACCAGCAGCAGGCCGGTGAAGCCCGGCTCTAGAAACACGCCAGCAAAACACAAGGAACCGACGATCGTACCGAAGCGGACCAACCGCACCCTTTGCCCGGTGCGGTCGCCCAAATGGCCCCACACGCTGGGAGCCACAATCTTGGTAAGCTGGATGGTCGCCATCAGACTGGCGATTTGCAGATAGGAAAAACCGCGGCCTTCAAGGTAAAGCGACCAGTAAGGCAGCATTCCACCCAACAGGGCGAAGAACCAGAAATACAAATTCGACAGGCGCCAGTGCGTCACTGTTACCCCTTACCTTTGATTCGCGCCGCTACCTTTCAGTACCATTTTCAAGCCAGTAGGGACGGATTTCAAATCCGTCCCCGATGTCTCGTCCCTGGTGTCTCATCCCTGGTGTATCAAAGCTGAGGCAGCACCGGCGTGGTTACCCGCACATCAGCGTTCTGGCCGCGATGGCGCAAATAGTGGTCCATTAGCACAATGGCCATCATCGCCTCGGCGATGGGCGTCGCGCGAATGCCCACGCAGGGGTCGTGGCGGCCGGTGGTGATAATCTCGACCGGGTTGCCGTCGACATCAATACTCCGGCCCGGCAAGCGCAGGCTGGAGGTCGGCTTGAGTGCGATACTTGCCAGAATGGGCTGGCCGGAGGAGATACCCCCCAGAATGCCACCGGCTTGATTCGACAAAAACCCTTCCGGCGTCATTTCATCACGGTGCTGAGTACCTTTTTGGTCAATACAGCCAAAACCGGCACCAATTTCAACGCCTTTTACGGCGTTAATACTCATTAAAGCATGGGCAAGGTCTGCGTCTAGCCGATCAAACACCGGCTCGCCCAGCCCCGGTGGTACGCCTTCGGCCACCACATTAATACGGGCGCCAATCGAGTTGCCCTCTTTAACCAACGCTTTCATGTAGGCTTCCATTTCCGGCACTTTGCTGGCGTCCGGGCAGAAAAACGGATTCTGGTGTACTTGCTCCCAATCCAGGGTTTCGGCTTTTATCGGGCCTAATTGGCTCAGGTAGCCACGCACAGTAATGCCGAGGCGCCGCAGCAGGAATTTGCGTGCTACGGCGCCAGCGGCCACTCGCATGGCGGTCTCGCGGGCCGAAGAGCGCCCGCCACCGCGATGATCCCGCTCACCGAATTTGTGGTGATAGGTGTAATCAGCGTGGGCCGGGCGAAACTGGGTGGCAATTTTTGAATAATCTTTGGAGCGCTGATCGGTATTTTCAATCAGCAGACCAATGGACGTGCCGGTGGTGCGACCTTCAAATACACCGGAAAGAATGCGCACTTCATCGGCTTCGCGGCGCTGGGTGGTGTAGCGCGACGTGCCCGGTTTGCGGCGATCAAGATCGTACTGCATGTCTTCTTCAGACAGCTCGAGCCCCGGCGGACAGCCATCTATCACACACCCCAAAGCGGCCCCGTGGCTTTCACCAAACGTGGTCACCGTGAACAGTTTGCCAAATGTGTTTCCAGACATAATTCAGTATCTTATCCAGTTGTTATAAAAATTGTATAAAGACCTTATCAGCTGTTCGCCAGGTATTTACGCAAGTCTTTAGCGACAATAGCGAGCACCCCGTCGCCGCCGTTTTCAAACTCCAGCCAGGTCAGCGGCAGCTGAGGATAGGCCGCATCCAGCTCTGGCCAGCTGTTACCGACTTCCACAATTAACAGACCGTTGTCGGTCAGCCGTTCAGCGGCTCCGGCCAATATGCGATGGGCAATCTCCAGGCCGTCTTCACCGGCCGCCAGGCCCAATACCGGCTCATGGCCGAACTCCGCAGGCATACCGGCCAAGTCCCGTGCATTCACATAGGGCGGGTTGCTCAGAATCACATCGTAACGTTCATTCAGATTGCTGAACACATCCGATTGCACGGTGCGCACCCGCTCGCCCAGTTGATGCATGGCAATATTGGAATCGGCCACTGCTAGCGCGTCGGTGGAAATATCCGCCAGGTCGACCTCGGCGCCGTCAAACACCGTGGCTGCGGCAATACCAATGCAGCCGCTGCCGGTACACAAATCCAGAATACGCTCCACATAAACATCGCCCAGCCAGGGCTGCAAGCCATTTTCCAGCAGCTCAGCCAGCGGTGAACGCGGCACCAGCACCCGTGGGTCTACGTTAAATGGCAGCCCCATAAACCAGGCTTCGCCCAACAGATAGGCCAGCGGAACCTGCTCTTCTACTCGGCGTTCTATGCGCTCCAGAATCAGCTCGCGCTCTTCGCGTACCAGGCGCGCATCCAGAAACAGGCTATTGTTTTCCAGCGGTAAATGCAGGCTGCGCATAACCAGCTGTACCGCTTCGTCCCAAACGTTGTCGGTGCCATGGCCAAAGTACAGCGGCGACTTGGCAAAACGGGAACAGGCGTAGCGCAAAAAGTCGCGTACGGTGGCCAAATCATCAACGGGGCGGGTCACGGCGAAAGAGTCCTGTCTGAACGGAAAATAGACCTACAGTATACGTGTTTTGGCTGTCTTGCGCGCGGCCTAAACCGCCAGCGGGCCTGAGCTGCTGTGGTCTTTCTCATAGCGGTCCAAAGCCGCTGCCATGCGCTCACGGCCAAGCTGAATCAACTCTGGTGCTTTGTGGAAATCGTAGCTGCGGCATACGTTTTTCGGAATATTCACCAACAGGTCGGGCGGGTAGCCGGCAATTTTGTACTGCACCAGCACGCTCTGCATGGTTTCAATGGCCAGGTTCATCACCTCGAACTTACCAATACCCAGCTTTTCCCAGTTAATGGTCTGACCTTCGTCCTGAGCTTTGCCGGTGCTTGTCGGCTCGGGCGATTTCGGGCTTTGTACCGCTTCTTCTCCGGCCTGCTTACGCTGTTTTTTGGCGCTCTGCTTTTGCACTTCGCGGCTGATTTTATCTTCCGCAGGCTCGCCGTCGACTTTGCCGCCGGCCAACCCTTTCAACGTGTCCCAGTCAAACCAACGCGACGCCTTTTCGCGCATAGCGCCCATCCACTCTTCACTGTCGTCATCGTCGTCGAGGCTGGTAAAAGCCGCATCCAACAGCTGCTGGCTGCGCTCTTCTTCACCCGCCAGGTTCACCGCTACAATCAGGTCGGCGTGGGCCGAAATGGTCGGAATGATCGGCAGCGGGTTCAGGGTGGCGCCGTCAACCAGCACCCGGCCGTTCAGCACCAGCGGCGTCACCACACCTGGAATGGCTACCGACGCGCGTATGGCCTGGTCCAGCGGGCCTTCCTGAAACCAGATTTCCTTATGGCCAAGAAGGTCTGTCGCTACCGACGTAAACGCAATGGGCAGGTCTTCTATGCGCGTATCGCCTAGAATGTCGCTTACAATAGAAAAAATTTTCTCACCGCGAATAGCGCCCACCGCACTGAAGGTTACGTCCAGCAGCCTAAGTACATCGAACTGCCCTAATCCCGTTACCCAGTCTTTGTACTGCTGCAGCTTTCCCGCGGCGTACATGCCGCCCACCAGGGCTCCCATAGAGCAACCGGATATCGCAATAATTTCATAGCCGCGCTCGTTAAGCACTTCAATGGCGCCAATATGGGCATAACCGCGGGCACCGCCGCTGCCCAGGGCGAGGGCTACGGTAGCGCGCTTTTGCCGAGGCGCCAGCTTTTTGTCTTTGCCGGTTTCCGACGCACCGGCAGACGCCAGGCCGCCGCTTTCGACCACCACGGAACTGCTGCTCGCGGCGGTTTTCGCGGAACCTGCCGCCAGGCTTTTGCCAGCAGCTGCAACAGCCTTGTCATCGTCGTTAGATGTCATGCCATCACCTTGAAATAACTAAAATTTCCACACGGTTACCCTTGCGCAGCGGATCTGACTGAACGATGCTCGGGCCCACCACCACTAACTGCTGGCGTTCCTTCACAATGCCAGTTTGCACCAGCAAATCAGACATGGATTCACCGGCCGTGCGCGCGCGAGCCATGGCGTCTTCCAGCGGCTCGCTGCCTTCCAGTTCCGAGTAGGTGATCAGTATCACGGTACTGCCGTCGGCATCGGCCCAGTCCCGTAACATGCGGCGGTCCTGTGATTTCCAGTCAAAGCGCACAATAAAGCCGTCTTGCCAAGCTACGATTAGAGGCCCGCGAATGCGACTTTGCAGGGATCCCAGGCCTGGCACCACGGCGCCCGAGCCAACCTCGAAGTGCTCTACCCAGACGTATTCGCTCTGGTTACCGCGGGTAACCGTGTATACCAGAGTCAGCCAGCGCTGGCCGTCTTCGCTGACGGTGCCCACCACCAGGTAATCCTGTGCGGTATCCCGGCCAAGCAGCATGGATTTGTCAAAAATCTGATTGGCCCACACGTTGCTGCGGCCGCAGCGCACGCCTGTACATTCGAACAAGATGTTAGCGCCGGAATTCAGCAGCGCCTGGCGATAGTGATTCAACGCACCCACCCGGCTGGCGTCTGCGTTAATGCGATACAGCAGGCTGTTGCCGGATACCGGCAGCCGAGCCATCACATCGGAGCGAATTTCGCTGTTAATCTCTCGCACCGGGCTGAACAGAACAAGATGCCCGCCCGACTCCAACGGTCGGGTTTCTTCCAGCTCTGACAAGGGAAACGGCTCTGGAGCTGTCTCCGGAAATGCAGCCAGTGCCTGTTTGCTGGCAACAGCGAGCATCGCTCCAATTGTTAATGTAGCTCCAATAACAAAATTTTTCGCACATTGACTATGCAACACAGCATCACCTATTGATTCAAAAATCGTTTAACAGCCTCGGTCACCGGACGGGTATCGCCATCCAGATGACAGTGGTGGCCGCCGGGAACATCAACCTGCTGAAAATCTTTAATCACTTGGGCGCGGATGTGGGTAGTGTCAGCGTTGTCTGCCAACAATCCAGATTGCGCCCGCACAAATAACGTTGGCGTGCTCAGCGCCGCTAAAGACGCCAGCACCTGCTGTTCTGACGGCATCAGCGCCGAAGGGTGCCGCAACCGCGCATCGGTGCGCCACACCCAACCGCTTTCCACTTTTTGCATATTACGAGGTATAAGGGCCAGAGCCGCTTCCGGGCTCAAAGGACTCAGGCCGCCGGCCCGTACCTTCGCCGCTGTCGCCAAGTCCGGATACAACGCCGGCTTGCTGGAGCCCGCCAGGCGTTTGCTGATGGAACGGCGCAATTGGGGAATTACGTCGTCTTCGTGACGGCTGAGCGCACCCAGGCTGTCAATCAGCACCAGTTTGCGCACCCGCTCGGGGAATGCCGCAGCGTAAAGCGCCGCAACAATGCCGCCAAGGGAGTGCCCAACCAAGTCCAACGGAGTCTTGTCAGCGTCAAAGTGAAGCTCGATAAGTTCGGCAAGATCCGCTACGTAATCCATCAACACATAATGTTGCCCCGGCGGGCGATGGCCGGAGCGGCCGTGGCCTGCAAAATCAAACGCGTACACGTCGCCAACACCGGTCAGTTCCGGTGCCAGATGGGTAAATGTATCGCTGTTATCAAGCCAGCCGTGCAGCAACAACATTGGCCGCAAGTTCGCGGCTTCGGGCTGTGCAGGCCAGCTCAAACCCGCCAGCGTGATGTGTCCCAGTGGCCAGAGAGCTTCCCGCCCGGCGGCAAATTCTGTGCCTGTATCCGCCAACGCGGCAGCAACTTCGGTCATCGGGTACCTCAGAGTGTATGGGTGGGGCGGTCAGAACTCAGCGAACCCGCCAAATACGACTCGATTTTGGTTCTGGCCAATTCAGCGTCAACACTGAACTGTACGCCAATACCGGCCGCGCGGTTCCCTTGTGCGCCTTTTGGTGTAATCCAGATAACCTTGCCAGACACCGGCAACTTCTCCGGTTCGTCCATCAGATTGAGCAGCAAAAACACTTCGTTACCAAGCTGGTACTGCTTTTGGGTGGGAATAAACAGGCCACCCTGGCGTATATAAGGCATATACGCAGCGTAGAGCACTGCTTTGTCTTTAATGGTCAGGGTTAATATGCCACTGCGATTTCCGAATCCGGGCCCCATAACAAATACCTTATCTGTGGTGTGTCAATAAATGGTTCAATAAACGTTTCGGCAAACGTATCAATAAATATCGGTTAATCATAACAGTAGCGAGACCGATGCGGGTATTTGCCGGCTCTTCAATCAACATTAGCCTGCGCGGCTATCTCAGCCGGCACGCTGGCGTTTTGGCATCAGTTGTTGCCACGCCAGCAGCAGCCGGCTGGCTTCCAGCTCCGGGCTGGCATTGTATACAACGGCTTCACGCCCTTCACGCACCGCGCCCAGCAATTCATGGGCGCGCCAGGGCGGATTGCAGCCCGCCAGGAAGCGCAGCATATCCGCGGCTTCATGGTGCGCCGGCTCACCCCCGGCGCTCAGGCGGGCCAAGTCTGCCGCCCAGCCTTCAAACAGCCCCAGGGTTTCATCCAGCCCCAGGGCTTTGAAGGCTTTGGCAGCATCGGCCAGGGTCATCTGGTTTTTCATAAAATCGCGAAAACCGCAAAAAGCCGCGTCGTGCAGCGCTATAAAGCCGCTGTTCAGATAATCCAAAGCCAGCCTCGGGGCATTGCCAGCCAACATCAACGCTTTCGCCACGGACGTGCTTTCCGGCTGCTTTTCAGGTGGCAGCAGGGCCAGCTGGCCCACCAGCCAGCGTTCGGCGTCAGCGGCCACGGGCACCGGCAACGTATGAGTCTGACAGCGCGAGCGAATCGTCGGCAACAACGGCCGGCCGCTTTCCTGTAACAGCAACAACACGGTATCACCGCTGGGCTCTTCGAGGGTTTTCAGCAACGCATTGGCGGCGTTGATATTGAGCTGGTCGGCGCGATCAATAATCGCGATTTTACGATGACCCACCTGAGGTGACGCAGAAGCAAAATTAATCAATTCCCTGATTTGAACAATGCGCACCATGCGCGATTTTTCAGGGGCGTACACCCGCACATCGGGATGGCTTCCGGCACGTTTCAATGCGCACTGTTTGCAGTGGCCACAGGCTTGTGGCATTCCCTGCGGGTCGGTTTGCAGTTGATCACACAGCAACAAACCGGCAACCGCATCGGCCCAGGCACGTTTACCAACACCGCGCTCGCCATTAATAATCAGTGCGTGGGGCAGCCGCGACTCCGTCAACTGTTTCTGCACGCTGTGCCAGGCTTTTGCCAGCCAGGGCATATCGGTCGCCATATCGGTGTCCTGGTGTATCAATCCTTTGCCTCGCTGCTCGCTTAGAATGATTCGCTCGATTGAGCGGGAGACTCGCCTGCCGGCGCTGCCGTTTCATACGGGCCAGCAAGCGCCGCAGAAGGCGGATATCCGACGCCGGCCGCGCAACTGCATCAACCGTTTGGCGACTATAGTAATGAGTATTGACCACACCGGCAAAAACTCTGGCAGAATCCGCCAGCGCCGGCTCCGCCCGTACCAGCCGTTCAGCCAGTCCCAGGGGCGTTTCACCCTGGCGTACGGGTACACCAACACCCGCGCAAAACCTTTGCCAACGCTGAAGTTGACGCGCCACGCCGGTATGGCGACCGCCCTGCCGGCCGCGCCAGGCACTGATCAGCCCGGCCAACAACAGTGCGGCCGCCACAGTGCCAGCACTGATATAACCCAGGTCGCGCATGGTAAGGCCACCAGGCAAGCGCGACAGCAGGTCCATCTGGCTCTGGCCCTGATACCCTACCACCCAGCGTTGCCACTGATAATTGATGCGGTCCAGCTGCAAGCTGGCCCAAGTCAGCAGCGGCAAGTTGCCGTACTTTTGCGGCGACAACCAGCTGTTTTCCAGAAACGAACCTTCTTCTGCCATCGCCTCGCGCAGGCCGGATTCAATGCGCGACGGCGCAATTGCCGCGGTCGGGTCAAGCCGAATCCAACCCGAACCCTCAAACCAGCCCTCTACCCAGGCGTGGGCGTCGTATTGACGCACAATCAGGTATTCGTCGCCAGCCCCCGATTCACCGCCCTGATACCCAACCACCACCCGCGCCGGAATACCGGCAGCACGCAGCACAAAGGTCATGGCGCCGGCGTAATGGGCGCAAAAACCGCGTTTCACATCGAACAACAAGGCATCAATACCGTTATCCGGCATCACGGGCGGCCGCAGAGTATAAAAGTAGGACTGCTCGCGGAAACGTTGCAGCAGCGCAGTGGCTACTCCACGGTCGTCATACCGGCTGCGCAGTTCGTCAGCCAAAGCCCTCGCCTGCGGGTTGCCTCGGCCGGGCAGTTGCAATAATTGACGGCGCTGCGCCGGTGGCAGTTGCGCGTCGGGATTAACCGGAGGCGTTTCCAGGGCCAGGCGATAGCGCACACTGGTGTCCGCGGGGCGACGGAAGCGAAACAGATCTTGGTCTATTTCTTCAATATTGGGCGATGCCGCCACCGAATCCGCCAGCGCGAACGCCCAACTCTGATCGGTGGGTTCCAGCAATATTTCATATTGGTTTACGTCCAGGGGCCCGGAAACGCCTTCGATTTCAACCCGCCCCAAGCGCCGGAAGTCTGGCTGTGCAGACTGTTTCCAGGTTGCGCCGTCAAGGTAATCCAGCGTCAGGCCGCGCCAATAGCGTTGCGCCTGGGGTGGTGTCTGCCCGCCGAAGCTGACACGAAACGCACGCTCGCTGCTCTGGGCCAGGTTAGAAATATCGCCCGGGGTCATCTGATCGCTTATGCCGCTTCGGGCCTGGCCCGACACCAGCGGAACGCTCCACAGCGGCGCAATGCGCGGAAAGAACACAAACAGCACAATCACCACCGGCAGCATTTTTAGCAGCAAGCCAGCCAGGCGGCGGCCGCCAGAGCGCACCCCCGCGGGCAGTTCAGGCGCGTTCAGCACCTGCAAGCCCAGCAGCAATAACACCACCGAGGTAAAATTAAACAGGGTCCAGTGTATGGCCTGATGAAACAAAAAGTTCACCGCAGCCATGTACAACAATATGAAAAAAAGCACGTAAAAATCACGGGCGCTGCGGGTTTCAAGCCACTTAAGCGCCACGCACAGCACGAAAAATGACGCGGCAGTGTCTACCGTGAACTGGCTTTTTACGGTGGCCACGTACAATCCGCCCAACACCACCACCAATCCCGTTCGCCACCATCGCCCAGGTAAGCGTACACGGCCCAGGCGCGCCAGCCAGCGCCAGGTCATAAGCGCAACACACACCACCAAAAGCCAGGTCGGCAGTCGGTCCCACTGTGGCACCAGCAATAGTGTAAACGCCGCCACCAGCCATAAAAGCGCCTTGCCAGGCAGTTGCGCAGCCTGCACTTGAACGCCTGAACCGAGGGTTGGCGAAGACTGCTTGTTACGTCGGCGGAGGGTCATTGCGGGCTCCCGGTGCTGGCGACATCCAGCGATTCCGGGTCGGCGCTAGTGGATTTCAAACGACTGCCAAAGCGGCGGGGCTGGTTGTCACGGGGTTTCTCTCGTCCCCACACCGCCAGCGCGCGCTGGCAGCGCAATGCGTGGGCAGCGCCGCTGTCTGGTTCTATCAACTGCCCCGGCAAACTCAGCCCGTAGCGCACATCCAAGCGTTGGCGGTCATCCACCAGAAACGCCAGATAACTTAAACGCATTTCGCTACTTGCGCCTATAAACGCGTGAAAATCTAACCATTGCGGGTTTCCGGCTTGCCCTTGCCAGTCTGCCACCACCAGCTGCCCGGTCCGGGCAAAACGTTTCCACAGTACGCGCTGGCTGGAATCGCCTTCGCGCCAAGGCCGTAAATCGGCGCTGTCTGAACCGGCCTGAACACTGGCCACCGCCTCGCTTTCGCCGTCCTCGGCGGTGGCCCGCAGTTCGGGCGCAGTGATGGGTTTTGCAAAGGCCAGTCCAGCTGACACCGGCCGCAACCAGGACCAAGCTTTCAACAGCCCAAAGGGATAACGGGTTTCTATTCGAATTCGGTCCGGGCGCACATAACCACGGCTCGGAGCCCAAACCAGCACAGACGTATCACGGCTTTGCCCGGCTGGCACACTTACCCACACCGGCAACGAACCCCCGCTGCTAACCTGCACCGCAATGGCGTCGTCTTTACCAGCGGTCAGGCGCAAGCTGAACGGCACTGTGTCACCGGCAACGGCCTCTCCCGCCCGGCTTAGAGCCAGAGTCAAACCTGCCAGATTACGGTGGGTCTGGTGCATGGCGCCCACAAACACTCCGCCAAGTATAAAGGTCAGCATATAAATCAGACTGTTTTGATAGTTGATGCCGGTAATCAGCATAATCAGTAGAAGTGCACCGAACATCACGCCGGCACCGGTAGGCAGAATAAACAGATTTTTCTGGCTGAACGTCTGGCAGTCAGATCTGGGCAGGCGTCGATTCACCCAGCGCTGCCAAAAACCATCGATTGTCGGTTTCTTCATTGTCATAAATCCAGTATACGTAACAGCCTTTCGCGAATCGCGAGCGTATAGACAAATCGTCGAATAAATTCCCCTTCAAAAGAATACGAGAGGTTTTCCCTTTGATAGCGGCTACACCCATCAGCGCTGATCAATTTGCCAGGCTTCAGGTCCATGCCAGCCAGTGCAGCGACTTTGTCTGCCTGGGTGCTCCTGGGGCGGAAGCTGGCCGCGGTGAACGCTTTGGTTTCACTGCACTGGCAACCGAGACCGTAGCGCTTGCAGGCAGCGATGTATACGCCGATAAAGCTGCGCTGGCCCGCACCGCGCACTTTATGGAGAACCAGCTAGCGCAGATGGAAAGTCAGCATTCGCAGGTTAACGAGCCGGCGTCGCAAACGACACCCTGGCTGAATGGCGGCTGGCTGGGTTTTGCCAGTTACGAGTTGGGGTATCGGCATTTGAAAGCTCCGACGAATACGGCAACAGCTACTCCACCCAGCGCCGACCTCAATCCATTGCCCGCCATGCAAGCCGGTTTGTACCTGTGGATGGCGAGCTGCGATCGGCAAAGCGGACAATATTACCTGTGGATTCATCCGCGGTGCGCAACGGCAACTCGGGCACAACTTGCGGACTGGCAACAAGAAGACGCAGCTTCGCCCCTGCCCGAACAATACTGGCGCATGACCAAAGCCTTTGCGCCACGGCAATCAGCGGCAGATTTCATGGCCGGCGTTGAACGAGTGAAAGAGTACATTCTGGCGGGCGACTGCTATCAGGCCAATTTGTCCCAGCAGTTCAGCGGGCAGTACCGGGGCGACCCCTGGCGCGCCTATCAGGCGCTTGCCAGCGCGCACCCTACGCCCTACGGCGCCTTTCTGCGGCTTGGCGACCAGGCCATTGTATCGGCCTCGCCGGAGCGTTTTCTTCAAATCAGCGGCGATACCGTTCGGACCAGCCCTATCAAAGGCACACGGCCACGGGGCAAAGATGCCGAGCAGGATCGCGCCCTGGCGCAGGAATTGATGGATTCAGAAAAAGACCGGGCAGAAAATCTGATGATTGTGGATCTGCTACGCAACGATCTGGGCCTGAACGCGGCCACGGGGTCTGTGCGTGTGGATAAACTGTTTGCGCTGGAGTCTTATCGCAATGTACACCACTTGGTAAGCCACATTCGCGCAACGCTGACGCCCGGGGTATCACCGCTGCGGGCGTTTTTCGATGCTTTTCCGGGTGGTTCGATTACCGGCGCGCCAAAAATTCGCGCCATGGAAATTATTCAGGAACTGGAGCCGCACTGGCGCGGCCCTTACTGCGGCTCAGTATTCCATCGCAACTTCGACGGCCAGCTAGACAGCAGCATCGCCATTCGCACCCTGGTGTGCGACAACACCGGCGCCATTCATTGCTGGGGCGGCGGCGGCATAGTCACGGATTCAGAAGCCGAGAGCGAATATCAGGAAACCCTGACCAAGGTAAAACCGCTGATGGACTGCCTGGAAAAAGCAGGCGGGCTATAGGTAAGAGGTATATAGCTAAGAGGTATATAGGCCCGCTCTCTTACAACACAAGTCCCGGTTCCAGATTTAAAAGGCAATCAGGCGCTGTGCACCAGGCTGGCCTTCAGGAATTCCTGTTTCAAATCGTCAAACGTCTGCACTGCCGGGAACTGCGGAAATTCGCTGATCACGTTTTGCGGCGCGTGGAACAAAATACCGGCCTCAGCCTGCGCCAGCATGGTGGTGTCGTTGTACGAATCGCCGGCGGCAATCACCCGGTAATTCAGCAGCTGGAAGGCGCGAACCGACTGGCGCTTGGGGTCACGCTGGCGCAGCAGGTAGTTGGTAATCTGGCCGTTGTCCGCTACTTCCAGTTTGTGGCACAGCAGCGCAGGATGGCCCAGCTTGGCCATCAGCGGCATGGCAAATTCGTAGAAAGTGTCTGACAGAATCACCACCTGAAAGCGCTCGCGCAGCCAGTCCAGAAATTCCGCTGCACCGGGCAGTGGGTCCAGCCCGCCAATGACTTCCTGAATTTGCAGCAGGCCATAACCGTATTGGTTTAACAGCTTCAGGCGCTGCTTCATCAGTACGTTGTAATCAGGAATATCGCGGGTGGTTGCCTTGAGTTCTTCAATGCCGGTTTTCTCCGCAAACGCAATCCAGATTTCTGGAATCAATACTCCTTCAAGATCAAGGCATGCCAGTTCCACAGTGCTCTCCTGTTTCATCAATAAAGGAAGATTCGGTTGCAATCACAGTGCTGCGCACCCGCATCGGTTCGCTATGATAGAAAAAACCGCACGAAATTGCATCGCTCTACAAACAGCCCGTCAGAGCACGGGTAGCTCTACATTCTCGAACAGCGCTTCAATCTCAGCGCGGTTGCTCTGTTTAGACACAACCTGATCCACTACGTCGCGGGTCAGGTGGGGAGCAAAGCGCTGGATGAAATCGTACATATAACCACGTAAAAAGGTGCCCTTGCGGAAGCCAATATGGGTAATGCTGCTGTCGAAGAGCTTGCTGGCGTCTATCACCACCAGGTCAGTGTCTACTTTCGGGTCGTACGCCATGCTGGCAATAATGCCCACGCCAAGCCCAAGGCGCACGTAAGTTTTGATCACGTCGGCGTCGGCTGCGGTAAACACCACCTTGGGAATCAGGCTTGCGCTTTTGAAGGCTTCATCAAGCCGCGAGCGGCCGGTAAAACCGAATACATAGGTTACCAGGGAATATTCTGCCAGCTTGGAGAGGGTCAGCTTCGGTTCCGCTGCCAGCGGGTGGTCTTTGGGCACCACGATGCAGCGATTCCAACGGTAACAGGGCATCATAATCAGGTCGTTGAACATTTCCATGCCTTCGGTGGCAATGGCGAAATCGGCCGTGCCGGTGGCGGCCATTTCTGAAATCTGGGTGGGCGTACCCTGGTTCATGTGCAGAGACACGTCTGGATAGGCGTCCAGAAACCCACGAATCACCGGCGGCAAGGCGTAACGTGCCTGGGTGTGGGTGGTGGCAATGCTTAAGTCACCGGCGCGCTGATTGCTAAATTCCTGGGCAATCTTTTTGATACCCTCGGCGCGGCGTAAAATTTCGCCGGCTTCGCGCACAATAATCTCGCCGCCCGGGGTAATGCGGGTCAGATGCTTGCCACTGCGGGCAAAAATCTCAAGCCCCAGTTCGTCTTCCAGCAGGCGAATCTGCTTGGAAATACCCGGCTGCGACGTAAATAGACTCTGCGCAGTAGCAGACACGTTCAGGTCGTGATGCGCAACCTCCCAGATGTAGCGTAGCTGTTGTAGTTTCATTAGCTGGGTTGCTCCTTGGACGACCGGCGCAACGGGCCGATTCGCACTCACTGATTTAAAGGTTGAAGACCAGCATTTTACGCATAAGAAAATTATTTTTCATTCTTTTTTAGAATAATTAATACTCAATCACCCGCCGAAACGGCGGCAGCGAATCCAGCAACAGCTGGCCATAGCGCCGCGCCACAATGCGCCGGTCCAGAATGGTCACCCGCCCGGTGTCTTCTTCGGTGCGCAGCAAGCGCCCTACTGCCTGAACCAGCTTAATAGAGGCTTCCGGCACGGTAATCTCCATAAACGGATTACCACCGCGCTGGGTCACCCACTCCGCCAGGCTGGCATCAATCGGGTCATCGGGTACTGAAAACGGCAAACGGGTAATGACCACGTGGTGCAGGTACTTACCCGGCAGGTCTATGCCCTCGGCAAAACTGGCAACACCAAACAACACGCTGGGCCGGCCTTCATCCACCCGCGCACAGTGTTGGCGCAGCACTTCGCCTTTAGCCATGTCGTCCTGGGTAATAATCAGCCCGGGGTAGTCACCGGCTAGAGCGTCCCTTACCTGATGCATCTGGCGCCGCGACGTAAACAACACCAGGGTCGCGGTTTCCCCTTGCCACAGCGTGGGCAGGCGTCCAATCAGCTCTTCCAGAAAACCGTCGTCGGTGGGCATGGCCTTCATGGCCGGCACTTCCACCGTGGCCATCTGCTGGTAACGGAACGAGCTGGGCACCACCAGGTAGCGGGCGTCTTCCGGCAATCCCGCGCGGGAGCGAAGGCGATCAAATTTACCCAAAGCAGTCAGCGTGGCGCTGGTTAATACAGAACCGTAGGCCCGCGACCACAGCCGCGTATGCAGCAGGTCGTCGGCTAAAACCGGCGAGCTGTAAAGGGTGATATCCTCGCCGTGGTCCCAGCGCTGGCGCACTGTCCAGCGTGCCGGCGGCGGGCTTTTTGTTTCCTCACACCAGGCCGCCCACAGGCGCAGCTGCTCTTCGGAGCGGCTGTGGAACGAGCCAATCACCGGATACCAGGATTCTGCCGTTTCCCGGTCAATATCGTGGGTTTTGCGCTCGTCAAAGGCACCCTGGAGCTCTTCAGCCAGAGCGCCCAGGTGGCGCGAAAAATTAGCGCTGGCAATGCGCGCTTCCGCCGCCAGTTCCGCCATGGCGTCCGGCAGCTGGCCTTCGGGATAGCGCCACTGGGCCGAGCGGCGCTCGTCGTTGAATTCCCAGGTAATATTGTGTTCGCAGTATTCGTATACCCGGGTGACCACCAGGTCGACTTCCCGCGCGGCTTCGCTGATGCGCTCCAGGGTTTTTGCCCCCTGGGTGCCCGGGCTCAGGTGCGGCTGCATTTTTACCAGCATCTGCGACAGCTGTTTTAACCAGCTGCGAGTAGAGTTCAGCGAAATAGATGCGGCGAAGTGATTCAGCGCTTTGTCTGGCAGGTGGTGGGCTTCGTCAAATATAAACAGGGCGTTTTCCGGCTCTGGCAGTATCGCGCCGCCGCCCAGGGCCAGGTCCGCCAGCACCAGGTCGTGGTTGGCTACGACTATATCGGCGGCGTCCAGATCTTTGCGGGCCTCAAAAAACGCGCAGCTGTCAAAATAGCTGCAGTGGCGATTGGTGCACTGGCGATGGTCGGTGGTTACCTGGCGCCAGATATCGTCCGGAATCTGCTCCGGCCAGTGGTCGCGGTCGCCGTCCCACTTGCGTGCGCCGTAGCTGGCCAGCATTTCCTCGAAAAACGCGCGGGTGCCGGGTTCCTCTTTACCCGGTGCATCCAGCAAAAACAGCGGCATGGTGTCACTGTCGCCATTGCCTTCGTCGTGCAAGCGGCCTTCCAACCGAGACATGCACAAATAGCGGCCGCGGCCTTTGGCCAGGGTCCAGTTTATATCCAGCTTGCTGTGCTTTTTCAGGTCTGGCAGGTCTTTCAGAACAATCTGGTCTTGCAGCGCCACCGTGGCAGTGGAAATCACCAGGGTTTTATTCAGGGCTTTAGCCACCGGAATGGCGGCAATCAGGTAGGCCAGGGTTTTACCGGTACCGGTGCCGGCTTCTACCACGCAGGCCGAAGGCGGTGACGTACGCTGGCCATCGTTGTCGGTGATGTCGCCCATATAGCGAGCTATTTCGGCAATCATCAGGCGCTGGCCATAACGTGCGCGCACCTGCTTACCCGCCAACATATCGCGGTAAGCCTGCTGGATTTGCTGTTTGGTCTGTTCGCTCAGGGCCATCAGCGCGGGCTCATCCAGTCGCGTACTATACCCAGTCGAAATTGTTGCCCTTGCCTGCTTAACACCACGCCATCCTCAGTAATTTCTTCCACCCGCAGGCCTTGAAAGCTATCGCCCGGCCGCAGATTCTGATTATTGATCATTACCCTGCGGGCCTGTAGCACCGAGGCAAATATGTGACTGTTTACCGTCAAATCCGGCACGCTGCGCTGGAACGACAGCGGCAGCTCAACCAAGTGCGGAACACGCACGCCATCTGCGCTGCTTGCAGGCGCCTCTGCGCCCGAGGACACCAGCGGGCCAATCTGGTCCCAACCCTGGTTATTGCGATTGCCATTGCTATCAACCGCACCACTGTTGCCGTAGCCCGACGGCACAATCACCGTCGGTGATTGATACTCTGAAGAGAACGCTGATTGAACGCCTGACGGTTGCGGCGCTGAAATCTCGTCCACTGCCGCTGAATTCTGCGTAGCCGTTGCCGGCGCAGAAATTACGGCGACAGCGGCCGGCGCTTGTTCCGGCGCACTTAGGTTCGTCACGGCGTCGTCTTGCGAGGGCCAAAACACATAGCCCAGTATCCCGGCATTCAGCAGCAAACCCGCTGCCAACAGAGCCTGTACTGGCCAGTGCCCCTTTGGCCGGAGATGAATCAGCTGCAGCTGGCGCCCCAAATCCGGCACTTTGCCTTGATGGCGCTCGCTCTCCGATTTACGCAGCGCATCTAATATATAAGACATGCTCTAACTCTCCGGCGGCGCGGACGCCGCTTTATTAGTGGTCAGAGCGTCGCCTTTGTCTTGCAGGCGCGGCACCGCTGCGTTCAGGTCATTGTGCATCTGAATCACCGTCATGGTGCCGGCCACACCGTCTTCGGTCAAACCCTTCCGGCCCTGGTACCAGCGCACTTGGTCTTTGCTGGAGCGCCGCTTTAGCTCGGCATTGAGTGCGTCGTCGTCAGCGGTCAAACGGTCCACCAATTCCATCATGCGCGCGCTCAACCACAGGTTTTCGCCGTTGTCGCCGCTGAACGGGCTGTTTGGGCGCAGGTATTCCGGGTACTGCCACAATACTCGATAGTGCCCGAACCACAGCGGTTCCAGATCGCTAAAGGCAACGCTCACCGGCCCCTGCTGCGTCAGCAGGTCGGCCTGCTGCTGATGCAAACGCCGCAACACCACGTAGCGGTCGCCGGTATCACCAGCATCGCTTTGCGAGCGGCTCTCTGATTCGCCCCTTAATCCGCCCCTTAATCTCAATATGGCCGGCCGGTCAATCAGCTCCAGGCTTAGCCGGGTTCCGGTGCGCTCCAGGCAGCCAAGCCCCTCAGCCCGGGCAAAATAACAGGCTATGGGCGCTTGTTGCGGCTGATAGTGAATCTGCCAGGCGCCAAACAACTGCACAAACGCCGCCGAGAGTTCGAGACTGTGCACCTGTAGTTCAAACTTTGTCAGCCCATCAGCGCTGCCGGCTGTTTCAGCAACCGTTGCCGGCGCGGCAGTATCGCGTTTTATACGCCCACTGCGCTGAGTCGCCTCGTCGTCCGCCAGTGCCGCATCTATTATTGGACTTTCAGCAGCCGGGGACGAAATAAGCCCGTCAAAATCGCCATTATTCCAATGCTGTACGGCCCACAGGGTTAACACCACGGCCATCAACAGGGACGCCAGAAGCGGGCCGAGGCGGCGGAGCCTGGATGCTTCCAGCCCGCTGCAAGGATGGCTGCCGCGAACCTCCCGCGCCGCGGTGCGGATATGAACCGCAGTAATTTCGTGTTCGCCCTCGGCGTAGGCGCCCAACAACGCGCGATCACTGATCAGGTTAATCAGTCGCGGTATGCCCTGGCTTTCACGAAATAACCGCCGCCTGGCAGCGCGGCTAAACAATTCGCCGCGCACACCGGCCACGCTGAGCCGGTAGCGCAAATACGCGGCCAACTCCTGGCGATTGATCGCTTTAAGGTGATAACGCGCGGTAATGCGCTGGTTCAGCTGCCGCAGCTGCGGTAACGCAAGAATTTTTTGCAGCTCGGGCTGGCCCAGCAGCACAATCTGCAACAGTTTTTTCTCGGCGGTTTCCAGGTTGGTCAACAGGCGCAGCTGTTCGAGCACACCCGCTGACAAATTCTGCGCCTCGTCAATAATCAGAACTTTGTGCCGACCGGCAGCGTGGGCTTGAAGCAGATGGTGGTTAATCAGGTCTACCAGCTGTTTGATGCTGGCGTCGTCGCGGTGGGGTATTTCCAACTCGTCGCAGATCACCATCAGCATTTCAGCGGCAGACAGGCGCGGGTTGATAATCAACGCAATGTCGGCATTTTGCGGCGCGTTTTCAATAAAACAGCGGCAAATGGTGGTTTTCCCTGTGCCCACTTCCCCGGTAATCACAATAAAACCACCCTGCCCGGGAATGCCATACATCAAGTGCGCCAGGGCTTCTTTATGGCGCTCACTGAGGTACAAATAGCGCGGGTCAGGCGCTATGGAAAAGGGGGGCTCGCGAAAACCGAAGAAGTCGTAATACATGGTTACGCTAGTATCCCGTTTGGCTAATGCATGAACCTGTTGAGCGAGAGATTCCTTAACTCATTAGAAGTCATCAAGCATCAGGTCGTCACTGTCGTCGGCGGCAAACGGATCCCGCTGTACCTTGCCGTCGTTAATCAGGAAATCGCGGCGCTGCATATACGCATTGCGAAAAAACACGTAACGGTCACCGGAAATCAGCTTTTCAGCCGGAATCAGGTCAGCCCGCACGTCCACCAGCTGCAAGCCACGAGCGTACCCGTTGTATGGGCGTTCAATTTGGTCCCAGCTGGATGGCAACAAGAAGCTGTCGACACCAAAGCCTGCAAAATCCCGCGGGTTGGATGGCCCCAGCACGGGCAGCATTAAGTAGGAGCCGGCGCCCGAACCCCAATGGCCCAGGGTTTGGCCGAAATCTTCCGGGCGCTCGGGCAAGTCCCAGGCGGTGGCCACATCAAACACGCCCGCTAGCCCGAACACCGTATTAAAGGTAAAACGACCTGCGGCCACGACGGCCGACTCCAGCTTGAATTGCAACACACTGTTGGTGAAATTGCTGAGTTCACCCAAATTGCTGAACACATTGGTAACGCCACGGTCCGCGAACTCCGGCATAATCGCACGGTAACTTTGGGCGATCGGCTTCAGCAACCAGCGATCCAGACTTTCGTTAAACGCAAACACCTTGCGGTTCCAATTTTCATAGGGATCGCGCTTGTGCTTGCTGGAGTTTGTGGTCACGGGCGCAGATTCGGTAAACCCTGCGCTTGCCCGTTGGTCTGCTGTCTGTGTCGATTGCTGGGCCTGAGCCTGGGCTTGGCCGGATGCAAATAGCAGCATCAACGCCAGCGCCACCAAGGCACCACGGGGAAGCACAAACAGTGAGCAGGGCCGGAGACTAAATTGAATCATATTAAGCTCTTTGCATTCTACATTTACAAACGGAGAAATCGATGTCGGTACCGGGAAATCTTGTCAGCACAATCACGGCTCCCCTACGCTGGGGTGATATGGACGCCTACGGGCACGCCAACAACACAGTGTACTTCCGCTTCTTTGAGGAAGCCCGAATTGTCTGGCTGGCCGACATCAATATCGGCATGAACGGTCCTACTGGGCCCATCATCATAAAGACTAGCGCGACCTTTCTAAAGGAATTGAAGCACCCTGCCAACTTGGTGATTACCACTTACGCCGACAAAGCCGGCAACACCAGCCTCGACACCTACCACGAGATAAAAGACGCAGACAGCGGCCAACTCTACGCGGAAGGATACGCAAAGCTGGTATGGTTTGATCACAACACCCGCAGTTCCTGCCCTTTGCCAGGCACCCTGCGCGCCCTTGCCACAAACACCTGATTAGCCTGAATGGTTTGAAAGAAAACGGCGGCGGGCAAATCACCCGTCGTTTTTTTGTCAGCGGCGGCGCACAACCACGCTGCCAATAGAATAACCGGCGCCAAACGAGCATATTACGCCAACATCCCCGGACACCAGGTCGTCTTTATTCAGGTGAAAGGCAATGATGGAACCGGCGGAGCTGGTGTTGGCGTATTCATCCAGAATCACCGGTGCCTCGTCTTCGGTGGCATCGCGGCCCAAAACCCGACGCGCAATCAGGTGGTTCATGTTCAGGTTAGCCTGGTGCAGCCACATGCGCCGCAGCTGATCCGGCGTCAGCCCAAGGCTCTGCAGATGGTTCTGAATGGTGTCGGCCACCAGCGGTGACACTTCTTTGAACACCTTTCGACCCTGCTGCACAAACAATTTGTCTGGCTGACCAATACCGCTGTCGTCGGCGCGGTTCAAAAAACCGAAATTGTTGCGAATGGCGTTGGAATACAGGGTTTTCAGATTAGTACCCAAAATTTCAAAGCCGACGGCCGGCGCTACTGCGTCTTCCCGCTCCACCAGAATGGCGGTGCAGGCATCACCAAATATAAAGTGGCTGTTGCGCTCGCCAAAATTCAGGTGACCGGAACAGATTTCCGGGCTAACCACCAGCACCGCGCGGGCCGTGCCGTTTTCCACCGAATTCACCGCGGCCTGCAAACCAAACGTGGCAGAACTACACGCCACATTCATATCGTAAGCAAAACCCTGAACGCCCAACGCGCTCTGAACTTCAATCGACACCGCGGGGTAGGCCCGCTGCAAGTTGGAACAAGCCACAATCACCGCGTCTACGTCATCCGCGGTTTTACCCGCCTGCTGCAGAGCTTCGCGACAGGCCGCTACGGCCATATCGCACTGCACCGAAGGCTGATCGTTGGCGCGGTCCGGAATATTTGGCTTCATTCGCGTGGGGTCCAGAATGCCCTCTTTATCAATTACGTGGCGGCGCTTTATACCAGACGCTTTTTCAATAAAGGCCGAAGACGAATGCTCCATGGCCAAATGCTCACCGCGGGCAATCGCATCGGCATGCTCGGCGTTGTGCAGGTCTACATACTGATTAAACGTTGCAATCAGTTCGTCATTGCTGATGGTTGCCGGTGGTGTGTACAAACCGGTTCCGCTGATGATGGCTTTAATCACGCTAACCCCATGTTATGGTGAAAATCTCAAAGGTAAAAAGAAAAAAGGGTACCACAGTCACAGGCGTTTGCCCGCGCTCCCATTACACCCGGGTAGCCTGCCACTGTTTATCAAGGCGCTTGATAGACACCGTCATCTGCGTACCCAACTGCTGGGCGAAAAACGACACCCGGTATTCTTCCAGCATCCAGCGGTAGAGCTCAAGCTCTGGGTCTCTTACACCCTGGCGCTGCTGCTCAACAAGCTTGCTGGCATAACGCGCCCACAGCGGTTCAATAGTATGCAAGAACTCCCGCTCGCGGCCCATTTCACGCGACATCTTCTCAAACCGTGCCAAAGCCGCTTCAAAATAACGCCCAAACTGGGCCAGAGACTGCGCCGGCGTGTTCACCAAAAAACCAGGGTAAACAAGATTTTGCATTTGAAACTTAATGTCAGCCATGGAATTGGCCAGGGCCAGACTAATCTTGCCCTTCAGCCGTTTTGCCACCTGTTGGTAGCCATGCATGGCCTGGTGAAGGTGGTCTACTGCGGTTTCGAGCGCTGGAATGAAGTCGCCCCGGTGCTGGTTGAAACAAGCATCGAACGCCTCCGGGCTGCGGGGTAATGAACCACCAAAAAAGTGCTGCATGGCAGTCGACAGCAGCAGGTCGTCCAGCAGAATACGCGCCTGCCCTACGGGTGCGAACATCAGCGCTGCCTGTTTGAATTTCGGCAGCTTGCGCTCCAGATCGTCCAGGGTGTTGCCGAAACGATTCAGAATCAGCCGGGCGATGGCCTTGCGGGTAATGGTTTCCGCCGTTAACGAGTCCAGGCAGCGGGTTTGCCGCACTTCTTTTCCCAGGTCTTCCAGGGCCGGATACACAGTCACCTGCATACCGCCTTTTTCGGTTTGCACCTGCCGCGCCAAGGTGCCGAACTTCCAGCTGGCATGCGTCGCTGTGGTGGTCTCGTCTTTGCTGTCGGTGGCGGTAATCGACGCCAGGGCCTGTTCGGCTTTGGCCTCAAGCTGGTTTTGCAAATCAACGGTTTCACGGCTTTCCGCGATGACTGTACCTTTGTCCCCAGTCACCCGCAGATTCATTCGCAGGTGCCGCGGCAGATCGTTTTGCTGCCAGGATTGCGGGTCTATCTGCACCCCGGTCATGCGCCGCAGCTGCGCGCCCAGTTGCAAAGCCAGCGGCTCATTAGAAGGCTGAAGATTAGCCAGAGCCGCGTCGACAAAATCCGGCACCGGCACAAAATTACGCCTTAGGGATTTCGGCAGCCCTTTTACCAGCGCAATACACTTTTCCCGCAGCAAGCCGGGCACCAGCCATTCCAGGCGACGCGCCGGAATCTGTTTCAGTGCCATCAATGGCACCCGAAGAGTCACGCCGTCGCGCTCGCTGGTGGGCTCAAACTCGTAATCCAGCGGGTATTTCACCCCCTCCCACTCCAGAAAATCCGGGTAGAGGGCATCCGCCCGGGCGTCCAGCGGGCGCTGCAGCACGTCTTCTTCGGTCAGCTCCAGAGCTTTCAGCTCGGCAGCTTCCAGATTTTTCCACCAGTGCTCAAAATGGCGACCGCTGACGATGTCTGCCGGCAAGCGCTGATCGTAAAAGGCCACCAGGGTTTCGTCGTCTACCAGCAAATCCCTGCGACGGGTTTTCTTTTCGAGGTCTTCAACCGATTCCAGCATTAACCGGTTAAGTTCGATAAAAGGCGCCTGCGAGCGGTAATCGCCGTCTACCAACGCGTGGCGAATAAACAAGTCGCGGCAGGCGGCCGGGTCAATGTCGCTGTAAACAATGGCGCGGCGAGGAACAATGTCCAGGCCATATAGGGTGATTTTTTCAAAACCCATCACCTGGGCGCGTTTTTGCTCCCAGTGCGGTTCAAAATAGTGATGCTTTACCACGTGGGCCGCCAAGGGCTCTATCCACTGGGGCTGAATAGACGCCACCATGCGCCCGAACACCCGGCTGGTTTCCACAATTTCAGTGGCCACAATCCACTTGGGTGCGGTTTTCGCCACCTTCGAGCCCGGGAATATCAGCAGCTTGCGATTGCGCGTGGCCATGTATTCGCGGTTTTCGAACTTTGTTGCCACTTGCCCCAACAAACCCGCCAACACCGCGGTGTGTACCGACTGATAGCTGGCGGCCTGGGGATTCAGCTTAAGCTTCTGTTCGCGGCAAATCAGCGTCAGTTGGCGGTGCACATCACGCCATTCGCGCATGCGCATCCAGCTCAGAAAGCTTTTTTGACAGACTTTTTTCAGCTGATTCAGCGACAGTTCCTGGCGCTGCTCTTCGTAAAAACTCCAGATATTCAGCAGGGTAACAAAGTCGGATTCTTTGTCATTGAAAGGCGCGTGGGCCTGGTCGGCCTGCTGCTGTTTGTCTTGCGGCCTGTCACGTGGGTCTTGCACGCTCAGCCCGGCAATAATAATCAGCACTTCACTCAGGCTGCCCTGCTCCGCAGAGGTTACCAGCATGCGCGCCAGACGCGGGTCCAGGGGCAGGCGCGACATGGTGCGACCAGCCGCGGTTACCCGGCGCTTGTCGGTGACCGCACCCAGCTCTTCAAGCAGTTTGTAGCCATCGTTTATCTGGCGATTATCCGGCGATTCCAAAAACGGAAAGTGACGAATATCACCCAGGCCCGAGGTGGCCATCTGCAAAATCACCGAGGCCAGATTGGTGCGTAGAATTTCGGGGTCGGTGTATTCCGGGCGATTGATAAAATCGTTTTCGTCATACAGGCGAAAACAGATGCCCGGCGCCACCCGCCCACAGCGGCCGGCGCGCTGGTTAGCGCTGGCTTGGGAAATCGGTTCTATAGGCAAGCGCTGAATTTTCGAGCGCACGCTGTAGCGGCTGATGCGCGCCACACCGGTGTCAATCACGTAGCGAATGCCCGGCACCGTCAGCGACGTTTCTGCCACGTTGGTAGACAACACCAGGCGCCGGCCGCGATGGCTCTGGAACACCCGGTTCTGTTCCTGATTGCTGAGCCGCGAATACAGCGGCAGCACTTCGGTGTGCCGCAGCTCGGCGTGGCGCAGCACGTTGCTCAAGGCACGAATTTCCCGCTCACCGGGCATGAACACCAATACATCGCCCGGCGGCTGACTGGCACTGCGTTCGTGCTGCTCAATTTCTTCCAGCGCCTGCAAGACGCCGTCGGTCCAGCCCTGATCGCGGTCGTCGTCATCGCCTACCAATGGGCGATAGCGCACTTCTACCGGAAAGGTACGGCCGCTGACTTCAATCACCGGGGCGTTATTGAAGAATTCGCTAAAGCGCCCAAGCTCAATGGTGGCGGAGGTAATAATGATTTTGAGGTCGGGCCGCTTTGGCAGCAGCTGTTTCAGATACCCCAGCAGAAAGTCGATGTTCAGACTACGCTCGTGGGCTTCGTCGATAATCAGCGTGTCATAACGGTCTAAAAACGGGTCGTGCTGGACTTCCGCCAGCAGTATGCCGTCAGTCATCACTTTCAGGCGGGAATCTTCGGAGGTGGTATCGGTGAAACGAATCTGGTAACCCACTTGCCGGCCGGTCTGTTCACCCAGCTCTTCGGCAATGCGCGCCGCCACGCTGCGGGCGGCAATACGCCGGGGCTGGGTGTGGCCAATCAAACCACGAATACCCAGGCCGGCGTTCATGCAAATTTTTGGGATCTGGGTGGTTTTACCAGAGCCGGTTTCACCGGCAATGATCACCACCTGATTGTCCGCAATAGCGGCGGCTATGTCGTCTACTCGCTCCGAAACCGGCAAGCCCTCAGGGAAGCTGGCCGGTTTGTGCAAGCGCTGGCGCGACTGCACTTTTTCTTGCCCGGCTTGCAGCCAGCGGCCGATTTTTTCCAGCTCTTTGGTGCCAGGGCGGCCTTTGGCGCGGGCAAGAGTTCGGGTTATGCGGGCGGCTTCAAGCTGCGCGCAGGCGCCAAGCTGTTCCGCAATGCCATGAACAGCGGCACGAACAGCCGTGCGAGGGTCAGCGTGCGTTGCTGCGCGAGGTTCAGGGGGCGTTGCCGCCCCAGCCGCGTTAGGAAGCGTGTCTGTGGAAGGTTTAGTGATTACTTGCTTCATCCCTTAGTTCGCGGCGCAACACTTTGCCAACGTTGGTTTTTGGCAACTCGGTGCGGAATTCAAAATGCCGCGGCACTTTGTAGGCGGTCAGGCGTTCACGACAGAACTCTTTCAGCTCACCGGCGGTTACACCTTCTTTGGACGCAATCAGATACACCTTTACGGCTTCACCGCTTTTTTCGTCAGGGATGCCCACCGCGGCACATTCCAGCACGTTAGGGTGGCCGCTGATCACGTCTTCGACTTCATTGGGGAACACGTTAAAGCCAGAAACAATAATCATGTCCTTTTTACGGTCCACAATGCGAATGTAGCCATCTTCCTGAATAACAGCCACGTCACCCGTCCGCAAATAGCCATCGTCGGTCATGGATTTACGGGTGTCGTCCGGGCGCTGCCAGTAACCGCGCATGACCTGCGGACCCTTAACGCAAAGCTCGCCGCGCTCGCCAAAGGGCGTTTCATTATTATCGTCATCCACGGTTTTCAGCAGAGTACCCGGCAGCGGCAAACCAATGGTGCCCAGCTGAATAGCGCTGCGCGGGTTAAAACTCACCACCGGCGAGGTTTCAGTCATGCCATAACCTTCACAAATTTCGCAGCCGGTCACTCGCTTCCAGGTTTTAGCCGCCTTAGACGTCAACGCCATGCCGCCGGAAGCGGTCAGCTTCAGATGGCTAAAATCCAGTTTGCAGAATTCTTCGTTATTACACAGCGCCACAAACAGCGTGTTCAGACCCAAAAACGCCGTGAATTCATGATTTTGCAGCTCTTTCACAAAGGCGTCTATATCCCTCGGGTTGGGAATCAGCACGTTGTGGGCACCGGCTTCCAACAGGGTGCCGCAGTTCAGAGTGAACGAGTAGATGTGATACAGCGGCAGCGGTGCAATCACCACTTCTCTGCCTTCAATAATGTTGTCTTCCAGCATCGGCCGAATCTGCAGCAGGTTTGCCACCAAATTGCCGTGAGTCAGCATGGCGCCTTTGGCCACGCCGGTCGTGCCACCGGTGTACTGCAGCACAGCGATGTCGTCCTTTTTGCATTCAACCGGAGTGAATTTTTCGCGGGCACCGGCTGCCAGCACCGCGGGTAATTTGTGGGCCTGAGGCAGATTGTACGCAGGCACCATCTTCTTGACGTGCTTGACCACCGTGTTCATCAGCGTGCGCTTAAAAGTGGAATGCATATCCGCCACTTCGGTCACAATCACATGTTCAATGCTGGTATTGGGCAGCACTTTTTCCACGTTGGCGGCCATATTAGCCAGCACCACCAGCGCTTTTGCGCCCGAGTCATTAAACTGGTGTTCCATTTCACGGGTGGTATACAGCGGGTTGGTGTTCACCACAATCAGCCCGGCGCGCATGGCACCAAAGGTAACCACCAAATACTGGCACACGTTCGGCATTTGGACGGCAATGCGGTCACCCGGCTTCAGGTCGGTTTTGTTCTGCAGCCAGGCTGCAAAATTACGACTATGAACATCCAGATCTCTATAACTGAGGGTAACGCCAACGGCAGACACTGCTGGACGATCCGCGTACTTGGTCACCGCCTGATTGAACACGTCAACCATGCTAGCGTATTTTGCCAGATCGACATCCAAGGCCATACCTTGTGGGTACTTGCCCTGGTAAAACTGCTCGAAATTCATCATTACTCGAACTCCTGTCTGGGCTTTTCTAGTTATAATAATTGGCCTGGCAAGCTGTGCGACCGAGCTTTTTCGCTGAAATCAAGTCGACGAAGGTCTAAGTCGCAGAATCGACGAAAGAATAGCAGTTTTGAGCTCAAGCAAATAGCAGTTTCTACCCACCACCTTGTTCATTTTCCAGCAAATTACCGCTATTTACTCAGCTGTTTCATGGCGCCTTCCAAGCCTTCCACCGTCAGCGGATACATCTGGTTATCCACCAGCTGACGGGCCATGGCCATAGAGCCGCCCTGCGCCCAGAAGGCCTCTGGCATGGGATTCAGCCAAACCACTTTGCGAAAATGATTGGTAATGCGTTGAAACCAGGTAGCACCGGATTCTTGGTTCCAGTGCTCGATAGAGCCGCCCGGATGGCTTATTTCATAGGGCGCCATGGTGGCGTCCCCCACAAAAATAACCTTGTAATCCGAGCTGTATTTATTCAGCAGCTCCCAGGTCGGCGTTACCTCGTTGTTGCGCCGAACGTTCTGGGTCCACACGCCCTCGTAAATGAAGTTGTGAAAGTAAAAATACTCCATATGCTTGAATTCCAACCGCGCCGCTGAAAACAGCTCTTCACATTCGCGAATGTGCGGGTCCATAGAGCCGCCGACATCAAAAAAGATCAGCACTTTTACTGCGTTGTGGCGCTCGGGCACCATTTTCAAATCAAGGTATCCGGCGTTACGGGCGGTGGAGCGAATGGTGTCGTCTATATCCAGGGTATCGGCGGCGCCCTGGCGGGCAAATTTACGCAACCGGCGCAGCGCCACTTTAATGTTGCGAATACCCAGGGTAACGCTGTCATCCAGGTCTTTAAACTCGCGTTTTTCCCACACTTTTACCGCGCGACCGTGGCGCCCTGTTTTCTGGCCGATACGAAAGCCTTCTGGATTGTAGCCATCCGCACCAAAGGGCGAGGTACCGCCGGTGCCAATCCATTTGTTACCGCCGGCGTGGCGCTCTTTCTGCTCTTCCATGCGCTTTTTGAAGGTTTCAATCAGTTCTTCCAGGCCGCCCAAGGAATCGATTTTGGCCTTTTCTTCATCGCTCAGGTGTTTTTCAAACTCGGCCCGCAGCCAATCGTCGGGAATCAGCGATTGCAGCAACTCATCCAGATGCTCGATGCCCTCAAAATACACTTTGAAAGCACGGTCGAATTTATCGTAGTGGCGCTCGTCTTTGACCAGGCACAGGCGCGCCAGATAATAGAATTCTTCCATGTCGGCAAAGGCCAGGCGGTGCTGCAGAGCTTCCAGCAAGTCGAGAAACTCCCGCAGGCTGGCCGGCACTTTCGCCCGTCGCACTTCCAGAAAAAAATTAATCAGCATAAAACCCTACCTTTAAACCACCGCACGAACGCATCGGGCCAGAACACCCTCAATCGCTACCCACAAGAGCACTGCACTCCAGCGAAACTCGCCATCCTTAGCCGCGGCGGCGCGCCATAAACGCCAGCTTTTGCAACAGGTGAACATCCTGCTCGTTTTTCACCAGGGCGCCGTACAGCGGTGGCAAAGCACTACTGTTGTCTTTCTGGTGCAGCATCTTGGCAGACAGCTCATCGGCCATCAGCAGCTTCAGCCAGTCAATCAACTCAGAGGTAGACGGCTTTTTCTTCAAGCCAGGCACCTTGCGCACGTCAAAAAACACTTCCAGGGCATCGCGTACTACCTGCTGCTGAAGGCCCGGAAAGTGCACGTCAACAATACTTTGCATGGTGCCCTGGTCGGGAAAGCTAATGTAGTGGAAAAAGCAGCGGCGCAGGAAGGCGTCGGGTAGTTCTTTTTCGTTGTTGCTGGTGATCACAATGATCGGCCGATACTTGGCCTTAACAAATTTCTGGGTCTCGTAAACGTAGAACTCCATACGATCGAGTTCCTGCAACAGGTCGTTGGGGAACTCAATGTCGGCCTTGTCGATTTCATCAATCAACAACACTACCTGCTCGTCAGACTCGAAGGCTTCCCACAATTTGCCGGGAATGATGTAGTTGCTGATGTCTTTCACTTTCTCATCGCCCAGCTGGGAATCCCGTAGCCGCGACACCGCATCGTATTCGTAAAGGCCCTGCTGGGCTTTGGTGGTTGACTTGATGTGCCAGGGAATCAAACGCTTGCCCAAAGCCGCCGCCACTTCTTCCGCCAGCAGGGTTTTGCCGGTGCCGGGCTCGCCTTTGATCAGCAGCGGGCGTTGCAGCGTGATAGCCGCGTTGACAGCCATTTGCAGGTCGTCGGTGGCGACGTATTTATCGGTGCCGGTAAATTTCATGTTCTGGGTCCTGTAAGTTACTTCTTGCGATCGTTGTCGGGCGTATTCTTTGGCTTGGGCCCCGTGCCTTTGTCAGCGCTTTTGTCAGTTTCGGTGCTTGGCAGGTCATCAAATTCAGACAGGTCATAATCGTCCAGACCAAACTCCTCATCGGCCGGCTCCTCTGGTTCTTCAAGCACCTTGTCTAGCTCGTCATCAGGGACCGACAGCTCGAAATCGTCATCAAAACTCAAAGGTTCAGGGTCGCCTTCTTCCGGCTTTATCAGCGGTATGGTCTCTTCGGGCAGTGGCTCGGGCTCCCTGGGCTGGGGTAGGTCCTGGGCAGTCACATAAGGCTCTGGCTCTATGGTAGGCACTGGGGCTTCTTCAACCACGGGCTCGACAGCGGGTTCTGGTTTTAACTCTGGCACCTTTTCAGGCTCAGGCTCAGGCTGAAGCTCCGGCACCGGCTCTAACCCTGACTCTAACTTTGGCTCAACCAGGTCGCCCGGGCTTAATTTCGGTACGTTTTCAGGCTCGTCAATGTCGGTAATCACCGGCACGGCAGCCACTTCCGGGGCTGGGACGGGCGCAGCGGCTTCTGCTTCCACATCAGTTTCGGCGTCAGTTTCGGCATCGATTTCATCGGTGTTTTTGCGTTTGCGCAGCAGCAACCAGATCAACAAGGCCAGCACCAGAAGAGCGCCCGCGCCGGCCGCCATCATCCAGGGCGCTATTGCTGAATTCGCACTCTCGGGTTCTGCCGGCTCGGGCTTGTCCAATTCAGTAACGTCTATTGGCTGTATCGGTTGTGCAGCTGCTTCCGGTTCAGGGGCCGGCTCGAGCTCAGCGACAGGCTCAACTTCTGCGGCAGGTTCGCTGGCGGGTTCAGGCTCGGGTGCCTCATCAACCATAGGCGCTGTATCAGGCTGCGGCTTGGGCTCAGCAGGGGTGGCAGTCTTAAACGGGTTAGCGGCGCCCGTCTCGGGCGCAAATATGGGCGCCTCTGCGGCGGAAGCTTCGGCACCGGCGGCAGGTTCAAAACGGGTAGTTCCGGAGAACTTGCGCGCAAAGGTGCTGCTGCGCGCTTCAACTACCACCTGGTACTGGCCAGCGGTCGGCATTTCGGCAATGTTATAGCGATACACGCCATCTGCTGGCGGGCTCTGCTCTGACAACACCTTGGTACCGCTACGGCCATCTTCATTTGCCAGCGTCAAGTCAACGCTCAGCACACTCAGAAAATCGGCATTGGTAATCGGTTCATCACCGTCAAAAAGCCCGACTCGAATCGCCAGCGGTTTCTCAATGGAGAAGATGCCGGGAATGGGGCTCACAATCATCCGCAAATCACTCACCACGCTTACCCGGCTGCCCTCGCCTAGCTGGCCGTCCAGGCTCCAGCGTCCGGCTACGGGGTCAGTTACGGTAATCAGGTCATAACCCGGTTCGCGGGCCCAGCGAATATTGTCCGGGTGCTGCTGCAAGGTGGTCGCGGCTGCACCGGGCGCTTTCAAAGCCAAGGCGCGGTTAGCAGAGGTTTCATTGTCGCCCCAGAAAATCAGCGCGGTGTATTCGGTTACGCTGGCGTCTACCATAAAGCCGTCGTCGTCTATGGGCGTCTGTTCTTGTGGCACGGCGGCGTTAAAGGCATCCAGAAAAGCACGGCTCAAATCATTGGCGTTTTCCGCCACGTGAAAGCTGCCGTTTGAATCGGAGGCCAGTTTGCGCAGAAACTCGGTGTCTGCCTCGGCCGACAGCGCTACCGCGTGAAAACGCGCGCCCTGCTGCTTCAACGGCGGAACCAAAGTGTCCAGAATGCGGTTAGCCTCGGCCTTATTAGCACTGGGGTTTCGGCTGATGTCCACCTTGCCGTCGGTCAGCACAATAAAGTGGGTGTTACTCAGCACGCCACCGGTAAAGTAACCGTCGCTGGCGGTTTCAATGGCCGCCCCCAAATTGGTGCGCATGGCCACGGAATTGATCGCGTCGCTTTGCTCAATCGCCATATCGCGCCAGGCATCACTGACTTCGCGGTGGGGCACCAGCATGTTCACGTACTGGCCGAAGGTCCACACACCGGCCGTGGCGCCATCGGGCAGCAATCGGGCCAGCAAGCGCACCGCCGGGCGGCGCAGGTTTTGCGGATCGTTTTGCTTCATAGAGCCGGAAATATCAACAATAATGCGCACGTCCACGGCGCCCGGCAACTGCGGGCTATCCGCCTGCTCTGCCTGAGCCTGAGCCATGCCCGAAAACGCCGCCACCAGCGTAATAACAAGCGCGAGCCACAGTGTTTTGTGCGTTACCAGAGTTGATTTCATGAAGCGTCCCACCACGTTTTCCCTGTGTAAAACGGCCATAAAATGAACAGCCGCCGATTTATTGTTCAACGCTCAGCGTTTCATCCGATAACGCACCAAGTCCAGAATCCACACCAGCAGCAAAACCATGCCGGCCAACGCAAGATTTAACAAGGCAGCGCTGGCCGCAACGCTGTCACCCAGAATCAGTTCATAACCGCCGTACAACCAGGCCGGAATCCACCAACCGGCTATATCTATAGACTCCACCGGTGCCACCAGAATAGCCGCCAACGCAGCTAACAACAGTGTACGCAACCCGTAAAACGGCAAAAACCGCAACAACCGCTGCATCATCCATAAAAACAACACCAGCCCTACACCATAGGCGCCCCAAAACAGCCAGTACACGTTCTGTAATTCCGCATCCATTATGTCATTACCCAGTGAATAATATGTTCTTCCCAGTCTTGCTCGGCCACGGCCGCCTCTGACACCACCTTACCGCGCACCGACACACCCGCATCGTGCACGGATTGAGGATCGCCACTGCGCAGCGGGTGCCAATCGGCCAATGGGCGACCGTCTGCCAGAGTGCGATAGGCACAGGTATAGGGCAGCCAGTGATAATCCGGCAATGTTTGCGGCGTAATCAGCGTGCATCCGGTTACTTTTTCCAACCGCTCGGGGTAGACCGTGCAACCGCAGGTGTCAGTATCCATGTACTGGCACACTAAATCCGTATGGTATACCTCACCGGTGTCTTCATCTTCCAGCTTGTTCAGGCAACACTTCCCGCAACCGTCACACAGAGACTCCCACTCGGTCGGTGTCATTTCGTGCAGGCGTTTACGCTGCCAGAATGGCACCTGGGCAATCATCGGTTGCGCTGCCCCAGCTTCATCTTGAACTCAACAATTGCCATGTCCTGCTCTTCCGGCATCTGAAGGAAAAAGCCTTTGTCGGCAATGCCCGCCAAAACCTGTTCGGCGCTGGTGCGAGCCAATTTTCGCTCGGGCGTCAACACCAGATCCATAGCGTGTACCGGCTTGCCAAACAAAGTGCGAAGGGTTTCCGGCAAGTCATCCCACAGGTGACCTCGGCGCACATACAGATAAGTGTCGGGCTTTTTACTGCTGCGAAAAACGGAAACAAAGTCGCGGGTTTTGGTCACGAAAGCAGTTCCTCGATTGCGCCCCGAACCGGAGCCAGTATCTGGCTGCGCCAGCCTTCAAAAAACGGATTACCCGCCAGCTGTTGTTGCTGCACAACGGCTTCCAGGCGCTTGCGCGGCGCCAGCAATTCTATCGGAATATCAGCCGATTCCGCAGCACGCACAAAGTGTTTTTTCAACTGCTTGTAAAAGCCCTGCTGGTCTCGGGTCAACGGCGCCGGAATCGGCTCTATGGCCACATCATCGGCGGCATCTGCTTTTGCGATCAGCGCCACCAGAGTATCGCCGTGGCGCCGAACCTGGCCGGATGCCAGGCCCTGAATGCCCAACAAAGCGTTCAGCGTTTTGGGCTGCGTTTCGGCCATTGCCAGCAACAAAGGGTCTGCCATTACCCAGTTACGGGGCTTGTCCTGGCGATGACATTCGCGCTCGCGCCAGCTAACCAACGCCTGCAGCACCTGTTGCTGCGGGGCGCTTAAAGGCCAACCGCCGCGCAGCTTTAAATAATGCCGGGTGGAATCGTCCTGGCTTGCCAGGTCTGCAGCAAAGCGAGCGGATTCTTCCACCAGGGCCTGTTGCAGCCCACGCTCAGCCAACACTTCTTGCAGCCAGTCATAAATCGGTTTTAAAAAGCGCACATCATCAATGGCATAACGCTGCTGGACATCGCTCAAAGGTCGTGAAATCCAGTCAGAGCGGGTCAGCGTCTTGTCCAGGCTTTCACCAAACAGGCTTTCAACCAATTTGGCGTAACCCATAGAAAACCCGAGCCCGGCAAATGCCACGCCCAGCTGCAGATCAATTACGCCCTGCATGGGAATGCCCAACCAATGGCGGAACAGTTCCAGGTCTTCACTCACCGCGTACAATAGCTTCGGGCGTTGGGCGTCTTCCAGAGCCGCGCGAAAACCGGCAGAGGCCTCAGCCACTTCCGGGTCCACCAGGCGAAATTGATCGGCCAGCCCAAGCTGCACCAGGCCCGGAATGGGGTAATAAGTGCTCACCCGCTCGAATTCGGTATCCAGAGTCAAAGGCTCTGTGGGCTGCGCCGCCAGCCAGTCGTCCAGCTGCTCAGGGGTTTCCAGCCATAGCACCGGTTCGGATGGCGCAGGCGCTGTTAGCCGGGGAAGTTCATTCGCATTCATAAAGTTGCCTGATCGGGAAATGACTTAGCCAGCTAAAGGTTTGCGGCCGCGGAAAGCGTGGGTCAGGGTAAAACCGTCAACATAGCCCAACTCGCCACCCACGGGAATGCCGTGGGCCAGCCGAGTAATCAGTACGTTGTTGTCGGCCAGGCGGTCGGCAATGTAGTGCGCCGTAGCTTCGCCTTCCACGGTGGGATTGGTGGCCAATATTAACTCGGTTACGCCTTCATCGCGCACCCGGTGAACCAACCGGTCAATACCAATCTGCTCCGGCCCAATGCCATCAATGGGGGATAAATGCCCCATCAGCACAAAATAACCGGCGCGGTAGTCACCGGCCTGTTCGATGGCCAGCAGGTCTGACGGACTTTCCACCACGCACAGCACACCGGTGTTGCGTTCCGGGTTTTCGCAAATGCCGCACACGTCGGTGTCGGCAAAATTCTGGCAGCGATCGCAGCGGCGCACGCCGTCCATGGCCCGACCCAAAGCATCACCCAGGCGGCTACCGCCACTGCGGGCGCGTTCCAGCAAATGAAAAGCCATACGCTGGGCGGTTTTCTGGCCTACGCCGGGTAGCACCCGCAAGCTTTCAACCAACTCATCCACCAGAGGACTGAACACCATAATAATCCCAAAAGTTCAATAATTTAGAAAGGCATCTTAAAGCCGGGAGGAAGACCCATGCCAGACATCATGCCAGACATTTTATCTTTCTGATTGGCGTCCACACGGCGCACTGCGTCGTTCACCGCCGCCGCCAACAAGTCTTCAAGAATGTCTTTTTCTTCGCTCATCAAAGACGGATCAATCTCCACTTTACGAACGTCGTGCCGGCCGTTCATCACCACCTTCACAAGCCCCGCACCCGATTCGCCAGTCACTTCTGCTTTGGCGATTTCTTCCTGGGCTTTTTGCATGTTTTCTTGCATTTTTTGGGCTTTTTTCATCAGCTCGCCCATGTTATCCATCATAACGTTATCTCCTGTTTGAGCCGGCCGGGCTCTTTCTGGGGACTTCAATCGGTCGAATACTGTCTTCCACGACACGGGCAGCAAACCGATCCACAATCGATTGTACCAGCGGGTCGGTGCGAATGGCCTGCTCCGCCGCCTGCTGCCGGATCTTACGTTGGCGCTCTTCATAGGCAGCCGGCGTGTCGTCTGGCCGCCCTCTTTCTATACGTAATTCAGTGGCATCGCCAAAGCGATTTCTCAAGGCAGCCAGAATTTTTTCTTCATGGCGGGCGTTCAGCAGCCGCGCGTGGCCCTCATCAATAGTCAGCAACACGGTATTGCCTTCGTGCAGCATAGAGCCGTGGCTGGCCAGGTTTCCCGGCATGCCCGCAATATTCAGACTGCGGAAATCCCGCTGCCAAACAAATTCACCGTCAGCTAATGCTTCCTCCGCCACTTCTGGTTGCGCTGACAACTCACTGGCCGACGGCACTGGCTGCATTGGCTGGTCATCAGGCTGCGATTTTGGCTGAACAGCAGCCTCAAACGCCTCATCAGCGCCATAAAAGGCCCCGTCGTCCGGGTAATCTACGTCTGTGCCGGGCTGAGGCTCCCAAGGTGGAATCGACTCAACCGGCGTTCGCTCTGTCGGTGGCGGCGCCGAAGCAGCCGGGGCCAACGGCTCCGGCTTCTCTGGCACTGGCGATTCAGGTTGATTCGAGCTAGCAGCAACAGGGTCTGGTTCATCGCGGTTTCCAGCAGGTGCCGACTCCACGGCGATCGCCGTGGGCGGTTCCCGACGAGCGGCTCCCGGCCGGAATGCCAACATACGCAGCAGCGTCATCTCGAACCCCATGCGCGCGTCCGGCGTTATCGCCAGATCTTTGCGCCCCATCAACGCCACTTGGTAAAACAGCTGCGCGTCTTCCGCACTCAGCTTTTTGGCCAACGCCTGAATCTGGCGGGCGTCGCCCAAGGCGTTGTCCGCACTGCCAGGCACCACCTGCTCCATCGTCACCCGATGGAACAGCGACAACAGGTCCGCCAGAATTACCCCGTAATCTGGCGCAAAATCGGCAATACGGCCAATTTCCGTCAGCAACGCGGGGCCATCACGAGCAACCAAAGTGCCCACCAAACTTTCGATATCACGCTGATTAATCGTGCCCAGCATGGAACTGACATCGCTTGCCGCCAGTTGCTGGTTACCAAACGCAATTGCCTGATCCGTCAGGCTCAGGGCATCGCGCATACTGCCGTCCGCTGCGCGAGCCAGAAGCCACAGGGCCGGTTCTTCAAAAGGAATTTTTTCAGCGGTCAATACGTGGTTCAAATGGCCGGCGATGTGTTCCGGCGTCATCCGCTTCAAATTGAACTGCAGGCAGCGCGATAACACCGTCACCGGCAGTTTTTGGGGATCGGTGGTGGCCAGCAGGAATTTTACGTGCTCTGGCGGTTCTTCCAGAGTTTTCAGAAAGGCGTTGAACGACTGATTGGTGAGCATGTGCACCTCGTCAATCAGGTACACCTTAAAGCGCCCGCGGGTGGGCGAATACTGCACGTTGTCTGTCAGCTCACGCATGTCGTCAACGCCGGTGCGCGAAGCCGCGTCTATTTCAATCAGGTCAACAAAGCGGCCTTCCTGAATTTCGCGACAGCTGCCGCAAACACCGCAAGGTTTCGCCGTAATGCCGGTTTCACAGTTCAAACAGCGGGCCAACAGGCGGCCGATGGTGGTTTTTCCCACACCGCGGGTGCCGGTAAATAAATAGGCATGATGCAGGCGTTGGCTTTCCAGCGCGTGGATTAACGCCTGAAGCACGTGTTCCTGCCCCACCATGTCTTCGAAGGTGCGCGGGCGCCATTTACGGGCAAGTACCTGGTAGCTCATAGTTCGCCAATTGCCGTGAAAAATCGCATTAATTCTAGCATGGATGCTAAAACCGAAAAACAGAGGGTATAAGTAACGAAGAGTAAGTAAAGAGTAATCGAAAAATTAACAGCAAAATAGTCGTGAGCGGGGCAATAGCAGAAAAACGGGGGGGATAGAATAGGTGGTGGCCCCACCAGCGACACTCCGGCACACATATCGACCGCTGCGGCTGCTCCCTTCCGGGTCTGACCGGGTTCACGGTTTCATGTTGCGAAGGCACCAATAGAGCCACCATAACGGCGTTTCAGAATGTTTCCCTGAAAGCGGCGCGCATGATAACAAACGCCACGGGGTACTACAAGGCCATGCGGGCTCGCCCAAGCGGGCGTTTTAATTTACTCTTCATCTAACCTGCGTCCATAGCCACAAGCAGCCGCCAGAACAAAACCCGGAAGAGTCCATGTTTAACGATTTCGACGCCCTCAGCCACGCCGTTGCGTTTATCACTTACGGCCTACTGGCGATTCTGATTGCCGCCCGCTACATGCGCCGCAATTCCGATCGGGCCCTGTTCTTTGCGGCACTGGTATCCACCTTGTGGGCAGCGGCTCTGGTGACCCAGTCCATCTGGGGATTCCCGGATTTTGCCGTGCGTTACCTGCTGGAACTGCTGCGCGACGGCGCCTGGATTGCCCTAATTTTCACCCTGCTGGGCAGCGCATTGCCAAACGACGGCACTGCGCGAAAAATCAAACAGGCCCTGGCAGGCGCCGTTATTGGCCTGTTAGTGGCACTGCTGCTGGCCAGCGCCGCTGAACACTTTGGCGTAAATCACATACTTTCCGGCAAAACAAAAATAGTGGGCCAGCTGGCGCTGTCGGTCATCGGCCTGCTGCTGATCGAACAAATCTGGCGCAACTCCCTGGGCTTTCGCCGCTACAGCATCAAATACATGTGCACCGGCGTGGCCACCATCTTCATCTTTGATTTTGTGATGTACGCCGATGCCCTGCTGTTTGGCCAAATCAGCCAAAACTTCTGGGACGCCCGCGGGCTCGTCAACGCCCTGCTGGTGCCACTGTTTGCGGTAAACGTGGTCAACACCCGCAAACAGCCCATAGATTTCCGGGTATCACGGCGCGCCGCCTTTCACGTTGGCACCCTGCTGTTCGCCGGCGCCTACCTGATGTTTCTGTCGGTTGCCGGCTACTACATCAAAACCGTGGGCGGTAGCTGGGGCGACGCCCTGCGCATTCTGTTCTTCACCCTGGCGTTGGTATTTCTGGCTACCCTGCTGCTGTCGCGCCGGCTGCGGGCCCGCATGATGGTTGCCATCAGCCAGAACTTTTTTGACTACAAATACGACTACCGCAATGAATGGCTGAAAATGACCAAAGAGCTGGCCAACCTGACCGACTCGCCGCCCCTGCCGGAACGGGTTATCCGCATCCTGGCAGACCTGGTAGAAAGCAACGCCGGCGCCATCTGGCTGCAAGACGACCAGAACCGCTACCAGTTGAAAGCCACCATCAACATGAGCTTCGATCGTCACACCCTGATTGACCCCAATGACGACCTGGTGCGCTATTTCCGCGATAAGGAATGGATCATAGACCTGAACGCCTACAAGGCAGATCCGGTTGCCTATGACTTATTAGAAGTACCAGACATTCTCAGCCAATGCCCCAATGGCTGGCTGATCATCCCGCTGTACCTCGGCAACGAGCTTTACGGTATGGCACTGATCGGCGCGCCCCTCATCCAGGTAGAACTGAACTGGGAGAACTTCGATTTAATCCGGGTGGTTGCCCGCCAAACCGGCAACCTGCTGGCCCAAGCCGATGCCCAGAGCGCGCTCACGCGGGCCATGCAGTTTGAAGCCGTCAGCAAAGCGTCTGCCTTCATGCTGCACGATTTGAAAACCGTGATCGCGCAACTGTCCCTGCTGGTCAAAAACGCGCCAAGGCACCGCGATAACCCGGCGTTTATTGACGACATGATTCAAACCACAGACCACGCAGTGAACAAAATGTCGAACCTGGTCACCCACATCCAGAAGCCCCAGGACAGCCAGGGGCAAATCGCAGAAAAAATCAACCTGACAGACGTACTCCGCAGCGCCATAGCCGACGCCAGCAGACGTAATCCAACACCGCATTTTGATTATAAAGATGGCGACGTGTGGATAAGGGCAGACGCCGAACAGCTGGGCACCGTAATAGGCCATTTGCTGCGCAACGCCCAAGACGCCACGCCGCCAGACGGCGACATTGCTGTCACTTTAAAAGTCGCCCGCGGCACCGCCGTGGTGTTTATTCAGGATTCCGGCAGCGGCATGACCGAAGAATTCATCCGCAACCGCCTGTTCAAGCCCTTCGAAAGCACCAAGGGGCTGACAGGCATGGGCATAGGGGTTTACCAAACCCGGGAATACTTGCTGGAGCTTGGTGGAAGCATTGATGTCACCAGCGAACCGGGCCTGGGCTCGTGCTTTTCAATGCGCCTACCGCTGGCCGACGCCGCAGCTTCAACTGCCACCAAGACCGCAACGAAAGAAACTCAACCAAACCAATAGAAATACGACGCTACAGAATACATGTCGATGCAAAAGCGTGAATTGGCACACACAACCGTTGCAAACTGCGGGCTTTGAGTTAAGACTTCTAAAGTTAGACACACGCGTTAACAAGGAACGAACAAACCCGTGACGAGACAATTACTGATTGTAGAGGACGACCCGGGTCTGCAAAGCCAGATGCGCTGGTGCTTCACCGACGACCTGCAAGTGTCGGTTGCCGCCGACCGCGAAACCGCCCTTGCCCTGCTGCGACGACTGGAACCCGAAGTGGTAACCCTGGACCTGGGCCTGCCGCCAGACCCCGGCGGAAGCACCGAAGGCTTCGCCCTGTTGGAAGACATATTACGCCTGGCACCGATGACCAAAGTGATCGTGGTGACCGGGCGTGAAGAAAAAGAAAACGCCGTAAAAGCCATTGGTATGGGCGCCGCCGACTTCTACCAGAAACCGGTAGACGCCGACATTCTCGGCTTTGTGGTTAACCGGGCGTTCCGCCTGGCCGAGCTGGAAAAAGAAAACCTCGAACTGGCCAACCGCGACGTCACAAGCGTAAAAGGCATTATCGCGGCCAGCCCGCAAATGCTGGCCGTGTGCCGCACTCTCGAAAAGGTTGCGCCAACCGACATTACTACCCTGATCAACGGCGAAACCGGCACCGGCAAAGAAGTACTGGCCCGCGCCCTGCACGACCTAAGCCCAAGGGCGCACATGCCCTTCGCCGCCATCAACTGCGCGGCCATTCCAGATAACCTGCTGGAAAGCGAACTGTTTGGCTATGAAAAAGGCGCGTTCACCGGCGCCACCCAAAGCAAAAAAGGCAAAATTGAAAGCGCCAACGGCGGCACCCTGTTTCTCGATGAAATCGGCGACATGCCCATGGCGCTTCAAGCCAAACTGCTGCGTTTCCTGCAGGAACGAGTGGTAGACCGGGTCGGGTCACTAAAACCCACGCCAGTCGACGTGCGCGTGGTGTGTGCTACCCACCGCAATGTGAACGAACTGATTCAGGAAGGCACTTTTCGCGAGGACCTTTATTACCGCATCAGCGAAATCACCCTGGATTTGCCCGCGGTTCGTGACCGCGACGGCGACGCCCTGGTCATCGCCCAGTCACTGCTGAAAAGCCTGAGCAAACAGCTAGACCGGCCCGGCCTGAGCTTCGGTGAAGACGCCATCACCGCCATAGAAACCTACCCCTGGCCCGGCAACGTGCGCGAAATGATCAACAAAATAAAACGCTCAGTGATTATGGCCGACGGCAAACGCATCACCACAGATGACCTCCAGCTGCCCTTAAGCACCGACAACACAGACGCCAGCGACAGCCAGCTGAACCTGCGCAAAGTGCGAGAAAACGCCGAACGCGCCGCCATCGTTCAAGCCCTGCGCACCAGCAACTCCAACATGGCGCAAGCGTCCCGACTTCTTGGGGTTACCCGCCCCACCCTGTACAACCTGACTGACAAATACCGGATTAACACCTCAGCCGATGCAACAGAAAGCTGACCCGGGAATCGCGGACGGTGCCGGTGCCGGGGACGGATTTCAAATCCGTCCCCTACGCTAAAGATCAAACTGGGGACAGATTTCAAATCTGTCCCCTCACCCAAACTTAGGGACAGATTTCAAATCTGTCCCTTACCTTCATCGGAGCCATAAACGATGTCGATAACAACACCCAAGAAAAAACTCCCGCGGCTGATCCTGCTGGGCAGCCTGATTCTGCCCCTGCTAAGCGCCTGTAACAGTGGCCCGGACACCTCCGAAGCGCTGTCGCACCTGAGTCGCGCAGACACCTACGCCGAGCAGGGCCAATACCGCTCGGCCATTCTCGAAATCAAAAACGCTATCCAGACCGAACCAGAAAACGTCAACCACATCGCCCGGCTGGGCGAGCTCTATTTGGAGCTGGGCGCCAACAAACAGGCCGTTGAACTGCTGGAACCCTGGCTGAAAGACTACCCGCAAGCGGTAGCCCTGCCTTTAGCCCGGGCCTATGTGGAAGAACGCAAACACCTGTCGGCCATCGAAACCCTGGCATTGGCAAACCCCGAAAGCTCTGACGAGAAACTCGAAGCGTCCCTGATCGAAGCCAAAGCCATGCGCCTGTCTGGTGACGTTGACGGGGCAGTCACCGCCTACAGAGACATTAGCGCCAATTACTCCACCAGCGTAGATGCCATAACAGGGCTAATAGAGAGCCATATTCAACAAGGCAATGCCCGTACGGCGCTGGGGGCCGCCAACGATTGGCTGGCCAGCCACGAAACCACGCCAGCCGTTCTCTATCTAAAAGGCCTGGCCCAGTATCAACTTGACGAACTGGAGCCCGCCACCGCCACGCTGACAAATGCCGTCACAGGCATGCCAACGTCAGACATGTTTCTACCGTTAAGGGGCCAGTTATTGTCGCTGTTGTCACGAGTATTAACCGAACAGGGCAAAATCACCGAAGCCCAGGTATACGGCCGCATTTTGGCCGAACAAACCGACTCAGGCGCCCGGGAACAGGGCGAAGCCGTTATCGCCGCCATTCAAGCTGGCAACTTTGACGAAGCCAAAACCATGCTGCGGGACATGCGCAAGCTAGACCCAGACAACGAACAGTTGGCCTTAATGCTGGGCACATTGTCTGCAGGTACCGGTGAACTGGAAGAAGGCGCCGAATTGCTGTCCGGAAACCTGGACCCGGAAACCACCCCAACCCGCTTCATTCGGGCGTCTACCATGGCCCAGATTGACGTGGGCGAACGGGAAGAAGCACTGGCCACTCTGGAACGTGCCGTAAAAGCCCGGCCCAACGACAACGATCTGCTGGCCATGCACGGCGTTCTGGCTCTGAGCATGCCCGGTCAGGAAGCCGCAGGCGTCACCAGCCTGAGCAAAGCCATTAGCAACGAACCCGATCGCACCCGTTTAAGGATTGCGCTGGCCCGGCACTACATCAATAACCAGCAAACCGAACAGGCGCTGGGCCAACTGCGGATGGCGTTTACCACCCAGCCGGCAGATTGGGCAAGCACGGCGATCTATTTAAGCGTGCTGATAGACAGCGGCGAAACCCGCGAAGCAGAAGACGTACGCGACTCGCTGATCAATGGCTACGGCAACGAGCCCCAAGCGGTTTTACTGGCAGCCATCGCTGACGGGCGCATGGGCAACTCCGGCCCGGCCATCACCCGGCTTGAAAAGCTGACCACAGACAACCCGAACATGCAGCCAGCGCACCTGGCCCTGGCAAATCTGTATGCCTCAACCGATAACAGCGATAAAGCCGTTGAACAACTGCTAGCCGCCGCCGTCATTACGCCAGAGGTGATCGGGCCGCTGCAGCAGGCCGGCCAGCTATACGCCAGCAACCACAGCGTTGAGGAAGTTCAGCAGTGGCTGGGCACCGTTGCTGAAACGCATCCGCCACTGGCACCAAATGCCAGCTTGTTGTCTGCGTTAATCCACATACAACAAGGCGATGTAGAACAGGCGCGAACCCTTCTAGAGCCAATGGCCAACGAAGATAACCCCATCGGCTACAGAGCCTACGGTCAGCTACTGGCCGCAGAGTCTGTTTTAAGCGCACAGGCCGAAGATTACTCAACGGCCCTGGCTAAAGCAGCAGAAGCCATTGCCATACAGCCCGAAAACGTCGGCTTCGCACTGCTGCCCGCGCGCATACTGATTACCGAAGGTAAAAACACTGAAGCGTTAGAAGCACTTCAAGCCGCCGCAGAGACCCACGACAATCACGTTGCTATTCTGATGGCCCAGGCCGACCTGCAAATGAACCAACAGCAGGATCAGCCAGCGACCGAATTGTATGAACAAGTGGTGTTAGCGCAGCCCAACAACGTAGTGGCGCTGAACAACCTGGCCTGGCTGCTGCGCGAAAAGAACAACAGCCGCGCCATAGAACTGGCCAGCCGCGCCAGCGAGCTGGCACCCGAAGCGCCAGACATACTCGACACCCACGGATGGGTTCTGCACCTGGGCGGCAACCACGCACAAGCCAAGCCCATCATTGAGAAGGCCTTGGCGCTGGCGCCAGATAACGCAGAAATCCAAGCACACTTGAAAACCATAAACGAGGCACTGTAAAACAACCTGAAACCCCGCAGTCTTTGCAAACCGAAACCGGGGACAAGAAAGCCGGGGACAGATTTCAAATCTGTCCCCTATTTAACCCCCCCACCAAAACCGGCCCCTACCAACTTCCCTGCATAACCCAAAAAGCCGCTGAATCCCACATTCAGCGGCTTTTTTTATGGCGATGTCGAATTTCTTTACGCTGACGCTCACAACATTACCTTACCGCAACCCTCTAATTTTAAAGCTTTTCATGAAAAACTCACTCAACTTCAACGAGCGATAGCGCAATACGCCTGCCGAAAACGAGAAGCCCCCTAAAAGATGACATCATTGTATTCCCTACCGAATTACGCAGAAGATGTAGAAACAGCGAGGCCAATACAAACCCGGCGTCGACATTTTATACACTTATCATACCCTCGCACCCTCGATTACTTTTTAACCGATCCTACCCTTTTGTATTTTGAGTACTTTTTTAACTTGGCCCTCTTATTGCTAGTTAAAGTTACAAACCGCTTGCAGTTAAGGGGCAAAACTTCCCGGCTCAAACCCATTTTGCGCAGGGATTAGCAAAACACAGGGGAATGATTATGAAAAAAATACAACTGAAAACCACACTCCTTGCCAGCGCTTTCGCTGTTGCGGCTTTAGGTATGAGCTCGGTAGCAAATGCAGTGCCTATGCTTACAGGGCCTACTTTTAATGTCGGACCGGTGGGCGCGGGTTGCCCAACATACGCTTGCGCGGATCTTGGCAGCACTTTTGCCGGTTCCGGAGTTTCCGTTACCGGAGGCGCTATCGTTAATCCGGGAGTCGACGTATCCGGGGCTGCCGCCACGCCGGGTAAATACTTTGGCGATTTTGCCAAGACGCGTTCCTACAACGTAACCAGCTCAAAGAACGCTCCAACCGGTGCATCAAGTTCAGTCAAAGTTACCGGATTGGATGGTAAATTTGATTTTTACTGGGGTTCGATTGATCACGCCAACAATTTAGATTTTTACCTGAACAACAGTGTTTTAGACACCAGTACTGACCGCTATACTGGCACCCAGGCTTTGGCCCTTGCTTCAGCAGCATCGATTCCCACAGGCGCCAACGGTCGAACTGATGCTTACTTCACTTTCTCAGGGGACTTCGATGAGGTGAGGATGAGTTACAACGCCGTTGCCTTTGAATTCGCCCGCGCAGTACCTGAGCCAGGAACATTGGCGCTGCTGGGTCTTGGCCTTGCCGGTCTCGGCGCTGCACGTCGTCGCAAAGCTGCCTGAAACCATTGAGCGTTTGACGGGATCAGAAAGCCGGATTACGGCAGAGTGTTTGAAAAAGTCAGCTTCGGCTGACTTTTTTTGTGGGCCAGACCGGGGACAGATTTCAAATCTGTCCCCTACCTTCCACAAGCGCCCAAACCTGCCCCTCAATCCAGTGAACTCAAGGCAGCCCAAGCGTCGAGATTCTATACACTTCCCTCCGCAAGTGCCCAAGTGCAAGTGCCGGGGTCAGGTCTTGCGTTTTGCCCATGCCTTGCCATTTTACTGTAATCGTCTCAGTCCATTCCGGCTCAATTAGAATCACGGGAAGGAGTCAGGGAATGGCCAAACTGCTGCGACTGGAATTTTCCGGTGCGTTGGACCATCTGACGTCTCGCGAAAATCGGATTATTCAAGAAGCAAAACGCAAGACCTGCCCCAGAGAAATCCCTACAACATGGAATGGCTACGTGGAGAGCATCTCGGTACGGCTCGCCCCTGAACCAGCTACGCTAGCTTTGTTAGGCCTTGGCCCTGCAGGTTTAGTCGCTTCTCGTAAACGTCGAATTTCTTGACACTTCCTGAGCCTGCATTGCACTAGCAGCGCCGAGACTCAAGACAGTCATCGAGAAGGAAAAGCCAGTTCTTATGAGCTGACCTTTCTTGTCTGTCGCTCACAAAGGTCAAAGCGTCCAGAAAATGACCATCCAGTAATCATATCTTAAGGTGTGACTCTCCGGTAAGACCGTAAATTTAGTTGACCAGTTATCTCCTGTTGAATCTCATAGTTTTGAAGCCTGGGGGGCTCAAAACTCGAAGAGATGCCTCCATATACCCATCCGCTGGTGAAGTACACGCATTACAAAAACATCGTGCTCACGTTGCCGGTAAAAAATGGCATGCTTTTGGTGATCATGGCGGCGTACACCGACTGCAATTTCTGGACATTCCCAGCCCATCGATGGCGAGCCGGATAAAAGCTGAAAAGTTCTGTCCAAATCGTCGGTATAAATGTCAGCTTGAAGAGCTCCAAAATTAAGCAATGTGTACTCGTAGATAGCGGCAAAATCTTCAGCCGCCAGGTTTGAAAGCTTATACATGGTGTTGTTGTTTTACTCGAGCGGCAATGTCATGCAAAGACAGGTCGCTTTCTCCACTCCGCTCGCCAGCTTCCACGGCAGCTCTTAACGCGGCTAGCTGGTTTTCCTGACGCTCTAGCAATCGCAAAGCCGAGCGAACAACCTCGCTGGTTGAACCGAACCTTCCAGACTCAATGAGTTTACCTATAAAGTCATCTAACGGAGCCCCAATTGTAATACTGGTTGTTCTGGCCATGACACCACTCCACTTGTGTTGATAGTTAACACAATTATAGAGCCTCAAATACTTAACAACAAGTTGGCATTTTCTCCCGCAATCAGTCGCGGCTCTGAGCCGTCGCTGGTGGCACAACAGCCCCCTATCCCGACGCCCTTCTTCTATGTTTTCCCACTCATGAATAAACAGTATCCTCTGCACTATCAATACACACAGCAGACCCGCAAGGTTATGGCCAGACGGGAACCGGGGACAGATTTCAAATCTGTCCCCTACCT
>NZ_AAXY01000012.1 GCF_000169375.1 Marinobacter sp. ELB17
TCGCCGTTCCCCATCAGCGTTCCTTCCACCCGATCAGCGCCCGCCATGACCGCCAGTTCGGCCGCGGCTACGCCACAGCCCCGGTCATTGTGAGTGTGCACGCTGATGCTCAGATGTTCGCGGCGCTGAATGGTGTCACAAATCCACTCGATCTGATCGGCAAATACGTTGGGCGTGGCCATCTCTACCGTGGCAGGCAGGTTAATAATGACCGCTTGGCCCTGGTCCGGGCGCCACACGTCGGTCACTGCATCGATGACTTCAGCGGCAAAATCCAGCTCGGTGCCGGTAAAGCTCTCCGGCGAATACTGAAAGGTCCATTCGGTGTTCGGGTAACCGGCGGCCAGCTCCTTCACCAAACGCGCGCCTTCTACTGCAATATCACGGATGCCATCACGGTCTAACCCGAACACCTGCTGGCGCTGCACGGTAGAAGTGGAATTATAAACGTGGACAATGGCTTTTTTGGCGCCTTCCAGCGCTTCGTAAGTGCGCTTGATCAGCGCCGGCCGGGCCTGGGTCAGCACCTGAATATTTACATCGTCAGGAATACGCCCTTCCTCGATAAGCCTGCGGCAGAAATCAAAGTCCGGCTGGCTGGCTGCGGGGAAACCGATCTCGATTTCCTTGAAGCCCAGCTTTACCAGCAAATCAAACATCCGCTGTTTCTGGCTGACCGACATAGGTTTTACCAGAGCCTGGTTGCCATCGCGTAAATCAACCGCGCACCAGGTGGGCGCCCGCTCAATCACACGATCGGGCCAGCGCCGGTTGGTTTTAGCAATGGGCTTGAAGGCGGCGTATTTACGATGATCAAAAGCCATACAACGGTTTCCTTTTGCGTGTGCAGATTGCCGGTTACAGAACATAAGATTACACAAAAAGTCGCCGCAGGTGATTGCTAATGAAGGCTATAAATCGGACTATAAAGCCATTAAATATTGCTAAAACCGAGGTTATTGGCAGAATATGCTTAATAAATCCGAAACCCTGATCGCACTGGACAAAACCGACCGAAAAATTTTGGACTATCTGCAAAAAGACGGCTCACTCACTAACCAACAGCTGGCTGACAAAGTCGGGCTATCGCCGTCGCCCTGCCTGCGCCGGGTGCGTGCGCTGGAGCAAAGCGGCGTGATTGTGCGCACGGCAACCATTCTTAATCACAAAAAACTGGGGCTGGCGCTCACCGCCATCATTCTGATCGGCATGGACCGGCACACACCGGAACGTTTTGCGGCGTTTGAGGAGGCCGTCAGCGCCTATCCGGAGGTGCTGGAGTGCTACCTGATTACCGGCCACGATGCGGACTACATGCTCAAAGTGGTGGTGCCGGATATGGACCATTACCATCACTTTTTGCTGAACCAGATAACCCGCATTGCCGGGGTGAGCGGCGTGCATTCGAGCTTTGTGCTGCGCCGGGTTCTGGATAACACGGCCCTACCCTTAGGCTATTTGTCCTGACGTTGCGGACTGTGCGCCTTTAAGCCCGGGCAAACCCAACTTTACCGGGCGGGTGTCTGTACCTGCCTGTTGCGGCTCCGTACAATAGAGCCCATTATTTTTGAGGCTGCGGCCTCTCCATGAATCACTCCTGACGGAACCCAAAATGCGAGCCAGCCGTTATCTGATTGCCACCCAGAAAGAAACACCCGCCGACGCCGAGATTATCAGCCACCAGCTGATGCTGCGTGCCGGTTTGATCCGCAAACTGGCCGCCGGCCTTTATACCTGGCTGCCTATGGGCCTGCGTACCCTGCACAAAGTTGAGCGCATTGTGCGCGAAGAAATGGACCGCAGCGGCGCGCAAGAACTGCTGATGCCCGCGGTGCAGCCGGCAGAACTGTGGCGGGAATCCGGCCGTTGGGACGAATACGGCGGCGAACTGCTGCGCATGAACGATCGCCACGGCCGCGAGTTTTGCTTTGGCCCTACCCACGAAGAAGTGATTACCGACCTGATCCGCAACGAGCTGAAAAGCTATAAGCAGCTGCCGGCCAACTTCTTTCAGATTCAGACAAAATTCCGTGACGAACGTCGCCCCCGTTTTGGCGTGATGCGTGCACGGGAGTTCATCATGAAAGACGCCTATTCATTTCACATCAATGCTGAATCCCTGGACGAAACTTACCAGCTGATGCACCGCACCTACTGCGCCATATTTGATCGCCTGGGCCTGGATTACCGCCCCGTGCAGGCTGACTCTGGCGCCATTGGCGGCAGTGGCTCCCAGGAATTTCACGTGTTGGCTTCTTCTGGTGAAGACGCCATCGTGTTCAGCACCGGCAGCGACTACGCGGCGAATATAGAAAAAGCCGAAGCCGTCGCACCCGCCGGCGAGCGCCCCGCGCCCTCCCAGGCGATGACCGAAGTGGCGACGCCGGGCCAACGGACGATTGCCGACATTACCAAGTTCCTGAAAGGAGACGCCACCCAAACCGTGAAAACGCTGCTGGTGAAAGCTGAAGCCGGTGCCGAAGAAGGCAGTGACCCAGGATTGGTGGCGCTGATTCTGCGCGGCGACCACACCCTGAATGAGATCAAGGCGGAAAATCTGGCCGGCGTGGCCGACCCGTTGACGATGGCCACGGATGAGGAAATTCAGCGCGCCACCGGTTGCGAACCTGGCTCGATCGGGCCGGTAAATCTGTCGGTGCCGGTGATTGTCGACCGCAGCGCAGCGCACTTGACGGACTTTGTCTGCGGCGCCAACAAGAATGACGTGCACCTGACCGGCGTAAACTGGCAACGCGACCTGCCACTGGGCCGGGTGGAAGACTTACGTAACGTGGTGGAAGGCGACGCCAGCCCCTGTGGCCAGGGCACCCTGGAAATTCGCCGCGGTATTGAAGTGGGCCATATCTTCAAACTGGGCAACAAATACAGCAAGGCGCTGAACGCCACGGTGCTGGACGAAAATGGCAAAACCGCCACGATCTACATGGGCTGCTACGGCATTGGCGTGTCGCGGATTGTGGCGGCGTCAATCGAGCAAAATCACGATGACCGCGGCATTATATGGCCCGACGCCATCGCGCCCTTCCGGGTTGCCGTGGTGCTTCTGAACGGCCATAAGTCACCAACGGTGGCCGAAGCCGGTGAAAAGCTCTACCAACAGCTGCAAGAGGCCGGTTACGACGTGCTGCTAGACGACCGCAACGAGCGGCCGGGGGTAAAGTTTGCGGATATGGAGCTGACCGGTATTCCCCATCGCTTTGTAGTGTCTGACCGCGGGTTGGAAGCCGGAACTCTGGAATACAAGGGCCGCCGTGATGCCGACAAACAGGATGTTGCTCTGGCGGATGCGATTAATTTCTTGAAGAGCATTTCACCGTTGTAGAACCCAAAACGCTTCGTAAAAAACCCTGGCCGCGTTCGCGCACCAGGGTTTTTTAATGAACGATCGGGTCAGTCAATGGCTGGTCGTGTTAGCGGCTCCTGCTCTAGCTCAACACCAAAGCGTGCCTGAACAGACTCGCGAATTTCCTGAGCCAGCGCTAGCAGCTGTGCACCGCTGCCGCCGCCGTGGTTGATTAACACCAGAGCCTGGCAATTGTGCACACCTACCCATTGATTGCGGTAGCCTTTCCAACTGCACTGTTCAATCAGCCAGCCCGCAGCGAGCTTCACGCCCTGACCGTATGGCAGCGGATAAGCCACCAGGTCTGAAAAACGGCTTTTCAGCTGCTCAAACACCTTTTGGCTGACCACCGGGTTTTTAAAAAAGCTGCCGGCGTTTGGCAGGCGCTGCGGGTCTGGCAGTTTGCGGCGGCGAACGGCCATTACCGCCTCAGCCACGCCTTCAGCGTTTAGTTTTGACACGGGCGTGTCGCCAAAGTAAGCCGCCAGCTCGCCGTAACCCAACTGGAAAGGCTGGCTGCGGGACAGGCGCAGATGCACGTCCAGAATCAGATACCGTTCGGGCTGCTGTTTAAACAGGCTATCACGGTAGGCGAAATTGCACGCTTCTGCACTTAGGGTAACTGGCTTTCCGCTACTGCGATCCAGAGCGGTGACACACACCAGCGTATCTGACAACTCCACGCCGTAAGCGCCAATATTTTGTACCGGTGCGGCGCCGCAGGTACCCGGAATCAGCGCCAGATTTTCGATGCCGCGATAGCCGCTGCGGGCGGCGTACAAGACCGCGTCATGCCAGTTTTCACCAGCACCCAGCACTAGCGTGGCCGCCTCAATGCTAATATCACGCCAGTGCCGCCCTGCCAGAGCCATGTGCACAACCAGGCCATCAATGTCGGCGCGGAATACCAGGTTACTGCCACCGCCGACAATCAGCACCGGCAGATTTTTTTCATCTGCCCAAGCCAGCGTAGCGCCAACCTGTTCACGATGGGTAATTCGGGCGAAATAGCGGGCATTGGCTGCAATGGCCAGAGAGTTATGGGGCGTTAAATCTACCCTTTCCCGTATTTCTGGCAGAGTTTTCACCCCAGTTTCCCGCGAATGTCATTCAGCAGACCTTCACCGGCTTGGTGGATCAGTTCGAGCACGTGTTGAAAACCATCGTCTTCACCGAAGTACGGATCTGGCACTTCCTGATCGTCAAAATCAGCAAAGTCCAGGAACAGCCGTGGCACGGTGCCGCCGTTCTGATGCCAAATTTCTTTCACGTCTGCCAGATTCTGGCGGTCCATCACTAATACATAGTCAAAACTGCCCAGGTCTTCGACCTCGAACTGACGCGCTCTCAGGCCGCTGATATCAATACCGATTCGACCGGCCGCGGTCACCGCGCGCTGATCCGGGCCTTTGCCAATATGCCAGTCACCGGTACCGCAAGAATCAATACGTACCTGCTGTTCAAGACCGGCGGCCGCTACCTGTTTGCGAAACACGCCTTCGGCGGTGGGTGAGCGGCAAATGTTACCCAGACACACAAATAAAACGCTAACAGAGGCTGCCATTAATTTGTCTCCTGCTTGTTCAAAAAAGCCCTTACCCGTTGCAGATCCGCTTCGGTGTCTACCCCGGCTGGCGGACTGACGGCCGCCAAATCGACATGAATGCGAGCGCCGTTATAAAGCGCACGCAGCTGTTCCAACGCTTCAACCTGTTCGGCGGGCGCCGGTGGCCAGCACACAAAATCGGCCAGTACGCCGGCGCGATAACCATAAATGCCGATGTGGCGAAAATAACCAAAATTGTCCGGCAGATCCCGATTTACAGTGCGGTCTGCCCCGACCGCCGTAGCCGCGGCCCAGCCATCGCGATACCAGGGTATGGGCGCGCGGCTGAAATAATGTGCCATCCCCTGCTGGTCGAAAACCACTTTCACCACGTTGGGATTAAACACCGACTCAGTGTCGTGAATACGCTCGCACAGAGTGGCAATGGCCGCTTCGGGGTGCAAGTCCAGATTGTCTGCCACCTGATTAATCAACACGCTGGGGATCAGTGGTTCATCCCCTTGTACATTGATTACCCGGTGGTCTTCGTCCAAATTCAAGGCCCGTGCCACTTCAGCCAGACGGTCGGTACCGCTGACATGACCGGCCAAGGTCATGACGACTTCGGCGCCAAAGCGCTCACAGGCTTGCTGCACCCGCGCGTCGTCGGTGGCAATCACCACTCGCCCGGCACGGCTTTCCTGCGCCCGCTGCCACACATGCTGAATCATCGGCTGGCCGCCAATGTCTGCCAAGGGTTTGCCCGGCAAGCGGCTTGAGCCGAAGCGCGCGGGAATCACGACGGTAAAGGGCGTGGTAAAGGACATGAATGGCTCCTCGCTCAGCTTTTGTGCAGGCGCTCATCGGTGCTCAGGGTGCGGGCTTCGGTGGCCAGCATCACCGGAATACCTTCGCGCAAGGGAAACGCCATGGCGTCCTGATAGCACAACAGTTCGGTTTTTTCGTCGTTAAGCTTAAGCTCGCCTTTACACACCGGGCACGCCAGCAGTGCCAGCAGTTTTTTATCCATGATGATGGTCTCGTTCTGTTGCAACGGAAGCAGCCGCCAGCGGGCCGCTTTTATTCGGGTGCAGCTGGCGCCAACGGGCCAACTGGCTCAGCAGCCGGCGGCCAAATTCGGCGGGCAGCTGGGCTTCAATCATCAGAGCGTAACCGTTGTCGGGTGCAAAATCCTGGCACTTCACCGCATCTTTGGCGGTCATTACCAACCATTCACCAGCGTCGGTTTTCAGGTCGCCCGGTTTAAAACGGTGATGGTCGGCAAAAGCCCGCGGCCTTACCTCTGCGCCCAAGGCGCTGAGGGTGGCAAAAAATCGCGCCGGGTTCCCGATACCCGCCACCGCCAGCAGCTTTTGTCCCGCCAGCTTTGTCAGCGGTACCTGCGCACCGCTGGCCAGGTGCAGAAGATGCATCGGGCTAAGATTCATGGTGTAGATTGCCCTGTGTTGCACGCCGGCAAATTGGCTGTGGCGGCGAACGTGCGCTCCGGTAGAGCCATTAAGAATAATATAATCGACCGAGTTCAGCCGTTCTGCCGGCTCCCGTAGCGGCCCCACAGGAATGCTAGCGCCATTGCCCAAGCCGCGGCTGGCGTCGAATACGGCCAGTTCTATGTCACGGGGCAGAGCGTAGTGCTGAAGACCGTCATCGCACACCAGAACATCGCCCAATTTCTGATCAATGGCGTAGTGCGCTGCGCGCAGCCGTTGCGGATCTACCACCACCGGGCAGCCAGTGGCCCGTGCCAGCATAACGGGTTCATCACCGGCAATGCTGGCGTTGCTATCGGCATTCACAAAAAGCGGGTATTGCCCGGACTTACCACCGTAACCGCGGCTAAGAATGACCGGATGCCAGCCGGCGTTGCGCATTTGCGTTACCAGCCAGGCCGTAAGCGGCGATTTACCGGTGCCACCGGCTGTAATATTACCCACTACCACCACCGGAGCCGTTAACGCCGGGGCCCGATCTTTCAACGCTTTGCGCCTGCGCGATGAAGCAATGCGCCGGTACAGCCAGGCCAGTGGCGCCAGAAATCCCAGCGGGCGATTTTGGCTATACCACAACCGATCTACCAGCGAACTCATACCCGATTACCGCTGGTCATGCGTGCTCGCTGAACTGCATCTGATGCAGTTGGGCATAGGCGCCGCCCTGGTCCAGCAACTCCTGATGGCGGCCGGATTCCACTATGCGGCCATTGTCCATCACCAGTATGCGATCGGCGTTTTCAATGGTCGACAGGCGGTGAGCAATCACCAAGGTGGTGCGGCCTTTCATCACCGTTTCCATAGCATTCTGGATGTAGCGCTCAGATTCGGTATCCAGCGCCGATGTGGCTTCGTCCAAAATCAGAATAGGGGCGTCTTTTAGCAGCGCCCGGGCAATGGCCAGACGCTGGCGCTGGCCCCCGGAAAGCATAACGCCGTTGTCGCCAATCATGGTATTCAGGCCCTCGGGCATGCGGTCGATAAATTCCAGAGCGTGCGCTTTGCCGGCGGCTTCACGGATGGCCTCGGGGCTGCAATCGCGCAGCGCGCCGTAGGCAATGTTCGCTGCAATCGTATCGTTGAACAGGACTACGCTCTGCGTAACCAGTGCAATCTGAGCGCGCAGGGCCTGCAGCGTAAAGTCTTCCAACAAATGGCCATCAATACGGATTTCGCCGTCGGTGTAATCGTAAAATCGCGGCAACAGGCTCACCAGCGTGGATTTGCCACTGCCACTGCGACCGACCAGGGCAACGCTCTGCCCCGCTGGAACCGTCAGTGAAATATTGTTTAACACCTTGTCGAGCTGGTCGCGATAGCTAAAGCCCACGTCACGAAATTCGATGTCGCCTTTAACCCGCTGCGGGGCAAAGATGCCGGAATCCGGCTCCGGGCGTTCGTCCAGGGTTTCAAACACATCGTAGGCTGCCGCAAGGCCCTTCTGGATTTTTGAATGCACGGAAGTCACTTGGCGAATAGGCTTGGCCATGGTTGTTGCTGCGGTAATAAAGGCGACTAATTGACCGGTACTCATTTCGCCGCGAATCGTCGGCGACAACATGGTCCACACCAGCGCCGCAATCGCAATTGCCACCAGAACCTGAATCACAGGCACGCTGATGGCCTGGGTAGATGACATCTTCAAGCTTTGCTTCAGATTGCTTTCGCTGACCTTCTGAAAACGCTTGCGTTCGAAGTCTTCACCGCCAAAGGTGCGCACCACCCGATAACCGCTGATCGATTCCGACGCAACGTGGGTAATGTCGCCCATGGAGCCCTGAATGCGTTTGCTGATTTTACGGAAGCGCTTGCTGGCGTAGCTGACCACCGCTCCGATCAGCGGCCCTACCGCCAGAAATACCAGCGTGAGTTTCCAGTTGGTGTAGAGCATATAGCCCATCAGCCCGACAATGGTCAGGCCCTCACGGAGAGTAATGGTGATAGCGTCGGTAGCGGCTTCAGCCACTTGTTCCACGTTAAAGGTCAGCTTCGACACCAATCGGCCGGCCGCGTTGTCATCAAAGTAGCGCGACGGCAAGGTTAGCATGCAGTCAAAGACATCGGTGCGCAGGGCATTGATGACGTTACGACCCACGTAACTGATGAAATATTGGCTCATGAAGGTGCCCAGGCCACGAAACGCAAACACCCCGACAATCAGCAGAGTTAAAATCAGCCGATTCTGATCGGTCGGATTTTCAATGGCCTTGATGACGTATTCCATGGCCGCCGCCATGCCGGTCGACGCCGCGGCGTAGATAACGTTGCCGATTATCGCCAGGGTAAACGCTATCCAAAAAGGTTTCACATAGCGTAAAAGGCGCTTGTAGGTGTGCCAACTGCCCTCTGGCATCTTACCCGGGCTTTCATGCTCTGGGCCTGGGGAGATTTTTGGGATTGTCGGGCCTGGTGAACTTGCTGCACTCACGGGGATTGGGCCTCACGTTCGGTGGTAATGCTGAGTTTGGCGAAACCCAGGCGACCGGCCGCATCCATCGCCCGCACCACAAACTCGTGGGGAGTTCGGGCATCGGCGGTGATGATGAACGGCAATGATGTGTCTGCGTCGGCCAACTCCCGAATGCCTCGCTCCAGCGTTTTGCGGCGATTGTTCACCAGCGGTTTGCCGTTCAGCAGGTACTGGCCATCGGCGCTAATCACCACATCAATCTGTTCCACTTCTGCCGGCGGCGCCGGATTACCGCTGGCTTGCGGCAATTCCACCTGAAGATGACTTTCCCGGGTGAACGTTGTCGATACCATAAAAAAAATCAACAACAAAAACACCACATCGATCAGCGGTGTCAGGTCCATAGCCACGTGCTGGCTGCGCTGGCGCTTGAACTTCACTGGGCTCAGGCTCCTTTTACGTCAATTTCGCGGTCGCCGTGTACCACTTCCACCAGTTTGATGGCCTCTTGCTCCATGTTTATCACCAGGGCGTCTACCCGGCGGATAAAATAGCGATGGGCAATCAACGCGGGAATGGCCACACTGAGGCCAGAGGCTGTTGTTATCAGGGCCTCAGAAATACCGCCAGCCAGATTGCCAGCATTGCCCACACCGGCCAACTGAATTTCCGCAAACACTTTGATCATGCCGATGACCGTGCCCAAAAGGCCCAGCAACGGCGTTATGGTTGCAACGGTGCCCAGTGGGTTCAGAAACCGCTCGAGCTGGTGAACCACCTGACTGGCTTCGTGCTCGATGCTTTCTTTCATTACCTCACGGCCGTGCTTGGCGTTCAGCAAACCGCTGGCAAGCACACGCCCCATAGGTGACGACGCTTGCAGGGTTTTCAGACGCTTGCCGTTCAGCTCTTTTTTCTTGATCCAACGCCACAGCTCGTTCAGCACCTCTGGCGGCGCGATCCGGCTGTCACGCAGACTCCAGAAACGTTCAAGGATGATGGCCAATGCCAACACAGAACAAAACAGTATGGGCATCATCAAAATGCCACCGGCTTTTAAAAGCTCGAACACGCTCGGTCTCCTGGTCAATTACAAGCCGCGCTACTTTAGCATAGCTGTCGGCATTTTTAGCATAGCGACTATTGTGTGACGTTACGCAACCGTTCGAGACACCGCGCCCGTGCCAGACCAGGGCCACTGATCCAGAATGGCGCGTTTTGCTGCATCTGGTGGATAACCAGCCCAGCAGATTTTACCTCCATAACCACCGCTCCGGCGCAGGCGGTATTGATTTGATGGCTACCCTCCAATTTATAACGGCGGGTTACCTGCGGGTGCGGGTGGCCGTAGCGATGACGGTAGCCGGCGGTGTAAATGACGGTATCGGGCGAAAGAGCCTGAACCAGAGCGTCGGAAGACGAGCTTTTACTGCCATGGTGGGGCGCCAACAACACCCGGGTAACGGCGTCACGCGCCTTTTGCACCGGTTGATCATTCAGATAGCTCAGGTATTCGGCTTCTTCCCTGACGGTAATATCACCGGTTAGTAGCCACTCGGTCGCCGAGTCTGGGTCACGAATGCGCAGCACGCAGGAAGCCCCGTTACCCTCTTTGGCGCGATCTGAGTGCCAGAAATTCAGCTCCAGTCGCCCCAGCATCAGGGTCTGCCGCCTGCAGTCTGTCACTTTTCTGATCAGCCCGGCCTGCCCCAGGCGATCGGCTGTTTCGGCCGCTTCACCGCCGATCAAGCGCGCTAGCGGCAATTCGGTGACAAGCTGCTCCAGGCCACCGCTGTGGTCGCCATCGGCATGGCTCACCACCAGCGTATCCAAGCGCTGCACCCCCAGCGCCCGAAGGTTGGGAAGTATCACCGACTCTACCGCCGAAAACACACCGGGAATGGCTGGGCCGGTGTCATACAGCAGTGCCTGCTGCTGATGACGTACCAGAACCGAAAGGCCCTGGCCGACATCCCATACAATCACCTGCGGCAGAGGTACGAGGCGATTACCAACCGGCGCCTGAAACCGCCCGTGCGACACTAACCAAAGCCCCAGCAACACCGCCAGCGCCAGGCGGAAGCCCCGCTGCGGATACCACAAAGCCAACAATACGACCGCCGCCAACCCGATGGCAGCGGCAACACCCAGTTGAATTGTCGGGCTGTCCCAGCCCCCCAGCCACTGCAATCCTTGCCATAAAATTCCCAATACGGTGTCCAGCAGCAGCGTCACCCACACGCTGCTGGCGGGTACAAGCGCCACGAGCAAAGCGCCGCACAGCAGCAGCGGCATAACGACCATCGACACCCACGGAATGGCAAACAGATTGGCCACAAACCCCGCCAGCGGCTGATTCTGGCCCAGTAAAAGCAGTCCCGGCCATAATCCGGCGAACATGGCAGTCTGCGCCAGCACCAGCGCCAGCACGCCCTGAACCACGCCAAGGCGCCCTGAGAACACCAGTATCAACACCGCCACCGCACAAAATGACAGCCAGAAGCCGGCGTCCAGCGGCGAAAATGGATCGGCAATCAACACCACTGTCAGCGCTAGCAGCAGGCTGCGCCAGGGCGGAATGTGCCAGCCTTGCAGCAGCGCCCAGCCCAGTACAGCGATCATTAACAGCGCGCGCCGGGTTGGCACGGTAAAGCCGGACATCAACGCGTAGGCCAAGCAGCCAATCATCACCACGCCAAACACCAGGCGCCGCCTGGCACGTTCAGACAGAATGGATTCGGGTACTCGCACCGCACACCGGCGCGCCACACATCCAATGCCCAGAGCCACCAGGCCCAGATGTAGGCCCGAAATCGCCACCAGGTGAATGGTGCCGGTGGCTTTCAGAGTGTCCCAGTGGGTGGGGGTCATGGCGCCGCGATAGCCAATCAGCAAAGACGCCAACAACGGGAAATGCCTGGCTTCGCCAAACTTCGCCGTCACCCAGTTCAGCAGACGGCGGTGCTGGTAGCGGTAACGGCAGTGCAGGCCACATTCAATACTGGCATCCGGCACTACCGTGCGCACACTTCCGGTGGCGCGGTAACCGTGACGGAACAGCCAGTCTTCATAGCGGAAACCGGTCAGGTTCAAGCCACCGTGTGGGCGTTTAAGCACAACCGTTATAGTCAGGGTGTGACCGGGTAACTGGTCCGGATGGTCGCCGTACCAGGCCAGGCGCAAGCGGGAGGGTAGAGGGTGCGCCGGTGATGGCGCTTGCACGTTATGCTGGTAAGCGTTTCCCACTAGGCAGAAATCGAACTTTAAACTGTTAAAACTGCCCCGGGCGGGAAGACTACAGACATAACCGGACACCTCCAGCGGCACCCTTTCCCATGCCGCCGGCAGGCGCTCATGCAGGCGCTGACTGGAGTGCCATGAAGCCCAGGCGGTACCCGCTAACAGCGCCGCAAGCAGAATAAAAGCCGTGCGGCCCCAGCGGTGAGGAAGCAACAGCGCCAGCACGCCGCAACCTGCCATAGCCGCAAGCAGCAATTGCCACGCTGGCAACACCGACAACCGATACAGTAAGATAACGCCGCAACAGAACGCGATTAGCAAAGGCCCGACAACTAGGCCTCGCGGGCTGCGAGACAGCGGGCGGTTTGAGCCGCCACTGAAAAAATCGCCGGACATTCCTTGTCCTCCTGAGTTATGGCACCGGTGTTGTCCCTAACACCGGTCGTTTACACGTCTATAGGCAGAACAACTTCTTATGCCGAAGAGGTTCATGAAACGCTATTTGCCGTCTCCGGAAAGGGTGAGACAAATGAAATCGCTGAATTTTCTGGGCGATATCATACAGGAACCCAATCTGTGGCATATCAACCGCCACAGTGTGGCCCGTGCGTTTCTGATAGGCGTGTGGTTCTGCTTTATTCCGATGCCTTTCCAGATGCTTGCATCGGCGCTGTTCGCGATCTGGTTCAACGCCAACCTGCCGCTGGCGGTGGCGCTGGTGTGGATCAGCAACCCGGTTACCATGCCCCCGATTTTCTACTTCAACTACAAACTGGGGGCCTGGATGCTGAGCAGGCCACTATTGGATTTTGAATTCTCGCCGTCACTGGCGTGGATCAGCGAACGCCTGCTGGATATTGGCATACCGCTTTACCTGGGCTCGCTGGTTGTGGCTACGGTGTCTGCCTGCTTCGCTTATTTGATCATTCAGTTGTTATGGCGCAGAAGAGTCCGCGCCAACTGGCGTCTGCGCCGGGGGCAGCGCCGCCACTAACCCTCGTGTACCAAACGCCCCTGCTCCAGCCGCATCACCCGCCCCAGACTTCGTGCCATCGACATATCGTGGGTAACCATCACAAACGCCATGCCAAACTGATCGCGCAGCGATTCGATCAATGCGCGCACACCGGCACCGGTGTGTTCATCAAGATTACCGGTGGGTTCGTCCATCAAAACACAGTCGGGCTCGTTCACCAGGGCCCGGGCTATGGCCACGCGCTGACGCTCACCGCCAGACAGTTCGCCCGGCTTGTGCTCCAGGCGTGCGCCCAACCCCACACTGTTGAGCAGAACAGCGGCCTTCTTGCGCGCTGCCGCCACGCTAATACCACCCAGCACGCAGGGCATCATCACGTTCTCAAGCGCGGAGAACTCCGGCAGCAAATGGTGAAACTGGTACACAAACCCAAGATGCTTGTTGCGAAAGCGCGCCCGCGCGGCTTCCGACAGCTTGTAAATTTCCTTACCGCAAATTTCGATATGGCCCGTTGACGGTCGGTCTAGCCCGCCTAGCAAATTCAGCAGCGTAGTTTTCCCGGAGCCGCTGCTACCGACAATGGCGATGGTTTCACCGGCGGTGACTTGCAACGAGATGTCGGAAAAAATCGTCAGATTTTCCGGGCCCTGGCTATAGGTACGGGTCACTTGATTGCAATCAATAACCCAGTTCGCGGGGTTGGTCGTTACGTCTTTTATGCTTTTGCTCATAGGTTGGCTCTATTCATATCTAAGCGCGTCTGCCGGGTCGATACGAGACGCACGCCAGGCCGGGTAAATAGTGGCCAGCAGGCTCATGGCCAGACCACTACCGCTGATGATCATGACGTCTTCCCATAGCAGCTGGGACGGCAAGTAACTGATAAAATACACGTCGGCACTTAGGAACTGATGGCCCAGTGCGCCCTCCAGCCAGCTGATGAACGCGCTGATATTGAGTGCACCCAGAATACCAAGCGCAGTGCCCACCAGGGTTCCGAAAACGCCGATGACCGCGCCCTGCACAATGAAGATGCGCATGATGCGCGCAGGTGTCGCGCCCATGGTGCGTAAAATGGCAATGTCTGCGGTTTTGTCGGTGACCACCATGACAAGAGTGGACACAATATTGAACGCCGCCACCGCCACAATGAACATCAGCAACAGGCCAATCATGGTTTTTTCCATTCGTATGGCCTGGAATAGATTGCCGTGGGTGCGGGTCCAGTCGGATATGTAATAACGCCCTGAAAGCAGCTGCGCCGCTTGCTCGGCTACCCGCGGTGCGGCGAAGAGGTCATCAACCAGCAAACGGATGCCTTGGGCTTTACCGTCTGTGCGCATCAGCTTGGCGGCGTCGTCCATGTGTATCAAAGTGTAGCTGCCGTCTAACTCGGCACCCACGCTAAACACGCCTTTGACGGTAAACCGTTTCAATCGCGGCAATACGCCAGCCGGCGTTACCGACGCTTCGGGCAGCACCACGGTTATTTTGTCACCCAATTGCAGGCGCAGGCTGGACGCCAAAAAGCGCCCAATAATGATGCCGAACTCGCCAGACTTCAGATCGTCCAGGCTGCCCTGCTCCATGTGGTCTTCAATAATCGATACGGTTCGCTCCTGGTCTGGCAAAATGCCGTTCAACAACACGCCGCGCACCTCTCCGCCGCCGGTGACCATGCCTTGGCCCTGAATAAACGGGGCCGCCGCCAACACTCGCGGGTGTTTCTCGACTGCGGCGTCTAGCGCTTCCCAGTTTTCAATCGGGCCGGAACCCTCGATAATAGCGTGGGGCACCATACCCAGAATTCGCTGCTTCAGCTCGCGATCGAAACCGTTCATGACTGACAGAACGATAATCAGCACCGCAACGCCCAGCATCAAGCCGATCATAGAGGTGAGTGAAATAAACGAAATAAAGTGATTACGGCGTTTGGCAGCGATATAGCGCAAGCCGATATAAAATGATAAAGGTTTAAACATAAAGCCTTGCCTGCTGCTGGCTGCGACTAATTCGTGATTGATTGAACCCGGTCGTGTTAATGCCGCGCCGGGAACTGCTAAACTTCACCCTACAAACGAACATCCGTATCGGAGTCCTAATGGCCCAGCGCAACGATGACAGCGCCAATGCGAAGAAACAACGCGAACGGCGGGATTACTTTAGAATAAACGACTGGATTGGGTTGGAGATGCACAAACTATCCACCAGTACCAAAGACGCTTTCAGCGCCTTCGGAAATACCCCGCTCACCAGCTTACAGGCGGAATTCAAACGCCTTGACCAAGACATCAAAACCCAACTTGCCGGCTTAAGCGAGCGCGACCGGGCGTTGCAAAGCCTGTTAAAAGTTTTCAACTCCAAGCTGGATATTCTGGCGCGCATTATGGCCTTTGAGCAAAATCCGTTGCAACCAGAGCATTGGTACCAAGCCACGCTCAGCGAGGGTGGCGTTGCCTTTTTTAGCGACGATGACAGCTTGCAGGTGGGTGACCATATTGCCATACGCCTGACTCTGCCGCCGGAACTGTTTCAGCCCCGGGCCGTTGGCGAAGTAGTAGGCGTTAACACCGAAGACCGCGGCGGCTCACGGATTCACACCCGCTTTGTGCGTTTGGAAGACAGTGATCGCCAACAGCTGGCGCGCCACATCATGCGCTGGCAAGTTCGCCAGCGCCAGCAACCGAATACCGGAACTGCCGAGGCAAATGACCAAAGCGCAGACTAAATTACGTTTTATCCATTTCTCCTGCGGAGTCACCCTGACCATGAAGACCCATCGCTTTTGGCGCCTATTGCTGCGAGCCGGCCTGTTATCTGTCGCTCTGGCGACGACCTTGTCGGTGATGCCTGCCAGTACTCAGGAACTGTTTATTCCGCTCGGCCAACAGGGCGACCGCGATGCCATATCACTGCCACAGACCGGTATGAAAGCCGACCGCGTGCGCGAGCGCTGGGGCTCACCCGAGTCTACCCGCGGCCCGGTAGGCCAGCCGCCCATCAGCCAGTGGCACTACCCGGCTTTTGTGGTGTATTTCGAGAGCGAGCGGGTTATTCGCGCGGTTATAAAGCACACGCCCTGACACAGACACAGAAAAGGCCGCAAAGTTTTGCCAGTAGATCCTGACGTGCCGGCGCCTGTCCGTTAGAATGGTTTTTTCAATAGGGAAAAGGTACTGGCCCAGTGAAATCGAAGCCGTTATTACCCGCAGAGTGGGCGCCGCAGAGTGCGGTGATGCTGACCTGGCCCCATCAGAACACCGCCTGGGCCAGCCATCTGGCACAGACAGAGCCGGTATTTATGGCGATTGCGCACGCGGTTTTGCGCTTCGAATCCGTATTGATCAGCTGCGAAGACCCAGAGCAGGCGCAGCGACTGCAGGAACAACTAAACCATTATGTAAAAACCGCTGGTGTGGCATTCTGCGCGCTGGTTCTGGTTGCGCCGTCAGACGGCAGCTGGGCGCGCGACCATGGTCCTTTAGCGGTGTTCACTCACCAAGGCTCCAGGCTGGTCGATTTCAGTTTTAACGCCTGGGGCAATAAGTTTCCGTGGGACAAAGACAACGCCTTGAACAACAGGCTGCTCACGGCCGGTGCGTTTGACGGCAGCACCCTGAAAAGCGTCGAATTCATCCTGGAAGGCGGCGCCATCGACACCGATGGCGAAGGCACTCTGCTGACCACCAGCGAATGCCTGCTAAGCCCCAGCCGCAACCCCGATTACAGCCGCAGCGCCATGGAGAAACTTTTTGGCCAGTTACTGGGCATTCGCCGGGTGCTCTGGCTTAATCACGGTTACCTGGCCGGCGACGATACCGACAGCCATATAGATACTCTTGCGCGGTTTTGCTCACCCGACCACATCTGTTATGTCGCCTGCCCTGATGAAAGCGACGAGCATTATGGCGCTCTTGGCGCCATGGCCGAAGGCCTGCGCGACTTCCGCCAGGCCAATGGTGAGTCTTACCGTCTGACACCCCTGCCCTGGCCAGACGCTATCCGTGATGAAAAAGGCCAGCGCCTGCCGGCCACTTACGCCAACTTTCTGATCATCAACGGCGCGGTATTACTGCCAGTATACGATGTACCCCAAGATGCCGCAGCGATCGCCACATTGCAGAATCTGTTCCCAGACCGCGAAATCATCGCCATACCCTGTCGCCCGCTGCTTCGGCAAGGTGGAAGCCTGCACTGCATGACAATGCAATTGCCTGCGGGCGTAATGACCAAATAGCGCCGCACCTGTTCTTTCCTGAGCGGCCGGCGTATTGCCTTTTGCGCAGACATTTCAGATAGGCAGGAGATTGATCAGAATATGAACAAAGCGATAAATCAGATCGTCCACGAACTCAATGGCATTCTGCTGGGCAAAGAACGGCAGGTGCGCCTGGCGCTTTGCAGCCTGTTCGCAGGCGGCCATTTGCTGATTGAAGACATTCCTGGCATGGGTAAAACCACGCTTGCCCACGCTCTGGCACACGTAATGGGCCTGCGCTATCAACGCATTCAATTTACCAACGATTTGCTGCCGGCGGACGTACTGGGCTATTCGATTTACGACAAGGCTGCCGGCAGCCTTGTTTTTCATCCGGGGCCGATTTTTGCCCAGTTGATTCTAGCCGACGAAATAAACCGCGCATCGCCGCGTACCCAGAGCGCTCTGCTGGAGGCAATGGAAGAACGGCAGGTGTCGATTGAGGGCGAAACCCGGCCCCTTCCCCAACCGTTTTTTGTGATTGCCACCCAAAACCCCATCGAGCAAGGTGGCACGTTTGCGCTGCCAGAAAGCCAGCTCGACCGGTTTCTGATGCGCCTGCACCTGGGCTACCCTGATTCCCAGGCAGAACGTCAATTACTGGAAGGCGAAGACCGTCGCAGCCTGACCCAGCGCCTGCCCACCCTGTTAGCTGAAGACCAATTGACGCGCATTCAACAAACGGTACTGCGGATGAGCACCAGCCCCGCGCTACTGGACTACGTACAACGCTTGCTGGAAGCCAGCCGTAACATTCCGGGCCTGCTTTACGGCCTGTCGCCGCGCGCCGGTCTGGGCCTGCTGCGCGCAGCGAAAGCCTGGGCGCTGATGCAGGGCCGTGATCACGTGCTGCCAGACGACGTACAGGCGGTGTTTGCGGCGGTGGCAGAGCATCGCCTGGAACAGGGCGAAAGCGGCAAAAGCCGGGAGCGGGTGCAACGCTTGCTGGCCGGCGTATCGGTGCTTGGCGACTGAGCCTGTTGGGTGCCTGGCGGCTGAACCCATAGGGCAGGCGTATCAGTAGAATTGGCCAAAACAACTGGCAAGCGCACCGGCTATTCATGATAGCCTTTGTATCTTTCTACTGAACTTTCTAAGCTTTCCAAACTTTCTAAACATTTAAAACTTTTTAAACTTCGTGCCGCCGCCATAATGAGCTGCGAGCACAGTGACCACACTCGTATTAAGTGAGAACAGCATGAGCACCAGCACACACTCCCGCCTGATTATTCTAGGTTCCGGCCCTGCCGGCTATACCGCTGCCGTTTACGCGGCCCGCGCCAACCTGAAGCCAACATTGATCACCGGTATTGAAGTGGGTGGCCAGCTGACCACAACCACAGACGTCGACAATTGGCCCGGTGACAACGACGGCGTGCAAGGGCCAGAATTAATGCAACGTATGTTGAAACATGCGGAACGCTTTGAAACTAAAATCATTTACGACACGGTTAATGAAGTCGATTTGAATCAGCGTCCGTTTCGCCTGAAGGGTGACAGCGGCGAGCACACCTGCGATGCGCTGATCATTTCTACCGGCGCCTCGGCCATGTATCTGGGGCTTGAGTCGGAAGAGAAATTCAAGGGCCAGGGTGTGTCGGCCTGTGCAACATGTGACGGCTTTTTCTATCGCAACCAGAAGGTAGCGGTTATCGGCGGCGGCAACACCGCCGTGGAAGAAGCTCTGTACCTGTCCAACATCGCCGCCGAAGTGACGCTGGTGCACCGCCGCGACAGCCTGCGTGCAGAGAAAATTCTGCAGGATAAATTGTTTGAAAAAGCCGCCAACGGCAATGTGCGAATTATTTGGGATCACACCTTGGACGAGGTACTGGGCGACGGCACCGGCGTAACCGGTATGCGCATTCGCAGCATGAAAGACGACTCCAAGCAGGACATGGACCTTTCCGGCGTGTTTATCGCCATTGGCCACAAACCCAATACCAGCCTGTTCGAAGGCCAGCTTGAAATGACAAATGGCTACCTGCACATCCGCTCCGGATTGGACGGAATGGCGACCCAGACAACCGTGCCCGGCGTATTTGCAGCCGGTGATGTTGCCGATCATGTGTATCGCCAAGCGGTAACGTCGTCCGGTTTTGGTTGTATGGCGGCGCTGGACGCCGAGCGCTATCTGGACCAACTGAGCTAAACCAACAAAGCCGAGCTGAACAGCGAACACACTATGACGTCTTTGCCCTGGTTGCCTGAACATGCGCTGTGGTTCCCCTCGCCCGAGAGCGCGATGGTGGAACCCGACGGCCTGCTGGCCGCCGGCGGTGATCTGAGCAGCAAGCGCCTGGTATTGGCTTATGAAAACGGTATTTTCCCCTGGTACAGCGACGACCAACCCATACTTTGGTGGTCACCCGATCCGCGCTGCGTCATATATCCAGAAAATATTCACATTTCCCGCAGCCTGCGCCGCAGCCTCAACAAAGGCTATTTCACGGTAACGGCGGACCGTGCCTTCAGCCGGATTATGCGCCTGTGTGGCTCTACCCGCGCTGAAGGCACCTGGATTACCGAAAACATGCTTCAGGCCTACAACAAGCTTCACCGAGAAGGCATTGCCCATTCTATTGAAATCTGGAACCCCCACGGCGAATTGGCGGGAGGCATGTACGGTATAGCGCTGGGCAGCTGTTTTTTTGGCGAGTCGATGTTCTCGCTGGAAACCAACGCGTCCAAGGTATTAATGGTGCATCTGGCCAACCAATTGCAACAGTGGGGATATCAGATTATTGACTGTCAGGTAGCCAGCGATCACCTATTGAGCATGGGCGCACAAACAATACCGCGAACGGAGTTTCTGGCCATGCTCGGCCGCTATACAAAACAACCACCGGCAGTGGCAGACTGGCAGTTTCAATGGCGCTGGCCGAGCCCGGAGGGTGAATGAGCAATTTGAGAACACTGGTGTTCTTTGCTACACCCGCTCACGACTGCAGCTATCTGCCGGGCCGCCAGTCCACCACCATGTTTGTCGACCCTAAAGCAGAGGTTAGCCGCACCCTTTACAGCCAGCTGACGGCTATTGGCTTTCGCCGCAGCGGCTCACACTATTACCGCCCCCACTGTGAAAACTGCCAGGCCTGTATTCCTGTCAGGGTACCCGTGGCAGAGTTTATCCCCGACCGCAACCAACGCCGGGTCTGGAAAAAAAACGCTGATGTAGCCTGCGCGCTGGTGCCAGCTGCCTATTCGGAGCAATGGTATCGGCTTTATGCCCGCTACATTGAGCTGCGCCACAAAGACGGCGACATGTACCCGCCATCACGGGAGCAGTTCATGGCGTTTCTGGTGGAAGGCCAGACCGATTCCTGGTTTCTGGAAATGACCCTGCATGGCGAGCTTATCGGGTTGGCGGCGGTTGACCGTTTGGACGACGGCCTGTCGGCTATCTATACCGTGTTTGAACCGGACCTGGATCATCGCAGCCTGGGCACCTTCGCGGTACTCTGGCAAATTGAAGAAGCCCGGCGCCAGCAGCTCAGCCATGTGTATCTGGGTTACTGGATTCTGGAATGTCGCAAAATGAACTACAAAAGCCGCTTCAAACCCATCGAGCAGTTCACGGATAACCGCTGGCAAGCGCTCGATAGCAACTGACTTTTGCTAAACGGCTCGAAATCAGGCAGTATTACGCAATTTAAAATTACGGAAAGTATTCCAAAACGAGGTTTTTACTGAATGGCGAAGACAGATGTCATTGAAATGGAAGGCGTTATTATCGATACGCTACCAAACACCATGTTCCGTGTAGAGCTGAGCAACGGCCACGTTGTGACCGCACACATCTCCGGAAAAATGCGCAAGAACTACATCCGCATTCTGACCGGCGATAAAGTCAAAGTGGAACTGACGCCATACGACCTGAGCAAAGGCCGTATCGTTTACCGCGCCCGTTAATTTGTCGAGCCCGTATTCATAGAAAAGCCCGCAACTGCGGGCTTTTCTTTTTTCCTTTCTTTTTTCAGTTCAGGCACTCAGGCGACGGTCAAACCGCTTCTGCGGGTTCCGGCTCGTACTCGAACACCAGCTCGTCGTTTTCAAGGTGCACAAACACTTCACCGCCCTTCTCGGCCAATCGACCAAACAGGATCTGCTCAGCCAGCGGCCGCTTGATCTTGTCCTGAATCAACCTCGACATCGGCCTTGCACCCATGGTCACGTCGTAGCCTTTGTCTGCTAACCACAGCTTAGAAGGCTCGTCTACGTGCAATACCACGTGCTTGTCGTCCAGCTGTGCCTGCAGTTCGGTGAGGAACTTATCCACCACGTGAGTGATGGTCTGGCGCTCCAGATCCGCGAACTGAATAATGCCATCCAAACGGTTGCGGAATTCCGGCGTGAAAGTCTTGCTGATGATTTCCATGCCATCGCTGCGGTGGTTTTGCTCACTGAAGCCCATGGAACGACGGGCCATGCTTTCGGCACCGGCGTTCGTAGTCATCACCAGGATTACATGGCGGAAGTCGGCTTTGCGACCGTTGTTGTCCGTCAGCGTGCCGTGGTCCATTACCTGCAGAAGCAGGTTAAACACCTCCGGGTGAGCCTTCTCAATTTCATCCAGCAGCAGTACACAGTGCGGGTGCTTGTTCACCGATTCGGTTAGCAGACCACCTTGGTCAAAACCGACATAGCCCGGCGGTGCACCAATCAGGCGCGACACAGTATGTCGCTCCATATACTCAGACATATCAAAGCGCACCAGCTCGATACCCAACACCTTGGCCAACTGCTTGGTGACTTCGGTTTTACCCACACCGGTGGGGCCGGCAAACAGGAACGCACCTTCCGGTTTTTCCGGTGATTTGAGCCCGGCGCGAGCCAGCTTAATGGCCGTAGACAGGGATTCGATGGCCGGGTCTTGCCCGAACACCACCATTTTAAGATCCCGCTCCATAGTCCGCAGCAGGTCCTTGTCACTGGTGGACACGCTCTTGGGTGGAATACGTGCAATATTGGCCACGACTTCCTCAATTTCTGCGACATCGATCACTTTCTTGCGTTTGTCTTCACTCATCAGGCGCTGATGGGCACCCGCCTCGTCGATCACGTCTATGGCCTTGTCAGGCAGGTGCCTGTCATTGATGTAGCGTTCAGACAGTTCAGCAGCCACCCGCAGGGCCTGATCGGTGTAGGTCAAATCGTGATGTTTCTCAAAATTTGGTTTCAGACCTTTCAGGATCAGATAAGTGTCTTCGACGCTGGGTTCGTTGACATCAATTTTCTGGAATCTGCGAGCCAGGGCAGCATCCTTCTCAAATATACCGCGAAATTCCTGATAGGTGGTCGAGCCAATGCAACGCAGCTCACCCGAGCCAAGCATCGGTTTAAGTAGGTTCGACGCGTCCATCACGCCACCTGATGCCGAACCGGCGCCAATAATGGTATGGATTTCATCGATAAACAAAATAGCGTGTTCCTGCTTTTTCAGATCCGACAGCAGGCCTTTCAGACGCTTTTCAAAATCACCGCGGTACTTGGTACCTGCCAGCAGCGCTCCCAGATCCAGCGAGTAGACCACCGCATCGGCGATCACTTGAGGCACCTGAGCATCTACAATGCGCTTGGCCAGGCCTTCAGCGATGGCGGTTTTACCAACGCCGGCTTCGCCGACCAACAATGGATTGTTTTTGCGGCGACGCACCAGAATCTGCACCACACGCTCGACTTCGTGCTCGCGCCCGATCAGCGGATCGATCCGGCCTTGGCGCGCTTGCTCATTCAGGTTGGTGGTGTAATTGTCCAGCGGTGTAGACTGCGTCGCTTCTTCGCCGCTCTCTTCCTGAGCAGCTTCGCGGCCTTCTTGATCCTCGACACCCTGCACTCGGGAAATGCCGTGAGAAACAAAATTGACCACATCAATACGCGCAACATTCTGCTTTTTCAGCAGGTAAACCGCTTGGCTTTCCTGCTCGCTAAAGATCGCCACCAGCACGTTGGCGCCGGTTACCTCTTTTTTGCCGGAAGACTGTACGTGGAAAACCGCACGCTGCAGCACGCGCTGAAAGCCCAGGGTTGGCTGGGTTTCGCGATCGCCGTCAGAATCCGGGATGAGTGGCGTTGTGGAATCAACAAATTCAAGCAGTTCCTGTCCCAGCGGGCCCAACTCTGCGCCACACGCTTTCAGAACTCCCACCGCCGAATCGTTGTCCAAAAGGGCCAACAGTAAATGCTCTACTGTCATGAATTCGTGACGCTTGTCACGGGCATTCTTGAAGGCCGAATTCAATGTAAGTTCAAGATCTTTGCTCAGCATGGGCTACTCCAACAGCTGTCAATCTGCACGTTCAATTTCGCACAACAGCGGGTGATCACATTCTGACGAATAGTGATTCACCTGGGCTGCTTTGGTTTCTGCGATATCCCGGGAATACACACCACATACGGCTTTGCCTTGCGTATGGACGAGAAGCATCACCTGTGTTGCCTTTTCTTCATTCATTCCGAAGAAAGTCGTTAACACCTCCACCACAAAATCCATAGGAGTGTAGTCGTCGTTTAAAAGAATCACCCGGAACTGCGCAGGCCGCTTCAGGGCTGGCTTTTCCGGCGCCAAACTGAGCTGGTCATGGCGACCCGGCTCACTTTCGTCTCCCTGATTCCATACTAGTCGAGAATTTTCAATCATTCGCATCATTCTTTACCGAAGTTGTCGGCGCCTTACTAATAATGTGGGTGTGGGTCACCGCTTTTTCAAGCAGGCCTTCTTTTGTATAAGTACGCACATGATACCGGTTCCGGACTGCCTTCAACCACTCAAAACCTCTACTGCGAGCAGTTGACTGCAACTCCGTATTGAACCAAAGTTCATAGCAATGTAAAAAAATGTTGCCCAGCTCCAAAATTCAACAATAATAAACACTGACAGCACAGGTACACGGGAGTTCAACATGCCCAGCGGCAAAGTGAAATGGTTCAACAACGCCAAAGGTTACGGTTTTATCATTGAAGACGGCTACAATGACGACCTGTTCGCTCATTTTTCGGCCATTCAAATGGATGGCTATAAAACTCTGAAAGCCGGACAGGCGGTCAGTTTCGAGAAAAAACCGGTGGATGACGGTGTTCACGCCGTCAACATCATGCCGCTGCTGCAAACGAATCACAGTGTCCCGTCTGGCTGAACGATAAACCTGCCGAATTTCTGTGCATCCACGGATACTGGCGGTTGCGAAATCCTGTATCTGGGGTAGTCTCTGCGGCTAGCCCTACTAGCAACACAGACCACCTATGGCCGAATTAATCCTGTTCAACAAGCCGTTCCAGGTACTCAGCCAGTTTACGGATGAACGGCGACCTACCGACAAGCCCCGGCGAGCCACCCTGGCTGACTGGATCAACCAGCCGGGCATATACCCTGCAGGCCGCCTGGATTATGACTCCGAAGGCCTGCTATTACTGACCTCAGACGGCCAGCTACAACATTGCATCGCATCACCCCGGGGTAAGATGGAAAAAACCTACTGGGTGCAGGTTGAAGGCACAATTAACCCCCAAACTCTGCGCCAGCTAGAACAAGGTGTACAGCTGAAAGACGGCCTGACGCGCCCAGCCCTTGCTCGGGCCATGGACGAACCTGTAATTTGGTTACGCACCCCCCCTGTGCGTTTCCGCCAGAACATTCCCACCAGCTGGCTGGAACTGACCATCTGTGAAGGCCGTAATCGCCAGGTAAGGCGCATGACCGCGGCGCTGGGTTTTCCTACGCTGCGGCTGATCCGCTATCGCATTGGTGACTGGAGCCTTGGCTTACTTGAACCCGGCCAGTACAGCTCAACAACCGTGACTATGACCGCGACCGCAGCGCCGCGTCGCAAACCCACTGGCAGCCGTCAATCACCAAAGGCAAACCGCGGCCACCGCCCTCACCGGAGTCAAACATTGTCATGACTTGGACGCCCCACGCAACCGTCGCCGCTATTGTTGAAGATGACCAAGGCCGCCTGTTAATGGTTGAAGAGTCCAGCAACGGCAAAATTGTGTTCAACCAGCCTGCCGGGCACATTGAAGAAAACGAAACCGTGCTGGATGCGGTGCGCCGGGAAACCTTAGAAGAAACCGGCTGGGACGTAGAGCCAGAGCATCTACTGGGCATTTACATTTACAAAGCACCGGCCAACGGCGTTACCTACTACCGCTTCTGTTACAGCGCCCGCGCAGTGCGCAAGATGTCAGAGCAGCTTGATAGCGACATTATTGCCGCTCACTGGCTCACACCGGAACAGATAGCCGGCCTTGGTGACAAGCTGCGCAGCCCGCTGGTACTTCAGTGCATGAAAGATTATCAAAGTGGCAGGCGTCTGCCGCTGGATCTGATTCACGACCCACAGACGTGACGACCGCAAGCTGATAAAATGTTCCGCTTTTACTGACACAGAGCCGTTATGACCGAGTTCCATACAGCCGCAAATACCATCCCGGGCACCGTCCCTAGCACTAGCCCAAACACGAGCCGCGTTATCGTCGGTATGTCCGGCGGTGTCGATTCCTCCGTTGCCGCCTGGCTGCTAAAAGAACAGGGTTATCAGGTAGAAGGCCTGTTCATGAAGAACTGGGACGAAGACGACGGCACCGAATATTGCACCGCCATGACCGACCTGGCCGATGCCCAGGCGGTGGCCGACCACATCGGTATAAAGCTGCATACCGCCAGCTTTGCGGCGGAGTACTGGGACCGGGTATTCGAGCATTTTCTCAGTGAATACAAAGCCGGTCGCACCCCAAATCCAGACATTCTGTGCAACAAGGAAGTGAAATTCCGCGCTTTTCTGGATTACGCGATAACACTGGGCGCCGACTACATTGCCACCGGACACTACACTCGCCAATGCCCGCTTGATGACGGTTCCGGCAAAGCTCAGCTACTCAAAGGCCTCGACGACAACAAAGATCAAAGCTATTTCCTGCACGCGGTATCCGGCGATCGCATTGCCCGCACTCTGTTCCCGGTGGGCGAACTTGAGAAGCCGGAAGTGCGCCGCATTGCCGAGGCGCAAGGGCTTGTTACCCACGATAAAAAAGATTCTACCGGCATCTGCTTTATTGGCGAGCGCAAGTTCACTGACTTCCTGAAGCAGTACCTGCCAGCCCAGCCCGGCACTATTGAAACACCAGAAGGCGACATTATTGGCCGCCATCAGGGCCTGATGTACCACACCATTGGCCAGCGCCAAGGCCTTGGTATTGGAGGATTGAACGGTTACAGCGATGAGCCCTGGTACGTAGCGGAAAAAGACCTGGCACGTAACGTATTGATTGCAGCTCAGGGTAAAAACCACCCGCTGCTGTTTTCCCGCGGCCTGGTGTCTGGCCCCGTCGATTGGGTTGCCGCTGAGGCTCCAAGCGCAAAGTTTCGCTGCATGGCCAAGACACGCTATCGCCAGCCTGATCAACTGTGCGAGGTAACCGTCATCGACGGTGGCGTCAAAGTGGTGTTCGACGACGCCCAGCGCGCAGTGACGCCTGGTCAATCGGCGGTATTTTACGACGGCGAGATTTGCTTGGGCGGCGGCGTAATTGAACACACCTGGCGCGATGGCGAACCACTGCCAGCACGCCTGACCACTGAGCCAACTGACGGGGTGCGGTCATGAGCCGCACACTTCACGACCAAACCCTGGCCCTGGCCGGCGTTTTTCAGGCCGCGAATCTGGTTACCCAGATTGCCCATGACGGTATTTGCGACGCAACCGACCTGGAAACCAGCCTACGTTCACTGTTCGCCACTGACCCGGCAACCACGCTGGACGTTTATGGCGGAGAACTGCGCGACTTGAGCCTGGGGCTAAATACGTTGATTCGCGTGCTCAGCGAGCAAAGCAAGCCCACCGACATCGAAATACTGCGCTACGTGCTGAACCTGATCCAGCTGGAGTCCAGACTCAACAGCAGCAAAGACATGATGTCGGTGCTGGGCAGCCGGATTGAGCAGGCACGTCACACTGCCAGTCATTTCGGTTATGTACACAGCAATCTGATTGGCAATCTGGCGTCAGTGTATACCGACACCATCAGCACTTACCGCCAGCGCATTCAAGTCGGCGGCACGCCGGCTATTCTGCAGCGGGAAGAAAACGCCGCTAAAATACGGGCGTTGCTGTTGGCCGGCATCCGCTCTGCGGTGCTCTGGCGGCAGACCGGCGGGCGCCGCTGGCAACTTATCTTTACCCGCAAAAACGTGATTGCCCACGCCCGCGAATTGCTGAAAACCGGATAGTGCCCTGTTTGGCTGATTCGCAAACCTGTTGAGCTGATTCCGACCGGCCGCTGGTGTATTATATCGTGCTGACTTTATACCGCCCCTTGCTTCAAACATTTTTGAGAGGTTTTCGATGGAACTCACCGCCCTGACCGCCATTTCCCCGGTGGACGGCCGCTACGGCAGCAAAGTTAGCGTTTTTCGCGACATTTTCAGTGAATATGGCCTGATCAGAAACCGCGTAACCGTCGAAATCCGCTGGCTACAAAAACTGGCTGCTCATCCGCAAGTTCAGGAAGTTCCCCTATTTTCTACTGAAGCAGACGCCGCCCTGAACGCCTTGGTTAGCGAATTCGGTGTGGCCGATGCCCAGCGCATAAAAGATATTGAACGCACCACCAATCACGATGTGAAAGCGGTGGAATACTTCATCAAAGAGAAAATCGCCGACAACGCCGAACTTCACGCGGTCACCGAATTTGTTCACTTTGCCTGCACCTCGGAAGACATCAACAACCTGTCCCACGCGTTGATGCTGCGCGAAGGCCTGGACAGCGGCATGCTGCCGGTGATGACAAAAGTCATAGACCAGATCGCCAAGCTGGCACACGACCACGCTGCCCAGCCCATGCTGTCGCGTACACACGGCCAAACCGCGTCGCCCTCTACCGTGGGTAAGGAGCTGGCCAACGTGGTACACCGCCTGCGGCGCCAGCTGGCGCAGATCAAAAACGTGGAATTGCTGGGCAAAATCAACGGCGCTGTGGGCAATTATAACGCTCATCTATCCGCCTATCCGGACATCGATTGGGCCGAAACCGCCAAGACGTTTATTGAAGGCCTGGGGCTGAATTTCAACCCGTACACCACCCAGATTGAGCCCCACGATTACATCGCCGAACTGTACGACGCGGTTGCCCGCTTCAACACCATTTTGATCGATTTGGACCGCGACATCTGGGGTTATATTTCTCTGGGCTATTTCAAGCAGAAAACAGTCGAAGGCGAAGTGGGTTCGTCCACCATGCCGCACAAAGTTAACCCCATTGACTTCGAAAACTCCGAAGGCAACCTGGGCATTGCCAACGCCTTGCTAAGCCATTTGTCAGCCAAGCTGCCAATCTCGCGCTGGCAGCGCGATCTGACCGACTCGACGGTGCTGCGCAACCTGGGAGTGGGGTTTGCCCACAGCCTTATTGCCTATGAATCTACCCTGAAAGGCCTGAGCAAGTTGGAGCTGAACGCGGCGCGCCTGGACGCCGACCTGAACCAGGCCTGGGAAGTTTTAGCGGAACCGATTCAGACCGTGATGCGCCGTTACAATATTGAAAAGCCTTACGAAAAGCTGAAAGCCTTGACCCGCGGCAAAACCATGAGCGCCGAGGTTATCCAAAGCTTTGTCAGCAGCCTGGACATTCCCGAGCAAGCCAAAGCCGAACTGATGGCGATGACACCCGGCAGCTACATTGGCAGCGCCATAGACCAAGCCCGCAACATCTGAACACCGGAGTAACACCATGGACATGCTTGGCGGAATAACCTCTGCAGAGTTTTTACGAGACTACTGGCAGAAAAAGCCTCTGGTTATCCGCCAAGCGCTTCCCGGCTTTGAAAGCCCCGTAACCGCCGACGAGCTGGCAGGGTTGGCCTGTGAAGAAACCGTAGAGTCGCGCATCGTGATTGAAGACGATGCCGGCAAACCCTGGCAAGTACATAACGGCCCGTTCAACGAAGAGCGTTTCAGCAAGCTGCCAGAGCAAAACTGGACCCTGCTGGTGCAGGGCCTTGACCACTGGGTGCCGGAAGTCGCCGATTTACTGGAGCACTTCCGCTTTGTACCCAACTGGCGGCTGGACGACATTATGGCCAGCTACGCGCCTAAAGGCGGCAGCGTAGGTCCCCATTACGATCAGTATGACGTGTTCCTGCTACAGGCCCAGGGCAACCGGCGCTGGACGTTCGGCGGTGAATGCGGCTCTAAGTCGCCGCGCCTGGAAGGCACACCGCTGCGTATTCTAAGTGACTGGCAGGGCCAAGAAACCGTGGTTTTAGAGCCGGGCGACATGCTGTACCTGCCGCCTGCCATTGGCCATCACGGAGTGGCCGAAGACGACTGTATTACTCTGTCAGTGGGCTTTCGCGCGCCCACGGTCGACGATTTGCTCACCGGCTTTACCGACTTCCTGTGCAACCAGCCCAATGCGGCCGAGCACATGAACGACCCGGATCTGGCGGTGCAGGACAATCCCGGCACCATCGCACCGGTGGTGATTGACCGCCTGGAAGCCTTGATACAGGAAAAAATAGGCGACCGGCGCAATCTCTCACTGTGGTTCGGCCAATTTTCCACCGCTCCAAAGAGCGTTGAAACTGTGGTGCCCGCCGATGAGCCTGCCGCCAGCGAAGACCTTCAAGCAGCGATACAGGCCGGGGAACAGGTTCGCTGGAACGAAGGTTCTCGCTTTGCCTTTCATGAACTCGACAACGAAACCGCACTGTTTGTAGACGGCGAGCAATACCTGCTGCGCGGCGATGCTCGCCCGTTTGCGCCGCTGCTGTGCGCTGGCGCCAGGGTAAACGTAAAGGCTTTGGCAGCGTTTGCCGAAGACGACGCTATACTTGGGCTGCTCACCAATCTTTACAATCAGGGTTCGATCTACTTCGAATAAACGGTCGCACGGGGCTCCGATGAATCTGCGCATTCGGAAATACAACTGGCACAGTGCACCGCCGCAAATCCGTGGCATTCGCCAGCGTGTATTTGTTGAGGAGCAGAACGTGCCACCAGAGCTGGAGTGGGACGTCACCGACCAAAGCAGCGAACACTTTCTGGTGGTGGTGGATGGCAATAAAGCCGCCGCCACAGCGCGCCTGTATGGCATTCCGGGCGCCACTGGCTTCATCGGGCGCATGGCGGTGCTGCCGCAATACCGCGGCAAACAGATTGGCCAGGCACTGTTGCAGCATCTGATTTGCCAAGGCGCGGTACACTACTCCCAGCTGCAGCTGTCGGCGCAGCAGCACGCTGTCGAATTTTATCAGCGTGCCGGTTTCCACCTCTGTTCAGACCAATATGACGATGCCGGCATAGCGCATTTTGATATGCGCTGCCTGGCGCCTTCTGTGCTGGCCGAAGATCTGGCGGCGGAACCGGCCGAGAAACGGCCTGGAATTCGCAAATATCCAATGAACCTTGGCGACGATTCGCGCAGCTGGCTGTTCGAGCGGCCGCAGCAACTGGTAGAGCTGATGCACAGCCTGGCGGGACAGGCCCGGCAGCGATTATGGCTGTACGACAACACGCTGGACTTCGACCTTTACGACCAGCCACGCTTTTGCGAGTTGGTGTCACGGATGGCCAGGCGTCATAGGCTTAGCGATGTCCGCCTACTGATTCAAGATGACAAAGCCCTGACTCAACGCCGGCACGGGCTGGTTGAGTTAATGCGGCGGCTGCCCAGCCGCATCGAACTTCGGCTGTTAAGCGATGCAACCCCACCAGAAAAAGAACCCTTTTTGCTGGCCGACCGCCAAGGTGTGCTTTATCGACATGAGTTTGGCGGCAGCCAAGGTTTTGCCAACTTTTCCGACGGCGGGCGGGTAAAAAGCCTGGAAGAGCGCTTCTTGCAGATGTGGAACGCAAGCCAGCGCTCCATGGAATTGCGGGTGCTTTCTCTCTAGCTTTTGACTCAGCCACAAGTGCCCTAATCTTTAAGGCAGCCGCGAGCGCTTTAAATCGCAAAACAGCCGTAGGCGCGCCATCTTTTGAATCAGCCGCGCTCGAAGGGTGTGCCGAACTCGGCAAACTCTGCGTCTACTTCTTCAGCCACCTCAGCGATCAGTCGGCGCAACCATTGGTGGTCGGCGTTGTGTTGCAGCAGAGGGCTCCAGGCCATTTTCAAATCAAATGGCGGGATGTCGAAGGGCGGCACTTTGGACACCAGGTTCGGGTTGTCGCGCTGGAGCCAAGCCGCCCGTGATGGCAGCGTGGCAATCAGATCGTGTTGCTCGGCCAGCAGCATGGCCACCTGATAGTGGCGGGTAAACACTGAAATCTGCCGTTTATGGCCAATCTTGGCCAGGGCCTCATCAACCCAGCCGAGGCGCTGCACATCTTTAGGATTCACCCCTACCCCCACGCCAAACCCGGTCTTACTGACCCAGATGTGGCTGGCCTGAAGATAGCTTTCCAGGGTAAACGATTGTTTCAAAATCGGGTTTTCAGCATTCATCAGGCAGGCAAAATATTCGCTCCACAGGGTTTTCTGGTGAAACGACTGGGGGATCTTGTCGAAGCGGTTAATGGCCATATCCAGCCTGCCCTGCTCCACATCCAGAAAACTGACGTCGCTAGGGGTTAATACATCCAGAGTCACCTGCGGAGCTTCCTGACGTAAACGCCGCAGTACTCGCGGCATCAGGCAGGACTCAGCGTAGTCACTGGCCATAATACGAAACACGCGCTGGCTGTTAATCGCGGAAAACGGGGTTTTATCCTGCATCACCTGCTCGATGCTGGACACAATCGAACGCACCACTGGCTGCAGCTCCCGGGCTCTTTCAGTGGCGGTCATGCCTTCGCTGGTGCGCACCAGCAAGGGGTCACCAAACAACTGGCGCAACCGTCGCAAGCCGTTACTCATGGCGGGCTGGGTAATGCCCAGATGATTGGCCGCCTTGGTTACATTGCACTCACGCAGCAGCACATCCAGGTATACCAGCAGGTTCAGGTCTACGCGGGAAATATCCAAGGCCTGCTCTCCTTCACATTTAAAAACATTCTTAAGGCGCTATTTCTGATACCCTTTTTATAACTACTAAACCTGCACTAGCTTGCCTACGGAGTCTCGTCGTAAGTCATGGAACCTTCAACACTTGTCCTGCTCTTAGCAGCCGTGGTTGCCATTGCGATTACTGTGGTCACCATCAGCCACCTGCGTGAAAAAGCCCGCATTCAGCGCATTCGCCGCATTGCCATGCTGGAAAAGAGCTACAAACTCGCCAATCGGCTTTTATCGGAACTGCCAGGCCAGTATCTGACCAGTGATTTGAAGCTGATCCTTATCAAACAAATGGAACACAGCTGCAATGGCCTGGCGACCCTGCACACAGCCCTGCCAATTGATCAACGGCGCGATGCGCTGGGCCAGCTGAAGCAGCAGATACGCGACGGTGCAGACAAAACAGTGCAGATGCACATAGATTTACCGCAAAAAGCCACCGCGGTCAAAGATCTACTGCAGAGCCTTTTCGCCCTATTAGAGACGATGCACAAGGCCGGCCGGTTGGACGCCGCCACAGCGCGGAAGAACCTGAAATACGTGCTGTTTCTGGTGCACAAAACCCATACTGATCTGCATGTTTTTCAGGCTCGGGATTGTGTGCGCCAGAACGAAATACGTAAAGCCATTCACGCATACCATCTGGCCAGCACCGAAATGGGCAAATCTGCGGATAATCCCGTGGCCATGAAAGCCGTGAAAAGCTTCCGCACCCGCATCAAGGAACTGGAGGCGCTGACCGGCACAGAGACTGACAACGCAAGCCTTGACGCTCACCGCAAGCAGGATAAAGAGTGGGATAGCGTTCTGGAAGACGACAGCTGGAAGAAAAAAACCAACTACGACGATTAAAAGGGGCACCTAACCCAGCGCCTTTTCGATGTCGGCACGAATCTCGGCAGGCTTGGTGGTGGGAGGGTAGCGCTTGAGCACCTCGCCGTCGCGATTCACCAGAAACTTGGTAAAGTTCCACTTTACTTGCTTGGACCCCAGCAGCCCCGAGGCTTCATGCTTTAGATAGCGGTAAAGCGGATGTGTGTTATCGCCGTTTACCTCAACTTTCGCAAACATCGGAAAGCTGACTCCGTAGTTCAGCGAACAAAACTGTCCGATGCTGTCGTTGCTGCCTGGATCCTGATTCATAAACTGATTGCAGGGAAAACCCAGCACTTCCAGGCCCCGATCAGCCAGGTCGCTATAAAGCGACTGCAGACCCTCAAACTGTGGCGTGAAACCGCATTTGCTGGCGGTGTTCACAATCAGCAAGACTTTGCCCTGGTAAACAGCCATGCTTTGGGCGTTACCGCGAATGTCTGCTACCTCAAAATCGTATATGCCGGCCATCGCGCTGTTCCTTCTATCTGAAATACAGTGGAATATTATCTAAAATACGGTGAACTACTAGGGAACTTTGTCGAACACCAAGTTTAGCACTCGTTGCCAGCCTGCGGGCAGATTACTATTTCACAAGCAACCGCGGAATCTGCCGTAACCCAGTGTCCCGTCTGGCTAATAGCCAGACGGGACACTGGCACTATTCATCATAATTCAACTGTTGTTCAGGGCTCCCGCTCCATTAGAATAGAAAGCGACTTCCTGATTTTTTTATTCGCCGCAACATACGTCAAAGAAAGGATAGACTGGGCATGCAGAATTATCACAAATCCACCAAACTGGACAATGTGTGCTACGACATACGCGGCGTGGTTCTGCGTGAAGCGCGGCGCCTGGAAGAAGAAGGCCATCGCGTACTGAAGCTGAATATCGGCAACCCGGCCAGCTTTGAGCTCGATGTACCTGAAGAAATTCAGCAAGATGTCATCTACAACATGCACCTGGCCCAGGGCTATGTGGAATCCAAAGGCCTGTTTTCCGCGCGCAAAGCGGTGATGCACTATTGCCAGCAGCGCGGCATCGACAAAGTCGACATTGATGACATTTACCTGGGCAACGGGGTCAGCGAACTGATCGTAATGTCTATGCAGGCCATGCTCAATACCGGCGACGAAGTGTTGATCCCGGCACCTGATTACCCGCTGTGGACCGCCGCGGTAGCGCTTTCCAGCGGCAAGCCCGTGCATTATCACTGCGATGAACAGCAGGGCTGGTTTCCGGATATTGATGACATCCGCCGCAAAATCACCAAACGCACCCGGGCGATTGTGTTGATTAACCCCAACAACCCTACAGGCGCAGTCTATTCCACCGAGGTGCTGCACCAAGTGATTGAGCTGGCGCGGGCCCACAACCTGATCATTTTATCTGACGAGATTTACGACAAGATTCTTTACGATGGCGTGACGCATGTTTCTACCGCGTCCCTCGCCGATGACGTGCTATTTTTCACCTACAACGGCCTGTCGAAAAATTATCGTGCTGCAGGCTATCGATCCGGCTGGATGATCATCAGCGGCGCCAAACACAAAGCCACCGACCTGGTTGAGGGCATCGAAATGCTCTCGAACATGCGCCTGTGCGCCAACGTACCAGCCCAGTTGGCCATCCAGACGGCTTTGGGTGGCTATCAATCCATCAACGATCTGGTGATTCCCGGCGGCCGCCTGTTCGAGCAGCGCCAGGCGGCGTGGGAATTGCTCAACGACATTCCCGGCGTCAGTTGCGTAAAGCCCCAGGGTGCACTCTACTTGTTCCCCAAACTGGATCCCAAGCGCTACCCCATCGTCAACGATGAGAAACTGGTACTGGACCTGCTGATTCAGGAAAAGATACTGCTGGTGCAGGGTTCCGCTTTTAATGTAAAAGACAGACAGCATCTGCGGGTTGTTTTCCTTCCGCGCAAAGACACTCTGGCCGATGCCGTGGGCCGCCTGGGGCGATTCCTGGAACAATACAAGCAGTAAGGCTGTCTCCTCTTCTGGCCGGCCTGATTCACAGGCCTTTTTATAGGCACATTCGCAGGCACGGGTCCATTCACAAGAGAAGGAAGCTATGAGAATACTGCTGTTTCTGGCCACCAACCTGGCGGTAATCCTGGTGGCCAGTTTCACTTTGAGATTACTGGGCGTAGACAACTATCTGGCCCAGAACGGTATTGATTACAGCTCTCTGCTGGTGTTTGCGGCCTTATTTGGCTTTGCCGGCTCCCTTATATCGCTGCTGATTTCAAAACCCATGGCGAAATGGAGCACCAAAGCCCGGGTGATTGACACACCGCGCGCACCGGTGGAGCGATGGTTACTGGAAACCGTAGCGGAGCTGGCCAAAAACGCCGGTGTTGGCATGCCTGAAGTGGCCATTTTCCCCGCCAGCCAGTCCAACGCTTTTGCCACCGGCTGGAATAAAAACAAAGCGTTGGTGGCGGTCAGTGAGGGCCTGCTCAGCCGGTTCAGCAAAGACGAGGTTCGCGCTGTGGTGGGCCATGAAATCGGCCACGTAGCCAACGGCGACATGGTGACCCTGGCGTTGATTCAGGGCGTGGTAAACACCTTTGTTATTTTCGCAGCGCGAGTTATTGGCTCCTTTGTCGACCGCGTGGTGTTCAAGAATCAAAGCGGCCACGGTATGGGCTTCTTTATTGTCAGCATGGTGGCAGAGCTTGTTTTAGGCATCCTGGCCAGCACCATTGTGTTCTGGTTCTCCCGCCGCCGGGAATTTCGCGCCGACATCGCCGGCGCCCAACTGGCAGGCCGCGCAGCCATGATCAGTGCCCTGAGACGACTGAAACAGGAAAGCCAAGTACCAGACCAGATGCCCGATACCCTGCAGGCGTTTGCCATCAACCGGGCCCATCGGAGTGGCCTGAGTGCTTTGTTCATGACCCACCCGCCGCTAGAACGGCGCATCGAGGCGTTACAGCAGGCCAAACTTTAAAAAAAGTATAAATACTCCCTATGCTCAACAAGCGGGGCGTGAACAGTAAAAGCAGTAAAGACCCGTTGATAAGCCACGACGAGATACCAGCAGGCAGCGACGACCCGCGGCTGAACGTGTTGCACAAGTCGATCCGCTTTGGCTACGTGTGCTGGCAATACTGATAGACGTGGAAGACATTCTCAGGCGTTTGGTGCGTATCAAAACCTGACCTTACAGCGGAGGCAACTCTGAACAATCTGAATCTGCGCCATCTGCATTATTTTTGGGTGATTTCCCGCCTGGGCTCTGTGGTAGCCGCAGCCGATCATCTTGAGCTGACACCGCAAACGCTCAGCGGCCAACTGGCAAGCCTGGAGGCACAGCTGGGCGGTGCTCTGTTCCACCGCGCCAACCGGGCTTTGCAACTCACCGATTTTGGACATACCGTGTTCAGCTACGCCGACGAAATGTTCAAGACTGCACAGGCGCTGTCTGATCTGGTGAGCAAGCCTGCCCAGGATCGCCCGCTGCGACTGACAGTGGGTATCTGCGCCTCGATTCATAAGTTGATCGCCTATCGTTTGCTGAAACCGGCGCTGGAACTGCCGCGCACTGTAAAGCTGCGCTGCCAGACCGGTGACCTCTCACAACTTTTGAAATGCCTGCACCAGCGCTCTCTTGACGTCATACTCAGCGACCGCCCGCCTGCGGATAAAGACGCGCCCCAGGTGCGCTGCTACGCATTAAGCCGCTCCTCCATGTCGCTGTTTGCGGTACCCGAGCTGGCCCTACGTCTGGCCAGTGATTTTCCCCAAAGCCTGAATCATCAGCCGTTTTTGGCCACCGCTCTGGATGCACCTTACATCACTGAGCTGAAAAACTGGTTTGCCAGTCGCAACATCGCGGTCAATGTCGTGGCAGAAGTTGACGACAGCGCCCTGATCAAAGTCTTCGGCCACCAGGGTGTGGGCTATTTCGCTGCACCTACGGCGATCTGCGACGAAGTATGCCGGCAATATCGGGTTGCTCACATTGCCACCATTAACGAGGTTCAGGACACGCTGTTCGCCATCACCCGCGACCACGGCAGCCACGATGCCGCGGTGCAGGCCATTATTGAAGGACCTATGGCCACCGTGGAAAGCATCGAAAATTCCGATGCATAAGGCCGAAGAAACTTTATTTTTTTCGAGTCGTACTTAATGGATGATCAAGTCGTACACCATGCAACGTGCACCACACCAGGAGTGGCGATCATGAAAACGATCCATAAGTTTCGACTTGAAGGCGGTAAGGTTATCAACACCCTGAAATTGCGGGAGGGCTACAGAGCGGTGCGCTGCGAGTACGTAGTGCCCGACAAGTGCGTATACCTGTGGGTTGAACAGCCATTGAATGTTGACATTGCAACGGTGGTGCGGCAGTTCGTTGTGACGTTTTCAGGAGACCCGGTACCCATCCACTACAGCTATGTAGACACCGCCATCGACACGCTGGGCGCCGAAGCCTATCACGTGTTCGAAGTGTCCGGGGCGGCTACCGGCGAGATGCTGGCCAAGGGAGAAGTGCACGCCGAACCTCAGGCTGCCGCGCGCTAAGGCGCCGCTTTTAAACAGTGGCCGTCGGGATTGGTCTGCAGGATTCGACCTTAGCAAAACCAAAACAGGACTTAATGAGCCTGTTTTGGTTTTGAGCGGTAAAGCGGACGTCAGATATTGACTTTGAATCCCAGCGAGCGAAACTGCTCTCCCATGGATTTACTGCTGCCCTTAAGCTGGATTTTCAGACTGGAACATTCACGGCGCACCGGATATTCCTTGCGAAGCCGATCAAAGGCTTGGGCGCGCTGCTGTTCGTCGCCCGCCATGCTCAGCCGTAAGCGAGCGTCGTCACGGCGCGGATCGTAGCAGTTATGCAAAGCCAGCTGTATCGCATCATCGCCGGCGCTGCTGGTGAATGCCAGCTTACTTAGGGGAGGCTGGGGCAAATACTGGCCTGCCTGTTTGCGCACGGGCAGGCCAAGAAAGCGGGACAGCGCCCGGTATATGGTTTCGGTGCCATGCACTTTGCCTTCCAGGCTGTAACCGGCAATGTGCGGCGTGCCCAACCAAACCTGCTGCAGCAGCTGCGGGTCTATCTTAGGTTCATTTTCCCACACGTCCAGCACGACCGTGGGGGCATCTGGCTGCTGCAGCCGGGCAAGCAAAGCTGCGTTGTTGATCACTTCACCTCGCCCGCTGTTGATCAGTAGTTGACCGGACCCTAGTGTCGCAAGCTCTTGCGCACCCAACAGGTGATAGGTTGGGTGCTCTCCATCGCGGGTTAGCGGGGTGTGCAGCGTTACCAAATCACACTCAAGCGCCTGCTCAAGGCTGGAAAATTCGGTCGCGCTTGGCTCGTCCAGCCCGTCGAACTGGGCCTGCTGCCTTGGCGGATCGCACAGAACAACGGTAAAGCCCAAGCGTTCCAGCCTTTGCGCCAGTAACCCGCCAACGTTGCCAGCCCCCACAATACCAACACTCTGGCGCGCCCAGTTGCTAAGCCCGCGCCTAGATGCGTGCAACGAAGCTACAGCCAGAACGTACTCAACCACGCTGTTGGCATTGCAGCCGGGGGCGGCGCAAAAATGGATGCCCTGGGATTCTAGCCAGAACTGATCAACATGGTCGGTACCAATGGTGGTGGTACCCACAAAACGCACCCGGCTGCCTTCCAGCAAGTCGCGATTTACCCGGGTAACCGAACGCACCAGCAACACATCGGCGTCGCGCACCTGGTCAGGGCTGAGCTCTCGGCCGTTGACCCGGCGAATGTCACCAAAATCGGAAAAAAACGAGTCCAGTAACGGAATGTTTTCGTCTGCAACAATCAACATGCCGGTCGTCCGCCTTTTTATCTATACTGGTATGTGTCTAAACCGCTGCGTCTAAAACGTTATCTCTGAGCTTTTGTGTCCAGCGTCTCTATCCGAGCTGTGTTCAGGTCTCTCCAAAAAGTGCGCCTGAATCAGCTTCTGCGCGGCCGGCTATTGCCACTGCGGTTGCCACTGCTACGGTTACCGGTCGGGCGCGTGCCCTGTGGCCGACGACCGCGTTTGCGGGCGATCGGGGCGTTGTCCATCGGCACCATCAAAGCTTCGTCCGGAACCTCGTTGGCAAGCTTCTGACCGATGTACTTTTCAATCGCCGGCAGGGCGAAGGAATCGTCTTCGCCGGCAAAGCTGATAGACACACCGGTGCTGCCGGCACGACCGGTACGACCGATACGGTGTACGTAATCTTCGGCGTTATCTGGCAGGTTATAGTTGAACACATGGGTTACGCCGTTAACGTGAATACCACGGCCTGCGACGTCTGTAGCCACCAGCACCTGAATGCTGCCGGCCTTGAACTGCTCAAGGGTTTTCAGGCGTTTGGCCTGGGCAATCTCGCCAGACATCAGCGAAACAGATACCCCCTGATTGCGCAGGTCTTCTTCCAAATCACGGCACTGGTCACGGCGATTGGCGAACACCAGTGCCTTGTCCACTTCCGGGCGTTTCAGATAATTCACCAGCACCCTCAGTTTTTCATCATCGCCGACCAGGTACACGGTCTGTTCAACCCGCTCGGCGGTTTTCTGCTCCGGCTCAATTTCCACAAACTCGGCGCTTTGGGTCCACATAGATGCAAGATTCAGTACATCCTGGTTAAACGTCGCGCTGAACAACAGCGTTTGGCGATCTTCCTTTGGCGTACACTTGCGGATGATGCGTTTAACATCCGGAATGAAGCCCATGTCGAGCATGCGGTCGGCTTCGTCAAGAATCAGAATATCGATTTGGTCGAGAAACACGTCCTGGGAGCCCAGAAAATCGATCAGCCGGCCTGGCGTTGCCACCAGAATATCCACGACTTCGTTCTGTAACTGATCACGCTGCTTGTCGTAGTGCATACCGCCAACCACGGTCACGACTTTATGGCCGGTGTGGGCACACAACTGCTCAGCGTCTTTGGCGATCTGCATCGCCAACTCGCGGGTGGGCGCCAGCGCCAGAACCCGCGGCTCCGAGGCAAAGCGTTTGCTGTCTTCAATCGGGGTTTCCAGCATGGTCTGGATCGCGGTAATCAGAAATGCTGCGGTTTTACCGGTGCCGGTCTGGGCCTGGCCGATCAGGTCCTGGCAGGCCAGGGTCCAGGGCAGGGTTTCGGCCTGTATCGGGGTGCAGTATTCAAAGCCTATGGCGGCAATGGCCTGCTGCAGGCGATGATCCAGATTCAGATCGCTAAAACGCAAATCAGAGGTGTGGCTTCGATCAGTAGTAGGACTGTCAATAACGGGACTGTCACTAGCACTGGATATGTCGTTATCAACAGTAGACGTCGGGTTGCTGTCAGTAGGATTATTATCAATGGTCATACAGTTTCGGTGTCCTTGGTATTCCGGGAGTCAGAACCGACAGCCGCCCATAATGGCGCAACTCGCCGTGCATCTTTTTGCAAGGCCTCTGTAAGCGAGCCCTCGGTTCCATAAAAACGCATTAGCGCGTGTAAAAAATCCGCTGCACGGCAGGGTATGCTGCTGTTGAAGCCGCTCAGGGGTATATTCTTAAATCCGCCCGCACCGGCATCAGAATCATCCTGTGCAAGATACGCTATCGCCTGGCAAGCAACCCGGCGGGCAAACAGTTGCGGGTCGGCCGCGCCCTGCCCCGCCAGGTTGTCAACGCTGATATGAAAGCGCCAGTCACAGGCCAAAGCAAACAGCCATTCCAAAGCCTGGGGTTTTACCTCAACCTGTTCGAAAGCGCACTGCTGCACACGACTGCGACCGTCAGGGCAATACCAGTAGCCGTAATCTTGCAGTGTGCGGCGGTATTCACCGGCAATGCACCAATGACTGATTTCGTGCAAGGCGCTGGAAAAATAACCGTGGGCAAAGATCACCTGTGCCGGGCCTGGGCCAGCAGGCAAATACTCCGGTTCGTTGTCGCCACGCACCAGAGTAGTCTGGCAAGGCTGACCGAACAAACCATTAAATAGCATGATAATATCGTTTGAGCAGTGCATCATTGGGGAGCTATTGTGCGACTTTAACAGCCCCAATGCCAGCGTGATCTTGAGCCTGCGTCAAGGTGTAAAATGCTGCGTCGGCAAACACCAGGGGAACTTGGCGCAACATTTACCCTCTACACCGCTGTTGGTTTCCACTCATTCGTTTGCAATTAAGGCTCAACATGACTGTTACTGCCACAGCCCGGCAACGCCCTCGGGCTTTTTGCCAGCTTAGCGCTCTTGTCGCATCGATGGTTTTTTTGCTGGCGCACAACACCGCGTTCGCGCAGCAGGATGCCACCTTCTCAAGCTGGTTTGGCGGCAATTCCGCTGGCCAAGGCGAATTTCTTCCTGTCGATCAGGCGTTGCCTTTTAGTTACCGCACCGACGGTGACGCGCTCATACTAGAATGGGACATTGCACCGGAACACTATCTTTATAAAAGCCGAATTGTCGTAACCCCGGTCAGCGCGGGCATCAACCTCGGAGAGCTTGAGTTTGAACGCTCTGGCGTTATCACCAACGACGAGTTTTTTGGTGAGATGGCAGTGTTTTACGACCCTATCCAGGTTCGGCAACCCATCCGGCTGCCCGCCGGGGTCACCGAAGCCGAGCTTCAAGTCAGCTATCAAGGCTGCGCCAGTGCCGGTTTGTGCTACCCGCCGCAAACCCGCGACCTGCTGTTTTACGCCAACAGTAATGGCTTAAGCAGTGCTGCGCCCGGCGAGGCGATCAATTCCAATGCCACGTCTGACGCCAGCAACAGCCGCCCCAACCCGGCGGACGCTGTGTCCGATACTCGCAGCGCCAGTGGGCTTGCCGGCTTTATGAGCCAACAGCCAACCTGGTTGATCGTTGGCGTATTTTTCCTGCTGGGCCTGGGGCTGACTTTTACTCCCTGCGTGCTGCCCATGATACCCATTATTTCCTCACTGGTGTCTGGCCAGAATACCCGCTCCAGCGCCCATGCTCTGGCGCTTGCCTCTAGCTACGTGCTGGGCATGGCGCTGACCTACGCCGCAGCCGGCGTGGTAACCGGTTTGCTGGGGGCCAGCTTTAACCTGCAAGCACAACTCCAGTCGCCCGTGGTACTGGGCGTATTCGCCGCGCTGTTCACTGTGTTTGCGCTGGCCATGTTTGACGTTTTTGAATTACAACTACCGGCGTTTATCCGCAACCCACTCAGCAATGCCAGCCAAAACCTGTCCGGTGGGCGCATAGCCAGCCTGTTTGGCATAGGCGCGCTGTCGGCGCTGGTGGTATCGCCTTGCGTGTCGGCGCCGCTGGCAGGCAGCCTGCTGTACATTTCTGCAACCCAGGACGCGGTCATCGGCGGTCTGGCACTGCTGGCCATGGGCCTGGGCATGGGCGTGCCGCTGATTGCTGTGGCGGTGGGTGGGCGCAAAATTCTGCCGACATCGGGTGCATGGATGACAACGGTCAAGCACGGTTACGGCATTATGCTGCTGGCCGTTGCTATCTGGCTGCTGGAACGGATGCTTGCGCCCGGGCTTACTCTGACTCTGTGGGGCTTGCTGATTGCCTTGGTGGGCGTTCAACTGGGCGCCTTCGACGCCGCCAAAGCCGGCTGGCAGCGCACCCGGAAAGGGTTTGGACTAGTGGCCTTTGCTTGGGGTATGGCTCTGTTGGCAGGTGCACTGGCAGGTGCCAACGATCCGCTGCAGCCGCTGGCGCCGTTCACGGCTGGCAACCCGGGCAGCGGCGCCGGCAGTGCCGCCAGCCACGCCAACTTCCAGCGCACCAACGAACCGCAGCAGATACGCCAGCTTTTGCAACAAGCACAAGCCGCTGGCAAACCCGCGCTGCTGGATTTCTACGCCGACTGGTGCATTGCCTGTAAGGTTATGGAGCGCAATGTGTTCAGCGATGCCGAGGTCGTTCAAGCCCTGGCGCCTTACAGTCTGATACAGCTTGATATGACGGCTAACACACTGCAGCAGCAGGCCCTACTTGACGAGCTAGGTCTTTTCGGGCCGCCGGGCATCCTGTTTTACAACGTTAGTGGTCAGGAAATCGGCCACCAACGTATTCTGGGGGAGATGAACCGTGGCGAGTTTCTGCAGCACCTAAACGGCGTTGATACTCGCGGCTAACAGTCTCAAACATTAGCCGCCGCGGCGAATCATAAAATGGAACTCGCCATTGGGTTGGTCCTGAGCCAGAAGTTCGTGGCCGAGAAACTGACAAAATCGGGGAATGTCCCGCACAGTGGAAGGGTCGGTTGCCGTTACCCGAAGAATGCCGCCCGCCGGCACGTCCAAAATACGACTGTGCAGCATCATTACCGGTTCTGGGCAGTACAGGCCCCGGGCATCGAGTTCTGCATCAAATTCTGGATTTTCCACGGCTTAGCTCCTGAGAATGGGTCGATTCTACCTGTAAATCTGTTAACTTACTGTTTATTGGACACCAGAATTCGAACCACAACAACCGAGGCACGCCATGATCCGAGTATTAATTGAACGGCATATTGCCGAATCCCTGGAAGTCGCTTACGAAACCCGCTCGCGCAAGGTTTTGCAAAACGCGGTTGCTGCCCCAGGCTTTATATCCGGTGAAGCCCTGAGCAATCGAAACGATCCAAACAACCGCTTTATACTTTCGAATTGGCGCTCGGTCAGTCACTGGGACCGATGGTACCGATCTAAAGAGCGCAAAGAGCTGATGGCAGAACTGATACCGATGATGGATCGCGAGGAAATAATAACCATACTCGAGCAGGGCGGATCCTAATTACCCAGTAAGAGTCAGCGTTCAGCGATGATTCTGTTTGCGAATTGCCGAGTCAATTGCGCCGCCTGGCGAATTAAATCGTTTTGGGTTTCTGGCTGGCGCGCGAAGGGCTGGAAGTCATGATTGCCACCCTCCAGCCAACGCAACTCGCAGTTGGCCAGAGCGGCGCTTTGAGTTACAAGCTCTGCCGGTTTGCCAAACGGGTCGCGAGTACCCTGAACAATCAGCAGCGGGCAGGTAATGTGCGCCAAGTGCTCAGTGCGCCAGCGGTCGAGCTTGCCCGGCGGATGAAATGGATAGCCGTAACAGACCACCGCATCCATCAAGTTGCTCGTTAAAAGGTTGCTATTAAAACTCGGGTCAGAACTTTCCCGTATATTGGCAGGTTGAGCCAGTAAGCTGGCCATACGCCCGCCCATGGATTTCCCACCCGCCATCACAAAGCAATCAGGCGGCAGCTCGTCTTTTGCACGCTTAAGCGCCTGAGCGAAGCTGTCCAGCAAGCCCGGTTGCCGACCGGGCGGGCGTTTACGTCCGTCAAAGCGGCGCTGTTGCATGTAGGGAAATTCGAATCTAACGCTAGATATACCTACGCCATCCAACGCCATAACCAGTTGCTCCATATAGTGAGAATCCGCCGGTGCTCCGGCACCGTGAGCAATCACCATAGCGATCTTGGGAGCATCGTAGAAATCAGCGCTGGGCAACCATGTAGTTTTGTTCATGTTTCTCTCCGAAGAAACGCTTTAAGGGGGCACAAACACAATGCGGAATTAGTCAATCCTGATTACCACGTAATTACTTAACTCCTTGCCGCGTATCCATTTCCGCTACTTTTAGTGCATGCCAGGAGTTGACCTGAATCATTGCAAAGGCCTAATGCTTTCCTCATAATTACGTCCGCATAAACCCCTTTTCAACCCAATGGTAAGGCTATGAGCACATTGAATCCGAACCTGACATACAACTACAAGGTGGTAAGGCAGTTCGCCATCATGACGGTCGTATGGGGAATTGTTGGCATGGCTCTGGGTGTGCTGATTGCAGCACAGCTGGTTTGGCCGGCCCTCAATTTCGACCTACCGTTTACCCACTTCGGCCGTCTGCGGCCGCTGCACACCAACGCCGTTATTTTCGGCTTCGGTGGAAGTGCGTTGTTTGCAACGTCGTACTATGTCGTTCAGCGCACCTGCCAGGCACGCTTGATTTCTGACAAGCTTGCGGCCTTCACCTTTTGGGGCTGGACTGCGATTATCGTCTCAGCGGCTATCACTCTGCCAATGGGCTTTACGTCCTCTAAAGAGTACGCCGAACTGGAATGGCCGATCGACATCGCCATCACCATAGTTTGGGTGGTCTATGCTCTGGTATTTTTTGGCACCATTACCAAACGCAGCACACCGCATATCTATGTGGCTAACTGGTTTTACGGTGCCTTCATACTGACCATCGCTGTTCTGCACATTGGTAACAACCTGGCTATGCCGGTCAGCGCGTTCAAGTCTTACTCGGCCTATGCCGGTGTTACCGATGCCATGATGCAATGGTGGTATGGTCACAACGCCGTAGGTTTCTTCCTGACCGCAGGCTTCCTGGGCATGATGTACTACTTCGTCCCCAAACAGGCTGGTCGTCCGGTTTACTCCTATCGCTTGTCCATCGTTCACTTCTGGGCGCTGATTGCGACTTACGTATGGGCCGGCGGTCATCACCTGCACTACTCTGCCCTGCCAGACTGGGCCCAGACCGCCAGTATGGTTATGTCTCTGATTCTGCTTGCGCCGTCCTGGGGCGGCATGATCAACGGCATGATGACGCTGTCCGGCGCATGGCACAAACTGCGTACCGATCCTATCCTCCGCTTCCTGGTGGTATCCCTGTCGTTCTACGGCATGTCCACCTTCGAAGGCCCGATGATGTCGATCAAGACGGTTAACGCCTTGTCGCACAACACAGACTGGACCATCGGTCACGTGCACTCCGGTGCTCTGGGCTGGGTTGCCATGATCAGTATTGGTGCTATTTATCACCTGGTTCCAAAACTCTGGGGCATGAAAGAGATGCACAGCACCAACCTGATCAACGTGCACTTCTGGCTGGCCACGGTAGGCACCGTTCTGTACATCGTGTCTATGTGGGTCAACGGCATTATGCAGGGCCTGATGTGGCGCGCGGTTAACGAAGACGGCAGCCTGACCTACAGCTTTGTAGAAGCTCTGGAAGCCTCTTACCCGGGTTACTTCGTCCGTTTCCTGGGCGGTGTAATCTTCCTGAGCGGCATGCTGTTTATGGCCTACAACGTCTACATGACTGTCCGTCAGAAAGACGCCGTTGCCGAGAATAACGCCGCAACCCAGGCAGCGTAACGGAGAGATATTAGATGAAACATGAAATAGTTGAAAAAAACCTTGGCCTGATGATTGTCTTGATCATGCTGACCATCAGTGGTGGCTTTCTGGCCGAAGTGGTTCCGTTGTTTTTCCTGAAGAGCGTTAACGAACCCATCGATGGCCTTGAACCTCTGTCAGCGCTGGAACTGGAAGGTCGTGACATCTACATTCGCGAAGGTTGTCATGTATGCCACACCCAACAGATCCGCCCGTTCCGTGCGGAAACAGAGCGCTATGGCCACTACTCCGTTGCGGGCGAGTTCGTTTACGACCGTCCGTTCCTGTGGGGTTCCAAACGTACCGGTCCTGACCTGGCCCGCGTTGGCGGTCGTTATTCCGATGCCTGGCAGCGCCAGCACCTGTATAACCCGCGCAGTGTGGTTCCTGAATCTAACATGCCAGCATTCCCTTGGCTGTTCGAAGATCTTGTCAATCACAACGGTACCGCAGCCAAGCTGACGGGGCTGCAAACCTTGGGTGTTCCCTACACTGACGAGCAAATCGCATACGCTGCCGCCTCAGTAGAGGGCAAGTTTGAAATCGAAGCTTTGCTTGCATACCTTCAGCAGCTTGGCACCGTTCTTCCAAACAAACGGTGATCTAATGGACATTAACGAGTTACGCGGCATTCATACCCTTATCATAATGGCGATGTTTATCGGCATTATCTGGTGGGCGTACAGCGCCCACCGCAAGAAGGCGAACGAAGAAGCATCGCACCTTCCGTTTGATGACGACGAGATCGAACAGCGTACTCTTGAACGGGAAAAAACGGAGAAAAAACAATGAGTACCTTTTGGAGCATTTGGGTCACTGTGATTGTGCTCGGTACTATTTTCGGTTGTACCTGGTTGCTGCTTTCGACTCGCAAAAGCCAGACCTCCGATGTGGAAACCGACCGTACTATGGGTCATTCCTTCGATGGCATCGAAGAATATGACAATCCGCTGCCGAAGTGGTGGTTCTATCTGTTCATGTCCACCATTGTGTTCGCGCTGGGCTATCTGGCGCTCTATCCCGGCCTCGGTAACTACAAGGGCCTGCTGGGCTGGACGTCTGTCAACCAGTGGGAAGCAGAAGTTGCCGAAGCCGATGCACTTTACGGCCCGATCTACGCACAGTATGGCAAAACAGCGGTACCCGAGCTGGCCAAGGTAGGCGATGCCATGAAGCTTGGCCAACGTCTGTTCGCCAACAATTGCGCAGTGTGCCACGGTTCTGCGGCGCGCGGCCAAGTGGGTTTCCCTAACCTGACCGACACTGACTGGCTGTACGGTGGTTCACCGGAAGCCATTCTGTATACCCTGAACAACGGCCGCATGGGCGCTATGCCGGCCAAAGGCGTGATGCCCAACATGACCGACACCCAGGTCGATCAGGTGGTCAACTACGTGTTGAGCTTCAGTGACCGTGCCAAAGATCCAGCATCTGTTGAAGCTGGCAAGGCGGTGTTCATGCAGGCCTGCACGGCGTGTCACGGTGTCGACGGTAAGGGTATGCAAGCCCTGGGCGCGCCCAACCTGACTGACAACGTGTGGCTGTACGGCTCTACCTTCGACTGGATCCGTCAAACGGTCATCCACGGTCGGCAGAACCAAATGCCCTCGCAGAGTGGTCGTTTATCTCAAGATCAGATTCAGATACTCGCCGCCTACGTTTACAGCATGTCCAACTGAACAAACCGGCCGGAGTTCGCTCCGGCCGGTCCTTTCAACTCTGTGTCTGCCGCTGGTGGGCACAGACTTAAAATGATCAAACAGGTGATCCACCTGAGACAAATCAAACATTCACTTCCAGGACTCCTCGCGCCCTGCCCCCCGTTTACCTTCATCGGAGAAATCGATGAGCATCAAGATTCCGGTACAACAAATTGACCCGACCAACGAGCCTTCCGACAAGAAAGGGTCTAAATCTGTTGACCTTTACGCAAGTCGCAACAAGATTTATGTCAAAGAAATAAAGGGCTTTTTCCAGCGTATCCGCACATTCAGCCTGCTGGCGTTGATGGGTATGTATTTTTTGTTCGCCTGGCTGACGCTGAACGGCGAGCCGTTGATTCACTTTGATCTGCCAGCCCGCGAATTCCACATGTACGGTGCTACCTTCTTCCCGAAAGACTTCTTTCTACTGTCAGGCATGTTGATTATCAGTGCTTTCGGTCTGTTTTTTATCACTACCCTTTTAGGTCGCGTATGGTGCGGTTACACCTGCCCGCAAACGGTATGGACCTTCATCTTCATGTGGGTGGAAGAACGCATCGAGGGTGGCCGCAACAAGCGTATGAAGCTCGACAAAGCGCCCAATTCCCCCTCAAAAGTCGCCAAGAAAACCGCCAAACATGTCATTTGGCTGCTAATTGCGCTGGCAACGGGTTTGACCTTCGTTGGCTATTTTTATCCAATTCGTGAACTGGTTGTCGATCTTTTTACCCTGCAGGCCAATGGCTGGGCCTACTTCTGGGTGGCGTTTTTCACTGTCGCCACTTACTTGAATGCCGGCTGGATGCGCGAGCAGGTATGCCTGTATATGTGCCCGTACGCCCGCTTCCAATCGGTTATGTTTGACCCCAACACCCGTATTGTGTCCTACGACCCTAATCGTGGCGAACCTCGTGGCGGCCGCAAGAAAGAAGCTAAACCCGATGAAGTCGGCCTGGGTGACTGCATCGACTGCGGCCAGTGCGTTCAGGTGTGCCCGACCGGTATCGACATTCGTGACGGCCTGCAGTACGAGTGTATCGGCTGCGCCTTATGCATCGATGCCTGCGACGACATCATGGACAAGATGAATTATCCGCGCGGTTTGATTCGCTACACCACCGAAAACGAGTTGGAAGGAAAAACCTCCAAGCTACTTCGCCCGCGCACCTTCGGTTACGGTTTTATGCTAGCACTAATGATTTGCGCTATGGGATACACGGTAGCCACCCGGGTTCCAGCGCAATTAGATGTGCTGCGCGATCGTGGCGCACTGTTCAGTTTTAACGGCCAGGGCCGTATCGAAAATTCCTACACCCTGAAGCTGGCCAATATGTCTGAAGCAACGCAAACCTACACCCTGAGCGTAAGTGGCATGGACGACATCCAGATTCTGACGCCGATCCAGATCACCGTTACAAGCGGCGAAAAATACTCGCTGCCGACCGTGGTGGACGTTCCGCCGGAATCCATTAGCCAGAGCAACAACGATATTGTCTTCACGGCCGTTTCTGATGACGAAATTGTTCTGACGCTTGAAACTGAAAGCCGATTTGTCGGTCCAACGCGCTAACGGCGGTTGAGCCACAACGCACCGCGTTTGAATTTAAAACCGAGACGTAACTATATGACTGCTGAAACACCCGTTGCACCCTGGTACCGCCAGCCCTGGTTCTGGTTTTTGACCATCGCTCCACTGGCAGCCATTACGTGGAGTATGACCATGCTGGTCGTTGCCGTTAACATGGAAGACAGCATGGTATCAGACGACTATTCGAAGGAAGGTCGGGGTATCAACCTTGAATTAGCCCGTGACGACAAGGCCACCGAACTGAAACTGGCAGCCGACATCCAGTTTAATGGCCGCCAACTGTCTCTGGACCTGACCTCCACCGAGGATTTTCCGTATTTAGTTTTGAACTTGTTCCACCCTACCCTGGACAAGTACGATCGGGTGCTACAGTTCCGCCGCGAGAGCTTGGGCCACTATACAGCGCAGATGAATGAAAACATCGAAGGGCGCTGGTACTACGATTTGCGCGGCCCTACCAACGAATGGCGGCTGAAAGGCGAAGCCTGGCTGCCAGCAGAGAAGGGACTCAAGCTGAAAGCGGGCCTGGCCAAAGGGTGACCCCCTTGAATTGCTTCCACTGCGGCGAGCCGGCAAACGGTGAACCGCTTATCACCCTACTTTTGGATGGCGAACAAAGGCGCTTTTGCTGCCAGGGCTGCAAGGCCGTTTGTGAAACCATCCATAGGGAAGGTCTGACCGGGTTCTACGATTTCCGTACAGCACCTGCTATTACTCCGCGACAACTTACCAACGCCGAACTTGGGCGCCTGCGCGAACTTGACCATCCTTTAGTACAACAATCGTTTGTCAGCCCGGTAAAAGCCGGCCAGGAAGCCCAGATCCTGATTGGCGGCATTACCTGCGCGGCCTGCATCTGGCTGCTTGAAAACCACCTGCAGAGGCAGGCCGGAGTGTTGTCGTTTACCGTCAACCACACCACCCAGCGCGCGCGACTGGTGTGGGCCTCAGACCAGGTTCAGCTCAGCGACCTTTTGGTAGCGGTGCACCAGTTAGGCTATACCGCCCGGCCCTATCACGCAGATGAAGTAGAAAGTGCACTGAAAGTAGAACATCGCTCTATGCTGATCCGCCTGGCCGTGGCAGGCATTGGCTCTTTCCAGAGCATGATGCTGGCGTTTCCCATGTATTTTGAGATGGTCAGCGACCTATCGTCGGATTTTGTCAGCTTCTTCCGCTGGTTCAGCCTGCTGGTGGCCACCCCGGTGGTGTTTTACAGTGCCAAACCGTTTTTCCAGAACGCCAGCCGCGACCTTCGTAGCCGCCACCTGACCATGGACGTGCCGGTCGCTATTGCCATCGGCCTGGCCTACGGCGCCAGTGCCTGGGTAACGGTAATGGGCGGCGACGAAGTCTATTTTGAATCGGTGTGCATGTTCACCTTTTTCCTGTTGCTGGGCCGTTATATTGAAGTACAGGCGCGTTATCGTGCCGGCCTGTCCGGTAACGCTCTGGTGGGCTTTCAGCCCAGGGTGGCCACGATTATTAGCAGTAAAGACAGTGAACCCAGCATTGTTGCCGCCCACAGCCTGAAAGCCGGCGACGTGGTGCGCATTCGCCCGGGCGAAACGCTACCCGTCGACGGCGAAATACTCCGCGGCCAGTCTACCCTCAACGAAGCCGCGTTAACCGGTGAGTATCTTCCAGAAACCCGAATACCCGGGGATACCGTGCACGCCGGCAGCGTTAATGGCGAAAACCCGTTGGACATCAAAGTGGTGAGTGCAGGCGCGCAAACCCGCCTGTCGAGTATTCTGCGGGTGCTCGACCGGGTGCAGTCGGAAAAGCCAAAAGTAGCCCGCATGGCCGACCGGATGGCTGGCAAATTTGTCGGCCGAGTGCTGATTCTGGCGCCTTTAGTGTGGCTGGGTTGGTGGTGGTACGGCGCCGATAACGCGTTTGATATTACTCTGTCAGTGCTGGTGGTTACCTGCCCCTGCGCGCTGTCGTTGGCGACTCCCACTGCCATTACAGCGGCCACGGTAAAGCTGCGCAAACTGGGTCTGCTGCCCACCCGCGGCCATACCCTTGAGTCCATGAACGATGTCGACACCGTGGTGTTTGATAAAACAGGCACCTTGACCCGTGGTGAGCTCAGTCTGGTGAGCCAACACAGCGCTGGCACTCTCGATGCTGACCAGTGCCTTCGCTTGGCCGCCGGCCTGGAAGCGTTTTCTGAACACCCCATTGCCAGGGTGTTTCACGATTTGCCAAAAGCTCAAATCAGCAACGTCAAAAATTACTTGGGCGGCGGTTTGTCTGGCCACTGGGGCGAACAAACTTTATACATCGGCCATCCGCAATTTGTCGCCGAGCACAGCGGTCTGGCCTTGCCAGAGGCACCTGAATGCACAGGTATCGCCATTTGGCTGGCATCAGGCCAGCAATGGCTGGCCCGGTTCCAGCTTGACGACCAACCCCGTGCCGATGCAGCCAGCGCCATTGCGGCCCTGCACGAGCTCGGCATTCGCACTCTATTGCTCAGCGGTGACCGCTCCGGACACGTGCAGCAGATTGCCCGGCAGCTGGGTATTGATGAAGCCATTGGCCAGGCCTCGCCGGAAGACAAACTGGCGATGTTACAAAAACTCAATGCCGAGGGCTGCAAGATCATGATGGTGGGCGACGGCCTGAACGATTTGCCGTCTATGGCCGGTGCCAGCGTGTCTGTGGCCATGGGCTCGGCCGCAGATCTGACCCAGCTTAAAGCCGACGCCGTACTGCTCAATGGCCAGCTCATGCAACTGGTAGAAGGGCTGGCCACAAGTCGCCAGACCCGCAAGGTTATTCGCCAGAATTTGTGGTGGGCACTGATTTACAATCTGGCCGCGCTGCCTTTGGCGGCGGCAGGCCTGGTGCCACCCTGGTTGGCGGCCATCGGTATGTCCGCCAGTTCTCTGGTGGTGGTATTAAACGCGCTGCGCCTGGGCAAAATGCCAACGCCAGCCCGCGTGTCACGGCCGTTAGTTGGTAGCATGGTGTTACGCTGATAGCCTGATTTTTAACCCCAAACCCCGGGAGTGCATTGTGGAAATTGTTGTGGTGCTTGTGCCATTGATGTTGATGCTGGTCACTGGTGGCATTGTTCTGTTCAACTGGGCGGTCAAAAACGGACAGTATGACGACCTCGAAGGACCCGCCCACCGCATTCTATATGACGACGACAAAGACCGGATTCCGGCAGACGCCATCACCGGGCTGGAAAAAACACGGCGCAGCGCCAGTGATGCGCAAGATGAGCCGGAAACCGACACCGACACCGACACTGACGCAGGTACATCGAAAGCCGATGAAGCGGCCAGCAATCGTGGCAATAGCAGCACCTGATGGCGGGCGAACTGTACCTTAGCTATTCCAGCGCGTTTCTGATCGGCATCCTCGGCAGCACCCATTGCTTGGCCATGTGTGGTGGAATAAGTGCGTCGCTATCCATGGCAATGCCAGTGGGCCAGGGTTTTCGCCGGCGCCAGACACTAACGCTGCTGGCGTTCAACGGGGGGCGCATTGGCAGCTATACGCTAATTGCCACCTTGGTGGCATTACTGAGCACCTCGGCAGCAAGCCAATGGGCGTCCATGGGGCTTGCATTGCGAACTCTGGCAGGGCTGCTGCTGATTTTTATGGGGCTGTCCATGGGACAGTGGTGGCAGGGCATCCGCTACGTGGAAAAGCTGGGGGCGCCGGTGTGGAAAAAACTGTCGCCGCTAACCCGTAAACTGCTGCCGGTGCACAACCCCTTGCAGGCTCTGGCGTTGGGCGCTCTTTGGGGCTGGCTGCCCTGCGGTCTTGTATACAGCACTCTTGGCTGGGCAGCACTGCAGCCAACCGTGCCGTCAGCGGCACTGACCATGTTCTTCTTTGGCCTTGGCACCTTGCCCTCAATGTTAGCCACCGGCTATGCCGCGCGCTGGGTGCGCGGGCTGCAAAGCCACCGATTGTTCCGTAAATTCAGCGGCGTGATGCTGATTGTGTTCGGGTTTTGGACCCTGCCGCTGATGGCATTGCTGAGCACCGGTGGCGGACACTAGCCAGAACCTGCACCGTTACAGATTTTCCTGAACACCGCACAAATTGCAGGGAATAACCGGATAGCCTCGCAGTTCGGCGAAGCCCCCAAGACCCTTCTCACGGCAATAGGCCAGCGGTTGGATAACCGTATTTCGGCCGTCGTCACGGTGATGGCAAAGGGCAATTTTGGTTACCCCATTGGCCTCGGCGAAGGCATAAAAAATCCCCCGCTGCAGGCTCATCAGAATGTCCAGCACCGCATAGAAATCCTTCCCTTATAGTAACTATTCAGCTCACATCTGCAACGATCATTAAAATTGAGTCTCATCGGTATCCATAAACGCAGGGTTTTTCCCCTGAAAGAGTAAAGCCAGCGCCTCTGTGGCTGACATCCCTTGCTTACGGCATGTTGACAGGTAACTGCGAACGCGACAAAAGATCTTCGCCCCCGTCGTGGATCGAGAACAACCGGATATTTTCTGCTGCACTTTCGTCATGCGCAGGTCGTTCTCCCCCTGATTGTTGGTGAAGGGGACGTACTCGACATCCATAAAACGCAGAACGTCGTGCTCAAAGTTGCGCAACCTTTCCAGCAAGTTTCGGGCTTTTGATCGTTTTAACCTGCCGCGTTTCCCTGCCTCTCGCAGGCTTACATCGGGTGGTGGACATTCGCTATCTGCCTCTTCGAGACGTTGTCGATAGCGCTGTCGCCACCGTTCAGCGTCAGTGGCTGGCAAGCGGCCACCGGCATCCGCTACCGTTGTGTTCATATCGGTCAGCAGTACTTTCATCGCCTTGACCCAGTGTTGATCGTCCTGCTCCCATGCCCTCTCCAGCTCCCGAAGAGGGTGCGCATTGCACAGGGAATGGGTGCACGCGTAACGGTAGTACGGCTTTCAATGATCGTGACATAGCACTCCGCTGAAGAAGGGCAAGACGCCCATCTCGCCCATGGCCTCAATGCCACGCTTGGTGTGGGGATAGAGCAGCGTCAATGCGCTGTTGCATGAGCTCAGATTTGGCGAGCTGAGCTTTCGCCCACTGCTCGAAATGATCCAGCTTCTCGTAAGCCTTTTTGTTGAAATTGAAGACAGAGCCGGCACTGACCGGAATACCCATCTGCTCCTGAAAGTGGTCACGGATTCGGTCATAGGGCAACCGCTGAAACTGCGACATATAGACCGCATTGGCCTTGATGCCGATGCCATACTGTACAGGCCGACTGACCCTGTCCGGAAAGGCAGCAACACATCGATTTCCCTGGTCGTCTTTAATAACCTGTGCTCGGTATTCAGTCACGAATCGCGCGATATCAATATCGATGACCTGCCGTGTTTCATAACCGTCCTCTTGATACCACCGTCCTTTTGGCAGAGAGCGTCGATCGACTTTCAGCTCTTTCACTGCGTCACGCTCTTTCTCAAGAAGGTTCTTGACGGAGGCGATTGCCGAATCAACGTCGATATTGTCTATTTTCAATGTCTGCCCACACCGGGATGGCTTTGTAAGACAATCATTATCGCACGGGTTTTCAGGGCGACATTTTTGGCTCTGAGCGCTCTTATACGGCGATTAAAAAACCGATGCTGTCCGATGATCGGCATCGGTAATGACAGCCCGTCAGAAGATCTATGTCGTCGTCTATGGCCTGCGTGGTTGCATCGGTGCGTATGCCGATAAGGTGAAGAGATTCAAGCAAAAACCCTGTCAAGAACTTTCAAAAGTTTTTTGAGCTGAATAGTTACAAACACTCAAGTATCAGCCAGACTACCCACGACGCTTTGATCATTATGATCACGCCATGCGCTGGTGTAACGATTACGTGGAGTGGTACAACCATGTGCACCACCACCGCAGTCTTGAGGGGTTTACGCCCGCACAGGTGTTCACAGGTCGGTACGTAGACATTGCCCGAGTGCGCCAAAATGCTCTGAATGAAGCTTTTGCCGCGCATCCAGAACGGTTCAGTCGAGGACGCCCACTCGTTAAATTGCCGCCACGAGAAGTAGCTATCAACCCAATACCGGACGATGCCGAGCCATCCTTTACTGAACAAGGAGTAAACTTCCCGATGTTGCAGAGAGCCATACTGAAAGCAATTTAATTACTAACGAGTTGGTTCAAATAAGGTTGACACGTTCTGAGTTCATGGGCGATATTGGCGAACAGAATATCGACGCGGCTGTCATCTTGAACACCAGTTCATAAATCCGCATGAACAACACAGCCCCCGCACGGGGGCTGTGTCATAACAATCATAACAACAACGCAACGTCTGGGAACAATATGAAAAATAGCAACGATACAAAAATCTCCTCTGGATTCAGAATAACCACTCACAAGGCTGCACTGGCTACTGCGGTTGCCTTGAGTATGTGCTCTAGCCTTTCATACGCTCAGGCTGAATCAGCAAGCCGCAATATCCTGTCTGGCTCAGATGCGGTTAAGCTTTCTATCTCTGGACAAATCAACCGTGCTGCTCTGCTGGTCGAGGACGGCGAAGACACCACGCTGCTGAATGTTGATAACAACGCCAGCTCTTCACGAGTTCGATTCATTGCTGAGTCCACTGCCAGCGGCCCGTGGTCAGCCGGCGCAGCTCTGGAAACTGAATTTCGGCTGAACAACAGTTACACCATCAGTCAGTTGGAAGAAAACCAGGACGATTCGTCTGCGTTCCGTAATCGCCGGATTGAAGTCTATTTTGCCAATAAAGATTTGGGTAAGGTTTGGCTCGGCCAAGGCTGGACGGCCAGTGAGGGCGTGTCTGAAAATGACCTGTCCGGCACCGCTATCGCCGGTTACTCGGAAGTTAACACCACCAGTGGTGGTATTCTTTTCCGGGAAAAAGGCTTTGATGGCGAATTGTCTCCGCGAAGCGGTGGCGGCATTGCCCTCCGGGATGTGGCTACCAACCTTGATGGCCTGTCACGCAACAGCCGTATCCGTTATGACACGCCGGAATTCAATGGTTTTCAGCTTCGTACATCGGCTGTAAATCAGGGTGGCGTTGACGTTGCCCTGTTTTATTCAGGCAATGTTGACCGCTTGAAAATTGCTGCAGGTATAGGCTGGGCAAACAGTAACGAAGCCACCGGTAACGACGGCGTAACGGCGCTGGATGATCAGGTGTCAGGTTCTATCTCTGTGCTGGATACCTCTGGGTTCAGCGCTACGGTAGCTCTTGGTCAGGCGAGCAAGAATGACTCTTCATTGGAAGACGTCACCTTCTATTATACCAAGTTGGGTTACCAGACCAAGTTGATCGACGCAGGCACCACTCACTTCTCAGTTGATTTTTCCAACACGGATGATCTCCAACTCAAAGATGATACCGCCGAAGTGGTTGGTTTTCAGGCTCTGCAAAAGATTAACTCAATTGGTACCGAAGTTTACGGTGGCGTGCGTTCCATTTCCCTGGACCGCACCGGCGTTGATTATGAAGATAATCTAGTTGCGCTCTTGGGTGCACGCGTCAAGTTCTAAGCGTTCTGAAAATTAGGACCCTGTAATACCTTCAAGGGGCCAGATGAAAAATATAGTAAAAATTGTGTAGTTGCGTGACTGACTGAAAGCGCCGTGGGCATTGTGTTCACGGCGTTTCTTTATTTTTACATACTGTGTAATTGCGTGTGTAAAAATAGTTCGAATGTGAAATCATAATAAAGTTGGTAACTCACCCTCAGCGGCTATTTTCACCTGCTTTCCGGTCAAAACTGAAGCTACCAGTCTGGCGCTCAAATTAACGCGACAATAATATGAGCAAAGTTGGCGAAGGCTTTTTGATAAGTATCGTCAATCGCTGCCACCCCCCCGAGGCCGGTAGACCACCGAGAATTACAAGAATACGCACGAAGATCTGCTTCAAAAATACCCGCACAGACCTAAGCGCGTAGAACTTTCTCTCTGTTCATAAACCCTCGCTTTCTCAAAGCTCTAAAACAATCGGTCGTTTTCTGGAGGCTAACCTAACCCCTTAAGAAATCCCGTTTTTACGTCGTTTTATGATCATAAGTTATGCACGAGTCAGGGCCCTCAAACAGCCGCAATCCTTTTAACCGTTGCCGGCGATAACCCTAACCGACTGAAAAGTGAAGCAGCCTTGGCGTCATTGTGTGGCGTAAATCCTTTACCCGCATCATCCGGAAAAACCACAAGACATCGCTTGAATCGTGGTGGCAGCAGGACCGCTAACAATGCTCTGTGGACCATCGCCATGGTGCGAATGCGGAGCGATCCTCGCACCAAGATCTACGTCGAGCGGAGAACCCATGAAGGTCTGAGTACGAAAGAGATTCACAGGTACCTAAAACGATACATCGTCAGAGAATTGTTCCCGTTAATTACGGAAGATCTTGGGGCATTAGCAGGCGTTCCTTGACATAGGAGCGTCAATTCGCCAATGGAACGGGTGTTCCGAAGCCTCAAAAGCGAGTGGGTACCGGATTTAGGTTATCGCAGTCTGCCGGATGCCACAAAAGATGTTGGGATTTATCTAATGGACTACTACAACCGACAGCGGCCTCATACGTTCAATGGCGGGATATCGCCGGTTATGGCTGAAGAAAAACTTAACATACTGTCCGGAATTAGTTGACCACTGCCGGTAACTGTCAAGCTATCTGTCGCCTATGCTCAATTCTTAAGCTGCAACCTCCATGGCAACCAGCGCCTCTTTTCGCTCCGGGTTTAAGGTGACCACCGCTGCCGGTGTCCCGTTGCGTGTGTTGCCACTCCAGCGCTCTGGTTTTGCGGCTCGTGCGGCCTGATTCAGATTGTGCCGGTGTGCCAGAATCGCCGTGTCCTCACCGGAGTGGCGCTGTGCCGGTGTGACGTAACGCAGAGCGCTGTGGCGGTGCGTATAGTTATACCACTGGGCAAAGCTATGAACCCATTGTCTGGCTTCGGTCAGGCCGGTGAACCCACTGGCAAGATAACCCGGCACGTATTTACAGGTTTTGAACAACACCTCAGAAAAAGCATTGTCATTGCTGACGCGGGGCCGGCTAAATGAGGGGGCGATCTGCAGGTCGCCATGTTTTCTCAACACTCGATAAAAACTGGAGACCGAGGCGAGATAGAGCCGCTCTTCATCCATCAGTCGCACCACGATTTGATCCGGGGGCAGGTCCGCAAACTCAGGCCGATGGCACGGTGCAAGTCTGTCCGCTTCTTCCTCGGCGGTCAGCGCGTTCGCAGGCCTGGGGCGCTCGACAACAGGGCGCTGGTCTGCGTTGACGCCACCCTCCCGGGTCCAGCGTTGGTGCGTGCGAATGGAGATACCCAGGATTCCACACGCGGCGGTACAAGAGGCGCCGTGTTGGCAGGCTTCAGCGATCAGTGTCACGGCTTTTTGGCGATCTTCGATACTGATCATGACTCCCGGCCTCTGGCCGAAGTGGCAAACTTCAACGATTAGACGTCATTATGCTATATCCAATTGTATTCACTTTGTTTGCTTTATTAGCACTGTATTATTTTTATGCTCAGAGACATTTTCGGAATTCACCGGGGCAAGGAAACTCTCTGGTGAAAATGTCTTTGTTTTCAAGTAGCTTTCCTTTATATACATTCATCTATTTTAGTTATGTTTTTTTACAGGGTGGATCGTCTGTTGCTCAATCCAATAGCAGCAGAAACCTCTGGTCATTCTGGCATCAAAGCTGGAACATTCTGGTTCTATTGGCACTGCCATTTGGGATTTTCCTGCCATTGTGTTCTTTAAAAACCTTAACAGAGATGATAAGTCAGATTCATTCTTTTCAAGGTTATACATATTGCTAGCATATCCTATCTGTTATTTTATTCTTTTAACGACAATACCTGACGCCTGATGTCCCAACTGGCTAATTCGTCACTCTACGGCTTGGCACTGAGGGTTCCGGGTATTGTCCCGTCTGGCCAATTCGTGGACCTACTGAGCTTCTGAGAAGCCAAGGAGCTAGGCGCGGTGGTGAAGGTTTGGTGGTAAAGACGCTGCTCAATAAAAAACCGCTGGCAACGAACTACGTCGCTAGCGGTTTCTGTTAAACCGTGCTTATGCCGTTTGCTCAGGCAGTCATGCCCTTACTTTGGCTGACCAGCATTACACCTAGCCCCGTTGCAAACGGCGCAAGAGTGCCGGGTTCCGGCACCGCCGCTGTGAAAGGGTTGATGCGCAATGTGAACGAGCTCTGGTCGGCGTAGGGAAGAGCCGATTCAGAAGTTGCCTTAAGGCTCTTTAACTCAAAAGACGCTCTTTGGCTTCATTAACACGGGCAGCCAGGTAGTTACTTCCGCCACGGTCCGGATGCATTTTCTGCATCATCCTACGATGAGCCTGGACGATCTCGTCCCGGTTGGCACCGGCCTCCAACCCCAGAATGTCCAGAGCCTCGCTGTCGGTCAGAGTGCCGCTGCTGTTCGACCTCTCGCGTTCACTGTCTTGCGCACCGTTTTGGGCCCTGTCATCGCTAGCCGGATCGTCAATGCGCCAGGAGTCTCCGAAGCGGCGGTCTAAATAGGTTTCTAAAAGCCGGGCAGAGTCCTCATCCTGGCCCCGGCAATACTGCAGCAACCCGATGAATTCACTCTCGGCCAAATCCGCCAGCGCCCGCCCGGCCATAGGGCCTTTCAATATTTCACCGGTCATATCTCCGGAGTCGTGGTCCAGGGTCATCTTGAGGATATCGCTGGAAACATGGGATTGGTTGCCCGGCTGTGCCTTTGCCTGGCCACTTCCCAAGCCCGACAAACGCCCCATCAATAGCGAAGGTAACACCCGGCGTAACAGGGGGAAAAGGAAAGCCAGCATCGCAAACAAAATGGGCAGGCGACCGGTAATGGCCATTAGGACCACCGTCACAACACCGGCAATTATTACCAACTTGAGAATAGCCGGTTTCTGCTGGCCGGGCGGCTGGTTACGCAGCCAGACCCAGGCAACAACGGTCATCACAGCAATCAAAAGCACTAATAGCACTCGGATACCTCGGGCCGATTGACCCACCGGTTAATTGAAATAGGCGCTAACGGATTTGTTGAGTCAAGCGCTTAACTTCTGGCGAACTGCGGCTGGAATAGTCTTGCAGCGCTTTGGTTCCCCCGGAAGCATAGACCGCCACAGCGGCCATAAGATCCTTTAGCATTTGCGGGCTGTTGCTGTTAAAGGGAGCATAGGCGCCACCCGACAGTTTGGCCACCTGCTGAAACACCGCCTTGGCGTGTGCATCGGCACCCTCAAGGAACATGAACACCGGGGTGCGCAGCATGCCCAGCTCCCCGGCGATGTGGCAAAGCTCGTCTACCGGCTCCTCACAACAATCTCCGATAAACACCACGGCTTTTACGGCCTTTGCCCGGGTTTCTTCCCTGGCGTGCGCCAAAACCCGGTGAATCTGAGTACGGCCGCCCAAGCAGGACACGCCGTTCATCAGCTTAAGTAGTTGACTGGTCTGGTTAACAAACCCCGTGGCCTTAAATTCCCCATAACCGCGGTAGTAACAAAGCTGGATGGCCAGGCCGCCCAAATCCCGGGTCGCCAGAAAAAGCTCGCTCTGCAAGTGGCAAGCCTGATCCCAGGTAGCCTCTCTGCTGGCGGTGGCATCCAGAGCAAAAATCAGCCGGCCCTGCTCACCACTCGGCCCTCCACCTTGCTCAGGCAACTTACGGACTTGGTGGATAAACTGGTCAATCGATTGTTTATCGGATTTTTTACGGAGCTCTTTGTCAGACATACGCTTTTGCAAACCGCCTTATTCTGCCAATGTATTAGTGCAAGCTTAGGGTAAAGAATACGCAATTCACAGGCCTGGCAGACCACATTGCCCAATGCTCACGCGCCCAGAAAGGCACCTCAACATTCAATTGAACACCTTCCGCGGGGGGACTTCTCCGCCAAACACTTTCATTGCGGACATACGTGCCTTGCCTAATGGTGCTTTGCTGCTACTATGAAGGTTCAATTGAACATCTTATAACAACAACTTAGCGAAACGGGTCCTTTCAGGATGTTCAATTCAAGGCATGAGGCTCTCATGCAGGGACCGTTTCCAGTGGAGCATCTCGATGAATATGCAGAAAAAGTTGTTTTCCGGCACCTTGCCTTCCGTCACCCTGGCGGCCTCGGCTTTACTGTTTGCTTTCAGCAGCCCGGTTCTGGCGGACTGTGAACGAGGCGCACTCGACGCCATGTACTGCGATGCAAACGGCGACATGGTAGCCGACTTGCCAGCGGATGAGTCAGAGTGGGTTAATCCCGATACCTTGATTTTCGCCTACACGCCCGTTGAAGATCCGGCCATTTATTCGGATATCTGGCAGCCGTTCATTGATCACCTGGCGAAAGTTACCGGTAAAGATGTTCGCTTCTTCGCCGTGCAATCCAATTCTGCCCAGGTAGAAGCCATGCGCAGTGGACGCTTGCACATCGCCGGCTTTTCCACTGGCCCAACGCCTTTCGCCGTTAACCTTGCCGGTGCGGTTCCCTTTGCGCTGATGGGGTCAGACACGGGCCAGTTTGGCTATACTTTGCAGGTTTTCACCCACAGCGATTCTGACATTTATGAAATGAAAGACCTGAAGGGCAAGCGGGTTGCACACACGTCACCAACGTCTAACTCAGGCAACCAGGCACCCCGGGCGCTGTTTCCGGAAATGGGGATAGTACCGGGCGAAGACTACGAGATTTCATTTTCGGGCAGCCACGATCAATCCATGCTTGGTGTGGTCGCTCGCGACTACGATGCCGCTCCAGTTGCCTCAGAAGTGGTAGAACGCATGGCCGCTCGTGGGCTGTATGACGTAGACGATGTGCGCTTAGTGTGGGAATCAGATCGTTTCCCGACAACGTCTTATAACTATGCACACAACCTGCACCCTGACCTGGTTGAAAAAGTTCGCGAGGCCTTCTACACCTTTAAATTCGCCGGCACCGAGCTGGGTGACGAGTTTGAAGGCGTCGAAACGTTCATTCCGATCACCTACAAGGACAACTGGCGCGTCATTCGCACCATTCAGGCGTCCAATGGCGTTCAGTACACCCCCGATAATCTTCAATAAGAAAACCGGAGCCTCTGGCTAGCCTGTCAGAGGCTCTCTCCGGAGTTAATCACATGTTAGAGATTACCAACCTCGTCAAGCGATACGGGCAGAACGACCCCGTGCTCAAAGGTCTTGATTTGACGGTCGATGGCAGCAGTGTTGTTTCCATTGTTGGCGCTTCAGGCGCCGGGAAAAGTACCCTGTTGCGCTGCATCAACCGGTTGGTCGAACCGACATCGGGTTCGATCAAGCTAAACGGCCACGAGTTGGTCAATCTTCGCGGAAGTGCATTGCGTCATTCCCGCCGACGCATCGGTATGGTTTTTCAGGGTTTTAACCTGATTGATCGTTTAACGGTTATGGAGAACGTGCTGTCCGGGCGCTTAGGTTACGTGTCTTTTTTCCAGGCTTTAACCCGCCGCTTTCCGCAAACTGACATCGATCGTGCCTTCAACTTTATGGAGCGTGTCGGTATTGCCCAATACGCCGACAAACGCGCAGACCAGCTATCGGGTGGCGAGCGGCAGCGTGTTGCAGTGGTACGTGCGCTGATGCAAGAGCCGGAGATTTTGCTAGCCGACGAGCCAACCGCCTCGCTGGACCCAAAAACGTCGCAGCAAATCATGAGTTTGTTGCAAAGCCTGGCGAGTGAAATGTCACTGCCGGTGTTGATCAATATTCACAACGTGACCCAGGCGCGGATGTATACAGACCGCATTGTGGGTATGCGCCACGGCCAGATGATTTTTGACGGTGAGCCCAAAGATTTCAACCAGGATGCGCTAGACGCCATATACGGTGGTATCGAATCACCGGAAGAAGATGGTGAGGACTCAGGAACGCAGGCATCTCAGGATCAGGAGGCTTCGGCATGACACGCGTCAAAACCGGAGCCGACGCCCCGTCAGGCAGGGTCTGGAAAAAGCCACCGTTCATAGCAAACCCTTGGGTTCGCTATGGCTTGATTGCCATAGCCCTAACCTACCTGTACTGGGCATTCTCAACCTTGCCGTTCAATTGGGAGCGGGTTTCTGAGGGATTGCCCCGTGCCGCTCGAATTTTCGGTGGCGCTTTTCCGCCCAGTTTCGAGCGCGGAAGTTTGTTATGGACCGGGTTCAAGGAAAGTTTCCAGATTGCCTTTCTGGCGACCCTGATGGGTGTTGGTCTGTCGCTGCCCATCGCAGTGATGGCCGCTAAAAATGTGGCGCCCTTGCCTATTTATCTGTTGGGACGTGCGCTGATCGTAATATCCCGCAGCTTTCATCCGGTCATAGTGGCCATTCTTTTTGTGGCCGCGGTCGGTTTTGGCCCGCTGGCGGGCATTCTCACCCTAACCCTGTATTCTATCGGCTTTGTGGCCAAGTTATTGGCTGAGGAAATCGAAGAGATCGACTGGGGTCAGGTTGAAGCCATGCGCTCGGTGGGTGCCGGTTACTTTAAAATACTGGTCTTTGGGGTTTTTCCACAGATTATGCCACGCCAGATAGGTCTGTCTATGTACCAGCTGGACAGCAACCTTCGCGCTTCAGCAGTGGTCGGTATTGTAGGTGCAGGCGGTATTGGTGGCACGCTGATGAACGCCTTCGGACGTTACGATTACGATTTCGCATTTGCCATTCTGCTGATGATTATCGGGATCATTTTGATCAGTGAAGGTTTCAGCGGTTGGGTGAGGAAAAAAGTATGGTAGATCACGCTGCAAAACTGAAAGACCACGTCTGGTCACGCTATGACCGGAAAGAACAGTTGATCCGTTACGGGATCTACCTGGTGACTGTAGTGGCCGTTGTCTGGGCGATAAAAGACATCGACATTTTCTGGCCCTGGGTATGGGACGCCCCTAATCAGATTCAAAGCCTGGGTTCACGCATGTGGCCACCGGAGTTCAGTCGTTGGGATGCGATTTTCAATGCCATGTTGGAAACCGTTCATATTGCCACGCTGTCGACCATGCTGACGATATTCATCGCCTTACCGGTGTCCTATATTGCGGCGCAGAATACAACGCCGAACAAGGCAACGCTGTGGCTTGGCCGGTTTATTCTGGTATCCAGCCGCTCAGTGAACACCATTATATGGGCACTGCTGTTTGTGGCCATTTTTGGCCCGGGCGTGCTGGCCGGTATTCTGGCGGTTATGTTTCGGTCCATCGGATTCATTGGCAAGCTGATGGGCGAGGCCATTGAAGAGATTGATCGCAACCCGGTAGAAGCCATGCAGGCAACGGGCGCCAGTAAAATGAAGGTGGTGCTTTACGCGATTGTACCCCAGGTAATGCCGGCATTTTTTGCCATCATTATTTTGCGCTGGGACATCAATATCCGTGAGTCTACCGTTTTGGGCCTGGTGGGCGCCGGCGGTATCGGGGTGTTGCTGCAGGGGTCGATCGACCTGTTCGCCTGGCAGACAGTTGCAACAATCCTGTTGGCCATCATTGTTCTGGTTATTCTGGGCGAAGCGATTACCAGTGTTCTGCGCAAAAAAGTAATCTGACGCAGAGTGCTCTCTAACGCAGAGTGCTATCTAACGCAAAGTACTGTCGAAAGCTGATTTCTATGCCGCCCGGCTTTTGCCGGCGGTATTTACACCTGCGATGAACGGGAAAGCAGAGACTATGTTGAATAATTTTGAGTTTGGTGACGCAGATATTCTGTTCACCGATGTCGACGATACACTGACCACCGCCGGCCAGCTGCTGCCCGAAACCTATCTCGCGATTTGTCGCCTGGCGGCGGCAGGCATCCGCGTAATTCCGGTCACCGGTGGCTGCGCCGGCTGGTGTGATCAGATCATTCGAACCTGGCCGGTAGCCGCCGTGATTGGTGAAGGCGGTGCCTTTTACGCAGAACGCACGGCACCCATGACCGTTCGTTGGCACTATTGGGATAATGAATCGTCCCATCGCGAAGACCAGGCTCGCATTTTGGCGGCTGTTGCTGCATTGAAGCTAGACTTTGAACCCAAACTGGCTGGCGACCAGGCCTTTCGCACTGTGGATGTGGCGGTTGACTATAATCAGCAAGAATCTTTAAGTCCGCAACAGGTGGCGGAGATTCACGACGCCCTTAAAGTACAGGGATTCAATGTTCGGGAAAGCTCGATTCATATCAACATCTGGCAGGGAGACTTCGATAAATCCACCATGGCAATGCGGGTAGGCCGTGATTTACTGGGCCTGGATCCGCAGGCATTGCGGCAGCGCTCTGTGTTTATTGGAGATGCGCCCAATGACGAATGTATGTTCGGCAATTTCCCGCTGAGTATCGGTGTGGCAAACATTCGCAAGCACCTGCCGGTAATGACCCATCAACCAGCCGCGATCGCCAGCCAGCCTTCTGGACTGGGGTTTGCTGAAATGGCAGATGCCTGGCTGCAGCAACGCACTGAGTCTGGGCTAAGCCAGGCCGACATTCGCCGCGCGTAGCAACAACGTGAATCAACTGACCGTGACTGTAAACTGATGGGCGCCAAAGAGCGGCAACACAGCATAATTGAATGGGTGCACGAGCAGGAGCATGTCGAAGTTGACGACATTGCAAAGCGCTTTGGCGTTACGACTCAGACCATTCGTCGCGACATCAATAAGCTTTGCGAGCAAGGCTTGTTGCGCCGTCGTTACGGTGGCGTCAGTTTACCCGCCAGCGCTGCCGCAAATCCCATTGACAACCATCAGGTGCCTAATTCAAAGGCCAAACAGCGCATGGCCGAGCGTGTCGCAGCGGATATTCCGGAAGGGGCCACCGTCAGCCTTGGGGTGGGCAGTACCATCGAATGGGTGGCGCAAGCGCTGATCCATCACCAGTCGCTCAAGATTTTGACCAACAACCTCCGCGTGGCCGCAGCGCTTTCAGTGAATCCCAATATCGACGTTATCGTGTCTGGCGGACAGTATCGGCATAAAGACCAAGACGTGGTCGGGCCGGAAGTCACCCATTTCTTCAGTTCTTTCGTCACCGACTTTGGCATCATCAGTACTGGCAGTATGGATCTTCAACACGGCTTGATGGATCACGATATCCGTGAGGCCGAAGTCAGCCGGGCCATTATAAGCAATACCCGGGGCCGTCTGCTGGTGGCCGATCACAGCAAATGGACTCTGAGTTCATACTGTAAAGTCGCCTCGTTCAAGTATGTTGATCGCTTATACACCGACGTTATGCCCAATCAGCAACGGGATGGACTACCGGACTCGGTAAGCATTATTGAATGTGGCGAAGGGTAAAACGTTTACGCGCTTGCTCTACGCCGGCCCGAATGACGCAATCCGCGGCGTGGTCGTTGATCAACCCCATCGACTGCATGAAGGCGTAAGCCGTGGTTGGCCCGATGAACTGCCACCCCAGCTTCTTAAACGCCTTCGACAAGGCAATGGATTCCGCAGAAGTCGATACTGTTTGTAGATCCGCGGGCGGCTTTGCGTCAGGCTCAAAACGCCACACGAAAGCTGCCAAGGAACCACCCTGCTCGACGAGATTCTTGGCCAGTCGCGCATTGTTGATCACGGCTTCAATCTTGCCACGATGCCGAATAATGCCCTCATCCATCATTAAACGTTCGACACTGCGCTCGTCGAAGCATGCGATTTTGTTGAAATCAAAATAATGGAAGGCCGCACGGAAATTCTCGCGCTTCGCCAAAATGGTGCGCCAACTCAATCCGGACTGAAAGCCTTCAAGACTCAGCTTCTCAAACAAGCGAAAGTCATCACTCACGGGAAAGCCCCATTCGGTGTCGTGATAAACACGCAGCTCCGGTACAGTGCCGCACCAACGGCAACGCGGTTTTCCATCCGGCCCTTTTATCGTCGCGCTAATACGGTCATGCGCCATTTTTTAGTCCGCCCTATGATCTTGTGTCCTCCCATCCTGTGTTAGCTATGGTTAAATTTTACCGAATTGAAAGACGTTCGGCGTCAAAAACTGGATAATAGTCGCAATCTAAGGCCACAAAGCGCCAAATTCTACAAATCGGTACCCTCGCAATGGAAATCAACGTCAATTTTCTCGACAACCTCCGAATTGAAGCCAAGTTTGACGACTTCTCGGTGATTTCCGACCAACCGATACGCTACAAAGGTGACGGTTCAGCGCCCGGCCCTTTTGACTATTTTTTAGCGTCATCAGCGTTGTGTGCGGCCTATTTTGTGCGGGTTTATTGCATAGCACGGAATATTCCAACCGACAATATCCGCCTGTCGCAGAACAACATTGTTGATCCCGAGAACCGCTATAACCAGATTTTCAAAATTCAGGTTGAGTTGCCAGAAGACATTTCTGACAAAGACCGACAGGGCATTGTGCGGTCCATCGACCGCTGTACAGTCAAGAAGGTGGTCCAAACCGGCCCTGAATTCCAGATTGAAATCGTAGACAGCCTGGATGAAGACGCTCAAGCCCTGCTGATGACCAAGCCAGAAGGCGACGCCAGCACCTATATTTTGGGTAAAGACCTGCCGGTGGAGCAGACCATCGCCAACATGACCGCCATTCTGGCGGATCTGGGCATGAAGATCGAGATCGCATCCTGGCGCAATATCGTGCCTCACGTTTGGTCACTGCACATTCGCGACGCGGCCTCGCCCATGTGCTTCACCAATGGTAAAGGCTCGACAAAAGAAAGCGCCCTGTGCTCGGCGCTGGGCGAATTTATTGAGCGTCTGAACTGCAACTTTTTCTATAACGATCAGTTTTTTGGCGAAAAAATTGCCAACAGCGAGTTTGTTCATTACCCCAATGAACGCTGGTTCAAGCCAGGGCCCAACGACGAACTGCCCCAGGGCATTCTGGATGACCACTGCCTGGCGATCTACAACCCGGATGATGAACTGGGTGGTTCTAACCTGATCGACACCAATTCTGGCAATGTAAAGCGCGGAATCTGCACGCTGCCATTTGTACGCCATTCAGACGGCGAGACGGTGTACTTCCCCAGCAATCTGATTGAAAACCTGTTCCTGAGCAACGGCATGAGTGCGGGTAACACGCTGTTTGAGGCGCAAGTTCAGTGCCTGTCAGAAATTTTTGAGCGGGCGGTCAAAAAGCAGATCATTCAGGAAGAACTTACGCTGCCAGACGTTCCCCTGCACGTATTGGAAAAATATCCCAACATTCTGGAAGGCATTCGGGCGTTGGAAGCACAGGGATATCCTGTGTTGGTCAAAGACGCCTCGCTTGGAGGCCAGTTTCCGGTGGCTTGTGTCGCGTTGATGAATCCGAAAACCTCCGGCGTTTTTGCCTCTTTCGGCGCGCATCCGACTCTGGAAGTGGCGCTGGAACGAAGCCTCACCGAGTTGATGCAGGGCCGCAGCTTTGAAGGCCTGAACGATTTTCCGCCCCCGACGTTCAACAGCCTTGCGATCACCGAGCCCAACAATTACGTAGAGCACTTCATTGATTCCAGCGGTGTAATCTCCTGGCGTTTCTTCAGCGCCAAGGCGGATTTCGAGTTTAGCGAGTGGGATTTCTCGGGCACCAACGAAGAAGAAGTCACCGGCCTGTTCAACATCCTCAAAGACCTGGGCAAAGAAGTGTATACAGCGGTTTATGACGACTTGGGCGCCCCAGTCTGCCGCATGCTGGTGCCTGACTATTCCGAGGTTTACCAGATAGAAGATCTGATCTGGGACAACACCAATCGGGCCCTGGATTATCGCGAAGACATTCTTAACCTCCACTCTTTGAATGACGGCCAGCTGAATGCCCTGGTGGAGCGCCTGGAAGAAAGCCAGATCGACGATTACACAGACATCATTACCTTGATCGGTATTGAATTCGACGAGAACACGGTCTGGGGCCAGCTCACCATTCTGGAGTTAAAGCTGCTGATCAACCTGGCTCTGGAACAGCACGAAGACGCCCTTGAGCGAGTCGAAACCTTTATCCAGTTCAATGACAATACCGTGGAACGCGGGTTGTTTTATCGGGCGGTGAATGCAGTACTGGAAATTATTATCGATGACGAACTTGAACTGAGTGATTATCTGTTTAATTTCAAGCGACTGTACGGTGAACAGACTATGGACGCGGTGGTGGGGTCGGTGAATGGCGATGTGCGCTTTTACGGCCTCACCCCAACCAACATGCAGTTGGAAGGCTTGGACAAACACCTGCGGCTTATTGAAAGCTATAAGAAGCTGCATGCAGCGCGGGCGACCAGAGTTTGAATGACATTTAGAACCGGAACTGAAAACCGGGACAGATCTACTTTCCGAGGGAAGCACTGATGAGTCAGAACGTTGGCGATACGAGCAAACTGGATAAGATTCTGGCTGAGCAGCGTGAGTACATCGCGAAGCGCGAAGGCGGCTATCGCGAAAAATCACTGAAAATGTACCCGTGGATATGCGGGCGCTGCACCCGTGAGTTTACCCGCGCCAATTTGCGAGAACTGACGGTGCATCATCGCGACCATGACCACGGCAACAATCCCGCCGATGGCAGTAACTGGGAATTATTGTGCGTTTACTGCCACGACAACGAACACAGTAAATTCGAGGATTTCGTGCGCTACGGCGGCGGCGGTGAAAAAAGGCGGGAGGCGGCTACGCACAATCCGTTTGCTGGCCTGAAAGAAGCGCTTGAAAAGAAAAACTAATAGCCGTAGCTAAAGCCCAATACAAAACGCCGTCAACTGTTGTGATTGACGGCGTTTTGTATTTACTGGCTAGCAATCCCAGGGTTTTCACCGTAGTTGTCGTGATCACCCAGGCGCTTTCTGGGTAATGGCAAAAACCATTGGATTAAGGCTCTGGTAATAGGCAGTAACGCTTTGGATGTCGTCTTCTGTAAGTGCATTCGCAAAGGGCTGTTACTTGAACTCAGAGATAAAGAAACCGTGATAAATTCATTTTTTTAATGGAATAAAATGCAGCCTGAGTAATATAAGTATAACGTAAAACGCAAACGCCGCTGTTTTGAACAAACGCTGATAATTGAGACAAGAGTTCGTTTTTTTCAGCCTCCTGCAAGTGGTTTTCTAATCCAATGTGTTCAAAAAGAGTATTTAAATGAAAAACTGGCTGTTTCTAAGCATCGCCATTATTGCGGAAGTGATTGCGACTTCAAGCCTGAAGTCGAGCGAAGGCTTTACCAAAGTGCTTCCAAGTGTGATGGTGGTTGTCGGATACGGCGTCGCTTTCTATTTTTTGTCGCTGACCCTGAAAACGATTCCGGTCGGCATAGCCTATGCCATCTGGTCTGGTTCAGGAATCGTTCTGATATCACTGATCGGCTGGTTGGCGTTTGGTCAGAAATTAGACATGGCAAGCGTGTTCGGGATGGGGCTTATTGTGGCTGGGGTGGTTGTTATTAATGTGTTTTCCAACGCAACTGCGCATTAAATTTTACGAATGCGTTAGCCTCAATCAAACCTCAACGAATCTTGGAACCAGCATCAACCCAATACCCACCGCCACCAGCGCAAGCGTGTCCGCCACCAGATAGGGGTATAGAATCAAAGCGATACCACAATATCGCGTTACGATATTCGATTGCTTGCGGCCGTAAATGAAATAGCCGACGCCAATGGAGCTGAAAACCAGCCCCATAATCAGTTGTGTGGCATCCATCACAGTGTCACGGTTTCCAGCCTTTTTTGTCTCTATTTACAGATAGCGCCCGGCAGAACCGACAGCCACAACGACCAGCCCAATAATCAGATTAATGCCAACGAGCCGGCGAATTTTGCCGACCTGACGCCCGCCTTCCTGGGGATCGCTGGCGGCAACGGCCAGTTTCAAACGGCGGAACGGGGCAAAGTAGAGGTGAAAAAACAGCAACATCATAATCAGGCCAAGCGTCTGCATGGCATGAATGTGCCACCCTGCCCCAGCCATGCCACCAAATCCTTTGAAAATCATCCAATAGCCGGTGATCAGCAAAAGTACAATCGCCAACCAAACCCAGCGGAAAAACCGGGTAAGCGTTTGACACCAAAGTTCACCACGCTGTCCCGCTTCGATCACCTCACCCACGGCCGGGCGCATCGCCATGTAGGCAAAAAACATACCGCCAACCCAAATGACGGCGGATAACGCATGCAACGCAATAGCCAGACCCATAACCTTTCCCTTTGATGTAATTCGTACCTGAATTTACACGAACGGCCCGACAAACACGATCGGCAAACCCATATTCCTCGGTCTTAAGTACGTAAAAGACGTCTATTTACCAACTCATTTGCTGAATTCCCTTCTATACTTTTGATCATAAGTTAAATAGAAGAAGAGGATCGTATGCCTGCTGACAATTCTCGCCCCCAAGCCTCTCAAGGCAAGCGCACCGAAACCGGCGGCCCGAAGCTCGACAATTACCAACTTGAAGACCGCTACCTGCGAGAGTCCGGGCGGGTATTCCTTACCGGAACCCAGGCCCTGGTGCGCATACTTCTGACCCAGGCAGCGCTGGATCGCAAACTTGGGCTCAAAACGGCCGGTTTGGCGAGTGGCTATCGTGGTTCACCACTGGGCGCAGTGGACTTTGCACTGTGGCAGGCTAAAACGTTGCTTGATCAAAACCGCGTAGATTTTGTGCCCGCAATCAACGAGGATCTTGCGGCCACCATTATATTGGGTACCCAACAAGTGGAGACCGACGATGACCGCCAGGTGGATGGCGTGTTCGGGCTCTGGTACGGCAAAGGGCCCGGCGTTGACCGAGCCGGAGACGCACTGAAACACGGCACCACTTACGGTAGTTCTCCTCACGGTGGCGTTCTGGTCGTTGCCGGTGATGATCACGGCTGCGTGTCTTCGTCTATGCCCCACCAGTCTGATGTGGCGTTCATGAGCTTTTTCATGCCCACTATTAATCCAGCCAACATTGCCGAGTATTTGGAGTTTGGCCTTTGGGGCTATGCCTTGTCGCGTTACAGCGGCTGCTGGGTTGGATTCAAAGCGGTGTCCGAAACGGTGGAAAGTGCTGCTTCGGTGGAGCTGGCGCCACTGCCGGATTTTGTAACGCCGGATGATTTCACGCCGCCGGAGACCGGCCTTCACTATCGCTGGCCAGACCTTCCGGGGCCTCAGCTGGAAACCCGTATTGAACATAAACTGGCGGCGGTGCAAGCTTTTGCCCGAGCGAATCCTATCGACCGCTGCCTGTTTAATGAGCCAAACGCACGGTTTGGAATAGTCACCACCGGAAAAGGACATCTGGATCTGCTGGAAGCGCTTGATCTGCTGGGCATTGATGAATGTCATGCCAGGGAGATGGGGCTCGATATCTATAAAGTGGGCATGGTCTGGCCACTTGAACGACGCGGTATTCTCAAGTTTGTTCACGACAAGGAAGAAGTGCTTGTTGTCGAGGAAAAGCGCGGCATTATCGAAAGTCAGATCAAAGAAGCCATGTCGGAACCGGATCACCCCGGCGACGTTCTAATCACTGGCAAGCAGGATGAGCTGGGCCGCCCGTTGATTCCTTACGTCGGCGAACTGAGCCCCAAGTTAGTAGCCGGTTTTCTCGCCGCCCGCCTTGGCCGCTTCTTTGGGGCGGATTTCAGCGCACGCCTGGCGACCATCAACAGCATAAGCAATGCCCAGGATCCAGGAGGTGTTAAGCGCCTGCCCTATTTCTGTTCGGGCTGCCCCCACAACACCTCGACCAAAGTGCCGGAAGGCAGCAAGGCACTGGCCGGGATCGGCTGTCACTTTATGGCATCCTGGATGGGCCGTAACACGGAATCGCTGATTCAGATGGGTGGCGAAGGGGTTAATTGGGTTGGCAAGAGCAGGTATATCGGCAATCCCCATATATTTCAGAACCTGGGTGAGGGCACCTATTTTCATTCTGGCTCTATGGCCATCCGCCAGGCCGTGGCGGCCGGCATCAACATCACCTATAAGATTCTGTTCAATGACGCAGTAGCCATGACCGGCGGGCAACCTGTTGACGGCAATATCAGCGTGCCGATGATCGCGCAGCAGGTTGCAGCGGAGGGCGTTCGCCGGGTTGTTGTGCTCAGTGATGAACCCGAAAAGTACGATGGTAAAAAGCATCTTTTCCCCGCGGATGTAAGCTTTCATGATCGCTCAGAGCTGGATAACGTTCAAAAGGAGCTGCGTGACATTCCGGGCTGCACCGTGCTGATTTACGATCAGACCTGCGCCGCAGAGAAGCGTCGCCGGCGTAAGCGCAACCTGTACCCGGATCCCGCCAAGCGGGTGTTTATCAATCATCACGTGTGTGAAGGTTGCGGAGACTGTTCTGTGCAATCGAACTGTCTTTCGGTGGTGCCGCGCCAGACAGAGCTGGGCCGCAAACGCAAGATTGACCAGTCTTCCTGTAACAAGGATTTCTCCTGCCTGAATGGCTTTTGTCCTAGCTTTGTAACCATCGAGGGTGGCCAACTGCGCAAATCTCGCGGCACAGACACAGGCTCTGTGCTCACGAGCAAACTTACTACTATTCCCGAGCCAGTTTTGCCTGCGTTGACCGGTTCCTACGATCTGTTGGTGGGTGGTGTGGGCGGCACTGGCGTCGTAACCGTGGGCCAGCTCATCACTATGGCAGCCCATCTTGAAGGCCGGGGTACCTCGGTGCTGGACTTCACCGGCTTCGCGCAGAAGGGTGGCACGGTACTCAGTTATGTTCGCATGGCGCCGTCGCCAGACAAACTGCACCAGGTTCGCATCAGTAACGCTGAGGCCGATGCGGTGATCGCTTGCGACCTGGTGGTGGCTTCTTCCCAGAAGGCACTGAACGTTCTGAAACCCCTTTACACCCGTGTAGTAGCCAACGAAGCCGAACTGCCCACCGCGGATTACGTGTTGTTTCGGGATGCGGACATGCAGGCCGACACGCGCCTGGACCTGATTCGTAACGCCGTTGGCGATGACAATTTCGCGCGATTGAATGCCAATGGCATTGCTGAGAAGCTGATGGGAGACACCGTGTTTTCCAACGTGATGATGCTGGGCTTTGCCTGGCAGAGAGGGCTTCTGCCTCTGTCACAGGCCTCGTTGATAAAAGCCATTGAGCTGAATGGCGTCGCGATTGACCGCAATAAGGAAGCCTTTGGCTGGGGCCGCGTAGCCGCAACAGACTTGAAGGCCATTACCGACCTGCTGAACACCGGCGAGGCTCGGGTAGACGACGTGAAACCGACCCAAGGCTTGGACGAGCTGATCAACATTCGTTATCAGCATCTAGTGAACTATCAGCATCGGCGCTGGGCTGATCGCTATACCTCGCTGGTAAAGCAAGTACACGACGCAGAGGACACCTTGGGCCAGAACAACCATTTGTTGACGCGGACCATCGCCCAACAACTGTATCGGCTTATGGCCTACAAGGACGAATACGAAGTGGCCCGCCTGTTTGCTGAAACCGACTTTATGAAAGAGGTGAACAATACCTTCGAAGGGGACTTTAAGGTTTACTTTCATTTGGCCCCGCCCATCATGAACCGAGGTACCGACGCCCAGGGCCGGCCCAGAAAACGCCAGTTCGGCCCCTGGATGTTCCAGGCGTTCAAGCTGCTGGCAAAATTCCGGGTGCTGCGCGGCACGGCTATCGATCCGTTCAGCTATTCCGCCGACCGCAAGATGGATCGGGCGCAGTTGAAAGACTACCAGCAACTGGTGGAGCGGATTGTCAGTGGGCTGGATCCCAGCAACTACGACACTTTTTTACAACTGGCGGAGCTAACGAGTGAAGTTCGGGGCTATGGCCCGGTACGCGAGCAGGCCACACACGCGATTCAGGAGAAACAGAGGCGGCTGACTGAAGCTCTGGATACGGGCCACGCAACATTGATTCGAACCAAGCAGGCTGACAGCAAAGAGACAGACCTAGTTTGAGGCGCTTTTTATTATGCTCAGGTAGCATTAATAGCCTATCTACATCTTCTTAGTGCCCCATAACGAACACACCTAATATTAAAAGGTATCTGCTCTTCTGCGATTACTCAAAATTGGGTGCAGGTAGAACTTTTGGTGGAGTAGCTATAACGACGTGCAGTAATCAGACACACCAGAATAACGTCAGTTTATTTTACACATTCATTGGCGGTAAATTTAATACATAATGCATGCTTATGATTTATATTGATATTATATATAATGGCATGATAAATGCTTAAATTTAAAACAGAACCAAATAGATGAAAATTCTATTAGTTTCAAAAAAGCATTAATTATTGCCTCTTAGATTTTTGGTTCTACCGTTGGTAAAGCCAATCTTAATGATCACTGGTTTGAAATAGGTTTAGTAACGGCGCGCTTCAATTATTAATCGTCGATCAGGCTCGGATAAGCGAGAGAGCATAAGAAAAAACGCTCACACTTGCTATACGCGCAATAGCTCAAACGAAGATTCTGGTGATGGCGATACTGCTTATAACGTAGCAGTTACTCGTGTTCATTCTAAATGGATATTACGAAAAAGGACTTCAATGAAACACACTAAATCACTACTCTTTGTTTCGATCATCGCTGCGGCGTCTAGCGCACAAGCAATGCCCTTGTTAAATGCTGAGCTAAATAACCAGTCCATTTATGCCAACGTTTACATAACCGTAGGTGCACTGGCAACCGCCGGTGGCAATATGCAGAGCCCCGGCGCGATATCAACAGGTGCGGGTTCAATTGCTGGTGGTAATATTGAGGCTGGAACCTTCGCAGCCATCGGTGCTTCGGGAGCGGTCAAAGGCAATATTAAAAGTGGCACATACACAAGCGCCGGCGCAGGTGCCGGGCTCGACGGCGACGTTAAAACAAGAACCTACGCCAGCTTCGGCAATTCGGCCGTTGTCGCGGGCAGTGTTGAGAGCGGAACGGATACAAGAATAGATCTCACCGCTACCGTAGTGATCGTGAAGCAAGACCGTATGTTGGAACCTGGGTATAGCGCTCCCGAAGTAATCAGTCAGACGGAAAATATTAAGTCTGCCCAACAAACGCTCAAAGATCTGGGAAAAGGGACGCAACTAGCAGTCGGTTTCGGGACAAACGACGAACTGCTCGGAGCCGGCATCTACAGTGTCGCAGATTATCTAACGGTTGCTGCCAGCACAACCATCACCCTTGATGGCGGAGGTGTAGATGCCTCTTGGGTTTTCAACATCTCGAACTACATGACCTTTGGTGCGCTCGCAAATATAGAGCTTTTGAACGTAACTGATGAGAGCAGCATTATCTGGAATATCTTGGGCGACAAAACTGTCGGGGCCGGCGAAGGTTACACAACACTAGGCGCAGGAGCGAAATTCAGAGGCCTTGTTCTATCGAAAAGCTACGTTTCCGCTGGGGACAGTGCTGTAATGTTAGGCGTAGGTGACTATTGTGGCGGCGCTTTTTCAGCGACAAATTATGTCACTTTAGGCGCAAATGCCATATTGGGAGCGGACGGTTGCAAAACCGGCGCAGCTACCGCTTACAATAATTTAGCCCGCCTACCTGAACCTTCAACAGCCTTATTGTTGGGTTTGAGTTTAGCGTTATTTGGCATCGCTAGACGAAAAAAAGCGCGCGTTCATTGAACCAAGTGTTGCACTTGGAGCGGACGACCGCCCAGTGTTATTCTTTTTAATATCCTGAATTTATGAGTCATTAAGCAAGTATCATTTCTCGCTGCGCCTGCTTTAAAAGAAAAATAAATCCGTGCAATTTTTCTGGCATGCCAAGCGTATACTCGTGCCGGCTTAATGCGCTTTGTGCGGTCATTAAGCAAACTTGCGAGAAGCGTATGGCCTTTGTTTTCTTCAGTGCTGGGTTGGTTTTTTTGATCGTAGGTGCCGAAGCATTAGTCAGAGGCGCATCCCGTTTTGCATTGGGCTTCGGTATATCGCCATTAATTATCGGGTTGACTGTTGTCGCATTCGGCACCAGTTCGCCAGAACTTGCAGTCAGTGTTAAAGCGGCTCTATCGGGCCAATCGGGTGTTGCTGTGGGCAACGTCATCGGCAGCAATATCTTCAACGTTCTTTTTATCCTGGGCCTTTCTGCGTTAATTGTGCCACTTGTTGTGTCAAAACAACTCCTGCGACTTGATGTGCCGGTAATGATTGCGCTCTCGATGTTTGTTTTGCTTCTTTCGCTGGATGGAAGCGTCAGTCGCGCTGACGGCACAATACTGGTATTAGGTCTCGCCGGTTATATCGGGGTTTTGATTTACCTGAGCCGCAAAGCCAGTACCGATCGCAATAAAGAACGTACCGAACGTAATAACGAAGGCAGCAAAGAGTCCGGAGATGTGAATCGCTCTGGCAGTAGCACTCTCAGAAATAGTCTCCTTGTCCTCGGCGGCCTTGTTCTGTTGGTTCTCGGCTCACGCTGGCTGGTTGATGGCGCTGTCTCGTTTGCCCAATATATGGGTGTCAGCGAACTGATTATCGGCCTAACGATTGTTGCAGCAGGTACATCCCTGCCAGAAGTGGTTACCTCAGTTATTGCGGCTATACGCGGTCAACGTGACATCGCCGTTGGCAATGTGATCGGCAGCAATATTTTCAACCTGATGGGCGTGCTGGGGGTTGCAGGTATTGTTGCGCCCTCCGGAATTAACGTGCCGCCTGCCGTTATCGGTTTTGATCTTCCGGTAATGATAGCGGTTGCATTTGCCTGTTTGCCCATATTCTTTACGGGTGGCGGAATCAGCCGGCCGGAAGGCAGTCTTTTCCTTGGATACTACGTGATGTATACGATGTATATCATCCTGGTTGCGACTCAGCATGATGCTTTGCCCGAGTTTGGTACAGTGGCGCTTTACTTCTTAATACCGCTTACTGTAATCACCCTGACTGTTAGCGCGCTGTTAGAGATACGCAGGCGAAGCCATGAAAGATAATGATAACCATTAATGAGTTTTCGATAACGATTGTTATTTGATAAACGTTTTAATTATCAATATCTTTAACTTTCGGAAAGATGATTAACGCCTTCATGTTGCGCATATTGAACATTGGTTCATTTCGATCTATTCTACGTTCGAAACGTATTACTACCCGCAACTATTACTAACCATTTAATATACTGAAGATATACACACATAAGGAACTATCATGGCTAATCAAAGTCGCCGCAAATTTATGCGTCACAGCTTGCTCGGTATGGCTGCTCTACCTCTTGGTATGGGCATTCTATCTCAGCGCGCTTTCGCCCAAAGCCTTCCACCGCTCGACCCAACAACCCCCCAAGCCAAGGGGTTGAACTACGTTAAAGTGGCCGAAGAGGCTGCCGGCCACCCGGCTTATGCGGCAGGTGAACACTGCGCAAGCTGTATGTTCTTCCTGGAAGCCAACAATGGCTGTTCGCTGTTCCCGCAGAATAGCGTGGAATCGAACGGCTGGTGTCAGACGTGGGTCCAGAAGGCCTAACCGTCAGTTTTCAAGGAATGGCCTTAAAACCGGGGCCGATTGTTTTCTCAGGAAAATAGATCGGCCCCGGTTTTCTTTCAAAAAGCGTAAGCGTGAAGTAAGTTATCTGTGACTTCATCAGGATGACCAGCAATGACTACGCCTCCGTATGCCCCCGTTTTCTGGCGTGACAAGCGCATGCCTTTCGTAGAACTGCGTAAGGTCGCGGATGGTCGCCCAGTCTGTTATGCCCTCCACAGCCATTCACATTGGTCCCTTGGCGCAATTACTAACGGCAAAAGCACGTTTCGTTATCGCGACGACAGCTTTGCGGTCAGTGCCGGAGACTTGGTGGTAATGAACCCGGAATGGGCGCACGCGTGTAATCCTATAGATAACCATCCCTGGTCATATCTGATGATGTATGTTGATACTCAGTGGTTAACAAATCTGCGATACCAGGCGGGTTTACTCCCTACCCCAGCCTGGCAGGATCTACACACGGCTGTGCTATCCGATAACCGCTGGTTCGATCGTTACCGCCATCTCGCAGATTGCCTTTTGGATACCCAGTCTGCGGTGACAGACAAGCAGAGAGAATTAGAGGCGTTTCTGTCAGCTCTCATGCACGAGCTGGCAACTCAGCCAATCACTCAGCAGCCAGCTACCGCAGATGTTTTAACACAGCTGGCTCGCTATATAGATCAGCATGCGACGGACGATGTTTCGCTGGAGACCCTTTGCGCCCTTTCAGGTTTTAGCGAGAGCCATTTGATCCGCTCCTTTAAACAGGCGTTCGGTTTCACGCCCCATGCATACCTGGTGAATCGACGCGTGCAAATCGGCCAGAATGAGCTAAAAAAAGGCACGCCCATTGCCGAGGCAGCCCTGAATGCCGGCTTTGCCGATCAGCCTCACTTTCAGCGTGCCTTCAAGTTACGAGTGGCCGCAACTCCAAACCAGTACCGTCTCGGTTCAGCTAACGAGAAGATACACGCAGCTGACAGCAAGTAATAACGCCAGTGTGCGGTTGATGGTCATCAGGATGATGGGCTTTTGAACATATCGGCGCAGGAATGCGCCGGCGTAAACCCAGCAAGCCAGTGACAACCAGCAGATTGGCAGATAAAGAGCGGCAAACAGCAGGATCTGGTTCAGATCGTTTGCGTTAGTGAACGCCCCGATGCCAGAAGCGGAGGCAAGCCAGGCTTTGGGGTTCAACCACTGCATCAAGGCGCCTGTAATGAAGCCCGGTGCCTTTTTGCTGCCAGCGTCTGGCAATTGACCGCTGTCCAGGGCTAACTTGATACTCAGATAAAGCAAAAATGCAATACCCACCCAACGCAACACACTTTGCAGCCCCGGAACCATCGTCAGTAGTGAATAAAGACCCAGTCCTACCGCAATGAAAAGCACAATAAAACTCAGCGTGGCACCAGTGACAAACGTTAAGCCGGTGGCAACCGGATAGCGGGTACCAGTGCTCAGGCACACAAGATTTACGGGCCCAGGTGAAATGGATGCCGCTAAGGCAAACGCGCACATGGGTAGAATCAAAGACATAGTCATACACTCTCCGGTCAAATCAGGAGTGGATTCTGACACGCCCGGCAGCATAGTATATTGAACAAAATTGAGGTGTTGCGGCTTATTGAGTTTCAATTAAAATCGGGCTTAAAAGCGCGATTAAAATCGAGACAAGCCTACTATTCGATACGAGTTTCAGCCATCAGCACGCTCATCAACTCCGACGCCGGTAGCTCACGCGCCAGCGGTGCGCCCTGCCCATTGCGCGGCAAATTCGTTGTTTCCCAGTTTGGATGCTGCCCCACTAAGTCGTTTAGCTGCAGCGTAAGCGAGCGGGTAATCCGCGGGAAACGGGCTGCCTTCTGCTTCGCCAAATGTAATCAATCGATTAACCATTCCCCGTGCCGGCCGGCCGGATAGGACATCCGTCAATCGTGTCTGCGTTGCACGTTGGCTTTTCAGATTTTCGCGATAGGCGCTATTGGCCGCAGATTCGGGACACAGAACAAATGCCGTTCCTAGCTGGGCAGCTACCGCTCCAAGTTTCAGCACCGAGTTGACGGCATGGCCGTCCATAATGCCGCCCGCCGCGATGATAGGCAGTGTTGTGTGCTTTGCCAGCAAACACACAAGCACCATCGTACTCAAACACTCATCCGTTGTTTCCGGGTTAAACATACCCCGGTGCCCGCCGGCTTCAATACCCTGGGCGACAATGGCATCTATTCCCGCTTGCTCGATCAGTGTTGCCTCGTAAAGATTGGTCGCCGTTGCCATGGTGTAAATGCCGGCCTCACGCAAACAGGCAATACAGTCAGCAGAAGGTATGCCGAAATGAAAACTGACGACAGCCGGGCGCAGCTCAAGCAACATCTCGAATTGTTCGTCTTCGACAAGGAATGAAGTGTAAATTTCGTCGAGTTGATCGGGCGGATCCAGCCCGGCTTCGCTGAACAGTGGAGCAAGATACGCAAGCCACGCTTTTTCTCTGTCAGGGTCACGCGTTGCAGGGGCGTGGCAAAAGACGTTCACATTGAACGGTTGTCCGGTTAGCCGATGCGTCTGTTCAATCATGTTTCGAGCTTGGTCAATTGTGCTAGCGCCAATCCCCAGTGAACCGAGCCCGCCCGCGTTCGACACCGCGGCGGCCAACTCCGGCGTAGATACGCCAGCCATTGGTGCCTGAATAATTGGGAAACGAATGCCCAGTTTTTCAATAAAATCCGAAGTCATGTGCATTAATAATCCTTAAAAACCAATGCCAGTGTGTTGCGCCGTATTTTTCTTGAACTTTGCCCAAGAAATGATCTTTGCGGCCACCCATCTCATCTACCTCATCGTCAGTCAGTTTGCCCCAGTTTTCACGCATCGTGCCTTTGAGTTGTTTCCAAAATTTAACAATAATGATGGCGTTGCGATTAATTCATAATATATTCATGTTTACATGAAGCACGTTGGTTTAGAAGGAGTCATTTTTAATAAAAAAAGGCGCTTCAACTCTCGCTGAAGCGCCTTTTTAAATACCCTTTACGCTTACGCGAGATCAAACCGGTCAGCATTCATGACTTTGGTCCAGGCGGTCACAAAGTCATGCGCAAAGCGCTCTTTGTTGTCGTCCTGAGCATAAAATTCCGCGTAGGAGCGCAAGATCGAGTTGGAGCCGAACACCAGATCTACTCGGGTGGCGGTCCACTTCACTGCGTCGGTTTTGCGATCGCGAATCTCGTAAGAGTTTTTCCCCGTCGGCTTCCAGCTGTTCCCCATGTCGGTCAGGTTCACAAAGAAGTCGTTGGTCAGTTGCCCTTCCCTGTTGGTGAATACGCCGGGCTTGCTGCCACCGTGGTTGGTGCCAAGCACACGCATTCCGCCTAGTAACACCGTCATCTCCGGCGCAGTCAGGCCCATCAGCTGAGCACGGTCCAGCAACAGTTTTTCCGGGGTAGCCGTGTAATCTTTTTTCACCCAGTTACGGAAGCCATCGTGAATGGGCTCCAGCGGTTCGAAAGATTCCACATCAGTCATCTCGTCGGTGGCATCGCCACGGCCGGCTGAGAATGGCACGTTTACGCTTACACCCGCGGCTTTAGCCGCCCGCTCTAAGCCAACATTACCCGCCAGCACAATCACATCGGCCACACTGGCACCGGCGTCTGCGGCAATAGCTTCCAGCACGCTTAATACACGGGCCAGGCGCTCGGGTTCGTTACCTTCCCAGTCTTTCTGGGGGGCAAGACGAATTCGCGATCCGTTGGCGCCACCGCGCATATCCGAACCACGGTAGGTACGGGCGCTGTCCCAAGCGGTGTTGATCATGTCGGTAGCGTTCAGGCCACTGGCAGCAATCTTCGCTTTAACGGCATCGACGTTATAACCGGTGTTGCCGGCAGGCGTCGGGTCTTGCCAGATCAGATCTTCCTGAGGTACTTCCGGGCCGACATAGCGCACTTTTGGCCCAAGGTCGCGGTGAGTCAATTTGAACCAGGCGCGAGCAAACACGTCTTCAAAGGAGGCTTGATCTTTGGCGAACTTCTCGGAGATCTTGCGGTACTCCGGGTCCATTTTCATGGCCATGTCGGCGTCGGTCATGATCGGGTTGCGACGCACGGACGGGTTCTCTGCATCCACCGGCTTGTCTTCTTCTTTCATGTCCACCGGTTGCCACTGCCAAGCGCCGGCCGGGCTCTTGGTCAGCTCCCAGTCGTAGTTCATCAGCGATTTAAAGTAGCCGTCGTCCCATTGGGTGGGATTGGTGGTCCAGGCACCTTCAAGACCGCTGGTGACCGTATGATTACCGACCGTACCGGTCTTTTTATTCCAGCCCAGGCCCTGCTCTTCTACTTCAGCGCCTTCCGGTGCTTCGCCCAAGTTTGCCGGATCGCCATTACCGTGGCATTTACCCACGGTGTGACCACCTGCGGTCAACGCGACCGTTTCTTCGTCGTTCATGGCCATACGCTTGAACGTTTCGCGCACGTCGCGGGCCGTTGCAAGCGGGTCCGGGTTGCCGTCAACGCCTTCGGGGTTCACGTAGATCAAGCCCATCATCACCGCGGCCAGCGGGTCTTCCAGATCACGATCACCACTGTAACGGCTCTTTTCGTTGTCGCTGGTAGCCAGCCACTCGTCTTCCGCTCCCCAGTAGATGTCTTCTTCCGGGTGCCAGATGTCTTCGCGGCCAAAGGCGAAGCCAAAGGTTTTGAAGCCCATGGATTCATAAGCCACGTTACCCGCCAGCACAATCAGGTCGGCCCAGCTCAGCTTGTTGCCGTACTTGCGCTTGACCGGCCACAGCAGGCGGCGGGCTTTGTCGAGGTTGCCGTTATCCGGCCAGGAGTTTAGCGGAGCGAAACGCTGGTTGCCGGTGCCTGCGCCACCGCGGCCATCGGTAACGCGGTAGGAACCGGCTGCGTGCCATGCCAGACGAATCATCAGACCGCCGTAATGGCCCCAATCCGCCGGCCACCAATCCTGGCTGTCGGTCATCAGGTCGTTCAGGTCTTTTTTCAGGGCGTCTACGTCAAGTTTTTTCAACTCTTCGCGATAATTGAAAACAGCACCCAGCGGCTTGGTTTTGCTGTCGTGCTGATTAAGGATGGCCAGGTTCAAGGCGCTGGGCCACCATTTCATGTTGCTGCTGCCGGAGGAGGTATTGCCGCCGTGCATGACCGGGCATTTGCCCGCCGTTGGATTGCTATCAGCCATGTTTTTTCTCCACTATTCTTAGGGGGTGTTGGCTTCACTCAAAGACTGCATGACAATTGTGTTGTGCTTCTCTGATGTGGCTATACCTGACTATAGGCCAACAAACTAGCATTAATATAATTTTCTTTGACTACCGCGGCAGTTAGCTTTTACCTATGACTGTGCAGGCGCGTCTGCCTTAGTTTAGACTGTTCGCAACATTCTGCTGTTGGCAGAAATCAATTAAGCGTTGATCGACGGCTGTGGCCTGATTAAGGAACTCGAACATAGGTGCCACTTCACGAATTTTTCGTGCCTGGGGCCAAAGGGCCTCGGCTTCGCTAAAACCCTGGCGTAAATAGTTCATCCATTGTTTGATGCGCCCGGTTACGTATTTGTCCTCCAGCCAGCCCTGAAGCGCGTACCCGTATTCTTGCACCAGAGCCAGTGCTTCCGGCCAGGTCATCAGCTCGATGCTTTCACCGCGCTGGCTGGCGCGAATTTGGCGTGCCAAATCCGGCCGCGCCACCAGGCCACGGCCAATCATTACATCGTCACAGCCAGACACTTCACGACAGCGCCAGTAGTCAGCCACCGTAAAAATATCACCGTTAGCGATTACCTTGGCCTTTACCGCTTCCCGCGCCTTGGCAATTTCTTCCCAGTAAGCAGGTGGCTTATAGCCGTCGGTTTTGCTGCGGGCGTGAATAACGATTTCCCCGGCGCCTGCGGCGTCCAGGGCTTGCGCGCAGGCCACGCCCATAGAGCGGTCGTCGTAACCCAGACGCATTTTGGCCGTCACCAAGATATCGGCTGGCACGGCCTGGCGCACGGCCGCGGTAATTTCATGCATTAGCTCAGGCTCACGCATCAACACACAACCGCCTTTATGCTTGTTCACGGTTTTGGCCGGGCAGCCAAAGTTGATGTCCACCTGGGTGGCGCCCAGTTCTGCGGCTTTAGCACCATGGCGGGCCATCATGTGCGGGTCGGAACCCAGCAGCTGAACCGCCACTGGCACGCCCACCCGGGTCAGCGAGTTGTTATGAAGTTCGGGCGCGTATTTGTAGAAAATCCGCGGCGGCAGCATGCCGTGGGTTACGCGAATAAATTCGGTTACGCACCGGTCAATACCGCCCACTTTGGTGAGAGTTTCACGGATAGGTGCATCCACCAGCCCTTCCATCGGGGCCAGAATAATTCGCATGAGCGCTCCAGAGCAGGTCAAAACAGCGGTGAAAAAGTGATAACAAAAGTGGCACTGAGGATGCCAAAAAATCAGGAGATAGAGAAGAAGGGATTATACGCGTTCTATGGTTTCAAACTTGCCTTGGTCGTTGAAGCTGATGCAAAAACTGCCACGAACGCCATCGTTCAGATAAAAACGAGAAAGAATTCGAGCCGGGAAACGGACAGAGCGTCCGTCCCGGGCCCGTGCGGTCACATCTTGTGCAAGGCCCTGGTAGAGCTTTATCCACTCGTCAGGGCCAATGCTGATGTCCACCACAATGCGTTGCATGGCTCGTATCCGGTCTGGCTTAGTTAGCCAGCTCCAACAGCAGACGGTTCAGGCGTGTTACGTAGGCGCCCGGGTCTTTCAGCTGTTCGCCACTGGCCAGGGTAGCCTGGTCAAGCAGAACCGCAGACAGCTCGCCAAAGCGATCTTCGCTCTGCTCACGCTCCAAGCGCTGCACCAGCGGGTGGTCCACGTTGATTTCGAAGATCGGCTTGCTGTCTGGCACGCTCTGGCCAGCGGCTTCCATAATCTTTTTCATCTGGGCGCCCATGTCGAAATCCGCCACTACCAGGCAAGCTGGTGAATCGGTCAGCCGGTTGGTTACGCGCACTTCTTGAACCCGTTCTTCCAAAGCCTTTTTTATGCGCTCGAGCAGGCCTTGATGTTCTTTGGTGGCTTCTTCCTGGTGCTTTTTGTCTTCTTCGGTTTCTACATCACCCAGATCCAGCTCGCCGCGAGCCACGTCCTGAAACTGCTTGCTGTCGAAGTCATTGAGGTAGCCCATCATCCATTCGTCAATGCGGTCAGATAGAATCAGCACTTCAATGCCTTTCTTGCGGAACACTTCCAGGTGCGGGCTGCTCTTGGCGGCCATGAAGTTGTCAGCAGTGATGTAGTAAATCTTTTTCTGGCCTTCTTTCATGCGGCCGATGTAGTGCTCCAAAGATACATTCTGGGCTTCTTCACCGGTGTGGGTAGAGGCAAAACGCAGCAGACCCGCAATTTTTTCGCGGTTACCGAAGTCTTCCGCCGGGCCTTCTTTTAGTACTGCACCAAATTCGTTCCAGAATTTCTGGTATTCGTCGCCTTCTTTCTTAGACAGCTTCGACAGCATGTCCAGAACTCGCTTGGTAACCGCGGTGCGAATGCTGGCGACGATGCTATCGTTCTGCAGAATTTCACGGGACACGTTCAGCGACAGATCGCTGGAATCAATTACACCCTTGGTGAAACGCAGGTACAGCGGCAGGAACTGTTCGGCGTCGTCCATAATGAACACGCGTTGAACGTAGAGTTTCAAGCCACGGGGTGTTTCGCGGTTGTACAGATCAAACGGCGCGCGGGCCGGAAGGTACAGCAGGCTGGTGTATTCCAGCTTGCCTTCCACTTTATTGTGAGACCAGCTCAAAGGGTCTTCAAAATCGTGGGAGATGTGCTTGTAGAACTCTTTGTATTCCTGGTCTTTAATTTCCGTGCGCGGCAGTGTCCAGAGCGCAGTGGCATCGTTGACCGTTTCGTCTTTGCCCTTTTGCTCTTCTTCCTCGGATTCAGACGCCATGACCACCGGGAACGAAATGTGGTCAGAGTACTTCTTTACCAGGTTGCGCAGGCGCATGCCATCGGCAAATTCTTTGGCTTCCGGCTTCAGCTGCAACACAATTTCGGTGCCACGCTCGGCGCGTTCAACGGTTTCGATGGTGAATTCACCGTCGCCTTTAGACGCCCAATGTACGCCTTCGGATGCGGGTGCACCGGCGCGGCGGGTAAACACGTCAACCTGGTCAGCCACAATGAATGACGAGTAAAAGCCTACACCAAACTGGCCGATCAGCTTGCTGTCTTTTTTCTCATCACCAGACAACTGCTTTAGGAAATCCGCGGTGCCGGAACGGGCAATAGTCCCCAGATTGCTGATCACGTCTTCGCGGGCCATACCAATGCCGTTATCACTCAAGGTGACGGTATTGGCTTCGGCATCGTACGCCAGGCGAATTTTGAGTTCGGAATCGCCTTCGTACAGGCCGTCGTCTTTCAGAGCGGCGAAGCGCAGCTTGTCTTCTGCGTCAGAAGCGTTGGAAACCAGCTCACGAAGGAAAATTTCCTTGTTGGAATACAAGGAGTGAATCATCAGCTGTAGCAGCTGCTTTACTTCGGTCTGAAAACCCAGAGTTTCTTTATGCGATTCAACCGTCATGGTGCGTATCTCTCCTGACTACTGTGGAACGTAAAATAAGTGGCGATTCGTGCGACGCCATGGATCATGGAAGCAGAAATGGGGCCACCCGGAGGCATTTCAAGGCTAACGAATCAGCGGATTTAACGTCAGTGAGTAGCAAGGCGGAACGCCACCTATGCTATAAAGCCCTCATAACTTGTGAATCAGCAGGAGCTCGCAGTGAACCCAATCACCAAATCCCAGATGTTGAAAGTCCTACTTACGGCGCTAACGCTGGCTTTTACGTTGGCCGGCTGCTCAGTCAATCCGGTCACCGGGGAACGCCAACTGTCCATTATTCCAGAAAATCAGGAATTGAGCATGGGTGCCGAGCAGTACAAACCCACCCAGCAAACCCAGGATGGGCAGTTTTATCTCGACCCTGAGCTGACCGTTTACGTTCGCGAAGTGGGCATGAAACTGGCGGCTGTGAGCGACCGGCCTGACCTGCCCTACGATTTTGTGGTGCTGAACAGCAGCGTGCCCAACGCCTGGGCCCTGCCCGGCGGCAAGATTGCCATTAACCGTGGCCTGTTGACCGAGTTCAGCGACGAAGCCCAGCTGGCCTCGGTGCTGAGCCACGAGATTGTGCACGCCGCTGCCCGCCACAGTGTGCAGCGTATGCAGCAGGCGCAGATTATAGGCTTAGGAGTGGGTGCTCTGGGCCTGGCGCTGACGGATAACGAATGGGCGGGCATGGTGATGGGCGGCGCGGCCGTTGGCGCACAACTTGCGCTGGCGCAGTACAGCCAGGGCGACGAACTGGAGTCCGACTATTACGGCATTCGCTATATGAAAGCGGCCGGCTATGACCCCCAGGCCGCTGTAGAGCTGCAGCAGATTTTTCTGGAAATGTCCAAGGGCCGCAGCGCCGGATTCATCGACGGACTGTTTGCTACTCACCCGCCATCCGCCAAAAGGGTGGCCGAGAACCGTAAGCTGGTGAGCGAAATCGGTGGCGGCGGCTATCGCGGTGAGGACGTATACCAGAAGAAAACCGCCCTGCTAAGAAAGCTGCAGCCCGCTTACGACGCCCACGACAAGGCGGTGGAATTGGCTGGTAAAAAAGAATACGCGGCAGCCATCGACAAAGTGAACCAGGCAATCAAGCTGGCCCCGCGAGAAGCTATGTTCTATAACCTGCGCGGGCGTTTGTACCAGCAGCAGGAAAATCTGGACAAAGCCGCTAAAGATTTTGACAAGGCAGTTGAGCTTTACCCGGAAATGTATGTGTACCGTATCTACAGCGGCTTGAACGCACTGGAACAGAATAACCTGAGCAAGGCCAAAGACAATCTGACCCAGGCCAACCAGTCGGTGCCTACATCCATCGCGTTTCTGCGCCTGGGAGACATTGCGGTGAAACAGAACGACCGTGGTGAGGCCATTGCGAACTACCGCACCGCTGCGCAGGCCGGTGGCGAAATCGGCCAGGAAGCTCAGGCCAAGTTGACGCGCCTGACCCAATAGCCCGTTAATCACAGTTTCTACAGCCGCAGACTTACACGCCTGCGGCTTTTTTTATGGCAAAAAATGATCATTGTCACGGCTTTGAGCGACAGCTCGGTAAGGCCGATTGACTTTATAGAGTAATCACTCTAAAAATACGCACAGTGACATTCACAGTGGGTAATAACCATGGCAACAAAGCACCTTCGGCCACTGGGCTCAAAAGCCAAGCGGTTATACGTAAACATTATGTTTCAGGTAATGGGCCGAGCCTTGCAGGCGGTCAGCGAAGTGGACGACGAGGTGTGCAATGAAGCGCGCCCACTGCCCACCGGTTTTCTATTTCAGATGATGGTGATGCCCAAGGGCGCCAGCCTGTTGATTGAGCACGTCGGCGACGGACGTTTTAAATACCACAGAGGAGAAGCGCCACGGCCAATCGACTTATCGATAAAATTCAAACACCTGGAACACGCATTTCTGGCGCTTTCTTTCCAGGAAAAAACCTCAGTGGCCTTCGCCAACGATCGCATGCTGGTGGATGGCGACATTAGTTACGCGGTGCGTATGACCCGCATTCTGAACCGCTTGGAAGCCTTTATTCTGCCAAAATTGGTGGCCAAACGCGCGGTGAAAGCCTATCCCCCAAATTTGCAGCTGCCTGAGAAACTCATCAGCGCAGCACGGATTTACCTGAAAGTTGCGACCCATTTCATCAAAACAGCGAGAGCATCATGAGCCGCCAATATTACGAGTTCTTCTGCCCGGTCAAAGTTATTGCCGGTAAAGCCGCTCTGGAACACATCCCCTACGAGCTGACCAGCATTGGAGCCAAGCGCCCGATGATTGTGACCGACAAGGGCGTGCGCGCGGCCGGCTTGCTAGACCCGGTAATTGCCGCCTGCGAAGACAGCGGTTTAGAAATCGTCTGCATTTTTGATGACGTGCCACCCGATTCGTCTATCAGCGTGGTGCGTACCATTGCCGCGCTTTACCGCAAAGAGAAGTGCGACTCGATCATCGCCGTAGGCGGTGGCTCGGCCATTGATACCGGTAAAGCGGTGAACATTCTGGTGTCCGCAGGCGGCGATGACCTGGCCAAATACAGCGGTGCCGGTGTGATCAAGAAACCGTTGAATCCGTTTTTTGTGGTGCCTACCACGGCAGGCACCGGCTCGGAAGTGACGTCTGTGGCGGTGATCACCGACGAGGTAAAAGGCGTAAAGCTGCCCTTTACCTCGTCATTTTTGCTGCCCAACGCCGCAATTATCGACCCACGAATGACCGTCACCCTGCCGCCGCACATCACTGCAGCCACGGCCATGGACGCCATGACTCACTCGGTGGAAGCCTTCACCTGCATGGCGAAGAACCCGCTCAGCGACGCTTATGCCACAGCAGCCATCAAAAAGGTCAGCCAGTTTCTGCCCAAGGTGATGGACAACCCCAAAGACGTCGACGGCCGCCTGGAGTTGGCGCAGGCATCTACTATGGCGGGCATCGCATTTTCCAACTCCATGGTGGGCCTGGTACACGCGCTTGGCCACGCCACGGGCGCTATCTGCCACCTGCCCCACGGCCTGTGCATGAGCCTGTACCTGCCCTACGTGCTGGAATACAACCTGGAAACCATTCGCCAGCCTTTGGGTGAGCTGTTGCTCTATTTGGATGGCCCGGAAGTGTATTCCGCCACGCCTTCCAGTCGCCGAGCCGAAGCCAGCATTGCCGCCCTTCGCAAGATGCGCAACACCCTGTATCAGCAGTGTGAATTGCCGCGCACCCTGAAAGAAAGCGGCAAGGTGACCCACGACCAGCTGGAAGCCATTGCCCAAATGGCGCTGGACGACGGCGCCATCATGTTCAACCCGAAAGAAGCCGATTTGAAAGACGTGCGTGCAGTATTGGAAAACGCTTGGGCCGGATAAGCCCGGGCGTTTCATGGAAATCGGCGATGCAGTCGAAAGGCTGCAACGTTGAGAACTGCGAAAGATTTATTTTCTTCTCTCAAGGCGGTGCTTATCGACCAGATGCGTCAATGTCGCACCCCCCTCATCTTCCCAGCGATCAATGCATTCCTTACCGGGCAAAATCTAAACCCCGTATCCAATGATTTCATCCTTGTTCATCTAAACGCCATGTTCGGCCCCGCAAAACTTGGCAAACCTCTACCCACGCTACGCCAAGACGCCAAGACGCCAAGACGCCAAGACGGTAAGACGGTAAGACTGTAAGACTGTAAGACTGTAAGACTGTCACACTTTCAATACTATTCCGTACAAGATGCTGTACAACAAGCGGTGTCCTGAGCCTGAATAACCCACCACTGACACAAAAAATTGCACACAGACTCAGAAGCAGCGCAGCCGAGGGAGCGGCATTTAGGAAGTGATCTTGATAGCGTGGCTCATCTGAGCTACATTATTAGAGTCACTTATACAGAGAAAATATCATGGCTGCTAACGACGTTGTCCGCGCTCGAATTGATCGGCACCTAAAAGATGAGGCCACCGCGATACTGGCCACTATGGGGCTTACCGTGTCTGATTTCGTACGCATCGGCCTGACTAAAGTGGTCAGCGAGCAAGGTTTGCCGTTCGAGATGCGCGTACCCAACCGGCTGACCGCCGAGACTCTCGTCAAAAGCGAACGCGGCGAGGATTTGCACCGAGCCGAAAGCGCCGAGTCACTGTTCGATGAGCTAGGCATCTGATGCTCAATCCCGTCTATTCCGGCCAGTTCAAGCGTGACCTGAAGGCCGCTAAGAAGCGCGGCAAGGATATGGAAAAGATCAAACAGCCGATGCGACTACTGCTTGAGGGTCAGCCCTTGCCAGCGGAGTACAAAGACCATCCGCTCAAGGGGGAATGGCGCAGCTTCCGCGATGCCCACATCGAACCGGATTGGCTGCTCATCTACAAGATCGATGGTGATGATGTGCGCTTCGAGCGCACGGGCCGGCACACGGATCTATTTGACGAGTGACCGGCTTGGCAGCGCAGGAAGTCCATCAAAACCACCCCTGCTCCGCCATGATCGCACCGATCAGCGCAACCGGATAGCCTGCAGCCTCCATGCGGAGCGGCAGGACAACGCCCAGTAGACTGTTGCCGGCAGTGAAGGCAACAGTACCAACCAGAAGAGATTTTACAGAGGCAAGAACCTCCCGCACGTTTTGTGTCATCAACCGGACTCCAAATCATTGTGTCAGAATCTGCAACGTGCGGTAGCCAGTCGGCACCGACATAAGACCAAAAGTTGGCGCGTTCCACCAAACACATGGTCGTTCCCGAAGGGAGGGGTGCGGATTAATGAAAGTCAGGCACGGGACAGGAGCCTCTGCGCGACCCACCGATGGTATAACCACGCCAACATGGGGCGCACCACAGGCAAGGCGATTAACCATGCCAATGGCTTTAAAATTGTAACTCGAGACATTAAGAGGATGTAGGCGTCTATTTCGCGATGCACTTGGCCTTGTGCATCCTTAACGTGTAATTCCCGCAACGCTTTATCTGGATGAATACCCTGCTGAAGAAGCTCCTCATCACGTCCGGTAATATCCAGCCACTCAACGGCTTCTCCTGTTCTACCCGCCAGCTTTTCGTACCAGCGGCGATCGCGGATGCAGACAGGACACGAGCCATCATAAAAAACGATCAGTTTTCCCGATGATCTGTTCATAAAGAATCTCCCAGTAATACAGGACGCTTTATGAAGACTCTACCATGACGGTACGTGACTGGGTTGCGCGCAGCCAAATGGCTGCGCCGTTAAAGTTGCAAAGCTACTCCAGCCGCCGCACAGCAGCATCGCGACACGGTTAACACCGGACGCAACTGCCAGCGTCCGAACAGCGACAGCACCACCGCACTGATAAATGGAATTGGTAGCACGACCAGCCAGTGAACACGGAAATCCCTTTCAAACATTTTCATCTGAAGCGCAAAGACCGCGGCTTCAGCCGCAACAACGCCGAGAATACCAGCAAAACCTCCTAGCAACGCGAATTCCAGCATGGTTGCCCGCACCAGCAAACTCTGACGACCGCCCAAGGTACGCAGCAGCGCCCCTTCGCGCTGGCGATCCTGCAAGGTGGCGCTGACTACCGCCGCCATCACCACCAGCGCAGCTGCTAAAATCAACCCTAAAATAGCCTCGATGGCTTGGGTAATTTGCACCACAATCAGCTGAATGCGTTCGATAATATTGTCAACCTCAAGCACCGATACTGTGGGGAATTGGCGGGAGAATGCGTTCAGTTCATTTTTCGCCGTTTTCGGCAAAAAGAAACTGGTGATCCAGGTTGCCGACAACTGGCGCAGACTGCTATCTGGCGAAAACGCTACGTAGAAGTTGGGTGTCATACTGTCCCACTGCACGCTGCGGATACTGGTCACGGTTTCAGTGATCTGCTCCGAACCAATGGTAAAGGTCAGTACGTCACCCGGCGTAATGCCAAGCTTGCCAGCCAGCTCAGATTCCACCGATACGCCATCCGTTTTGCCCGGGGCGAACCATTCACCATCCACAATGCGGTTGTTTTCTGGCAGCGTATCCATCCAGGTCAGATTCAGCTCGCGGTTCAACGCATTCACCCGTTCGTCTTTACTCACCGCTTCTTTTATCGGTTTGCCGTTGAGCAACGTCAGGCGGCCACGCACCATGGGGTACATAGCGTCCAGAGGCTGGCCGCGGCTGTTCCAGAATTCGTCGATATCGTTCACGGCCTGAGGGCTTATATTCACCATAAAGTGATTGGGCGCGCCTTCAGGCAGCTGCGCACGCCAGTCGTCCAGCAAAGAGGTGCGCACCAAAATCAGGGTGGTGGCCAGCATCAGCGTCATGGCGAATACAGCAATTTGCGACAAGCTCGCCTGACGGTGTCGGTAAAGACCCAACAACGCCAGGCGCCAGGCGTTGCCGCCGCCGCGCACTGTGCGCAAGCCCAGCACCAACATCCAGCCCAGCAACACCAAAGTGGACAGAAGTAGGCCCAGGCCCACTAATAACGCCAGCACCAACTGCACATCGCCGGCGTAAGCCCACACCAAACCAAACACACCCACGATACCGATGATAAAGTCGGGCACCAGCTCGCGCCGGGATTCCCCTGGCTGGCTGCGCAGCACCCGCATAGCGGGAACTTTGCGCAGGCGGCGTATGGGCGGGTAAGCAAAAGCGAACAGCGACACAAGGGCCGTCAGAACCGCCGGCGTTAGAGCCTTTGGGTCAAGGTAAACGTCAACAGGCTGATCCAGCACATCACCTAATATCCGACTCAGGCCCCAGAACAGCGGTAAGGCCACCAGTAAACCACCGACCATGCCGACAACGCCCCAAACGGCCAGTCGGCGCAGGTACAAACGGCCGATGCGAGGGCTGCCGACGCCCAAGGTTTTCAGCAAAGCTACCGTATCGCGCTGCGACAAGGCGTATTGACGACTGGCCACTGCCACCGCCACCGCGGCCAGGAGTACGGCCAGGCTGCCGCCCAGCAGCAGGAAGCTTTCGGCCCGCTCCAGTGAGGCCGACAGGGTTTCACCGTCGCGCACACTGCGCCATTCCTGGCTGGATTGCAGCTGGGGTTTTAGCCACTGCTCAAAACCCGATAGCTCAGCCGCACCGCCGGCGAACAGATACACAAAGCTGACCCGGCTGCCTTCTTGCAGAACGCTGGTCGATGCTACATCAGCTTGGTGCATCATCACCCGTGGCGCCAACGCTGCCATGCTGAAGCCACCGTCAGGCTCGCGCTCCAGCAGACTGCCGATCACCAACTTGCGAGTGCCCAACTCAAGTTCATCGCCCACATTCAATTCCAGCAAGCGCAGCAAGCGCGGGTTTATCCAAACCTCACCGGGAGCAGGGCCAGATTTCAGGGTTTGCCGTGGCTCATCCAAACTCGTGCGAATTTCGACTTCGCCACGCAGCGGATAACCATCGCTCACCGCTTTCACCGAAACCAGTTGGAAGTTGCCACCGCCAAACACCATGGTAGAAAACTGGGTCATTTCAGCCGTTTCCAATCCACGCTGCTGCGCCTCAACGAGCCAGGCCGGCGGCAGTGGTTGGCCGTTTTCCGATTCCAGCTGGCGGTCAGCCGCCAGGAACGAGCTGGCCGATGACACCAGAGTGCGTTGCAACTGGCTGGCAAACAGCGCGATGGTGGCCACCGTGGCCACGGCAATAATCAGCGCCGCCAGCACCACCCGAACATCCCGCTCGCGCCATTCACGGCGCACCGACTGCAATTTACCGGTAGCCGCCATCAGCTTACTGCCTTCTGGCGGGTTTCCGGCTCGCTCAACACGCCACCCTCAATGTGGAACTGTCGGCCACAGCGGACCGCCAGCTGTTCGTCATGAGTAACCATCACCAGGGTGGTGCCCTGCTCGCGGTTCAGTGCCATCAGCAAATCCGATACGTCTTTGCCGGTACGGTTATCGAGATTGCCGGTAGGTTCATCGGCGAATAGGATCGCAGGTTCGCAAGCGAAGGCGCGGGCGATAGCCACCCGCTGCTGCTCGCCACCGGATAACTGCCGCGGGGTATGCGTCAGACGCTCGCCCAAGCCTACCCGTTGCAAAAGCTCCCGCGCTCGCGCTTCGGCATTTTGGCGACCGGCCAGTTCCAGCGGCAACATCACGTTTTCAAGAGCGGTCAGAGCCGGCAATAATTGAAATGACTGAAACACAAAGCCAACTCTTTGGGCCCGCAGCGCGGCGCGTTCGTCTTCGCCCAGAGCGCTGATGTTTGCACCATCCAGTTCAATACTGCCTTCGCTCGGCGTGTCCAGCCCGGCCAGCAAGCCCAGCAAGGTGGTTTTTCCGGAGCCGGAGCGCCCGACAATAGCGACGGAGTCGCCCTGATTGATTTCCAGGTTGACTCCTTGCAAGATCGTTAGCGTATTGGATTCAAGGTCCACCTTGTGTGTCAGCTTGCTGATCCGCAATATCACGTGGGGGTTCGGTGGCGTCTGGTCATTAGATTGATTCACGGCTCTGGTTAATCCTGTCCTGTGGCGAAAAATTTGGGAGACTACGCAGTGTTTAAGAATACGGTTTTACCGGCGGTCAGATCATTTGCACTGCTGCTTGTGCTGGTTATGACGCCTGGTTTTATCAGTGCCAACACCCTGCTGGTAATGGGCGACAGCCTAAGCGCGGCCTACGGCGTACCGGAAGAAACCGCCTGGGTAAATTTGCTGCGCCAACGCCTGGCCGATAATGGCCACAGCGACTGGAGCGTGGTGAATGCCAGCATCAGTGGCGAAACCGCCGACGGCGGCGCCCGCCGGCTGCCGGGTTTATTGAGCAAGCACCAACCGCAACTGGTGATTGTGGAGCTGGGTGGCAACGATGGCCTGCGCGGTTTTCCACCGCAGGTGATCGAAAAAAACCTGGCCTTGATGCTTAAAAACAGCCAGCAGGCCGGCGCCCAAACCCTTCTGGTGGGTATGCAAATACCCCCCAATTACGGCGACCGTTACACCCAAGCTTTCGCCGCTATTTTCGGAGATTTGGCGCAACGCTACGATTCCGCACTGGTGCCCTTTTTTCTGGACGACATTTACAACGTTGACAGCTTAATGCAAAGCGATGGCATTCACCCTACGGAACCGGCCCAAAGCATTTTGCTGGATAATGTGTGGCCCCACCTGGTACCTTTGCTTTGAGCCACCGCTAACAAACCTTTTATTTCAGGGTGTTGACTCCGGGGCTCAAAGCGAATAACATCCGCGCCGACTTGATGCTGTTCCCTGATAGCTCAGTTGGTAGAGCAACGGACTGTTAATCCGTTTGTCGCTGGTTCGAGCCCAGCTCGGGGAGCCAATTATTTTAAAATGCCGCTGATTCGAAAGAATCAGCGGCATTTTTCGTTCTGGCCTTCAAAAAACCTGGGGGCTTTGGTAAAAACCGGTCAATACTTTGAACAACGTATAGGCGTCGTCGGCACCAATCATCTCGCGAATGGAATGCATACCAAACTGGGGCACGCCAATATCCAGGGTGGTCACACCCAGATTCGCGGCTGTCAGCGGTCCTATGGTGCTGCCACAGCCCATATCGCTGCGCACAACGAAAGTTTGATGGGGCAGGCCCAACTGGTCACTCAGGTGACGATAAACCGCCGCCGAACGGCTGTTGGTCGCATAACGCTGATTGTGATTTACTTTGATTACCGGGCCGGCGTTTAGCTGCGGGCCGTGATTCTCGTCGTGCTTGTCCATAAAATTCGGATGGATGCCGTGGGCGTTGTCCGCCGAAATCATCATTGAATGGGCAATCGCACGGTTTTTTCCGGCGCCACACCAGCGCTCCAGCACCGAGCTTAAAAAAGGCCCCTGGGCACCTTCGGCAGACATACTGCCCACTTCTTCGTGGTCGTTGCACACAAGTAACGCCGGCTGTTCACCGGTTGCTTCCAGCAATGCTTGCAAGCCGATGTAACAGCTCAACAAATTATCCAGCCGAGCTGAAGCAATAAAGTTATTGCGCAGACCTACAAAGCCCGCTTGCTGCACATCGTAAAAGCTCAGTTCGTAGCCCAGAATACGCTCTGCGGTAACGCCCTTCTCGGCTTTCAGCTGAGTGATCAACAGGCTGGAAAAATCGGTGGTGTCGTCTTCAGGCACCTGCATCAGCACCGGCGGCAAATCGGTTTGCGGGTTCACCGTGCGGTTGCTGTTGGCTTCGCGGTCCAGATGAATGGCCAGGCTGGGTATAAACGCCACCGGCTTGCGAAAGTCGATCAGCGCATCTTGCACTTGCCCGTTGCCGTCAACGTAAGTGACTCGCCCGGCCAGGGAAAGATCGCGATCAAACCACGGATTCAGCAAGGCACCGCCGTAGACTTCAACGCCCAGCTGCAAGAAGCCTTTGCGACGGAGTACCGGATTGGGCTTTACTTTCAGGCACGGGCTGTCAGTGTGAGCGCCAACCATGCGCACGCCGGCTTTGGTTGTGTCCGTATTGCCAGTACGAAAGGCCACAATCGACGAGCCGTTGCGAATGACGTAATAACCGGTGCCGGCTTGCAGTGACCAGTCATCTTTTTCATCCAGCGGATGAAAACCCGCGCTGTCCAGCTGCTTTTTCATGGTAGCAACAGCGTGCCACGGCGTTGGTGACTGGTTCAGAAACGAAAGCAGATCGTTGTTGAAATCAATGTGTTCCATGGTGTCCTTAATTCAATAATAATAGCGCCAACACTATGTTATGCAGCCCCAGATACTCAATCCTACAGGAGCCCAGCCCTTGGCCAAACCGTGTTTTCTCGATATTGAATACTATCAGGATGACGACACCCTATTCCCCACTGCCATGGCTTGGTCGCTGGTGGATGGCACCATGAAAACCGTGGTTATTGCACCAGAAGACGACTGGCTGCCAGAAGACGGCGACACCGGCGGTATCGACCTGAACTACCTTGAAGAACAAGGAGTACCACTGATAGAACTGACCCGCGAACTGCACCAGGACTTGCCCGACCAGACGGTTTACGTAGACGGTCTGGATCCGGACGAAATTCTGATCGACCGGATTTTCACGGCGATCGGCCAGGATGCGCCTTTTGAAATCGCACCGATCACCGACCTGATCATCGGCGTAGACAGCGAAACCCTGGAAGACGAACGCCGCGCCCTGCTGATTGAGGAAGGTCTGGAACCGCAGCTGCCGGAAAACGGCGTGTATGCGCTGCTAATGTTGGCCCAACACTACGGCGTATTGGGCGACGACGGATTCACCGAAGGGACGGATTCCTAGGGGACGGATTTGAAATCCGTCCCCGGTCCTGATCTTGATCCCTTAGGGACAGATTTGAAATCTGTCCCTGTCCTGGTCATGGTCTCTAGGGGACAGATTTGAAATCTGTCCCCGGTCTGTCCCCGGTCTGGCGCTGTTCCCTCAGCCTTAGCCAACGTAAAAGGCGCTCGCATCTCGCGCTTGCAGCGGGTGGCGTATGTTCCAGCAGCGGTGAATACGCGGGTTGCGCTGAAAATCTTTGTCGATGGTGCTTTTGCTGATCTCCTCCACCGCAAACTCCGCGCTGACTTCGTCGTCTAGCTTGAAACGGCGGAAGTTGTTGGAGAACACCAGCAGGCCATCATTGGTCAAGCGCTGCATGGCCTGGCGAATCAGCTTGGCATGATCTTTCTGAATATCCAGAACCCCAATCATTTTCGCCGAGTTGGAAAAAGTGGGTGGGTCCATAAAAATCAAATCAAAACGCTGGTCTGGCTTGGGCTTGCTTGCGAGCCACGCCAGACAATCTACGGCGTCCACCTGATGCTTGCGCGGATCAGCGTGGTTCAATTCCAGGTTATCTTTGGCCCAGCTGACGTAGGTGTGCGACATATCCAGGCTCAAAGAGCGGCTGGCACCGCCGGCAATCGCGTGCACCGTGGCCGCGCCTGTGTAACAGAAAAGATTCAGAAAGCGCTTACCGCGGGCATTCTGCTGAATCCACTGGCGCAGCGGGCGGTGGTCTAGAAACAAACCGGTATCCAGGTAGTCTTTCAAATTCACTTTTAGCGTACAGCCGTGTTCCTGTACCTCGAAAAACTCGCCGCTGGCCGCCTGCTTTTCATACTGACTGGTGCCGGTTTGACGCAGGCGCTGCTTGCACACCAAGCGGTCACGCGCAATGCCCAGCGCTTCGGGGATCACCGCCAGGGCTTCTGACAGACGCTCACGAGCAGCACGCTCGTCGATGGTTTTGGGCGCCATGTATTCCTGCACGTGCACCCAATCATTGTAGATATCAATCGCCAATGCGTATTCCGGCATGTCGGCGTCGTACAGGCGGTAACAGCTGATGTTCTGTTTGCGTGCCCACTGACCAATGCTTTTGACGTTCTTTTTCAAGCGGTTCGCCAGCATGGCCGCGCGCTCTTCGTTGGCAATGCGCGGCAGGATTTCACCCGGCGCTGCCGGATCTTTCGGAATACGCGCGCTGGCCTCATCTACCGTGAACAACAGCAGTTGGGCCGGCAGCTTACCGTTGAACAGCTTGTACTGTTTAAAACTGCGCAAGCCAATGGATTTACCGAATTCCGGCGCTCCGGTAAACACTCCCAGCCGCCAGTTTGGCGTTACCCGTTTTACCGCCGCGCCTAAGGCCTGATAAATCTCTGCCAGTGACTTACGCTCACTCAGGCGTTCACCGTAAGGAGGGTTGGTCATTACCAGGCCCTGTTCGGCCCAGTCACCGCTGAGTTCGAGCTCTTGCAGCGGTATTTCTGTGAGCTCAACAATGCTGTCCAGCCCCGCCCGCTGCAAGTTGTTGCGTGCCGTTGACAATACCCGGCGATCTTCGTCAAAGCCGGCAATGCGCGGTATGCGACCTTGTTTGCCGGCATGGGCACGGCGTTCCACTTCCTGGCGTAGCGACATCCACAGTTCAGCATCGTGGCCCAGCCATTTTTCGAAACCAAAACCGTCTTGGCGGCGGCCCGGCGCAATGTCCAGAGCCATCAGCGCAGCTTCAATCAACAGCGTGCCGGAGCCGCACATTGGGTCAATAAAATCACCGCCGGCGGCGACCGTTTCGGGCCAGCCAGACCGAATCAGCAGCGCAGCTGCCAGATTTTCCTTAAGCGGCGCCTGGCCCTGCTCGGCGCGATAGCCTCGCTGATGCAGACTGTGCCCACTCAAATCAATGCCGAGAGTCAATTGGCCGCGGTGCAAGCGCGCCGACACAATCACATCGGGCGTTTTGGCCTCTACCGCCGGGCGCTTACCTCCGTTGGCCGTAAAGCGATCGACAATGCCGTCTTTCACCCGTTGTGCGCCATACTGGGTATTGCGAATAGCTTCGTTCTCGCCAATAAAATTCACTTTGAAGCTGCCGCTAACCGCAATGTGCTGCTGCCAGTCCAGATGCACCACGCCGTCATACAACTCGTCATCGCTGGTTGCGGCGACTTCCGCCACGTGCAGGATGACCCGGTTCGCCAGGCGTGACCACACGCAAGCGCGGTATCCCCCTTCCAACGTGCCCTCCACCCACACACCAGCGGGCGCGTGGCGAACCAAGCTTAGACCGAAGCCGTCCAGCTCGTCCGCCAGCAAATATTCAACGCCTTTTGGGCAGGTTACAAAAAAGAGAGGTAGGGACAAGTGGAACTCCTGGTTTTGTCGGGACGGCTAAGTTTCTGGAATTGGGCTCATTAACCACTTTAGGGTTAATTTTTATGCGTATAGCATCTAAAAAATAAACTTCTTAGATCGAAATAGTGTTGTACTTTAACAGTCAGTTCGGCATACCTTGTACTTGACGCGTCGTTTCGGGGCAATTGCCCCCAGTAACAGGATCCTGACTGCTCTGGTGTGAGCTGGCAATAGTGGGTTGTAGCGAAAACCATTTCGCCACTCCGTTTGTCGATACCTCTGCAGAATGTGTACACGCTTGTTTCTGTTAATCCATCAGTGAGGAACGGCATGAAAAGACAGAAAAGAGACATGGTCGCTCGAGCATTCAAGCGGGGTTATCTCGCAGGAGTGTCCGGTAAATCAAAAGACAGCTGTCCCATTGAACAAGCTGAAATTCGTCAAGAATGGCTAAATGGGTGGCGAGAAGGCCGCACAGATCAATGGGATGGTTTGACCGGTGTCTCTGGCATCCATCGATTAGCCACCGTCACCACTGCGTGATGGACGTAGTGGTTAAGTTTATCATTAACGACATTACATAATTAAGTTCGGTGTTTGTACGCAACCCACTAATCGGAGCAATCTGAAAACTGGATGAGTAGTCGATAAAACCGAACGGGGCCACCCGCCCCGTAAAATCGCGGTAAACCGCAGGGGACTGTAGTTCCCCAAAAAGGGCTCGCTTAGCGGGCCCTTCTTTTATGGGTAACATTTGGGCATTCCCTCAACCCAACGCTTTAATCGCCGCTGCCGCTTCGCCAATCAGCCCAGGACCCCTGTATATAAAACCGGTATAGATTTGCACCAATTTAGCACCCGCCTGAATTTTCTCCGCCGCGCTGGCGCCATCAGTAATTCCGCCCACACCGATAATCGGCAGCCGTTCACCCAACTCGGCGTGCAGTCCGCGAATAACGCGTAATGAGGGTTCGCGTACCGGCGCACCGCTTAGGCCACCGGCTTCGTTACAGTGATTGTGGCCGGCCACGGCTTCGCGACTAATAGTTGTGTTAGTCGCAATCACCCCATCCAGTCCGCTTTCCACCAGCGCCGTTGCCACAAACCGGATGCCGGCGTCGTCCATATCCGGCGCAATTTTCACCGCGATGGGCACATAACGGCCATGCTCTTTTTGGCAGCTGAGTTGTTCATCTTTTACAGCGGCCAACAACTGCTTCAGCGAATCACCAAATTGCAGGTCCCGCAGGCCTGGTGTATTGGGCGATGAAACGTTGACCGCAATATAGTCGGCGCGGTTATACACGGCGGTGATGCACTTGCGGTAATCCAGCGCCGAGTCTTGGTCCGGGGTGTTTTTATTCTTACCCACGTTGATACCCAGCACCCCGCGAAATTTTCGGCGGTCTACCTGGGCCAGTAAACGCCCCAAGCCTTGGTTATTAAAACCCATGCGGTTAATAATGGCCTGGTGTTCGGGCAAGCGAAACAGTCGGGGCTCGGGGTTGCCGGGCTGAGCCAAGGGCGTGACCGTGCCCACTTCAATAAAACCAAAGCCGAGATCGCCCAAAGCGTCCATATGATCGGCATTTTTATCCAGCCCCGCCGCCAATCCCACCGGGTTGGGAAACTCCAGACCCATCACCGTTACCGGGTGTGCAGGAACAGCCGGCGCCAAATACTTCAGCACGCCCAACCGATGGGCCATATCCAGCCCTTTCAAGCTAAGATTGTGCGCCCGCTCTGGCGGCAATTTGAACAGCAGGTTGCGAATCATCCCGTACATCAAAACACCCTCAAAGATACTCTTACAGATACGCTCAAAAATAGTCTCAAACACACGCGCCAAGACACACGCTAAAAATTCGTGTGAGGAGTATACCGGAAGTTTTCCACAGCATCCTGCTCGGTTAGGTGCGGTTCGAATTTCGTCGTAACTCATTGTCTGGTTGGCTCCAATCAGG
>NZ_AAXY01000011.1 GCF_000169375.1 Marinobacter sp. ELB17
AGCTCCTAAGTGCAGAACAGCAAGCCCAATCTGAGCGCTTGCGGCAACTTCACTTTTCGCTCCGCTCTTTTATCCACAGCTCTTCAACCACTACAGGATTTTACACATGACCGTTAACATCCAGCGATTGAACGCCTCCGATGCAGACTTTGACAGCGCGCTATCTGCCCTGTTGGCCTGGGATGACAGCGTGGATAATCAGGTGAACGAGTCAGTGCGTCATATTCTGCACGAGGTGAAAACCCGCGGCGATGCGGCTGTTCTGGAGTTTACGGCCAAGTTTGACCGCTTGAGCGTTGGCAGCGTAGCCGAGTTAGAAATGAGTCAGGAACGGTTGCAGCATGCTTTGAAAACCATTCCCCAAGACCAGCGTGATGCCTTGGAGCATGCGGCTCGCCGGGTGCGGGATTATCACCAGCGGCAGAGTCAGGAGTCCTGGCAATATGAGGAAGCCGACGGCACGGTGCTCGGGCAGAAGATTACGCCGCTGGATCGGGCAGGGCTGTATGTGCCCGGCGGTAAAGCGGCTTATCCATCGTCGGTTCTGATGAACGCCATACCGGCAAAAGTCGCCGGCGTGGCCGAAGTGATTATGGTGGTACCGACACCGGATGGCGTGGTGAATGACTTGGTGCTGGCAGCGGCGGCGATTGCCGGAGTAGATCGGGTATTTACCATCGGTGGTGCTCAGGCAGTGGCTGCGCTGGCTTATGGCACTGACACGGTGCCGGCGGTGGATAAGATTGTGGGCCCGGGTAATATCTTTGTGGCTACTGCCAAGCGCGAGGTGTTTGGCACCGTGGGTATCGACATGATTGCCGGGCCGTCGGAAATTTTGGTGATTTGTGACGGTCAGACCAATCCGGACTGGATTGCGATGGATCTGTTTTCCCAGGCCGAGCATGACGAGCAGGCCCAGTCGATTCTGATCAGCCCCAGCGCCGAGTTTCTGGATGCGGTGGAAGCCAGTATTGAACGACTGCTGCCTACCATGGAGCGGGCGGAGATTATCCGCACCTCATTGGCCGATCGCGCGGCTCTGATTCAGGTTGCCGATCTGGCAGAAGCGGCCAAAGTATCAAATCGAATTGCGCCGGAGCATCTGGAATTGTCCGTTGCTGATCCGCAAGCGTTGTTGGCGGACATTCGCCATGCCGGTGCTATTTTTATGGGCCGGTATACCGCCGAGGCCCTTGGGGACTATTGTGCCGGCCCGAATCACGTGCTGCCTACTAGCGGTACCGCGCGCTTTTCATCGCCTCTGGGTGTCTACGATTTCCAGAAGCGCTCATCTGTTATCGGATTTAGCGCCGAAGGTGCGAGCCGTATGGGGCAAGTGGCTTCCGTACTGGCCAGAGGCGAGGGCCTGACCGCCCACGCGCGCTCGGCAGAATACCGGATTCAGCAAGATTAGACGCCGCATTACCAACGGCCACCGCTACGGAGAAAACCCATGAGCAAATTCTGGAGCCCACTGGTTCACGATTTGGTGCCTTATATTCCCGGCGAACAGCCCAAAATCGCTAACCTGGTAAAACTCAATACCAACGAGAACCCCTTTGGCCCGTCGCCCAAGGTCATCGAAGCCATTCAGGCCGAGCTTAACGATAATCTGCGCCTGTATCCGGATCCCGAGGGTCAGGCGCTGAAGGCAACCATTGCCACCTACCACGGTATTAAAACCGACCAAGTGTTTCTGGGTAACGGTTCCGACGAAGTTTTAGCGCACGTTTTTTTCGCACTGTTTCAGCAGGACCAACCGATACTTTACCCGGACATCAGCTACAGCTTTTATCCTGTGTATTGCGGTCTTTACGGCATCAAGGCTCGCAAAGTGCCATTGAATGACGAGTTTGCGATTGACCCTGATGATTACAGCCAGCCCAACGGAGGCGTCATTTTTCCCAATCCGAATGCGCCCACTGGCCGCTACCTGAACCTTACCGAAATTGCGGTGGTGCTAAAGGCCAATCCCGACCGAGTCGTCGTTATTGACGAAGCTTACATTGACTTCGGCGGCGAAACCGCCATTGACTTAATTGACCTTTATCCAAATCTGCTGGTTACTCAAACCCTGTCGAAATCACGTTCGCTGGCGGGTTTGCGGGTCGGGTTTGCTGCCGGTAATGCGGAACTGATAGAGGCTCTGAACCGGGTGAAAGACAGCTTCAACAGTTACCCTCTTGATCGCCTTGCTTTGGCGGGCGCACAGGCCGCGTATGAAGACGATGACTGGTTTCAGGACAGCCGAAACGGGGTGATTCGTGAGCGTGAGCGGGTTAGCGAAGGTCTGCATAAACTGGGCTTTGAGGTGCTTCCGTCCAGAGCCAACTTTGTGTTTGCCCGCCATCCGCAATGGGCTGGATTTGATTTGGCGAACGGTTTACGCGAGCAGGGTGTGATCGTTCGGCACTTCAACAAGCCGCGAATCAACGAGTTTCTGCGTATCACCATTGCTAAAGCGCCGCAGAATGATGCTCTGTTGGAGGCGTTAAAAACACTCTGCGATACACGCTGATTATCGAGGTCTGGCACTGCTATGGCGCATAGAAACGAGATTATGGCGCTGCTGGAGAGCTGGCTGACGCCCGAAAAATTTCAGGATTACAGCCCCAACGGTCTTCAGGTGGAAGGCAAGGCCGAGATAAAGACCCTGATTACGGGTGTTACAGCCTCACAGGCGCTACTGGATGCGGCGGTGGAGCTGAAAGCAGATATGGTTCTGGTGCACCACGGTTATTTCTGGAAAGGTGAAGACCAGCGCGTGGTGGGCATAAAACGCAATCGTTTGAAAACCCTGTTGACTCACGAGATCAATCTGGTGGGTTATCACCTGCCATTGGATGACCATCCGCTGTATGGCAACAACCGCAATCTGGCCCGGGTGTTGGGTATCGATAGCCCGGAGCCTTTGAATGGTCTGGTGTGGCGTGGTGAGTTTGCTCAGGCGTTAACGCCACAGGCGCTAAGCGAGCGTATTTCGGGTTGTTTGCAGCGGCAACCTTTGCATATTGAGGGTGGGCCAGACCTGATCAAAACAGTGGCTTGGTGCACCGGTGGTGCGCAGGGTTTTATTGATACTGCGGCGGATGCGGGGCTGGATGCCTACATAAGCGGAGAGATTTCAGAACCCACGACTCATACCGCCAGAGAGCGGGGGATTCACTATTTTGCGGCTGGCCATCACGCCACCGAGCGTTACGGCGTTCAGGCGTTAGGGCAAGCCCTGGCGCAGGAGTTGGGGTTGGCCCACCGGTTTATCGAGTGCGATAACCCGGCTTAGGCCAGCATGTTCTCATGCTTTTGCTTTGGCCTTAGCTTTGGCTTTTTCTTTCAGACCGTAATCTTCTGCCAGCGTGCCAGAACCGTCAGGGTCTTTTGGCGCATAGTCGCGAGGCGGTTCCGAACCTTCTTTGCGCTCATCTTTCAGGCGTTGGGCTGAGTTCTGCTCCAGCTCATGGATCAGTTCGTCGTCGTTACACAGGCGAGTTGCGCTTTTGGCCATGTGCTGATTCACATCGCGATAGCTGTCATTGAAGCGGCGCAGCAGGTGGGCAGACTCCATAAAGTGCTCGTTAACCTGCGCCTGATAGCGGGTATATTCGTTGCGCAGCTCATCAACTTGCTGCTCGGTGCGACGCTGCCGCAGAGATGAGCCTTGCCCGGTAGAGCGGCCCAGCAATACCCCGATCAGAATGCCAACCACCAGGGCGGCAACTGCTGCCATAATCAGGTTTGTCATAAGTTGCTTTGTCCTTTTAAAAATAGTGAACCGTAGAACAGGTAATGAGTATAACGTCACTGACTCCATACGCCCACGACAAAAGCTTGAGCCAATCGTCTTATTGTCGCGTTGTGGCACCACATGGCGAAAAAACTCAAATTGCGCGAGAATGCAGCGCCAAAATAAACCAGTAACCCTTGGAAACCACTGATGACAGCGTCTATGCCCACTGCCAGTTCAATCAATATGCCACCCTGGCAACGCTACCAGCAGGACCTCCAGCGTCCGGAGTTCCTGAGTGATGCTGCGCAGGAGGATGCGGTAAAGCGTCTTCAATCACTTTACGACAAACTGGTGGCAGCGGAAAGCTCCCGTGACAGCAAGATGTCAAAATTGCGTCGCAAGCTGGGCAAGGGAACGGGCAAAAAGAAGCCGATCACAGGTCTGTATTTTTGGGGCGGCGTTGGCCGCGGAAAAACCTATCTGATGGACACGTTTTTTGAGGCCCTGCCGTTCGATCGCAAAATGAGAGTGCATTTTCACCGCTTTATGCAACGTGTTCATAATGAACTCAAGCTGTTGAAGGGGCAGAAGAATCCTTTGGAGCTCGTGGCCAAAAAATTTGCTGATGAAACCCGGGTTATTTGTTTTGACGAGTTCTTTGTGTCCGACATTGGTGACGCGATGATACTGGCAACCTTAATGCAAGGTCTGTTTGAACGTGGCGTTACTTTGGTGTGCACGTCTAACATTGTTCCTGACGGCTTGTACAAAGACGGTCTGCAGCGCGCGCGCTTTCTTCCGGCCATTCAGCTGGTAAAAAAACATACCGATGTGGTCAATGTAGATGGCGGCGTAGATTACCGCTTACGCACGCTGGAACAAGCCGAGCTTTATCATTCACCTCTGGGGGCTGAAGCCGATGCCAGTCTGACCAAGAGTTTTGAAAATTTGGCGGTGGAAGCAGGCAAGCACAGTAAATCGATGGAAATAAACGGCCGCAAGATTCCAGCCCGTGCCCATGCCGATGACGTGGTGTGGTTCGATTTTGAAGCGGTGTGCGACGGTCCTCGCAGCCAGAATGACTATATCGAGTTGGCCCGCCAGTTCCACGCCATTATCATCAGCAACGTGCCGTTGTTGGGTAGGAACAAAGACGACCAGGCTCGACGCTTTGTCAATATGATCGACGAATTCTACGATCGAAATGTAAAGGTTATTATCTCGGCGGCGGTGCCAATTGTAGAATTATACGCCGGTGGTCGGTTGAATTTCGAATTTGAGCGCACTGAATCGCGCTTGCTGGAAATGCAATCTCAAGATTATCTGGCCGCGCCCCATAAACCGTAAGCGTTCGTGCAGTGGCTTGAACACTGAGATACGCTTGGGCGAGCCGGCCTGCGTCGAGAACAACGATGTCAATATCAAGGGTATAAGGAATCAATATGAACAGCAGCGATCAGGTAGTGATTGTCAGTGGAGTGCGTACGCCAATGGGTGGGTTTCAGGGCAGTTTGTCCTCTGTGCCTGCACCGGAGCTGGGTGCTGTGTGCATTGCTGAAGCCGTGCGTCGCGCTGGTTTACAGCCAAGTGACGTGCAAGAAGTGATCATGGGCAACGTATTACCTGCGGGTTTGCGCCAAGGCCCCGCGCGACAGGCCATGCGGAAAGCCGGCTTGCCAGATAGCACTGGTGCAACCGCCATCAACAAGTTGTGTGGTTCGGGTATGAAGGCGGCGATGCTTGCCCATGACCTGATCAAAGCAGGCAGCAACGACATCATGGTGGCTGGCGGTATGGAAAACATGTCGAGCGCTCCGTATTTGCTGTTAAAAGCACGCAGTGGTTACCGTATGGGGCCAGGCGATGCGCCTCAGGACCACATGTTTTTTGATGGTTTGGAAGATGCTGAAACGGGCCGTTTGATGGGTGCTTTTGCGCAGGAAATGGCTGATAAAAAAGGCTATACCCGAGAGGACATGGATAACTACGCCATCAACTCCCTCAAGCGTGCGCAACGCGCTATTGAACAGGGCCTGCTAAAAGACGAAATTGTCCCGGTAACCGTTAAAACCCGCAAGGGTGACATCCTGGTAGAGCATGACGAGCAGCCATTTAACGCCAACCTGGAGAAAATCCCGACGTTGCGTCCGGCGTTCAGCAAAGACGGCACCATCACGGCTGCCAACGCCTCTTCTATTTCTGACGGCGCATCTGCGCTGGTACTGATGCGCGAATCCGAGGCTGAAAAGCGCGGGCTCAAACCTTTGGCCCGAGTGGTTGCCCACAGCACGCAATCCCAGCATCCGTCAGAATTCACCTGTGCCCCGGTGGGTGCGCTGGAAACCTTGTTTGCCAAAACCGGCTGGAGTAAGGACGACGTTGATCTGTACGAAATCAACGAGGCTTTCGCCATGGTTGCGATGATGCCCATTCAAGAGCTAGGGCTTGACCCGGATAAAGTGAACGTTCATGGCGGTGCCTGTGCCCAGGGCCACCCTGTAGGCTCAACAGGTTCGCGAATTTTGGTTACTCTGATGTACGCGCTGCAGCGCTACGGCAAGAAGAAAGGTGTTGCGGCCCTGTGTATTGGCGGTGGTGAAGCAACTGCGATGGCGATCGAAATGTTATAAGGCAGCGGTCAGGCTGGCGTTAACAAAACGGGTGGTTGCTTAAGTGCAACCACCCGTTTTGTTAGGGTGCCTTGGGGCTATTTGTGTCTTGAGTCGTCAGTCGGTTTGCATTTTTTTCGACCGTTCGTGCGCCAATGCCCTTAACGTTTGCCAGGTCTTGGGTGCTGGTGAACGGGCCGTTAGCCTCTCTGTATTCCACAATTGCTTCGGCTTTGCTTTGGCCAATGCCTGAAAGCGAGGCCAGACTGGTACTATCGGCGGTATTGATATTGATGCTTGCGGCCTGAGCAAAAGCAAAGCCGGACATAAGGCTTAACAAAAGAGTAAGCGTAGCGAGCAGTGAGCTGCGTTTCATGATTTAACTCCGGACGTTCTCGTCGGTTGTTGTGGTTAGTATCCACACGGCAACACAGCGCTAAACCAGAGCCGAAAAGGGCCGGCGCAGTTTCAAGAGATAAGAAAGTAGGTTGCTACGGGGCGCACGGCGCAGCTGACATCCTTGCCAGCTGCGTTGCCCGTGACTATGACCCCGGCCTGATCCTTCAGGCTTCGCCCATCCTGGGCGCATCTTCCCTGAATTCCATCCTTGTATGCCCGACTCCTTCGAGCGCCCCCGGTTCCGTGGGGTGTCTTCCGTGTGTTGGCATTCCATGCCAGCGCGTCATCCTTGACCTTTAAAGTGTAACCAATCCTGCGACGCTTTGTTGTAAGCCTTTTACCCTTTATTGCGTAAGTCCAGGCTTACAAAAAGCGCACCCAGAGCGCGTGTCACATCATATATCTACTTCAGCGCCCAGCTCTGGCACCTCAGCGTCCCAACCCAGGGTTTCATGCAGGCGACGGCGCATTTGGTCGCTGGCAACCGGTTCACCGTGAGTGACGTACACCTTGTCTGGCTTTAGTGCAGGGTCCTGTTGCAACCATTGAAGGATCTCGTTGTAGTCGCCGTGGGCCGACAGTGAGGTCAGATTGTGTATTTGCGCCTTCACCGGCCAATATTCACCGTGAATCTTTACGTCGCTGGCCCCGTTAACCAGGCTATCACCACGGGTGCCCGGCGCCTGGAAACCTGCAAAAACAACGCTGTTGCGATGATTGGGTAGCAGGGTTTTCAGGTGGTGCAGTACCCGCCCGCCACTTGCCATGCCGCTGGCTGAAATGATGATGCAGGGATAACGAACGGCATCGAGTTTGATGGAATCTTCGACCTTGTGCACACACACGGTGTGCTCATCAATGCTTTGGCATTGGGCGGGGTTGAGCCGGTGCTCTTTGTGAAAGTGACAGAAAATCTCGGTCGCTTTGATCGCCATGGGGCTGTTCAGAAATACCGGCAAATCCGGTATGCGCTTTTCAGCGATCAGTTTGTGTATTACATACAGCAGCATTTGCGCCCGGCCTACCGCAAACGACGGAATCAGCGTCAAGCCACCGCGGGCCGCTGTTGCCGAGATGATCTCTGCAAGCTCGGTTTCCGGGTCGCTGGTGCCGTGAGTACGGTCACCGTAGGTGGATTCACACACCAGAACGTCTGCATGGCTTAGGGGTTCCGGAGGTCGCATGATGATGTCGTTTTGGCGGCCCACATCGCCACTGAAAACAACAGTGCGATTCGAATTTTCATGGTGTATGTGCACACAGGCCGATCCCAATATGTGCCCTGCTGGCGTGAAATTTACGGTGAAGCCGGGCACCGGCTCAAAGGGTTGGTGATAGTCCAAAGATTCGAAATGCTTGAGTGCCTGTTGGGCATCTTTTACCGTGAACAGTGGCTCCGGGTTGGCGTGTTTCGAAAACTTTTTGCGCGCCGCATAACGGGCGTCTTCTTCCTGCAAAAACCCGGCATCTGGCAGTAGAACCTTGCACAGTTCGTGGGTGGCGCGAGTACAATAAATTTTGCCATGAAAGCCGTTTTTGACCAGCGCTGGCAAGTAGCCGGAATGGTCGATGTGGGCATGTGTCAGCACAACGGCTTCGATACTGCCTGGCTCTACCGGAAAGCGTGCCCGGTTGCGCAGACGCAAGATCTTTACGCCTTGATACATGCCGCAGTCTACCAGCAGGCGATGCTGTTCATCTGAAACAAGATAGCGTGAACCTGTAACGGTGCCGGTGCCGCCTAGAAATCTCAGCTTCATGATGTCATCCTTAATCCAGTCGGTGTCTACTTCAGTGTAGCTCACGGTCTGTTTATGAGTAGTATTTGCCAATGATCTTGCCGCCACATTCGCGTTACAATTACGCTCTACGCCTATGTGGCGACAGCGGTCGTTGCGACTGGCTGCTATTGACTGTTAAAGATGGGTTGTAGGTAGGCGCGCCATATCAGCAATCTCGCCGTAGGTATAATCCACTAAGTATTACTAATAGGCTCTGTTATGAAGTGGTATGTCCTGCAGTGCAAGCCCGGTCAAGGAGATCGTGCTCTTATGCATTTACAAAATCAGGACATTCCCTGTTTTTATCCGAAAGTGATGGTGGAGAAGCTGCGCTCGGGAAAGCGTAGTTGCAAGCTGGAGGCGCTGTTCTCGGGCTATATTTTTATCAATTTGTCGCAATTGAATCCAGTCTGGTCAAAACTGCGTTCTACTCGCGGTGTGATAAGAATTGTTGGGTTCGGTGGCAAACCTCTGCCAGTTAAAGATGAAGTGATCGATCATTTGCGTGCGAGTCTTGACAAGGTTGCTTCCGCGGGTGGGATTAAAAGTGGCGACGATGTAGACGTTGCAGAAGGCCCTTTTGCGGGAATGCGGGCAATATTCCAATGTTACGATGGTGATGAGCGGGCAATTGTGTTGATTGAGTTCATGCAGAAAAGTCAGCGTATATCTGTGCCGATATCGTCATTAAAAAATCAGTAATAATTGATAATGCTTTAACAAAAACGTCAAAGTTTTTGGAATCTGAAGTGATTGTAAGTTTTAATACGCCAGATAGTTCATTAATGCTTTGATTTGGCGTTACTGATTCATTACTATTGATGTTGGAATTTTGGTGGCTACATACAATTGGTATATTGTCATCGTTCATATCAGGCACTTCAGACCTTAAGGTTTAAATTTCATGGCGAAAATTAACGACTATTATCAAAAGAAACAGCTGATGGAAAAGCTGGCAGCCGAGCTGGAGAAGCTGGAAGAAGATCAAGCGTTGAAAAGCGAATTGGCGTTTGAAAACAAAGTCCGTGAACTGATGGGCGAATACAGCAAATCGCCGAAAGATGTCCTGCAAATTCTGGCCGCGATTGATCCGTCTATTGCTTCGGCATCAACCGCCACCACTGGCGGTGGAAATCGCGCTAAGCGTCCTGAAAAAACCTATCGCAACCCGCACACCGGCGAAGTGGTGAAAACCCGCGGCGGCAACCACAAGACTCTTAATGAGTGGCGTGAAAAGCACGGAAAAGAGGCGGTACAGAGCTGGCAGGACTAGTCTGCCCGCCATAATCTGTATGCAGTCATAGTGTGCAACAAAACGGAGCGCTTATTTACCAGCGCTCCGTTTTGCGTTTCTGGTGGCAAGTATTACGATCGGGCTCAAGTGGTTATTGATTAGCCGCAGCTGACATCAAAAATGGCTAAGAGAAAGTGACAATTTGATTGCGTCCACCCTGTTTTGCCGAGTACATGGCTTGGTCTGCCTGTTCTAACCAAGCTAAGTAATTTTTTGGACTATCGCTGAGTGGCGCGATGCCCATGCTGACGGTGTAGCTGATGTTGTGGCTATTTACGGTGACCGTTTCCCGTGAAATGGCGCTCAAAATGCGCTCACAAATAGTGAGAGCCCCTGCCGTGTCGGTTTCTGGCAGAATAATAGCGAACTCTTCGCCGCCATAACGCCCGGCGCTGTCTGAATGGCGCAAGTGTCTGCGGGTTGTTGCCGCGGTGTGGCGAATCACTTTATCTCCTACCAAGTGACCGAAGCTATCGTTAATGGCTTTAAAGTGGTCAATATCAAACATCACCAACGTGCTGTTGCCACCGTAGCGCCGATGGCGTGAAAATTCCGCATCCAGTAGATTTTCCCAGGAGCCGCGGTTAAACAGTCCCGTCAGTTTGTCGATCATGCTTAGCTTGGCAAGTTGATCGTTAGCGCGCTCTAGTGCCCGTTTGCTGCTGGCAATATCGGTAACGTCGTAGATCATCAGGCACACTTTTTCTACTTTCCCAGACGGGCCGCATAGCGGGCTGATGGTGAGGTTCTGATACATGAATTCTTCGGTACCGGTAATTGGCCGGGTATTGCGAAAGCGCAGCAGGTAAGGGCGCTGCTCCCACGACGTAAACGCGCGAGTGTTCAGCTGGGTCACGGCTTCAACTTTGCTGCTTAGCCAGGCGCGAGGGATGTCCGGGAACAGCTCGAACAACACCTGATTGTGAATTTTGCTGGCGGTCATGCCGCTGTGATGCTCCATGAAGCCGTTCCACATCTGCACGCGGAACTCCAAGTCTAGCACGACCAGGCCAACCTCCACAGACTCAACCATGTCAGCCATCCAGTGGAACGAGCTTACGCTTTCCGGGTTTAATGATGGCATTCGTTACTCCGCCAGGTATTGTAGACGTTGCTGCAAAAATGGCAGCGAATCTTCGGTAAACAGCACAAGCATGTCACACTGGATATTATGGTTTTCAATGGTGTAAGTGATTTCAATGCACAACAGTTGCTGCTCGCGATTATGATGGTGGTCCAACAGTTCGGCAATCTGTCGATGCTGGCCCAGTACCGTTGGATGACTAAGGCCCAGCCGTAAATCCATCTGATCGCCAATGCCTTTCAAAAATGCGCCGAACAAAATACTGGACATGTCCATTAGCACTTCAATATTGACCGCCGGGCCGTCCAGACTGTCATAGTGCAGCATTTCTGCCATTTCGCGAAAACTGCTGTCTGCGAACAGCAGCATGGCCTCGCCGGCAACTCCGGCGCCCGTGAAGCCCTGGCAGACTGCCGAATAATGCGCTTCATCATCCGCTGCGGCGATGGTCATGTGCAGTTCGGAACTGGCAATAAAAGCCACTTTCGGTATCGGCTGGCGCACGAAAATACCCAGTAAACGCGCTAACAGGTCTGACGAGCGCCCCATGGCGACGTTGGCGATTTCCCGCAGGTAGTCATTCAGCAATAATTGCGGGTCAGGGTTGGTGCTTGCAGGGTGGCTCGGGGTGTCGGTTTCAGGCTGCGAGCCCGAAGGTGGTGATTCCTCTGGCTCGCGGTAAATGCCGTATTGGGCAAGAAGGTTGGTAATCTTTTCCGGGGCTGTCGGCTTATTGAGAAAAGCCACGGCCCCCAAACTAAAAACCCGGGCCTTTGCCTGGGGCTGAATGTCACCAGACACCACAATGGTTAGCAGCTCGATCTGTTCGCTGCGAAGATGTTCGAGCACCTCGTAGCCGTCCAGGTCGGGCATGTTCAAATCCAGAAACAGGAGGTCTGGCACGCTGTTGCGTATGTACGCAAGTGCTTCGCTACCATTGCGGCAGAAGCTGACCTGGTGACGCAGTGCGGTTGGCAAAGCTCGTGCCATCTGTTTGCGAGCCATCTCGGAATCGTCGCAAATCAGTATGTCAGGTAACATATGCAGACCCAGGCAAAATGGAAGTGTCTGGATACTATAACAGTGAAGCCTCGTATGTACATTGGTGCTACGTTAATCGTATGAGATCTGTATACATATAAATGGCCGGTGTTTTTGTGTATGCCGGCTACAACCGGGCGTTGGCAGTATTTTCTGTCAGAATCAGCGCCGTATTATTTGCAGGAGCTTGCGGTTTTGACCCCCACATTTTACTGGCACGATTACGAAACCTTCGGTGTCGACCCATTGCACGACAGACCCTGTCAGTTTGCAGGTGTGCGGACTGATAGCGAGCTCAATATTATTGAAGAGCCTTTGGTTATCTTCTGCAGGCCCGCTGATGATTATCTGCCGGCCCCTGAAGCCTGTCTGATTACCGGGATAACGCCGCAGCAAGCCACGCAGGAAGGCTATCCCGAGGCCGAATTCATTACGATGATCAACAGCGCCTTCAGTCAGCCTGGCACTTGTGTGGTGGGCTATAACAGTTTGCGCTTTGATGATGAAGTAACCCGCAATACCCTGTATCGCAACCTGCGTGACCCTTACGGCCGGGAATGGCAAAATGGTAATTCGCGGTGGGACCTGATTGATGTGGTGCGCCTGGCTTATACGCTGCGTCCAGAAGGCATAGAATGGCCGCTAAAGCCCGATGGTAGCCCGAGCTTTCGCCTAGAGGATTTGGCCCGAGCCAATGGCCTTGAGCATGGCCAAGCCCATGATGCCATGTCTGATGTAACCGCGACGCTTGCGCTGGCGCGACTGATCAAGGAACGCCAACCCCGATTGTTTGAATTCGCGCGGGCCAACAAATCCAAGCAGGCGGCCCGAAAAATGCTGGATACCTCCACACGAAAGCCGGTTTTTCACGTGTCCGGAAAGTACCCGGCCAGCCAAGGCAGTTGCGCACTGGTGGCGCCAGTTGCCGAACACGCCAGCAACAAAAACCAGGTGATTGTTTATGATTTGCGTGAAAACCCTGACGAATTGATTAACGCCAGCGTTGATCAGATTCGCGAGCGGGTTTTTACCGCGCAATCCGCGTTACCGGAAGGTGTTCGCCGATTCCCGCTAAAGGCGATTCAGCTGAACAAGTGCCCGGTATTGGCGCCGGCGACTATGCTGGCAGCGCTCTCGCCGGAACGTTTGCAACAGCTGAACCTCGATGGTGAGCAAATGCGTCGCCATCTGGCCATTCTGCGCCAGGCAGGGCCAGATTTTGGGCAGCGTGTGGCCGCTGCCTTCGAACGTGATTACGACACCAAGCTGACGGATCCAGACGAGCAGATATACGCTGGCGGCTTTTTCAGCCCGAGTGACCGCACGCAACTGGATCGGGCGCTGGCAATAACGCCGCAACAGCTTGCCGAAAGCGAATTCCAGTTTACCGACCAACGCTTGGCCGAAATGCTATTTCGTTATCGTGCTCGCAATTATCCGGATACCTTGAGTGGTGAGGACATGGAGCGTTGGGAGCAGTTCCGCGAGCAAAGATTGACCCAACCAGCGAAAGGTTGGTTGTCACTTGCCGAATATGGCGCGGAACTCCAGCGCCTAATGGCTAAGCCAGATGTCACTCAGCAACAGCGGCATATTCTCGAAGAACTGCACCTGTATGGTGAAGCTATTTCCCCTTACTTGTAGAGCCAACGAATAACGGGCCGTTAAGGCCCGTTGTGTTTTCCTGATTTGCGATAGTCAGAGTTGTCGCAATCAGCGCCGACGCTGAAAATACACGCTCAGTTGCTGGCCCAGCAGACTTTGAACGTGACTGCCTAGAGCTTCCTCGCGAATCTGCTGCTGCACCGGGCCGGTGGCCAAGCTGTGACCGTCTTCGTCGCGGGCTTTAATCAGCTTCCATTGCACTTCGTTACTGACCATGGCCAGCACAGATTTCAGTTGCTGCTCGCTCTGTGGCCGAAACCAGCGGTCGTGACAACCGCCCAGGCTGTAGAAATTTTCATCTTGCAGCAGGCTCTGCCATAGGTCGCCTGAGCGATTATTCAGTACCATGCGTCGCAGTTGCTGCAACGTATTACGGCGGGGCTCTAAGTTGTGCTCGCTGATAAGCCGGCGTATCTGCTTATCGCCACGAGTTTGCTCGGCCATATCGGTGTGCAGATGGACGACTGCGCCAGAAGCGGCAACCTGGTCCACCAGGTTTGCCAGCGACAGGTCTGCCATTGCTGGCGAGGGCAGGCGGCCTATTTCAACCCAGTGCACCTGGTGGCCATCGGCAATAAAGCGCTGCGCCAACGACCATGGCCAGAACACAATGTTATCAATATCTGTCGCCTCGGCCATGGCGCTGCCGCGGGCCACATTTGCCAGAGATTCGTCCACCGCAATGACTTCTACATCGCTTAAATAACGCGCCAACTCCAATGCTCGCTGGCCGCTCTGGCAGCCGCACACCATCAGCCGCAATGTGGCCGGCAGCTGCTCGACCGACAGGCCTAACTCGTTGGCCATCAGCACCCGCAGGCTGGTTTCCGTGTTGTTGTTGAGCTCAGCCCAGGCCGGCCAAGCCTGGGGCGTGTCGTCGCGATCCAGGTGCAGCTCGTCCGCTTTCTCTGCAAAATTCTGTTTCACGGCCTCTTCCCAGGCACGGTCGTAATAGCTTGCGGCCATTAGTGGTTGCATTGCCAACGGCCAATCCACCAGATTCCACTGACCCAGTTTCGCGGCAAAATTCTGGTGAAACAGTGCGCCGTAAAGCGCGCTGATAATAACCGAGCCGGCCACGGCCTCCGGGCTGTCTCCCTGATTGAATTGTGCTTGCAGATTGAAGTTTATAATCGCTGCCAGTTGCTGTTCGTCATCTTTGGTGGCGAGCGCGTAACCGGTTCGTTCGGCGTAGCGACCCAGCCCGAGCGCGAGCTGTTGCAGCCCATCCTCTAACTCGCCACTGTCGGCAATGTGCTTTACCAGCTGGCGTCTCAATGAGGTAATCAATGATTCCACAGCAGGGTCGGGCAGAAGGATCTGGTTTAACGCCAGAAGCAGCAACTCGTCATTGGCTGCAGCAGCAAGCTCATCCATTGCTCCGGTTGTGGCTGGTGCATAGTGCTGGCGTAGTATCTCACATATAAATCGTCCGATTTTCTGGTGCGCCAGGTGGCCCTGGTTGAGCAAAGTAATGGCGTCTGCACGCAGCAGCGGGTCAGCGTTATGAACGCTAAGGTGGCTGGCACATTCCAACATCGCGCTGTAAACCCTGGTGTTGGCGTGGCCGCTGCGAATCAGCGTGCGGTAATGTAGATAGGCAACATCAAATTGATTCTGAAGCCGTTTTGCATGGGCTATGCCACCAAATGCGGAAGCAGATTGCCGTTCGTGCTGCAACGCTTGGGAAAAATACTGCTCGGCACGAGCTGGGCGCTCAACTTTCAGCGCCCAGTAACCCAGGTTGATGTATTGCTGTGCTTGGTCGGATTGCAGTTTCAGGCTGTTGTCAAATAAGTTGCGGGCTTTTTGCAGATTGCCATCGTCCATCTCCACTCTGCCCATTAAGCCTTGCGCCTGAGCATTTTCGGGTGTTCGCATTAACAGGCTTTGCAGCTGTTCGCGGCATTCGATACGCGCGGCCACGCGCTGAGCGTAGGCCGTGTCGCTTTGGTTAGAGCGGCCATATGTCTCATTGGCCAGCAGTAGCAGCCGGGCAGTTTCGATTTGGTGATCGGGATTGTGGCGGGTTTCGGACTGTGCGTGCATGGGGCACCTCGTGTTCGCATAAGAAGCGGCAAAACCCTGCAGTTATGCCGGCATTTAACCGTGTGTTGATGAAGAACTAGCGAAACTTGTGCCAGTTTTTGAGAAACCCTTGCCAATTTCGTGCTGAATTAGTGGATCAGGCAGAAGGGTGTGTCCCAAACGCAAAAAAAAGCACGCTGTGTGTGGTTTTGTGGCGGCTGATTTAACGGCGGATTTCCGGTAGAATCATGCCATTGTTTTAATCATCACTTGCCAGAGCGAGTCCGCATTTCATGGAAATCAATCCCATTGTTATGAAGATCAAAGAACTTCGTGAGCGCACTGAAGCGCTCAGGGGGTATCTTTGACTACGACCAGCGCAGCGAACGTCTGACCGAAGTAGAGCGCGAACTGGAAATGCCCAGCGTTTGGGAAGATCCTGAGCGGGCGCAATCTCTGGGTAAAGAACGCTCCGATCTGGAGCTGATCGTGTCCACCATTGATCGACTGACCAGCGGCCTGACCGATGCCGAAGGCCTGCTTGAGATGGCCGTTGAAGAAGACGACGAAGCCACGGTTGCCGACATCGGAAACGATCTTGCCGAGATGGATGCAAATCTGGAAAAGCTCGAATTCCGTCGCATGTTTTCCGGTGAAATGGACCCCAACAATGCCTATCTGGACATTCAGGCCGGCTCTGGCGGCACCGAAGCCCAAGACTGGGGCAATATGCTGCTGCGCATGTATCTGCGCTGGGCCGAGCGCCGTGGTTTTAAAGCCGAGATTGTCGAGTTGCAGGAAGGCGAAGTGGCGGGCATCAAGAGCGCTACACTTCACATTCAGGGCGATTACGCCTTTGGCTGGCTGCGCACCGAAACCGGCGTGCACCGGTTAGTACGCAAGTCGCCGTTTGATTCTGGTAACCGCCGCCACACCTCGTTTTCATCAGTGTTTGTGGCACCTGAGGTAGACGACAGCTTTGTTATTGAAATCAACCCGGCGGATCTGCGGGTGGATGTGTATCGTGCCTCTGGTGCCGGTGGCCAGCACGTTAACCGGACCGAGTCGGCCGTGCGCCTGACTCACAACCCAACTGGCATTGTTGTAGCCTGTCAAGCCGGTCGTAGCCAGCATCAGAACAAAGATCAGGCCATGAAACAGTTGAAAGCCAAGCTGTTCGAACACGAAATGCAGGCCCGTAACGCCGAGAAACAAAAGTTGGAAGACTCCAAGTCCGACATCGGCTGGGGCAGCCAGATCCGTTCTTACGTGCTGGATGACAGCCGTATCAAGGATTTGCGCACCAAGGTAGAAACCAGCAATACCCAGTCGGTACTTGATGGCGATATCGACAAGTTTATTGAAGCCAGCCTGAAAATGGCGCTGTGATCCAGCGCCCATCCCTTTGATCCGGACTAACCCGATTCTTATTCCCAGTGAGCCAAAATGACTGAACAGATGCACAATGCCCAGCCCGATGCCCAGCCTGATGAGAACAAGCTGATTGCCGAGCGCCGCGCTAAACTGGCGGATATTCGCGAGCAGGGCAATGCGTTTCCCAACGATTTTCGTCGCGACAGTACCGCTGCCGAGCTGCTGGAAAAGTACGCGGATTATAGCAAACAACAGTTGGAAGACATGGCGATTCCTGTGGCCATTGCCGGTCGCATGATGTTGGATCGCAAGGCGTTCAAGGTGGTTCAGGACGTGACTGGCCGAATGCAGGTGTACGCCTCCAAAGATGTGCAAAAGGCCACAAAGCACTGGGATCTGGGGGACATTATCGGGGTTAGCGGCATATTGGCGCGCTCGGGTAAGGGCGACCTGTACGTCACCATGGACGATTACCTACTGCTGACAAAATCTCTGCGCCCGCTGCCGGAAAAACACAAAGGCCTGACCGATACCGAGTCCCGCTATCGTCATCGCTATGTAGATTTGATGGTCAACGAAGACAGTCGCCGGGTGTTCCTGGCGCGCTCGAAAATCATTACCGCCATGCGCCAGTTTCTTGCTGATCGTGACTTCATGGAAGTTGAAACCCCCATGTTGCAGGTGATCCCCGGTGGCGCCACAGCGCGGCCGTTTATGACACACCACAACGCTCTGGGCATTGATATGTACTTGCGCATCGCGCCGGAACTGTATCTGAAACGCCTTGTAGTAGGCGGTTTCGAGCGGGTGTTTGAAATTAACCGTAACTTCCGCAACGAAGGGCTTTCTACCCGTCACAACCCGGAATTTACCATGGTCGAGTTCTACCAGGCTTACGCCGACTACAACGACCTGATGGATCTGACCGAAGACATGCTGCGCAGCATCGCCGAGCAGGTTTTGGGCTCCAGCCTGGTGGTGAATACGGCGGTTGACGCCGACGGTAACGAAACCCGCATTGAATACGACTTTGGCAAAACGTTTGATCGGCTGACCGTCGTTGACGCTATTGTGCGCTACAACGAAAACGTCAGCGCCGAACAACTGGCGGACGAAACCTTTGCGCGGCAGATGGCGAAAGACCTGGGCGTTAAGGTGAAAAACAGCTGGGGCCTTGGCAAAGTGCACATCGAGATTTTCGAGGAAACCGCCGAGCACCGCTTGATGCAGCCCACGTTCATTACCGAATACCCGAAAGAAGTGTCACCGCTGGCCCGCTGCAAAGACAGCAATCCGTTTGTCACCGAGCGCTTCGAGTTCTTTGTCGGCGGCCGTGAAATTGCCAACGGCTTCTCCGAGTTGAATGACGCTGAAGACCAGGCCGAGCGTTTCCGCGCCCAAGTGGCGGAAAAAGACGCCGGCGACGACGAAGCCATGTTCTACGATGAAGACTATGTGATGGCGCTGGAATACGGCATGCCGCCCACCGCGGGCGAAGGCATTGGTATCGACCGTTTGGCTATGCTGCTCACCAACTCCGCGTCTATCCGCGACGTTATCCTGTTCCCGGCCATGCGCCCGGAACATAAAGCGGACAGCAAAAAGAGCGAAGGCTAAGCGATGGCGCCGCTACAGGGGCTGGCGCAGCAACTGCTGCCCGGCCGCGGTTGGTCAGAACGGCTGACAGAAGAGTTCCGGCAGCCGTATATGGTGTCTTTGGTGCAGTTTTTAGCAGCAGAGGAAGCGGCGGGTAAGAACATTTACCCACCGGCGCGCCAGGTATTTAACGCGCTGAACAGTACGCCGTTGGAACAGGTGAAAGTGGTGATTCTGGGGCAGGACCCCTACCACGGGCCGTGCCAGGCCCACGGTTTGAGCTTTTCGGTGTTGCCCGGTACCCGCACGCCGCCATCGCTGGTTAATATGTTTAAGGAAATTCGCAGTGACCTTGGCATAGAGCCGTCAGCGCACGGGTGTTTGCAGGCCTGGGCCGACCAAGGCGTATTGCTGCTGAACAGCGTCTTAACCGTCGAGCAGGGCCGTGCTAGTGCGCATCAAAGTATGGGCTGGGAAGAATTTACCAACTCTGTGATCGCAGCAGTCAATGAGCAGGACCAGGGAGTGGTGTTTATGCTCTGGGGCAGTTACGCCCACAAAAAGGGCCGCGGTATTGATCATCAAAAACATCTGGTGCTGGAAGCGCCGCATCCATCACCCCTGAGCGCCTATCGCGGCTTTTTTGGTTGCCAACATTTTTCCCGGGCCAATCAATGGCTGGGTGAGAGGGGTCTTGGCGCTATTGACTGGGCGCTGCCCCAGCGCTCGTGATTTTTCTCTTTTTGGCTTTGTGAAACGGCCAGCGCCCGAGCGCCACCTCAGATGACCAAATGCCTTTTCTACTTGGTGCAAATATTGAAGATGGGCTGGAGATATTTGATCTCTCCACCGACGAGCATAACAGGACAATGCTCGCTCGCAATCTGTTGCTGGCTGTCATTGCATTGGGAGGTCAAAACCCACAGAGGTGTAATGACAAAAGACCTAATCGGGCACAGGCAGAATCTGATTGATGAAAAATGCCTCATTTGTAGCCGGCGGCTGCACACAATCACATACTCAAATAAGCCTCCCGTACTTTCTCGTCACTGAGCAACTCACTATTAGAGCCCTCCCGTAATTCGTTGGCCTATGAGTTTTACCAACGGTCAAGCTGAAGGCCGTGCTCCTTGAGATAGGAGCCATTATCCGATAAATAGCGTTCAGTTCTCTTCTCATAATACTCAGGGTGAGTGTCTATTTTGACTGCTTTATAGCGTCCCACTTCGATGGCGGTCTCACTCCAATTCATAATCCACATGACGACCGTGCCGCCGGGGGCGAGCCCCAGAACCAAGTCATATCGGGGCAAGTTATGTAGTTTGCCCCACTTATGCACGGGCGCGGGTTGTTCCATGCGCTCGCGCAAGGCATCCGGGTCAGAGATGTGGATCAGCCGGGTATAGGATTGCTGTTCGGCAAAGGAAAACCATGTTACGTGGATATAATCGGGCATGGGCTCCAGTTCGCCACCGCCTCTCCCCAGATCTTTCCAGCAACAATTGGTGATGCCAACCGGCCACCACCAGGCTCGCTCACCTGTCGCTTCAAACCGTAATCTCTTGACCCAGGCGTCGTAATGAAGTGGAACAGCCACTCGAACGCCGTACGTTACAGGGCGATCCCATTGGGGAGTCCCCGCCATGGAGCAGCCGCCCGACAACGCACTCATAAAGAGTATCGTTGCAAACATCACGAACCTTTTCATCATTTGAGTCCCCTGTTTGGATGGATGCTCCGCACGCCATCGGGTGCGGGTTTGAATGGGAAAAGTGGTCCGGCGGTCTGGTAATGGGCCGAGTGGTGGATGTAGCGTTGGCGAAGTAAGGCTTCTTCTTTGGGCATCAATTGCAGTGGATCACCTTCGTTGATGTGATGAGTGATCTGGGTGGCGATGGGTTGCAGTTCGTCAGGTAACGAGTATCCCGTTTCGTTCGGCTTCACTGTATCCAGTGGTACACCTGCATCTTTTGCCAGCCGATACATTTGCCGCAGGGCTACACGGGAATACTCGGCCTGTACTCGCCGGTCCAGCCAGAGTTGAAATTGCAGTTCGACTTCGCCCTCTTTTAGCCGCCGCCGGTAAGCTTCTTCAACCGTTAACGTGGCTTCAGGGTTATTTAGCCCCAGCCAACCTTGATCAATCATCTGCCTGCGCTCCATCAGTACCGTTGCGTACTCATAGCTTTCTTTGGGGTGGTGGCCGAGGAACTTACGGGGCGGGACTATCTGGATGTGTTCGTGGAAATTTTCGGGATAACCGCCACCTATGTCGGAGTGGGCTCCGGGCAACACCCACGCGCACCGGTAGAAAACCATCTTTACCATCGGTCAAGTTGAAGGCCGTGTTCTTTCAGGTAATCACCCTCACGCTCCATATAAGACTCCAGGGCACCCTCGTATCTGTCATCATCGTCAAAAGGCACCGCCTTATAACGTCCCACTTCGATGGCGGTCTCACCCCAATTCATAATCCACATGACGACCGTGCCCCCGGGGGCGAGCCCCAGAACCAAGTCATATCGAGGCAAGTTATGTAGTTTGCCCCACTTATGCACGGGCGCGGGTTGTTCCATGCGCTCGCGCAAGGCATCCGGGTCAGAGATGTGGATCAGCCGGGTATAGGATTGCTGTTCGGCGAGGGAATGCCATGTTACGTGGATGTAATCGGGCATGGGCTCCAGTTCTCCCCCCCCCGTTCCCCGGCTTTTCCAGCAACAGCTAGTGATGCCAACCGGCCACCACCAGGCTCGCTCACCTGTCGCTTCGAACTGTAATGTCTTGACGAAGACATCATAATGGCGTGGGACAGCCACTCGAACACCGTACGTTACAGGGCGATCCCATTCAGGTGTCCCCGCCATGGAGCAGCCGCCCGACAACGCACTCATAAAGAGTATCGTTGCAAACATCACGAACCTTTTCATCATTTGAGTCCCCTGTTTGGATGGATGTTCCGCATGCCACCGGGTGCGGGTTTGAATGGAAAAAGTGGCCCGGCGGTCTGATAATGGGCCGAGTGATGAATGTAGCGTTGGCGAAGCAGGGCTTCTTCTTTGGGCATCAATTGCAGTGGCCGACCTTCGTTGATGTGACGAGTGATCTGGGTGGCGATGGGTTGGAGTTCGTCAGATAATGAAAAACCGATATCTGTTGGTTTCACGGTATTCAGTGGCACACCTGCATCTTTCGCCAGCCGATACATTTGCCGCAGGGCTACACGGGAATAGTCGGCCTGTACTCGCCGGTCCAGCCAGAGTTGGAACTGCAATTCGACTTCGCCTTCTTTTAGCCTCCGCCGGTAAGCTTCTTCAACCGTTAACGTGGCTTCAGGGTTATTTGGCCCCAGCCAACCTTGATCAATCAACTGCCTGCGCTCCATCAGTACTGTTGCGTACTCATAGCTTTCTCTGGGGTGGCGGCCGAGGAACTTACGGGGCTGGACTATCTGGATGTGTTCGTGGAAATTTTCGGGGTAGCCACCGCCAATGTCGGAGTGGGCGCCGGGCAGCACCCACTCGTCAAAATGACCCGGCAGGCGGCCATCCGGCCCTCGCAGGCTGTTAAGGGAAAAGTTGTAGCGCCATTCGTCTCGAGCGGTCAGGTGTACTGCTCTTTGGACTGCGTCGGCGGCGATGTTCACTCGTACGTCACCATTGTTGGCATTGTGAGCTGAAAAGTCGCCACTCCGCACGTCTACAACTGCTGCGACGGTATCAAACAGTCCCAAGAAACGAATGGTGACGTTTTTTGGCCAGGCAATGCCCTGCTCTTGAAATGCTTGGCCCAACGCACCACCAACGCCATCCTGCACTTCGTTCACAAAATGCCGGGCGGTGGCCGCGCCCCGGCTAAAGCCGAAAATATCCAAAACAAGGTTGTCTATCCGAGTACCTGCACCCTTATATATTTCGTCGGCTAGGTTCTGGCAGCCCAAGATAATCTTGGCTAGAACCCCTCGCTCCCCCATACCGGTGCCCATGGCCCAGGCATCGTCCTCTTTACCGGATTTGGTGCCAACGCCCGAGACGTATACGGGAATACGGTGATTCTCTACGGTGACCGTGTCGGTGGAAAAGGGTTGATAGAGATCACGCAGCTTTGCCACATTGGTCTCAGCATTAAGATAACTCCCCTCCATCAGTTGCGAGATTTCAGCGCTGCAGGTTTCCTCACTGATGGCTCCTGCTGCCTGAGCGGTCAGGCATTCATCTACTTTTCGTTCAAAGGCACCGGTGTTACCGATGCTGTTGCCGGTGCCGTCGAAGAACACGCCGGCTTCAACGGTCACTTTGGGGCGCAGGTCAGACCGGCCTTCTGAATAGTGCTTCGAAGCTTCGATTTCTTCCGGGGTCGCGCCTTCCAGGCCTTCGTCTACCAGTGCGCCTTTGGCTTTGGCCCATTCAACAAAACCGAAAGGGTCTTTGTTCAGCGCTTGTTCAGCTTCCGGAGTCAGTTGGCCCTGGCTGTTCAAGGCGCCAGCCTTGGCGAAATCCACCACCGGTGCCGTGAAGGTGGCTACGCCTAATAGGACACGGGGTTTGCCGGTGATGATCTGGCCACCGTGGGAGGTAGGGCTGCCCATGTGGGCCATAGGGCGACCGTCCAGTAGGGCCAGCGGGTAGCCCTGAACGATCACGGCACCGCAACCGCAGGTATCGCCTACTCGGGCGATGGGTACGCCATCCACATTGGCGGTCGCGCCATTTGCAATAATGGGACTGCTGCCGTGGCCGTGCAGGGGGCAAACGTGGCTGTCGCCAACGCAGGCGACCATGAGGTTGCTCATGAGGTATTCCTTCCTTGGGTGATCACCGGTTTTACTCCGAAAACCGGCGTGTCTTAAGACAACAGAAGCCTATACATTTTTTTGTTGAGACACCATCATCAGCCCGAAAAGAAATTCTCTCCGGCCACAAAATGCACCCCTATAACCTTAAGTTGGACGAATCGATAACGTAACGGCCAAACGGATCGTTATTTCGCCGCCTCCGATTTTTTGAATGTACTCAGCTCAGTCCTACTTCCAAAAGTGAGTTGAACTGGCTGAAAATGCATGTTTCCGAATAAACACTCACTACTGCAGCATCGCCATGGCGGCCGCCATCTGGGCGTCCAGGTTTTCATCGTCACTTCCTGCAGTATCTAGCCCAAGCCGTTCGAACGCGCTAATGGTGCTCCAGTCCATCTGAGCCCAGGGGTGATCGGTTCCGGCAACTCTCTGCAGATTCGCTATCATCACCAGATCGCTGTAATCGGCCTTGGCAGGGCTGCGGTCGAACTGGTTATAAAATAACGGAACATCCTGCAGGTCGGCGGGGAAATCCCAGCGCTTGAGGATAATGGCGCCAATCTGCGGGTGCAGTTCAGCAATGATTTCATCCAGCACAATGCCGCTGAATTTAATGTCATTGTCTTCGATATAGCGCAGTATCGGCAGCTTACCAATCAAGTGCACCATGCCCGCCAAGGTGGCCTGTTCGGGCTTAAGACGCGTGTAATTCTGGGCCAGAACGTGACAAATGCCAGCGACCTCTATGCTGGCCTGCCAGGTCGCGCGCATGCGTTTGTCGATCATATCCGAGGTGGCCTGAAACATCTGCTCCATGGCCAGACCCATGGCCAGGCTGCTGGTGTAAGTCATGCCCAGACGGTTAACCGCCATATTCAGGTTCTCGATCGGGCGATTACCGCGGAACAACGGGCTGTTACAAACACGAATAAGACGCGCAGACAACGCTGTATCGTTGCTGATCACCTTGACCAGATCTATGATTGCCGAGTCTTCAGACTGTGCGATATCACGAACTTTAAGCGCAGCTTCGGGCAGTGTGGGCAGCACCAGCTTGTCGCGGTTGATGGCGGTAATCAGGTCGTTTTTGATGGTGTCAGCGATGTTCGACATAGGGTGATCAGATCCGGTTGAGCAATTAAGCGGTTAAGCGATGAAGCGCGGGCCTGTGGCCTGATGGGTATTTGCACCGTCGGCTAGTTTATAGCAAATTCGGCGACGCTTGCCTGTCACATTATGTATCTGCCGCCTTTTGCGGTTGTTCACGTTCCGGCACGGCATACGTCAGCGGGCACAGTTGCAGGCTGGCACCGCCGCTATCGGCCAGTGTGAGCGGGCCGTTTGCGGCGTTATGGCGAATGACCGCCAGTAAATGATACTGCTGCGGCCCGGTCTGCAAGGTATTGACCACTTCGCCCACGTTGCGTTCGCCATTGCTGATAGCGTCGCCAACGGCCGGTTCTGCATCGGCGGTAACGGCCAGCCGGTAAAGGCTCTTTTTCAGCTGCCCGAGAAAGTGCATGCGCGCAATAATTTCCTGGCCGGTGTAACAGCCTTTCTTGAAGTGGACGCCTCCCAAATGTTGCCAGTTCAGCATCTGTGGCACGTAGGCACCGGCGGTTGCGCTGGTCAGCCATGGCACCCCGGCGGCAATTTGTCCGGCTTGCCAAGTAGCCAGGCTGCATTGACTGCTTTGATTGTGGGCGTCCAGTACATCTGGCAAGGCGCCATCTGGTGACCAGAGCTCATAGCGCGCCGGGCCTTCGATGGAAGGCTCGAGCAAAATCAGATGGCCGTGCCCAGTGGCCAGAGTGTCTCCGGGTTGCCGCAGATCGGTGACTAGCGCAGCCTGTTCACCAGCAACCGCCTGCGCCAGTTCACTGCCAAAGATGCCGATGATTTTGCTGTCTTCCAGGCGGGCCATGGTGGTGCCGCGAAACAGCATCAAATATTTGCGCAGCTCGGCCTCAGTGGCATCCGCCAGCTCGCGGCTAAAGTCCATCAGAATATCGTCATCGTGGCGCACCATACGCACCAGGGCGTAGGCCCGGCCTTTGCGATTACTGGCAGCTGCATGCAGGGACTTACCCGCGGTGACTTCGCTCATGTTCTGGCTGAACTGGCCTTGCAAAAATTTATCGGTGCCAGCTCCACTGACCGTCAGCATCAGCCGGTCACTCAGCTCTGCCCAGTTGTTTTCTGGCAGTGGTTGCTCTGCTATCCCATTTGCAATGGAGGGTGCAATTGGGCTGTCAACTGATGGGTAGGTGGTGGTATCACTCATTACAAACTCCGCAAAACAAATGCAAATGGGGTCAAACGGTGGCGGGCATAGGTTTTTGCCCGAGCCTCAGCCACAGGCGCAAACGGCGCGCATCGTCTGAGGGCAGGTTGCCACGGCTGCCGCTGAGCAGCAATACCGTTGTGTAATAGCGGTTGCTGTGGGCTTGGCGTAATTGCAGAACACTGAAGCGGGCGCCGATGCGGCTGCCAGGGCCCGGATTGACGGCGACCGCCGCGCTGTCGTGGTGTAAGGCCCAGAGTTGGCCGTCATGAAGGCGCAATCCGACCACGCAATGTTGCCCTAGCAGCAAGCCGTGGCTGCGAACGGCATGAAACGCACCAACGGCGGCCAGAGGAATCATCGCCAACAACCACACATGGCCGTCAGTGGACAGCAAACTCACAAAACCCGCTAGCACCAACCAGGGTAGGGCGGCGATAGCACCCACTAGCCCGGCTGGACACAGTCTGATATTAATCCGGCTGGACACGTTTCAGAATAACCTCAACGATGCGCTGCAGGTCCGGGTCGTCAGACTTGTTGCGTTGCATAAACCACTCGAACATGTCGCTGTCTTCACACGTCAGCAGTTTTTCATAGCAGGCTTGGTCATTTGGGTTCAAATCACAGTAGGCCTGCTCCAGAAACGGCACCAGGAGATTATCCAGTTCCAGCATGCCGCGGCGGCTGTGCCACCATAAGCGCTTGAACTCGGGAGAGTTTGAAGTGATTTGGGTTTCAGACATATCGCATCCTGTCAGTTTTGGGTTTGGTGCTACTTGGTGTCATCCCTATGGAGAGTCAGGGTTCAGAGGTACGGTACGTGGTGGGTACCAATAGGGTGTCACGGGCTTCTGCCTGCAGCCCCGGATAATCCAGGGTGTAGTGAAGGCCACGGCTTTCGTGCCTTTGCAGCGCGGAACAGATAATAAGGTCTGCCACGGTAACCAGATTGCGCAATTCTAGCAAATCGTTGGATACTCGATAATTGCTGTAAAAATCACCGATTTCCCGAGACAGCAAATCGACCCGGTGCTTGGCCCGCTGCAAGCGCTTCGTGGTGCGAACTATGCCGACATAGTCCCACATAAAGTGGCGTAGTTCGTCCCAGTTGTGAGAAATCACTACGTCTTCATCAGAATCGCGAACCTGGCTTTCATCCCACTCCGGAACATCTGGCACGGCCGGTATGTCGGCCTCCCGGCGGGTAATGTCTTCCGCGGCAGCGCGGCCATACACCAGGCATTCCAGCAGAGAGTTGCTGGCCATGCGGTTGGCACCATGCAGGCCGGTAAAAGCGGCTTCGCCGACCACGTAAAGCTGGTTGATATCGGTTCTGGCGCGTTGGTCGCTAATGATGCCACCACAGGTGTAATGGGCCGCTGGCACCACTGGAATTGGCTCGCAGGTAATATCAATGCCATAGGTCAGGCAGGTTTCGTAAATGGTCGGGAAGTGATGTTTTATAAAATCTGCCGGCTTGTGGCTGATGTCCAGATACAAGTGGTCTGCGCCCAGGCGTTTCATCTCGTGATCGATCGCGCGGGCAACAATGTCTCTGGGTGCCAGTTCCGCACGACTGTCGAAACGGTCCATAAAGCGGCTGCCGTCCGGTAACTTCAAATGCCCACCTTCGCCGCGCAGAGCTTCGCTGATTAAAAACGATTTGGCGTGGGGGTGGTAAAGGCAGGTCGGGTGAAACTGGTTGAATTCCATATTGGCGACGCGGCAGCCCGCACGCCATGCCATAGCAATGCCGTCACCAGAAGCACCGTCTGGGTTGGTGGTGTAGCGGTAGGCTTTAGAGGCCCCGCCGGTGGCGATTACCGTAAAGCGGGCACGGACCAGTTCAACGTGATTGTCATCCAGTTTTAGCACGTAGGCGCCCACGCAACGATTGCCTGGCAGCGACAGTTTGCGATTGGTGATCAGGTCTACCGCCACCCGGCCGGACATCAGCGTGATATTGGCCCGTGCTTCGGCCTGGGCCACCAGAGTGGTAGATACCGCCTGCCCGGTGGCATCTGCAGCGTGGATAATGCGGCGATGGCTGTGGCCGCCTTCGCGCGTCAGGTGGAAAGCGGCGTTGTTATCGCGGGTGAAGTCCACGCCGGAATCAACCAGCCAGTCAACGCTGGCTTTGCTGTGCTCTACGGTAAAGCGTACCGCGTCTTTGTGGCAGAGGCCCGCTCCGGCGTCCAGGGTGTCCTGAATGTGGTTTTCAACGGAGTCTTCCCCGTCAAGAACCGCCGCAATTCCGCCTTGGGCCCAAAGCGTGGCGCCACTGCTGATGGCCGCCTTGCTGAGGACGCAGACTTGCAAATGGGGTGGCAGATTCAGAGCCACCGTCAAACCGGCAGCGCCACTGCCGATCACCAGTACATCGAACTCGAAGGATTGTGGCATTGGGTTGGTATCACAGGCCATAATGTGGAGGTGTATTGAACTAAACTTTGTGCTCGCTGTCCATTTGCCAGAACCGGGAAGTCGCTTTTAAGCGGTCGTTTTTCCCGAAGACTCCATTAACGGACGCCAGGCAGCAGCATGATGCATTCCATTCTCAAGCAGGCCGGAACTCAGGCCACCGAACCAGCGAGTGCCGGCAAACCGTCCATGACGTCCAGTATCGATCAGACAGCCCCCGACCAGGGCGACAGCCAGACTGACTTGCAGTTGGTGCGCAAGGTACGCAATGGCGACCGTGCTGCCTTTGATTTGCTGGTGTTGAAATACCAGTCGCGAGTGGCGTCTATCATCAGTCGCTATGTATTCGATAGCCACGAAGTGATGGATCTTACCCAAGAAACTTTCGTTAAAGCCTTTCGCGCTATTGACCGTTTTCGCGGTGACAGCGCATTTTACACTTGGCTTTACCGCATAGCGGTTAATACAGCCAAAAATTATCTGGAAGCGCGCAGCCGGCGCCCTCAGAGCAGTGCGGATTCGGCGGACGCGGAAAACTACGTCGATGGCCAACGCCTGCGGGATATTGCGTCACCTGAGAAGCTGCTGCAGCGCGACCAGCTACAGCAGGCCTTGAACAAAGCCATAGACGCACTGCCGGAAGAATTGCGTTCGGCGTTTTTGTTACGAGAATATGATGGCCTGAGTTACGAAGACATTGCCCGCATACTGGAATGCCCGATTGGCACGGTGCGTTCCCGTATTTTTCGGGCCCGGGATGCGGTAGATCGCCATCTTGGCCCCTTGCTCAACTATTCTGCAAGCAATTGAGGTTGCATCCCATGGATGATCGTCTCAGAGAAACCCTGTCGGCCATGATGGACGACGAAGCAGACGAACTCGCTGTACGGCGTTTGCTGTCTTTTTCCGACCAGGATGAAGTGCGCGGCCAGTGGCAACGCTGGCAGCAGATTCACGACCTGATGCATGGCACAGGCGTCGCGGCCGACTCGGTCTCGCCGGCCGCCGATGTTAGTGCCGGTGTTTGGCAGCGCCTTGACGGCGGGGTGCCAGCGTCAGAACACCGTGCGGTAAAGACAACCGGCCGTCAGCGCTGGCACTGGCCCGCGGTGGCCATGATTGCGATGGCGCTGGTGGTGGGTTTTGGCGCGGGTTCGGGCTGGCAAAGTGCCGCTGATCCGGAGCTGATTGCTGCTCAGACCTCAGCGGAACCAAACGCGGCTGCAACGGCTACTTCGGTCAGCGAAGTATCGCTGCAGAGCCTGGATGACAGGCAGCGGCAGCAGATTCACCGTTATCTGTTGGAACACGCCCAGCATAACAGCGTGGGTGCCGGTCGGGGCTCAGTGGGCTATGCGCGTCTGGTCAGCGTTGATGCAGGGGGTTATTAAACCGTGAACGGGCAGGCAGGCACAGTATGGTTGCGTTTTTTCCTGGCCCTTGCGGTTATGGTTTTGTGGATGCCGGCGGCGACACGGGCGACCGAGGCGCAGCCCCAAACGGCTAATAGCGCAGAAGCGGTCGAGTGGTTGCAGCGCCTGGGCCCGGCCATGAACATGACCTCCTACCGGGGTGTGTTTGTGTATGGCCGCGGCCAGCAGGTGCAATCCATGCAAGTGGCCCACCGCTACAACGGCAGTATGGTGGAGGAAAGACTGGTTATTCAGGACGGCGGCAGCGGCGAAATTGTGCGTCGTGGCATGGAGGTTGTTTGCGTGTTGCCAGCCCAGGACACCATTACACTAGATGCTATTATTCCCTCTGGGCCGCTGGCTGATTCGTTTAGTGATCAGCTATTGCCTGCGACGCGCTGGTACCAGGCGCAAATGCTGGGAGAGGGCCGCGTAGCAGGCTACGCCGTTGTAAAAATTGCCTTGAACGCTAATGACCCTTACCGCTACAGCTATCGTTTGTGGCTAGAAAAAGACACCGGCCTGCTGGTGAAAAGCCAAACCCGTAACGCCGACGACCAGATCCTGGAACATTTTCAGTTCACCAGCCTTGATATTACCGATGATATTGCCGATAGCGAGCTTCAGATAGCAACGGCAGACAAGAATAAGACCACTACCATGAGCCTTGAACCTTCAAATTCGGTCACCGAGCTGGTGACCCGTCTGCAAGGTTGGTCGCTGGATTGGCTGCCTGCGGGTTTTGAGCCTGCGGCTACGCCGCGATCGGATAAACGCCAGGTGATTGCGTTCAGTGATGGTTTGGCGGCTTTTTCGGTGTTTGTAGAAGACGTTGCCAGCCTGGATATGCCGACTGGTGCATCGCGCATTGGTGCTACCACGGTGTATTTGCGGCCGGTGCAGTCAGACGGTCGCCAGGTGTTGATTTCGGTGGTCGGCGAAGTGCCTCCGATTACCGCCCGTAAAGTGGCAGAGTCGGTGCGTTTTGACAGCGCTGCGGTTGACAGCGCCACGGCAAGCCTAATAGAACATCAGGGCGCGAGCCGATGATCACCGAAAGCGGTCGGGTGGTCGCGGTGTCTGGCAGCACCGTCTGGGTGCAAACCATTCGCCAGAGCGCGTGTCAGAGTTGCTCCGCCCGCAGTGGCTGTGGTCAGCGTGTGCTGGCGGCTGCCAGCGGTGGTCGGGCCAATCAGGTGCAAGTTCTGAACACTCTGCACGCGGGCGTGGGCGATGATGTAACTCTGGGCATTGCGGAACAGGCGTTATTGCAGGCGTCGCTATTGGTGTATGCGTTACCGCTGCTGTTAATGGTCGCTGCGAGCATGGCCGCAAGCCAGCTGGTGCCGGGCAGCGACGGCGTAGCTATCCTGGCCGCTGGCCTTGGCCTAGGTGCGGGCTTTTTCGTAGCAAGGCTATGGCAGCGCCGCATGCCTGGCGATTATCAGCCACACTTAATGAAGGTTAATAAGCACGTCCGTGCCCAAGCGTTATAATTTCTTCCAGCGTCCGTATATTGAAATAGCGGGCTTTGCCCTCACACATTAACTTGTTAACCCTGTTCGCTGGCTGTTTAGGTCAGCTCAGAACTTATTACGGGAGTTGCTCGATGCCAAAAACACCTCCGGTTGTGGCTGCCAGACAGTCCACCAACCTTGTGACTTCGATGTGGGCGGCGCTGCTGGCCACTAGTCTGATGATACTGCTGGTATGGAGCCAAGCCACCCAAGCCCGCGGCCTGCCTGACTTTACCGAATTGGTCGAAGACAATGCCGGTGCGGTGGTGAATATCAGCACCACCTCGGCAGCGCCGGAAAATACAAGTCGTTTCCAGAATCTGCCGTTTGATGAGCGACAGCTTGAGCAGATGCCAGAATTCTTCCAGGATTTTTTCCGTGGCCCCGGCTCCGGTAACCCCCACGGTGGTCGCGCCCAGCCAACCCAGTCTATGGGCTCCGGTTTTATTGTGTCCCGCGATGGCTACGTGCTAACCAACAACCACGTAGTAGAGGGCGCTGACGAAATTATTGTACGTTTGAACGACCGCCGTGAGCTGCCCGCTCGCCTGATTGGCACGGATCCGCGCTCGGATATGGCCGTGTTGAAAATTGAAAATGGTGACGACCTGCCTGTGGTTCAGGTAGGGAAATCGAAAGATTTGAAAGTGGGCGAGTGGGTTTTTGCCATCGGTTCACCCTTCGGGTTTGACTATACCGTTACCGCCGGCATTGTCAGCGCTCTTGGCCGCTCCCTACCGAGCGAAAACTACGTGCCTTTTATCCAGACCGATGTCGCTATTAATCCCGGTAATTCCGGCGGGCCGTTGTTCAACATGGACGGCGATGTGATTGGCATTAACTCCCAGATTTATACCCGTTCCGGCGGCTTTATGGGGGTGTCTTTCGCCATTCCGATCGATGACGCCATGAGCGTATTCCGCCAGATCCGCGACAATGGCAGCGTGTCCCGCGGTTGGCTGGGCGTGCTTATTCAAGAAGTGAACCTTGACCTGGCCGAGAGTTTTGGCTTAAAGCGTCCGCGCGGCGCGCTGGTTGCCGAAGTGCTCGGTGGTTCACCGGCAGAAGCTGCTGGCTTGCAGTCTGGTGATATTGTACTGGCTTATGACGGCGAAGAATTGCAGCTGTCATCTGAATTGCCGCCGATGGTGGGGCGCACGCCGATTGGTGAGTCAGCGCGTTTGACGGTGCTGCGTGGCGGAAATGAAATGTCTATTGATGTGAAAATTGGTCAGCTGCCGGATGAGCGTGGCGCCCAGGCGCAGAGCCCCGCAACCCCCGGCGACAGTGCTTCGTCGCTGTTCGGCCTGAGCGTTGAGCCGCTGCCGGCGAACATGACCGACGCCCAGGGCGTCAGTGCCGGCGTATTTGTGGTTGATGTTCAGGGCGGCCCTGCTTTCGACGCAGGCATACGCCCCAATGACGTGATCACAGAAATCGATCGCAAAGCAGTGACGTCGGTGGCGGACTTCCGCAACATTGCCGGCAATCTGGCCGACGATCGCGCCGTGCCAGTGCGCGTAGTGCGCCAGGGTCGTGCGCTTTATCTGGTCATGAAACCTTAACATCTCTTCAAACCCGGCCGCCGACAGCAATGGCAATGGCGGCCGGTAAACTGTAAAATCTCGCCGTTGCCGTATCCGGCAGCGGCCCTTCCCGGGCTCAATCCTGTGTCTTATACGAGTATTCATTGTCTGTGACTGAACTGAGCCGAATCCGTAACTTCTCTATTATCGCCCATATTGACCATGGCAAATCCACACTCGCAGACCGGTTTATCCAGATCTGTGGTGGCCTGACCTCCCGTGAAATGGCGGAGCAGGTGCTTGACTCCATGGATATTGAGCGTGAACGCGGTATTACTATCAAAGCGCAGTGCGTGACCCTGAATTACACCGCTCGTGACGGCCAGGTTTACAAACTCAACTTTATTGATACGCCGGGGCACGTGGACTTTTCCTACGAAGTGTCACGCTCACTCTACGCTTGCGAAGGCGCGCTGCTGGTGGTGGATGCCGGGCAGGGCGTTGAAGCTCAGTCGGTGGCCAACTGCTATACCGCCATTGAACAGGGTCTGGAAGTGGTGCCGGTGCTGAACAAGATGGACTTGCCGCAGGCAGAACCGGAGCGGGTAGCCGCCGAGATCGAAGACATCATTGGTATAGATGCCAGCAGCGCCGTGCGCTGCTCGGCAAAGAGTGGCATGGGTGTGGAAGATGTGCTGGAAGATCTGATCCAGAAAATTCCACCGCCAACAGGTGATCGTTCGGCACCGCTGCAGGCACTGATTATCGACTCCTGGTTTGATAATTACCTGGGCGTCGTGTCGCTGGTGCGGGTGACCCAGGGCGTGCTGAGAAAGGGCGAAAAAATTGTTATCAAGTCGACGGGTAAGGCTTGGAATGCGGACAAAGTGGGTATCTTTAATCCAAAGCCTTACGACACCAACATTTTGGAAGCGGGTGATGTCGGTTTTGTGATTGCCGGTATCAAAGCCATTCACGGTGCGCCGGTGGGCGATACCATCGTGCATCACAAATTTGCCGACGAAACCCCCAGGCTGCCGGGCTTTAAAAAAATTCAGCCGCAGGTATACGCCGGTCTATTTCCGGTCAGCTCCGACGATTACAACGATTTCCGTGATGCTCTGGATAAATTGACGCTGAATGACGCGTCCTTGTTTTTCGAGCCGGAAAGCTCCGACGCTTTGGGCTTTGGTTTCCGCTGTGGTTTCCTGGGTATGCTGCACATGGAAATTATTCAGGAGCGGCTGGAGCGTGAGTACGATATTGACCTGGTCACCACCGCGCCCACGGTTATTTATGAAGTGCTCACTAAACAAGGTGAGACATTATCGGTAGACAGTCCCTCAAAGTTGCCGGATATTGGCTCAATTGAGGAAATGCGTGAGCCCATTGTGCAAGCCAACATTTTGGTGCCGCAAGAGCATTTGGGCAATGTGATTGCCCTGTGCGAGCAAAAACGCGGCGTACAAAAAAGTATGCACTTCACTACCAGGCAGGTGCAGCTCGCCTACGAGCTGCCCATGGCCGAAGTGGTTCTCGACTTTTTCGACCGGCTAAAATCCGTCAGCCGAGGCTTTGCTTCACTGGATTATCACTTTATTCGGTTTCAGGCCGCTAATCTCGTGCGTCTGGACGTGCTGATCAACGGTGAGCGAGTGGATGCTCTGGCCTTGATTGTTCACCGTGAACTGGCGAATCACAAGGGCCGTCAACTGGTGGAAAAAATGAAAGAGCTGATTCCACGGCAAATGTTTGATATTGCCATTCAGGCGGCTATTGGCAACCAGGTAGTGTCACGAGTAACGGTGAAAGCCTTGCGTAAGAACGTGACAGCCAAATGTTACGGCGGCGATGTCAGTCGCAAAAAGAAACTGCTGCAAAAGCAGAAAGATGGTAAAAAACGCATGAAGCAGGTGGGTAACGTGGAAGTGCCGCAAGATGCATTTCTAGCGGTATTGAAAATCGACAACTAGAAAATCGAAAAATGGGCGCCTGATAAACAGGCGCCTGATAAACAGGCATCTGATAAGTAGGCATCCGAATGGATATCGATTTTCCGCTAATTTTGGTCATCCTGACCTTTGCAACGGGTTTGGTCTGGCTTGCCGACAAGCTGTTTTTACGCCCGCGCCGCGTCGCAAAAGCGAGTGCCGTGGCCCCAGAGAAAGACTCAGCCGTAAACGAGCCTTATCTGGTCGAGCTGAGCCGTTCGTTTTTCCCGGTATTGGCCATTGTGTTGGTTCTGCGTTCGTTTCTGATAGAGCCTTTCCAGATCCCCTCCGGCTCTATGTTGCCTACCCTGGAGGTGGGCGATTTCATTCTGGTGAACAAGTTTGCTTATGGCCTTCGGCTGCCGGTTCTGGGCTCAAAAGTGGTCAGCATCGACGATCCAGGCCGCGGTGATGTGATGGTATTCCGCTACCCTGAAGACCGCAAAACCAACTACATAAAGCGAGTGGTTGGGTTGCCTGGTGACCAGATTCGCTACCGCGATAAAACTCTGTTCATAAACGGTGAAAAAGTGGACTCGCGATTTGTGGCGCGTCTGCCGCCCAATGAATACAGGCGCGAACAGCTAGGTGGGGTGGAGCATGATATTTTTCTGACCAAGGGCCGCCTGGGCACCGGCGGTGAAGGCGAATGGCAAGTGCCCGAAGGCTACTATTTTGTAATGGGTGACAACCGTGACAACAGTAATGACAGCCGCTACTGGGGCACGGTTCCAGACGACCTTGTTGTCGGCAAGGCCTTTGCTATCTGGATGCACTGGGAGTCGCTGGCCAGCTTGCCATCGTTTCGTCGGGTGGGTGGCATAGAATAATGGAAAACCTAATGAGGATGCAGGGGATGAACAACAATGGATCAGATATAAACAGGCAGCGCGGCGCATCCGGGTTGGTCATGCTGGTCATGGTTCTGTTTTTTGGCAGCCTGCTGACTCTGTTGCTGAAACTTGGGCCAGCGTACATGGATGATTACACCATTCAGGAGGCACTCGAAAGCCTGAACGATACCAAAGGATTGTCAGAAATGGGGCCGGCTGAAGTGCGTTCACTCATTAATAAGCGCCTGAGTGTGAATAATGTTCGCAATCTTAGCTCCGAGAGTATTACCGTTGACAAAGACGGTGACCGGATACTGATTGTGGTGGACTATGAAGTGCGCTCGCCGGTAATTAGTAATATAGATGCCGTGATGTACTTCAAGCACGCTTACGATATGAGTGGCCAATGAGCGTACAGCCCGACCTTGAGCCTTTGCAGCGCCGTATCGGTTATCAGTTCAAATCCCAGGAACGTTTGCTGCTGGCTCTGACCCACCGCAGTTTTGGCAATCAGAACAATGAACGCCTTGAGTTTCTGGGAGACTCCATTGTAAACATGGTGATTGCCGAGCATTTGTTTAGGCGTTTTCCCAAAGCCCGTGAAGGGCAGCTAAGCCGCTTGCGGGCGCGCATGGTCAAGGGCGTAACTCTGGCGGAAATTGGGCGGGAGTTTGATCTAGGCTCCTATCTGCGCTTGGGCTCAGGTGAGCTCAAAAGTGGCGGCTTTCGCCGTGAATCCATACTGGCGGATGCGGTAGAGTCCGTCATCGGCGCTATCTATCTGGACAGTGATTTTGTTACCTGTCAGGCTCAGATATTGCGTTGGTTTGATTTACGCCTGCAGAATCTTGACTTACAGGATACCCAAAAAGACCCGAAAACCCGCCTGCAGGAATATCTTCAGTCGCGCCAGTTTCCGCTGCCGATTTATGACGTTCTGTCGGTTGACGGTGAAGCCCACAATCAGACATTTCACATATCCTGCGCGCTGTCCTCATTGGGGCGCAAAACCACAGGCAGCGGCAACAGTCGCCGCATAGCCGAACAGCAAGCCGCCCGTAATGCCCTAAAAGAACTGGGTGTGGAGAACGATTGATGACGGATACAACCCGCCCGCAAGACCCTGACAGCCGTTGTGGCTTTGTGGCCATCGTAGGGCGCCCCAACGTGGGCAAGTCTACCCTGATGAATCACATACTGGGCCAGAAGCTCAGTATTACCTCGCGCAAGCCGCAAACCACCCGTCACCAGGTTTTGGGTATAAAAACCATTGGCCCGGTGCAGGCTGTGTATGTCGACACACCGGGTATGCATGAAGAAGAACCACGGGCGATAAACCGATACATGAACAAGGCTGCTACCTCGGCCTTGAAAGGTGTCGACGTGGTGGTATTTGTGCTTGACCAGCTGGCCTGGACCACCGCCGATGAACTGGTGCTGGAGAAACTTTCTAGTTTGAAATGCCCGGTGATTCTGGCGATCAACAAGGTCGACAAGATTGAAAAGCGGGAAACCCTGCTGCCGCATCTGGACATGCTGTCGCGCAAGCGCGATTTCGCCGAGATGATTCCCGTCTCGGCGCTGCGCGAGACGAATCTGGTACCGCTTGAAGAATGTGTCGGCCGCTTCCTACCGCAGAGCGTGCACTTTTACCCGGACGACCAGATTACCGACCGCAGTGAGCGCTTTATGGCCTCGGAAATGGTGCGTGAAAAAATCACCCGCCAGCTGGGTGCAGAGTTGCCATATTCGGTGGCGGTGGAAATTGAAGAGTTCAAGCATGATGGTAAAACCTTGCACGTGGCGGCCGTGATACTGGTGGAGCGTGAAGGCCAGAAGAAAATCATTATTGGAGATAAGGGCGACCGCCTGCGCAGCATTGGCCAGGATGCCCGGATCGATATGGAACGCATGTTCGACAACAAAGTTATGCTGCGGCTTTGGGTGAAGGTCAAACGCGGCTGGGCCGACAGTGAACGGGCTTTGAAAAGCCTGGGCATGAACGACTTCTGAGCCTGCCATGAGGGCTAAGGTGCTTCTGCCATGAGCGGTAAGGTGATTCAGGAGCCGGGCTATGTGATCCACCGCCGGCCCTGGCGTGAAACCAGCTTGCAGGTAGATGTGTTCACCCTGAACTATGGCCGTGTTGACTTGATTGCTCGCGGCGCCAGCACCAGCAAAAGCCCGCTCAAAGCCCAGTTGCAATCTTTCCAACCGCTATTGCTGGATTGGGTTGGCCGCGGGGGCCTGAAAACCCTGACCCAGGTAGACGTTCGCCATGCGCCGGTTCTGGCGCAATCGCAAGCGCTGTTCAGCGGTTTTTATCTGAATGAATTGCTGCAGCGCATTCTGCCCGCAGCTGACCCCTATCCGTTGTTATTTGCTGCCTATCTTGATGCCATGGCCGAGTTGGCCGCTGCTGCTGAGCTGGAACCCGTGCTGCGGCGTTTCGAGCGCAGTCTGGCGCTGGCCCTGGGGTATGATTTTGCCTGGGACCTGGCTACCGATAGCTGTGCACCGGTGCAATCGGGCTGGTTTTACGGATACCATCCGCAGCAGGGCATTGTTGAGCGCCCGGGTGCTGATGTGCGGGTGAAAAAACTTCGTGGCGATGCGCTGCTTGCGCTAGCCGCCAATGATTACAGTGAAATTGAAGCGCGCCGCAGCGCCAAGCGGGTGATGCGTGCGCTTGTAGACTATTTGTTACAGGGGCGACCGTTGCACAGCCGCCAACTTTTTATCCAGTCAGGGGCAGTAAAATGAACTCCAGAGTATTGCTTGGTGTGAATATTGATCACGTGGCCACTTTGCGTCAGGCCCGCGGCACACGTTATCCCGATCCGGTACAGGCTGCATTGCTGGCGGAAGAAGCCGGCGCCGACGGCATAACCATTCACCCGCGGGAAGATCGCCGTCACATTCAAGACCGTGACGTGCTGCTGTTACGCGATACCTTGCAGACCAAAATGAACCTTGAAATGGCGGTTACCGACGCCATGCTGGATTTTGCTGAACAAATCCGCCCGGCCTGCGTGTGCCTGGTGCCTGAAAAGCGCGAAGAACTGACCACCGAGGGCGGTTTGGACGTTGAGGGCCAGGAAGCCCGCATCGCCAAAGCCTGCGAACGCCTGGCGGCCATAGGTGCGGAAGTATCCCTGTTCATCGACCCGAACAAAATTCAGATTGATGCCGCCGTGCGCTGTGGCGCGCCGGTGATTGAATTGCACACCGGCGAGTACGCCGAGGCCAGTGGCGCGGCTGCGGATGCGGCTTTCAAAGTATTGGTGGAAGCGGTCTCCTACGCTCGCAAGAAGGGTTTGGTGGTTAACGCAGGCCATGGTCTGAATTATCACAACACCGAGCGGGTGGCAGCGATTGCCGGGATTAACGAGTTGAATATCGGCCATGCTATTATCGCCCGGGCGGTCTTCACCGGTCTGAAAGAAGCAGTGCGGGATATGAAAACACTGATTGATAACGCTTGCCGGCGTTAGGAGTGCGTCGGCTTTAAGAGTGCGTAGGGCTGCCGTGTTGTCTGAAGAGTAACTGCCAATGGGTGTTGTCGCCCCAGTTCAATAGCCGCTTCATTGCTTTCAACAGCTGATCGGTCAGGGTATCAATATCGCTGTCAGCCGTTTTTAACGCGGTCTCCAGTTGATTGGCAGCGGCTCGAACTTCCGGTACGCCGCAGTAGCGGGCGCCACCGTGCAGCTTGTGCACGCACTCCAGCAGTTCCAGTCTGTTGCCACCGCGCCAATGATGTTCAATGGTTTCAACGGTGGGTGTTATCTGTTCCAGCAGCATGCTGAACAACTCTTCGGCCAGGTCTGCTTTGCCGGCTGCCAGGCGCAGGCTTTCCTCAATACTGATGCATTCCCTGGTCATTTTTCGACTCGACGGTCGCAGTGCTCTGCGGCTGCCGCGCACTTCGTTAGCTCGACCGCCGTCACCTGCGCCGTCGCAACATACCAATCCTGTGTGCTGCTCTACGGCGTCCAGCAGTTGGCGGCTGCTGACCGGCTTGGTCATATAGCCGTCGAATCCCTGCCGTGCTAACCGGCCTCGTTCGTCACTCATGGCGTGCGCGGTCAGTGCAATAATGGCGGCACGCTGGCAGCCGGCGGTTTCCAGTTGCCTTAGCCTTTGGGTGGTAGCCACGCCGTCCATACCTGGCATCTGCAGGTCCATGAATACCAGATCGAATTGACGGGAGCGGACCTTTGTCAGCGCTTCAAAGCCGCTGGCGGCGCCTACCGTGTTTACGCCCGCATCCTGTAGCAGGGTCAGTACCAGTTTAAGATTGGCTTCGTTGTCGTCTACCGCCAGAACCCAAGGGTTGAGGCTTTCTCTGAAGGGTTCCGGCGGTGGTGTTGCCAGACCGTAACCGCGATCGGCCGTATGGTCGTTAGCGTTGATGCCGTGCACCAGTAACACCAGTTCATTGTAGAGCTCCCCGCGCAGAACGGGTTTGGTCAGGTGGCTGCTAACCTTGGCCACCAGGGGTGTGTCGTGGCTTTCCAGGGTTGGCGTCAGCAACAGGGTGCGACAATCGCGGTCAACCTCAATACTGTGCACCAGACTGCGATATTGGCTGGAATTGAGCAGATGGCGATTAATACCAATCAGCGCGACGGCAAAGCCGGTCTGCTCTCGCTGCGCCTGTTCGATGCGCTCCTGCATGGCGCCCGGAGAGCTAACCCGCTCTACGGCAACGCCCCAGTCCCGCAACAGGTGCTCCATCGCCAGGCCGGTGGTTTTTTGTTGCTCCAGGTAAATCATGCGTTCACCGCGTAGGCCGTTACGGGGGCTGTCGCTATCGTGTTGGCTGGCCCGTGTGCTGGTCAGGGTGAACCAGAATGTAGAGCCCTTCCCCAGCTCGCTTTCCAAGCCGATCTTGCCGCCCATTTCCTCTGCCAGGCGTTTGGATATAGCCAGCCCGAGCCCGGTACCACCATATTGCCGTGCGGTTGATGCGTCGGCCTGGCTAAATGCATCAAACAATGATCGCTGTTGTGCGCGTGACAGTCCCATACCTGTATCCGCTACGCTGACACGCAGGGTAACGGAGCCATTACTGGCGTCCTCTTCTTCCAGGCTGGCACGCAGGACGACTTCGCCGGTGTGGGTAAACTTGATGGCGTTGTTGAGCAAATTGGTAATAATCTGTTTCAGCCTTAATGGGTCGCCCATCAGGTTGTTGGGCACATCGTTGTAAACCAGGGTTACCAGGTCCAGGTTTTTGTCGTGCGCTGCCGGCGCGAGCATCACCATGACTTCTTCCACAATATCCCGCAGCTGGAACGGTACTCGGTCAAACGTTAGCTTGCCGGCTTCGATTTTGGAAAAGTCGAGAATGTCGTTGATGATGGTCAGCAGGATTTCCGATGACTTGCGAATGGTGTTCAGGTGATCTCTTTGCTGGCGGGCCAGAGAGCCTTTTAACAGCAGTTCGGTGAATCCGATAATACCGTTGAGCGGAGTACGGATTTCATGGGACATATTGGCCAGAAATTCCGATTTTATGCGGCTCGCTTCCAGCGCTTCCTTACGCGCAAAATCCAGCTCAATATTCTGGATTTCAATAGTTTCCAGCGTTTCCCGCAGGTCTTCGGTGGCTTGGTCCACGTTTTGCTGCATGTCTGCTTGGGCCTTGCTCAAGGCAGCCGCCATGGCGTTCAGGCCAGACTCAAGCTGTTCAAATTCGGGTCCCGCTTGAGTACAAACCCGGGTTTCCAATTTGCCTTCTTTAAGCTCGGCAACGGCTTTATTAAGTTTATAAACGGGACTGGTGAAAGCCCGGCTCAGGCGCAGCGACACCAGCATGCTGAACACCACACCGGAAAGGACTAACAGCAGGGAAATCAGCAGCGCTTTGTAGGTTTCTTTTTCGGTGCGGATATGGGACATTTCCACTGCTACCCAGCCCAGAGTTTGCTGGACACTGGGCACCTCAGCCTCGCCATTGAGCAGATTCTCGATCATCAGGCCCTGCAGGGTCACCGGCGTAATGAAAAATGTGCTCTGCTGGCGCGGCAGCTGCTGCGCGACCTGATCCTGCAGCCGCTCGGCTATATCGCGTTTGTGGGTGTCTGGGCCGGTGTGCAGAAGACGCTCGCCGCCGCTATCGAAAAAGCTGATGGAGCGCACATCCTGCTCTTGCAGCAAGGCACTGGAAAGGCTGTATAACAAGTGCCGGTTGGCCGTAAACAGGCCGTATTCTGAGCCCGCCGCCAGTTGCCGCGACAAGGCTTCGCCACGGTCCCGCAGCAGGCTTTCAATCTGGTTAACCCAACTTGAACTGAAAAACAGGCCCAGCAGTAAAGTGGTAGCCAGCGTGGGCACCAGTGTGGCCATCAGTACCTTGTTGCGAATGCCCCAGTGACGAATACCCCGGTTGGTAAAACCCCAGCGCCCCATAAACAATTCCTGAAAATGGCATTTTGCCCGCGTACTACGGGCATCAGTCTGTTGGTTCGGTGTTTGCGCCCGACGGGTGTTGTTGCCGGCAGCAGTTAACCTAATTCGTGCTATAGCGCCAGGCTCTTGCGATAGCAATAAGCGGTATTGGGCTGGAGTTGCTATAAAGCGTATGATTTAACCCCAAAAGTATACCACAGGGACTCATTATGTATTTTCCAACCATTGAAGATTATGTTGGTAAAACCCCGCTGGTTCGCCTGCAGCGCCTGCCAGGCGATACCAGTAATGTCATCCTTGCCAAACTGGAAGGTAATAATCCGGCCGGTTCGGTCAAAGATCGGCCCGCGATTAGCATGATCCAACAAGCCGAAATCCGCGGCGACATCAAGCCCGGCGATACCCTGATCGAAGCCACCAGCGGTAATACCGGTATTGCCCTGGCTATGGCGGCGGCGATAAAGGGTTACCGCATGGTGTTGATTATGCCCTCCAATATGAGCGAAGAGAGGCGCGCGTCCATGCGCGCTTATGGCGCCGAAATTATTGCGGTGAGCAAGGAAGACGGTATGGAAGGCGCCCGCGATCTGGCCGAACGCATGCAGGCCGAAGGCAAAGGCAAGGTTCTGGACCAGTTCGCCAATGCTGACAACCCACTGGCGCACTACCGCACCACCGGCCCTGAAATCTGGCAGCAGACCAATGGCCGGGTAACCCATTTCGTGGCCTCTATGGGCACCACGGGCACGGTTATGGGCGTGTCCCGCTATTTGAAAGAGCGCAACCCCGACGTCCGCATTGTTGGCCTGCAACCGAGCGAGGGCGCGGCCATACCGGGCATTCGGCGCTGGCCAGAAGCCTATATGCCTAAAATTTTTGATGCCAAGGCGGTTGATCAGGTAATGGATATTGGTCAGGTCGAGGCCGAAACCACGATGCGCGCGCTGGCCGAAAAAGAAGGTATTTTTTGCGGTGTATCGTCTGGCGGTTCCATCGCCGCGGCGCTGCGACTTTCCCAAACGCTTGAAAACGCCGTTATCGTGGGCATTATCTGTGACCGTGGTGACCGCTACCTGTCTACCGGCGTATTTCCTGGCGCCTGAGTCTGATTAAAAAAGAGAAGAATTGATGAGTAGAAGACGCAGAAAAGTGTTGCCCCAGGAACCTGTCCGCTGCGAGGTCGAAAAGCTCGGCCATGATGGCCGTGGTATTGCCCGTAGCGAGGGTAAAGTGCAATTTGTCAGCGGCGCGCTGCCAGGCGAAACAGTGATGGCCAAGATGGTTGGCAGCCGCAGCAAATTTGACGAATTGCGTACCCTTGAGGTACTCAGTGCGGCTCCCGACCGCCAGACTCCGCCCTGCGACTTTGCCGCCGTGTGCGGTGGCTGCAGCCTGCAGCACATGAGTGTAGAGGCGCAGATTGCGTTCAAGGAAAACACTCTGAAAGAGCACTTTACCCATTTTGGTGGTATCGAGCCCGAACAGTGGGTTAAACCGCTGCGTGCTGACACCTTGGGTTACCGCCGCAAAGCGCGGCTGGGTGTGCGTTTTGTAACAGCACGTGAATCAGTGCTGGTTGGCTTCCGCGAAAAGAGCAGTAATTTTTTGACGGATATTGACCGCTGCCTGGTGCTGGACCCACGTATTGGCGAACGCATTATGCCGCTGCGCGAATTGCTGCACGGTATGGATGCTTTTGACCGCATTCCCCAGGTAGAGGTTGCCTGCGGTGATGATGTAGCAGTGATGGTGTTCCGTAATATGGAAGACTTGAGCGCCGGCGACCGCAGCAAGCTGATTGTGTTTGGTCAAAACCACGATCTGCACATCTATTTGCAACCTAAAGGCCCGGACACGGTTCACCGTATCTGGCCGAAATCTGCAGGTCACCAGGATGAACGTTTGAGTTACAGCTTGCCGGAATTTGATTTGACCCTGGCGTTTCACCCAACCGACTTCACCCAGGTGAATGCCAGCATTAACCAGGTAATGGTTAAGCGCGCCATCGACTGGCTGGACGTGCAGCCCGGCGAGCGAGTCTTGGATCTTTTTTGCGGCTTGGGCAATTTTACCCTGCCGCTGGCCCGCCGTGGTGGCCAGGTGGTCGGTGTTGAAGGCGACGACGCCATGGTTGAGCGCGGCCGCGAGAACGCCGCGCTAAACGGCCTGGATAATGTCACCTTTTTTGGCGCCGACTTGCACGGCGATTTTACCGGCCAGAGCTGGGCCAAAGAGGGTTTCGACAAAATCCTGATTGACCCGCCGCGCTCTGGCGCCGAAGACATTTGCCAGTACTTAACCGCCTTTAACGCCAGCCGCATTGTGTATGTGTCTTGCAACCCGGCCACTTTGGCGCGGGATGCGGGTGTTATGGTGCGTAATGGCTACCGCCTGGTGCAAGCGGGTGTCATGGATATGTTCCCGCATACTACTCACGTGGAATCCATCGCGCTTTTTGAGCGTGATTCTGGTTAAACGCGATTCTGGCTAATCTGGAAAAGAGTCGACATGGTAAAAGTTCGCGAAGATTACGCCGTGACCGGCAGCGGTGAAGTAGACATTGCCCAATGCGTGCGCCAGCTGGCCGAGCAGACCCGACTTGAGGATAACAGCCTGCTGCGCCAGGCTTGCGAAAGAGCCGCGGCCATTGACCTTCAGGCCTATCGGGAAGACCGACAATGGACCCCCGGCGCCAGCAGTTTCCGCACCGGCATTGAAATGGCTCGAGTGCTGGCAGAGCTGCACCTGGACCAGGCCAGCCTGACGGCTGCTGTACTGTATCGCGCTGTACGCGAAGAACGGGTAACGCTGGAAGCCGTGCGTAAAGAGTTTGGCGACGAAGTGGCTGGCCTGATCAGCGGCGTACTGCAGATGGCGGCGATTTCGTCTATCCATCACCCCCTGAAGGGCAATGTTCTGGGCCAGAGCGAAGGTCAGCTCGACAACGTGCGTAAAATGCTTGTGACTATGGTTGACGACGTGCGGGTTGCGCTGATCAAACTCGCTGAGCGCACCTGCGCCATTCGCGGAGTGAAAGACGCATTGCCGGAAAAACGCATGCGGGTTGCGCGGGAAGTATCTGATATCTATGCCCCGTTGGCGCACCGGCTGGGCATTGGCTATATCAAATGGGAGCTGGAAGACCTGTCTTTCCGCTACCTGCACGAAACCGCTTACAAGAAAATTGCCAAACTGTTGGATGAAAAGCGCCTGAATCGGGAAAGCTACATCAAACGGGTGGTGGCTGCGCTGGAGTCGGAGCTGGGCAGCACCGGCATCAAAGGCGATGTCTCGGGCCGCGTCAAACACATCTACAGTATCTGGCGCAAAATGCGCAGAAAAGGCATAGATTTCAGCCAGGTGTATGACGTGCGCGCTGTGCGTATTCTGGTGCCGGAGGTACGCGACTGTTACGCCGTGTTGGGCATAGTCCACGGCCTTTGGCGCCATATTCCTAACGAATTTGACGACTACATCGCTAACGTCAAAGAAAATGGTTACCAGTCTCTGCACACCGCGGTCATCGGCCCGGAAGGCAAGGTGATGGAAGTGCAGATTCGCACCCATGACATGCACGAAGAAGCCGAACTGGGTGTCTGCGCTCATTGGCTTTATAAAGGTACCGACACCAAAAACAAATCTACCGGTTACGATGCCAAAATAAACTGGCTGCGCCAGGTGCTGGAGTGGCAAGAAGAGCTGGGCGATCTGTCCGGCTTGACGGAGCACCTGAAATCCGAGGTGACATCGGATCGGGTTTACGTGTTTACGCCTGAGGGCCACGTGGTTGATCTGCCCCAGGGTTCCACCGCCGTAGACTTCGCCTACCGGGTACATACAGAAGTCGGTCACGCTTGCCGAGGCGCGCGCATCAACGGGCGTATCGTGCCCTTGATCTACCCGCTGAAAACCGGCGATCAGGTGTTCATACTGACGTCTAAAAGTGCGACACCCAGCCGCGATTGGCTCAACCCCAACCTGGGCTACATTCGGAGTTCGCGCTCCCGTGCCAAGGTCATTAGCTGGTTTAAACAGCAGGACCGCGGGCGTAATATCAGCGACGGCCGTACCATTCTGGACGACGAATTCAAGCGTTTGTCATTGCATGACTGCAATCTGGAACTGCTCGCCAAAAAGGTGAATTACCACAGCGCTGAAGACATGTGTGCGGCCATTGGCGCGGGCGACCTGCGCCCGGCCCAAGTGGCCAATTTGGCCCAGCAAATGCTGGAGCCAAAACATGAACAGCCCGAACTGAAGCTGCGCAAGCAAAGCAAAGTTTACGATACCGAATCTGACATTCGCATTGTGGGTGTGGGCCAGCTGAAAACCCAGGTGGCTAAATGCTGCAAGCCCCTACCGGGTGATGATATTGGCGGCTACATTACGGTTGGCCGCGGTGTAACCGTTCACCAGCAGGACTGCAACACCTACATGGGACTGGTGGAAACAGAGCCACACCGCATTATCGAGGTCAGCTGGGGCGTGCGCCAGGCCTCGGTATACCCGGTGGATATCAGCGTTGACGCCTACGACCGTTCGGGCCTTTTGCGCGATATCACCCAGGTGCTGTCGGCATCGCGCTGCGATGTGCTGGCGTTAAACACCCAGAGCAATCGTGACGACAACACGGCCAACCTGACGGTCACTGTAGAAATCTCCGATCTGGAACAACTGGCCAAACTGCTGTCCCAGATCCGCAACCTGCCCAACGTCATTGAGGCTAAGAGAAAACGCTGATGAGCTATTCGCTGGACGACTTGAAAATCCTGATGGCACGCCTGCGCGATCCAGACACCGGTTGCCCCTGGGATGCCCGCCAGACGTTTGCGTCCATCGTGCCCCACACCCTGGAGGAAGCCTACGAAGTGGCTGACGCCATCGAACGCGAGGATTATCCCCACCTGGAAGACGAGTTGGGTGACCTACTGTTTCAGGTCATTTTTTACAGCCAGATCGGGCAGGAATCGCAGCATTTCGATTTTGATTCGGTGGTGGACAATCTGGTGCGTAAACTGATCCGCCGCCACCCCCATGTGTTCCCCGAAGGCACGCTGGCGAGCCGGATAGACCCACACAATCGCCCAGGCGAAGACTGGATCAAACAGAGCTGGGAACGCATCAAGGCGGAAGAACGGTCGCTAAAGCCTGCGCCTGACAGCGCCGAAACCGCGGGCCGTCTGGACGCTATTGCCCGTACTCTGCCAGCCATGGCGCGGGCTGAAAAGCTGCAAAATCGGGCTGCCCGCCACGGCTTTGACTGGCCCGACATTGCCCCAGTGTTCGACAAACTGCACGAAGAGATTGATGAGCTGAAAGAAGCCTGGCAGGCTGCCTATGACGGCAGCGGCGAACGCGATGCGCTGGAAGATGAGCTGGGTGACGTGATGTTCGTGTGCGTGAATCTGGCGCGCTTTATGAAGGTGAATCCGGAGCAGGCTTTGAAACGCACCAATCATAAATTTGAAGCGCGTTTTCGCGCCATCGAGGCCGAGCTTGTGGCTCAGGGTCGTGATATGGACAGCGAAACCCTAGAGGCGCTGGACGCCATCTGGCAGTCAGTGAAAGGTGTGGAGCGTCAGCGCTGAGACGGTCAAGCCGCGTAGACTTCGGCAGTGGTTCCTTAGTATCTTAACGAGGAACCAGTCTGATGCTGCCCTAAACAGGACAAAAGGATGCCAATGTGACTGAATTACATCCGGATTTGCGGGAAAACGTGAGGATGCTGGGAGAGCTGTTAGGGCAGAGTATACGCCAGCATCCCGGGCAGCAGTGCTTTGACACAATTGAACAAGTGCGAGCTGCCGCCAAAGCAGACCGGCTTCAGGAAAGTGGCTCGGGTCAACGCCTGGTGAATTTGTTGGGCCAGCTGGGCGACGATGAAATCCTGCCGGTGACCCGCGCCTTTAACCAATTTCTGAACCTGGCCAACCTGGCCGAGCAATATCATGGCATCCGTCGCAATCGCGGTCACAGCGCTGATCTGATGGTGGAATCATTCTCCGAGGTGTTCCAGCGTCTGCTAGCTGGCGGCATAAGAGCTGACGAACTGCACCGTCAGGTGGTCAATTTGCGGGTCGAGTTTGTGCTGACAGCTCACCCAACAGAAGTGACCCGCCGCACACTGATTATGAAGTACGACGACATGTCTGACTGCCTGGAGCAGCTGGACCACCAGGATCTGATGCCCAGCGAGCGCGACGGAATCGTGCGCCGTTTGACCCGGCTGATTGCCGAGGCCTGGCACACCGATGAAATTCGTTACGATCGCCCCACCGCGGTAGACGAAGCCAAATGGGGCTTTGCGGTGATCGAAAATAGCCTGTGGTCAGCGTTACCGAGATTCCTCGAAAGCCTGGATACCGCTCTGTTGGAAGCCACCGGCAAAGGCCTTCCGCTGCAAGCCACTCCAGTGCGGGTAGCGTCCTGGATGGGCGGTGACCGTGACGGCAACCCTAACGTCACCCACCGGGTTACGCGCAAGGTGTTTTTGCTGGGCCGCTGGATGGCTGCGGATCTGTACATGAAAGACATCACAGCGCTGCGCGCCGAACTGTCTATGTGGCAGGCCAGCGATGAGCTGCGATCAAAGGTAGGCGATACCCGTGAACCTTATCGCCAGATTCTGGGCGAGCTACGCGACCAGCTCAGCCGCACCCGTGACTGGGCCGAAGCCAGTATTAGCGGCGCTGCCGCCGACAGCAACGGCATATTGTTCGCCAACAGTGAGTTCACCGAACCCCTGGAACTGTGCTACCGCTCACTGGTTGAGTGTGGTCTTGAGTACATCGCCAATGGACCTCTGCTGGACACTATTCGCCGTGCCCATACCTTTGGCTTGCCATTGAGCCGTCTCGATATTCGCCAGGAAGCGGCCCGTCACGCTGAGGCTGTGGCCGAAATTGTGGGTTATTTGGGGCTTGGGGATTATCAGGCCTGGTCAGAAGTAGAACGGCAGGCGTTTCTGGTGCGCGAGCTTAAAGGCCGTCGCCCGCTGATTCCGCGTAACTGGCAGCCCAGTGAAGCAGTGGAGGAAGTGCTGGCCACCTGCAAGGTGGTGGCCGAGCAAACGCCGCAGGCGTTGGGCTCTTATGTGATTTCCATGGCCAGTAAGCCGTCCGATGTGCTGAGCGTTATTCTGCTGCTGCGCGAGGCGGGCATGCAGTATCCGATGGCGGTTGTACCGCTATTTGAAACATTGAATGACCTGAGCGGTGCGCCGCAAAGCATGACCGAGCTTTATCAGATTGACTGGTATCGCGAATACTGCGACGGCAAGCAGGAAGTCATGATCGGCTATTCCGATTCGTCGAAAGATGCCGGCCAGATGATGGCTGCATGGGCCCAGTACCAAGCCCAGGAAGCGCTGACAAAAGTGGCCGCAGAATACGATATGCGCTTGACCTTGTTCCATGGCCGTGGCGGCACGGTTGGTCGTGGAGGCGGCCCGGCTAACCGGGCTATCCTGTCGCAGCCGCCGGGATCGGTCAACGGCAGCTTCCGCATTACCGAGCAGGGCGAGATGATTCGCTTCAAATTCGGTATGCCGGATCTTGCCGTGCAAAGTCTGACGCTTTACACCACCGCAGTCATCGAGGCCACACTGGCGCCGCCGCCCCAGCCCGAAGACAGTTGGCGAGAAACCATGAACTGGTTGACTGAACGCTCGTTAAAGGCTTATCGCGACGTGGTACGGGACGACCCGCAATTTGTGCTTTATTTCCGCCAAGTTACCCCGGAGCAGGCGCTGGGCAAGCTGGCCTTGGGCAGTCGCCCGGCGCGGCGCAAAGCCGGTGGTGGCGTTGAAAGCCTAAGAGCCATACCCTGGATATTTGCCTGGACTCAAATGCGCCTGATGCTGCCGGCTTGGCTGGGCAGCGACGTAGCTCTGGAAGCAGCCGCCGAAGATCAGCGTATAGACCAGTTGCGGGAAATGATGGCGGGTTGGCCGTTTTTCCGCACTTACATCGATATGCTGGAGATGGTTTTGGCAAAGGCCGACCTGCGCATCGCCAGCTATTACGAGCAGACCTTGGTGGACGACCCGGCGTTGCGGGCCCTGGGTGAAAATCTGCGCCAGCGCTTGAGCCGCTGCATTCATCGGGTGCTGGAATTGAAACAGCAGGATCACCTGCTGGCAGACGAGCCAGTATTTGCTCATTCCATGAATGTGCGCAATCCGTACACCGATCCATTGCATTATCTGCAGGCAGAACTGCTGCGGCGCGAGCGCCAAAGTGAAGGCAAGGGCGGCCATAATGGCGACCGTAACGGGAAGGTGCCGGAACTGGTTGAGAGGGCTCTAAAGGTCACCATGGCAGGGATCTCAGCGGGTATGCGCAACACCGGTTAAGGTGTCGAAAATACCTCCGCCGTTTTTGTAACGCACATCGCTGGAGTTGAATTTTGCAATCTGCAACGCGAATTGAGCTGTTTCTGGCCCGCAAGGCAATTGCGTTTCAGACGCTTGACTTGTTGCCGGCGACCACGTTGGAGACGGCCGTCAGCGCCGCCGGTCAGTCGCTGTCGACGGTCATTACTGGCACGGTGCTGATTGACAGCAAGGGTGCACTAATGGTCACCCACCGCCTGCACGGCGAGGTAAATCTAGCCGCGGTATACCGGCTGACGGGGCGTCAGATGCAGGTGCTGACCGAACGCCAGGTTGCCCGTCTGTTTGACGACTGCGATTCGGGTTTTCTGCCGCCGCTGGGTGCTGCTTACGATTTGCCTATGCTGGCAGACAGCCAGGTGGACGACTTGCCCCAGGCGATCTTCACCAGTGGCTCCAATTGCCGGCTTTTGGTGCTGGAGGGGCGTGGCCTGCGCCTGGCTTTGGCTGGCGCCCGCAAAGGGCCGCTGGCGACAGAGCTGGCGCCTGATGTCAGCACAAGCCAGCTAACGCTGGATGAGATTGCTGCCAGGCTGCAAAAGCTGTATCGACTGCCGCCGATGCCGGCTCTGGCTTTCCGGATTCTGGAACTGACGGCCAAGCCAGAGGCGACTGCAAAACAGTTGGCCGAGGTGATTGAGCTAGATCCAAGCATGACTGCGCAGCTGCTGCGTTACGCCCGCTCGGCGCTGTTCGGCTATCGCGGCCAGATCAATTCGGTGCAAGACGCGGTTGCACGCGTGTTGGGATTTGAGCGGGTCGCTCATGTGGCTATGGGTATTGCCGCAGTAAAATCCTTTGATGTGCCCCGTGAGGGGCCGTTAGGGGTCGATCAATTCTGGCGCCATTCGTTGTATTGTGCTTTTCTGAGCGCAGGCTTGGCCCGCCGCTGCGGTGCCGAATCCGGTATGGCCTATATGTGTGGGCTTTTGCATAATTTCGGGCTGCTTCTTATTGGGCATCTGTTTCCGGCAGAGTACGCTCGCCTCAGCGAGTTGCGTGACGCCGAACCAGAAGCCAGTATGCAGCAGTTGGAGCAGGAGATATTCGGCGGCGCTGACCAATCCATGATGGCTGTGGGCCACGGCACCATCGGTGGTGTTCTGCATCGGCTGTGGAACTTGCCCGGGCCGGTCATAAAGGCGGCAGCCATGCACCAGTGCGGCGAATACAGCGGCGAGCATCAGCTTTATGTGAATGCAGTGATGCTGGCAAACGCCCTTCTTAAAGACATCGGTATTGGTGATGAATTTGTCCCCGACGATACTGACGCTCTGGCCGCTAGGCTGGGCTTGAAACAGAGCGATCTGGAACAGGCCCGTGGGGAAATTGCCTATGTGGCCGATGATCTCGACGCTATGGCGGCGGCGCTAAGTTAACAGCGCGAACCACGGTTGACTGCTCCTGACTAATCTTTATTATTCTTTATCGCTCTTCTTATCATCTATTAATGCTTTTTTCATCACTACAGGGCCAAGGCAGACTTCATTTCGGTATTCCACGGTATACAAACGGGCATGATACTGAGGTCGGCTTTCGCTTGCCGGCTCGACTTCGTATAATGCGCCACCCTAAACCTTTAACTCGGGTAAAAAAAGTCGAGAGGCTGTGGCAAAGGCACCTGTTTTTGCCATAGCTTTTTCAATTTAGTCATCATTTCAGGAGCATAAATTATGCGCATCATCATGTTGGGCGCCCCGGGCGCCGGGAAGGGTACACAGGCTCAGTTCATGACAGAGCGGTTCGATATTCCTCAGATCTCCACCGGCGACATGTTGCGCGCCGCGGTCAAGGCCGAGTCGGATCTGGGAAGTAAGGTCAAGGAAGTGATGGCCTCGGGTGGTTTGGTGTCAGACGACATTATCATCGCTTTGATTGACGAGCGCATCCAGAAAGCGGATTGCAAAAACGGCTTTCTGCTCGACGGCTTTCCGCGCACCATTCCTCAGGCTGAAGAGCTGAAAAACCAGGGCATCGCTATCGATTACGTGGTTGAGATCACCGTCGCCGATGAAGAAATTGTCAGCCGCCTGTCAGGCCGGCGCGTGCACGAAAGCAGTGGCCGCATCTACCACGTCAAATACGATCCACCAAAAGTGGAAGACAAAGACAACGAAACTGGCGAAGCGTTGATTCAGCGTGAAGACGATAGTGAAGAAACCGTGCGTAAACGCCTGGGTATTTATCACCAGCAAACCGCTCCACTTATAGGTTACTACAAGGATTGGGTTGCCAAAGATGCGGACAGCGCGCCACGTTATGTTCAAGTTGAAGGCATTGGCAGTCTGGACGATATTCGCGCCCAGATCAGCGCCAAGCTGAGGTAAACCAATGAAATTACTGGCACTGGACACTTCGTCCGCAGGCTGCTCGGCGGCGCTCTGGCTGGGCAGTGCAGAGGCGGGTTTAGCCCACGAGCGTTTTGAAATTGCCCCACGGGGCCATACTCGCTTGCTGATGCCTATGGTTCGCAGCCTGTTGCAGGAACACGGGCTGGAGCCTGCTGACCTTGATGTAGTCGCTTTCGCCTGCGGGCCGGGTTCGTTTGCCGGGTTGCGTATTGCCACCGGCGTAGTGCAAGGCCTGGCATGGGGCCTGAATATACCGGTAATATCGGTTTCATCATTGGCGGCTGTGGCTTTGGATGCTCTTACCCAGGCAGGTGCCGCTCACGGCCAGCGCGTGGCGGTGGCCTTTGACGCACGTATGGGCGAAGTGTACTGGGGCTGTTATCAGCTGCTTGATGGCGCACCGGTACTGCTCGGAAAAGAGCGGGTTTGCGCACCAGCCGCGCTGGCAATGCCAGCAGCAGAAAGCTCTGCCGGCGACGTTGGAGGTGCCCATGCCAGAGCCGACAACGCCGATTGGCTTGGCGCAGGTTCCGGTTGGGCGTTGAGCGAACAGATGCCCGTGGCTGTGACCTCTGCGTTGGCGGCCTTGCCCAGCATTGATTTGGTGCCAAGAGCTGCGTGCGTTGCCCGCCTGGCTGCCAAACAGTTTGCCGCGGGTGCCGGTGTTTCGGCAGAGCAGGCCCAGCCTGTGTACCTGCGCGACGAAGTAACCTGGCAAAAACTGCCCGGCCGCGAATAATGCAGGATTCTCTGGCCGTAGCCTGTTCTGCGCTAGGCGACAAGCACCGTGCACAGGAGTTGGCCACAGAGCTAGGTGTGTCTATGGTGGCCGCCACAGATCCGCGCCGCGTGACAAGTGTCCCTTTGCTGTTGACCCTGGATGAGCAAGGGCTGGCCTTGCAGTTAACGGGGAAGGGCGCGCCAGGCCCTGTTCGGGCCGAATTCGTTAGCGGTAAAATGGGCTTTCGTCGCGAACACGGCGGTGGCACCGGGCAACTGGTGGCGCGGGCGGTGGGTCTGCATAAAACCCGCACCCCTTTGCACGTGCTGGATGCCACTGCAGGCCTGGGCCAGGACGCGTTTATTCTGGCGGGCCTGGGCTGCCGGTTGACTCTGTTTGAACGCCACCCCGTTATTCACGCCTTGCTGCAAGACGGCTTGGCCCGCGCGGCACTCAACGTTGAGTGCGCGCCGGTAATTGCGCGCATGGACCTGCGTGCCGGCAGCAGTCTGGATTTTCTAAGCCAGGCCGAATCCGGCGAGCCGGAACATGCGTTGGCGGATGTCATTTATCTGGACCCAATGTTTCCCCACCAGGACAAAACCGCTCTGGTGAAAAAGGAAATGCAGGTGTTCCGCCACCTCGTCGGGCAAGATGAAGATACGCCACAGTTGCTTCAGCTGGCGCTAAACGCCGCGCGCTACCGTGTGGTGGTCAAGCGCCCGCGCAAAGCTCCGGCTATAGATGGCGTCACACCCACCACCCGGGTAGAAGGCAAGAGCAGTCGTTACGATATTTACAGTCTACGAGCTTTACCCTGAATATCTGCCTTCAAATCCCCATGCGGGTTACGTTTTCAATGGCCTGCTGTTTTTCTACGCTGAGCACCAATCGCGCATCTTTGGCGACTTTGTCCAGACTGTCGTCGTAATAAATCACCCCGTGTTCGTCAGTGTTAACCACGTCGTTGCTCTGCAATGCGGTAATAAAGTGGCGAAACAGGTTTTTGTCAAAAAACTCTGGCGCATTCAGACCAAACAGAATGGACATGCGCTCGGCTAGAAGAGTGCTTTGCTCCTCCAGTGCCTCTGTGGTGATTTTACCTGAGCCGTAGCGGCGTAATATGCCCACCACAATGTGATAGCGCTCCAGCGTCTGGATGATAAACCGCGACAGTAAGCGGAGTCGCACCATGGCATCAGTGCCGTCAACCGGTCGTGCAATCCGTCCATCTTCTTGCTTTAGCAACAGCCCCTGGGCGATCAGGACGTCCAGCCAGCGGTTAATGATATGGGTGACCTGCTCATCGCCTTGGTACTTCAGGAACAGCTCGCTCTGCAAATAGGGATAGGCAATGCTGGCCAGAAACACGATGTTTTTCCGCACCAGTGAGTGGCGATTTTCGAACAGGCAGGCAATCAGTGAGGGCAGGGCAAACAGGTGCTGAATGTTGTTGCGATAATAGGTCATCAGGATTGCGTTACTGCCTTGCAGAACGATAATGTCCCCCAGCTTTTGCGGCTGACGGCCCACCAGCCCCATGGCTTCGGAATACGCCAGCCAGTCGCTGCCGCTGCCGTCGGGCAGGGTTACCGTGTCGGCGTAGGGGCAGGCTCGCAGAAGGTCTGCGCACTGGTCCATCAACCGAACCAGCTGGGTTTCACCCATGGCCGGGCGCTCGTTGCCCAGCAGCACGGTCGCGGTCATGCCAATGGGATTGACCGCGACCGCCGCATTGATGTTCTGCGCGACTCGCGCAGACAGCGCGCTGACGGCCTGGTTCAGCCAGGGTGGCCGGTAATCGGTGCCATAGGATAGTTCGCGCCAGTCGCTCTGAGTGTGGTCCAGCACCTCGGTCAAGGGGATGGCGTCGCCGAAATTAAGGGCAACCCGGCCGAAGGAATTATTGAGTTTGCGTACGGTTTTGGCGAGGCCAAATACGCTTTCTTTCTGTTTTTTCTTGCCCCGTAGCTCGCCCAAATAGGAACGGCCTTCCATCACTTTTTCATAGCCCACGTAAACCGGCACAAACACAATAGGCTTCTGGTGATTGCGCAAAAAGCTGCGCACCGTCATCGCCAGCATGCCGAGCCGTGGCTGCAGCATGCGGCCGGTGCGACTGCGCCCGCCCTCAACGAAGTATTCCACGGAGTAGCCGCGGGTTAGCATAACGTGCATGTATTCGTTGAACACAGTGGCGTACAGCGGGTTGTCGCGAAAGCTGCGGCGCATAAAAAAGGCGCCGCCGCGGCGCAGTATGGAGCCTACTAGCGGCATGTTCAGGTTGATACCCGCCGCTATGTGCGGTGGTACCAGGCCGTTCTGGTAAAGCACATATGACAGCAGCAGGTAGTCAATGTGGGAGCGGTGGCAGGGTACGTAGATAACCGCGTTGTCGCGGGCAACGTCTCTGACTACTTGAATATTATTCACCGAAACGCCGTTATAAATGCGATTCCACAGCCAGGTTAGTAATACGTCCATAACGCGGACGGTCGCTACCGACATGTTGGCGGCGATTTCGTCGGCGTATTTGTAGGCTTTAAGCTGTGCTTTGTCTTCGGCCATGTTTTGCTGCGCGGCGATGTCACGGACGGCCTGCTTTACGGCCTGTGTGCGCAACAGATCTTCGACCAGTGTGCGGCGGTGCGACAGGTCTGGTCCTAATACGGCCTGGCGAACCCGGCGAAAGTGAGTGCGCAGCAGCCGCGCTAGCTTGCGGCTGGCCAGTTCTTCGCTGTCGCGATATTCCTCCAACAGCGGCTGTAGGCGCAGCGCTTTGTCGAACTGTACGTAAGTGTTGCGGCCGTTCACCAGAATGATTAAAAATTTTTGCAAGCGGCCCACCACCGACCAGGTGTCTGATAGCAAAAGTTTGAATAGTGACTTTTCTTTGTCCGGCGAGCGCCCCCAGAACAGCGATACCGGAACAATATGCCAATCTTGATCGGGGTTTTTGATAGCGTGCCGAACCACCGCCTTGAAGTTATCAGTGCCTACCAGCGTTTGGCGCCCGCCCCGAAGAAGCCTGCCCACGCGGTGGTACAGAAAAACAAACCAGGGCACGGCAGCAGACTTCGGCGTTTTCTTGCGGGTATTGTGGGGCAAACCTGCGCGCAGAACTTCTTGCTCTAACACCAGGCAACTGGACAGCGAGCTGTATTGCAATACGTAACACACTGGCTGCTTTGGGTTCAGGCCCAGGGCTTCGGGCGTGGCACCGGCAACCTGGGTGCGCACCCAAAGAAACAGGATTTTTCGAAAAATGGCGAGAATCAGGCGGCGAATGCCCTGGAAAAATGCCATGGGGGGTGTTGCTCCGTAGAAATTCAGCTGTCGAGTTTACCGGCTCGGCGCGCGGCGGCAAAGCGGCCCGTCATTCTGTGCTGACGGTGCGGACGCTGTCTGTGCTTTGGCCGCAGGCGCTATGATACATTAAAGCCAACAATTTCAGGGCCGGCGCAAACAGCATGCACCGGTGTTATATCAGGATCGGGTTGTCATCATGTCTAAGAGAAACGTTCCACCCTATCAAAGCGGTCGCGAGCTTGAAGCAAATTGGGTTGCCGGTTGGGCGCCACAACCGTTGCAAACTGGTGACTGGGTGTTGCGAGTAAGCGGCGATATGGTGCTGAAACCCGCCAACGGTTGGTTGCAGACGGTGGCCGCCGATGAGGTGGCTTCGCTGTCCGCCAGTGCGGTTTCGTTGGGCCAGTTCCAGGATCGGCCGCTGTTTGTGGTCAATCAGACAGACGGCGCCCTGGCAGGCCTGGAGCCATTGTTGCTGCGCGACGTGATTTTGCACACCGATGACGCCCCGGTAGCGCTGGTCAGCATCGCGGTGCAGCTAGCGCATTGGTGGCGCGACCAACGGTTCTGCGGACGCTGTGGCACGGCCACCGTCATTCACGCCCGCGAGCGCGCATGCTGGTGCCAAACTTGTGAAATACCCTGGTATCCGCGGGTTGCTCCCTGCGTGATTGTGGTTATTCGCCGCGGCGAGCGCATGCTGCTGGCGCGTTCGTCCCGCACGCGCAGGCCCATGTACAGCCTGATTGCGGGCTTCGTTGAGCCCGGCGAAAGCCTGGAGCAAGCGGTGGCCCGCGAGGTTAAGGAAGAGACCGGTTTGCAGGTGTCCAATATACGCTATCGGTTGTCACAGTCCTGGCCGTTTCCCCATCAGCTGATGGCCGGGTTTTTTGCTGACTATGAAAGTGGCGAGCTGGTTTTGCAGCAGGATGAGTTGGCAGACGCAGGCTGGTTTGTGCCAGATCACACGCCGCCAATACCGCCATTAACCACTATTTCCGGGCAGTTGATTCATGATATGGCTGAGGAAATTCTGGCGGACATTGCGGGCGGGGCGAATCGGTGAACGAAGCGTCGCTCCCCAGTGTGCTGGTGTTTGATTCGGGTGTAGGCGGGCTCAGCGTGGCTGCCAGCATTCGACGCCGGTGCCCGCATTTGCCTCTGGTGTATCTGGCGGACAACGCAGGGTTTCCCTATGGCGACAAACCCGAAGAGGAGGTTACCAGGCGCACCTGCAACCTGGTAACCAGCGCTCTGTCGCAGTTTGATTGCCAGATTGTGGTTTTAGCCTGCAACACTGCCAGTACAGTGGCGTTGCCCGCGTTGCGTCAATGTGTATCGGAGGCGGTTGTGGGTGTTGTGCCAGCCATCAAACCGGCGGCGGCGATCAGTGTTAATCGCCGCATCGGGATACTGGCTACGCCGGCCACGGTGGCAAGGTCGTATCTGGATCAGCTGATTGCGGATTACGCAGCTGACTGCCAGGTGAGTCGTATTGGGCACCCAAGTCTGGTGCATTGGGCGGAGGGGCTGGCGCGGGGCGAGCCCGTGCCGCAGTCTCGGCTGGCTGAGATTCTGGTTCCGTTTGAGCTCGCAGGGGTAGACACGGTGGTACTGGGTTGCACGCATTATCCACTGCTGCTACCTGCCTTGAAGCAGGCAGCACCCGGTGTGCGGTTTTGGGTCGACAGTGGTGATGCCATCGCGCGCAGGGTAGAGCAGTTGCTCGCCTTCTTAAAGTCGGCGCAACCGCAAGCGCTCACATCGCGGCTGCAGCCGGGCATGCCGCCAAAGCCTTTGCAGCAGGCGTTGTTCAGCGCGTCTGCGCCGCCCGGAATAGAATGTTTCATGACCGGCCTGGGCCTTGCTCCCGGTGCTATAGTGGGTTTTTGGGGCCATATTTAAAGCCGACGTAAGCTCGCAATTTGTCGTCTTGTTAGCGTCATTTTTCGCAACTTTGCCACACGTTCACGTTAATTAGTACGTTCGTCTAATTCAACAAAAGGCCATCGGCGTGGTGAACTGTAGTGAAATATGGGCATCCCGATGGCGGGCCGTTAGGCCCGTTCGCTCTGAATTTAAAAACCATAATGACAATAGACCAGGAAAAAGGGGAGCAGCATGACTGATAAGCAGGTGTATCCGGTAACCCCGGAAGTGGCAAAACACGCGCTGATTAATAAAGACCAGTACCAGGCGATGTACAAGCAGTCCATCGAAAACCCAGATCAGTTCTGGGCCGAGCATGGCAAGCGCGTAGACTGGATCAAGCCGTTTACCAAGGTCAAAAACACCACTTATGATTACGATGCGTTGTCCATCAAATGGTTTGAAGATGGCGAGCTGAACGCTTCTGTCAACTGCCTGGACCGCCATCTGGAAAGCCGTGGTGACCAGACCGCCATCATTTTTGAAGGCGATGACCCGTCGGACTCCCGCAACGTCAGCTACCGCGAACTGCACGAGCAAGTGTGCAAATTTGCCAACGTGCTGAGAAGCCAGGGGGTTAAAAAAGGCGATGTTGTCACCATTTACATGCCGATGATCGTCGAAACCGCCGTGGTTATGTTGGCGTGTACCCGTATTGGCGCTATCCATTCGGTGGTCTTTGGCGGCTTTTCACCAGAAGCACTTGGCTCCCGAGTGGTTAACGGCAAATCCAACATCGTGATTACCGCCGATGAAGGCCTTCGCGCCGGCCGCAAAATTCCGCTTAAAAAGAACGTCGACGCGGCGCTTAAAAACGACGATCACCACACGGTAAAAACCGTTATTGTGGTCACTCGTACCGGCGGCGATATTGCTTGGACAGAAAGCCGCGACCAGCGCTACGAAGACCTGATGGCCAATGCTTCGGCAGACTGCGAGCCCGAGCCCATGAACGCCGAAGACCCGCTGTTCATGCTGTACACCTCCGGTTCTACCGGCGAGCCCAAGGGTGTGTTGCACACCACCGGTGGCTACTTGGTGTACGCCTCCATGACCCACCAATACATTTTTGATTATCACGATGGTGATGTGTACTGGTGCACCGCCGACTTCGGTTGGGTTACCGGGCACAGTTATATTCTGTATGGCCCCTTGGTCAACGGCGCCACTACGCTGCTGTTTGAAGGTGTGCCCAACTACCCGGACAGCTCGCGCATGGGCCAGGTGGTCGACAAGCACCAGGTGAACATCCTGTACACCGCGCCCACAGCCATTCGAGCACTGATGGCCCAAGGCGAAAGTTGCATGGATGGCACCAACCGCAGCAGCCTGAGAATTTTGGGTTCGGTAGGTGAACCCATCAACCCTGAAGCCTGGAAGTGGTACCACCGGGTCATGGGCAATGGCGAATGCCCGATTGTTGATACCTGGTGGCAAACCGAAACCGGCGGTATCCTGATCTCCCCTCTGCCGGGCGCTACCGATTTGAAACCGGGCTCTGCGACCGTGCCATTCTTCGGTGTTCAGCCGGCCCTGGTAGACGCCGAAGGCACGTTGCTGGAAGGCGAAGCCGAAGGCAATCTGGTGATTATGGACAGCTGGCCCGGGCAGATGCGAACCATTTATGGCGACCATGAACGTTTCATTCAGACCTACTTCAGCGCTTACAAAGGCATGTACTTTACCGGTGACGGTGCCCGCCGTGACGCCGATGGTGACTACTGGATTACCGGCAGGGTTGACGACGTGCTGAACGTATCTGGCCACCGCCTTGGGACCGCTGAGGTGGAAAGTGCCATGGTGTCCCATCCGAAAGTAGCGGAAGCGGCGGTGGTAGGTTATCCCCATGACATCAAAGGGCAAGGCATCTACGTGTATGTTACGTTGATGCAGGGCGAAGAGCCGACCGACGAGTTGAAAAAAGAGCTGGTACAATGGGTGCGCAAAGAAATTGGCCCTATTGCCTCCCCGGACGTTATTCAGTGGGCAACGGGCTTGCCAAAAACCCGTTCAGGCAAGATTATGCGCCGCATTTTGCGTAAAATTGCTGCCAACGAGTACGATCAGTTGGGAGACACGTCTACACTGGCCGACCCGGGCGTCGTCGATGATCTGATCAGCAGCCGTCAGTCAAAGTAGCCGTTAGTCAAAGTAATCGCTCGGCAAGCGCCGGCACCGTCAAGGATACAGTGGAATGGCACAAACAATTATTGTCGCGGACGATCACCCACTGTTTCGGGCAGCATTGAAGCAGGCGGTGAACCAGGCAGTACCCGACGCTCTTACCGTAGAGGTTGACAGCATCAAGGCGCTGCAAGCGGCGATAGAGGCTCACCCGGATGCCGATTTGGTGTTACTGGATCTGAACATGCCGGGTGCTCACGGCTTCTCTGGGCTGGTTTTCATGCGCGGGCAGTATCCTGGCTTGCCGGTGGTGGTGGTGTCGGGTTCGGAGCAGTTGCAGGTAGTGCGTCGTTCAATCGACTATGGAGCGTCTGGCTTCATTCCGAAATCGGCGCCGCTGCCCACCATCACCAAGGCCATTCAGGACGTACTGCAGGGTGATGTATGGTTGCCTGAGGGCGCCGCGGATAAAATTGAACGCATGCATTCAGATGCCACCGATTTTTCCGAGAAACTGGCGTCACTCACACCACAGCAGTTTCGTGTTTTGGGTATGTTGGCCGAAGGCCTGTTGAATAAGCAGATCGCTTACGATCTGGATGTGTCTGAAGCCACGATCAAAGCCCACATTACGGCGGTTTTCCGCAAACTGGGTGTGCGTAATCGCACCCAGGCTGTGATTGCCATTCAGCAGATGGAGATTGACCCGTCGGAGCAGTCGCTCTCGGGCAGCTAACCTAAAATGGGTAACAAAAGGCCGACGTGCTGCCATAGCCGTCGGCTTTTTTGTTTCTTTTTGTTTTTGTTCGGCGCCGTATTTTCAACCTTTGGCAGCGTAGCCCAATCCTTTGTCAACGCGATTGAACACCTCTTTATTCTGGTGCCAGCGATCAAAGTTCTGCAGGAACTGATCCACCAGAGCTCGCCGCCAGCCAATAAAATCGCCGGCCATATGGGCCGTCATGATCACATTTTCCCGATCCCATAGCGGATGGTCGGCCGGCAGGGGTTCTTCTTCAAACACGTCCAACGCGGCACCGGCAATCTGGCCCTGTTCGAGAGCGGCGATCAGGTCATCGGTTTTAACAATCGGGCCGCGACCAATGTTGATCAGGCGTGCTTCCTTGCGCATCGCGGCAAAGGCGACGCTGTCAAAAAGGCCCTCGGTCTGTGGTGTCAGCGGTGCCGCAATGACCACGTAGTCAGCTTTGCCAAGTTGCTCATGGAGCTGATCGTTGGCGTGTACCGCAACGAAGTCTGCATCTTGCGGGCGGGCGCTGCGGGCGATGCCATGGGGGTTCATGCCAATGGCCTTCGTTAGGCGGGCAATTTGTCGACCGATGGAGCCGGCACCCACCACCAGCACGTGTTTGCCTTCTGCTCTTTCCGTGTCGCGGTGCTGCCAGCGATGCGCTGACTGAAATCGCAATGATGCCGGAAAATCCTTGGCAAACATGAGGATGGTACACAATACATACTCGGCAATCGTGCGATCGAAAATACCGCGGGCGTTGGTGACCATCACCTTGCTGCTCACCAGCGCCGGGAACATCAGCGCATCCACGCCGGCGCTGGTGGCGTGAATCCAACGCAGCTCATCGGCGCAGTGCCAGGCGGCTTCCAGCGCTTCTGTACGAAAATCAGTGACCAACAGCACCGAGGTCCCGGGCAGGGTATTTTTCAGGGTTTTCTCGTCCCAGGCGTGACGTATTTCTACTCGCGACCGCAAAGCATGTAATCCCTCGGGTTGCGGATCACCGGGCGCAGTCAGAATGGTAATCACCGGTTTTTTCTGTGTGGCCATGAGTGTTTTTTCCCTTGAGCCCTGGGGCTTGAATGGATTAGCGAGTGTGCTTACAGTCTGGACAGCACATGGGCTGGGGTCAACCTGCAGATGCGTGCTTGTAGAGCCTGCGTAACGAGACTAACCTGCAGTTTCAGCGGAACTTTCCGTCTCACCTCGTCGCAGCTTGTAGGAGTTAATTTATGGTGGCGTCCGCCAACCACGAAAGCAGCCAGGCCAAAAGCAGAACCGTCAAATATCGCAAAACCAAAGCCAGCTGGAACCCTGCTATGCAGGCGGTTCCCGTACCTGGTATCCGTCGTATGGTGAATCTGGCGGCCACCATGAAAGACGTGATTCATCTGTCCATTGGTCAGCCTGACTTGCCCACGCCAAAGCATATTATTGATGCCTATGTGGATGCTCTTCACGCAGGCCAAACCGGCTATACCATGGATGCGGGCCTACCAGAATTGGTAATAGCTCTGCGCGATTATTACAGCAAACGTTACAACCGCAAGCTTACTCGCGACAACATCCTGGTAACCAATGGCGCCACCGAGGCTATGTACCTGGCCATAGCTGCAACCGCCGCACCCGGGCGTCAGTTTCTGGTTACAGATCCGTCTTTTCTGCTGTACGCGCCGCTAATCCGCATGAACGGTGGTGAGGTGAAATATGTGCCGACTCACGTGGAAAACAACCACCAGTTAGATCCGAACGACGTTATCCGAGCGATTGGGCCGCGCACCTACGCGCTGATTCTGAATAATCCGAATAACCCCACCGGAGCGGTGTATCCGCGTTCAACCGTGGAAGCCATTCTAGAGGAGTGTGCTTACCGCGGAGTTCAGGTATACGCGGATGAGGTGTACGACCACTTTATTTTTGATGACGACAAATTTGCCAGCGTGCTCAATTGCGCGGTGGATCTAGACAACATCATGTGCATCAGCAGTTTTTCCAAGACCTATAGTATGGCGGGGTTGAGGGTAGGCTGGGTGATTTCCAGTCAGGCGGCCATCAAGTCGCTGCGGCGCTATCACATGTTTACGACGTCAGTGGCGAACACGCCGGCGCAGTTCGCCGGTGTTGCGGCACTGAACGGCGATCAGCAATGCGTGACCGACATGTTGAATATTTATCGCGAGCGCCGCGACAAAATTGTGGACCTGATTGCGCAAACCCCACACCTGAACGGCTATAAACCGGGCGGTGCGTTTTTTGCGTTTCCAGACTTGCCCCCCCATGTGGATGGTACGGATCTGGCGCTGCGGATGCTGAAAGAAACGGGCGTGTGCGTGGTGCCGGGAGACTCCTTTGGTGAGGGTTGCACCAATGCCCTGCGTTTCAGTTTTTCCACCACCTGCGAGAAACTGGATGCGGCGTTTGACCGCATCATTCCGTGGATGGCCAAGCAGAACTTATAATCAATCTGACAATAGCCAGCCAATAAGGCCAAGCGGGCCTTGCCCGCTTGGCAGCCGTGGGTCAGGATAGAGTCCGAGCCCACGGAGGCAACACTGATGATCGGATTTTTGAACACCATACGCTGTTTGAGTATTCTCTTGCTGGCCGTTCTGGCCAGTGGTTGCGCCAGCCTTTCTCCTTACGCAGTTTCCGAAGGTGAGCTTGAACGCCACCTGCAGGATGCTGTGCGCGACTACGATCGCAAGCAGTTGCAAAGCGGCTCGCCATTAAGCCTGAGCTTGAATGACGCGGACATTACCCTTGGCCCGGACGGTCGTGATGTGGCCGTAATAGGGTTGAAAGGGCAAGTAGCCCTGACCGTTTTAATGGCAAAACTGCCAGTGGATATCTCGTTGAAGCTGGAGGGTGCTCCGGTTTATGACAGCGCTGAAAAGGCGGTGTATCTTCGTCGTTTACAACTATTGGAAAGCAGCGTTGAATCACCACTTTTTCGCGGTGATCTTAAGCCCGTTACCGACACGGTTATGCGGGTAGTGGCGCAAATGCTGGAAACTATGCCGATATATCGCTTAGACGATAGCAGCATGGCCCAGCGACTGTTTGGCATGGTGCCCATGGATATCCGCGTAGCGCCAGGCCGGCTTGAGTTTGTTATGGCCGACTAGGCGCAGTGGTGTTTACTTTGAGGTCAGGCGTTTAACCGTGCACAAACGGCTGCGCCGATCTCAGCGGTTGATCGTCGTTTGCCGCCGTGCTGTGCCAGGTCTGCGGCGGTAGCCTCAAACAGAGCATGGCCTGCCGCGGCCATGGTGGGATCTTTATGGGCTAACCAATCCAGCATGCGCGCGGTGGTAAATAACATAGCTGTGGGGTCCGCAAGGCCCTGGCCGGCAATATCCGGCGCGCTGCCGTGAGTCGGCTCGAACATTGACGGCATGGTTGGGTCCGTGGGATTCAGGTTGCAGGATGGCGCCACCCCCAGGCCGCCGGACAGCACCGCGGCCAGATCGGTTAAAATGTCGCCTTGCAGATTACTGGCCACCACGACATCGAACGCCCACGGGCTTTGCACGAACTTCATACAGGCGGCATCCACCAGCTCATGATGGGTTGCTACATCCGGGTACTCCAGGCTCATGCGCTCGAACACTTCGGTATAAAGATCACCCCAGTAACGCAAGGCGTTGCGTTTGGTTACGAGGCAAACCTGGCTGTCACAGACGCGGCCATCTAATGTCTGAAACTGGCGTGTCTCGTCGTGTTGCTTGCGGTGAATGGCTCGGGCGCGGGCCTGCTCGAAGCCGTAACGAATGATGCGTTCGCTGGCGAAATGGGTAAATACTTCAATCTGGGTAGCCACTTCATGGGGCGTACCCTGGCGCAGGCGCCCGCCCTGGCTGACGTATTCTCCCTCTGAGTTTTCCCGAATGACCAGCATGTCGATGTCGCGGGCGCGATCGTCCGCTAGATACTGGCGAGCGCCGGGCAGCAAGCGCGCGGGCCGCTCGCACGCCCACTGGTCAAAGCCCTTACGGATCTGCAGTAACGGCGCCAGCGACACGCTGTCAGACAACAGATAACGATTGTGATCGGTCACCGGGCCAGGGTCGCCCAGAGCGCCCAGCAAAATGGCATCAAAGGCGCCTAGTTGTTCCAGAGCGTCAGCAGGCATGGATTCGCCGTGTTGCTGGTGCCAATGGTGTGAGGGCCAGGGGAATTGGTGCCAGTCCAGATCCAGTTTGAAGCGCTGGCGTAATAATGCGAGGCAATTAACAGCTTGATTGACCACTTCCGGGCCAATACCGTCGCCGGGTGTGATAGCGATGTTGGTTGTAGCAGACATTAAAACTCCTTGGCCGGTAAGCAAAAAAAGCACTACTGTAGCGTAGTTGTGATGAGTGTAGCTGTGATGGCCGCCAATGCCACCGGCTGATTCGATGAGTTATTTACGGCTCAGCGGGTGACGACTATAGTGAGCGTAAATAGTGGTCGTCTATAAATACATGAGAAGAGCAAAAAATGATGTTGCCTGAAAATCTACATGGAAAAGACCGTTGTGGCGAATGCGACTGTGATGAGGGGCTGGACTTTTCCTTTTCATTCGCATTTCAGCCGATTATCGATGTAGACAATCGGGATGTGTATGCCTACGAAGCTCTGGTGCGTGGCACCCAAGGCGAGGGCGCTCACACTATTTTGAACCGCGTAAACGAACGCAACAGGTACTCGTTTGACCAGAGGTGCAGGGTCAAAGCAGTAAAGTTGGCGGCACACCTGAAGCTGCAAACCCGGTTGAGCATCAATTTCATGCCCAACGCAGTCTACCAACCTGAAAGCTGCATCCGTACCACTCTGGCGGCGGCAAAAACCTATAATTTTGATACCAAAAAACTGATCTTCGAGTTGACCGAAAATGAGGCGCTCACCGATGCGGACCATTTGGTGTCGATTATCAACGCTTACCGCGAGATGGGCTTTCAGGTTGCGCTGGACGATTTTGGCGCTGGCTATTCGCGTATGAACGTGATCATTGCCAGCCCGCCGAACCTGATTAAGCTGGATATGACTCTGTTGCGTGGTATTGAGCGTAATAATAACCAACAAGCAGTGGTTAACGGTATTCTGGTCATGTCGGACCAGTTGGGCACTCGGGTGATCGCCGAGGGCGTAGAAACCATGGAGGAATACCGCTGGCTTCGGCACAGAGGGATTAGCCTGTTTCAAGGCTACTTGTTCGCCCGGCCAGGTTTTGAGGAGCTGCCGGAACCCTTTTTTCCGGAGGATTAATTCGCTCAAACGTGTGCCTGTGCACTGCACAAGCGTGTTGTTTATTTCTTTCTACCAAGGCAGGTGCTTGTGTTTTATCGAATTTTGACCGTTATCGGTGGCGCCGTTTTTGTGGCCATTTTGTTTGCTCTGGTTTGGCTATTTTGCCGAATGTTTTTGCAGCGTCAGGGTGTTACCGAACAGTTGCAGGAGCGCGCCAACAACTTGGCCACCTGGACTTTTGTGGGTATCAGTGTGGGCCTGGTGTTCGCCATTGTGGGCGCTTTTGTATTAGGGCCTTGGGCGTTTTACCGGACCCTGCAGGGGTATGATCTGGCCGTGGACTCGGGTAAGGCAATTTGGTGGGGGTTTGCGATTGTGGTTGCCTCATTGGGCATTACCGCAGCCGGTTTCTTCGGTTTTCTGGGATTGGTCGGCGCCTATTAAGGCTGGTCACGTATCAGTTTTTGGCGAAACCACACCAGTGCGGGTTCTTGCTCATAGGCTTTGTGCCAGTACAAATGAACATTCACCGGCGGCAGTGGGGCTGGCGTTGGCATAACGGCAAGGTCGTGGTGGCTGGCCAGTAGTCGCGCGTAAGACGCCGGCATGGTCAGCAACAGTTCGGTGTTGGCGACCACCCGGCAGGCTGCAAAATAGTGCTGACAGCGCAGACGTATATCCCGCTGCAGTCCCAGTCTTGATAACTCGAAATCCTCCACTCCTGAACCTGTGGCCCGCGACGACACCAGTACGTGCTGTGCTTGCAGGTACGCAGCCAAATAGCGCTCAGTCGATAACTCGTCACTGGTCTCGGTCGGCGCCATAGTCACCCACGGGTGGTCTTTGCGCGCCAGTACCACCAGCGGGTCCTGGTGCAACCATTGGTGGCCGGTGTGCTCGCTCACCGGCAGCAGCACGTCAATCGCAAAGTCCAGCTTTCCCGCCGCCAGTTGGCTTTCCATGTCCCGGCGCGCCACTCTTTGGCTAACAATGCCCAGATCCGGGTAGGGCGCCAGCTGCGCCATCAGCTGGGGCAAAAATGTCGATTCCAAAATGTCGCGCAGAGCCAGCGAAAACGTCTTCCGCTGATGTGTCGGGTCAAAGCTATGGAACTGAGCGACGGCGCTGTGTATCTGGTTGAGCCCTGGCCGCATGGACTCTATAAACCGGGTGGCCAGCGGCGTAGGTACCATGCGATTGCCTTGGCGGCTGAACAATGGGTCATTAAACCAGGCCCGCAACCGCGCCAGCGAGTGGCTGAGCGCTGGCTGGGTCAGGTGCAGGGTCTTGGCGGCGCGGGTCAGACTGCCCTCGCGATAAATAGTGTCAAAAACCTGAAGTAGATTCAGGTCTGGCCGGTTTGCCGCCATGTTTTTCATCCCTGAGATGCGCAGTGATATCAATTTTACTAATGGTAAAGGATAAAAATAATTCAGTCGCGTAATACTTTGCCTGTGCCTACACTGCCTGTGCGTACACTGGACAGTAGTCGCAAACCGCGGGTGTCAGTAGCGCTCAGTCAGCGTAGGAGGTAAAACAATGGATTTTTCAATTTCCGCCAAAGGCCAGGATTATCTGGAGCGGGTAAAACACTTCATGGCCGACGAGATTGTTCCGGTAGAAGCACAGTACCACTGGGAGTTGGCGGCGCTAGATAACCGTTGGGTGGTGCTGCCCGTTATCCGCGAACTGAAGGCCAAAGCCCGTGAGCAAGGTCTGTGGAATCTGTTTTTCCCCGATGACACCTACGGTTGTGGCCTGCTGAATTCCGACTACGCGCTGATTGCCGAGGAGACCGGTCGCAGCTTTATTGCGCCGGAGATCTTCAACTGCAACGCGCCAGACACCGGCAACATGGAGGTGCTGATCCATTACGGCTCAAATCAGCAGAAAGCAGAATGGCTGCCGCGTCTGCTGAGTGGTGAAGTTCGCTCGGCCTTTTGTATGACCGAACCCGACGTGGCCTCGTCAGACGCGACGACTATGGCGGCTACCGCCACGGTGGACGGTGATGAGGTGGTGCTGAACGGGCGTAAGTGGTGGAGCACAGGTGTGGGCCATCCGGACTGCAAGGTCGCCATTTTTATGGGCGTAACCGATACAGATGCTGCCAAGCACCGTCGCCATTCGATGGTGTTGGTGCCGATGGACGCGCCGGGTGTCAGTATTGAGCGCATGTTGCCGGTATTTGGCGCCTTTGATGAGCCCTACGGCCATGGCGTGGTGGCGTTTGATAATGTGCGACTGCCGGTTTCGGCGTTTATTGCCGGGCCTGGCCGCGGCTTTGAGGTTGCCCAGGGCCGTTTGGGGCCGGGGCGGGTGCACCACTGCATGCGTGCCATTGGCGCTGCTGAGCGGGCGCTGGAACTGCTGATTAAGCGTGCGTTATCCCGTGAGGCGTTCGGTCGGCCTTTGGCTAAATTGGGGGGCAATGTGGACAAGATTGCCAACGCGCGTATGGCCATCGAGCAAGCGCGTTTGTTGACGTTGAAGTGCGCCTGGGCCTTGGATACCAAGGGCATTGCTGGAGCATTGCAGGAGGTGTCGATGATCAAGGCGCTGGTGCCGCAGATGCTGCAGACGATTGTGGATGACGCTATTCAGATTCACGGCGGAGCCGGGGTGAGTGATGATGATTTTCCGCTGACGGCGTTGTTTGCGTATGCGCGGGTTTTACGCCTAGCGGATGGGCCGGATGAGGTGCATCGAGCGATGGTGGCTCGGCTTGAGTTGCGTAAGTACAAATAGATTTTTATTTGGCATAGGATTTTTGCGCCTAAAGCGCTAAATACGGAGTTTGGCGACTTGCCGTTGGTGCGGATGAAACACGCCTCAAGGCTCCCAGCGCGGTTTGGGCTCCGCCACTTACGGCTCCGCACAGTTTCAGCCGGTTTTTGTATCAACCGTTTTTCAAACATCAGGACATAACTATGACAACAAGAGTATTTATTACCGGTGGAGCCAGTGGTTTGGGGCGAGCGATTGCGCTGCGCTATGCTCGTGAGGGAGCAAAGGTTTGCATTGGCGATGTGAATCCGCAGCAGGGCGCTTTGGTGGAGCAGGAAATCAGTAAGGCGGGGGGCGAGGGCTATTATGTGGATTGTGATGTTCGCCGGTTGAAGGATCTGGAGCGGGTTCGGGATGATTTGGCCGCGCGTTGGGGCGGGGTGGATATTGTGGTGAATAACGCCGGTGTGGCGTCGGCCGGGTCTATTGAAGACACGCCGATGGCGGATTGGGAGTGGATTCTGGATATCAACGTGTTGGGCGTGGTGCGTGGTTGTAAGGCGTTTACACCGATGTTCAAACAGCAGGGCGCGGGTACGTTTGTGAATATTGCGTCTATGGCGGGCCTGATGCTGGCACCGATGATGAACAGTTACAATGTGTCCAAGGCCGGTGTAATTGCTCTATCGGAAACCATGAGCCAAGAGCTGCGCGAGAGCGGTATTCAGGTCAGTTGCGTGTGCCCGGCGTTTTTCCAGACCAATCTGACCGAAGGTATGCGTTCGGTGATTCCCGGTATTCAGGGCAATGTCGCCAAGTTGATGAAGCGCTCCACGATTTCTGCGGAAGATGTGGCCGATGACATTTTTCGGGCGGTTCAGAGCAACACTTTTTGGGTTCTGCCCCACGTTAAGGAGCGCCGTATGTGGGTCCTCAAGCGCCACGCTCCCTGGGCTTTTGACTGGCTGATGCATCAGGGCAGTAAGAGCTGGATTAAAAAGATGGGCGCGAAGCCCAAATCCTGAAGGTGCCGGCACGGTCGAATTTTGTAAAACGGGAGTGGATGTAATGAGTCAGATCGATCAGGCGGTAGCGGTGCGCGATGGCGAGGAGCTGGATGCCTCAGCGGTCGATCGCTTTATGAAGCAGGCGGTGGCTAATCTGAAGGGCAAGCCGGTGATTCGCCAGTATCCCGGTGGTGCTTCAAATCTGACGTATCAGGTGGATTACGGCTCGCATTCGTTTGTCCTACGCCGGCCGCCGTTGGGCAAAATTGCCCGTTCAGCCCACGATATGCTGCGCGAAGCCCGTGTGATGGCGGCGCTCAAGCCAGTTTACGGTTATGTGCCAGAAATTGTTGCCACCTGCGATGACCACAGCGTTCTGGGCTGTGATTTTTACGTGATGCAGCGCCTTGAAGGCGTAATTCTACGCCAGGATTTCCCGGCGGACCTGACCATGCCAGCAGAAGACGTTCGCACACTTTGCACGAACGTGATTGATAAACTGGTTGAGCTGCACAAGGTGGATGCCGAAGCTGCGGGCCTGAGCCATCTCGGCAAGGGCGAGGGTTATGTGCAGCGTCAGATCCGTGGTTGGAGCGAACGCTTTGTAAAAGCCCGAACTGACGATGTAGGCGATTTTGCCACGGTAATGCAATGGCTGAATGACAAGATGCCAGACGATGTCGCCCAAGTGGTCATCCACAACGATTACCGTTTCGACAACGTGGTGCTGAATCCCGACAACCCGTTCGAGGTGATTGGGGTGCTGGATTGGGAAATGGCGACCATTGGCGATCCGTTGATGGATTTGGGCAACAGTCTGGCCTATTGGATACAGGCGGATGACGAGGCGCCATTTAAGATGTTGCGGCGCCAGCCAACCCATCAGCCGGGCATGCTGACTCGCGACGAGGTCGTCACTTACTACGCTCAACAATCAGGGCGACAGATCGATAACTTTGATTTTTACGAGGTTTACGGTCTGTTTCGTCTGGCGGTGATTGTTCAGCAGATCTACACCCGCTATTACCATGGCCAGACCGCAGACCAGCGCTTTGCGATGTTTGGCCAGGCCGCCAATTATTTACAAATGCGCTGTGAAAAGCTGATTTTAAAGAGCAGCCTGTAATGGCAACGATTTATCTGGTGCGCCACGGCCAGGCCAGCTTTGGCGCTGAAGATTACGATCGCCTTTCGCAAATCGGCTGGCAGCAGGGGCGGGTGCTGGGGCGCGCACTGAGGTGTTCGCAAGCGGCGACAGCAAAGCCGCAGGCGGTTTTTGGCGGTACGTTGCGGCGCCATCGGGAAACCGTGGAGGCTATGGCTCGCGGTTTTGGTGACGGCCTGCCAGCTATGCAGGTGGCGTCCGGTTTTGATGAGTTTGACCATGTGGCGCTGATTCACCGCCACCGGCCCCAGTGGCAGGACCATAGCGTGATGGCGCGGGATCTGGCTGCTTCCATCGCGCCGGCCAAGACGTTTCAAGTGGAATTTGTCGCGGCGGTCCAGCGCTGGGCCAGTGGCGGCTTTGATCACGAATACGCGGAAAGCTGGCTCGGGTTCAAGGCACGGGTTTTGGCGGCGTTGGACGAGGCAGTCAGCTGCGCCGCGGGTAAAGATCTGCTGGTTGCAACCTCAGGTGGCCCCATCGCAGTGATAGTGCAAGCGCTGCTTGATCTGAGCGATGAACGCACTCTGGACTTGAACAGCATGATCGCCAACACCAGCGTTACCCGAGTGCTTTATAGCAGCCGCGGGCGCCATAGCGACAGTCGGCGCAGTTTGGCGGTGTTCAACAATTACAGCCACCTGGAGGCGGAAGACCCCGCCCTGGTAACCTTTCGCTAACAATTTCGCCAAAAACTTCGCTAAAAACAGGGAAATCCATGAGCACAAATCTGTTTGATCTGAACGGAAAAACCGCGTTAATCACCGGTGCCAGCCGCGGTATTGGCGAGAGCATTGCTCGCACATTAGCCGCCCAAGGCGCCCACGTGATTGTCAGCAGTCGCAAACTGGACGGCTGCGAGGCGGTGGCCAGCAGTATTCGCAGCGCTGGCGGCAGCGCCGAGGCCTTCGCCTGCCATATTGGCGAGATGGACCAGATTGACGCGGTTTGGGAACATATCGCACAAAAGCACGGCAAGCTGGACATTCTGGTGAACAACGCTGCTACCAACCCCTATTTTGGGCCGGTAGAAGACACCGATATGGCCGCCTTCAATAAAACCGTGGATGTGAATATTCGCGGTTACTTTTTTATGTGCGCCAAGGGTGCCCAGCTAATGAAAAAACACGGTGGCGGAGCCATTGTGAATGTGGCGTCGGTAAATGGCGTTAACCCCGGGCACTTTCAGGGTATCTATTCCATTACCAAGGCCGCAGTCATTTCCATGACCAAGTCTTTCGCCATGGAATTGGGGCCAATGAACATTCGGGTGAACGCGCTTTTACCGGGGCTGACTGATACAAAATTTGCCAGCGCGCTGACCAGCAACGAAGCGATCAAAAAACAGGCGATGGCACACATACCCATGAAGCGGGTAGCCAGCCCGGACGAAATGGCGGGCACAGTGCTGTATCTGGTATCGGCCGCATCCAGTTACACCACCGGTGCTTGTGTGAACGCTGACGGTGGCTATTTAACCATTTGAATTGGCGCGAATGGCACTGCCTCAGACTGTAGGCAGCGGGCAGGTGAGTACGTCAACGTCGCTTTTCAGTTCAGCGGCTTTAACTTTGACTTGTTCCAGGGCAGGTTCGCCACCCATTGCCAGTAGGTCGCTTAACAGTGTGGCCATAGCGTTTTTGCTTTGTGCCATGGTCTGCTGGTAAGCCAGTCCACGAGCCTGTTCTGGGTTTTGCAACAAATCGGCGATAACGCTGGCGAATTCTGCCTGCTGTCGCTGTTGCAGTGCTTCCAGAAACACTTGCTGCCAGCGCTCTCGACCTTCAAGCCAGACATCGGTTTGGCCGGCCTGGGCTGCAGACCAGCGCTGAATGCGGAAATACTGATCATCACTGAAGTCGCCCAGCCACGATTCAAGACGCTCCGCGGCACGTTCGGCGCGAGCCGAGGCAGTGGCTTCCGGGGAGCGCTTCAGCAAGTCCTGCTCTAGCTCTTGCTGGCGGTCGGCCATATTGGCCGCCAATTCCTGAACCTGCTCGTCACTCAATGTTTTAAGAAAGGCCACTACCATGGGCGTGGCTTTTTCAGTGAGTGCTGGCAGCAAGGCAAACAGTTGCTCCTGATGGAACTCCATACGCGTTGAATTCGTCAGTACAGCTGAGTTGGTATCGGCTATAACGGTGCTTAACCAGCGTTCGTAACGGGGCAGCTCCCGGCTGCAATGCCATTGGCGAAAATCGCGAACGCTCTGTTCAAGGGCCTGCTGTTGGGCGCCGGTGAGTGATACATAGTCTTCCATCCACCACACCGTGCCCCAGTCCGCGTAACGGTAAGCCAGCTTGGCAGAGCTACAGCCGGCAACTGCCAGCACCAGCACCATCGTGGTTGCCAAACGTAATAAGGTGGCGGGTGTAATGCGTTGTGGCCGGGTGGGTGCAAACATTAAACGCTACCTAAAAGATCGTTTACTTATTACTATGCGTATGGCATTGGCACACGCTATAGCCGTTATTACGTTTACGACAGTCGCTTGCTTTCAGACGTTACAGGAATGTTCATGTCCCGCTTCAAATCTGCCCGAGTGCGCCAGCTTATTTTTGGCTTTTATATGTCCTGCATGATGTCATTACTGATGTCTGGGGTAATTACCTTTATGAACACCGGGCTGGATGGGCAGTTCGTATTCCGCTGGTTGCGTGCGTTTCTTGTGACTTGGGCCGTGGTTTTTCCGCTAAGTGCCAGGCAGTAGGCTTGCGAATTAGCCAGACGGGACACTAGACCGGTTGCCCACTACTGCAGAATGCGGTTTTCGCTCTGGCCTGCGGATTGTGACAGGGTCGTCGGCACTGGCGGTTTGTGATGCAGTGAATACAAAATGCGGTCGAGCACCGCTTGGCCGTTCCAGGCCGGGTTGTGATTGACCATGCCCACTACGGCCCAGGTGGTGTTGTTCTGATCACGAGTAAAACCGGCAATGGAACGCACATTTTCCAGGTAACCGGTTTTGATCCTGCCTTCGCCCTTCATACCCGTGTTCCGCAGCCTGCGGGCCATGGTGCCATCCATTGCAATCAAGGGCATTGACGCCATCAAGTCCGCTGAATATCGGCTATTCCAGGCATTTCTCAGAATATCCACGCCTTGGCGTGCACTGATGCGACCATGTCGGGTTAAACCGGCCCCGTTATCGATCACCATACCGGTGGTGTTAATACCTTTATCTTCCAGCCAGCTGTAAATGGCACGAATACCGGTTACCCGGTCATCGTTGTCGGCAGCTGTGCGTTTTTCTGCGCCAATACCCAGTAGCAGCTGGCGCGCCATCACGTTACTGCTCCATTTATTGATATCGCGCACCATGGTTACCAAATCTGGCGATGTGGTGCGCATAACCAGTTTAGCGTTCTCAGGCGTACTGCCCACGCTGTTGATGCCGCTGATTTCCACACCCATTTCTGCCAGTAGCGAGCGGATCATCGATGCGCTGTAGCGCTCATGGGATTGCAGAGACAAGTAGCGTGTGGTTCGACAGCCCTTGGGTAATGTGCCTTTAACGGACACAGTCACGCTTTGGTCGCTGTGAAAAACCGGTGTCCAGATGAATGAACCGCGGCCCGGGCAGGGGCCTTCGGCGGAGGCAACTACCTGGTTGTCGATCACCACTTCAGCCAGATTCGGTGTACTCCATGCGCGGGTGCCGCGTTCGTCTGAACGAACCTCCAGCTGGCTCAGGTTGAGGTTCGTCAGGTACGCAGAGGGTTCCACCAGAAACGGGGCGTGGGGGTTGCTGCCGTTATCGTGGAAAGGCGGAAAACCGCCGTCAATCTGGAAATAGCTGCCGTCTAGAATCAGGTCGCCATTGACTCTTGTTATGCCCATGTCCCGCAGTTCTCTGAGCGTTGACCATAACCGCTCGAAGGTCAGTTTTGGATCACCGCCGAAGCGCACATAAAGGTTGCCATTAAGCGTGCTGTCGGACATGTCACCGTTGGTCAGAAAATCCGTGTCCCAAGTGTAGTTGGGCCCGAGTATCTCCAAGGCGGCGTAGGTGGTCAGGACTTTCATGATGGAGCCAGGGCTCATCAGGGTGTCGGCATTAATAAACTGCTCTACGCCCGGCCCGTTCATAGGCAGCGCGGCCATGCCCAAGGCGCTGTCGCTGTTCAGCGACTTGCTGGCATAGGCCCGCATAGTGCCGTTCCATGCGCCTGCCTGCGCCATTGCGCTTTGGCCATTCGTGTCTACGGCCAGTGCCGGGGCCCCCGGCCATGCCAGCAGTGCAGCTAACGCCAACCCGCGTAGGCGGCGAGCCGGAGCCGGCAGGGCAGTAAACGCGTTCACAGTGGGAAACGAGCAGGGCATAATAGCGTCCGAAGTGGCAGGGCGGCGTTGCGTATTGATTAAACTTTCGACACATTAAACAGTAGCTTATTTTCTCCGCAGCTACCATTCACAAGGCTCAGCAAACCATTAAATATTCTTCCTAGCTTGTTTTTTATAAAAGGACATTGAATGAACAACTCTTTGACGCTCACATTCAGCGTTCGTGGTGCGGTTACGACATCTCTTCTAATGGGAGGAGATTAATGATGGCGTACAGCGGCCGGTGTCTCTGTGGCGATATTCAGTTTCAGTATGGCGGCCCCCTGGGCCCGGTGGTCTTGTGCCACTGCAAACAGTGTCAGCGGGCGCACGGTAGTGCGTTTTCCGCCAGCGCGCCGGCACAGGCAATTCACATGCAGTGGCTGATCGGCGCAGACCAGTTAAAAGAATACGCTTCCAGCCCGGGCAAATACCGCGGCTTTTGTGGCCGCTGCGGCTCTCAGCTGTATAGCAGGGTAGACGCCATTCCCGCCATTTTGCGGCTGCGGGTAGGCGCGCTGGAAAAGCCTCTGGGTAAAGTCGCGGCCCAACACGTGTATGTAGCCGCGCAGTCAGACTGGTTTCAGATCACCGATTCGCTACCACAGTTTGATAAGACGGAGCGCACGAACGACCCCCACTGAGCTGTATGGGCGATTTGGCGAAGGGCATCCCTAATAAATTCATTGCAAATAATAATTGTTCGCATTAAATTGTTTGTGTGGCGTTTCGCTGATGTTTGTGAAGGCGCACACATGGGCGGCGCCATCATAAGGCAGTTTAATGTTGGCCAATGCTGAATTGGGATACATCTGGAATCAGGGAAGTGCTATGACGCCGGAACAGGAATTGATGGGTGGGCTAAAAATTGCCGGAACTGCGGGTTTGTTTATCTGCCTTGTGCTGGCCGCGCTGGCTCTGACCGGTCAAGTTCCTTTATAAACGTGATCTATCACGTTAACACTCAGATCAAGTGCCGCTCGGTGTGACTGGGTCGGGGGGTGATTCTGCTATAATGCGCACCCTATCCAATCACCGAGGAAACCTGCTATGTCACAGTTGCCACCTTGCCCCCAATGCGCTTCTGAATTTACCTACGAAGACGGCGCCCAGCTAGTGTGTCCGGAGTGCGGCCACGAGTGGAGCGAAACCGAGGGCGCCGCCGCAGAATCAGAGAAAATCATTCGTGATGCTAACGGCAATGAACTGCAAGACGGCGACAGCGTAACGGTGATTAAAGACCTTAAAGTGAAGGGTTCGTCGCTGGTGGTGAAAGTGGGCACAAAGGTTAAAAGGATAAGGTTGGTTGGCGGTGATCACGATATTGATTGCAAAGTAGACGGTATTGGGCCGATGAAACTGAAGTCGGAGTTCGTCAAAAAGGTCTGATGCGGAGTATGTGCTCCAGGTTGTGAAAATCCGGGATTTAGCTGTTAACATGCGGATTAAATTGAAGGAACATTCGCAGATGGCTAACCCTAAATGATCATCGTGAAAAGACGGCAAAACCTGCAGCCCCAGCGGAATCTTTTTCTTTGGCATTATTAAAGCGCAATTTATGGACACTCTATCTTCTGACGCTGGCAGCGGGAGGTGTGATTCTTGTCCTGCTTTTGTTGTCGTTCTGGCAATCGATTATTGCCGAGCGCAATTCAGTCCATAGCGCGCGGGTGGCATTGGTGGCGCAGTCTATAGACAGCGTTTTGCGTACCCAAGAGCTATTGCTGACGGTTGTTGGTCGCGAAATTCTGCGCGCTGGCAATCTGCCACAGACGCCCCAGCATTCAGCTGAACTGGATCGTATTCTTCAGGAAAACCCCGTTGCTATTGGTTTGGGAATGGCCCGCTCAGACGGGCAACTGATGCTGGTGAGTTCTAATCTGGATCTGGGTTTGTTGCCAAACCTGTTGCGAGCGAAAACCTCGCGAGACAGTTTTCAAGAAGCCTTGGCAACCGACACCATGGTATTGGGGCGCACGTATTTTATGGGCGCCATCAACAAGTGGACAATTCCGGTGCGCAAAGCGCTGCGCAATCCCCAGGGTGAGGTGGTTGCGGTAATGACGGCTGGCCTTCGTATTGACGGCCGCGCCGGTGTTCTGAGTAACTCCTTATACAGCGGCGCTTACGATCGGGTCATGCTGACGCGGGCGTCAGACGGCTATGTGCAGTTTATTTCAGAGCAGGGCACGGGCCCGGAGCAGTATTCCAAACTCCGTTATCAGGCTCAAACGCTTGTGGGCCAAATCCCTCAGTCGGAGAATCTGTCCCCGGCAGACACACAGCAGTCAGATACACCCTATACCTACCGCATTCATCGTGATCAGAAAAACTATCTGGGAGCTGCCCAATTCAACAATCGGTTCCAAATGTGGGTGATGTCTGAAACCCTGATGCGCCCGTTGTGGGTGACGTTTTTTAAAACCGCACTGTTATACGTCAGCATTTTCCTAGGCAGTTTTCTGGCCTTGTTCATCATGTTTCGTATTATCGCGGTCGCTGAAGCCAAGCGTCTCAAAGAGCTGATGTACCTGTCGCGACACGATGAACTGACAGGAGTGGGCAATCGTTCGGGACTAAGCGCTAGCATCAAGAGTCTGCTGCGGCGCAAACAGAGCTTTATGGTGGCTGTCATCAATATCGACCACTTTCGCGGCGTTAATGACCGTTTTGGGCAAGAATACGGTGACCAGGTGCTCTGCGCATTTGCACGCAGGCTGCTCAGCGTAGTCGACGACAAGGACGTAGTGGCTCGTTTGGGCGCCGATGAGTTTGTGTTACTGATTAAGGTGGTGAATTTACAGGCGCTCGAGAGTCATGCGCGCCAGCTTAGCCACCAACTGGACAAACCGCTGGAACTGGAACAGTTTCCCTTGCAGCTGGGTGCCAGCATCGGTGTCGCGGTGTCCCCCCGCGATGGCGATTCGGTGAATACGCTTTTACGCAGCGCACACCTGGCCCTGTATCAGGCCAAAAAGAGCCGTAATGACTGGTGTCTGTATCGGGAAGAACTCGAACAGGCCTACATCCGCCGGGTGCAGCTTGAACAACGCTTGCGCCAAGCGTTGAGCCTTGGGCAGCTGACCATGGTGTTTCAGCCCCAGGTTGATCACGTCAAAGTCGTTTATGGATACGAAGCGCTGGTGCGCTGGTACGACGAGGAACTCGGTCAGGTCGGCCCTGATGAATTTGTCGGGGTTGCCGAGTCCAGCGGACTTATGCCAGCGCTGGGTCAGTTTGTAATGGAAACCAGCGTTCGCGAGTTTTCCGAGTTTGTGGGTGCTCAGGGTGAAATGCGAAAACTGGCGGTGAACATATCGGTATTGCAATTTTTGCAGCCGGGTTTTGCCAAAGATGTTTTGTCTTTGCTATCGAGATATGGGCTGTCGCCCAAGCAGTTGGTGTTGGAAATGACCGAGAGTCTGTTTATTTCCAATTTTGACGATGTACTGGCCGTACTCAACGAATTGCGCAAACAGGGTGTGCGGGTATCGATGGACGACTTTGGTACCGGTTACTCGTCGCTAAGCTTACTGAGAACCCTGCCGCTGGACGAGCTGAAAATTGACAAGACCTTCATTGACGGCCTGTTAGATGATCACAAAGTTCAAAACATGGTCGCCAGCATTATCAGCATTGCCCGCAGTCATCAGCTCGAACTGGTTGCCGAAGGCGTAGAAACCGAAGGCCAATACCTGGCGTTAATGGCAATGGGTTGCAAATTGTTTCAGGGCTACTATTTTGGCCGTCCGGCCGCTCTTTCTGTTGGGCCAAAGTCCCCCCACTAATAGTGTTCCGTCTGGCTGTTTTGGCCCAGCGACAATTGGTCGCAGCGTTGCTGTGGCTGTTTGTGGCAGGCTATGCTGACTATCGATTTTGACCTTGCAGGAGCTGTTGATGGAACCTTCTTCTTTGATTCGTCGCTTTGCCCGTCATGTTAGTACGGTCGCTGTTGTTGCCGCGGTCGCCAGTTGCATTCCGCTGATGGCTGCCGCCGACACCGCTCCCAATCCCCATCCCCATGTTAGCGGTGTCATGGTGGAGCACGGTTGGAGCCGGCCAACGCCGCCGGGCGCAGCGGTCGGGGTTGGCTACATGGTCATTCACAACCACACTGACGCAGCGGTACGCCTCACCGGCGCCACCAGCGAGGTTGCCACAGACGTTTCCATTCATGAAACCCTCGCAGACAACGGCATGATGCGTATGAAACCGTTGCCGGATGGCTTGAGCATAGACTCTGGTCAGAGCGTGGAGTTCAAGCCCCTCAGCTATCACCTGATGCTGGAAGGTTTAACACAGCCGTTAAAGGTCGGGCAGAAAATTCCTGTGACGCTAAAATTTGAACGCATCCCGGCGCAGAAGGCCGTACTGGACGTCAGGTCGCTGGATAGCAGTGGCGAAGACGATGGTGGAGTGGACCATTCGACGATGAACCACTCTGCAATAGATCATTCCAGCATGAACCACTCCGATATGGATCATTAATGGCGATTGTGGTGTAAAGCCGATATTCTGCGCAGCGTCTAAAAAGCCAAGCTTTTTTAAGGAATCTGCGTTTGTTTGAAAGTTACCTAACCGGCTTACTGGTGTGTGGTGGTTTAATTATTGCCATTGGCGCGCAAAATGCCTACCTGCTGAGCCAGGCCATTCGCCGGGAGCACCATTGGCCGGTGGCGGCTATTTGCGCAGTGTGCGATGCCAGTCTGTTCACCTTGGGTATGTTCGGCGTTAGTGCGGCGCTGATAGCCGTGCCCCAGGCGTTGGAGTTTTTGCGCTGGCTAGGCGTGATTTTTTTGGGCTGGCTGGCGCTTCAGGCGGCCGTGCGTGTCTGGAGGGGCCGCGCTGCGTTAAAAGTTGGAGCGGCCACTCGAGGCAGTTTGCGCAAGGTGGTATTGACCGCGCTGGCGGTCACGCTTCTGAACCCTCAGGTTTACCTCGACACGTTGTTGCTGGTGCCGGCGATTGGTGCCCAGCAGAGCAGTGCCGTGGCTTTTGTGATCGGCGCCAGCACCGCTTCGGTGGTGTGGTTTAGCCTGCTGGCGTGGGGCGGTGCAGCTTTGGCACCTGTGCTGTCGCGGCCACTGGCGTGGCGCGTTATTGACGGCCTGATTGGTTTAATGATGGCGGCGATAGCGTTGCAACTGGCTCTTAATGGCAGTCTGTAGCGCTCTTTAACGCGTACTCTTAGAAGTCAATAGGCTGCACGAGAACCAACCGTGTTCAAATCGGCGTTAAAAACATCACTTCGAGCCAGTTTATGAATAAAACTATTCGCCGCTTTTTTGCCAGTGCAGGCGCTCTGCGCCGAATCATGTCTGCCTACTCGCCCTACTTGGGTGCGGGCATCCGGGTGACCCATATCGCCGACGACTTTGGCTCTGCCACGGTGGAAATGCGCCAGCGCTGGTACAACACCAACTACGTTGGCACTCATTTTGGCGGCTCGCTTTATAGCATGTTAGACCCGATGTATATGCTGCTGCTGATGCGGCGCTTGGGCAATGGCTACGTTGTGTGGGACAAATCTGCCCACATCGATTTCATCCGCCCTGGCAAAGGCAAAGTTGTGGCGCACTTTGAGCTGACGAACGAACGTCTCGATGAAATTCGAGCAGCCACCGCCGATGGCGAGAAAATACTGCCCACCTGGGACGTCGAAGTGCATGACGAACAAGGCGAGCTGGTTGCTCGCGTACACAAGGTGCTTTACATTCGCCGCAAGACAGACTGAGGCCTCTGCCCTGGCTGGTCGCTGGCACAGTGGCCACACCCTTAGCCGGGAGAGGGCTAGCTGGCCACCTCGGCCAGATAAGTCTCTAGTTCATTGCCCAGCCAGCCCACCACGGCGCCACCCTGGGCATACTCGGATTCCAGCGCGCTGAACACTTTCCACCATTTTGCACTGCGGTGGTGGATGGTGGTCAGCTCGCCGTTGGCCAACGCCTCGCGAATCAGTGGCAGCGGTAAATCCGCCCAGCCGGCGCCATCAATCACTGAGTCCCGTATCAGTTCGTACTGGGTAAACGCCAGATAGTTGGCCGTTTCCGGGGATTCCGGCTCCAGGCGCATATCGCGTATAGAGGCCAAGGTGATTTCGGTGTGCGCCACCAGGTCGTCTTGAGTTACCCGTTCCAGCTGACACAACGGGTGGCTGCTTGCCGCCACCGTTAACATGCGCACATCCGCCAACTCGCGCCGCCACTCATAGCCTTCGGTGGTGGGTTCGGGCATCAAGCCATAACACACATCCACCGACTGGTGCTCCACCAGCGCTGGCAATTCCCGGGGTGAGGCCAGATACACCGCAATACTGGTATGGGGGAAGCGTTGTTTCAGGCGCTGCAAAATTCTGCGCCATGCCGACTCGGGCAGGGAATCATCACGGCCGATACGGAGGGCGGTTTCGGCACCGCTGAGGTGGTGCTCGCAGCGCGCCAAGATTTGGCCCGCTACCTGATCAAAGCGACGGCAGTCGGTCACGATGGAGTGGCCCACAGCGGTCAGCTGAAGCTGGTTACCACTGCGTTCGAACAGCTGCGCACCCAACTCGTCTTCCAGCGCCGCCAATGCCGTGCTGACGGTGGTGCGGCTGCGGCCGAGCTCGCGGGCAGCCGCGGCAACGGTGCCAAAGCGCACAATCGCCAGAAAAATCTGTATTTGCGACGTTTTCACGCTAGAAGTACCTTAGAAAGTGTATTAGAAAGTGCCTTAAATTGCGTATTTACCCTTATTAGCGACGGATAAACCGTCGGCCACCGACTCGCACCTCAGTGTATCTATCATTAATATCAGTCTCCAGTCACTGGAGGTGTTTATGGCTGCTTTTCTGGCGCGGGAAAACCTGGCGCTGATTTTATCGTCGATGGGTGCTGCCCTGTTTGCGGTTCTGGGTATTACCTGGGGCTTGTGGGTCGATTCTTTGGTTATTCTGTTTGATGGCGCCTATTCGTTGGTGAGTTTGATGTTGTCGCTGTTGTCGGTTTATGCGGCGCGCCTGATGCGCAAGCCAGCCTGCGATGCGTTCCCCTTGGGCCGTGGTGCTTTGGAGCCCTTGGTGATTGCGGTAAAAGGCCTGACGATTGCCCTGGTGTGTGTCATCTCGCTGTTCTCTGCCATTGCCGCTTTGTTCAGCGGTGGTCAGGTTGTTGACGCCGGTATGGCTCTGATTTTCTCTGGAATCAGCGTGATGGGTTGCGCACTGGTGTGGGCCTATTTGCATTGGGCTACGGGCCGCAGCCAGTCCGGTTTGCTGCTGGCGGAAAAGAAGCAGTGGCTGATGGATATGGGGCTGAGTGGGGCCGTGCTGATTGGTTTTGTAGCGGCCGCTTTGCTGGAAACCGGTGCCTGGGGTCACCTGGCCAAGTACGCCGACCCGATGATGATGATGCTAATTTCAGGTTACTTTCTGGTAGTTCCGGTAAAAATGACCGCGGCGGCTGTGCGTGAACTGCTTTTGTCTGCACCGTCTGAAGAGTTGCAAAGTTGTGTATCTGAGGCCATGCGGGATGTTGGCTTACACCCGGACTGTGCCAGCACCATCAAGGTTGGCCCATCACTGATGGTAGAAGTGGCTCTGCCGGATAATTGGCAGGACGATATCAACCGCCTCAGATTCCGGCTGCATCGCAAGCTGGCAAACCTGCCGGTAGAAGCGCGCATATTTGTACATGCTTCGGACTAGTGCCCCATCTGTCGTGGTAAAGTAGGTCATGCTTAAATTATCCAACGCTGTTGAACTTGCGGACTGGGAGATCGAAATCACCCAGATCCGCGCTCAGGGTGCCGGTGGGCAGAATGTCAACAAGGTCTCCTCTGCGGTGCATCTGCGCTTTGACATTTGGAACTCGTCGCTGCCACTGTTTTATAAAGAACGCCTGATGGCGCTGAACGATCAGCGCATCAGCAAAGACGGTGTACTGGTGCTTAAAGCACAAAGCCATCGTACGCTAGAGCTGAACAAAAACGACGCCATGCAGCGGCTTAAAGCGTTGATCCTGCAAGCGGTAAAACCGCAAAAAGCGCGCCGCGCCACAAAACCCAGCAAATCCGCCAAGCGCAAGCGCACCGACGGTAAAGTGCAAAAGGGCCGTACCAAAGCGTTGCGGGGAAAGGTTCAAGCTTAGCCCGCTCGATCCTGTTCTGCCGCGCCGGTGTGAACTCTCAGAAACTCCGCCATATCGTCAAAAGCCTCGTCTGCTTCTGGCAGCATCGGGCCAAAAATCTGCCACACGTGCACCATTCCCTGCCAGATATGCAGTTCCACCGGTGAGCCCTCTGCTTGCGCCTTGGCGGCGTAGCGCCTTGCGTTATCTATCAGCATTTCGCAGTCGCTGGCCTGAATCAGGGTGGGCGGCAGGTCATGCAGCGGCCCGCGTAGTGGCGACGCCACGGGGCTGGCCGGTCGCATGCGGAAAGTTGCCGTACTGAACCACCACAAAACCGGCAGCGGCACTTTTTGCAGGCCACCAAACATTGGGCCTAGCATGGGGTCGGTGGCTATATTGCTTCGATTGCTGGGCGCGGTCATGGTCATGTCAGTGGACGGCGACAGCGCAATGGCCGCATCGGCCTGGCGCAGCTTCTGGTCGCGCAGCCAGGCAATCAGAGCCAAGGTATGGCTGCCACCGGCCGAATCACCCGCAATCACCATAATCTGAGCCTCCTGCTTGCCCTCCGGACCGTTTTCTAACAGCCACTCATAGGCCTTGCGGCAGTCTTCCACGCCGGCCATATAGCGATATTCCGGCATCAGCCGATAGTCCACCGCAAACACCGCAGCCTTGCCAATTTGCGACAGCCGGTCGGTCATGCTGCGATGGCTGCGCGGGCTACCGGCCATCCAGGCGCCGCCATGAATGTACAGAATACGCCGACGGGTATCGGCGCCGGGGGTTACCAACCACTCACCGCGGGGCTGGTCGGTCGCAGTCACGGTAGACACCATGTGCAGGTCATCGCTGATGCTGTCCATATAATCGCGCATGGCAAGAATTCGCGCCCGCCCCCTAACGCCATGCAGCTTTTGCCCCATATTGCGTACGCGCTCGATTACCTCTTTGTTGGCGATGCTAGGCAGTGCGGTCCGCGATTTGAACTCATGACTATCAAACGTCGAATAGTCTTCTGGCCGGAACAGCACGAACGACACGGCTAAAAAAACCAGCAAAAACAGACCGATAAAGATCAGTAAATACAGAGCCCACATCATAAAAATGCCTCGCCAGCCGCTTGCAGTTTCTGTTTTAAGCATTGCATAAGCACGCGTTGGTTGCCAGATTCAATACCGCTCGCGGTTGAAACTGTGAGCCGGCGGCCTAAAGTACGTAAGGGCTATCAACATTCATTGACCACGGTGAAACGAATCATGAGCGATCAACCCGTACTGCTGATTACAGGCGCATCTTCAGGTATTGGGGCGGCTACCGCACGGGCAGCGGCCAAACAGGGCTATCGCCTTGTACTGGCGGCTCGTTCGGAAGCTAAACTGCACAAGTTGCAACAGGAACTGGGCGGTAAAGAGCAGGTATTAACGGTGCGCTGCGACGTGCAAAGCGACACAGATCAGCGTGAAATGGTGAAAAAGGCGCTGGCCAGTTTTGGTCGCATCGATGCCGTATTCGCCAACGCCGGCCGCGGGGGTGAGCCCGGTGGCTTCAGTGGTGCAGATGCGGAAGTCTGGAAAGACATGATTCTGACCAACATCTACGGTGTTGGCCTGACTGTGCAGCATTGCCTGCCAGCGCTGAGGGAGAGCCGTGGGCACTTGTTATTGACGGGCTCTGCCGCGGGACGGGTAACCATTCCAGGATCTATGTACAGCGCCACCAAGTGGGCAGTGTCGGCCATTGGCTATGGCGCTCGCGAAGAACTGCGGGGCTCCGGTATTCGAGTAACCCTGATTGAGCCGGGCATGGTAGACACACCCTTCTTTGACCAGCAGCCAGACAACGCGCTGCAGCCAGACGACATTGCCAACGCGGTCATGTACGCCGTGGCCCAGCCGGCACATGTAGACGTTAACGAAATACTGGTGCGGCCTACGCCTGCGATCAAAGACGCGTAGACCGAAAATAGTGCCGGAAAGATGGCCGAAAATAGTGCAGATAGAGAAAACAGATAAAAGCCTGCGTTAGCGTTTAGTGCTGCGCTGGCGCTGTTTCTTCGGCTTGGATTTTGGCCGCGCCGCAGGCTTTGAGCCGGGGCGGTTATCTGGCCGTCCGCCGGGCTGTCCTGCAGATTTGGCGCCTGGCCGGGGAGGGGTCTTATTGCCGGCGCGTGGTTTGTGGCTCTCGCGCTTTTGTGCCGGAGCATTGGCTGGCTTCGTCTTACCGGCGGGCTTTTGAGGCGCAGCTGGGGCATCCGATGACGAATCCCGAATGCTGTCCATCAGCACCGCCAGTTCTTTCGATGTTAAATCCCGCCATTGGCCTACGGGCAGATTGCCCAGGCTAATATTCATAATGCGCTGGCGTTCCAGGCGCGTTACGTCAAAGCCAAAATGTTCCGCCATGCGTCGAATCTGCCGGTTCAGGCCTTGTACCAGAACAATGCGGAACACAAAGCGCGACTCCTGCGACACCCGGCATTTTTTTGTAACCGTACCCAGAATCGGGACCCCGCCGGCCATACCATCAATAAAGGTCTTGGTGATGGGCTTATCAACGGTGACCAAATACTCTTTCTCGTGATTATTACCCGCACGCAGGATCTTGTTGACCAGATCGCCGTTGCTGGTCATAAAAATCAGCCCTTGAGAATCCTTGTCTAGCCGGCCGATAGGGAAAATTCTCACTGTGTGCCCGACAAAGCGCTGAATATTGTCGCGCTCGGCGCTGTCGGTGGTGCTGACAATGCCCACCGGCTTGTTCAGAGCAATGAATACCTGATCTTCCTCAGCACGGGGCTCAATGATTTGGCCGTTGACCATGACCGTGTCCGTCGGCAATACCTGATCGCCAACGCTGGCGCGCTTGCCGTTGATTCGCACATTACCCTGCTCGATGTATCGGTCGGCCTCGCGCCGCGAACAAATGCCGCTCTCGCTGATGTATTTGTTCAGGCGTGTGGAAGAAGACTGGGTCATGCAGGGCACCGGCTGGGTGTGGGTTCAGTTAAGCCGTGCATCATAACAGGCGAGCGCGCCGGTAGCAGCCGACAGCAGGCAAGGGTTTAATCGCCAGAGTGTTAACCAGAGCGCTGGACGTGAATACCCGCCTCTGCCATTGTTACCCGATAGCGCCCGCTTAAACCACCTAGAATCGCCCCATGCCCTCAACGCTTTCAATAATTTGCCCTGTCTGCGAGCAGGCCGAGTTACAGCACTTCCAGGCCATCAAAAAACAGCACTATTTGCGCTGCCCGGAATGCCAATGCACCGTGATGAATCCTGACGGTCGTTTAAGTGCCGAGCAGGAAAAAGCCATCTACCAATACCACGACAACAACCCGGGTGATTCCGGTTATCGTCGTTTCCTGTCTAAGGTAGCAGATCCCTTATTGGCCCGACTTCCCCGCGGAGCTCACGGCCTGGATTTCGGCTGTGGTCCTGGCCCGGCGCTGGCTGCCATGCTGGAGGAAGCTGGTATGACCATGGCGCTGTACGATCCGTTCTTTCATCCGCAGCCTGATGTCTTGCAGCAACAATACGACTTCATCACCTGCACGGAAGTGCTGGAACACTTGCACCAGCCTGCGGCGGTCTTGCGCCAGCTGGATGGCCTGTTAAAACCTGGCGGTTTGCTGGCGGTGATGACCTGTTTTCAGACGGACGACACCCGCTTTGCCAGCTGGCATTACCGGCGTGATCCCACTCATGTGGTGTTTTATAAAGAAGAAACACTGGAGTTGATAGCGAAACAGCATCAGTGGAGCTTAGAGGTACCGAGAAAGGATGTGGCCATTTTTACCAAAGCAGAATGAGGAGGTATGAGCGTGGCGTTGAGTGAAATGAGGCGCCGGTTGCTCAACGGATGAAAATAGATGCATTTGCTTCACGCGGTCTATACCAGGCCAGCGGATTTTGGGCTAATCACGCTTTAGTGGAGCGAGAAGACAGGGGGAACAAGCAGCTGTAATCTTGGGTACAAGCTGCCGGGGTGATGCTGACCGCTTCTCGCTCTTTAGCGTTAAATCAGGTAGAAAAAAAAGAGGTGAACATGTCAGGAGTCAAGGAGCTTGACCAATTGCTTAGCGCTATGAAGCCTAGAATGACGAATGATGAATTTGTGTTTTGTACTGTTGTCGGTGAACTAAGCAATTATGCTCATTTAAGACCAGTGGCTACGTTCTTGGAGCTAGAAGGTTTAACGTTGGTGCTACTAAAACATCAGGCCCAAAACGCAGGTTTAAAGTACGAAAGTTCTTTTCGCCAAATTACATTAACGGTTCATTCAAGTCTTGAGGCGGTCGGTTTAACAGCTGCCGTATCGGCAAAGCTAGCCTCAAAAGGTATTAGTGCAAATGTGATTGCCGCGTATTATCACGACCATGTATTTGTGCCGTACGATAAGGCAGAGCAGGCTTTGCTCGCGTTAAGCGAGTTTAACGAGTAGCGACAGGCTTTGGTCAGAACAGTTCGAGTAAAATCCCAAACTCGACTGTTAAAATTTCTTGGTTGAGCGCGAAGTCAAAGAAGGGAGTTTCCCAATTATACCAGTACCAACAATCAGCGCTTGACCAGCAATACGAATCACCGGGCTATTATTATCATATTCGGTCTCAGCAAAGATGAGACTCGGCCGGTTCATTTCTACGCCTTGGCTGATTTTCCAGCGCCGTGAGCCAGGGATCTTTTCGTCAACTGCCAGCATGCCAATCAAGGCTGCGGCGGCACTTCCGGTGGCGGGATCTTCTCGCTGCCCTCCCTCGTCACTGAACATACGGGCACGCAGGAAGCTTTCAGCACTTGAGGCATTCTCGGCCACATAGAGATAAATTTGATCGCAGCCGCTGGGTGATATGTTTTCCGACCAAATACTTGGCGAGAGTTGAACGCGTCCGAGCGTTTTTAACGATTCAAGCCCAATCAGATGGTACGGGAGTCCACACGAAGCAAGTACTGGCTTGCTGACCACTTCTTCCGGCTCCAGTCCAAGCAACTGAGCTGCGGTTACTTTTTTAGAGTACTGGTTTGGATGTGTATTGGTGCCGCTACAGTGAAACGGGTTAGGTTTTTGTCGTAGGCCACGACTAAAGGCCCGGCGTCGAGTGTGAGCGGCCTGTCGCGCATAGCCATACCTAGCTCCGCCAACAGATGCGCAGTCCCTACCGTCGGGTGCCCGGCAAAAGGAAGCTCCATGTTTGGAGTGAAAATACGGATAGGGTAGTACTCATAGCTTTCCATCTTTTTCTCCTTTGGAGTTGCTGCATACATCGGATGAGGAAGTAGTCAATTAGGCCTCCGGCTGGAATTCCGCAACAACGCCATATAACAGTTTCAATCTAAGAAAATTGTAGGATAACAATTCCAAAAAACGTGACTAGCGCAAAGAATGAACGGCGAACACCTATTTTTTCGGAGAGGAAAAGTTTGCCAAGGATCAAAGAGAACAAAACACTGGTCTCGCGCAGCACTGCTACCAAAGCAATAGGCGCGTGGGCGAACGCCCAGATCGCGATCCAAAAACATGCAAAAGCTGCGAAACCGGCGAGCAAGCCACGGCCCCGGGTTTCGACTGCTGCTATAAACGCGGACCGGCCACGATAAAGGAACATGAAGGTCATCATGCCCAATCCATCAAGTATAAAAAGCCAAGCTGCAAAAGTAGCGATGGACTTGAGAGTGGTCGCATTTTCACCGACTCGAACCCCGACCCCGTCGAGCATTGTGTATGCGGCTACGCTCAATCCGGCTCCTAGACACAAAGTTAGGGCAACACCACTAAGCCGGACAGCACTGCTACTTTCAGGCACTGATAGACCGAAAGTACCAAGAACGATAATTAGGATACCTAGAAGCATTACACCTGTTAATTCTTCTTGAAAAACCAACATACTTACGGATGTGACCAATACAATACTGAACCCGCGCGATATTGGATAGATTTTAGTCATCTCGCCAAGTTCATAGGCCTTTGCCAGAGCGATTTTATATGTTGTATGCGGCACAGCTGCCAAGCTCAACCAAACCCATGCTTCCGGAACAGGATATCCAAGAAAAGGAACCATCATCACAGCTATTGAGAATTGTACGATGGCGATGGTAAGCATCATCGTAAGTTTGTCAGAATGCCCTTTAACGATAGTGTTCCAGATTGCGTGTAGCAGCGCAGCGCCCAGCACGCCGAATATTACAATGGCCAAACTCAACGCGTAAGCCCACTATGCAGAATTGTTCTTTGACCAGTGAATGTGCGCTCCATAAAATCTACCACCGAAGTGAAAATACCAGCTGCATCGAGCTGGAAGTGAATAAGAATTTCGTCTGCACTGCCGGTCGGCGCAAACTCAACTACTTCAAGCCGCAGCATCAGTTTACCGCCGTGTTCGGCCAAGAGCTTGGAAACTGTGCTTCCGAGCTCCCCTGTGCACTGTCCTCTTCAACCGTGACGACCACTTTGCATGACGCCGCTCGGCTCAAAACCGTCGCGGAATCGAGCGGACGCGCGCTCGGCGCGGCGATTAGGATCCCCTGAGCCGAATGGGTAAGGGCAATATCTTCGGCTGAACACTGTTCCGCCGGAGTACGTGCTTGTTTTAGGTGTTGTCGACGCAAAGTTCAATGCTGAAAGGGAGGGTGGGGCAAGGTGATTGGAAAATGTCTGCAGCCATGGATGGCTGCAGTGAAGCCCTACAGGGATGTACTTGCGGGCGGTTTTCAAATCATCTTGCCCCACCCGCACAAGCACCAAATCAGACTCTAAAACCGCCCAGAAAGAACCAATTCCGAAAACTGCTGCAGCAGGCTGCTGGCTTCCGGCGCCGGTTTAACCGCGGCCAGTAAAGCCGCCGCATCGCCTCCTTCAGACTCTATATCCAAAGCCTGAACCGCCAGATAAGCGCGCATCACCTCATCGGTAAACTCCGGATGAAACTGCACACCCCAGGCGCATTCACCAATCCGAAAAGCCTGATGCGGCTCGAAATCCGAAGTACCCAACAGCACCGCCTGTGGCGGCAAACTCAACACCGACTGCTTGTGAGTTAGTTGGGCTGAAAACTGGGAGGGCATGGTGCCAAACAGAGCGTCACTTGCGGCTGACTCTGTAAGTGTAACGGTATGAGTGCCACTTTCACGGCCTTCAGGATGGTAACCCACCGTGCCACCGAGGGCGTGGGCCAACAGCTGGTGGCCATAGCACACGCCCAGCACTGGCACCTTGGCGGCTACCGCAGTGGCCAGCCACTGCGCGGTTCGCTCGCTCCAAAGGTCGCGGTTGCTCACCATAGCCGGGGAGCCGGTGATCACAATGCCGTCCCAGTCTGTGGGTTCGCCCGGTGATTCGCCGGCCACCACATTCACCACAGACAGTTTCAGCGCCGAAGACAGTCCGCGAACAAACCAGGATTCGAAATCGCCGCAGCATTCGCGAATCTGTGGGTAGGTTTCGCCGGTTTTTACAATGATAACGCGCGGCTTGCGAGTGTCAGCGAGCGGAGCAGTCATAGCCGAAAAGATCCCTGCTTAGGATGTTTGTTCCTGCGGCAGTTCCGCGTTGTGGAACACGGTCTGAACATCGTCCAGCTCATTCAGCATATCCATAAATTTCTCAAACATCGGAATGTCGTCACCGCTCACCTCTGTGGTGGTTTTTGCAAGAAACTGAATGTCGTCAGCGTCGAAATCAATGCCTTCGAACGCGTCTACTAGCGCTTGGCGGGCTTTGGCGTATTCGGTGTGGGGCGCGAACACAGTGATCAGTTCGTTTTCCATTTCGATGTCGGTTACGTCTACATCCGCATCCATCAACGCTTCTAGAACAGCGTCTTCATCTTGCCCCTTGAAGGCAAAAATCGCGCAATGGTCGAACATGTGGGCAACGGTGCCCGGCGTGCCGATTCTGGCTTTGGTTTTGGTAAACGCCAGGCGCACATCACCAAAGGTGCGGTTGGGGTTGTCGGTCAAGCAGTCCACAATCACCATGCAATTACCCGGGCCGTAGCCTTCATAGCGCGCTGGTGAGTAATCTTCACCGGTACCGCCGTGGGCTTTGTCGATGGCTTTTTCAATAACGTGGCTGGGAACCTGGTCTTTTTTGGCGCGATCGATCAGCCCGCGCAGAGACAGGTTGCCGTCAGGGTCGGTGCCGCCGGATTTCGCCGACATATAGATTTCACGACCGTACTTGCTGTAAACCTTGGTCTTGGCGTCGGCCGTTTTGGCCATGGATTGTTTGCGGTTCTGATAGGCTCTGCCCATGTGCGCTGCCTCGTTGATTGCAGGGTGGAGCTCTTTTTAAGCTCGGTTGAAACTCTCTTAAATCTCGGTTGAAACTCTCTTGGGCCCCGTTGAAACTGTTTTTGGGCCCCGTTGAAACTCTTTTTGGACCCCGTTGAAACTCTTTTAAGAGCGCAGAATTTTACTGGACAACGCAGGGATCGAACAGTGTTTATTCCTTTTAGGCGTAATCTACCGGTGGGCGGTAATTATCTTGAGTCACAAGGTCGATACCGCACTCTACCGAGCTGACCCAGTTCAGAAAGCGTTCCACCATTTCCGGGCCTTCAAAGCGCTTGCCATGCTGGGGCACAATGGCCCGTACATCCATTTCCCGAATCATATTGGCCCACAGGCGGCATACCTTCTGCGAGGCAATATAACGGCGATGAAAGCCCATCATGTAAGGAATGTGCTTGTCGAAATCGGTTACCGGAAGGTGTTCATCGGTGCCGCCTATAGACGCGCCTAAATCCCCGGAAAACAAAATTTTCGCGATCGGATCGTAAAACTGAATGTTACCCACCGAGTGCATGAAGTGGGCGGGTAAACATTGAACGTAAGTGTCTCCAAAGCGAACATTCGCTCCGGCATCCGGTATCGCCATAATGCGATCATAAACGTTGCCGCCCGCCAGTTTAGCCACATGTTCAGACACCAGGTGAGGCAGGAAGCGAGCCCATAGTTTGGATGTCACCACTTTGGCGCGGGTGTGCACCAGCCAACGGTCAATAGCGCCAATAATATCCGGGTCCTGGTGTGATGCAAATACGTAATCCAATTCGCGAATATTCATGAAACGCGATGCAGCCACGGCCAGCGGCGTATAGGTAAGATCGCCACCCGGGTCAATCAGAGCTTCGTGTTTGCCATCTACCAGCAGAAACTGGTTTGATTGAACGCCCTCACCAATAACCAGCGAATCAAACATCAAGCATTTGTGGTGCCCGTTATCGAACAGCACAATGGGTTCTGCGGCCATGTTATTCTCCTAAAAGACGCTCATTAAATGGTCCCCCGGAGCTTACGGAATCAATCAAAACAGAGCGTTGCCCCAGATCAATTTCGTAACAGCCGCTTACTAATATTTTGCAAGCGTATCTTAATCCGCAATTTAGTGCCGTGCGGTGTGTCTATAATCCCGCGGTGATTTCCCCATGATTTTCTTGAACAGTCGTGAAAAGTAGTAGGCGTCATCGTAGCCCAACTGGCGGCTTATAGCCGCGAACGGCAGCGTTGTGCTATCCAGCAACTGGCAAGAGCGCTCCACTTTCAAACGCAAAAAGTGCTGGATGGGTGAAATGCCTGTGCGCTCGCGATAGCGGGTAGCGAAATGCGCCGGTGACAAACCAGCCAATTCCGCCAGCTGATCCAGTGTCAGCCTTTGTTCCAGGTTTTCCCGCATGTAATTATTCAACACTTCCAGATCGGGACCGGCGTCTTGTTCGCTGTGTTCCGCAATCATGGGTATTGCCGCCAGCAGTTGGCGCAGGCGATTGGCAACGTGAATCAATCCGCTGGTGCGAAAGCCGGTTTGCCGCACCGACAGCAAACCGTTGAAATCCACCAACAGCCTTGGCTGGCGGCCGATATAAAGCAGCGGTGTTTGCTGGTCGAATCCCATGTGGCCGGTAAAAGCATCGGCTAACGGGCCGGTGTAATGTACCCAATGAATCGTCCAGGGGTTAGCCGGATCGGCGGTATAACGGTGGCTAGTGCCGGCCGGCAGCAACACCAGGTCTCCCGCGCTAACGGTAAACGCTTCGCCATTCACATTAAGAAAAGCCTGGCCATCGCTGCAATAGATCAGCAAATGATCCGCAGGCTGCTCCCGGTGCATGTGGTGCCCGCTCGCCCGCCGATAGTGGCCGAAAGCGATGGGATAGAGCTCGCGGGTAAGCGGGTGCGAGCTTAGAAGTTGAATACTGGGCTCGGGTAGCAAGTAGCGCACGCTGTCGGGCGCCGCCGGCCATTGCGACGTTAGGGCCATATGGAATTCCCGCTTTTCGTGATCGAAAGATAGTCCATTATTGGCGAAACTTAGTCAATCACACGGCCCCAATTACCGTGCTAGTCTGAATGACACGCTTGAGCTAATCAGCACGATAATCCGGCATCGCTCAACATTTGCACAACAACAAAACTCTTGATCTACACAACACGCAGGATCCGCCCCATGAAAAATGTCCCTCTGTACCTTGCAGGTGAATTTGTTCAAAGCCAGACCGACAGCTGGATTGACGTGACCAATCCCGCCACCAATGAAGTCATCGCCAGGGCCCCTAGTACCACGCCTGCAGAGATGCGCAAGGCCATCGATTTTGCGGCTGAAACCTTCAAAACCTGGAAAGAAGTGCCAGTGTCAGAGCGGGCAAGGGTGATGCTGCGTTATCAGGCGTTGCTGAAAGAACATCACAATGAAATTGCCGAAATCCTGGCCCAGGAAACCGGCAAAACGTTTGATGATGCAAAGGGCGATGTGTGGCGCGGTATCGAAGTGGTTGAGCACGCCGCCAACGTAGCGTCGATGATGATGGGCGAAACTGTTGAAAACGTGGCCCGCGAAGTCGACACTCATTCCTGGATTCAGCCCTTGGGCGTATGCACGGGTATTACTCCGTTCAACTTCCCCGCAATGATTCCCCTGTGGATGTTCCCCATGGCCATTGCCTGCGGTAACACCTTTATTCTGAAGCCGTCGGAACAGGATCCCCTGACACCGACACGTCTTGCTGAGTTGTTCGAACAGGCCGGCGCGCCCAAGGGCGTTTTACAGGTCGTTCACGGTGGTAAAGAGCAGGTAGATACCCTGCTGAACGATCCTGCCGTTAAAGCGATTTCCTTTGTTGGTTCTGTGCCTGTTGGGCGCTACATCTATGAAACCGGCACCCGCAATATGAAGCGTGTGCAGTCTTTCGCAGGTGCTAAAAACCACATGGTTATCATGCCGGATGCCGACAAGCAGCAGGTGCTCAACGCTCTTGTAGGCGCCTCCGTGGGCGCGGCAGGTCAGCGTTGCATGGCCATCTCGGTTGCGGTATTCGTGGGCGAAGCGCGGCAGTGGATTCCGCAATTAAAAGAAGCGATGACAAAAGTGCGCCCCGGTGCCTGGAACGATTCCGGTGCCAGCTACGGCCCTGTTATCAGCCCGAAAGCCAAAGAGCGGGTCGAGGCGCTGATCGCAACGGGTGAAGCCCAGGGTGCCCAGCTGCTGCTGGACGGCCGCAATTGCACGGTGGACGGTTTGCCGAATGGCAACTGGGTAGGCCCTACACTGTTCGCCGGTGTGACCAGCGAAATGGACATTTACAACGAAGAAATCTTCGGCCCGGTGCTGTGCTGTTCCGAAGTAGATTCCCTGGGCGAAGCCATCGAGTTCATTAACCGCAGCCCTTACGGCAATGGTACGTCTATCTTTACCGGTTCTGGCGGTGCAGCCCGTCGCTTCCAGCACGAAATTGAAGTTGGCCAGGTGGGTGTGAATATCCCCATTCCGGTGCCCCTGCCGTTTTTCTCGTTCACCGGCTGGAAAGGTTCTTTCTACGGTGATCAGCATGCTTACGGCAAGCAGGCCGTGCGTTTCTACACCGAAACCAAAACCGTCACCTCGCGCTGGTTCAGTTCAGAAGCCACCAGCACCGAAGCCAACTTCTCTATTCAGTTGCGTTGATTCGCAGTGGCCCGTCTGTCTGACGCACAAGTTTGCCAGTCAGGCAGGCGGGATACGAGCAGGAGCCAGCTATGAACTTTGACCTGACTGAAGATCAGCAGGCGTTTCGTGAGGCAGCGCGGGCATTCGCGCAAAAATCCATGGCGCCTTTCGCTGCGCACTGGGACGAAGAAAGCATTTTTCCAAAAGATGTGCTTCGACAAGCGGGAGAAATGGGCTTCTGCGGGCTCTACACGCCGGAAGCCTTTGGTGGCATGGGGCTTTCGCGCCAAGACACCGCGGTGATTGTAGAGGAGCTGGCCGCCGCCTGCCCCTCTACTGCAGCCTTCATTACCATTCACAACATGGCGACCTGGATGCTGGCCAGTTTTGGCACAGACGAGGTCAGGCAGAATGTGGTGCCTACCTTGGCCAGCGGTGAGAAATTGGCGTCTTATTGCCTGACCGAGCCCGGCGCAGGGTCCGATGCAGCAAGCCTGCGTACCAAAGCAGAACGGGATGGTGACGATTATGTCATCAACGGCAGCAAGGTTTTTATTTCCGGTGCTGGCGCGACCGATGTGCTGATTTTGATGGCTCGTACCGGCAGCCCGGACAGCGGTGCCAAAGGCATTTCTGCGTTTTTGATTCCGGCGGACGCCGACGGCGTGTCCTATGGCAAGAATGAAAAAAAAATGGGCTGGCACAGCCAACCGACCCGCTCGGTCACACTGGAAAATGTTCGGGTGCCGGTCACCAACCGCCTAGGCGCCGAAGGCGAAGGCTTTGCCATTGCCATGAAGGGCCTCGACGGTGGCCGCTTGAACATTGCCACCTGTTCCCTGGGCGGTGCCCAGGCGGCGTTGCTGCGTGCCCGTGACTACATGCACGCCCGCGCCCAGTTTGGCAAACCGCTGGCGGCGTTTCAGGCTCTGCAATTTAAACTGGCGGATATGGCCACCAATCTGGTTGCAGCGCGGCAAATGGTGCGCCTGGGCGCGTTCAAATTAGACAACGGCGACCCTGAAGCCACATTGCACTGCGCCATGGCCAAACGTTTTGCCACCGACGTGTGTTTCGACGTGGTCAACGACGCCCTGCAACTGCACGGTGGCTACGGCTATATTCGGGAATACCCCCTTGAGCGATACCTACGGGACTTGCGGGTGCACCAGATCTTGGAAGGCACCAACGAAGTCATGCGCCTGATTGTGGCTCGCCGCATTCTGGAGCAGGGCGTCGCGGAAGCGATTCAGTAGCGCAAGCCATTCAACATCACATTGCGGAGATCTTATGAGCGACACACTCGATTTTAAGAGCGATAAGCTGCAACTGGAAAAGCGCGGCCACATTGCCGTGCTGACGATCAGCAACCCACCGGCGAACACCTGGACCCGCGATTCGTTGAGTAAATTACAACACACAATCGCTGAATTGAACGCTGACAAAGATATTTTTGCGTTGGTGGTTACCGGCCAAGGCGACAAATTCTTCTCTGCCGGAGCGGATCTGAATGCCTTTGCCGACGGCGACATTGCCCGCGCCACAGATATGTCCCGAGCTTTTGGCGCAGCGTTTGCCGCGCTAACCCACTTCCGCGGCGTGTCCATTGCGGCCATTAACGGTTACGCCATGGGTGGCGGCCTGGAATGCGCGTTGGCCTGTGATATCCGTATTGCTGAAGAGCACGCGCAAATGGCTCTGCCAGAAGCAGCCGTCGGCCTGCTGCCCTGCGCAGGCGGCACTCAAAACCTGCCATGGTTGGTGGGCGAAGGTTGGGCCAAGCGCATGATTCTGTGTGGTGAGCGCCTGAAAGCCGACAAAGCTCTCAGCATTGGTCTGGTGGAAGAAGTGGTTCCCACCGGCCAAAGCTTGGCGAAAGCTTTGGAGCTAGCAGAAGGCGCTTGCAAGCAAAGCCCGTCGTCCATTGCTCGCTGTAAGAATCTGATCATGAACGTGCGCGACGGTCATAACCATGAGGACGGCTGGCGCTTGGAGCGGGAACTGTTCATCGAGCTGTTTTCTACTGAAGACCAGAAAGAAGGTGTCAATGCGTTTTTAGGCAAGCGAAAGCCGCAGTGGAAAAACCGCTAACGCCAATCCGACACATGGGCCAAAGGATTCACCATGAGTGATCAACCGATTGTATTTGAGCAGTGGCAAACCGCAGACGACGCCGCTATCGGAGTCGTACGCCTGAACACGCCGCGCTCGCTGAACTCTCTGTCACTGGAAATGATTCGCCTGCTGACGCCGCAGCTGAAAGCCTGGGCTGAAGATGAACGGGTATGCGCTGTTTGGCTGGAAGCCGAAGGCGACAAGGCGTTTTGTGCCGGCGGCGACATCGTTGCTCTGTATCGCAGTATGACGGAGGCCGGAAGTGCTGATATCGGCAAGGCGTTCTTCACCGAAGAATATGAACTGGACTACCTGATTCACAGCTACCCCAAACCAGTTGTGTGCTGGGGCCACGGCATTGTGATGGGCGGCGGCATGGGCATTATGCAGGGCGCTTCCCATCGGGTAGTGACCGAAAGCTCAAAACTGGCGATGCCTGAAACCACCATCGGGCTTTACCCGGATGTGGGCGGCGGCTGGTTTCTCAATCGCTGCCCCGGCCGCACCGGTCTGTTTTTGGGCCTCACGGGCGCCCGTATGAACGGCGCCGATGCGCTGTTCACCGGCATGGCTGATCGTTTTATAAAGCACGATTTGAAAGCTCAGGTGGTTGCCGAGCTGACTCGAGCCAACTGGCAAAGCCGCCATGGCCATGAGGTCGTAGGCTCGGTATTGCGTCAGTTTGAGCAACAGAGCGCCGATGCCCAGCCTGCTTCACCCGTTCGCGATCACTTTGATGAGATCAACCGCGCCACCGACGCCGACACCCTGGAGCAGGCCATTGCCCAGTTGAAGGAACTGGCGTCGGGCGATGGCTGGCTGGCCAAAGCTGTGAAGCCGCTCGCGGCAACGTCGCCGGTGGCTTGTGCGTTGGTGTGGGAACACATGCACCGCTGCCGCCTGGATGGCTTGAAGCAGGTGTTTGACAAAGAATTGCTGCTGTCCACCAACTGCCTTAGCAAAGGTGAGTTTGCCGAGGGCGTGCGGGCTTTGCTGATCGACAAAGACCAGCAACCAAGGTGGCGTTACGCCACCCTTGCGGATATCGATAACGATTGGGTTAACGGCTTTTTTGTTTGAGCTTGTTAGAGCCGCCATGAGCAGGGCACTTAACAGCACTTGACAAAAGAAGCCGCACTAAAACAAAAGAGGGAAATACGATGGCAATTATTTCATTTATTGGCCTTGGTAATATGGGCGGCCCAATGGCCAGCAATCTGTTGAAAGCCGGCCACCAGGTCACCGTGTTTGATTTGTCGGCAGACGCCGTCAGTGCGCTGAAGGCCAAAGGTGCAAGCAGCGCCGACACCGCTCATGAAGCCGTTAAAGGCGCTGAGTGCGTGATCACTATGCTGCCTGCTGGCCAGCACGTAGAAGCGGTTTATCTGGGCGCTGAAGGCTTACTGGCAGCTCTGCCGGAAGGCACCCTGGTGATTGATTCCTCGACCATTGCCCCGGAAACCGCCAAAAAAGTAGCGGCGCAAGCCTCAGAGCACAAAGTCCGCTTTCTGGATGCACCGGTGTCCGGTGGCGTCGGTGGCGCAAAGGCCGGCACGCTAACGTTTATCTGCGGTGGCTCCGAGGTCGATTACGCGGCTGCCCAGCCCATTCTGCAGGACATGGGCAAGAACATTTTTCGCGCTGGTGAACACGGTTCTGGGCAGGTGGCCAAAATCTGCAACAACATGCTGCTGGCCATCTTGATGGCGGGCACCAGCGAAGCTCTGGCTCTGGGTGTTAAAAACGGGCTGGACCCAGCCGTACTGTCGGAAATCATGAAGCAAAGCTCTGGCGGTAACTGGGCGTTGAATGTGTATAACCCTTGGCCGGGAGTGATGGAAGCAGCGCCGGCATCACGCAACTACGAAGGCGGTTTTTTGGTAAAGCTGATGACCAAAGACCTAGGCCTGGCGTTCGACAACGCGGTGAAAAACCAGGCGTCGATTCCCATGGGCTCACTGGCTCGTAACCTGTTCTCGCTTCACGCGGGGCAGGGAAATGCAGATCTGGATTTTTCCAGTATTCAGCGGCTTTACAGCCCAGAGTAAACCAGCAGAGTTTAACGGGTAGAGAGTATCCGGTAGAGAGCAACCGGCAGGAAATAACCAGGGCTGACCTTTACGGCCAGTCCTGGTGGTTAATCAAGACAAATGATGTACCGATTCCTGTCCATAAACTGGCGTATCAAGGCCCTCTTTACGCGCTTTCAGCTGCAGCGCCAGATACAGCGAATAATGCCGGGACTGGTGCAGGTTGCCGCCGTGGAACCACAGAGCCTTCTGTTGCGTGGGTTTCCACATGTTTCTCAGTTCACCTTCCCACGGGCCTGGGTCTTTGGTGGTGTCCGATCCCATACCCCAACATTTGCCCACCTTGTCAGCAACTTCTTCAGAAATAATATGTGCCGCCCAGCCGTTCATAGAGCCAAAACCGGTGGCGTAAACAATCAGGTCAGCAGGCAACTCCGTGCCGTCTGTCAGGGTCACAGAACGTGGGTTGATGTGTTCGATACTGACGCCACTTTTCAGTTTTATCTCGCCGTCTGCGACCAACTCTGACGCACCCACATCAATGTAGTAACCCGATCCCCGACGAAGATACTTCATGAACAGACCAGAACCGTCGTCACCGAAGTCCAGCATAAATCCGGCTTTTCTCAGCCGTCCGTAGAAATCGGCGTCCTTTTCGGCCACCTGTTGGTAAACCGGAATATGAAAATCAGGCATGATTCGGAAAGGTACAGACGCAAAGGTAAGGTCAGCCTTTTCCGTTGTCATGCCATCGGCAACCGCCTGTTCCGAATAGAGCCCGCCAAGAACGTCATCCATCAAGGTGTCCGACTTGATGATGTGAGTCGATGAGCGCTGGATCATAGTCACGTCAGCGCTGTTTTCCCAAAGCGCCGCACAGATGTCGTGAGCGGAGTTATTGGCGCCAAGAATCACGCACTTTTTACCTTTGAAGGCTTCGCCGCCGGGATGCCGGCTGGAGTGATGTTGCTCGCCTTCAAACGTGTCCATACCTGGAATATCGGGAATATTCGGGATGCCGGACATGCCGGTGGCCAGCACCAGCTGCTGCGGGCGCAGGGTCACCTTTTCGCCATCACGAACCACGTCTACTACCCACTCTTTACTGGCTTCGTCATAGCGGGCTGCGGTGCATTCGGTAGAACTCCAATAGTTGAGCTCCATGATTTTTGTGTACATTTCCAGCCAATCACCAATTTTGTCTTTTGGTGCGAAAACGGGCCAGTGATCGGGGAAAGGTAAATAAGGCAGGTGGTCGTACCATATCGGGTCGTGCAGACACAGGGACTTATAACGGTTGCGCCAGGAGTCACCGGCTTTGGCGCTGCGTTCTATGACAATGGTGGGCACGTCCAGTTGCTTCAACCGGGCGGCCAGGGCAATACCACCCTGGCCGCCGCCGATAATGACGCAGTAAGGCTGGCGGCTATAACCTAATTCCTGCTGCTCGTCTTGCAGGGTTTCGAGCCAGGATTTACGGGATTTGCTGGCGCCGTGCTCTGCGCCCTTGGCGCGGTGGAATTTGCGCTTCTCCGGAAATCCCTTCAGCTCCTGCATGGTTGTCAGCAGTGTCCATGCATGGCCGTTGCGTAGGCGCAGATGGCCCTTGCCAATGGCATCAACGGTTTCGAAGGTGACCCAGGCGTCGATCACGCCATCCTGTTCGGTCGCCTCTTCGGAAACCTGCCAGTTTGCGGGCTGGGTTCGCTTGGCCGTGGCGCTGAGCATGTCGCGAATGGCTCCGCGCCCTTCCATTGTTTTAATATTCCAGGTCATGGTGACCAGGTCGCGCCAGAAACCACCGTCTTCGAACAGATCGGCGGCTTGCGCGGGGTTATCCGAATTCAGGGTTTCCTCAAAGCTGTCAAGCCATTGCCGGGCTTGTTGGGTCGCTGTCACTTTGTTCTCAGTCATCTTGGTCTCCGTCATCGTAGCCTTCCGGTGTTAGATTGTTTTTGTTACCGGGGTGCCTGGCACCCACTGCAGGAATTTATCCTTTCATGACAATCTTCAGGTTGCAGCAGGCATGCCAGTTTTTTTAGAAAACTCTGGGAAATATAAGTTATTGAAAATAATAAAATAAATTTTTTTAACTGTGTGGGGGTTGGGTGTGTGAGCGGATTAGAGAAGGTTTTGGCGTTACACCTGAAACATCGCAGAGTTCAGTGGTGTTACAGGTGTAACGCAGGGGGCTGTAGAGATTGCCAGTAGAGAGTACTAACGAAGCATGTCGTTATGGCGTTGTGGGGTCTATGCTCTTTATTGATTGCCTTTATATCCGTTGTCAACAACAACAAAATGAGCACAGCATCGCGAGGCCTGTTATGACCCATCAGCTGGCGCAGAGTCGTCATATTCATTCAATTCTGAACTTTTCAGAGAAAGGCTCTTACCCTGCGTTAACGCCAAGCGCCGAGTTGATTGGGCGATCCTGGAAACGCTGTATTGAAGACTACGGCATGGACCCGAGCCGGCCGCGCAGCGCTCGCATTGTTACGCAGCAGACCTTGCGCGAGCATCAGGATTCGGTGGACGAGTTCCTGAACGTGGCCCGGGCAGGGGTAGACCAGCTTTACGGGATTATTGCGGGCCTTGGTTACGTGGTGCTGTTGACCGACCACCGGGGGATTACCGTTCAATACCTTGGCGACCGACGCTACGACCGTCGTTTGCGCAAAGCCGGGCTTTATCTAGGTGCCGATTGGAACGAGCAGTATGCCGGCACTTGCGCTGTGGGCACCTGCATTCAGGAACAGCAAGCGTTGACCTGCCACCGGGTTGATCATTTCGATGCAACGCACATCAGCCTTACCTGCACGTCGGCGCCGATTCGTGACCCTTCCGGTGATTTGCTTGCGGTGCTCGACATATCGGCCCTGGACTCGCCAAATGCCCGTGAGAGCCAGACTTTCGCACTGCACTTAACCCAGCTTTATGCACGCTTGATTGAAGACGCTTATTTTTTACGACGCTACCGTAATCAGACCGTTCTGCGCTGCGGCGTTTCCCGCGAGTTTGTCCAGGTTAATGGCCAGTATCTGTTTGCGATTGACGAAGCTGGTCGCATCGAAGCCGCCAATACGGCAGGGCGCTCGCTCATGCCCGAAAATGCCGCCGGCCTTATCGATGGGGTTTCCGGGGTGACCGAATTGTTTGAATGCGATCTTCGAGATATCTGGAGCATTCCTTACGATCACGATGATCAGGTCAAGGCATTCAGGCATTACGCCAATAAAGACACCTTGTTTGCCACACTGATCAAACCAAAAGCCAAACCGGCCGATTACTCCGGCAGCGTAAAGGCCAGTAACGACGAGTGCGTGCCGGAGTTAGACCAGCTGGCCGCAGACGACCCGGTTATGCGGCGTACCCTTTCGTTGGCCAAGCGCCTGCGGAACCGCGATGTCGGGCTACTGATTCTTGGTGAAACGGGTACTGGCAAAGAAGTTCTGGCCAAGGCCATACATCAGTCGGGCAGCCGCGCGAGCGGCGCGTTCATCGCTGTTAACTGTGCGGCAATTCCAGAATCCCTGATTGAAAGTGAGTTGTTCGGCTATGTGGCTGGAGCATTTACCGGTGCGCGTGCCAAAGGCATGCGCGGCCTGATTCAACAGGCAGAAGGTGGAACACTGTTTCTGGACGAAATCGGAGACATGCCCCTGCATTTACAGACGCGGCTGTTGCGGGTGCTTGCAGAAGGCGAAGTTCTTCCGGTTGGCGCAGAGGCACCGATTCGGGTGAACTGCCGTTTCATGGCTGCAACGCATCAGAACCTTGAGCAGCTGATTCAGTCGGGTGCTTTCCGCTCTGACCTATACTATCGCTTGAACGGCGCGACTTTAAAATTGCCCTCGCTGTGCCAGAGAGCCGATCGCCAGCATGTTATTAACAGTGTATTGCGAAAGCTTATAAAGCAGGGTCAAGTCCAGGATGTTCACATTCGGGCCGACGCCATGAGTGCCATGCTGGCGTACCACTGGCCAGGAAATATTCGTGAATTGGTTAACGCTTTGGCCTTTGCGGAAGCCACCTGTGATAACCACGAAATCACCGCCGAAGATTTGCCAGAAGCTTGTTTGAAGCAAAAGAGTGTGTCTGTGCCCACAGAGCCGAGCGAAAGCCCTGATAGGCGGCGTTGTCTGCTGGTGGCACTTGAAACCTATCGGTGGAACATTACCGAAGTGGCCCGGCGTTTCGATGTGTCCCGGCCCACCATATATCGGTGGCTGCAGCACCATGATATTGAGCAACCACGGTTTTTAGGCAAGCGGTAAGGTTTTGATCGAAGTGGGCGAGCTGTTGTTTAACCGTAATGCGCCAATTCAGCGGTGCAGGTAAGCTTTAACCTATTTCCTGCTAGTGGGCATTACCACCGGGCTGATGGTATGGACTATTGGTCTGCCCGACCCGGCAGTGTGGGGCCTGTTGGTCGTGCCA
>NZ_AAXY01000010.1 GCF_000169375.1 Marinobacter sp. ELB17
TGTTTCTAGGCCTACCTTTGACCCTTTTTTTCAAGACTCTCAGATCTATGAATCAAATAGGAGGCGGTGGCGTCGAGGGGATCGCGACCAAGTACGGCTGTCGCTCCGGGATGAAAGCTGGAAACTGGGTTCAGGTCGATGAAAACGGGATTGTCCTTTTCATCCAGAAGGTACTCGACTGCGCCGAGCTCCATCCGCGCGGCCCGTAGGATTTTTTTGACTGACTCGGTCACCTTCGGGGCAATTTCGCGAGGAGGCAAGAGGGTAACTTCCGATTCCGGGTGAGCCAGGCAGTAGTTGAACTGGTCAGCTTGAATCGGTGAGCGGGCTTCGTAAAGGATGTCGGAGCCGAGGACTTCGATCCGGTGGACGCAGCCGTCTGCGGCGGTTAGCAGTTCTTGCTCAATCCAGCCTTCTTCTCGACTGAAAAGTCCATCCGGGGCGGGTTCGCCGTCTTCAAGCGCCCGAATCCCTCGCCCAAAACCACCTGCAGGTGGCTTGAGAAGGACAGCCTGCCCATGTATGGCGCGTCCGCCGGGAACGGCGGGGTACGTTTGCGGCGTACGCACTCCGCACTCGGTAAAAAGCTTGGCTTGAGCCATCTTACTGTAGCCGATCTGGAAGCAGAGTGATCCGTTGATCACAGATCTACCCTCGGCCTCCCAGGTTCGCAAAGAATGGGTGATCTGATCCGCACGAGCCTTATCCCGCTCAGCAAGAAGGGAGGATACGCGGTTGACGATCAACCCATTCGCTACGATCTCCTCCGGATCATCAGTGACGTGTACTTTGATGCCCCTCGATTCTAAAAGGTCAACGAGGGGCCGAACCCATTCCGGGATATCTGTGAGAATTATAATAGACATTGATTAGTATCCGGTTTGCTGATGCAAAGATCCCCGTGCTTGCCTGGCAAGGGGTTGCGCAGGGTTGCGCGAGGAGCTTTCCGCAAAGCGGGCGCTTGCTGCCTGGTTAATGTTGCCCCCATCAATTGGCATCTGAAACCTGCTCCATAACCGGGGCTTTGTGCCACGTCGAGCGATCCATCCAGGGGTCGCGTAGGCCAATATGCCCGATCCCGGGCAATTTGACGGCCAAAGCCAGAGGGTCAATGCCAATGTTGAGGCCAAGGATGTTCAGTTCAACACCTTCCCGAATGCTCGCCATAAGGCCGAAATACCCATTGAGGGAAAACTGGTAGCCCGAACCGCTGGGCGCTTTCGCAAATACTCCGTCAGCGAGATAGTCTTTTCCGATGGCAATGTTGGGCAGTGCAACATTCAGTTCGGGTACCTGCCGGATTACCCAGGCTACAAAGGTATTGCTGTTGGGCCCGGGCCAGGCTTTGTATTCATTCGCGAAGGGGTAGGCGTCGATAGCTGTGTGGATATTGATGATGGCGGCGCCTGCTTTCTCACCACGGAGATCTGCCAGCAACATCGGCGGGTTGCCATACCAAGCGGTATCCGGCTCACCGGGGCGTGATCGCACCGCCTTATAACCCCAGCCAGTGACATCGTGAACTTCGTAGGTGGATGCCCCGCGTACCTTGGTCGCAATCCAGGTATGGACCGCAAAATTTCCGCGCCAGTTATAAGCTCGGGCACCATAAACCTGCACAATGGCTTTTTCCGTCTGGCTGGGTAGTGGCGCAATGCCTGCGCTGGAGCGATCGGCGTCACGCCAGCTCTGGCCAGACTGACTACTGCAGGCCGAAATCAGCGCGGGGCCTGCCAGCAGAACCAATAAAAATACGGTGGTTCTGACGAGCCAAAGAAGGGGTTTCATCATTCCAGGGGTACCTCGGACTGCATGCATTGGTTGGTGGATACAACCCATCCAGTATACGTCTCGTATAATTTCAGGTATCAATACGAAGCATTACCGACAGCTATTATTATGGTCGCCTATACGGCTTTTGATTTCGCCTTAACCGCTTATCCCCGGAACCACCGCATTTATGCCTGAAAAATCACGATTCGCACCTCGATCATGGCTGTTAATGCTGCTACTGAGCCTGGTAGTGGTGTTGACGGTGACGGCTATCTTTTTGCCTATCGAGATCCGCTACTTATTGCGCTGGGGTGTCGAGTTGGCGGGTCATCCCATGGCTTTGGTTGGCATCGTTCTGGTCATGGCTGTGCTGATGAGCGTTGGGCTGCCCGGTAGCCTGTGCTTCTGGCTTATCGCACCTTTTCATGCGCCTTTGTTAAGCGTCAGCGTACTGTTGGTTGGCAGTGTCGCCGGCTCAATGGGTGCCTATCACTTTGGCAAGGGCCTGGGTGATACCTGGAAACCCGGCTATTTGGCCAGGCAAGTACTCAACTTGCTTGGCAAACGCAGCGACTTTCTTACGCAATGTGCAGTCCGCATATTACCAGGCTTCCCCCATGCATTCGTGAATTTGGCAGGCGGCGTATTAGGTCTGCCGTTGCTGGTTTTCTGTTGCGCCGCGATAGTCGGGCTGGCAATCAAATGGACAGTCTACGCACACGCGGTGCACGGCATGGTATCAGCTCGGCAAGCAGAGCAAGCAATGGACTTTTTTACTCTACTGCCTCTTGTCATCCTGGCTCTACTGCTGGCGCTGGGCGGTTTGGCAAAACGCTGGTTTTTGGGTCCATCAAAAGTCGACAGCCTTCCGCCCGGCTAACCTCCAAAAATAGACGACCTGGACGCAGCCTGCGCATGGCTGTTCAGCGGGTGCGAAGTAAACTTGTCCCTCTCAGTCTGTGCACCTGACAGATTAATGCTACCCAGATGTTATCTGCCTCTGTCGGCGTCACCGGCCAGGAAAGCCCCATGATTCGCATCAATGAACTGCAACTGCTCTTTGATCACAGCCCTGAGGTCTGTTCGCCGCGTTGATTCTCGTGCAGATGGGCTTCAAGCCTATTGTGCTGGAGCGAAGTGCCGGGGTCAGGTTTTGTGTTTTGCTTCTGTCTTGTCCTTTCGTTGTAATCGCCTTAGTCTATTTCGTCGCAATTAGAACCATCACGGACGGAATCAGCGCCGCCTCTGGTTATAATGGCGTACTTTGAACCTTCACAGAGAATCCTATGCCAATCGAAAAGAATCAGGTGGTCTTGTTTCACTACAGTGTCAGTGATGACCAAGGCAAGGTCGTTGAAAATTCCCGTGGCGGCGAGCCGAACGCCTACCTGCATGGTCACGGCGGCATTATCCGAGGCCTGGAAGAAGCCCTGCAAGGTCGCGACGCCGGCGAAAGTTTCAGTGTCACCATCACTTCGGAAAAAGCCTACGGCCCGCGTAAAGCCGATTCCATTCAGCGTGTGCCGATCAAGCATTTGATCGGTGCCAAACGCTGGAAGCCGGGGATGGTCGCGCAGGTAAAAACCGAGCAGGGCCAGCGCCACGTGATCGTTGTTAAGGTTGGCCTCAAGTTTGCCGATATCGACAACAACCATCCGATGGCCGGTAAAACCCTGACTTTCGATGTCGACATCATCGAAGCACGCGCCGCCAGTCCGGAAGAGATAGCCCACGGCCACGCGCATGGGCCGGGTGGGCATCATTGAAGGGAGATGAGCTTGGTCACTTTTGTGATTTACGCCATCTGGCTTGGCGTGGCTTTGAACCTCGCCGCTCTGGCTCAGCGTGACGATGCGAGTGCCACGATAACGCCTTCGTCTGCGGCGAGCTTGCCTTGGCAAATATCCGGATAGATCTCTGCCAGACCACTCAAGCCTTCCACCGTTCTGATTTTAGCCAGTTACGGCTCCAGGCAGCCGGTGCGTGCAAAAAACGCTCACTCCGCTCAGAGAATTCCTGTGGCCTCCGGTCCTGCATGCGCTTCGGGATTAACAACCGCCAAACTGCAGTTCTTCGAGCATCTTGCTATCAAAAGTTTTTACCGGTGTCCGCTACGGTAGACACCGGACAGCTCCTCAAAATATTATTTCTCAATGTCTATGCTTGCAGCCTGTGTCAGGCATTTGAGCACAACCTTTGAACCACAACGCCCGCCACTTTTCAGTGGCGGGCGTTGTGGTCATCAACCCGAATGGGGCTTCAGCCCCAGGAAAAAGAGATCAGCCCAACAAGATGGCCGGCAAACCGGTAACCAACCAAGGGAAGAATGCCAACAGTACGCATGCCACGATTATCAAAGCTACGAACGGAATTACCGCCTTATACATTAGGGCCCAGGAGGCACCCATTTTTTTACAGTCCATCTGTTTGAAGCAAGAGGCAACGTCACAGCCCCTGTTAACAGGACAAGGCAGTCTTAACGGAGCGGTTCACTGTATGTATTCTAAGTACAATGTATAAATCTCGCGGATTTACCTTACTCGAATTGATGTTGGTGGTCGTCATTGTCGCCATTCTCATTACGATTGCAGTGCCATCGTTCCAGTGGATGATCCAGAAGGTCACGATCGCCAGCAACGTCAACACTTTTCTGTCCGACATGCGCTATGCGCGCAGTGAAGCCATTCGGCGCGGCGGCGGCGTTGTATTGTGTCGTAGCGACGCCCCCGAAGCGGCGGCTCCCACTTGCGGCAACGCCTTCGGCCCTGGTGGAAATGGCTGGGTCAGTGGCTGGATTATTTTTCACGACTTGAACAATAGCGGGACCAAAGGCACAGGCGACCCACTGCTGCGCGTGCAGGCACCCATCATCGCGATAAATTCCATTGTGGGCACCTTACCCGACAGCTCATCCTCCACCACATTTAGCTTTACGGCGACCGGACGCCTGCGCAACTTAACTGGGGTGACAACAATGCCATTTGGCGGTGATGGCCTGTTTGCCGAAACAGTGCAGCGCGTGGTGTGTATCAGCCTTAGCGGCCGCGCCCGGGTTGCAGGCGACGGGACCACCTCGTGTGGCTAGCCCCAATAACTATGAAGAAGAGACCAACCATGAACCATCATCCTCAAAGCGGCGCCTTTTTGATCGAGGTTATGGTCGCTACGCTGCTTCTATCGCTTGGGGTACTGCCTCTTGTTGCGATGATGACTTTCGCCGTACAGATGCCAAAATTAGCGGGCTACCGTGCAACAGCTGTTAACCTGGCATCCAACTATGTCGAACGCATGCGGGCCAATCCGGCCAATCCGGCCAATCCTGTCAGCCTCTTCCCCTACAGCGAGAAACCCAGCAGTTACGACGGTACACGAGCGGATATACCTGTTCCGCTCTGCACCGGCACTGGTTGCGATACCGCCACCCCGACGACGTTCTGCGACTACCCCACATGCGATACCGACACCATGGTCACTCGGGACGTTTATGAGATGCAAGCCGCAGCACGTCGCGGACTGCCTGCTGGCGGTATTGTCGTATCGTGCGACGTCGGCGGTTGCAGCAACGGCCTCGGCAACCTGTGGGTTATGTGGCAGGAGCCCGACACGTTTGACGCACTCAATCCATCATCCTCCGACAATTGCCCCGCTGCAGTAACGAGCACCAACACCAACCCGCGTTGCCTGTATGTGAGATTTAAGCTATGACACGCCATCTCCGCTCACCGGAATCGCGCTACCTTCAGGGTTTCTCGTTGATCGAACTGATGATTTCCCTCACCCTTGGGTTGATCATTATAGGTGCGGCTTTGTCCGCGTACGTGGGCGCAGCAGGAGCCGCAAGAATGTCCGAAGCCCAGGGCCGCATGTACGAAGATGCCCAGGCAGCACTGACCATTCTGACCCAGCAGTTACGGATGGCGGGCAACAACCCCGATCAGACTGATCGGCTCGACACCAGTGTAAAAGACCCTATCTACACGAAGCCGACAGCTTCTGGTTTGACATATTCTGGTGATATATCGCCTGAGTTTGTCGACTCATCAATTACACCAGCGTTCGAACTCTCCGATTACAGCATTCGTGGCTGCGACGGAGCGTTCAGCAACATTACTGCGGCGACCAGTATCGATGGCCTCGGCTGCGTCGTAACGGTTGCCGGTATCGCCAAACCAGACTCCATTGCGCTTAGTTACAAAGCAGATGAATTCAATACTGTGCCTACCACCGCCAGCACACCGCTCCCGACCGACTGCCTTGGGTATGCGTTGAATCAGATTAAGGCCGTAATCCCCGGAATTCCAAATGGCCACGGTTCAGGTGTTTTCGAGGCCGACCCTGAAAATGTGTTCTACTTCGTGGCAGACAATCGGTTTTATATTGACACATCCTCTGCCACTGCCACACCACCGTCCGTACCCAGCCTGTATTGCCAAGGTAATGGCATCAACAGTACAGCTCAACCCTTAGTCAAGAACATTGAGGACATGCAGATCACCTATGGGGTAGAGATCCCCGACAACCAAACGCGAACTGTGGCCGGCTATTTGCGCGCCGATGAACTCCTCGCCCATCCCGACCCCGACGTCTTGGCGGCTTTTACCCCACAAGAACGCTGGAGAAAAGTCGTCACGGTTCGCATTTGCCTTCTGGTGCGCAGCGAGAATGCCGTGGTGTCAGACCCAGCCTCAGCGCGTTACTTCAACTGTGCCGGCACTCTGGAAACCGCCCCCCCAGATGACCTTCGGCTACGGCGCACTTACTCCACCACAGTCATGTTGCGAAATTGGCTAGAAATTGCTGTCCCCACCTCGCTATGAAAATATCCATCCAATCTGTACCCAGCCCAACGCCGAGAAAAATCTCGCCGCACTCTCGATTGGCGCAATCCCAGCATGGCGTAGTACTGATCATTGCGCTGATTATATTAATCGTAATCTCGCTGCTTGCCGTCACCAGCATCCGCAATGCCAGCTCCACAATCAGTGTGTCCGGCAATGTACGCACCACTGAACTGGCTACCCAAGCCGCGGAGATTGCTTTACAGCACTGCGAGCGTTCTGTTTTGCAGATATTGACAGTTGCCGCTGGCGGCACCGATGACTATGTAACCACATTTAGTGACGATAATATTTTATCCGAGGCTCAACCGCCGAATTGGCAAAATATGACAATGTGGGATAGCACCTCATCTAAGGTTTACGCGCTTCCCCTGAGCATGGTCAGCCAAACTGGCATGGTCGCCACCACCTACAAGCGAGCACCCGATTGCATGGTCGAGCGCATGATTTTAGCGAAGACTGTAGCGAAGACTGTACCGGCTGTACCGGCTGTACCGGCTGTGCCGGCTGGACCGGGGGGTGTACCATCGGCCGTGCCGGCTGTACCGGCAGTACCGGCTGTACCAGCAAAGTATGATGTAGATCCGGATTCTGATGTAGATCCGGATTCCTCATTTCGGATCACTGTCCGCGGGTTTGGTCCTGAAGTGGAAAATGGTGCCGGCCGTCCCGTTGGCAGTGAAGTCTGGCTGCAATCTCAGATTAAAATACGCTATTACGAAGATGATGATTAAATTCACATATTAAAACACAGGATAAAATCATCCATGATTATGCTTTTGTGTACTGTTTTATCCACTGTGAGAAGGTCCAACAACCGGGGACCGTGGTCACGGCAGTATCTGGCACTATTTTGTTACAGCCCGTCATTCGGTTTCGACGCACGTCAATGGATATTGCGGCTGGTCCCACTATTATTGCTGCTGGTTTGGCTACCGGCTCAAGCGGAAGATTACACCTTCACTAACAGTATCCCAACAGACAATATTCCAGCAGCCTGCGCAGGACCTGTGAGTGATGTTTACACCTGCACTCCACTAACGCTTGCCGCCGGGGACACTATCACCATCACAGAGCCAACCGCTATCAATGTCAGCGGTGACTTCACAACCGACAGCTCCACCCAAATCAATGCAGCAGGAAACCCCTCCGACCTGACTATTACGGTTACCGGGATTACCGATTTGGGCGCCAACACAATTCTTAAAGGAAACATTATTGGCAACAACACCACAACTGGCACCATCACCATTGGTGCTAACAGCCAAGTTGAAGGTGACCTGACCACAACCACAGCAGGCGTCATCAACATCGGTTCTGACAGCACCATAGTCGGCAAACTCACCACCAAATCTGGTGCCATAAACGTCGGCGATAGAAGCACGGTCACAGGTTCGATCAGCTCTAGTCTGGCGGGTGTTATAACAATCGGTGATGACAGCAGCATAGTCGGCAATCTCAACACCCTAGCTGGTGCCATCAACGTCGGCGATAGAAGCACGATCACAGGTTCGATCCTCTCTAGTGGGGCGGGTGCTATCACAATAGGAGCTGACGCAAAAGTTACGGGCGATGTCGCCACCACCTACCTCGGCAGCGAGATTGGTGCCGGCGCTATCACCATCAAAAGCGGTAGCGAAGTCAATGGCTCGGTCACCACTAACGCCGGTGCAATTACAGTTGAGGAAGACGCAAAAGTTGACGGCAACGTCAGCACCAACGATGGAGCCATTACAGTTGGGACTAACGCAAATATTGGCAGTAGTGTCTGCTCCGGCAACTCCGGCGCTATCACCATCGGGGCTAGCGCAAACGTTGGCGGCAATGTTGAAACCGCCACAGCAGGCGCTATCACTGTTGGCACTTTGGCTAACGTCACGGGCAGGGTCAAAGTCCATAACGCTGGCGCTTTAACAATCGGGGCTGGTGCAACAGTCGGCGACAGAATTGGTACAAGTTGCAAGGTTGTTGCCCCCCCCATTTCACTACCACGAATAATATCGCGCCAGTGGCGTCAAATTTTTATGCGTTAGCAGAAAAAATACCCCCCCCGCACTCAATCAGGAGTATGTTTTATGCGATTTAATTTCCACTCGCTCAAACCCTCACCGTGGCGGTTTAGTTCCGGGTTTACCTTGATCGAGCTCATGATCGCGGTGGTAATTGTCGCAATTTTAGCCAGCATAGCGCTGCCGTCTTATACCCAGTACATAGCGCGCGCAAAGCGGGCCGACGCCCGAACCCAGTTGTTGCAGGTTGCCCAGTTTATGCAGCGTTTTTATGCTGCCAATGACAGTTTTAAAAAAGATCGCGCCGACAACGATGTGATCGATCAAATCCCAGACAACCTGAAGCAGTCGCCTGAAGCCGGCAGCGCGATCTATCAGCTTTCAATTCCCACGGCAACGCTGACTGCTGTCGGTTATGAGCTCAGAATGACTCCCGTTACCGGTGGATCGATGGGTGCGGATTCTTGTGGAACCTATACCCTGACCTCAACTGGCGTGCGCGGCGTTTTAGTCGGCGACGCAGCCCTGCGCGACACTTGCTGGAAATAAGCAACGCGTTTTCAAATCCCAAGCGCTGGGGGTTGAGATAGCTTCAAAACGAGCTGTCCCAGTCGCTGAGATTTTTAAACGCATCGAAGACACAACGGTTATAGAGACAGGCACCTCTACGCACACACCAGCCCGAGAAAAATGAGCAAAGGCCTCTACTCTTATTTAGCTGATGCTCAAAATTTCCTGCTGGCAGACCTATTGACAGGGGGCAGGCATTCCAGAGGAGGGGTGGAGTGGTTGTCCCTGTCCCTTCTTTTTTCCTTTATATCATATCCCACCCCGACCTGGCCGCCCAGATCAAGGCCAGCCAGCGCGGCGAAGCCCGACATGACGTGGCCGGAGGCGGTTGAACTCGTTAAAGACTATGGCCGCGCACTTCAGGGCCACCTGGAAGACCAATACGTCACCGGCCGCATTAAACAGTGGCTGAACTACCTGCGCCGAGGCCTCCCGGAAGCCGAAACGCTAAAGTAACGCGCGGCGTAATAGACGCTCAAGTGTCTGCAAACCCTATACTGACAAGGCCATATCATGGGCTGACGTTTCGGTCCGTACGCGACCTCAAAAGAAGGCTCACCCCATAGTTGCCCAAGAATTCACGAGATGGGAAACTCATAGCATTCAGAGGGTTCGCTGGGTACATCACGCGGATGTTTCGCTGTCCGGATAAATGAGGAAAAAATTGCTATAAACAACAGAACCAAGCTCTCCCAGGGGTAGATCGAGAACTTTGGAGCAAAGAAACACCAAGGCATTCAACGCCAGGTAAGAAACTCACTCACTTCTTTAGGCCCCCTATCTCTGGGATGCCTCATTTGGTGGAAGTGGATAAAAAAACGGATTCAGTACCAGTACAACGTTTCGGTACGAAGACTGTAGCGATTGACACGAATGACCGCGCGAACTTGATCGCGAAGACGCGGTTGAGGTTGTGTGCTGTTTAATTTGGCGAAAATCCCTTTTTTTGTATAAATGTACAGCATTATTGATTAAGTAAAATCACGAACTCAAGCGATTACATGGTGGTGCAGGAATGATTAGTCTAAGCTATTGTTAAATATGAGTCTTGCTCCGCGTGGTGTGGCAGAAACGCGGCATTATCGAGAACGCACTTTTTTGCAATATCGTGGAATTCGGTATAGTTGCTATTAAAGGTGAATTATGAAATTTGAGAAATATCAAGAATTTTTCCAATGGATGACCTCTGGTGCGGCAGCTGCCTCACTGGTTCTGTTCGTGTTTGTTCCTTCCGTGAATGGAGTCAGCGCTGGCTTTAAAATTTTCTCGGCGTGTCTTTTCTTGTTCGCCATGTTGACCTTGGTCGCAGCAACAGCAATCGGAAAATTGATCGCGGATTCCAAAAAAGAGAACGCAAAGGCAGAGAATATTCATTCGTTGGTAACTACTGCCGGTTTTACCTCGTTTTTTATAGGTCTAACAACATTGGCGGTGAACATGAGCCTCTGGTTGTCCATCCCACTAATGCTCGGCTTGGTAATCGCCCTTGTCGCTTTTGGAAGAGCGCACGACTCTCTGCTCCCATAGCACCCTTTAACCAAGCCAGGCACGGCGACGCCTTTTTCGTTGCGGCTTCGCCTCCACTAAAAAGCCGCGCATGCTGGCGGCGTTATGCCCTACAGCAAATGCACCTCGGGTAGCATGCGCTTGTGCAGAATACGGATAATTTCAGCAACACCCTCGGTGGATAGACGGTAAAAAATGATATGGCTCCCTTGAGGATACTGCCGGTAACCCGCGCTTATCTGGTCGCAGACTTGCCCTAGGTTTGGATTTTCGCCCAAAAGATGGAAGCAATGATCGAACTGAAGAATGTAGTGGTTTCGCTGGCCGCGACCCCATTCACTTTCCGTGTAAAGTGCAATAGATTTGAGATCAGCTTTAGCCTTTCTAGAAAGCTTAAAGTTCGGCATCAGTGTCCTTCACTGTCCAGCTCACGGATGAAGGAGTCATAGGAATAGTCCTCAAAACCACTGTCCTCGCCGTCTTTAAGCATTTTACGCAACGTGGTTAGGCGGGTTTCGGACACTTCAAGCAGGCGCAAGCCTGCACGAACGATCTCGCTGGTTGAGCTGTATCGGCCGTTTTTGATCTGTTCTGTAATGAACGCATCAAAATGCTGGCCTAGAGTGATGCTGGTGTTCTTTTGCATAATGCCATCTCATTAATACCAATAATTGGTATATTTTGGTTCAGGCGGCATAACAAGTCAATTAAATACGTTCCGGTCCTGCGGGCCTCCACCGGACGCGCTAAAAACCGCGCGCCGCTTATCTCAGCGTTGAGGCTGTAGAAAAACCCCAAGTCGGACCGATTTTGGTAGTATTGAGAAAACAGACAGGGAGCCGTCGGTGTGCCTCGTTTCAAGCACTACAACTACGACCAAGATACGATGGTTGTCATCAACTACCAGGAGCAACTCCAGCCTGGCACCTTCGAGCACGCGGTTCACTACCTGATTGAACACAAGCTGGATCTGACGGTGTTTCACCCGAAATATCGCAACGACAACACCGGCCGCCTGGCCTACGATCCCGCCATTCTGTTGAAGATCATTCTGTTTGCTTATTCCAAAGGCATCACCTCCAGCCGCGAGATCCAGTGGTGTTGCGAGACCAACATCATTTTCAAGGCACTGTCCTGCGATACCGTCCCGCACTTCACCACCCTGGCTAAGTTCGTTAGCCAGCACGCCGATGAGATTGAAGAACTGTTCGAGCAAATACTGTTGGTGTGTCATGAGCAGGGTCTTTTGGGCAACGAACTGTTCGCCATAGATGGCTGCAAAATGTCATCAGACGCGGCGAAGGAATGGTCTGGCACCTTTAAAGAGCTGAGCGAAAAGCGGGCCAAGCTGAAGCGACTGATTCGCCACCACCTGCATGAGCATCACGAACGGGATGAGGCTGAAACCGAAGCGGAACTGGATCGAGATATTCGAAGGGCGAAAACCGTGCTCTCTCTGGATGAGTCGATGAAAAAAGTGGACCGTTTCCTGAAGACGAACAGCCCAAGGCTGGGCCAGGGTAAACGACTCAAGGAAGTGAAAAGCAACATCACCGATAACGAAAGCGGCAAGATGACCACCAGCAAAGGCACGATCCAGGGCTATAACGGCGTGGCGACGGTGGACAAGAAACACCCGGTCATCATCGATGCACAAGCCTTCGGTGAAGGCCAGGAACATCACACGTTAAAGCCGGTGTTGGAGACGGTTCAGCGTCGTTATAAAAAGCTCGGCATTGCCGACAACATCTATCAAACCGGCGCGATCGTGACCGCCGACACCGGCTTCGCCAACGAAGCCAATATGCAGTACCTGCATGAGCAACAGATCAACGGTTACATTCCGGACAATCGTTTCCGCAGCCGTGATCCCAAATTCGCCGAGCAGAAAGAAAAGTACGGTAAGCGCCCGCAAACTCCATCGAAGAGCGGCTGGAAACACGTGATTCCAGCCAGTGAATTCCAGTTCGACCCGGTTACGATGACGTGCATCTGTCCCGCCGGAGAATCCCTGCGCCACGAAGGCACCCGAACCGACCAAAATGGCGTACCCAGAGTCCGCTTCCAAGGCCGGTTATTGCAGTGTCGCCACTGTCCAAAAAAACATCAATGCATGCAAAACCCCAGCTCAGCAGATCATCGTAAAGGCAAAGGAAGACAGGTCTCTTACACTCTGGAACTCAGGCGAGGCCCAACGTATACCGACTGGATGAAACACCGAGTCGATAGCCAACAAGGCAAAGCGATTTACGGTCATCGCATGTCCGTGGTTGAGCCCGTGTTCGGCAACATTGGCAGTAACAAACGTCTGAATCGCATCAGCCTGCGAACTAAGAAAAAAGTGCAGGGTCAGTGGCAGTTGTATTGCCTGGTGCATAATATTGAGAAGCTGGCGAATTATGGGCAGTTAGCAGCATGAAACCAGGGCTAGGATATGGCCAGATATAGGTCACAGACGGCCATGTGTAGAATGTTCAGCGCCGGATATCAATAATGCTGTAGTGTTACCAGTAAATGATCAAACTTGCGCCAGTTGATCGCCGGGTGCGAAAAAACAACAGAGTGGCTGCGGATTAGGCTCTGAAAAGGGTTTTTCTACAGCCTCGTTAGATGCACGGAGTAAAACTATGAAAGCTATGCTTACCATTGTGCTGTTACTTTTCCTGTCCGGTTGTGCATCGACGCATATGAAGCAATACCTTGGAAAAGATATTCGTGAAGTAATACTCGATTCCGGCCCCCCCATAAATGCATTGGATATGGGCGATGGGGTACGAGCTTTTCAGTTCACGTGGGGTGGCGGAACTTACAGTATGCCGAGCACTACCACTACACAGGGAACTGTTACCTCCTACGGAAATAGTGCTTGGTTTTCTGCAAATTCAATTACTACTGGCGGAGGCACTTTCCATAGCGAAGGGTGCATAATAAACTATCTTACAACATGGAGTAGTGCCCGCCAAACATGGATCGTGAGTGACATTAGGTATCCTAAACGTCTTGTCTGCTAACGCGGCATCTAACAAATAAGGATAGGTCGCGCGCAGCCGCGACCTGATCCGGTGTTGGACGAGCCCGGTGCTTCTCTATTAAGGAAATATCGTCGGCGAACTGAGAGGTGCTTTGGCCCTGGCATTGGGCGGTCATTTCCGTCAGGCCAGAGGTTCCCGTGACCCTCGGTGGAACCGATAGCCGATCTGTCCTGGTGGTGGTGTCATAGGGTGCTCTGATCCCTCCCTGTGAGGTGCATGTCGGACGGATGTAGGCCTATGCCAGACATCGTCGCCGGGTTGTCGGCACGGGCCACCGGCAGGGGCGCCGCCAAAGCGTGATGCCCATGGGCTCGCCACAGCAGGGGCAAATGCGTTGTTTCCGGGGTTGGGTGACGATCCCGGGTAGCGCGACCCGCAAGAGCCACTGCAACCGGTGTAAGGTTTTGCGGGCACCGCCGTGCAGGAACCCGTATTCCCGCACCCGTCGCAGCCCCTTGGGCAGGACGTGCTGCAGAACCCGCCAGAGGAACCGGCTCGCCGGTTCGGTCAGGGTCTGCCAGCGCCGGGTCTGACTGTCCTGGTAGCGGAAGGTGACTTGCTCACCGTCGTAATCCACGATGTTTTGCTCCCGCAGTACACCGCGATACAGATAGCGGGCCAGATAGGTCAGCGCCTGGTCGCCACGGCCGACCTGCTCGCACTGGGCGACCCAGTGCCCGGGAATCGATTCCGGCAAGGTAAAGCCTTGCTCGCGCATCCGGGTGAGGAATTTGGCGCGGAACACGGTGGCCAGGGCCCGGCCGTTGAACAGGTATCGCCCGGCCCGGGCGTGCCAGTGATGGCCCGTCAGCCCGCCCCCAGGGACCACGATGTGGACATGGGGGTGGAAAGCCAGGCGCCGGGAGTGGGTGTGCAACACCCCGACCAGCCCGAGCTGGCTCCCCAGGCGTGTATCGTTACGGGCGAACTGGGCGAGGACCTCCCGGGCGACCTGGAACAGGGTGTGGCAGGTCCACCGGAGGTGGTGCCAGGCAAAGCCCCGCAACTGGGCCGGGAGGGTGAAGGTCACCAGGAAATAGTCCACCGGCAACAACTTCTGCCGCTGCCGGTCCAGCCATTGGCGGTTGGTGCCGTGCTGACAGGCCGGGCAACTGCGATGGCCGCAGGACGGGTACGCCTGTTGCACCTGCTGACAGGCGCGACAGTGATAGCGGACCTCGCCACAGGCGGGTGTGTGGCAGGCCAGGATCGACTGCAGGGCGGCGTGATGCTCCGGTCGCAGTCGCGCCCCGACGAACTGCTGCAGGCTGGCCTCATGATCGCGCAGAATCTGCGCCAGGGTGATCATTGGGTCACCCAGTCAACTTGCAGCCGCTCCACCAGGGCATTGATCATCAGGGCACTGTTCTGCTGGGCCTCATGGGTCATCCGGGTGTAGCGGGCGGTGGTTACCGGGCTGGCGTGGCCGAGCAGAGTCTGAATCGAGCGCAGGTTCACCCCATTTTCCAGCAGATGGGTGGCAAAGCTGTGGCGCAGGGAGTGAATGTGAACATGCTTGCGGATACCGCAGTCCAGGGCGACCTGCTTGATGGCCTTCTGCACCCCACCCCGGGCCATCACCCGGGGCTTGCCGGAGGTGGCAACCGACGCATACGGCGGGTGCCACCCGGGAAACAGCAGGTCTGGATGACGGTGAGTGGCCCAATAGCGCCGCAAGGCCTTGAGTGTCATCAGCGGTAAAGGCACGAAGCGATCCTTCTTGCCCTTGCCACAGCGCACATGCACCCGCATCAGGTGACTGTCGACATCGGCGATGGTCAGGTTCAGGGACTCGCTCAGTCGCAGGCCCAGACTGTAGGTGGTGAGGAAATAGACCTGATAACTGAGTTTGCGTGTGCGACTGATCAGGCGCTCGACCTCCTTCAGGGAGAGCACGTCCTGCAGGGTCTGAACCTTGGGGGCCTTGACGATAGGGACGTATTCCCAGGGCTTGCCCAGTACATACTGATAGAAACTCTGCAACGCATTGCGGGCAATCTTGACCAGACTCCAGGACCGATGCTCGACCAGATGCATGAAATACTGCTGGAGCTGATCGGTGCTAAGCTGATCGGGACAGGTCTCGAAATAGTCGCAGACCTGTCGCAGGCAACGGGTGTACAGATCGATGGTCTTGGGGCTTTTGCCGCGCAGGGTGAGTTCGGTGAGGTAGCGTTGGTGCAGAGCTTGAAAACGAGCGTGTTCGTTAGCGTTCATCACACTTCTCCTGACAGGCCCTCCGAAATGGAAGGGGTCAGAGAAGTACAGTCGAATTTGACCTCTGCCGCATAGCGGCTTCGTTCAACAAATCGCTTAAGTTCGTTCCGGGCCTTCGGCCTTCCACCGGATGCGCTAAAGCACGCCGTTTAGCTTCGCGTTGAGGCTGTAGAAACGTGCCTGCCGGGGTCAGGTCTTGTGTTTTGCCCCTGGCTTGCCCTTTCGTTGTAGTCCTCTCAGTTTATCCTGCCGCAATTAGAACCAAGGAAGGAACCAGGGAACGGCCAGACCGCTGCGACGGGAATTTGCCGGTGCGTTGTACCATGTAGCGTCTCGCGTAAGCCGGATTATTCGAGAGGAAAAACGCAAGATCAAAGCGTTGAGTGCGGAGCAGCGTTACCGCAGTCGTCAGGAACTGAGTCTGCCCGGACTGAGCACACTGAAGACTTGGCTAGAGGCCAACGCAGGCAGGGTTGCAAAGGGCAGCCTGACCCGTACCGCCATGGATTATACGTTGAACCAATGCCCACCTTGGTGGGTTACTGCGAACGGGGCGACCTACAGATCAGCAACGTGTTACTCCCTGGTCGAGAACCGCGAAAGCCAACAGCTTGGAACCCTCGGCTTATATACAACATGTGCTGGCGCGCGTTGCCGAGGCTGACACGTTGGAGAAGCTGGAGGCACTGTTGCCATGGAACGTCGACCTAGAACGAACCTCAAAAAAAGTGGCGCAACTCGATTGAAGACAAGAGTGGCGATTTAGCGGCGCTTACCCTCTTTCTTGCTATACAGATTCACAAATCTGAACTATGACTAATAATAGCTGCAGGCGCTGTACATAAACTGCACAGTCCATCAATGGGCTAAACCTATATTCGGTATGTCGTAGGGAGAACAACATGGCTGGTAAATTTTCACGAAGGGCATTTCTGCAGGGCACCGTGCTCGGTTCCGGTGCCCTGGTTCTGGGGGCGCCGGCTGTTTCTGCCCAGGCGCAGGGCAAAACTATTCGTTGCGGTGTGGTGACTTCGCTTTCCGGGGATAACCGGTTTGGCGGCAACCTTACTCGGCGGGGATACGACTTGTGGGCGGAGGAAATCAACAAACTCGGTGGAGTAGAGATAGCCGGCGAGCGCTATCCTGTGGAAATGTTTTATGGTGATGCGCAATCACGTCCGGCCTCGGGTGCTGACGCTGCGGTGCGGTTGATTATCCAAGACAAGGTTGATGTGCTGTTTGGCCCTTATACGTCGGGCGTAACGCTGGCGGTTCAGCCAATCAGTGCGAAATATCAGGTGCCGATGATCTCAGGCTCGGCGGAATCCCCCAATGTCTGGCTGCCGAAGCCGCCTTTCAACTTCGGCATGATACCGGCGGTGGACCTTACTTCCGGTAAATCGATCAAGGTACTTGCCGAGAGTCTTGGTTCACAGGCGAAATCAGCAGCGGTGATTGGTGTCGATGAGCCTTTTTCCAAAGAAACGGCGGAAGGCTTTCGCAACGGCGTGCAAGAAGCTGGTCTGGAGCTGAAGCGTTTCGAGCTGTTCCCGGCCAATGCGGACCTTACGCCCGTCATCTCCAAGCTCAAGGCTGACAATCCCGACATTGTCGCCGTTGGCGGCCATGAAAGTGTCTTTATAAATTTCATCAATACGGCGCAGTCTCTCGATTACAGGCCGAAAGCACTCATCATGCATTATGGTGTGACCTCGGCGGCTTTCATCAATCAGTTGGGTGAAGAAGCCAACGGCGTGCTCGGCGTGTCAGTCTGGACGGCGGGGCTACCTTACCGTGATGATTTGTTCGGCACCGCCAGCGACTATTCTGAACTTTCGTTTACACGGTGGGGCACCCGTCCTGACTATACCGAGGCTGCGTGTTCCGCCAGTGGCCTGGTACTCCAGGATGCGGCCCGTCGGCTCGGCAAGGCACCGCCTTGGGATCAGCAAACCCGGGTGGAGTTGACGAAAGCCATTGAAGACACCGACATTGAAACCTTCTATGGCCCTGTCGCCTTTGCAAAAGAAGGGGATCACTTTCACAACAATATTAAGCCAGTACCCGTTGTTGTTCAGATCAAGGGCGGCAATGTGGTACCCGTTGCCCCGAGCGGTGCATCGGAAGGAGAGCTGCTATACCCCATGCCCGGTGCGTCCTGACCGAGTCTGCATGTGGCAGTGCAAGACGGCACGCCCTCCGGATACACCGGGAGCGTGCCTTCTAAGGAAGCGGTAAACACCTTTCGGGAGTGGCGCCTTGGACCTATTTCTGCAAGCCATCGTTAACGGGGTATTGATAGGCGGGATATTGATCTGCCTGACCGTTGGTTTCCAACTGACGTTCGGCGTCTTGCATGTCATCGACTTCGCGGTCGGTGGATGGGTGATGCTGGGTGGCTATGCCGCGTACTGGTTAGTGGCGTTGGCCGGTATTGATCCGTTCATCAGCATTTTTTTTGTGTTCGCTCTGTTTGCCCTTATTGGTCGGGCAATAGGGCCTTTGATCTATCACGTGCGAACCAGTCGTTACGCCCGACCGGACCTGATGGCCCTCGCCTTTACCTTTGGTCTTTTCCTGCTGATGCGCGGTGGCGCGCTCTGGCTGTGGTCCTATAATAGCCGAAACGTCGAATCGGTATTTTCCGGCGAATTTTTAACCGTCGGGTCTGTCACTATTCCCTTGTTGCGCCTGAGTGCCTTTTTAATGGCTATTCTCATCAGCCTCGGGGTTTTCCTGCTCCTCTACCGAACCCGTTTTGGCATGGCAGTCCGGGCGGTTGCTCAAAACCGGGACCATGCCGGGTTGATGGGTGTCGACGTAAAGCGGGTTTCGGCCTACGTCTATGGGCTCTATACCGGAATAACGGCTTCGGCGGGCGTTCTAATCGCCACGATCTACTCCGTAAACCCTTCCGTCGGCGTGCGCTATACCTTGTTTGCCTTCTTCGTTGCGGTGCTGGCTGGCCTGGGGTCCGTGGGGGGTGTCCTGATTGCAGGGCTCGCCCTCGGGCTATTGGAATCTTTAGCGTCCACCTATGTCGGCAGCCGCTATTCATTGTTGATTGTATTCGGAGTACTGTTTTTGGTACTGCTGGTCGCGCCAAAGGGGGTTCTTGGCCGTGGCATCTAACCCTGGCGAAGTTCGTGGTTATTTATTTCGATTGGCAGCCATTGCGGTCTGCCTGTTGGCATTGGCAGTGGTTCCCGCCTTCGTCGATCCCTACAGCCTGCGCATTGTCACTGGCGCATTGATGTGGGCTGGTTTGGCTTGCGCCTGGAATATTGTCGGCGGTTACGCCGGCTACATAAGTTTCGGTCATTCCGCATTTTTTGGCATTGGTGCTTACACAACGGCAATACTCATGCAGTCCGGCATTGGGATGCCATTTCTGGCGACCCTTCTGCCCAGCGTTGTTGTTGCAATGATTGTGGCGGCTATCATCGGCGGCCCCACGATGCGCCTGCGTGGTGCCTACTTTGCCATCGCGACCTGGGCATTTGCGGAGATGTTGATTCAGCTGGCCACCATACTGGATGTGACTGGTGGGACTGCCGGCCTTTCATTGCCAGCCTATCTGAACGAATTTTTCTTTTACTACACGATGCTGGCGGCAGCGGCAGCAAGCTTTCTCGGTGTCTGGTATCTGATTGAGTACACCCGCTTCGGATTCCGCCTCAAGGCATTGCGTGATCATGAGCCTGCGGCTGAGGCTATGGGTATCCGTACCAACCTGGTGAAGGTGCAGGCGTTCGCCCTGTCGGCCGCGATCACCGCGCTGTTTGGCAGTGTGTTCGCCTACTGGACCACTTATATTGATCCACATTCAGTGTTGGGGCCTGACATTACGGACCAGATGGTGGTCATGGTTTTGCTGGGTGGGCTGGGCACCATTTGGGGGCCTGCTTTGGGCGCGGTTGTGTTGTGGATGACCAACCGCTATATCTGGTCCACTTTCGGAGATACTGTGGTGTACCTTCCCATCCTCGGTTTGATCATTGCGATGGTGGTGCTCTTCCTGCCCAATGGATTGATTAGTCTCATTGTTGGGCGTCGGCGTGGGCGTGAACTGATTTCGCGTATTCTTCGCAAGCTCTAGGAGTGGAATTATGTCGTCCCCTGCGATTAAGACATCCTCCACGGATAAATCACCGCTGGTCCTGGAGTCGGTCGTCAAACGTTTCGGTGGGGTTACCGCGGTTGCCGGCGTCAGTCTGGTGGTAGCACCGGGTGAGGTGGTCGGTGTGATCGGGCCGAATGGTAGCGGAAAGTCCACACTGTTCAGTCTGGCGGCAGGGGGGCAGCCAGCGGATGAAGGGCGTATTTGGCTTGATGGTGTTGATGTCACGGGTCAGCCAACCTGGCGTATCGCTCGCTCGGGCATAGGGCGGACATTTCAAATCCCCTCTCTGTTCGACAACATGAGCGTGCGTGAAAACTTGTTGGCCGCGGCCGTCGAGGGTGACTGGAAAGGCGCACCACGCAGGGCCGAGGAAGTAGCGGAGATGCTTCAGATCACGCACGTTATCAATAATCTGGCCTCGGAGCTGTCCGGGGGGCAGCAGAAGCTTCTTGAATTTGGCCGGGTGTGCATGCGCGACCCAAAAGTGATTTTGCTTGATGAGGTCACCGCGGGTGTTCATCCAAATATCCGTCGCATTATTCTGGATGCCATACGGCGCCTTCGCCAGACCGGTATAACCTTCCTGATTATCGAGCACGACATGGAAATGGTGCGTGAGATATGTGACCGACTCATTGTTATGAATATGGGTGAGGTTGTGGCCGAAGGCACCTTCGAAGAAATAGCGAGCAACGTCGAAGTTCAACATGCCTACTTGGGACGGCAGTCATGAGCGAGGCGCTCAAAGTTGTCGATCTGACTACCGGTTACGGTAAGCAGGAGATCGTTCATAGTATCTCCCTAACGGCGCAGCCGGGCCACATCACCTGCGTGTTTGGCCCCAATGGCAGTGGCAAATCCACCGTGATCAAGGGCATAGCCGGGTTGCTGCCGCCGTGGGCAGGAAAGATAACGTTGGGCGATACTGATCTCACCGGGCTTCCTGTCCATGAGGTGGTTCGCAAAGGCATCGTGATGATGCCTCAGGGTGGCGGTGTGTTCCCCCGGTTTTCAGTAATGGAAAATCTGCGAATGGGTGGCTATTCGCTGACGAATACCCGTGACGTTGAGGATCGCATCGAAACATTGATCGCGGACTATCCGAACCTGCAACGACGACGCAACGTTGCGGCGGGCTCGCTTTCCGGTGGTGAGCAAATGATGGTGGCAATCGCCCGGGCACTGGTGCCGAATCCAGCTTTCGTGATGCTGGATGAGCCTTCAGCGGGCCTTTCGCCTGCCTTGGTCAATGAGACCATGGACAGAGTACAGGCTTTACGCGAACGCGGTGTTGGAGTGATCATGATCGAGCAGAATATTCGGGAGGCGCTTCCGGTGGCGGACAGTGTTTATATTTTTGCAGGTGGAAAAAATAAGTTTTCTGGCACCAGAGACGATATACGAAGCGACGAACACCTCATGTCGATTTACATGGGTGGTAGTGATTAGGTTTGCCGAAACACACTCGCAGGCTGTTCTGGTAGGTGGTCTTTACCACTTCATCGAGTGGCAGCTCTTTTACCTCGGCGACTTTCTCCGCCACAAAAGGAATGTAGAACGGCGCGTTTTCCTTGCCCCGGTAAGGCACCGGAGTCAGAAGTTCCTCGGAAGTTCCTCGGGGTCAGGTCTTGCGTTTTGCCTCTCGAATAATCCGGCTTACGCGAGAATAATGCAGCCCAAAGAAATCGCCGATCTGCTTCATGCCGTGTCCACCGGGTTCATCCGCTGGGCAAGTGCACGGCCACCACCTCTTTGCTGGCTTACATCATCACCTCAAAATACGCCGAGGGCCTGCCTCTGTATCGTTTGGAGCACATGTTCAAACGCTTGGGTCATGAGCTCAGCCGCACCAGCATGGCACACTGGGTTATCTACCTGGATGACGTGTTCAAACCGCTGATACGCCATCGAACGTAAAATCACAGCGTTGAGTGCGGAGCAGCGTTACCGTATTTGTCAGGAACTGAGTGTACCCGGACTGAACACTCTGAAGACCTGGCTGGAGGCCAACGCAGGCAAGGTTGCAAAGGGCACCCTGACACATACTGCGATGGATTATCCGTTGAACCAATGGCCCGCCTTGGTGGGCTACTGCGAACGAGGCGACCTACAGATCAGCAACGTGCTGGCCGAAAACGCCATCCGTCCATTCGCACTGGATCGAAATTATCTGCACCCGATAATTATGCAAGGTTCGTCGGAACACAAGCGGTATTTTCAGGGGCGGAGCGCGAGCGGAGGTTTGCATAATTTCAGAGACTTTCCAGGAACTGGAGGAGTGCGTCCGTCGGGCGGTAGCGCTTGTGCTGGGTCGCAGGTGGGGTGATGGCGGCAAGGGCCCGCTCCTTCATGCCCATGTCCGCTTCGACATAGCCGTGAGTGGTGACGGGGCTTTCGTGACCGAGCCACAACGCGATCACGGTCAGATCGACGCCCGCCTGCAACAGGTGCATGGCCGTCGTATGGCGCCAGGTATGCGGCGAGATCCTGCGGCCTGCTAACTGTGGACACATCTTTGTCGCGGTGCTGACGGCCAGGTTCAGTCGTTCGGCCACATTGGTGCGCGTCATTGGCAATCCGCTGCGGTTTGGAATGAGGGGTTGCTCGACATGCAAGTCGGCGTATTTTAGCCACTGCCGGATTTCCTTCGCCGTTTCCTTCCATAGAGGCACGGTTCGTTGTTTGCGGCCCTTGCCATGTAGGCGCACAGAGGCGGTTGCCGCCAACGTGATATCGGCCACCCGGATGCCGATCAGTTCGGAAACCCGAGCGCCGGTGTTGTAAAGCACCGTGAGCATGGCGGTGTCGCGGCGCCCGCACCAGGTCGTTATACCCGGGGCTGCAAGCAGCGCGCGAACCTCGTCGCGAGACAGAACTCAAGCATGGGTCGTTCGAAGCGTTTCATAGTATCGCGAGAATCTGTTGTGCAAGATGCAGAGCTGGCGGCGCTTGTGAGGCGACGTAGTGGGCAAAGGCACGAACCGCCGCCAATCTTGCATTGCGCGTGCGAATGGTGTTGTGCCGTTCGGTCTCGAGATGCGTGAGGAAATTCAGCACCAAGGCCGCATCGACATCGCACAGTGCCAGCATGGCAGGTGGCTTGCCCGTTGCGCGTCCCACATAGTTCAGCAAGAGCTTGAAGGTATCGCGATAGGCAGCGACTGTTCGGGGGCTGACGTTCTGTTGCTGGATCAAGCGCTCGGCGAAGAAGCGCTGGAGCAACGCGCCGAATTCGGTGGGAGCGGTGAGCAAGGGGTTCATGACGCCTCTCCTTGCGTATAGAGGTGAAAGCGTTCGGCGGCGATCGCCATCAGTTCGGGAATGCCGGTGACATACCAGTAGGTGTCGCTCACCTTGGCGTGCCCGACGTAGGTTGATAGCGCCAGAATGGCACGATCAATATCTACGCCCTCTTCATAGAGGCGCAGCATGCTTCTCACGATGAAGGTGTGCCGGATGTCATGCAGGCGGTGACGCTGATAGTCACCGCGCGTTTGCCAGTCCAGTTGCTGACACAGCCTCTGTAAGGCATACAGCATGCTGGGCTGATTTACGCCGCTGCCATCATCACGCAGGAAGAACTTGTCACAACAAGGCCGTGGCACGAGCCTATCTCGCTGTCGTGCATAGGCGCGCAACGAGTCGGTAACGCTCGGATGCAGCGGTACGAGACGCTGCTGATGGAACTTCGCTTCGCGGATATGCAAAACGCCACTGTCCATGTCGACGTCAGCCGCGGTTAGTGTCAGTGCTTCGGCGATGCGTAGCCCGGTCGCGGCGAGCAAGCCAAAAACACAGTGGCAAGTTGCTGGACGCAATCCCTCGGTGGGCGCCAAGCCATGCGTGGCTTCAAGCAGTGTGCACAGTTCGGCTTCTGTGTAGATGTGTGGGATGAGACGCCGGTGGGCCGAACCAAAGAGACTTCGCGGTGGAACCTCCGTCGCCGGATCCTCGCGCTGGCAAAAGCGGGCGAAACCGCGAAGAATCCCGATGCGGCGCGCCCAGGTAAACGACGCCTTAAGCTGCGAAGTCTGTGCCCATGCGACAGCGAGCGGCACCGTCAGATGCCCTTCAGGAGAGACCTCATCCGCGAAACGGGCAAATGACTGAAGCTGCGTTGCGTCGATGGTTAGCTCGAATCCGTTACGACGACGATACGCCAGGTACGCTTCGACCCGCGCCATCCAAGACAACCGGGCGCTCATGACGGGCTCCCGGGCCACGGCAGTGCCATCGCGCGCAATTGCTCCACGTCAACGCGGGCGTAGCTGTAGGCAGTGTCAAGACTCTTGTGACGCAATACGTCGGCGATCTCTTTGACTGAGACCCCAGCGCGCTGTAGCTGCGTTGCCATCGTTCGCCGCAGCACGTGTGTGTTGCAGAACTGATCGCGCAAACCGCAACGAACAAAGGCGCGGTTCATTGAATTGCGAATGGCCGGAACGCTCAGTGGCGTGTCGAGCGGTGCCCGGTGCCGGACGAATAGTCTGCGGCTCGTCGTCTGCGGGCGTCCCTGTCGCAGATACTGCGCTACCGCCTCTCCCGTGGACGCAGGCAGGGGAAGCTGTTGAATGCGTTTACTTTTGGTACCGCTGATGGTCAGTATTGCCCTGCGCCAGTCGATCGACTCCAGCGTGAGGTAGGTACTCGTGACCGCGTAAACCCAGATCAGCAGGCAGCGCGCGATGGCATAGTCACGCAGGCCAACGGGTCCGTGCGATCGAAGGCATCCAGAAAGGCCGTTAGTTCGGCGTCCGACAATACCTTGGGCAACGTGGCCCGGCGCCAGTCTGCGATTCGTGGAAGCGCTGCCGCTAGCCCGTCGGTCTCGTCACCGCGCACGGCACGGTAACGAAAGTAGCTACGCAGACTGTTGCACACGATACGCAGCGATGCCGGCCGTAGGCGCGACGTCAGCGTCGAAAAGTAAGCATCTATGTCGGTCGCCGACAGCGACAAGACGCTCACGGTATCAGTAACGCCTACGTCGTAGAGGAACGCCCCAACGTGTTGAGCTCGGCTGTCACGGGTGGCTGATGATAGCCCGCAAGTATCCGTTAAGTACTCGGCGAACCGAGTGAGCTCGATCGTCACTGGATCCTTCGCCATCGTTGGCGATGGCTGTGAACGCATCAGTATTTTGAGCAGATGCCGAAGCGCCGCTCCGGAGCAGCCTACAGAATCGTAGCAGGGTACGGGACAGGTGCACGCCGGGAGGTGTTCGCGCACGAACCGTTTAATAAGGGATGAATCGACGTGCGTCAACTCGAGCTCTTCAGCTTTAAGCCAGAAACCAAAATGGGCAAGGCAGCCCAAATAGATTCTGATGGTGCGATCAGCGTAGCGCTGGCCTCGCAGCGCCTTAATGTAGGATGAAACGACGCTCTCGAGCGGACTATCAATCAGCCAGTTGTAGCGAACAAGGTTTGTGAGGGTTTTATCGGCGGGCATGGTGTGTGCTCCTGCGGTTAGGGACGAGCCCACAGGAAACACTGTTTTTATGCAAAGCTCGATAGCTACAACACAGCTAAAAGCTTCGTCGCCACTGGCCTTTGCCGGAATAGCCCAACAAACCTTGCATAATTATAGGGTGAGGATAACTACCGTTATGCGAAGCTTTGCATAACCGAAAAGCGTGGCTGTTTGCGGACACCTCGCAGGGCGCCCGCGCCAGTGCCACGTGTTATTCCCTGGTCGAGACCGCCCTATGCCGCATGCGGCATAGAGCAGTTTATGCCGAACCCAGAACTATGCCGAACTGGCTTTGTCGTTTGCGTAAATAAGCCGACACCACGCCATTTTGGGTCTTTCACTAACGGTGCCGGTTCGGCATAGTTTGCGATCAGCTACAAGTTATTCAGGAACGCGAGCAGTTCATCTCCGGGCTGATAGCGCTTTATTCCGGCATGCCCTAATGGATCTATTTTTGCCAGCGCAGCTTCCTTCAGAGCCATATGAGCATGAAGGTAAACCTGGGTGGTCTCAACCGACTCATGCCCCAGCCACAATGCTATAACTGAACAGTCTACCCCCGCTTGAAGCAGCTCCATTGCCGCGCTGTGCCTCAGGACATGCGGGGTGATCCGCTTCTGTTTTAGTGAAGGGCAATGCTGCCGCGTGATATCCGCATATTTTGCAACAAGGTACTGGACCGCGTCGGCGCTCAGTCGCCGGCCTTGTCTTGTCGAGAACAATGCCTTGCTGTCACACCTGGCCGGTTCCTTTAACCCTTCCTGGATTGCCCTTGAGACAGTGCGTGTAAGAGGTGTGCACCGCTCCTTCCGGCCCTTACCCAGACAATGAACGTGGGCATCGCTGCCCAGCACAACCGAAGCGCGATCAAGACCTGTGAGTTCGGAAAGTCGTAAACCTGTCTGTACAGCAAGCAGCAGTAACGTATGATCCCGACGACCGATCCACGTTGATTGATCCGGTGCCGCCAGTAGCGCCTCAATCTCTGGTCTCGCCAGAAAATGCACTATCCTCCTGTCCTGACGTTTATCGGGCACTGCCAGTACTCGCTGGATTTGTGCACTGTGTGCGGGCTCTTCGTAGGACACAAAACGGAAGAAAGATCGAATGGCAGTCAGCCTCAGGTTTCGGGTCCGGGCGCTAATCGAACGATTGACTTCCAGATCCTCGAGAAAGGCGCTGACAAGCGTCGCATCGATATCTTCTAGGTTGAGAGATGACGGCGGCTTGCCCAATTGTTTTTGGGTAAATACCAGCAGCAGCCGGAAGGTGTCGCGATAGGACGCTATGGTGTTCGCGCTGACGTGTCGCTGACGTGTCGCTGACGCATAAGCCGATCGGTAAAGAAGCGTTCCAGCAGAGCCGGTAGAGTGGGAGTGTTCATGGCAATGCCTCCCAGTGTTTCTCAAGTCGGCGCGTGGCGTGTTCCATGAGCTCGGGGCAAGCTGACAGATACCAATAGGTGTCACGAATGCACGTATGACCGAGATACGTCGACAGCACAGGCATCAGGTTGTCCACATCCTTCCCGGCCCGGTACCCGTCGAGCAGCCTCGGACCTGTGTGAGCGGTCGCAGCCCGGAGTCCGGTCTGGCGCGACAGAGCCCAAAAAACCCGATAGACATACTGCGGTAGCAACTGACCACCACGCTCCGCAACGAGAAAATACGGACTGTGGGGCGTGGCGAGATGCACATCCCGTCGATGCGCATAATCCAATAGAACCTGTCGGGTACTCGGATGTATTGTCACCCAGCGTGACTTGCCGAATTTGGCCCCACGAATCGTGAGGATACCCTCTTCAATGTCTACATCATCACGCCTCAGCGCCAGTGCCTCGCCAATTCGTAGACCCGTGACCGCCAAGAGCCCAAACAGACAGTGGTATGTCCACCGTCGAAGCGCTTGCTCGGGGGGCAGCGCCAATGCAGCTGTCAGCAGTGTTTGAATTTCCGTATCGGAGTAGAGGTAGGGGCGAATTCGTCCAGAACGCGGGATGAGTCCTGTTGGAGGAATCTCTGTACGCGGCTCGCTGTTGCGCAGATACCGGGCAAAGCTGAGTTGCAAGGCTGTAGCGAAAAATGTGGGTACCTTTACGAGACACATGTACGCCGGCCCGCTCCAGCGCAGAGACAGCGATCATCGAGATACTGCTCGATGACGTGAATCCTCGGTGTGGAGCGAGTGAACGGATGAATACCCGGCGACTGTCGGTAGTCCATCGTCCGTGTTGCAGGTAATCGGCCAGCGCAATGCCGACCTCGGACAAGATGGGCATAACTGCGAGTTGACGGCCCTTACCCCGTACAGTCAAGAGGCCCGAGTGCCAGTCGATGTCTTCCAGCGCCAGTGTGGCAACCTCGTTGGCCCTCAATCCGAGGCGTGCCAGCAAAAGTAGCACTGCACAGTCTCGTTTCTCAATCGCAGTTGTCCGGTCACAGCCATCGAGCACACGCTGGATCTTGGGAGGTGGAAGATGATCAGGCAGTGGTCCGAATCGCCAGCTCCGCACACTGGGAACAGCGGCGGCGAGATCGTCAACGATAGACCCCCTGTACACCAAATAACGAGTGAATGCGCGCAGCGTCCAGCACATGGATCTTGCTGTTCGGGGGGAATGGTCATGAGCGTGGTCGGCTATAAAACGGACAATGTCTTCCGAGGAAAGTCTCAGAAACCTTGCCGTTCCCTCGCGACAGCATTCCTGAAGAAACTTCCGAAGCAGAATGCACTGCGGTTCTGCGGAGGTAAAAACTTCTTCAACACGGCCGCTTTACGTTCCTCGGAATAACGTGGCATGACTGCTCTCACACCGCCCAATCTGACACGAATTTAGGCGAAATCGCCAACTGGACGACTAGGCTGACAGCGGGGGAGGGGCCAGATCGGCTGAGCGAGATAACGTCCAGCTAACGTCGCCCCTTGGCAAATTCCTTAAAAAACCGTGCTGATGTTGCTCCTTCTCGGAACGAGGCTATCGTTCTATCCTATCTAAGCGGCGGATACGACATGAAGGAGACCGGCGATTTCTTTTGACTTCATTATTCTCGCGTAAGCCGGATTATTCGAAAGGCAAAACGCAAGACCTGACCCTGAGAACTGTTGCTTCACCTGCGCCATCTGCCATGGGGATGCGTTTTTCGCTAGGGCCCCACATGCCGCTGACCACCGCGAAGTCGTGGTAGTTGAGCGAGTTGGCGTGAAGGCGCACGGTGATTTCATCACGTACTGTGGCGCTGACTTCGCTGCTGCTAACAACGACCTTTTCATAGCCGCCGCCGGGTTGGACGAAGATAGTTTTGATGCTCATGGGGTTCCCTTATATTTTTTAATTACGCAAAATAACGAAATGAATGGTTAAAAATTACAACTCGATTCTCAGCTTTGTCGCAAAGTCAGCAATCAGCTGCTCGTTGCGCCGGTAGTAGGTCCACTTGCCAATGCGAGTGGTTAGCACGAAGCCTGCACGTTGCAAGATGGCCAAGTGCGCAGACGCGGTAGAAGGTGAAAGCCCGGCCTTGTGCTGCAAATGGGTCACGCACACTCCAATCGCAGGATCGTCATGATCCTGAGGTGGGAAATTATTGAGCGGGTCTTTGAGCCACTCCATCATTTGCATGCGAGTGTCATTACCCAGAGCTTTGAGCTGTTCGAGTATCATGGTCAATGATGTTACGCTTTTTTACGAAATGATCAACACGTGATTTGTTGACCGTTCATCCTGAGGTGCGGGGTGCGGGGTGCGGGGTGACGGGATCAGGTCTTGCGTTTTGCCCCTGCCTTGCCATTTCGTTGTGATCGTCACACCCGGTCAATGATCTCACACAACGCGTCCAGCCCATCCGTTAGCGCAGCTGGTCCGGGTTGAAGAATCAGGGGTGACTTGATCTCGTAGAGGTGGTTGTTCGCCACGGCAGGGATAGCTTCCCAGCCGGATCGCCCGGCTACTTGATCCGGGCGAAATTTACGCCCGCACCAAGAGCCGATGATGATATCCGGCTTGCGGTTCACGACCTCTTCGGGATTCTGAATGATGCGTTCCTTCGCACCGGGTTCGGCTGCTTTTTCAGGAAAGATATCTTCGCCACCCGCGATGCCAATCAGCTCCGATACCCAGCCTATGCCGGTGATTATGGGGTCGCCCCACTCTTCGAAGTAGACGCGGGGGCGGTTTGTTCTCATCTTTTCGAGCCGGACTCGCTCAACCCTGGCGGCCAGCTCATGGGCGTAGGCGTCTGTCTTGGCGGAGAGGCCCAGCATGCCGCCAAGGGTTCGGATCATGGACAAAATCCCGGCCACGGTACGTTGATTAAAGATGTGTACGGCAACGCCATTCCGCACCAGCTCGGCAGCAATATCCGCCTGCATGTCCGAGAACCCCAGGACCAGGTCCGGCTTCAGCTCCACTATTCGCCCGATCTTGGCGGAGGTGAAGGCGGAAACCTTGGGCTTTTCCTTCTTGGCCCTTTCGGGCCTGACCGTGAATCCAGATATGCCAACGATGCGATCCTCCGCGCCGATGGCGTAGAGTGTTTCCGTGGTTTCCTCAGTGAGGCAGACAATGCGTTGGGGGTAATTCATGGCTGCATATACCTTTGTACGCGGGATTCCCAAACAGGGCGGAAAATCGGGAGGTGGGCCAGGGTCTTTTCAAGGGCGTAGATACTCATTACTTTCAAAGAAATTGATAGGCTGGAGGAATAATGTCAAGAAATATTGTTTTGATTGGCGGCACAACTGGGATTGGTAAGGCCTTGAAAGAGAACTTGGAAAAAACCGATGTACATCTTTACATCGCTTCCCGGAGTGCGACGTCGCGGCTCGAAAGCGGCGGCAACATTACAGTCGCTGATATCGATGCGACAGACGATTCTGCAGATTGGTCATTTTTGCCGGAAGAGATACACGGAGTGGCGTATTTGGGTGGAAGCATTAATCTGAAGCCTTTTCAGCGACTGAGCAACAAAGATTTTATAGAGGATTTTAATGTAAACGTTATTGGCGCCGTAAATACCATCCAGGCGTCGCTTCCGGGAATGAAAAAAGCCGGAAGTGCAGCTGTTGTTCTTTTGAGTACTGTCGCGGTACAAAGAGGACTCACCTTTCACGCTTCGGTGGCTGCAGCCAAAGGTGGGGTAGAGGGTCTGATAAGAGCACTGAGTGCCGAGCTTGCACCCACTATTCGCGTAAACGGAATTGCACTCTCACTGACCGATACGCCAATGGCGGAGCGCTTGCTCAGCAATGACTCAAAAAAAGAAGCCGGAAATAAACGCCACCCGCTCAAAAGGTATGGGAAGCCCGAAGACATCTCTGAGGCAGCTTCATTTCTGCTTAGTGAAAAGGCATCCTGGATTACGGGACAGATATTGGGTGTAGACGGTGGAATGTCGACCATTCAAAACCTCTGATGCATTTCTCGTGAAAAGGAGCCAGGGAAGGAAGCGGGCTTTCTGGGTTTCAGCTGCCGCTTGGTGCACAGGAGTGGACAATCTTCTCAAGGGCAACCCGGATGGCAACTGGAATGGGTGTTGAGGTATTTTCAGTACGGTTCACAAATACGTGTACCAATTGCCCAATGGCAGCGGCGTCAGGTTCCCCTTCGCAGAAAATGGCCACCTCATAGGTCACCGACTTGCTGCCCAACTTGCTCACACGAAGTCCCACTTCAATCGCATCAGGGTAGGCGATGGGTTTTTTGAACTGACAGTTTGAACTGACGATAAAGCCAACCACCGGCGCGTTGTGAATATCGAGCCCGCCCTCTTCAATGAGGTAACGGTTGATGGCGGAATCAAAGTAGGAATAGTAGGTTACATTGTTCACATGACCGTAGATGTCGTTGTCCATCCATCGAGTGGTGATCGGATAAAAAATCGAAAAATTTGCGCGGTTCAAGGCATTACTCCCTGTGTTAATCATTGAACAGAATTACTTGCCGAATGGCCTTGCCGGCGGCCAGTGCTTCGAAGCCCTCGTTGATCTGCTCCAGCCGGAGCGTAGCGCTTAGCAGTTTGTCCACCGGGAGTTTGCCTTGACGGAACAGGCTGACATAGCGAGCAACGTCCCGTACTGGCACGCAGCTGCCTACGTAACTGCCTTTCAAGGTGCGCTCCTCTGCCACTAAGCTAACCTGCTGGATGGCTACTTTTTTGTCCGGATGAGCTAGGCCACCGGTAACTGTGGTTCCACCCCGGCGTGTGACCTGATAGGCAAATTCCAGGGCTTTTTCCGAGCCAGCCATTTCGATGGCACAGTCGACGCCGCCATTAGTGAGTGCTTTGATGGTATCCACGCAGCCGTCTTCGGCTGAGTTGAATGTGTGGCTGGCACCGAGTTCTTTTGCTAGAGCAAGTTTGCTGTTGTCCAGATCGATGGCGATGACCTCACCAGCACCAGCCACCAGAGCGCCAAGGACACTATTCAACCCTACGCCACCCAGTCCGATCACGGCCACTGTTTGCCCGGCTTTGATGTCGGCAGAGTTGATGACTGCACCCACACCTGTCAGTACCGCACAACCGAACAGGGCAGCATGGTGAAAGGGCAACGACGCATCGACTTTTATCAGCGAATTCCTTGATACCACCACATGGTCGGCAAAGGCAGACACGCCGAGATGATGGTTAATGGGTGTGCCGTCTGTTCGGTGCATGCGATGAGAACCGCCGATCAATATGCCGGCGTTATTGGCTTTGGCTGCCGGCTCACATAACGCTGGCCGGCCTTCGGCGCAGGGCGCGCAATGGCCGCAGCTTGGCACGAATACGGTGATCACATGATCTCCTCGCTTCAGATCGTGAACACCGTTACCTAAAGCTTTCACAACTCCCGCCGCTTCGTGGCCCAGTGTCATAGGTACCGGGCGGGGCCTGTTTCCGTCAATCACAGACAGGTCCGAATGGCAAAGGCCTGCAGCTTTGATCTGCACCAGCACCTCGTGATCGCCAGGTGGGTCGAGAACCAGCTCTTCAATGATTAGAGGCTGGGTATCGCTATAAGGGCGCTGAACGCCGATGGCTTGGAGGACGGCTGCGCGGATTTTCATTGACCTTCTCCCTTTTTTTGGTGTTTGTTCGAAATAGACGCACGTTACTAAAAATCTGATGGGTTAGGACGATAGGATTCGAACCTATGTCTTTTGCCTCTGAGCAAGCTGCGTCGATGTCTTTATGGTCGACTGTAACGCGCGATTTCCTTGTTGTGGACACCGCGCCAGCAGCCCGACGATTGAGTGTTCATTTCCTGACTTTATGACATTTCCTGTCAAGCTTTGGAGTCCGCAAGAGGGCGTTGGTGACTCGCTTGTCCAGTCAGCGTGCGTTCGAAGAGTTCTAGAAATTCGTCAGCTACTTCGTCGGCTGTTTTGCGACCGTCGTCGCGATACCAGAGTGGTATCCAGTTGAGAGCACTCAGTGTGTAAAGTGTAGCAAGCCGAGCGTCGCACGCGCCGATGGTGCCATCGGCGATTCCTTCCTGAATAATTTTCACCGTTGCTTTCGAAATTTTTGCGCGCCGCTCGATCACACGATCCTTTTCGGGATTTTTCAGCGAGCCGACGTCCACCAGCACCGGACAGGTGCCAAATTCGCCGAAAATACCCTGCATATACCGTCGGCAACAAATCAAAAATTTTTCAAGACCGGTAGAGCCTGTCGCGTGCGCGAGCCACAATGCCTCTTCGCCGTGGTTCATGGCGTGCATGTGGAGTTCGAAAAGGATCTGTTGTTTGTTCTTGAAATACCGGTAGAGAGTTAGTTTGGTGATCTGCAGCGCCTCTGCCACGTTATCCATTGACGTGTTCGCGTAACCCCCGCGGTTAAACGCAGACGCCGCGACGCTCAGAACGGCATCACGCTTGCTCTCTCGCACGAGCTCCCGGTCGAAGGGTGACCGGCTCACTTTCTTTTGAGCGAGTTGTCGCTCTGTTTTCTGTTTTATATTCATGTCTACAGCCCTTAGAGCCCCTCTGCTTAACCGTGAAATGTCTGTGTGAGCTTTCCTTGCCATTCGATACTCTCCAGTAATAACTTTGTATTAACAAGCATACTAACGAGTATAAAACGATGAACCTTGCCGTAATATTACTGACGGTTGCGAGGCGACTTCCCAAACATCCGGCGGTAACCGAGGCCGACTACAACCTTACCCCGAAGAAACTTGCTCAAATCGAGGAAGTCTGAATTGTTCTAGAACCATAAAATCCGCCAGTTTTCACCGGTGGGCTGTGTCGTTTCAAACTGATGCAGGTAATGGCATCGATCCTTGATAGTATGATTTTCTCTTCTCATCCTGATAACAATCAAGTGCTGCAAAATGAATGCTCCTTTTAAGCTGCGGCCTTACCAGCAGGAGGCTGTTGACGCCACGTTGAAACATTTTCGCAAATCGGATGATTCCGCCGTTATTGTGTTGCCGACCGGTGCGGGTAAAAGTCTGGTGATTGCCGAATTGGCCCGTCTCGCCCGACGTAAAATTCTGGTGCTGACCCACGTAAAAGAGCTTGTTGAGCAAAATCACGCCAAATACCAGAGCTATGGCTTAACGGGCGGCGTTTTCTCCGCCGGGTTAAAACGTAAGGAAAACCGGCATCAGGTGACCTTCGCCAGTGTGCAGTCTGTATCGGCGAATCTGGATCAGTTCAGAGATCAATACTCATTGATCATCATCGATGAGTGCCATCGGGTCAGTGGAGATGACAGCAGCCAGTATCAAACAATCATCGAGTTGCTACGGCAACAAAATGACTCCCTTAAAGTGCTCGGGTTAACCGCCACACCCTATCGCCTGGGCATGGGCTGGATCTATCGCTATCACTACCGGGGCTTTGTTCGTAGCTGTAGTGATAAGCAGAATAAGCCCTTTGGGCATTGCATTTATGAGCTGTCGCTGAGCTATATGATTAATCGGGGGTATCTCACCCGGCCCGAGTTGGTTAACGCGGCGGTGGCGCAATACGATTTCTCCGCGCTGTCTCAGAACCGTTTTGGCGAATACGCCGAAAAAGACGTTAATCAGCTGCTGGGCAAACATCGGCGTGTAACCCGTGCCATTATTGAGCAAGTGATGGAGCTGGCTGTTAAGCGAAAGGCGGTGATGCTCTTTGCTGCAACGGTGGATCATGCGCGGGAAATCACCGGCTATCTGCCGGAACACCAAACCGCCTTGATTACCGGCGCTACCGATCTGAATGAGCGGGATTCGCTGATTCAGCGCTTTAAACAGCAGCAGTTAAAGTATCTGGTGAATGTATCCGTACTCACCACGGGCTTTGATGCGCCCCATGTGGACTTCATCGCCATTCTTCGTCCCACCCAGTCGGTCAGCCTGTATCAGCAGATTGTGGGTCGCGGTCTTCGTCTGGACGACGGTAAACAGGATTGTCTGGTGATTGATTATGCGGGTAACAGTGTCAATCTGTATCACCCGGAAGTGGGGGAGAAGAAACCGAACCCGGATTGTGAGCCGGTGCAGGTATTTTGCCCGGGCTGCGGTTTTGCCAATATCTTCTGGGGCAAAGCAGACAGTGAGGGCCATGTTATCGAGCACTTCGGTCGTCGTTGTCAGGGGCTGCTAGGGCCTGCTGAAGAGGATGAACCTGCAGCGCAGAACAGACGCCCTGAACAGTGCGATTACCGTTTTCGTTTCAAGGAGTGCCCACACTGCGGTGCCGAGAATGATATCGCGGCCCGTAACTGTCAGCAGTGTAAAAAAGCCATTATCGACCCGGATGATCAGCTAAGAGACGCGCTGAAACTCAAAGATGCCATGGTGATTCGTTGCGCCGGGATTACATTAAGCGTCAATGACAGCAAAAACGAGAGCAAACTGAGAATCACCTATCACGGTGAAGAAGGGGAAGAGCTCAGCGAGTCTTTTGATTTCAGCAAGCCGACACAACGCAACGTTTTTAACAAACTGTTTGGACGGCGTTTAGCGAATAGCCAGGCCCCGCAAGAGTTCAGCAGGATTGAACAGGTGCTTGCGATACAAGCCTCGTTGCCTGCACCGGATTTTGTTATTGCTCGCAAACAAAAGCACTACTGGCAGGTGCAGGAACGGATCTTTGATTATCAGGGTAACTATCGTAAGGCGTATTAAGCGTGAAGCCTGTTAAGTGTTAAGCCCGCCAGTTTGCACTGACTCTGTCTCGGGTTCCGTTCACCTACGTTCATATCAAACCTTTTCCCCCAGCCCTGCTAACACCTCCCGAAAACTATTCAGCCCGGCCTCCAGATTCTCAATGATTTCTTCAGCCAGTTCGTCCGGTTCTGGTAAGTTATCCAGGTCTGTCAGGCTTTTATCTTTAAGCCAGAACACATCCAGGCTGGTCTTGTCGCGGGCAGCCAGTTCTTTGTAGCTGTACTTGCGCCAACGGCCATCAGGATTGGTGTCTGGGTTCCAGGTGTCAGCGCGCTTCTGCCGGTTCGCCGGATTGTAACAGGCGATAAAGTCGGCCATGTCCTCGTAACGCAAGGGCTTTTTCTTCAGCGTGTGGTGCACATTGGTACGGTAATCGTAAAACCAGACCTCTTTCGTCCAAGGGCTTGGGCTGGCCGTCTGGTTATCAAAAAACAGAATGTTTGCCTTCACGCCATGGGCGTAAAAGATTCCGGTGGGCAGGCGTAAAATGGTGTGCAGGTCAGTATTCTTCAGCAGCTTCCTGCGGATGGTTTCACCGGCACCACCTTCAAACAGCACGTTATCCGGTACTACCACTGCGGCCTTGCCGGTGGTCTTGAGCATGCTGCGGATATGCTGCACAAAGTTGAGCTGCTTGTTCGAAGTAGTAGCCCAGAAATCCTGACGGTTGTAGGTCAGGTCATCGGTTTCCTGTTCGCCTTCCTCATTGGTAAAGCTCATGGAGCTTTTTTTGCCGAAAGGCGGGTTCGCCAGCACATAGTCGAAACTCTGCGGGCTGGCGGCCACCAGGGCATCGTTAGGCGACACAAGGCTATCACCGTCAATCTCGCCAATGTTGTGCAGGAACATGTTCATCAGGCACATGCGGCGGGTGTTGGCGACAATCTCGTTGCCGAAGAAGGTGTCATGCTTGATAAAGCTCTTCTGCGCCTTGTCCAACTGGTAATTCTGTGTATCGGTCAGAAAATCGTATGCCGCAAGAAAAAACCCACCCGTGCCACAGGCCGGATCGGCGATAGTCTTGCCCGGTTCCGGGCGCAAACAGTCCACCATCGCCCGGATCAAAGCGCGCGGGGTGAAGTACTGGCCAGCACCCGACTTGGTATCCTCGGCATTTTTCTCCAGCAGGCCCTCGTAGATATCCCCTTTGACGTCCGCACCCATGATCACCCATTGCGTGCTGTCCACCATATCAATCAGGCGATACAGTTTAGCCGGGTCCTGGATCTTGTTCTGCGCCTTGGTAAAAATCTGGCCGAGCATTCCCTTTTGGGTACCCAGTGCTCGTAGCAGCTCCACGTAGAGCACTTCCAGCTCCGCACCCTTTTTGGTTTTCAGTGTATGCCAGCGGTACTGTTCCGGAATGCCCACATCACGGTTGTAAGGTGGCTTGGCGTACTCATCTGCCATCTTCAGGAAGATCAGGTAAGTAAGCTGTTCCAGATAATCTCCATAGCCAACGCCGTCGTCACGCAGGGTGGTGCAGAAACTCCATACTTTGGAGATGATCGGGGCGCTTGCCGGGCTCATTCGGTTAAATCCTTATCGGTTTTGTCTTTCAAGGGTAAGTCGTTATCTGCCGTGTTATCGCGGTTTTCGACCAGCTTGTCGAAGTCGCTCTCGAACAAGCGGTCCTGGATAATACGGTAGCTCTCGAATTCACTTTCGGCGTATTGGCGGGCCAACGCTGCGCTGATGCTGCCGCTGTCCTGCAGAATGTCGCGTTCATCAAATTTCAAAAAAGCATCGAGGCGCTTCGCCCAGTCTTCCATTGTCATCGGGATTTTACGTTTGGCGCGGTCTTCCGCCAGCTCAAGGTAGGCGTTCACTATTCTGCCTAGGGAATCCAGCTCATCCTTGCTCAGGTAGTTTTTAGCCGTACCCACATCGGTCTTGAGAATCTTGCCCTCAGGCGCCTTGGTCCAACTGGTCAGCCCCATATTCGGCTTGCTGCTGTTGGCGCGCAGCTTTACCAGTTCGGCAGCGGTATGGCCATGGATGGCGTAATGCAGTTTGTTCTGAACCTTGGCAAAGAAGGTCTTAGTGGTTGGCGCCTCACCGTTGTAATCCAAACTGGTGGCATAAATGTCGGTGATTTTCTGATAGAAACGCCGCTCCGAAAGCCGGATTTCACGGATTTCTTCCAGTAAACGCTCAAAGTAATCCTCACCCAGAAAACTACCGTTCTCCATCCGCTCGCGGTCAATCACATAGCCCTTGATCGCAAATTCATGCAGCACCCTAGTGGCCCATTGGCGGAACTGGGTGGCTCGTAGTGAGTTGACGCGGTAGCCGACAGAGATGATGGCGTCGAGGCTGTAGTGTTGGGTGTTGTAGTTTTTCCCATCTGCGGCAGTTGTCCGGAATTTCCGGATAACTGAACGCTCATCCAATTCATTGGATTTAAATATGTTTCTCAGGTGCTCATTGATGGTGCGGACATCAACGCCAAACAATTCGGCCATCAGCTTTTGCGTCAGCCAGATGGACTCATCTTCATACCGTGCTTCGATGCTTTGCTCGCTCGATTGCCCGGTGAAAATCAAAAATTCGGCGGTGCTGTTGCGGATCAGTTGATTGCTCATTGCTGCCTCCTTGCGGCGCGCCACTTGGCATAACGGTTAACCGAAGAATAACAAAACACTGTATATGTGAACAGCATTAAGCCGATTTGTTCAGGGGGATCTCCCTCAAGCACTGGTCACGCAAAACGAAAACATAACCAGTTGTTTTTGTATGCTTTAAATTTCCCTGATCATTTTTCAGGCTCTTGAGTCAAGCAACGGTCAAGCAAATCCAGATTAAGCCCACCAGGGCACATAGCGCATGACTTTGTTGAATGGCGCTTCCCTAGACGGCTTCTGTCCATCCCTTCGTTTCTAATACCCGGGCAGCCAACTCAATCTGACGCTCTGAGAACTGATGTTTGCGATCATTCCAGTCATACACCTGGCGGATGGCCTGTTCCCGTGTAGAAGCTGACTCTTTCTTGATGACCCAGTGCACAGTGGATAGCAGCTCCAGACCAAAGGGCGATTCAAAACCCTCAACAAGCTGCGCCACTTTATCAAACCGAGACAGGGTGTCCGGGTGTTGCAGGAGAAAACGGCTGGCATCGTCCACCGCACCGGGCACCAGTTGCAACGGTTTGTCTGGCGCATCGCCGCCATCGGCATAGCCAGACAGAAGGTGCCCTTCTACCGCGTTCAATACATGGCGCAGGTTCTCCGCATACGGGCCATAGCCCGCTTTTTGATATTTTAGCCGCAGTGGCTCGCCTGCCTCTTGCATGAAGTACATCAGTTTATGCACCTCCAACAGCGTGACGGATGGGTCCAGCAGGCCACCAAGATAACGATTTACCAGTTCTACCAGAGCGGCCCTTCCGGCGGTCATCTCAGGCACCTTACGGTTCTGCACCATCTTTTGTGCAGGCGGTGCGCCCTTGGGCTCATAGACAATCACCCGCACATCGCCGAGCGGTCTTAGTGCTGACTCAATGCGCGGCTTTACTTCCGACCAGTCCAGACCCCCAAGGCCGCTTCCCAGAGGGGGGATAGCAATAGATTGAATCTGATACTGGTGGATCGTGTCGACCAGAGCCTTGAGTCCGGCGTCGATGTCTTCCAGACGGCTGGCACCCCGCCAGTGGCGTTTGGTGGGGAAGTTGACTATGTAGCGTGGCGCCGTCAGTTGCCCAGTCTCGAAGACAAACATACGTCCTGGCTCAACCTGACGATTTTTACACGCGGCGGCGTAGGCCTTGAAGTTGTCTGGGAAGGCTTTCTTGAACTGCAGCGCAATTCCACGCCCCATCACACCGACACAATTTACGGTATTGATAATGGCGTCGGCGTCCTCACGCAGGATGTCGCCGGTTTTGTATTCGATCATCTTGGCCTCCTCCATTATCAGTAGTACCAGTCTGGTTTGATTTGTAGGTCTGGTCGGTGGGGTACACCGGCCAAAATATTTGCCACCTGTGTGTAGATCGCCTGCGAACATACCCCGACACGTTCGACAAGGTGCCAGGGGTAGCAGTTTTCCAGAAGGAACTCGGCTTGTTTGCCATCCTTGCAGGACATCCAGTTGCGTGCGCCAACCGCAGTCCAGTTTATCTCATTCAGCCTGAACAGGTCTGAACGATCTTCGAAGTAACACGAGCCTGCGTTAGAAAGGGTAAAAGCCCAGCGTTGTTGATTCGCCTCAGCCCAGGCCACAGAATCATTCAAGTCTGCCTCAAGGTGAATTATGGGGCCTTGCCCTCCCTTGTAGCCGAGATCCGGATGGTTACCCTGATAAATCAGATACAACATGATGGAGCGTGGGCAAAAGTAAAATGGTACGCAAGCACCCACATACAAATCGGGGTGGCTGGTCAAGGTCAACTCATTGAGGCGGCGCTGCTTGATTCCACTCATGCCAATGGTCGTGCCTGCTGGCGCACGAGCGATGACTTGCGCATCGCTCCACAACACCTGATCGGCAATAATCGATGCCAGCCGATCAACGTGGACGATGTGATAGACTTTTGGTTGAGCTGGGACAGTCATCAGAATTGCTCCCACTGAGGTAATTTCATGGGCAACGTTAACTTGTCCGGCATCTGAGAGCGGCGAATATTTTCCTCGCGATGGACGGCTAACGATAAATAGGTCAGTCCTGCCCTTGCCGTTTTTAATATTCTTATTGTCTTTTCATTCAGCTCTTGCATTGACAGGTGAAATGCCCACTGATCGGCAAATAATCCTTTTTCAGAGCGGTCGGTATAGTTCCATACATCATCATGGACTTTGAGATATTTGTGTTCCAAATGGTTTCGAACTGAGCGCAACATAAATGCATCGGGCTCCATTGTTTCACCCAAAGCAATATTGCCATATCGGTCATTTTCAACAAAATCCTTGCTTAGCCAGTAGAGCCCTCTTAAAGGAAGATTCTGTTGATTCTGAAAACAATCACGTAAAACCGGAGAATTCTTTCTATTGCCTCCTTTAAACCAAATGGACTGAAAGTTAATCGAACATTCCCGCATTCCCAACGACCAGTACTCGTTGATAAAGAATGCAATTTTATCGAATAGCGAATAAGCCATACGAAAAGCAATTTTGACCTGCTCAACAAAGATAGAGTATGCAGGATAATCCAAAGTATTGAATAGAAAGACTTTCTTATCCGAATAGTGTTTTTTGTGATTTTTAGATTCCATAATTCCTTGCCAACACAGAAAACGTGCGGAGGTAAATTCTTGTTTAATCTGGTTGAAGAACCCAATAAAATGAGGCGGCTCACCAATCGGCCGAACCATGTCAGGCAGGTTCAGAATATCCTGGGCGGCAATCGGATACGCACCAAGCTCATTAAGCGGAGACAAGAATAGTACATTATCCAAGGCCCACTCCCGGTAACGACGCTCGGTAAGTGACCGGCCCAAGGAGTGCTCCGTAAGTGAAACATGTTGAATCGATCTAAAATCGACATTTGACTCAATGTTCTCGGCCTTTTCTACCATGTTATTTTTAATTTCTTGGTAATCAATTCGATCCCATATGATGCCTTTGTCGGTGACCGATCGAAGTAGGCTGCACGCCTCTTTGAAAATAACAATCTGATGGCCCGCGTCATAAATATGATGTGAATACGATTCGAGGCCAAACCCAAGATTTCCACGCGCCATCGCGAAGTTTGGCAAAACATTAATAGCGCGGGTCCAATGCTCGATTGCTTCTATCGGTCGCCCGATATGATTCAGTATATTTGCGGTATTTACCAATATTTGGCACTGCCTTGAAAGGTCAAGTGATTGAAAACCGGAAGACCGCACCGCAGAACGCAAGTAATAAATTTCGTACAGGATCTCAGGCTGATTCCATTCCCATATATTTGATCCGTTGCGGTGATTTGCATAACGGATTACTGACCAGGCATTGGCCCGAAAATAATTAAGTTCAACTAGTTGGCGTGCATCAAGATGTGCTTCTAATGCGTCGCATAGGCACAGCGCCTGCCTGGCCTGCTCAGGAAGTTCTTTGTCAGCGGCATCATCAACCAACTCGGCAATATGGTTCATTGATTCAAGCAGAGTATGCTGGCCAAGCTCCCAATCGGTATATTTACGACTCATTCTTTTACCCTTGTCTTCACCGGAGACCGCCCGGCTCTTTCTGAATGAATACGGGCAAGCAGGGCGCTGGCGGGTTCGTCGTTTGGGTCTTGCGGGACGAGTTTGCCGGAGAAGGCTTTTTTCAGGATGGACTGGCGGAGGACTTCGGATTTCTTGAGTTGCACTTCAATCTCGTACTCAGCAACCGCGATATTTGGAGTGCTGATCTCAAGAAACTTTAACAGCTCAACTTGCTCAACCATCGAAGGCAAAGGCACAATTAAATTCTGAATCTCGCCAGTGTTGATGTTGTTCACGCCACTAGTTGACTTTGCGGCACTTTCGATCTGTCGTCTTAATAGGTGACTAGTTAGAACCGAAAGTAAAAAAAACGGGGCGACTAAATCATGGTTTGGACGCAATCGAATAAGATAGCCAGCAAATAAAAAATCAGTATCTTCCTCTGCGATTAGGGCGCAACTACCAACGAGAGAAACACTACCATTTGAGCGGATAGTGAGCAGGTCGCCTTTTGCAAGTGCTAGTGCTTTGACTTCATGCTCTTCAAATGAAGCGAATTTCAGATTAGACGAATCTATAGCGCCATGAGAAATGTTTGGAATTCTTAGTACACCTACCTGGCCGGAATCATAGGAGCATTTTTTTGAAGTGCCATACGTTGGCTCCTCAATTAACAAGCCCAAGCGGACATATGTCCATCCGACAGGCAACTGGGGAAAATTTCTTGTTTCGTTTTCTGAAGTTTCTTTTAATGCAGCAAGTTTTTTTGGCTTCCCCGGCTTATTCTCTTTTTTGCCATTTTCCTCCCACATCTTGACGGCGACCTGCCATTCTTGCAGTTTTTGCTGGTAGCGGGCCTGGCGTTCCTGTTGGATGCGGGCGAGGAGTTGTTGAGGTGTTTCCAGTTTGTCCTTGTTTTGTTCGCGCCACTTCGCGGTGAGCTTGCCTTCGAAGGCGTGTTTGAGCACGGCCTGGCGGTAGACTTTGAGTTGCTCGCGGGCTGTTTTCAGGGATTCGATGCCCTTGTCCAGTTCGGAGAATAGGGTTTCGATTTTGGCGACGATGCGGTGTTGTTCGTTTAGAGGTGGCAGCGGCAATGGAATCGTTGCCAAATTGCCTCTCGAAATTCTTTTCCGAGTTGAACCGGACTGCAGCGCGCTAATTTTTCCTCGGATAGACGGGCTATTTATCAGGTACATCATAAATTTAGCGTTAACTCTTGAATCGCCAAATCGAATTGCACAAATATCAACCACAGTGACATATCGACCATCCTCGTCCAGAGGGAAAATACAACACCGGCCTAGCGGATCCGGCATACGCGCAACGAGAATATCTCCGGCCCTAAGAAAGGTGCAGTTCAATTCACGGGCTTTTGATCTCGTAAGAAATCTTGAGGATTTATCTAAAAACCTTCCATCCCCGATATCTGCCAATTGGATTAGTCTGACATCGCCATTCGGGTCTTGATCCTTGCTTTCTACCCAATCACCATCCTTGAATATTCCACCTTTTCCTACGACGTCCTCAATTACGCATTCGACCCAACCATCCGCCAGCTCGTTTAATTCTGCACTCACGCCACCAACTCCCGATTCAATTCCTCAATCACGTCATCCATCCCATCACCAAACAATTGATACATCCTTCCCATACCGCCTTTGCTGTCAAACGGTGCCATTTCCAGGTCATCGCGTTCGACATGGAAAGAGCTGATGATGTGGTCGCGGACCATTTGTAGCCAGGCCATTTGTTCCTCGTTGAATTTTTCACCGGCGCCGCTGTGGTGTTGCATGATCCAGCTTTGGAAGTTGCGGCGCACGGTGGCGGCGTAGGTCGAAAGGGTGTTGTCCAGCCCGGTGACGCGGCGAAGCAGGGCTACCAGCGCAGTCAGGTCGCCGATGGGGCTGTCGCCCTTGTAGTTGTCCAAATGGGCGTAGGCTTGCCAAATGCGCAGTGGGGCCAGCTTGGGACGGTCGCTGCGCAGGCGTTCGAGCAGTTCACGGATCATCTGATAGGTGATGTCGCTGCGGCGGGCCGGGGTCTGGAAGTAGATGCTCAGGGCTTCTATGTCGTCGCGGTGCTCTTGCAGGTAGTCGGCAAATTCCTGGGTGAGGGCTTTGGCGTTGTCTTCGGTGTCGCCTGCCCACTCTGCAGCGATAACGCTGTCCAGGTCGTCGTGGACGAGGGTTTGTTCTTTATCGCGGCGGATGCTGTCGATCAGTTCCACCAGCTCACCGTTAAATACGTTGGCGGCCTGGCCGACCAGTTGTTCGCGGGCCTGATCACGGGCGCTGTCACCGGGGTTGGTGCCTTCTGGTTGCCCGGCGAGGGTCAGGGCTGTTTGCTCGATGGTGTCCGGGTTGATGGCGTTGAAGAGTTCGCCAACAATCAACAGCAGCGGTTTGCCGCCGGCTTTTTCACTGATGCGGGCGCGCTCTTTGTCGTCCAGTTGTTTGTCCAGCCGGGCGAGGCGGGCAGCCAGTGAGCTGACGGTATCTTCGTCGTGCTGGCCCATCATCACACCCATGGCGAGATTCTTCAGTGACACGCCGGGTCTGGTAATCAGCGGCTGGCTGGCGGTTTTCAGGGATTTGGTGACGCCGATGGAATCGACAATCACATAATGGGTTTTGGCGGTAGTGGCAGAGGGCGTGACTTTTTTCAGGCTGTCGGCATCCAGGGTGCGAGTACCTCGGCCTTTCATCTGTTCAAAGTAGTTGCGGCTTTTGACGTCGCGCATGAACAGCAAGCATTCCAGTGGTTTGACGTCAGTGCCGGTGGCAATCATGTCTACGGTGACGGCAATGCGCGGGTAGTAATCGTTGCGAAACTGGGCGAGCACAGATTTCGGGTCTTCTTCGATCTTATAGGTGATCTTTTTACAGAACTGGTTGCCCTCGCCAAACTCCTCGCGCACGGAGTTGATGATATCGTCGGCGTGGCTGTCGGTTTTGGCGAAGATGAGGGTTTTAGGTACTTCTTTCCGTCCGGGGAATATGTCCGGTAGTTTTTCTTTGAAGGTACGAATCACAGTGCGGATCTGGTCCGGGTTGACGATATCGCGATCGAGCTGCTTGCCGGTGTAGGCTTCGTCTTCGTCCTGAATCTCCCAGCGTTTTTTGCGGGTCAGGCGTTCACGTTTTTCAATCTGCTGCTGGGCGGTCAGCACGCCACCCTGTTTAGTCTTTTCAGTTTCGATGACATAGATTTCATTGCCCACGTTGACGCCATCGGCTACGGCTTTTTCGTGATCGTATTCACTGACTACGTTTTTGTTGAAAAAGCCATAGGTGCGGTTATCCGGTGTGGCAGTGAGGCCAATCAGGTAGGCATCAAAGTATTCGATGACTTGCCGCCACAGGTTGTAGATCGAGCGGTGGCATTCGTCGATGACGATAAAATCGAAGAACTCCGGCGGTATCTTTTGGTTATACACCACCGGCAGCGGGGTTTTGTTCAAAAGATTGGCGCCGATCAGCGGGCTTTCCTCTGTAGCTTCATCCAGGTCTTCACCCTTGAGCAGGGAGTACATGCGCTGGATGGTGCTAATGCTGACCTGGGTGTCGGTGGCCATAAAAGACGATTTGAGCCGCTGCAAGCTGTACAGCTCGGTAAACTTGCGATTGTCGTCATTGGGCAGAAAGGCCATGAATTCCTGCTCGGCCTGTTCACCGAGGTTTTTGGTGTCCACAAGAAACAGGATGCGTTTGGCACCGGCGTGTTTCAGCAACCGGTAGCTGGCAGTAATGGCGGTAAAGGTTTTGCCGGAGCCAGTAGCCATTTGTACCAGGGCGCGGGGTTTGTCCTGTTTGAAGGATTCTTCTAGATTGGTAATGGCGGTGATCTGGCAGTCGCGCAAGCCGTCATGAACCAGTGGCGAAAGCTGTTGCAAGCGGGCACGCAAAGTTGCTGGCTGACTCAACCATTCTGCCAGGGTTTCTGGCCGGTGGAAGTTGAAAACTTCGCGTGAGCGAGGGGCAGGGTCTCCGCCGTCGGTGAACCGGGTAATCACACCAGTGCTTTCGTATACAAAACGCAGGGCGGTTGGGTTGTTGACCCATTTCAGGGTCGCATTGGCATAACCCTGCGACTGATCCTCCACCATCGTAATCTTATGGCCCCAATCTTCCGGCTTGGCCTCAATCACGCCAGCGGCTTGTTTAGCCACAAACAGTACATAGTCGGCTGGGCCAACGTCGGTTTGGTATTCACGGACGGCTATTCCGGGGCCAGCATTCAGGTTGATCGATTTCTTATCCTGCACCAGCCAGCCGGCTGCAATCAGCTGGCTGTCTATCCGGTCACGAGCTTTTTGTTCCGGGTTCTGGTTTGCCGAGGGCTTGCTCATACGGACTCCATGTTTTTATCCCGGTGAGCCTTGGCAATGCCCTGTCTCATGAGAAATACTTCGGCAAATTCCTGATAGAGCAAAAAACTTACCCTGTTGCCGCAGGGTTGTCGATGTTCAGGCAGCTGGTTTATCACGGTACACTGCAGTTAGTGTTCACACTTCCCTGCAAGGTGCTGCCCCCTCTGGAGTTGGGTCAGCATGTATAATTTATCGCCATTGTAGCAGTTATCGCAGTAGCGCATGTCGCGACACAAAAACAGGACAGATTTATTTTTTGGTTGGATTTTCTTGAACTGTGTTTCCGACGTCGCCGTGGAACAATGCGTTAAAACAAAGGACGTTAAAACATGAAATGGCGATTCAGAAAGAGCTTAACCGGCTTGCGAGTGCTAAATTTCTGAAGCTTTCTGACTCTGGTGTGGAATACTTGGCCTGATTTTTCCGGTTCTGCTGTTTGGCATCGGTGCTATCGCAGTGAATGCTGTTTCGAACTTTTTTATGGGAGCAGCCGCACTGGCCGCTTAATACCCGATCATAACTCCCGGCGATTCTGCCAAGGCTTCTCGGGAGAACTCGTATTCCGGGCTACCGCAATGCGCTGGTTGGCCCGGCCGAGAATCTTTTTCTGCAGTTTCGTTTCCCAGTCCAGTGCCACCTTGTCGGTTGCGTTCCAACTGCGGTTAAACAGCAGTTTGCTGGCTGCAACAGCATCCGGAGACCGTTCCGCCAGTTCTCGGGCAAAGGTAAGAGCGTCAGCCATCGGGTCATCGCTGATTCGGGTAACCAGCCCCATCGCCTTTGCTTCGGTGCCATTGAAGCGACGCGCGGTCATGGTCAGTTCTTTGGCAAGATCGATAGGGATCAGTTCGCGCAGGGTTACCGCCAGGCTCATGTCTGGAATGAGTCCCCACTTACTCTCCATAACCGAGAACTCGCAGTCGGCGCTAGAGAATCGGAAATCGGCCCCTAATGCAATCTGCAAGCCGCCGCCAAAGCAGTAACCGTGGGTAACGGCAATCACCGGTGCAGGCACGTCGCGCCAGAGATATCCAACATCCTGAGCGAGATTGCTGATCTTGCGCCCTGGCTTGAAAAGTAGCTTGAGGAAGTTCACCGGGTTTCGGGAAACGGTTTTTATGTCCAGGCCGGAGCAGAAAGCTTCGCCTGCGCCACATAGAATAATAACGCGCACGCTGCGGTCTTTTTTTAGTGCTTTGGCGGCTTTAGTAACGGCATCGAACATGGGCATGTCCAGACCGTTGTATTTGTCTGGTCTATTCAAGGTGACCGTGGCGATCCCGTCCTCGATATCGATCAGTACCCGTTCCTGTTTTTGCGGCGGTGCTTTCGGTTGCTCTACTTGTGGCTGCTTTACTTCTGGCTGATCTACTTTTGGAGAGAGGCGTGCGCTCATATCGTTGGTTCCGTTCATCAGTAGCGCCATGCATTCGTCAACGCCACTATATTAGTCTGATGCTACGCTTGAGCAAGTCAAAGCGGAGCGGGCTAAGGGGGTTGCCTGCACGCTTATGCGCTCAGACATATCAGCGACAAATCCTTCTCCAGCCGGTAAGCGTCGAAATCCCGGGCCATAAATAGCGGGCCCAGATAGTGTTGCATGGCTTCGGCTGCCAATTGGTTGATGTTGGGTGTGACGCCCGGCGCGGACTGGTAGCGTGAGCTGAAGTGGGTAAGTACCAGGTTAGGCAGTTGGGCCTGTTGAGCAAACCGGCCCACCTGTTCTGCGGAGCTGTGCTGTGGCCAGGGCCCAACCCGATCGGCCACGTCCTGAGTGTAGGTGGCTTCGTGAATCAGCGCATGGCTGCCTTTGCAGGCGCCGGTCAGCAGGGTAGGGTCGTCATTGTCGCCGGCGACGATCAGGCGGCGGGCAACGCGGGGCGTTTGTGTGTAATCGGCACTCCTTAGCAGGCGTCCATCCTCCTGCATCACGTCATTGCCTTTCTGCAATTCCCCCCAGTTGGGTCCGGGCTCGATGCCGTCCTCGTTCAGCTTGTCCTGCAACAGTTGTCGCTCAATGTTTCGCTCAGTGAACACGTAGGCACGGCAAGGTACTCGATGGGACAACGCCACGTTCGTCACCCCGAAGTCTTGATCCTTCCAGCAGAAGTCCGGTGCTTCGGAATTGATGAAGTTCAGGGTATAGCCGAGACTGGAGTCGCTGTTTTCGAGCGTTGCGTTGATGAAGCGTTGAGTTTGGACCGGGGCGACGATGTCCAAAGGTTCTGTGCGGCCCAGCATTGAAGCACTGGTGAGCAGCCCCGGCAGGCCGAAGGTGTGGTCACCGTGGATATGGGTGATGAATATTGCCCGCAGTTGCATCACCGAGTAGTGAGCGCGTAGTAGTTGGTGCTGAGTGCCTTCGCCACAGTCCACCAGGTACCAGGGTTTGTGGCCAGAGTGCGACAGGGCCAGGGCGGTTACGTTGCGTGAACGTGTCGGTGTTCCGGCAGACGTGCCCAGGAAGGTGAATTCCATCGTTCCTCGTTTTCGCTCAGTTTTGGGTCAACGCAAAACTGAGTAGCCAGCGGTTGCCGCGCTCAATCTTCGAAACCCGGTGTTGGTAGAGGTCCGGCCGGAAGAGTATGACTCTCCCAAACAGATTGAATACGTTTTTTTCGCAGATGAACTCACCGCCGGCTTTGGGCTTAACCAGTACGCAATTGAGCTTGTACAGCCGGCCTTCGGATACCATGTCCACGTGGGGAACCACCTTGTGGCCCTCCGGGTAACGCACCAGGTAAATGCTCAAGCGTTTGGAGTAGAAGAGAATCCGGGTTTTTATGTTTAATGCCATCGTGTGCGTGTTCGCCTGGAAGTAAATTCCCCACAATTGTGCGCGCGGAGCGCGAGAATTTAAAGAGGCCTGCTCTCAGAATGGGGCTCTACAGGGAGAATTTCATTGAGTTAGAAATGGTTACTACTCCAGAACCTTCGGCCAATTCACATCCGCCTGACGAATAAGCCCGTCAGGACTTTTTAGCCACTGGTCTTGCACGAACTGGTTGTAGTTCAGGTAAAGGTAGCGCCTTGGTATTCGGCGGTGTTGCTCAGTAGGCCGGTGTAGACTGGTGATTCTAAAGCCATTGCGCTGGTTGTGAAGGTCAGCATAGCGGCGATCAACCCTAAGAGCCTGTTCATGTCACTTTCCCCTTTGGGTGACGGAGAGAGTTACTGAGAAGACGTTGAGAGGGTTTTGTTACGTAAAATTTTACTATAAAGATGCCTCCGCGATCGGATTTGGCGTCATCATCTGAAAACGCCAATTCGGTGTCCAACGGGTCCACACCTTCATGGTCATGATGCAGAAACTCCGGTAACTACAGTAAACCCGATTTTATCATGTCGAACATGTCCAGAATCCGCGCCACAAACTGGTCTTTCGGGCGAAAGCTGCTTTGGGTGCTGATTGTAACGTCTCGCTGCAGGTGATCCAGTAGCTTGTGCAGGCGCCGACGATGCAAACCGACCGCCGCCTGAACTGGATCGAATATAACGCCGGAAAAGGCTGCAAACGCCGCCAATGAGCCCATGACAGCGATCATAACGCTGGCCATCGTCGCTAGCGAAGGCTCTGGTGGAAACCAGCTGTAGTACCAACTGCCGAGGGTTTCACCAAGGATAAAGTCCTGGGCGGCAAGGGTCGTTGCGAGCATGGTTGCGAGCACCACCCCGAGCCCAATGCCGCCTGGGGTAAACTTCTGGAACGCGAACGCGCCCAACACCGTGCATAAAATACTGTTGGTGATATCGGCAGACGCCGTCCGGGTCATCCGGTACTGACTGAGAGCGTCCGCGACCAGCGGTTCAATCAGGGTGCTAAACCGCTGGTGATCGACCGGCTTGCAAGTATGGCGCTCATAGACCTCCTCCAGTGCCTCAATAAGATATCCCTCCAGAATTGAGCTCTGCTGACCCTTGTTCAACAGGTCCAACAGAATCAGGTGCGAGATGTGCTGTTGTACCTGGGTGGTCAAACCGGCGGGTACATGATTTGCCAAACCGTGCAGCCACATCAGGCCTGTTCGTTTGGGAACCAGAATTTTCAACAGGCATACCAAGGCGTACACCGGCGCCCACAGTAGGTTGATGGGTGCCCGCAACATGTCCCATCCCAGCGCCATTTGGTTGGTCGCCATGGCACCGGGATAATGGAAATGACGGTCAATAAACGCCGGTACCCGCGCCCGGCAGTCGTCAAAGTAGCGCTCGATGCCTGAGCGGATAGCTTGCTCTATCTCAGCTTCGGAGACGTTTTGCCCGGGCGATGTGGCAATGGGCATAGTAACAAGCGCCTCTGCGTGAGCTTTTGCAATGATCCGCATCGACGAGATCTGGGAGGCTTCGGATACGAGAGGGTGCGCCTTTTCTGTCTGGAAATGATTTACAAAAATTAATAATTATAGTCCCGAAAAACCCGCTGATAAGTACTGTGACTTATTGTTGAGTAAACTAACTAAATCTAAAATATCGTACATAAATTAATCAACCTTTTCCGAAGAGAAATACAATGGCTTACACACCTTTCACCGCCGTCAACAACAGCCGTGATTTTCGTAACCAGTACCTGCGCAAAAGTTTTAGTGTGTGGGTGCAAAAGCTTAAAGCGCGTCATCAAAAACGTCAGGAACTCGCCAAACCACTTACCTTATGTGTGGCTGCGCTAGCCCCGTCTGTTAATCAAAGAGAAGCAATTGATCAAGTTCGGTCTGAGCAAAATTTTGGAGCAAACAACTACGAATACCAGACCGTTCGTTCAAGAAATGCTGCTTGACGCTCATAGCCCTCTGCTGTGATGAACATAACTAAGCTGAAAAAGGCAGTTTATCACGGTTAATCGAACAGGCTCATACGCTTCATAACGTTGTCGCGCTTGATTTTCCAATGGAACATTGCACCCGTCACATGCAGCACCACCAACGCTAAAATGATCCAGCCCAGCCATTCATGCAGCAAAAAGAGCAGTTCAGAGAGCTGTTCATCCTTGCCAATAAACCCGGGCAACTGCCAGAGGAAAAATTCAACCGGGAAGTCGCCGGCGGCTGTGCCTGCCCAGCCAAGTAACGGCATGGCAATCAGCGCTAAATAGAGCAAGTATTGGACGCTTTTACTGACGACTCTCTCGAAGGTATCCAAGGGCGGTGCATGGTCTGGCACTGCAAAAGCCAGGCGGGTAATAACACGCAGTATCATCAGCAGTAGTATCAACACACCCAGCGTTTTATGGCCGCCGAAGAGCACGTTCGTCAGCGTTTGGCCTAGCAGATCGACGGCGCCGTCAAAATCCAGAAAGCCTATCGTTAAGCCGCTGGCTAAAGAGAGCAACACCACGCCAGCCACTGACCAGTGGAGTAGCCGGTGCGGGTAGGCATAGCGATCCAGTGCTTGCATGCGGCGCTCCTTATAGCCATTCATTTTAGTTTAGTTTAGTCACTGAAACCGGGACAGATCTATTTTCATATTTTTTCGATTTCTGGCCGGTGTGCTCGAAAAGCAGGAGTGCTGGAATGAAAACGCTCAGCCAAGATTCTCGGAGCCCCTGGATTACGTTTCTCGCACATCTGTTTCTGGTTCTGGTTACGGCGGAATTTAGACCAAAGATGCCCTTAGTCGACCTTAACCAAGAGCTTGTGGTTCGCGTGCCCGGTATCAGGTCTTGTCCACCCCGCCTACTGCCTGATGGGCAAGCACTGCCATTTTTTGATTAAAACTTGTTTTTTCAGGGGCCACCCTGAAAGACTGGAGAGGTATTTGGCTTTCAATTGCGTGTTCCTCGGAAAAGGTAGCAGAGTGATGATAGTTGCCGCTAAATCTCTGATAGGGGCTTTTTTAGCACTGACGGTTTCGCCTGCCTGGTCTGAAATTCAGGCGAAGGGATCGCTCACTGTCTCGATTGCCGCACCGGCCTATTGGTGCCCGTACGCCTGTGATGCGGCTGGATTACGCTCGGGATTCACAGTTGATATCGCCCGTGCCGCGCTGGAGTCTGAGGGGCACAAAGTCGTTTATAAAAACCTGCCCTACGACCGGGCACTTGTTGAGGCAAAAAGCGGTCGTATCGACGCCATAATGCCGACGTTCAAGGGGGAGGCCCCCAGTTTTATCTTTCCCTCATATGCGGTGTCGCTGACCGAATATTGTTTCTACGTTCCGGAGGACGAACCCCGCCGCTATAGCGGCCTGGATTCAATCGAGAACATGCGATTCGTGGCCACTTCAGGCTACAGCTATGGCGAAGATATGGACGCTTATATTTCTAACAATCAGGATGAGCGCGTAATTCTGATCGGGGGAGATGACGTATCCAACCGCCTCCGAGAGATTGTCAGAAGGGGACGCGTTGATGCACTTCTCGATGATCGGCTTCTGTTCGAATCCAGCCAGAACAGCGTTGGCCTGGTGAATGCCGGCTGTCTCGACGAACGCCATGCCGGTTACCTGGCACTTTCCCCGGAAGACCCGGGCCGGTCAAACGCCATTGCCCAGGCCTTCGATCGCGGCATTAGGACTATCCGAGAGGACGGGCAGCTTTGCGAGATTCTGGAAAAGTACAGGTTAGGCGCCGAAGTAGTGCTCGACCTGAGCGGAGAGTATTGCCCATCAAATTTTTTCTGAGCGGTTTCCGGGTCGAATCTGGCCGGAGCATTGTTGCCGTTACAAAGCACCCGGCCATTCGGCTAACATTGTCATCGAATGCGCAGAAAGTATTCTGAGTTTCTTGAGCAAGGTTTGTGTCGCGATCTTATTTCCTAATCGAACAGGCTCATACGCTTCATAACGTTGTCGCGCTTGATTTTCCAATGGAACATTGCACCCGTCACATGCAGCACCACCAACGCTAAAATGATCCAGCTCAGCCATTGATGCAGCAGAAAGAGCAGTTCAGAGAGCTGTTCATCCTTGCCAATAAACCCGGGCAACTGCCAGAGGAAAAATTCAACCGGGAAGTCGCCGGCGGCTGTGCCTGCCCAGCCAAGTAACGGCATGGCAATCAGCGCTAAATAGAGCAAGTATTGGACGCTTTTACTGACGACTCTCTCGAAGGTATCCAAGGGCGGTGCATGGTCTGGCACTGCAAAAGCCAGGCGGGTAATAACACGCAGTATCATCAGCAGTAGTATCAACACACCCAGCGTTTTATGGCCGCCGAAGAGCACGTTCGTCAGCGTTTGGCCTAGCAGATCGACGGCGCCGTCAAAATCCAGAAAGCCTATCGTTAAGCCGCTGGCTAAAGAGAGCAACACCACGCCAGCCACTGACCAGTGGAGTAGCCGGTGCGGATAGGCATAGCGATCCAGTGCTTGCATGCGGCGCTCATGATAACCATTGATGTCAGCGAATTCTAGTCATTAAAATGGTCTTGCGCTGCTTAAAACATCGCGAATAAATTGGAATTAATATTATCTGCTCAGCCGGCAGGCGCCCAAAGACTTTGTGATTGGCCAAGCGAGGATGAGCTAACCCCTTACTCGCCCGGGAAGCTCATTACAATCGGCACAAATTGCTGAGTCATGGCGTTGTTCGCTAGCCTGGCTGGCTTGTTCTATCGCGGTTATCTGCCGGTTTCCATCCTGGCAGCATACGGTGTGATGAGCCTGTTGGTGTTTGTGATGTACTGGATTGATAAACGGGCCGCGAAACGGGGCGCACAACGTACCGCTGAAAATACGCTGCACCTTTTTGAACGTTGCTGTGGCTGGCCCAGCAGGTTTTCCGGCATAAAATGCGGAAGGGCAGCTATCAGTTCGTGTTCTGGCTGGTGGTTTTGGCAAATGTGGGCGCTCTGGGTTGGCTGTTAGTTGCGCCAGAGGCCATGAGCTTTAGGCAGCCGTTGGGCTTTGATTTGTCGAAGTCTTTGCAGTCTCTTATTTGGTGATGGCAAACTCACCTACTTTTTCGTTTAATGCGAAACTAGTCCTCTTAACTTATGAAACAGGAACCCGACAATGGCGGAATTATCACTCAAGGAACAACTGAGCAACGCGGTAAAAAACGCGATGCGGAATAGGGAAAAAACTCGGCTGGGCACTCTGCGACTGGTTCAGGCCGCCGTCAAACAGATCGAGATTGATGAGCGCCGCGAGGTGAATAACGAGGACGTTTTAAAGGTGCTGGACAAAATGCTCAAACAGCGCCGCGATTCCGCCGGTCAATACGACGATGCCGGTCGCAAGGAGCTGGGCGACATCGAGCGGGCAGAAATGCTGGTTATTGAGGAATTCATGCCCGCCGCCCTGACTGAGGATGACCTCGACGGCTTGGTTCGTGCGGCCATCAGCTCAACCGACGCTCAGGGAATGCAAGACATGGGGCGGGTGATGAGCGAGCTGCGCCCGCAGGTACTTGGTCGGGTCGATATGGGCCATCTGAGCAAGAAGGTGCGGGCCGCGCTAGCGGGCTAATGGCCAGCAAAAACCGGGACAGATTTATTTCCGTTATACGGCTACCCTGGAGAACATACACTTGCCCAACTACACTGACTGAATGAAGCGCCGGGTGGACAGCCGGAAAGGGAAACAGATCTACAGTCACCGGATGTCGGTGGTGGAACCTCTCGATGGCACTGGCGCGAATGAGGTTACTGCCGCGTTTGGGGGCCCCGCGGATGTGCTGTTCGTGCGCTGTAATGTGGCGGATGAAGGCGACGTCGAGTCGGCGTTGCGCCAGGTGATAAACTGGGGAGGTCGGCTGGATGCGTTGGTGAACAATGCCGGCCTGGCTGATCCCGTGATGGGCGCGGTGGAAGAGCTGGCGCTGGTGGAGTGGCCGAAACGACTGGACGTGAACTTCACCGGTCCCTACCTCACGGCAAAACACGCGGTACCGCACCTGCGCCGAACCCGGGGAGCCCGCACCCCTCACCGCAAGCGACCATCCCCAGCATCCTGCGCAAGATGATCTACGAAGAGTAGGGGGCATCTCCCTCGCTGGCTGCCCCCATCATAAGGCTTAGAACTTTCTTTCGCGTTCCTAAGAACGAATTGGTCCTATGGCCCCAGAAGAATCGTTCATACTTGTTTCGAGCAGTATCTGATTTCAATGAAAATCGAGGGCCATACACATGAACACAGCCACAGGTATTTTAACCGCTCTGGTTTTGATGATCCCTGCCAGCCAGGTTGTGGCAGACGATAGCAGTGAGCTTCTCAAGGATGCTCTGAGTGCAGCGCCTGTTTCGCTTCGCAATCAGGTAACTGTTATGGACTGGGATAACAACGTGCTGCAGGAAGGAAGCAGCAATTACGTCTGCTTCCCCACACCACCCACCTTGCAAGGCACGGCCCCCATGTGCCTGGATGGCCCTTGGCAGAAGTGGGCCGCGGCATGGATGAGCAAACAGCCTTTCACATCACCCGGACTCGGTATTTCTTATATGCTGGGCGGTGACGAGGGGGCGAGTAACATCGATCCATACGCCAAGGGCAAAACCGACGACAACGACTGGATCAAGGAGGGCCCGCACCTGATGGTTATTGTCTCCGACCCGAAAGACCTCGACGCCCTGCCAACCGATCCGCATAACGGCGGGCCCTATGTTATGTGGAAAGGAACAGACTATGCGCACATCATGGTCCCGGTGCGCCTGAACTAACCGGGATAGATTTATTTTTTGATTAGCTTTCCGGCTAACCTGCCCTGAAGTGTGTCTGCGCCATCTCCCTGGTGATCTGATCAACACGATTACTGCCAGTGGCTTTCAGTTCAGACGTGGCAGACGCGTAAGATGCCTGTACCCCATGGCTGACATTCAGCGAACTTTTCACACCAGCTTGCCAGGCAGGGTTGCTGACTCCAGCACTCACCGTCGTGTTAGCGATCAACTCCCCGAGCTTTTCCTTGCCTCGCAACTGTCGCAGTGCCTCCAGCGCGGCGGCTTCGACTTCCGCCCGGTCGCCTTCACGCCACTGGTCCGCCAGATTCATTATATCTTCCATGCCCCGTTCAATGGAAAAATCGAGCATGTTGTATTCGGCCATTTTGGTCAGCGCGCTTCGGAACACATCCCGCTCGCTGTCATCCAGTAAACCATCGCCCATCTTTTAATGCGGGCCAGTCCTTGGGGAGGGCGTGCAGCTCTGTCTGTCATTATGTTTCCTGAAACAAGTAGTCATGCTGGCAGTGGTGGACTGAAAGACGTGACACTTGTGTATGGGTGTCCGGTGCAGCAATACGGGAAATCGGGACTGAGTCTGTGCTCCGGAAAATAAATCTGTGCCGGCTATCTGGATGGCTTCTCTCGATAGTGCCTGTGCCGTAGACTTTGTTGATGTTCGAGGAGATGAGTTACACCGCCCTGGCGGGCCAGATTGTCAGCCTTATTGCGCTGGGCTTTTGCATTGTCGGCTTTACCAGCAAGCACGATGACCGGCTGATGGTGCTGTTGATTGCGGCGAATGTGGCCTTTGCGTTGCAGTTTGCGCTGTTTGGTAGCTGGACGGCGGCGACCCTGAGCTTGCTGGTAATCGGCCGCATTATGCTGGCGCGGCGCTATATGGGCAGCTGGCAGGTGATGCTGGCGGTATTGGGGGTGAATCTTGTGGCCGCACTACTGACCTGGCGCAGCCCAGTGGATTTTTTCGCTATTGCGGCAGCTATTTTTGGCACCTTCGGCATGTTCATGCTCAGGGGCATTCCGATGCGGCTAATGCTGGCCGCCGCTGCGGTTGCCTGGATGCTAAACAATATTGCCATCGGTTCGGTGGGCGGCACGCTGGCGGAAGCGATGGTGCTAGTCGTTAACTTCATTACCATATACCGGCTGGCGAAAATGAAACGGCGTTATCCTAAGGCTTTCGAGAAAGCAAAAGAGCCCGGCACATAGAAAACCCAAGCGCCTGAGCCACCAAGGCGTTCGCTGATGTCGTAAAATAGTGCGAATTTTCTGAGGTGAGTGCTCAATGAAATTCTTAATAGTCACAGCCATCGTTGTCGTGACTGCATTCCTGATTTACCGTGCAAAACAGAACATAGATCCCGTGGACGCGGCCGCAGCGCAAGAGATTGGCGAAATGGTCATGTCGCAGTTGCGCAAAAATGGGCTGAAGTCGGAGGATGCGCAGGAACAGATTTATTTAAGGATTCACCACACTATCAACTGACAATCGCCCGTCAGAAACCAACAGTGTCACGTCAGCACAGATGGCCGGTCATTTAGCCACCGCGCGTCCTAAAAAGCGCTTCACCGTCAAACCTTGAAATAGAATGGAAAACACCACCACCACGTAGGCCATCGGCAGAATCAGATCCCGCTCCGGCCCTGCGGGCAGCGCCAATGCCAATGCAACGGAGATGCCGCCTTTCAGGCCGCCCCAGGTTAACGCCAGAATAGAGCTGGAGGTATGTTCCTGGAACGGTTTTAACGCCATCACAGGAACACCCACCGCCACCAGCCGTGCCAGAAGCACCAGCGGAATCGCTGCAAGTCCGGCCAACAGTACCGGTAATTCAAAGGTGACGATCAGGACTTCAAGACCAATCAGCAAAAACAGGACCGCGTTCAGAACTTCATCGATCAACTCCCAGAACGTATCCAGCTGCTGCTCGGTTTTTTCCGACATTGCGTATCGTCGACCATGGTTGCCGATCATCAGCCCCGCGACCACCACCGCCAACGGGCCGGACATATGCAACCGGCTGGCGAGCGCGTAGCCGCCTGCCACCAGAGCAATGGTAACCAGAATTTCGACCTGGTAATTGTCGAGTCGGCGCAGCAGGCGATACCCCACCCACCCCAGTACAAAGCCCAACACCAATCCACCCACCACTTCCTCCAGAAACAGCAGGCCAATGCCCTGAAACGAGGCCTCTCTGTCACCCTGTGCAATGCCTAGAATGGCGATAAACATGACCACCGCAACGCCATCATTGAATAGGGATTCACCCGCAATTTTGGTGGACAAGGCTTTCGGTGTGTCCACCGATTTAAGAATGGCCAACACCGCCACAGGGTCGGTGGGCGCCACCACGGCGCCGAAGAGCAGGCAGTAGATAAACGGCAGCGGAATTGCGAGCCAGCCCAGCACCAGCCACATGGCACATCCCACTAAAAACGTGGTGACCACAACACCCAGAGTCGCTAACAGCGCCACCAGCCATTTCTGATCGGCCAGATCGTCAAGATTTACGTGCAGGGCACCGGCAAACAACAAAAAACTCAAGAGGCCGTTCAGTAATGTTTCACCCAGATCAACCTGTGCAATCAGCTGCTCTGCCCAGCGGGTCAGATCCTGCCCGCCCAGGTGGTTGATACCGACCAGAACCAGCGAAAAGGCCAGCGAAAACGCCATCACGGCGATACTCGTTGGTAAACCGATAAACCGAGCATTGATGTAACTGAACAATGCGGAGAGGCTCAGTAGGATGGCGACGATTTCAAAAAGTGTCATGTATTCCTCAAAAAAACCAGGACAGATTTTTTGTCACCCGCCCAATAAAACCGTGGCCCAGATCACAAGCACCACTGTTCTAACCACTATGGCAGCAGACACTTTGTGACGCTCGAAAATAGCTTGCGCGTGATTGCCGGCAATGAGAATCAGCATTCCCAGGCCATAGTATCTCAGTGCCCGGGACAAAACAGACGCGAGCACAAAAAGAAAGAAGGAATAGCTGGTGGCCCCGGATGCCAGCATGGCAATTTGAAACGGAATCGGAATAACCCCGACACTCATAATGAACCAGAATCCGTCCCTTCTATCCGCATGCGCATATGCTTGAATTGTTCGGGCGTCGAGACCATTTCCAAGAGGAATTGCTCGACAGCATCAAACACGAAATAGCCGACCGTGGCGTTTTGCTAGACAGCCGAGTAAGGCAATAGTGCTGAGGAGGAATTTCTGACTGCGGTTAATGCTGGCCGTTAACTTCATCACCATATGCCGGCTGGCGAAAATGAAACGGCGTTATCCCGAGGCTTTCGAGAAAGTAAAAAAGCCGGGCACGTAGAAAACCCAGCCTAAGGTACGATTCGCTCCAGCAACAACCCGGTTACGGAACTAAACCAAGGTGTCAAAAATTTCGATGCATGAAAATCGTTAAGGCTGAGTTCGGTTATGTGAGCCAAATCACAGTGTGAAGATTATCGACACGCAGTTTGGACAGGCTAGAAATGCAATACGGCCGAACGTTTCGGTCTGTCAATCTGGCCTGAAGCCAGAGGATGCGTAGATTGCAATGATTCGGGCGGAAGTAGCTATCTGGTTGCTCCTATCAATGAAGCCAAAGAGCGCCGGCTAAGCTGACGCTCTTTGGCATTCTCCCTGGAACGCGAATCAATTGCTCCGGTTCAAATCTGATGTTTACGCCGCTTTACTCCAAGTCCAAGTAGACCCAGACCCAACAGGGCGAATGTTCCAGGTTCCGGGACTGTCACCGATGTGCCTGTGCCAACCAGTTTTGATGAGCCCGCACTGAAGTCTCCGCCTACAATACTTTGCACGCGCATGCCCACTCTCTGGTTCAAGAACTGGGTCTGGTCCAGACCGGCAATCGTCAGGTCAAAGCTTAGAGTCTGTATAAAACCATCTTTGCTACCATTGGTTCCAGTAGTACGGCAAAGTCCCAATTACTTTCGCCGCTCCCGTTCAGGTTCAGCCCACCCCCCAGAGAATTGACTGCGTTCTCACTGAAAGAATAGCCATTTACTATGCCAGTCGGGTTTTCGTTACTGAACGTTGCTGTCGACCCTGTAAGCGCACCAATGTTCGCAAAGTCGAACCAGAGCGCCAGAACGTCGCCTTTGGTGAGGCCTACGTTGATTGGGTCTGCGATGTTCGCAGAAATCGTGACCGTATTGGTGCCGTTGTCCTCAAACGTTACCTCACCAAAAAAACCGCCACCGTTGGTATAATCTTCCAGTTGCGTCGTGATAGCCGCGCCATGGGCAACTGACGTGATTGCAAAAATAGATGCTATTGAAATGATTCGTTTGAAATAACTCATTGTTTTAACCCCTAAAAATATTATTCTGATCCGCAAATAACCTATGCAATAACGGCGCCATAATGTCTTGCTGTTATTTTCCAATAGCTTGCAAATTCGTTAATCCAATGACTGTAAAAATTATTGACACAAATTCCGCCAGCAATGGCGGTGACAGCGTTTTCGGTGTCTATAACACCTCCGTTTCCAAACGGGGCGCGGCCGCGTTTGCCGGGTGGTGTGGCATAGGAACGATCAGTTATTCTATTTTCCCTGTGCCGATTTACCGGAGTTTTTGATTCATGCCCGACATCATCGTGATGTTCTTCCTGCTTGGAGTGATTGCGGGAGCCCTTCGCTCCGACCTGACGATCCCGAAGGCCGTTTACGATATTCTCAGTCTTCTGCTGATGCTGACCATAGGCCTCAAGGGGGGCATGGCCCTGCATGGCAATCTTCATTGGGGTCTGATTACGCAAGTGCTGGCGATTATGGCGTTGGGCTTTGCCATTCCTTTGGCGCTGTTCCCGATGCTCCGCTACCTTGTGCGCTTGAATGTAGCGGATGCCGCCAGTTTCTGCGCCCATTATGGATCTGTCAGCGCGGGTACTTTCGCAGTGGCGTTGGCCTGGGTTGAGTCCCGGGGGTTGGCGACTAACGGGCAGGTTACTTTGTACTTGGTGCTGTTGGAGTTGCCAGCGATTCTTACCGGCCTGTGGCTGTATCGGCGCTACACCCAGGATGCGGCTCAAACAAGCAGCACAGGCACACCCCTGTGGCAGGAAACCCTCACTAACAGAAGCGTGGTTTTGCTGGTGGGAGGCGTGGTTATCGGCATTCTTTACGGGCCTGACAAGGGTGATGGTGTTACGGCGCCACTAACGGGTGCTTTTTCCCTGGTGCTTTCGCTGTTCTTGCTGGAAATGGGTCTGGTTGCGGCGGAAACACTGCGCAAGGTTCAGCTTCGTCATTGGCGTTTGATTGCTTTCGCACTTTGCATGCCCCCGATCCTGTCCGTGCCAGGGCTTTTAGTCGGCTCCTGGCTGGGTCTGGAGACCGGAACTGTTGTGATTTTGGGCGCTCTTACCGCCAGCGCTTCTTACATTGCCGCGCCGGTAGCGATAAGGCACGCCATTCCAGAAGCGGATATCGGGCTGGCGATGCTGGCTTCTCTTGGTGTGACTTTCCCGTTCAACGTATTGATTGGTATCGGGCTGTACAGCCACTTTCTGGAGTTATTGACGGCGTAGCGTCCGATTCAACGCGATCCAGAATTATAAAACTGTTTTTCTTTTCCAATTTTTCGCGATCTAGTATGAACACTCTAATTTTTCACCGTATTGTCGGTATTGAGTTCGAAGTTCGACGAACTTTAGTCGACAAATTCGCTTGGTGAACCCTTCTTTAATCAAAGCGATCATTAGCAATCAGGAGATTTAAAATGGGTAAACTCAAAACATATCAGCAACAGATTCAGGAAATTGTCGAGAAAGGTATTAATGCTGCAGAAGCGCAACAGAAAAAGCTGTCTGCCAAGCCTTTCGAGTACGCTGAGAAACTGGAATCTGGCGCTCGCGAATACAGCGTTAAATCATTGCGCGAACACTACTACGGCTACAGTGAAACGCTGTTTAGCCAGCTCCGCAGTCTGAACTTGCGGATGGGTAGTTTCGCTGCCGACATCCTGTCAAAGCTTGAGAAAGAAGCAGCTGAAGGCACCGATGCGGTTGCTGAAGTTGTATCTGACGTCGCTGATGATGTGACCAGCTTAGCGCAGTCTGCCAAGCACAAAGTCAACACCGGAAAGCCGACTGCTACGAAAAGCCCGGCCAAGAAGACAGCCACCACTGCTTCTGCATGATAGACAAAATTGTGTGTCCTTGGGAGGCCTTCGCGCCTCCCTTTTTTTATGGTGCAATGGTAAAAATCCAAAGCGCAGGAAGACACCCAGAACCTGGGTGAGCACGAAAAGTTCGGTACCAAGTCAGTCAATAAACGTCGGAAGCCTCTCGCAGTGACAGCGAAATCGGCCTACGCTTTGGTTATTCTGGTTTTGGAGTTTATTAGTATGAAACAGCGTCACCTGTTATTGCCCATCGGCCTGATACTCACGCTTACTGCCTGCGGAAATACAGCTCAGTTCTCCATTGCCGAGGGAACCGGCCCTGATCCGGCATTACCCAGTCCGAGCGAATCCCTGATTCCCATTGTCAATATTGCCAAAGCCGCCGGCTGGCCTTCCAGCGGAAAACCCGATGCCGTCGCGGGAACCCGGGTGGTCGCCTTCGCAGACAACCTGGAACATCCCCGCTGGCTCTATGTGCTACCCAATGGTGATGTGCTGGTTGCCGAAACCAATGCCCAGCCGAACCCGGACAGTCATCAGGGTATTCGTGGCTGGATCACGAGAATGATCATGGAAGATGCCGGTGCCACTGTTCCCAGCGCCGACAGGATTACCCTGCTGCGGGACAGTGATGGTGACGGCGTAGCCGACAAACGCTCGACGCTACTGAAAGACCTGTACTCCCCGTTTGGTATGGCTCTGATCGGGAACGACTTCTACGTTGCCAACACGGACGCCGTCATGCGCTTTCCCTACAAGACGGGCCAGACACGCATCACTGCCGAAGGCTCCAAAGTCACCGATCTGCCAGCCGGCAAGATCAATCATCACTGGACCAAGAGCATGATTGCCAGCCCGGATGGCAGCAAGCTTTACGTCGGTGTGGGATCGAACAGTAATATCGGCGAAAACGGTCCTGAGAATGAGGAAGGTCGCGCATCCATTTGGGAAATCGACCCCGAAACCGGTCAGCACCGCGAATTTGCCACTGGCCTACGCAATCCCGTGGGGTTGGCCTGGCAGCCGGAAAGCGGCGAGCTCTGGGTTGCCGTCAATGAGCGTGACCTGCTTGGCAGTGACCTGGTACCAGACTACATGACATCGGTGGCGGAGGGTGGTTTCTACGGTTGGCCCTTCAGCTATTTTGGCCAGAATGTGGATGAGAGGGTAAAGCCGCAACACCCGGGGAAAGTGGCCCGGGCCATCAAGCCCGATTACGCCCTCGGGCCGCACACCGCTTCACTGGGGCTAACGGCCGCCGAGGGCAACACGTTACCTGAGCAATTCAACAACGGCATGTTTGTGGGCCAACACGGCTCCTGGAACCGCAAGCCCCGCAGCGGTTATAAAGTCATTTTTGTTCCTTTCACCGATGGTGAGCCCGATGGTCAGCCGGTCGATATACTCACCGGGTTCATCAATGCCGACGATAAAGCCCAGGGGCGTCCTGTTGGCGTTGTTATCGACAAGCAGGGTGGGCTTTTAGTGGCGGATGACGTGGGCAATATCATCTGGCGGGTCAGTCGCGCCGAGCCGGCGGCACAGTGAATGGCGGCTTTTCCGCCCAAGGTATGTGCGTGTGGAAACCGGGTCAGGTTGACATGTTCCGGGATTGACCGGAGGATCACGACGTATGAGTAGAGCCACATACACCCCCGTGAATCAGCACAACGGCGCGTCAGATGAGCTAGCGAAGTCACTCGACGCGGCCATCAAACGCCTGGCCGACATCAATGCGACTGAGGGCGTGTCGCCCGTTTTGGAGGTCATCGAAGCGGCACGGGCCTTGATGTTTACTGACGAAGGCCTCGAAACTCTCTACCAGCGCGTGCCGGCGATTGAGGCGGCCGGGTGCTTTGGTGGCAGTGATTGGGATTATCCTCAGACGTTGGTGCCCTCGCTGGCCGTGCGCACGATTCGCCATGGCGAACCGGTGGTAACCCTGATTGAAATTCTTAGCCAGATTCGCCTTTTAGCGGTGGCTAAAGGCCATTACAGTCATCCTTCTATCTCGGCAGAACACGCCCATCACTTTCTCGCCCAAGTACTGGCGATGAATTTGGATCTGGTGGTCAGTGATCTTCAGGAGAGCGACCGGCTGCGGCCGGATGGGCTCGGCTTCGCCGTTCAGAGTCTGTATCACTTTTTGCTCCGGCATTTGGGTTACGAGAATCTTCTGGAACATTTAGTGGCCGAAGTCTGGCGAATTCTGGCGCAACGGCCGGTTCAGGTGGATGGTGTTAAACAGATGGTGACGCAGATCGCCGTCTGCCTGCAAAAGCCGGATGCGCTCGGCGGCGACGTCGGCGATGACGCGCTGCAATTGATCCATGCCGTGTTCAGCCCTACCGAGGGCTGCCGCGAAGATCCCGGCTTCGATGTTTATGCTGAGCGGCTGGCACAGATGGACGATGCCACCTTGCTGCGAGAGGCCATCGCCTTTGCCAAGGCCATGCACAGTACCGGCCTGGTTTCACCGTATATGCCTGGGTTTATACGTTACCTGCGTAGCCGTTGGAACGACCTGATTCCCACCGCTTTGGGCCTGAGCCACACGGGCGCCGACGCCTTTCACTGCTATCCGGCGTTGATTCACACCCTGATTGACGAGGCCTTGTTTCCCGAGACCAGCCAGTGTGCCTACGGACTGGCGATGATGCTCGAGCGGGGGATTCTCTATGCGCCTCCGGTGGCGCCGTCTCTGTGGCGACAAATACGACTGTTGCTGTGCGAGGCCGCAGCCGAGAAAATTGTGGCGGTCTTTGGGCGCAGCCGTTCGCCGGAATGCTTTCTGCTTGCGGATGTGCTCAATGTGCTCGGGTGCCCTCTAGGGGTGGGGCAGGGGAACTATCCTACCTGTCAGTCGACGCGCGCCTTGTCTATGTGGGCTTACAACATGCCGGCGGAACTGCTTCGGATTCTTGCCTGGGCGGCACGCGACGACGAAGTGGTGATGCGCTTTGAGGGCAACAGCATTTCTTCGCGGGATCTGGGCGCCGGGCTGGCCAGCGAGCCTCCGGTGGATGTAGATGCCGTTTCACTGCTGACTGTGCCGCACCTGGACCGCATCTACTTTGAAATGGGTCGTCGCAGCGCCGGGCGTGGAGAAGATCCGCACAAATGGGTTAACTCCGCATTCCACGGTGATCGTGTGGGTCACGGATTTCGCATAGCCGTCGACATATTCACCGGTGGCCTGAAGGACTTTGAAGGGTTTATTCGAGATTTTTATGCTGCCTATCACCCTTTTTACAACGGCAACATTCCGGTTATTAATCCTCAGCCAGCCGGTATCGCAGTGACCGACAGCGCGACACGCTTTCTTGGCTGGCACGCCATCACTATCCAGCGGCTTGCGCTGGATAGTGATGAGGTTATGCGCGTTTATTTCTTTAATCCCAATAACGACAGCGGGCAAAACTGGGGTCAGGGAATTGTCACCTCGACCCAAGGCCACGGCGAGCTCTACGGTGAAGCCTCGTTGCCGGTGGCCGAGTTTGCCTCGCGATTGTACGTGTTTCACTACGACCCGCTCGAAAAGGGTGAGCCGGGTGATATTCCAACCGATGACGTAAAACAGGCCATGCATCTGGCCCAAAACAGTTGGGCCTTGGGGCGTTAGGGTCTGTAAATTAAGCTTTACTTCACGTAAGTCGCGGCTAAACTGAGGAATAAGGGAAACAGACCTCATCAAGCAGGCTTTTTCCGTCCGTGTAATTTTTCGCTAAAGTAGTAAGAGATGTTGAGCCGTCGGTAAATCCGCCGAGTGCAGATCTCGCCAACTTTTACCGACCATAATGACAATTATTGAGGTGTGTTTATGAAACGCCATGCTTTCTCTGCCGCATTTGCCGGCACCCTGCTGAGTGCTGCCATGTTTGCATCACCTGCGATGGCCCAAGACCAAGAGCAGTTCATCACCATCGGCACCGGCGGCCAGACCGGCGTGTACTATGTCGTCGGTCAGTCGATCTGTCGTCTGGTTAATCGTCTGGAAGATGCCAATATCAAGTGTAATGCACCGTCCACTGGTGGTTCTGTTGCCAACATCAATGGCATCAAGTCCGGCGAGTTGGACATGGGTGTCGCTCAGTCCGATGTTCAGTACCAGGCCTACAACGGCACCAAAAGCTTCGAAGGCGACGCCTATACGGACCTGCGTGCCGTTTTTCGGGTTCATGGTGAGCCTTTGACTTTGCTGGCGCGTGCTGATTCTGGCATTACTACCCTGGATGACCTTGTGGGCAAGCGCGTCAACATCGGTAACCCCGGCTCTGGCCAGCGCAATACGATGCAAGTAGTAATGGACGCCAAAGGCTGGACCGAGGACACCTTCTCGCTGGCGTCTCAGCTCGGTGCCGCCGAACAGGCTGCGGCCCTGTCCGATAACAATATCGACGCCATGGTCTATGTGGTCGGCCACCCCAATGGTTCCATCCAGGAGGCGACCACCACCGTCGACGCCCGCCTGATTCCGTTGAATGACGAGGACATCCAGGGCATCGTCAGCGAGTATCCTTACTACAGCGCTTCCGTCATTCCCGGCGGCCTATACACGGGTAACCCGGACGATGTCGAGACCTTCGGGGTGGCGGCTACCTTCGTGACCACCGTCGATGCCGACGAGGAAGTCATCTACCAGACGGTCAAGGCGGTTTTCGACAACTTCGATCGCTTCAAGCAGCTGCACCCGGCCTTCGAGAACCTGGTTCCCCAAGAGATGGCTACCCAAGGGCTTTCAGCACCGCTGCATGATGGCGCTGCCCGCTACTATCGCGAGCAAGGCTGGATTGAGTGATTTTGCTTTGATGGCTGTTATAACTGAGTGACCGATGCGCGGATGCTTATAGGTATCCGCGCATTGCGTTTGTGGGGCCGTTTCCAAGCGCAATAATAATATCAATAGCAACCTGACTGACGGCGGATAGGGCTGAGTATGACGGACGACAATACAAAACCTCGCGACTCGAGTGCTGATCTGGAGGACATGGTCGCTTCCAGTGACTCGGGAGCCCGCAAACCAGCCGGCATGCCCGGGAAACTATTGGTGTGCATTGCGGCGGCATGGTCGCTCTTCCAATTATGGATCGCTTCTCCGGTGCCCTTCATGCTGGGTTTCGGCGTGTTCAGCGCCACGGAAGCCCGCTCGATTCACCTGGCCTTTGCGCTTTTTCTGGCTTACATGGCCTATCCCGCATTTAAGCGTTCGCCCCGCGATCGAATTCCCATCCAGGATTGGGTGCTTGCGACGGTCGCGGCCTTCTGCGGCGCTTACATGTTTATTTTCTACGAAGGACTGTCTCAGCGCCCTGGTGCGCCGATATTGCAGGACGTAATCGTCGGGGTGGCTGGGGTTCTGCTGCTGCTCGAGGCGACCCGCCGAGCGCTTGGGCCGCCGCTGATGATCGTGGCATCGTTCTTTCTTATCTATAGCCTTGCTGGCCCATGGATGCCCGGTATCCTCTCGCATGGCGGGGTCAGCCTCTATGGACTGATCAATCACCAGTGGTTGACGACCCAAGGGGTTTTCGGCATCGCGCTGGGGGTCTCGACCAGTTTCGTGTTCCTGTTCGTGTTGTTCGGCGCTTTGCTCGACAAGGCCGGAGCGGGCAACTATTTCATCAAGGTGGCGTTCTCGCTGCTTGGCCATTACAAGGGCGGGCCGGCCAAGGCTGCCGTCGTGGCGTCTGCCATGACCGGGCTAATTTCCGGCTCATCGATTGCCAACGTGGTCACCACGGGCACCTTTACTATTCCGATGATGAAGCGCGTCGGTTTTTCCGCCGAAAAGGCCGGAGCTGTCGAAGTGGCGTCTTCGGTCAACGGTCAGATCATGCCGCCTGTCATGGGCGCGGCCGCGTTCCTGATGGTTGAGTATGTGGGCATTTCCTATGTCGATGTCATCAAGCATGCCTTCTTGCCTGCTTTGATCTCTTATATCGCACTGGTCTATATCGTTCACCTGGAGGCCCTGAAGGCCAACATGCAGGGTCTTGAAAGCAGCAATCCGCCTAAGCCCCTGGTGCGCAAGGTGATGGGCTTTCTCGGTGGGCTTCTGTTGATGATGGTGACGGCTATGGTCGTCTATTACGGCCTTGGCTGGCTCAAGCCAGTTCTTGGCGATGCCACTCCCTGGGTGGTCTCGGTTGGGCTGGCGTTGGTTTATGTCGCTCTGCTTAAGCTGGCAGCCGGTTACCCTGAACTCGAGTTGGATGATCCCAATCAGCCGATCTATTCGCTGCCGCAAACCAGGCCCACAGTGTTGGTGGGTTTGCAGTACATCCTACCGGTGGTTGTGCTGGTCTGGTGTTTGATGGTGGAGCGCCTGTCGCCGGGCTTGTCGGCTTTCTGGGCCACGGTGTTCATGGTCTTTATCATTCTTACCCAGCGTCCCATTACCTCAATCTTCCGCGGTCGCAGCAAAATGAGCGCCGACTTGCGCGAAGGCGCTCTGGATTTATGGGTTGGATTGGTCACAGGTGCCCGCAACATGATTGGCATCGGTATTGCCACTGCTACCGCTGGCATCATCGTTGGGGCCGTGTCGCAGACCGGGGTGGGGTTGGTGCTGGCCGAAGTGGTGGAAATCCTCGCGATGGGGAATTTGCTGCTGATCTTGCTGCTTACGGCGGTGCTTAGTCTGATTCTTGGCATGGGTCTGCCCACTACGGCCAACTACATTGTGGTCTCGGCGCTGCTGGCGCCGGTTATTGTTCATCTGGGGGCGGAGAACGGCCTGCTGGTGCCGTTGATTGCGGTGCATCTGTTCGTGTTTTACTTCGGCATCATGGCCGACGTTACGCCGCCGGTGGGGCTGGCGTCCTTCGCGGCGGCGGCGGTTTCCGGCGGCGATCCTATCCGGACCGGTTTTCAGGCCTTCTACTACAGCCTTCGTACCGCGGCTTTGCCGTTTCTGTTCATCTTCAATACTGACCTTCTGCTGATCGATGTAACCTTTTTGCAGGGTATTCTGATCTTTGTGGTGTCGACAATAGCCATGCTGATCTTTGCGGCGGCGACTCAGGGCTACATGATCACCCGCAGCCGCTGGTACGAATCCGCCGTGTTGTTGCTGATTGCGTTCACGCTGTTCCGGCCCGGGTTCTGGATGGACATGATTCATGATCCCTATGAGTCCATGCCACCTGCACAATTCGTGGAGGCCATGGGCAGTGCCGATGAAGACTCTGCCTTGCGCATACAGATTGCAGGTCTTGATGCGTTCGGCGATCCCATGACCACCTACATGACCGTGCCAGTGCCAGACGGCGATAGCGGGCAGGAGCGGCTCGATAATCTGGGCCTGGAGCTGTTGATCGAAGGCGACAAGGCAATTGTCGATATGGTGGCCTATGGCAGCCAGGCGTCGGATCTTGGCTTCGACTTTGACCAGGAAATTATCGAGGTACTGGCTCCTGTTGATCGCTGGACCAAGGAGCTGATGTGGATCCCCGCCTTCCTGGTTTTCGGGCTGGTCATAATGTTGCAGCGTCGGCGTCGTGACAATATGGCGGCTACCGCCACTGCCTGAAGGAGATTGCCATGTACAGCAAGATTATGTTGCCAGTGGACCTTAATGAGGAGGAATCCTGGTCGAAAGCGCTTCCAACGGCTTTGACGCTATGCAGAAGTTTCGACGCATCGTTGCATTTGGTCACGGTTCTGCCGGACTATAATATGCCCATAGTGGGGTCTTATTTTCCCAAGGACTTCGCCAAGAACGCCCATGAGGCGATAGCCGAGGCTCAGCGTGCCTTTATCAAGGCGAACGTGCCGGCGGATGTAAGGGCGCAAAGCGTTATTGTTGATGGCTCGCCCTGGGAGGCGATCATCAAGGTGGCTAAGCAACTCGATATCGATCTGATCGTTATGGCGTCCCATAACAAGCGTAAGTTCGCCGATTATGTGCTGGGCCCCAATGCCGAGCATGTGGTGCATCATGCCAAGATGTCGGTAATGATCGTGCGCTAAGCCCAAGCCCAAGCCCAAGCCCAAGCCCAAGCCCAAGCCCAAGCATAGTCATAGTCATAGGCTTGGGTGTTTATGGCATGCGACGACTATTTTCCTGCGCCCCTTTCGCACGAACAGCGGGTCATTTCAGACCGGAGTAAAACCGCTCGATGAAAAGCGACGAGTTGCATCTACTTTATGTGTTCGATGCGATCATGACCGAGCGTTCGGTCACTCGCGCGGCTGAAAGCCTGGCAATGACGCAACCAGCGGTATCCAACGCGATTTCGCGAATGCGGCAGGTTTGGAATGACCCGCTGTTCGTGCGAAAGGGGCGCAAAATTGAACCGACATCCTATGCGTTCAGCCTTTGGAAACGTATTCGGGGCCCAATCTATGACCTGTCAACCGCCGTCAGATCCACTAAGTTCGACCCCGCGCAGGCGAGCCGGACTTTCCGGATTGCGGTTACGGATCTCACCGTAGAGATGATCTGGCTCCAACTGGCTCAAAAACTCGAGCGAGTGGCTCCAGGCATCGACTTTCACGCTGTACCCTACACGCCGGAAGGGACCTACAATGATTTACGCGAAGCCAGCGTGGATCTCGCTATTGGGCCGATCAGCCATCATGACAATAGCCTTAGAAGTATTTTTTTGTTTCAGGGGGGTTATCAGGTTGCCATGCGGGCCGATCATCCACTCGCAGGTAAACCGCTCTCTATGGAAGACTTCATAGATGCGCGGCATTTACTGGTGACGATGTCCGGCGAAGCTCACGGGATTGTCGACAGCTATCTGGACCTGAAAGGGCTGAGCCGGCGCGTTGCGGTGACGGTGAATGAGTTTGTGGGAGTGCCCAGGTTGTTGCGCCACACCGACCTTATTTGTGCAGTCCCGGAGGTTATTCTTCAAAGTAGCGACTTTACAGCGAATCTGTGGGTCACGCGCTTGCCGTTTGACCTAGACCCCAGCAGCCTCTATTTGTTTTGGCACACCAGGCACGACCGCGATCCCGGCGTTGTCTGGTTGCGAGAGTTGATCGAGACTTCGCTGAAAGAACGTTACTCAAGCATTATGGACACGACAGGCTAAGCCGGCATTTATGATGATATTGAAAGTGCAGAATTAAGCCCAGCGGGTCGGGAAAATACGTTTTACCGCCGAGCAGCGGGTAAAAATACATTCCGACCTTCGAGTGCTTGAACAGAGTGGCTACGCTGTTCAGGTTTTGGATGTGCGTTGGATAGATGTGTGGTCAGCGGCAATAATCTCGCCGCGAATTACGTCGCGACCGCTGTATGGAGCGGGCGCTGCTGGCTGCTCGATTTTCTGCTCATCGGACTTCCGGTCTGCCAAGCTGGCAGAAGCCGGTAGGGCGAAAGCGGCCAAGACGGCTACGAGTACGGTTGTGGTTGCGGTAATGTTTCGCATGGTTATTTTCCTAAGGATCTTTGATTGGTTTGTCAGGGACTGGAAATCACGTGGGTGCTTTCTAATCCGATGAGGGCATTATCAGGATGAAGAGCCAGGTTGAATAATTGTTGCGTGGTATTTCTGGTATCACTGTAAGTGATGAGTAAAGCGATAGACTATAGCGTCGTCGATTAGCGTCAGCCCCAATCGGTTGGTTTACCGCCTGATCGCCAAGTGTGTGAATGCTTTCTCTTTTTGTCGTAAGAAGCAGGCTTTCAAGTGGCTGGGCGTCCATTTGCTCCGCAATACCCTGTGGTAAGGTGCGCCTATGATTACGCTTGACCAAACGACAGCTCAGCGCATCGTAGACAGGGCAATGCAGGTTATTGGCCACTCGGTAAATGTGATGACACCCGACGGAGTGATCATCGCTTCAGGTGATCCGCTACGAGTTGGTGAAATTCATCAGGGCGCACGGCATGTGGCTGTGCGAGGGGAGTCGCTGGCGGTTGATGCTCACAATGCTGAGCAATTCCCCGGGGTTCGCCATGGTGTTAACGTCCCCATCACGGTTGGCCACCAGGTCGTTGCTGTTGTTGGCATTTCCGGGGAACCGGCCAAAGTCTTGCCGTTTGCAGATTTGGTGAAGGTTACGGCAGAGCTCATGCTGGAGCATACCGCTCTGCTGGAGCTAGGCCAGCACCGTCGCCGGCAAATTGAGGATACGTTGTTAGCGCTGATTAATGGACGCACCGTGCCGCAGGTTTGGCTGGAACGAGTCGGCTTCGATCAGGCTCAGCCGCGCCTTGCATTGATCATAGAACCTGCGCAGTTACCGGGTCCCGACGATTTTGTTATTTCGCTGATGCGGCAGCTGGAAATCAGTGACAAAAGCTTGTTATTGGCCCAAGTAGCGCCCCAGCGACTTCTTGTTCTGGTGCCGGTAAAGCTGCCAGGCACCCCAGAGCATCGCTCGATGACAGAGCAGTCGCTAAAGCGCCTGCAGCGCCATTTACCCGCAGCCATTTACGCGCCAATGGTGATAGCCGTCGGACAGTATACTGAGAGCAATCTTCGGGGCTGCTACGAGTCTGCTCTTGCAACAATGACGTATGGCCGACGTGAGTCACCACACCTCAAAACACATTGTTACTCGGATAGCCCAGTAGCCATCTTGTGGGAGAGCTTTCACCCAGGCTGGCAGCAGCACGAGTTGCTGCGTCCCTTGCACGCCTTGCACGCCCACCCTCGTCATCTTTTGTATGCACGAACCCTGCAAGCGTTTTTTGACGCCAATGGCGATGTACAACAATGTGCGTCGACCCTGCATTTGCACCGGAATACCATTCGATACCGACTGAAAAGCATTGAGCAGCTCACCGGGTTGTCTCCGTTCAAGCTCCCCGAGCTTCTCCACCTGTATCTGGCACTTAACGCAGGCGGCCCCCGCAAAAATGACTGATTTGTCGTTTTGCACAAAATTTAGCAGGTTATGGCTCAATTTTTAGGTTACTTGGCTAAAGACGAATCCCCGCTCAGATTCTAGACTCACGGATTGTACTTAGCTCCCTCCTTGGGAAAATAATAATTAAAGCGATGCTGGAGATTTTCTATGCACATGGTTTTTATTTTAATCGCTCTTATTGCGTTCATTGTGTTCGCAACGAGCAAATTGCGCCTCAACCCTTTCATTACACTTTTGCTGGCATCGTTCATTGCCGCGTTCGCATTTGGCCTGCCGCTCGATGCCATCGAATCAACGATTCGCGGTGGTTTTGGTAAAATTCTCGGCTACATCGGCCTGGTTATCGTTTTGGGTACCATCATCGGTGTCATTCTTGAGCGCACCGGTGCCGCTATTGTGATGGCTGAGACGATCATTAAATGTTTGGGTAAAAAATTCCCTACCATGACGATGTCCATCGTTGGTTTTATTGTGTCTATTCCGGTGTTTTGTGATTCCGGTTTTGTCATTCTCAACAGCCTGAAGCGCTCCATGGCGAGAACCCTTAGCGTATCCCCCGTCGCAATGACGGTGGCACTTTCTACCGGTCTATTTGCAACCCACACCCTTGTACCACCCACGCCCGGCCCGATTGCGGCCGCAGGCAACCTGGGGTTGGAAAACAACTTGGGGCTGGTTATCGGCGTCGGCCTTGTTTTCGCCATAATCGCGGCGATGGCGGGTTTGGTTTGGGCCTATTTCTCACGAAACCTGCCCAGTACAGAACTGGATCTAACAGAAGAAGCGTTTGAGGAAGGTAAAGAGCATTACGGTGAACTGCCTGGCCCATGGAAAGCCTTTGCTCCTATTTTTGTACCCATTGCCCTTATTTGTTTGGGCTCAGTAGCCAGTTACCCAACCGCCCCGCTGGGTGATGGGTTTCTTTATGAAGCGCTGAATTTTCTTGGTAAGCCGCTAAATGCTCTGTTGATTGGCCTTGGGTTTGCAGTACTGCTGATTCAAGGTAATGAGAAACTCAAAGGATTTGCCCGTCACACCGAAAAAGGTCTGGTTGTCTCGGCACCGATTATTCTGATTACCGGTGCGGGTGGCGCATTCGGTGCTGTGCTGGCCGCGACACCGCTGGGTGATTTCCTTGGCCAGAACCTGTCTACATTGGGCTTGGGGGTTATCATGCCTTTCATTGTGGCCGCTGCGCTCAAATCGGCACAAGGTTCTTCAACCGTCGCCCTGGTTACCGCTTCTGCGCTGGTTGCCCCGTTGTTGCCGCAATTGGGATTGGACTCAGATATGGGCCGCGTACTAACGGTTATGGCCGTTGGTGCTGGCGCAATGACCGTCTCCCACGCCAACGACAGCTATTTTTGGGTGGTATCCCAGTTCAGTAAAATGGACGTTGCAACGGCGTATCGCTCACACACAGCGGCGACACTTTTTATGGGCCTGGTAACAATTACTGCCGTGTGGCTAGCATCCCTGGCAGCTCTGTAAGGGGCACTAGCGATATTCAAACAACTTGGTAAGGACCGCAGCATGCGTGTACTCATTGCCCCTGATTCGTTCAAAGAGTGTCTGACGGCGAAAGCCGTCGCTGACGCGATCGCCGTTGGTTGGTTGCGTGGTGCTCCGGCTGACCAGGTGATTAAAATCCCCCTGGCAGATGGCGGTGAAGGCACAACAGCCACTCTCGTGGGGGCTATGCACGGCAAGTTGCACCAGACACGGGTAAGCGGTCCTTCCGGCTACCCGGTCAATGCCAGTTACGGGCTGATAGATAATGGCAAAACCGCCATTGTTGAAGTTGCTGAGGCAAGCGGCCTGCACTGTGTGGCCGAGCCTGACCGTAATGCGATGTCAGCGTCCAGTTATGGCACCGGTCAGCTCATCATGGCTGCTTTGAAACACCGGCCGAAGACCCTTATCGTTTGCTTGGGTGGCAGTGCCACCACCGATGGTGGCGCGGGTTTGCTGCAAGCTATGGGCGCACAATTATTGGACAGTAAAGGCCGATCCATACCTCCCGGTGGAGAGGGTTTAAAATACATCAGTCACTTTGACATTGCCGACGCGAAAGCAGAGCTGGCAGGTATAGACGTTGTGGTCGCATGCGATGTGACGAATCCCCTACTCGGCAACTTGGGCGCCGCAGCAGTGTTTGGGCCACAAAAAGGTGCTTCGCCAGACGACGTCAAAGTGCTCGACGCCAACCTTGGTCACTTTGCCCAGTGTGTGGCGCTAAATGGTTACGACATAAGCAGCTTTGCAGGAAGTGGCGCAGCAGGCGGCATTGGGGGAACGGTCGCTGGGATTCTTGGTGGGCTTTTAAAACCCGGTATCGAATTGGTAATGGCGGCCGTGGGTATGGACGCACAGATGAAGGTAGCCGACTTGGTGATTACGGCTGAAGGGGCGATTGACGGCCAAAGTGCTTCTGGCAAAACGCCGACAGGCGTTGCCAAGCTGGCACAACGCTATCAGGTACCTGTTATTGGCCTTGCCGGCATGTTGGGGGGCAAAAATATGACGGCCATTCATGAGGCGGGCATTACATCGGTTTTCTCGATTGCCCCTGGACCCATCAGTAAAAGCGACGCTATCGCACATGCATCGCACTATCTTGAAAGCACCAGCGAGCAGCTGGCTCGGCTTGTTTCAAGGCTGAAATAAAAAACCGAAACATGCGAGGTTGCAGTAATACTCGTCAAGCGGGTTTATGGTTCGTGTTCTCCGTTCTTTACCAAAGGCTGTTGAGCGACTTTAATCAAAGGAACTCCATGAAGAAAAAAGAGTAAGTAGTGCTTGAAGCCGTTCCGGCATCGACCAGGGAAGAGACGCTTCTTGGTGAAATCAGAGATATTCTCAAGCAGAAATAACTCAATTCAGAGAGTGAGTGTCAACTGGTAGACGGCACGTGCGGGAGCACGTGCCGTCAGCACTCATTCCAGCTCCGTTTAGCCAGTGCGGTGTTGGCGAGGAGATCGTACCGGTTGAAGTGGACGCCATGGAAATTCATGGTTATCGACCGACGTTAGGGCTCATCGTTTCTGCGGCGACCTCTAACCGATCAGCCTAGGCCGCCCATACACAGGTATTTGATTTCGACATAGTCGTCGATGCCGTACTTGGAGCCCTCGCGTCCAATGCCGGACTCCTTGACGCCGCCAAAGGGAGCCACTTCAGTGGAAATTATCCCTTCGTTGATACCCACCATGCCGTACTCCAGCGCTTCGGCGACCCTCCAGATACGGCCGATGTCCCGGGCGTAAAAGTAGGCGGCCAAACCGAAGGGGGTGTCGTTGGCGGTTTGCACGGCTTCAGCTTCATTGGAGAAGCGGAATACTGTCGCCACCGGGCCGAAGATCTCTGCATTGGCGATGCTCATGGCGGTCGTAACCTGGGTGAGTATCACCGGGGCGTAGAAGTTTTCTCCAAGTCCCTCGGCGTTGTCGGCCTGATGCAGGATGGCACCCTGTTCGACGGCCTCGGCCACCAGTCCTTTTACTTTGGCTACTGCTTTGGCGTTGATCAGGGGGCCGATGGTGACTCCTTCGGTCAAGCCGTCACCGACCTTCAACTGGGCTACGGCGCTGGCGAGCTTTTCGACGAAGGTGTCGTAGACGGAATCTTGCACCAGAATGCGGTTGGTGCAGACGCAGGTTTGACCGGCGTTGCGGAACTTGGATGCCATCAAACCGGCTACTGCCGCGTCCAGATCGGCGTCGTCAAAGACGATAAAGGGGGCGTTACCCCCAAGCTCCAGAGAAATCTTCTTGACCGTATCGGCGCATTGGCGCATCAACAGTTTGCCCACCGGGGTTGAACCGGTAAAAGAAAGTTTACGTACCCGGCTGTCGTTACAGAGGGTTTGACCGACGGTGGCGGCATCTTGGCTGGTGACCACGTTAAAGGTGCCAGCGGGCAAGCCGGCACGGGATGCCAGCTCGGCCAGAGCCAGAGCGGAAAGGGGAGTGTCTTCCCCGGGTTTGACGACCACTGTACATCCCGCCGCCAGCGCCGGGGCGACTTTGCGGGTGATCATGGCGATAGGGAAGTTCCATGGGGTAATCGCTGCGACGACGCCGATGGGCTGCTTAAGAACAATAATACGTTTGTCGGGGCCGTGGGACGGGATAACGTCGCCGTAAACCCGTTTGGCCTCCTCGGCGAACCACTCGATAAAAGACGCGCCGTAGGCCACTTCGCCACGGGCTTCAGCCAGAGGCTTGCCCTGTTCGCTGGTCATCAGCTGGGCGAGGTCTTCCTGGTGGGCGAGGATCAGCTCGAACCATTTGCGCAGCGCTTTGGCACGCGCTTTGGCGGTTAGGGCGCTCCATGCGGGCTGCGCTGCTGCGGCGGCATCGATGGCGCGGGTGGTTTCCACCGCGCCCATGTCGGGCACATCGCCTACTCGGTCGCCAGTGCTGGGGTTGGTGACGGTGTAGCTTCGGCCGTTGGCCGCCGCGCACCACTCGCCGTTAATAAAAGCCTGCTGTCGAAGCAGCGCTGCGTCTTTAAGCGTTAGTACCATTGTAAGTATTCTCGTTTGTGGTTGACCGGCCTATCCTTCCTGCTAATGGCGAGCGGGAACGATAGGGGTCAAGATCTCATTGAACATGGGGCCTTCTTAGCCCATCACTTTGTTAGGCAGCCAGAGTACGATCTCCGGGAAGATCATACATAATATCAGTACGATCAGGTTCAGTGCGATAAATGGCGTGACCGACCGGTAGATTTCACCCATTCCAACGTCATCGGGAGCGACTCCTTTCAGGTAGAAAAGTGCAAAACCATAGGGTGGCGTTTGTACAGCGATCAGGATGTTTAGAATCATCAGCACCCCGAACCAAATGGGGTCGTAGCCCAGGGCCACCGCGATCGGAGTAAACAGCGGCGCGCACATCAGCACGATGATGAACTCGTCAATAATGAATCCAAGCAGCAGCATGATCAGCTGAAATATTATGATGATCATGATGGGTGGCAGGTCCAGGCCGGTCGTGACCTCGGCCACCATATTCTGCACTCCCATCAATAAATGGAAGTTGCTGAATACAGAGGCGCCGAAAATGATCCACATGGCCACGCTGACCAGAGTGGCTGTTTGAAAGCCGGCGGCCTGGAACATGGCCGGATTGAACCGCTTGAACACGATCGCCAGCAAGATGGCGCCCACCACCCCGATGGCTCCCGATTCAGTAGGGGTGGCAATGCCACTGATAATGCTGCCGAGCACTACAAAGATAAGCAGTAAGGCGGAGAGGCCGTCGCGCAGTATGACGAATTTCTGACTTGAGGTGCGGGGTTCCTCGTCGGTCCTGTCTTTTTCCAGGGGGGCCTTGGTGGGATCGCGCCGGCAGCTGATTACCACGTAGCTTATCAGGAGCGCGATCGTCAGTAAGGCCGGAACCATGGCGCCCAGAAACATGCGCCCGACCGAGTTCTGGGTTGCGGCAGCAAACATTATCATGGGAATGCTGGGAGGAATCAGTATGCCCAAGCCTCCGCCCGCCATTATGACGCCCAGCGCCAAGCGCCTGTCATAGCCTCGCTCAAGCATCGGGCGCAGGGCGATGCTGCCTGAGGTCATGATGCCGGCGCCGATAATGCCAACCATGGCACCGATCATTGAGCAAACCGCGATAACGCTGATGGCCAGAGAACCACGCACCCGGCCGATCATCAGCTGGCTAGCGTTGAACATGGCATCGCCGATCCCGGACTTGGTCAGCAATTGTCCCATGTAGATGTACAGGGGAATGGCGAGCAGGATAAAACTGAAAAAGGTCGATTCCAGTGTCGTTGGAATAACGTTGAAGATGCCCTCGCCCCAAGTCAGGTAGCCGATCCCCATGGCGATTCCACCCAGAGCCAGGCCCACCGGGGCTCCGAGAGCGAAGAAGATCAGGATGCACAGCAGCAGCACCCCGGTCAGCAGTTCAATGCCCATGATGGGTACCCTCTTTTTGTTTCAGCAGCGGTATACCCGTCGCCAAGTAATAAATATCGTTCAATATGTCCCGCACGAGTTGGGCAATAAAAAGCGAGCAGGCGATCATCATCACCCAGAAGTGATACATGGGCGGCGCCCACTCGCTTTCGCGACGGTAATCGAATTCCAGGGCTTCTGTCAGTTTGCCAGTGCTTACCTTCACGATGATGACCAGGAAGAATATGCCCAGGGCGAAGCTGATGACGTTAAAAACGCTCTTGGTCTTGGGGGAGACCTTCAGGTAAAGAATGTCGACATTGATGTGCGCTCGCTTCTGTTAAGCATAAGCGCCGCCGAGGGCTGTGACATAGCCGAACAGAAACAGCGACATGTCGTAGGCCCAGATGGTGGGGCTGTTCAGGACGTAGCGAGCGAATACTTCAAAGGCGACGATGCCGGCCAATAGCGGCATTAGGTAGGCAGCTGCTTTGCCTGTCAGCATGACAAGAAAATCGATACTGTGGCAGAGCCCCCTCAGAAAAGAATGGAACATAAGGGATATCCTGAAATTATACAAAAGGCGAAAAGTACCGTTTACTTTCCGCCTTGGCCAAAGGCCCAATACGAGCCCTTGAAAACGGGTGATTTTTGCAAAAACTCACCCGTTTTCAAGGGCGATAATTATAGAGGCAAAATGCCTGCTAAATTATCAGTAGTCGGTGGTATTCAGGATGTCGATCAGCTGCTTGCTGTACTTGTCCTGCGCGGCGTACTCTTCCCGAAGAGTTGAACCCGCAGCAGCCCACGCTTTTTTGTCGGCTTCGCTCATAGCAAATCGCACTGACTTTAGGTCTTTTTGTCGGATTACTCATATTTGAGTCCAGCAACTGGAGTTTCCGCAGTCTTACAAGAAAGTGCTCCGCAACTGAGAAAGGTGCACGCACACAGCGTGAAGGAAATTAGAGGTTTTCGGGCCAATTGGCAAAATTTTTCCCCTAACTACAGATTGGTAAACAAGTGGTGCGCCGAAAAAAAATTAATTTAAACAACTGTTTTTAATGTGTTTTTGATCGGATGCGGCGGCATTAGGTGGTTAAGCGCGAGGCAAAAGCACAGTAAGTAAGCAGTCGCATCAATTATTAGATGCATAGGTTTTCTGCAGTGGTCCAATGAAGTCGGACACGAATTTAGTTGGTTATATTGCAGTCGTAAGTGAGGTGTCTGATGACCGGGAAACGACGTTTCTTTCCCTTCAATTTCAAGTAGGAATCACCGGTCTGGCGCCTGACTAAGGATGCTGATTTGCGCATGCCTGTACGCCCTTAAAATGGGTGAAAGTGCCGTGCGACGATGGGACACCAAGACGTATTTTAACGAGTGGTTAGCCTCACTCTGACTTTTTCACCGCTCATAAAGACCCGCTGGTACTTACTTTTTCGCTCGGGCAGGCCTCAAAATAATTTTGTTCACACACTATAAAAGGTCTTAAAATACTTTAATTCAAAGGATTGGATAATTAATTTAATGTAAATTGTGGGGGTTTTGCTGCGTATTCCAGACCAAGGTTGCCACTGATTCCAGACGAAGCCTGCCACCCATTCCACGCGAAAGCTGCCACTGATTCCACGGCAAAGCTGCCACCCCGGCAGGCTGTCTGACTCACCCCATCGAAACCGTCCGGCGCGGGATAACTTAACGGTACTCTGAGTCTTTTCATCCGGAGAAGACCAGATGCCTGCGAAGAGGTTATCCATGCGTAAGATCAAAGAAGTCCTTCGCCTGAAATGGGAGCGAGGGCTGAGCAACCGACAGATTGCAGCGGCCTGCGGCGTCAGCCGCCCCACGGTAAGCGAGTATCTTCGGCGTTTGGCCGAAGCCGGTTTGAACTGGCCATTGCCGGAGGATCTGGATGAGACTCAGCTGGAGCAGCTGTTGTTCCCGCCCCCTCCAGACTTGCCGGCTCAGGTCCGGGGCATACCGGACTGGAATCAGGTCCACGACGAACTGAAGGGTAAATACGTCACTCTGTTCCTGCTCTGGCAGGAGTACCGGCAGGCAAACCCGGAAGGGTATCAGTACAGCTGGTTCTGCGAGCGCTACCGGGCCTGGCAGGGCAAGCTGGACCTGGTGATGCGCCAGGACCATCGAGCGGGTGAGAAGCTGTTTGTGGACTACGCCGGCCAGACCGTGCCCGTCATTGACCGCACCACCGGAGAGATCCACGAGGCGCAGATCTTTGTGGCGGTCATGGGCGCTTCCAATTACACCTACGCCGAAGCCACCTGGAGCCAGAAGCTGCCGGACTGGATTGGCTCCCACATCCGGGTCTTCGAATTCCTCATGGGAGTGCCTGAACTGGTAATCCCCGATAACCTAAAATCCGGTGTGACCAAAGCTCACCGCTACGAACCTGACCTCAACCCGACCTACCAGGACATGGCCGCCCATTACGGCGTAGCCGTTGTCCCTACACGGGTCCGAAAGCCACGTGATAAAGCCAAGGTGGAAGGCGGTGTGCTGATCGTCGAACGCTGGATTCTGGCGGCGCTGCGCCACCGTCAGCACTTCTCCCTGGGGCAGCTCAATGCAACCCTCCGTGAGCTGCTGGAAAAGCTCAATCGCCGCCCCTTCCGAAAGCTGCCCGGCTGCCGGCGCGACCACTTCGAACAGCTGGACAAACCCGCCCTACAACCCCTGCCAGCTGAGCGTTATGTCTACGCGGAATGGAAGAAGGCTCGGGTGAACATCGACTACCACATAGCCGTTGACGGGCATTACTATTCGGTACCCTACACCCTGATCAAGAAGGAAGTGGAGGTCCGGATTACCCACAACACCATTGAGTGTTTTTACCGGGGCAACCGGATCGCCAGCCACCGTCGCTCTGACCAAAAGGGACGGCATACCACCATCTCCGCCCATATGCCCGAATCCCATCGGCAGGCGGGTGAGTGGTCACCGGAACGGCTCACTGCCTGGGCGGCCAAGACCGGGCCCGCGACGGAAAAGCTCATCCGCACCGCACTGGGTGCCCGCAAACACCCACAGCAGGCTTACCGCTCCTGCCTGGGCATTCTCCGGCTGGGCAAGAGCTACGGCGAGGCACGACTGGAAGCCGCCTGCCGGCGGGCCCTGATGCTGGGTAGTTGCCGTTACAAAAGCATTGAATCCATCCTCAAGCATCGCCTAGACCAGCAGCCCCTGGAAGAACAGCAAGAGCTGGCCTTACCGGATGCCCACGACAACATCCGCGGCCCAACCTACTACCACTGAGGGAACCTGACATGCTGAAACATCCGACTCTGGACAAACTCCATGCCCTCAAATTGACCGGCATGGCCGCCGCACTGGCTGATCAGTCGGCCACGCCTGACATCACGGAACTGAGCTTCGAGGAACGCCTTGGACTGCTGGTTGACCGGGAGATGACCGAACGAGATAACCGACGCCTGACCAGCCGGCTGCGCCGGGCTGGACTGCGACACACCGCCGTTCTCGAAGACCTGGATTACCGGAACTCACGGGGTCTGGATAAGGGACTGATCCAATCCTTGGCAAGCTGCCAATGGGTGAAGGAACACCTGAATGTGCTCATCACCGGTCCCACCGGTGTTGGCAAAACCTGGCTGGCCTGTGCCCTAGCGCACAAAGCCTGCCGGGAAGGCTACACCGCCCAGTACGTTCGCCTGGCCCGGCTGCTACGAGAACTGACCATCGCTAAAGGAGACGGTCAGTACCCCAAACTGCTAGCAAATCTCGCCAAAGTCGATGTACTGATCCTGGACGATTGGGGACTCATGAAACTGAGCGCAGAGAACCGAAGAGACTTGCTGGAAGTGCTGGAAGACCGGTACGGCCGTCGCTCCACCATCGCCACCAGCCAACTCCCTATCGAGGAATGGCATGACGTCATCGGTGACGCCACTCTGGCGGATGCCATTCTGGATCGGCTGGTTCACAACGCTTACAAGATCAATCTCAGGGGTGAATCCATGCGGAAACGACAAGCAAAGTTGACGGGCACCACAGCTTCGGAGTAACAATGAAATCCCCGCGTCGCTACGCTCCGATGGGTGGCAGCCTTGCGCCGGTCCGGGTGGCAGGCTTCAGATGGAATGGGTGGCAACCTTCAGCGGTTTACGCAGGTTTTGCTGAATTTTAATCATTTTTGTTCGTAATTTCTTGTTAAAGCTAGATACAAAAGTTAAATAGCCTACTTAATCATGCTTTTTAGTGATTTTCACTCACAAATCTAAGGTAAGCTGATTGTGCTTAGTTTAAGTCTATGTAAGTTTCGTAACTTATGACGTAACAAAAAAAACCAGAGAAACAAACTATGATGCGTAAATTAGCAACGTCACTCGTACTTTCCTGCATTGCGTTCACCTCCGTGAATGCTACAGCCGATCAGCTTGACACCGTGATTCAGCGAGGCACATTGAACTGTGGTGTGGTTCTAGATTTCCCACCAATGGGCTATTTTGACGGAAACAATCAGCCCGCAGGTTTCGATGTCGGTTATTGTAACGATCTGGCTGCCGCCCTCGGCGTGGAGTCAAATATACTCAATCTTACCTGGGGTGATCGAATCCCATCCTTGATTTCCGGAAAAACTGATGTTGTTATCGGCTCTACGTCCGATACTCTGGAACGTGCAAAATCTGTTGGATTCACCTACCCGTACTTTGTTTTCAAATTCCAGGTAATTGCCCCGAAAAACAAGAATATCCAGTCGTTTGATGATCTTAAGAATCTGAAGGTTGGTGCTGCACTGGGTACTACTTACGAAACTGAATATCTTGCCTACGCCGAGAAAAAAGGCTGGGGAACGGATAATTACACAGCGTTCAAGTCTGAAAATGATGCTTACCTGGGCTTGTACCAAGGCAAAGTGGATGCGGTTATCTCAACCAACACCAATATTGCCACCAAGCTGCAAAGCGCAGAGTTCAAAGATTTTGCTGCGGGGCCTTTCGTACCCAACTATGACGACGTCGTAGGTCTGATTGCAAAAAGAAGCGAAGGCGCCTGGATTAGCTACCTGAACCTGTTCCTGGTGCATCAGATTCGCGATGGCAACATGAATACGCACTACAACAAGCACTTCGGTTCAGATGCGCCTGCTGATTTGATCCAGTCCTTGAGGGATAACAAGTAATAGCGACATCGGTGACCGCCAGTCAGGCGGCTGCCAATATTACTTGTCGACAGGCCAAGCGCATATATCCTTGCGTAACGGCTTCGTACTCTGATGGGTGCTTTGATAAAGCACCCATCAGATCCCTTCTTAACCACAGAAAGTGGCCAAGGTATGGATTATGAATTTCACTGGAACGTCGTGTTCCAGAATATGCCTGAGTTGCTGAATGGGGCCTTTGTAACCCTGCACGTATCTGTGCTCGCAATGCTCCTGGGCATTGTGATAGCAATACTGTTGGCGATTGCCAAGATGAACAACAGCAAGCCCTATTGTTATATTGCAACCACATGGGTCGAGATAGCCCGAAACACTCCCGCACTTTTCCAAATCTATATGGCTTATTTTGGGCTGGGAGCTTTAGGTATTCATTTAAGCCCTTATGTTGCTGTGTTGAGCGCACTTGTATTTATCAATGCCGGTTACCTGACCGAGACTTTTCGTGGCGGATTTCAGTCCATCCCCAACACACAGTACAGCGCTTCTAAATCTCTGGGCATGACCAGTATTCAAGTGTATCGATACATCATCCTTCCGCAAATGCTCAGACGAATCTATCACCCGATGACCAACCAGTTTGTCTGGTCTATCCTGATGAGTTCCTTGGGTATTTTGGTTGGAATGGGCGAGCTTTCCGGGACAACCCAAAGACTCCAGTCATTGTCATTCCGGACGCTTGAGTTCTTTATGGTGGCAGCGGTTATGTACTTCATCATCACTAAGTTAGTGCTGATCAGTTCGTCACTTCTTTCCCGCAAACTATTCAAAGGGGAAATCTGATGAACTCTTTGTTTACGCCTCTGTCCTGGAGTGACACCGGTTTTATTCTTATCGGTGTCATGAATACGGTGACCATATCGATAGTAGCGATAGTGTTGGGAACCCTGCTGGGTTTGGCCGTCGGTTTTTTGCGCGCTGAAAGCAGCAAGGTGGTCAACGTACTGCTTGGTAGTGTGCTGGATATACTCAGAAGTGTGCCGCTGATCATTCAGCTGATTCTTTTTTCGACCTTTGTTGGCGCAATGGGATACCCGCTCGATCCGTTTGTGGCTGGCTCCATCATTCTTTCGCTTTACACTATGGCGTTCATGAGTGAAGTTTTCCGTAGTGGTTTCGAAAGCGTGCATCAATCCATGCGGACCTCAGCCCGCTCATTGGGTATGTCATACTGGCAAACCATTTTCTATATTCGTTTACCCATCGGTTTGCGCGCAGTCTTTCCCTCCTGGTTGGGTGTTGCCCTAAGCGTCATCAAAGACTCGGCTCTGGTCTCTGTTATTGGTTATATGGAGCTGCTGCGCACGTCTGATCAGCTCATCTCCCGTACCCAGCAACCATTAATGATTCTGATCGGTGTTGGTATCTTTTACTTTATTATTTCATACCCCTTATCGTCATATGGTCGGTATGTTGAAAGGAAAATGGCAATATGATCAGTATCCAGAATGTCCATAAATCTTTTGGTGATCTCGAAGTTCTTAAAGGTGTCAGTCTGGATGTCAACGACGGCGAAGTCGTGAGCATTATCGGTGGCTCCGGAAGTGGCAAGTCGACCCTGCTGTATTGCATCAATGCCATCGAGAATATTCAAAAAGGCAAAATCATCGTGGATGGTGTTGATGTTCATAGTAAAGAGACCAATAAAGATAAGCTGCGCCAAAAACTGGGCATGGTATTTCAGCAATGGAATTCCTTTCCGCACATGACCGTGCTGGAAAATGCAGCTCTTGCCCCCAGAATCGTCAAAAAAATGAGCAAGGAAGAGGCGATTGAAATCGCCAAAAAGGAACTCGTGCATGTTGGCCTGGGTGACAAGTTTGACGTCTACCCTACAAAAATGTCTGGAGGTCAACAGCAGCGCCTGGCGATCGCCCGCGCCCTTGCCATGAAACCCGATTGCATGCTTTTTGATGAGGTTACATCCGCCCTTGATCCCGAATTGGTGGGTGAGGTTCTGGATACCTTGCGCCTGTTGGCGGACGAAGGCATGACCATGATTTGCGTGACACATGAAATGGGCTTCGCGCGTGATGTGTCTGATCGCGTGGCTTACTTTCACGAAGGCGTTATTGCCGAGATTGGTGAGGCTAAACAGGTTATTATCGATCCGCAAAACCCGCTAACCCAAAAATTCCTGTCAAAAGTACGCTGATAAGATATTGCTGATTTGAATTCTTAAGGGGTCGAGTTAAAACTCGCCCCCTTTTTTAGTGCTCTTGTTACCGCATTGCATCAAGCGTTTTTTGATAGGGCGGGGTGTCATAACGTTAGGCAGTTCAGCACACATGCAGGGTCTCGGTTCTCCCGGTTGACTGGGGGTGGTGCGTTTAGGGGTTCTTGTCCGGGTTCGGCTTGGGAGGTAGCGTAACGCTTTCAGGGCTGTCCTCATAACCGCTCCTGAGAGTGTGGGTCTGCGAGTCATAGTTGTCTCGAAGTTCGTCTTTTATTGTGCCGCTCCAGAGCGGCGTCCCAATAAAGTAACCGGCACGCCCGATAACGTGAGCTGCGATCGGCGAGGTAATCAGGATGAACACGACGATGGCGAATGCCCTTGCCAATACGACGCCGTCGGCAAAGAAAAACGCCACTCCAGCCATAGTAAACATGGCCCCCATGGCACCCGCCTTGGTGGATGCATGCATGCGTGTGGGCAGGTCCGGCAGGCGAATGATGCCAACGGCAGCCAGCAACATGAAGCCGGCGCCGGCCAGTAGCAGTATGGATACGATGATATCCGTCATTCTTGCGTCCCCCGTTCCAGAAACCGCGCAAAGCCGATGGCTGCAAGAAACGCGGTCAGGGCGATAACAATCGCGACGTCCAGCAGGCTTGAAATACCGGTGTCAATGGCATGAACCCCCACAAAGCCCACCACGATCGATGCAATCAGCTCCAGAGCCACCACTCTGTCTGGAAGAGACGGGCCCCGCGTAAGGCGGATGAACGCAAGCAAGAGTGCCAGGGAGAGCAGAAAATAAACAATATTGATGACAAACGGGATCACGTTTTGGCTCCTCAGCGCAAGATGTTCAGGATTTTGTGCTCAAGTTCCCTGAGGTCTTGCCGCAACTGTTCTTCATCTTGCAGAAACATGGCGTGTATAAAAAGCACCTTTTTGTCGTCGGACACGTCCAGGCTCAGGGTACCGGGTGTCAATGAAATCACGCTGCTCAGGAACATAATCTCGACGTCCGTGCGGGCCTTGAGGCGAAACGCAATAACGCCGGGCTTCATATACCAGACCGGTGTGGCAACGTCGTAGGCGACGCGGTAATTCGCTTTTACCAATTCCTTTATAAAGAATACCAAAAACGCGACGACCCTCGGAAGGCGCCTGGAATAACCTTTAAGTACCGGCACCTGTCTTTGCAAGACCATGAGCGCCAGATAGCCGAAGAAGAAGCCTGCCACGAAGTTCATGCCGCTGAAGTCGCCGCTCAGTGCTGCCCATGCCAGCGCCAGCATGATGTTCCAGAAAAAACCGATCATTGCTGTGGCTCCAGAACCGCTTCGATATAAAGCTGTGGATTCAACAGCTGGTGTGCGGCCATTTCTGCCAGCTCATAGATCGGCTGACCATTAAGGCCGATAAACACGGTGCAGGCCGCAAGGCCGATGACCGGCACGAAGTAGGCCCAGTTGTGTTTGTCTTTCACCTCACCCCGCAAACGGCGCAAATCGGTCACGTGTTCCGGTGTTTTCTTCCAGAACACTTCCGCCCAGATTTTGATCATGGAATAGAGGGTCAGCAAACCGACCAGCAAGGCAATACCGGTGACAACATAGGCCTCCGCTTCCAGGCCAGCGCGGATAACCACGAATTTTGCAAAGAAACCGGACAGCGGCGGAATGCCCGCCAGTGACAGTGCGGGGATAAGGAAAAGCAGCGCCAAAAGAGGACGTTCTTTGTAAACGCCACCAAGATCCTTCAGATCGTAACTGCCGAGCAACCGGTAGGTGATACCGCTGATCAGGAACAGATTCGTCTTAACAAGGATGTGGTGCATGATATAAAACACCCCGCCAATGATGGCCAGCGGCGTGAACAGTGCGAGGCCCAGAAGCATGTAGCCAATCTGGCTGACAATGTGGAAAGACAGGATCCGGCGGAATTCGAACTGCGCGGCCGCCCCAAGTACGCCGGTCAGCATAGTCAGCGCGGCAGCCCACAAGAGAATGGTATGGGTGTAGTCGACGTCCTGGGTAAAAATCAGCGTGAAAACCCGGTAAAGCGCGTAGACACCTACCTTGGTCAGCAGGCCGGCGAACAGCGCAGAAACAGCCACTTGGGGGGTGTGATAAGAAGCCGGTAGCCAAAAAAACAGGGGGAAGGCCGCCGCCTTTATACCGAAGGACACCATGAACATCATCGATATGACGGTCACCATACCGGGGTCTTCAATGGTGGCTACTTTCTGAGCAATGTCGGCCATATTCAGTGTACCGATCGTGCCGTAAAGCAAACCCACCGCAGACAGGAAAATGGCCGAGGAGAACAGGTTCAGAGTGACGTATTTTATCGCGCCCTCCATTTGTGCCCGTTCGCCTCCCAGGGTGAGCAGGGCGAAGGAGGCGAGCAGCATCACCTCGAACCAAACAAAAAGATTAAAAATATCGCCGGTCAGAAAAGAGCCGGCAACCCCTGCCAGCAGCAGATGCATCAGTGGGTAGTAGCCAAACTTCTCGTGACCCTTGGGCGTGGAAGCCAGCGAATAGATGGCGATGGCAAGCCCTATGATGCCGGTCAGCACGATCATGATGGCACTGAGCAAATCAGAGACAAACACAATGCTGAACGGCGCCGGCCAGCTTCCCATTTCCATAACCAGAAACCCCTGGTCTATAGTGGAGCGCAGCAACCATACGCTGGCTGCAAGAAGCAAAGCGGTCGCCAGCACGGCAATAATGCGCTGATAGCGAACCGAACGCCACAGTGCTATCGACACTGCGCCGGCAGTCAGCGGTATCAGAATCGGTAGGGCCAGTTCCAGGTTCAAGTGTCCGTATCCTTCATTTGGTCGAGGTCATCGGTTCCCACGACTTCATAAGCGCGGCGTATCAGAACCACCGCAAATGCCAGAACACCAAAGGCAATAACAATCGCTGTGAGGATCAGCGCTTGGGGTAGCGGGTCCGCTATAGCGCCCAACGGTGCATTGGTTCCTTCCGGAAGCAGAGGCGGCGCTCCGCGGGTCATGCCTGAGACTACAAAAATAAGGAGGTTGGCAGCGTTGCTTAATAAGATCAGACCGATAACCAGTTTAACGATGGAGCGACGCAGCATCATGTAAATCGCTGCAGCGAACAGGATGCCGACGACATAAGCCATCAAGCTTTCCATACTGGCTCTCCTTGTGAGTTCAACGGGGGCGAGTGGTTACGATAGTCCTGAATCATTCCTCCGACTCCATCAGGTTGATCACAAACGTCATGATGGTTCCGAGCACGGCCGCGTAAACGCCGATATCGAAGATCAACACGGTCGACAGCTTGAGATAGGTATCGCCAGGCAAAGGCAGTTCCCACCAATGGGCCGTTAACATGGGTTGGCCGGCCAAAAAAGCGGGAATCGTTGATGCAAGGGCGAATAGCAGGCCCGCTGACAGCAAATCCCGAGGGTCGACCCGAAGAATGTGCCGTGTGGCTGTCGCACCGAATGCGAAGGCATAAAGCACGAACGCGCTTGCGGCTACAAGCCCGCCGATAAAACCGCCGCCGGGTTCGTCATGGCCCCGGAGCAACAGAAATAACGAGAACATCAACTGCAGCGGCATAATGAAGAGTGCCGCTGTGTGCAGAATCAGCGTGTTTGTTTTCATGGTTTGTGCTGATCCTCCGCCTTCAGTTTAATCATTGAAAGCACACCCAGAGCGGCAAGAGACAAAACAAAGATTTCGCCCAGAGTGTCCAGCGCCCGGAAGTCCACCAGAATGACGTTTACGATGTTGCGGCCGTAGGCAAGCGTTGCGCTGTTTTCGATGTAATAACTCGAAATGCTCTCGAAGTACTGCACGTCCAGCGCCGCAAGAATCACCAGGGTCATAACTATGCCAGCAAAAATCGCAACCGCAAGATCGCGATAACGCTCAAACGGGGACGACAGGTTGCCAAATTCAGGCAGTTTGAACAGCACCAGCACCAGCAGGATCACTGTCAACGTCTCGACCAGCAGCTGGGTGATGCCCAGATCCGGCGCGCTGAACAAAATGAACGTGAGTGCAACACCGAAGCCAAGCACGCCCATAGATGCAACAGAGCCAAGGCGTGAATGGGTCGTGCTGGAGAAAGTCGCGGCCGCCACCAATAACAGCGCAATGCCCCACTCATAAAAGTGACTGTCAGCAAGGTCCAGTGTCAGATTGATACCGTGCTGAGTCAGCAGCGTGTAGCCGGTTAAACCGAAGGTCACGGCAACCAGAATCAGCAGGTACAGCCCAAGCACGCCGTTCTGAAGTATCCGGGTTTGCCAAGCGGCGATGATGGTGATGCCATCCATAAATTTGAAATACCCAGCCTCCGGGCCAAATCGTGCGGCTGACGCATTGATCGCAGCAAGAGGGGATCGGAGCCGATTCCAGCTGGCCAGCAGGCCCGACCCCAGAAGCAGACTAATGACCGACAGCATCAGGGGTTTGTTGACGCCATGCCAGAGTGCCAATTTGGTTTCGACGGCGGCCCCATTGACGCTTCCTATCGCTGTCTGCAGTAATGCAGCTTCGGGAAGAAAAGGCACCAGTCCAAACACCAGGGCAGTCACCGATAGCACCGCCGGGCCAATCAGCATGCCAAAGGGCGCTTCATGGGGCTTTTTCGGTGTGTTGCCGCTTTGCCCGAAGAACGGTTTGATCGCAACCAACCCGGCCACGCCCACAAGCAGCATCGCCGCCAGGACCATTGTTATGGTTAGGCTGGCCGACCAAATTGGCGATTCAAGCAGAGATTCAAACAGCAATTCCTTGGCGATAAAGCCGAACAGCGGTGGCAGCCCTGCCAGAGAAAGAGCGGCGAGGCAGGCAATTACCGCCGTAACCGGCATGGCCTTTCGCAGCCCGCCCATGACGGTGATGTCTTTGGTGCCAGTCTCGTGATCCAATGCCCCGGCGATCATGAACAGAGCGCCCTTATAAAGCGAGTGTGCCACCAAAAAGCAGACAAAGGCGGTCAGGGCCAGCTCAGTGCCCACTCCGAGCAACATGGTCAGGGTGCCCAGCGCCATTATGGTGGAATAGGCCAATACCTTCTTAATACCGGTGCTACTGAAAGCAAGATAGGCCCCGGTCAGCATAGTAGCGGCGCCGAAAAGCATGAGCGCCTGGCTCCATAGCTCACCTTGTCCAAGTGAGGGGTTCAGTCGCGCCATCAGGTAAATGCCCGCCTTGACCATGGTAGCCGAATGCAGAAACGCGGAAACCGGCGTGGGCGCGGCCATGGCGTTGGGAAGCCAGAAATGGAAGGGCACCTGGGCTGATTTGGTAAACGTGCCTGCCAGGATGCAAATAACCGCTGCGGTGTAAAACGCGTGCTCGTGCAGCGCCATGTCTGACGACAAGATTTCAGACAGCGAATAACTGCCGCTCATGATGGCCAGCAGAATCAGGCCCGCCATCAGTGCCAGGCCACCGGCAACCGTTACGAAAAGACCTTGCAGGGCAGACTTTCGGGCTTCCATGTCTTCGTGATTAAAGCCAATCAACAGGTAGGACGTAATGCTGGTCAACTCCCAGAACACGAAGAGCGTTACAAGATTGTCTGAAAGCACCAGACCGAACATCGACGCCATAAAAGACAGCATTAACACGAAGAATCGGGCCAGATATTTGTGTCCAGCAAGGTAAGAGCCAGAATAAATGAGGATAAACGTGCCGATGCCGCTGATCAGCAATGCAAAAACGAGGGAGAGCCCATCCACCAGGAAATTCAGCGTAATATCCAGGCCAGGCAACCAGGCATATTCGATAAGCAGTGAACCATTCGCCTGGACGGCTGGAATCAGGCTGGCAAAGTAGACCGTAAGGCTGGCTGGCAGGAAGGCGAGCGCCCAACCAATGTATTTCCCGGTTATCCGGTGCAGCGCCGGAACGGCCATCGCAAGTAAAAATCCTGATAATACAGCCAGTAACATAACGTAATCGCGCTCCAGTCAGGTCCTTTGGAATAATTAGGTTACTGCCAGTAAGGAACCAACCTATAAACGTTAATTATCGCTTCCTTCTCAATAACTTGGGAGATTATCCGACAACTTGGTTAAAGGCAAGAGAGCTCGTAGGCGTGCGCTCCTATCCTCGGTTTCGTTCAGGTTTACGTTCTAGACCCCCACGTCTTTGACGTTCTCCATCACCACAAAGGTGCTGGTTTGTAAAACGTGGGGCAAGGCTGAAATCTGTTCACCGAGAACTTGCCGGTATTCAGCCATGTTGCGGGTGCGGACTTTGAGCAGATAATCGAAGTTACCGGCAATCATGTGGCACTGCTCAACGGCGGAGATCTGGATGACTGCCTCGTTGAACGCGTTGAGAGCGTGGCTGTTGGTGTCGCTCAGTTTTACCTCCGTAAACGCGATGTGGCTTTGTTGCAATTTGGTGTGATTAACCAGTGCTGTGTAACCGGTAATGTATCCCTGTTCTTCTAACCGCCGCATACGGACCTGACAGGGCGTTTTGGACAGTCCAACCCGGGACGCCAGCTCGGTGACGGTGACTCGAGCGTTCTTCTGCAGTTCGCGAATAATTGAGTGATCAATCCGGTCCAGTTCCACGATCATTATCTCCTGCTGGGTGTGCACCGGTCTGTTTGAACTTTTCCGTATTTCATACGTAAAATGTGGTCGGCGTTCGAAACTTAGTTGCCTAAGTTTTAATTTTGCGTCCATCGGCTTCTGCAAAGCATCGATACTGAGGCTACGCTTAAAATTTAAAAGCGTGCGGTAATCAGGGTAAAGCGTGGTACTTACGTGTTTGGATCTGGGAGTTTAGCCTATTTAGCCGTGCTGTCTCAGAGTTTCTACCATTTTTTACCTCCAAAAAAAGATAAATTGGCCTGTAAATTCCTTTTTTTCAGTGAAAATTTTTTTGCTGTTCTCGGTAGAATGCCGGATCGGCAAGTTATACAAACAATGTAGAAGAGGGTACAACCATGAGACCGCAGCAATCAGAGAGTCCCGCAGTTGTCGACAGTCGACAGGCGATCCAAGATTATTATCTTGCGTTCGAGCATGTCGTCGTTCACGAGATGATTGCTGGCGCTCAATTATCGCCGTCCGAGAGCAAGGCCATCTCTGCCAGAGCGTCCGACCTGGTTCGCGGCGTTCGGAAGAGCGCCAAGCCCACCATCATGGAAAAATTCCTGGCCGAGTACGGGCTGACGACGAAGGAAGGTGTTGCTCTCATGTGTTTGGCTGAGGCCATGCTGCGTGTGCCGGACGCTACGACTATTAATGACCTGATCGAAGACAAGATCACGTCCGGGTGCTGGGGTGACCATGTGGGCAGGGCCTCTTCCTCTTTGATAAACACAGCGACCATCGCCCTGCTGATGACCAGCAACCTGCTCAAGGATTCCGAGCGTAAAAACGTGGGCGAAACGCTCCGCAAGCTCCTGAAGCGCTTGGGTGAACCGGTGATTCGCACGGTGGCAAGCCAAGCCATGAAGGAGATGGGGCGGCAATTCGTTCTGGGGCGCGATATCAAAGAAGCCCAGAAAGCCAGTGAAGGTTACATGAAAAAGGGCTACACCTACTCTTATGACATGCTGGGAGAAGCGGCCCGCACGGATCACGACGCCCAGCGTTACTACAACGCCTACTCTGACGGGATTGACAGCATCGCCAAGCATTGCAGTGGTGACGTTCGCAAAAATCCGGGCATTTCTGTCAAGCTTTCTGCATTGCTTGCACGGTATGAGTACGGCAACAAAGAGCGGGTTATGAAGGAGCTTGTGCCCAGGGCTATGCGACTGGTCAAAAAAGCGGCCGCCGCTAATATGGGCTTCAATATTGACGCGGAAGAGCAGGACCGGCTGGAACTCTCAATGGACGTCATTGAGGCGCTGCTGAGTGATCCTGAACTTGCAGGCTGGAATGGCTTCGGCGTATGTGTGCAGGCTTACGGTAAGCGCGCGCCTTTCATGCTGGACTGGTTGTACGGAATCGCTGAAAAATACGATCGTCGGATCATGGTGCGGCTGGTTAAAGGTGCCTACTGGGACGCTGAAATCAAGCGTGCCCAAGTCATGGGCCTGGACGGATTCCCTGTGTTTACTCGCAAGGCCTGTAGTGATGTGTCGTTCTTGTCTTGTTCTACCAAATTGTTGAACATGACGGATCGCATTTACCCTCAGTTCGCGACTCACAACGCGCACTCTGTGTCGGCAATTCTTGAGCTGGCCAGAGTGCGTGGTGAAGCCAACTACGAGTTTCAGCGCTTGCATGGTATGGGTGAATCTCTGCACGGCCAAGTTATGGGTGACAGCGGCGTACCTTGTCGGATCTATGCGCCGGTAGGCCCCCATCACGAACTGCTGGCGTATCTGGTTCGTCGTCTGCTGGAGAACGGTGCCAACAGCTCCTTCGTAAACCAAATTGTAGATGAAGATATTCCGCCTGAAATGATCGCAAAAGATCCGATCGATCTGGTTAAGGAAATGGGCGACGACATTTCCAGCAAGGCGATTGTGCGTCCAGCCAAAATTTTTGGTGAACATCGCCGCAACTCCAAAGGCTGGGACCTGACTGATTCGGCCACCATCGAAGCCATTGATCAGGGTCGCGATGCTTACAAAGAGCACCATTGGAAAGGCGGGCCGCTGATTGCGGGTAAGGTATCGGGCACCGAAGCACAGGTAGTTCGCAACCCGGCCAACCCGGAAGATTTGGTGGGTCATGTTACCCAGGCCAACGAGGCCGATATCGAAACCGCAATTTCTGCCGCGCAGAAAGGTTTTAAGTCATGGTCTGCCACGCCAGTAGAAGAACGTGCCGCCTGCCTGCGTAAAGTCGCGGATCTTTATGAAGAGAACACCCTCGAGCTGTTTGCACTGGCCACCCGCGAGGCGGGCAAATCGCTGTCGGACGCCGTCGCTGAAATTCGTGAAGCGGTGGACTTTGCCCACTATTACGCCAACGAAGGCGTTCGCTATGAAAACAGCGGTGAAGCCATAGGTCCGGTGGTGTGTATCTCACCCTGGAATTTTCCGCTGGCTATCTTCACCGGTCAGATTCTGGCTAACCTGGTGGCGGGTAACGTCGTTCTGGCCAAGCCAGCCGAGCAAACGTCGCTGCTGGCCGTTCGAGCAGTAGAGCTGATGCATAAGGCAGGCATTCCCAAGGATGCGATCCAACTGGTGCCGGGCACCGGTGCCACTGTGGGTGCGGGCCTGACTTCGGATTCTCGTATAGCCGGCGTCTGTTTTACCGGTTCTACCAATACCGCCAAGGTCATCGACAAGGCCATGGCCGAAAACATGGCACCGGATGCAGTCTTGGTGGCAGAGACCGGCGGCCTGAACGCGATGATTGTAGATTCCACCGCACTGCCAGAACAGGTCGTTCGTGATGTGCTGGCTTCTTCCTTCCAGAGTGCGGGCCAGCGTTGCTCTGCGCTGCGGATGTTGTATGTGCAGAAGGACATTGCCGATAGTCTGCTAAAAATGCTGTACGGCGCCATGGAAGAGCTGGGCATTGGTGATCCGTGGCTGTTGTCTACAGATGTGGGCCCGGTCATTGATGAACCATCCGCGAAGAAAATCATCGATCACTGCAAGAAGTTCGAGAACAAGAACCAGCTTCTGAAGAAACTGTCAGTGCCGCACAAAGGCAACTTTGTGTCTCCTGCGGTGATCAAAGTGAACGGTATTGGGGATCTGGAAGAAGAAATCTTCGGCCCCGTTCTGCATGTGGCTACTTTTGATGCGAAAGATATCGACAAGGTAGTGGATGACATTAATGCAAAGGGCTACGGCCTGACCTTTGGTGTTCACAGCCGGGTAGACAGCCGAATTGATCGTATCTCCCGTCGCATCAAGGTGGGTAACATCTACGTCAACCGGAATCAGATCGGTGCGGTCGTGGGTTCGCAGCCGTTTGGTGGCGAAGGTTTGTCAGGGACTGGTCCGAAAGCCGGTGGCCCGCAGTATGTGCGTCGGTTTATGAAAGGCGAGACGGTTCAGCGGCCGGCAGAATCGGGCGGCAAGAAAGTGGATGCAAGAGCGCTGGAGAGCCTGATCGGCAAGCTTGGCAGAATGAACACCCAAGTGCCAAAAGCGCGGGTTGAGGCCATGCAGTCGGTCTTCGACAGTGTTCCGGAGCCACTTGACGCCCACGAAGAGGTAATGCCGGGGCCAACCGGTGAAAGCAACGTTCTGACCAATCACGCCCGTGGCACGGTGTTATGTCTTGGTCCGGATAAAGACACAGCGATTGAGCAGATGATCATGGCCCTGGCTCAGGGCAACAAAGCCGTGGTGGTTGCGCCGGGTGTCAGTGATACCGTAGATCGCGCTGCCAAGGCTGGTTTGCCGGTGGTTGGTGTGGAAGGCCAGCTGGAGCCAGATGCTCTTGAAACCGTCAAGGGCTTCGAGGCAGTGGTCAGCTGTGGCGAGCACTCAGTGCTAAAACCGTACCGCCAGGCGCTGAGGAAGCGCGATGGTGCGCTGCTGCCACTCATTACCGAGCATAAACTTGACCAGCGGTACGTGATTGAGCGCCACCTGTGTATTGACACAACGGCTGCTGGCGGCAATGCCAGCCTGATCGCTGCGTCTGAGTAAGCAATCTCGTCACAAGGCTCGGGTGGCTCTTGGAAGGGCCCCACGCCCGGCAATGGAAAGACCTAGACCGGCTCCGCTGCGATCTCCCGCAAGGCTTTGGCCAGCGTTTCCGGTTCCTGGGCGCCAGAAATCATATATTTGCCATTAATGATATAGGCAGGCACGGCTGAGACCCCAGCTTGCTGGTATTTAGCCTCGTCTTGTCTTACATCATTGGCATACCGGTTTGATGTAAGAACCTCTCGGGCTTCAGAACCGCTCAAGCCAATCTGCTCCACGCATTGAACAAGGACGTCCGCCTGGGCGATGTTTTCGGCGCGGCCGAAATAGGCTTCGAAAAATGCTTGTTTCATCGCCGTCTGCTTGTTGTGCTGCCCAGCCCACTTCACCAATCGATGAGCATCAAAAGTATTGCGGGTATAGCGTTCCTGCAGTTTCTCGAAATTCAGGCCGAGGCTGTGGGCGACGTCTATCATCTGGGCTTGATTTGCCCTCATTTCGTCTTCGCTGCGCCCATATTTGCGGCTCAGCGCCGGGAGTATGGGTTCGCCGTCGCCGGATGGGTCCGGGTTGAGCTCGAAAGCGTGCCATTCGATGGCAAAATCCATCTCGTTTTTCAGTTCGTCCATGGCATTTTCCAGCCGTGCATAGCCAATTGCGCACCACGGGCAGGCGATGTCTGACACAATATCAATCGTTACGTGTTTCATGGAAAGTTCCTCCAGTTTCTGTTCAGATTCGATTCTGACCCAAAACGGCGTAAAGATAAAATTGTGGCCCGACAATCATTGATCCGAAAATTTCTACGCCGCCTTACCGGGTTCCTTGCCGGGTGTGTGCTGTTTGTGTTGTTGTTGATACTGCTGTTCCGGTTCGTGAATCCGCCGACTTCTACGTTTGTGTTGGCTTATCTGGTGACAAATACAAACCCTGAGCTTCAGCAAAAGTGGGTGGCGCTATCGGATATTTCCCCGTGGATGCCGCTGGCTGTGGTTGCCAGCGAAGATCAGCGATTCCCTGAACATCATGGGGTCGATTTTGCAGCTATCCGCAAAGCCGTTTCAGAATACAAGAAGGGGCAGGGCCTGCGTGGCGCCAGCACGATCACCCAGCAAACCGCTAAAAACCTGTTTCTCTGGAATGGTCGCAGCTTTGTTCGCAAGGCTCTGGAGGCTGGCTTGGCCATGGCCATTGATGCACTTTGGCCGAAGCGCAGAATCCTTGAGGTTTATCTGAATATTGCGGAATTTGGCCGCGGGGTTTACGGCGTGGAAGCGGCCAGCAGGCGGTATTTCGGTATTCCAGCCAGCCAGTTGTCGCAAACGCAGGCTGCCAGGCTTGCGGCGGTTCTTCCGAACCCGAAAGTGCTCAGCGCCGCACAACCTTCAGCCTATGTATGGGGTCGGGTTGCGTGGATCCGGGGCCAAATGGAACAGTTGTCCGGGCTGCAATACCTGCGCGGGCTAGACGATTAACCAGTACCAGAGCTTCCCTAACGAGGGCCTCAGGTTTTTACGAGAGCACCAAACCAGCCTCGTGATTTATCGCTTCTCTGTGAAGCAACACTCTACCATCCCGAACAGACGCTAAAACCGGATGCTGTCCCAGTAAAACCTCATAAGGCGTCTGTCCCTGAAGTACAACGCACCGTGCCGGTAGTCCTGTGGCAATGCCATACTCTTTCAAGTTCATGGCGGCTGCACCGTTGTCGGTGATCAGTTCCAGGCAGCGATCGATCCGGCTCATGCCCAGCATGTGACAGGCGTGCAATCCCACATCAAGAGTGCGCAGAAGGTTGCCATTGCCCATGGGGTACCAGGGGTCGCGGATGGAGTCCTGGCCGAAGGCGACTTTCAGGCCGGCGTCCAGCAGTTCGGGGACGCGGGTGATGCCTCGGCGCTTTGGATAGCTGTCGAACCGGCCCTGCAGGTGCAGGTTTTCTGTGGGCATGCATAGGAACCGCAGGCCGGATTTTTTCAGCAACGGAAACAGCCGGCTGCAGTAAGCGTCGTTGTAGGAGCCCATGGCACAGGTGTGGCTGGCGGCAACCCGGGAGCCGTAATCCAGCCGCAGGGCTTCGGCGGCGAGCACTTCCAGAAACCGAGACTCGGGATCATCGATTTCGTCACAGTGAACGTCGACCAGCAGGTCATGTTTGTGGGCGAGCTCCATCAGCCATCGAACGGATTCGGTGCCGTAATCCCGCGTGAACTCGAAGTGGGGAATGCCCCCAACCACATCGGCACCAAGGCGAATGGCTTCTTCCATCAGTTCGCGGCCGTTCGGGAAAGACCAGATACCTTCCTGGGGAAAGGCCACAATCTGTAGGTCGACAAAACCGGCCACCAGCTCGCGCACCTCCAGCATGGCCTTGAGCGCGGTCAGGTTAGGGTCGGTTACGTCGACATGGGTACGGACATACTGGATGCCGTGGGCCGCGAACATTTTTAACGTTTGGGTGGCCCGGTTAATGACATCCTGACGGCTCAGGGTAGCCTTGCGTTCGGCCCAGCACTCGATGCCTTCGAACAGGGTGCCGCTCTGGTTCCAACGGGGCTCGCCTGCGGTCATCGAAGCGTCCAGATGAATGTGAGGTTCCACGAAGGCGGGGGTGACCAGATTGCAGGCGGCATCCAGTTCGTTGTCTCTGCCCGCCACCGGCTCGGGTTGGACGGTGATTTCGGCGAAACGGCCATTGGCGATGGTGACCCGGTGCAGGCCTTCCCGGCCTTGTAAGCGGGCGTTTACGATGGCGCTTAATGTTTCCGTCATGGTGTCTCCAGGTGATAGCTCGGTGCGGTTATGGCTGTAACAGCAGATGAGCCATTAACCGTGTTTTGAAGTGGTCTGCGGGGTCAGTTCCCCCAGGCAGAGTGTGGCTCAGTTGGTTCATTCGATTGCGCACGGTGTTTCTATGGCAGCCAAGTGTTTGTGCCATGGCGCGCTGGTTACCCCGGCACGCAATCCAGGCGTCTAGCAGGTCTGCCGAACCGGCCAGGGTATCGGCATCAAGCCTATACCCGGCGGCCTGTTCGGACCAGACGATGGCCCTGCCAACCGTTTCGCTAACGTCCACCATAGGCAAGGAATAGGGCTGCTCAAACAGCGGGATGGCCAGGTCGTCGGCCAGTTTGCAAAGAGTGTTCGGCAGGTGGCCGATATACGCATCGCCGGTGAGTACCACCAGGCCCGATATAGCGCACTCTTTGCCCTCGTAAAGGCATTCCGCCAGGTTCTCGGGACTGCGATGCCGGCTGATACCGGTGACAAACACCAGTTCGCCGCCTTTTACCCAGCTTTTGAACGAGCGGTTTTCCGCCACGTAAGGCCAGCGCACCGGGTTTTTTGCCGCCGCGCTCCCGCCCCGGAGCCGAATGGCGCCGAGGCCGGGAAGTTTGGGGATTTCGTCGCATCGCAGTGGCACTTACGCGGCTCCCATAAGCTGGGCCCGGCGCTCGCGCACGCCCTGGCTGACCACCAGAATCACGCTGTAACTCAGGGCAGCCACAAGAACACCCACAATGGGCGCGATCCAGGGTGACGTGTACGCCGCAGCCGAACCAATGGCATAGGCAGCAAGGCCGGTTACGTTAAAGGCGGGCAGCGTTACCTCGCCCAGAGCCGGATACTGGCGCTTATAGCCAACAAAATAGCTGGCCATGATCACCCCGCCAATGGGTGGGATAAACGTACCTAGCAACACCAGAAAGGGAATCAGCCATTCATACATGCCCATGACGGCCAACACGGTGCCAATGGCAGCACCGGCAATCGTTACCAGTTTGCGCCGACGGGTACGCACCAGGTTGCAGCCTGCAATGGCAAAGTTATAAACGGTGTTGTCTTGCGTGGTCCAGAGGTTCAGGAACAGCATCAGGATACCGAGCGTTGCCAGGCCTTGGGTCACCATGATGTCGACAATATCGGCTTGCTGATACACCAGGGCTCCGAAGGCGCCGATCAGGGTCATCAGACCGTTGCCAAGGAAGAAGGCCAGCAGCGTAGCAAACACGGCGGTCTTTCCGGATTTAGCGAAGCGGGTCCAGTTAGTTGCCTGGGTGCCGCCGCTGACAAAGGTTCCGAACACCAGAGTGATGGCAGCGGCGACGGTCATGTTGTCAGTTGGGGTAATGGCCAGCAAGCCTGAAAGGCCACCGGCATCGGAGGTGGCGATGGTCATACTTACGGCGACCAGAATGATCATCGCGGGCACGGCAATGCGTGACAGCCACTCCAGGCCACGGTAGCCAATAAAAGCGGTTATGCAGAAGCCGAAACCGAACACGACCATCAACGGTGTCGTCAGGCTTTCTGGCAGGCCTGTCAATTTTACCAGAAGGATGGCCATGGTCGCGGTGCCCCAGGCGTACCAACCAATTTGAGTGAAGCCGAGGATAATGTCCGAAAGCTTACTGCCTATTTCACCAAAGGTGAAACGGCTCATCAGTGCAGTATTCAAACCGGTTTCTGCGGCAATGTAGCCCAACACGGCTGCGTAGGTTCCGAGCAGCAAATTACCTGCGGCCAGAATCAGCAGCATGGTTGAGAAGTCAAACGCGACGCCCACACTGCCACCGGCCCACATGGTCGCGGTGAAAAAGGTGAAGCCAAGAAGAACCAGTCCCATGGACCAGACGCTTTTGCGTTGATCTATAGGCACCGGGCTCAAAGGATAGTCCTGCTCTTTTGGGGTTGCCTGCGTGGTCATGGCGATCTCTCCGTATCGTGAGTAAACACGTTGATTGTTGGCAACCTTCGTGCCAGAGACGGTTTAGGCAGGGATAGGCATCGGAAATCTGCGGAGGCGTTGTGCAAAATGCACAATCGGGTGTCGTTGTACATGTTTTTCAGGATTGATGTGCGCCTCATCGGTGCATTTTTTGTGGTAAATGACGGCAATGGTGCGAGGGTGCACAGCTGTTTGAGGCTTGGATTGAAATCGAGAGAGGCATTAACTTCACGCCCCAGTATGGCGAGTTGTTTATGAAGCTTGAAGAGGCGCTGAACAGCACTACGCATGGGGCCGGAGCACCCAATCCTGAGGGTTTTCAGGTCTGGAAACCCCTATTCATGGATTAAGAGCCTGAGCTATCGGGATAGATGTATTTTTCATAAAAATGCCCTGCTCGTGAACAGATCTGCATCTTGCGAAATTGAGCGCTAACATCCTTGTCTGTATAAAAGTTAATCAATTTAAGCTGATCGTCAGAATCCGCCACCGTCGGGTGTCCGTAAACATGGGGGTAATTAACCGAACTAGATCAGAGGATGATGACGTGAAAAAAACAGGAATCGTAAAGTCATTTGTAATGTCTTCGCTGATGTTGGGCGCTGCAGCAGTTGCCTTGCCAGCTTTCGCCGAAAATCATGCGATGGGCAAAATGGATAAAATGAACATTGTAGAAAAAGCGGTAGAGACAGATAGCCTGAGTACGTTGGTTGCTGCGGTCAAAGCCGCCGGCTTGGTAGAAACGCTTTCCGGAGAAGGCCCTTTCACAGTATTTGCACCCACCAACGAAGCGTTTGCGAAACTGCCCGCAGGCACCGTCGAAACATTGTTGAAGCCAGAAAATAAAGAACAACTTCAGTCGATTCTGACCTATCACGTATTGGCCACCAAAGCGCCTGCGGCGGCAGCGATTCAGATGGTTCAGGATGGTGGTGGATCGGCCTCAGTAGCCACGGTTCAGGGCGGCGAGCTTACGTTCAGTCTCCAAGGTGACTCGTTGATGATCGAGGACTCAAAAGGAAATATGGCCACAGTGGTGGCGGCAGATTTGATGCAGTCTAATGGTGTAGTGCACGTGATTGATACGGTGCTGATGCCGTAGTGCTAGAACGGAAAGAGATTGAATAGAAAAAAGACGGCCTTCGCGGCCGTCTTTTTTTGGTTAGGAATAATATTGGTTTTTTCTTAACCGACAGTCAGGCATCGTGACGCATCACTTTGCAGAAGGACGATTGCATCAGATGTCTGTCAGCAGGATTGTGACCAAACCATGACGGCCTATTTCATTCAGGCGTTTATTTACCTTTTGGCGGCGGTGATCGCAGTGCCTTTGGCAAAACGCTTCGGCCTGGGTTCGGTGCTTGGTTACCTGATTGCCGGCGTGGTGATCGGGCCGGTTATGGGTCTGGTGGGGCAGGAAACCAGCACTATTCAGCATTTTGCGGAATTCGGTGTTGTCATGATGCTGTTTCTGATCGGTATGGAAATCGATCCGAAAGCGCTTTGGGCCATGAGAGTTCGCCTATTGGGGCTCGGCGGTCTTCAGGTTACGTTGACGGCGGCCGCAGGGATGGCGGGGGCCTGGTGGCTTGGGCTTCAGTGGCAGACGGCCCTCGCGGTTGGCCTTATTTTCGCGCTGTCGTCTACGGCCATTGTGCTGCAAACCCTGGACGAGAAAGGGCTGTCGAAGACGGAAGGTGGCCGTAATACATTTTCTGTGTTGCTGTTCCAGGACATCGCTGTTATTCCCATGCTAGCCCTGATTCCGCTGTTGGCGTTGCCAGGATTGAAGGGTAATCCCACCTCTAGGTCCAGCCAAGACGCGGGTTTGAGTCTGGTGGCTGGCCTTCCGGGCTGGGCTCATGCCCTTGTTGTTGTCGGCGCGGTCGCTGCCGTCATTGTTGGCGGCTATTATCTGAGCCGTCCGTTGTTTCGTTACGTGGTGAAGTCCGGGTTACGAGAGGTTTTCACCGCCACGGCGCTGATGTTGGTTATTGGTATTGCGGCACTCATGAGTGTTGTCAACCTCTCGCCTGCTTTGGGGGCCTTCCTGGCAGGTGTGGTTTTGGCCAACAGCGAGTTCCGCCACGAGCTGGAAGCCAACATCGAGCCGTTCAAAGGCCTGTTGCTGGGTCTGTTTTTTATTACCGTGGGTGCCGGAATCAACTTCGAGGTATTGCTGGCCGAGTGGGGCGCCATCGTTTCTTTGGGCGCGGCGGTTATTGTGGTCAAGGCGCTTATTCTATTTGCGCTTGCGAAGATGTTCGGGATTCACAGCAGCAACGGCTGGCTATTTACTCTGGGGCTGGCGCAGGCAGGCGAGTTCGGTTTTGTGTTGCTCACCTACAGCGTGCAAAACGATGTGATTCCGCTAGAAATTTCCCAGATTCTCTCTTTGGTTGTTGCGCTGTCTATGTTCCTCACACCTCTGTTGTTTATCGTTTACGACCGTATTGTGCTGCCGCGTTACCGACGCTCGCAAAACGATGACCGGGATGCGGACACCATTGATGAGCAAGCCCCGGTTATCGTGGCTGGCGTGGGGAGGTTTGGGCAGATTGTCTGCCGTTTACTGCGGGCTAACAGCGTTCCCATAGTAGTGCTCGACCATGAGATCGAGCAGATTGAAAATGTTAGACGAATCAACATCAGGAGCTTTTTTGGGGATGCCAGTCGCCCCGATTTGCTGGAAAAGGCGGGTATTGAACAGGCACGTCTGTTGATTGTGGCGATTGATGATCGAGACCGCGCTGTGGCAATGGTGACGCATGTGAAGAAGTTCTTCCCTGGTGTGTGGGTGCTGGCGCGTGCCTTCGACCGTGGCCACGGATATCAGCTTCTGGAGGCGGGTGCTGATGATGTGATGAGCGAAACTTATCACTCTGCTCTGGAATTGGGTGGCTATGCGCTTACGGCGATGGGCGTGCACCCCATGCGGGCAAAACAGATGACCTGGGCGTTCGTTGAAAATGAGCGGGCCCACGACGCAGAATTATTCGAAGCCTGGAAAGAAATCGAGGAAGGCATTAACTTCAGCCCCCGCTATGGCGAGCTGTTCATGAAGCTCGAAGAATCGTTGAGCACTTCCATGCAGCGGGACTGGGAAGCACCAAAGCCTGAAGATGTTCCTGTATGGACGCCCCCCGGTAAGGATTAAAAGCCATTCCGCCACGTTCAATTGTGTCTTTATGGCAATAGTGTTCAGCTGTCAGATGCCTTAACGTCTAGTGATCAATAGTCGATAGCGATCCCTTAATCATCATAGGAGAGACTTGTTTATGAGTACTTACAAAGCGATCAATCTGGTGAAGCACCTCAAGGGAAAGCCCGGACCGGAGCTGTTCGAGGTGGTGGAAAAAACTGTGCCTGAACCTGGCGACGGCGAATTTCTGGTCAAGCAGGCTTTCATGTCTATGGACCCGGCCATGATGGGTTGGATGACCGGCGACACCGACAGCTATATTCCACCGGTGGAGCTTGGGACGGTGATGCGGTCATCCGGCGTTGGTGAGGTGGTTGCATCCAAGCACGCTGATTTCGCCGTGGGCGATCAGGTGATGGGAATGTTCGGTTGGCAGGAAATGGCTCTGACAGACGGCAAAGGCATCAACAAGGTGGATAAAAAAATACCACTGGAAATGGCGCTGGCGGTTTTTGCACTGCCGGGGCTGACCGCCACTCAGGGGCTGTTCGGCTGTGGTCATCTCAAGTCGGGTGAAACGCTGGTGGTGTCCGGAGCGGCTGGCTCGGTGGGCTCGATTGTTGGCCAACTGGCCAAAGCCGAAGGCCTGCGGGTTATTGGTGTCGTTGGCAGCCAAGAGAAAGCGGACTGGATTATTAACGAGCTTGGTTTCGACGGTGCCGTGAATTATAAGACCGACGACCTGGGCGCGAAACTGGATGAACTGGTGCCGAATGGCATTGATGTGTATTTCGAAAACACCGGTGGCCCGATTCAGCACTACGTGTTCGATCGCATGAATGCGCACGGCCGTATTGTGGTGTGCGGGATGATTGCCGATTACACCGCCGAAACCCTACGCCCTGGCCCAAGCTGGATGCGTATTATCAAAAAGCGCCTGAGCATTCAAGGCTTCACTATGCCTGACCACATGCACAAGGCGCAGGAGCTGCAAGCCAAACTGGCCCCTTACGTTCAGAACGGCGATATCAAATATCGGACTCACGTTCTGGAAGGGCTGGAGTCGGCTATGGACGGCCTGAACCTGTTCCTGAGCGGTGGTAACAAGGGCAAGTTGATGGTTAAAATCTAGGGTTTCTTTTCAGTTAAAAGCAAGGAGGTTCAAATGAAAGCTGCTCGTTTTTATGACAAAGGTGATATCCGGATTGAAGATATCCCCGAACCGACGGTAGAACCAGGCACTGTGGGCATAGATGTAGCCTGGTGCGGTATCTGTGGTACCGATTTGCATGAATTTATGGAGGGGCCCATCTTTATTCCTCCGTGCGGCCACCCCCACCCGGTCTCGGGAGAATCTGCGCCGATAACAATGGGGCATGAGTTTTCAGGTGTGGTTTATGCTGTTGGTGACGGTGTAGACGATATTGAAATTGGTCAGCACGTTGTGGTTGAACCTTATATTATTGCGGATGATGTGGACACGGGCCCGGGTGAGAGTTACCAGTTGTCCAAAAACATGAACTTTATTGGCCTTGGTGGCCACGGTGGCGGCTTATCCGAAAAAATAGCAGTCAAACGTCGCTGGGTGCATCCGATTTCTGACGCCATTCCCCTCGATCAAGCCGCTTTAATTGAACCTCTTACGGTTGGCTATCACGCGTTTGTTCGCAGTGGCGCCAAAGCCGGCGATGTTGCTCTGGTGGGCGGTGGTGGGCCTATTGGCCTGTTATTGGCGTCTGTGTTAAAGGCCAAGGGTATAACCGTTATCCTCACGGAATTGAGCGCAAAGCGTAAGGAAAAAGCGGAAGAAACCGGCGTTGCGGATTATGTTTTGGATCCCTCTGAAGTCAACGTGACCGAAGAGGTTATGAAGATTACCAAAGATCGGGGTGTGGATGTTTCTTTTGAGTGCAGCAGCATCAATGAAGTGCTGGATACGCTGGTAGAGACGACAAAACCGGGTGGGACCGTTGTCATCGTATCGATTTGGAGCCACCCAGCGACGGTGAATGTACACAGCGTTGTGATGAAAGAACTGGACGTGCGTGGAACCATTGCTTACGCAAACAACCATGCAGAAACCATTAAGCTGGTAGAGGAAGGTAAAGTGAACCTCGAACCGTTTATTACTCAGCGAATTCAATTAGATGATCTGGTTTCTGAAGGCTTCGAAAGGCTAATTCATAATAACGAATCAGCAGTAAAGATCATTGTTCATACATAACAGGCATCGTTACATAAAAAATTAAAAATAATGTCGATTGTATGAATATTGCAGAAGAATTTGGTTAAAGCTAAGTTATAGCTAATAAATATTAGGGCTATAACTTAGCTTTTTTTAAGCGCTCAGACGCCCTCTTCCTGCATTACAAGGAATTGGCACACATCAACCAGTCAGGCGGCGCGGATGAAGTCCCGTAACCGCGGCGCAATGGACTCGCGCCATTTACTGCCGTTGAATACACCGTAATGGCCAACATCCGGTTGCAGGTGATGCAGTCGGCGGGAGTCTGGTACATTAACGCACAGATCTTGCGCGGCCCGGGTTTGTCCGGGGCTCGAAATGTCGTCTTTCTCACCTTCGATAGTCATCAGAGCCGTGTTACGAATAGCGGCCGGGTTCACCAGGCGCCCGCGGTGTTTGAAACAGCCCCGGGCTAGATGAAACTCCTGAAAAACGCGCTCTATGGTGTCCAGATAATAGGTGGCTGGTAAATCCATTACCGCCAGGTACTCGTTATAGAATTCACGGTGGCGGCTGACCTTTTCGGTCTCTTTGTCGCGAATGGATCTGAACAGCCCGCGATACGCATCAACGTGGCGGTCGAAATTCATGTTTACAAACCCGGTCAACTGCAGGAATCCGGGGTAAACCTTGCGCATGGCTCCGGGGTAGGGCGCGGGTACCGAGTGAACCAGATTGCGTTTGAACCACGCCAGGTTGTGTTCGGTGGCTACTTTACACGGCGCGGTGGGGTCGACGCGACCGTCTATGGGGCCACTCATCAACGTCAGCGAGCGAGGTGCGGCGGGGTGGCCATCCTCGGCCATGATGGCGGTGGCCGCAAGCACTGGCACCACTGGCTGGCAGACGGCCAGCACGTGGGTGTCTGGCCCCAGGTGGTCAATGAAGTCAATGACGTAGTCGATGTAATCATCAAGACCAAAATCGCCTTTTGACAGCGGAACCTTGCAGGCATCGCGCCAGTCGGTAATGTACACGTCATGATCCGGCAACATGGCCTCCACGGTGCCACGCAGGAGTGAGGCAAAGTGGCCGGACAGCGGCGCGACGATCAGCAGTTTCGGGTCATCGGGCCGCGCTACGTCACGTTGGAAGTGTTTGAGCTGCGCAAACGGCTTGCGGCATAAGATGGCTTCATGAACGTCGACTTGCTGGCCGTCACAGAGGGTCGTAGGCAGATTGAAAGCCGGTTTCGAGTAACGACGGGTGAGGTCTCCGAACACATCGTAAGCCGAGGCAATGCTGCGTGAACCGGGAATGCGGGATAAGGGGCTCAGGCGGTGTTGGAGCACGGTGCTATGGGTGCTTGTAATCATGCGCATAGGCTTCATCGCAGCGCGGCCTATCTCGTGAGCAAAGTACATCATGTCATTATCCTGCTTGAATTCTGGGTTGCGGCATTATCGAGCAGATTCCTTGGCTCATACACCACCCGATGGTCATTTTCTGGGCGTGGACCCGGTAGAAGTACCGTTTGGACAGCGTCTGTGCCCCGGTTACTCTTGGGGGAAAAGCGACAGATACACTAGCATATCTTATTTACCGGACAGCGTGAAAAACCGGGACAGGTCTATTTTGGCAGCATTATTGGCTTCTACGGCGATTGTTCTGGCCTTTATCCCTCCCCCTCGCTGCGGGTCGCAGCCTCTTTTGCTTAAGCCCCCATCTCTTCAATCAGAAAATCCACCGCCACCCTGATTTTCGGAACCTGATAGCGGGTCTCGCGATATAGCAGGTAAATCGCCAGGTCTGGGTCGGGTGTTACCCTCAACAGTGGCGATAGCGCCAGGGGTACCAGTGTTCGGCGACAATTAGGATGACCGGTTAACGACAATTATCTTGGCCGGTTGGGTGTAACAATCGGTACTTTGTTTTCCACTGTGGAGCACAAGGTGCCTGGTCAACACATAACCAACCGACAAGAGGAGCTGTACATGCAGCACCGACAAAATGGCGCAAGCCAAGAAGTAGCTGCCGCCAAGGCAGGCGTTTCTGTCCGATCTGGGCGACGCATCGAGACATCAGCACAAAAACCCTGCCTTGACACCGAGCGGCAATGGCGTACCCGAGAAGATCCACTGGAAGCGGTTTGGGAAACAGAGTTGCTCCATCTGTTAGAAAATGAGCCTAAGCTGACCGGTACAACTCTGCTTGATTATCTGCAAGAGCATTACCCTGAGCACTACGATCAGACCATTCTGCGCACCCTGCAACGCCGTGTGAAGCTCTGGCGGGCGCTACACGGGCCGGAACGCGAGGTCATTTTTCGCCAGCAGGCGGTTGTGGCGCAACAGGGGTTTTCTGATTTTACCCACCCCGACAACCCGGTTACGATTCAATCCAAGACCTTTCCACACCTGCTCTATCAATTTCGATTGGCCTACAGCGGTTGGCGCTCGGTTACCGTCGTTCAAGGTGGTGAGAGTTATGCGGCTCTGGCGGCGGGCTTGCAGCGAGCCTTACAACAGGTGGGTGGCAGTCCCATTGAGCACCGCACCGACAGCTTAAGCGCGGCACGCAATAACCGTCAAAACGTGTGGACTGAGGCTTATAGCGAGCTGTGCCAGCATTACCGCATGACACCCACTCGCAATAATCTGGGGCAGTCCCATGAAACGGGTGGTGGAGTGCGCATGGCTCGCTCAGAACGCTGCACACAGTGTATGCGCGTCACAGTGACTCGACGTGTGCGCACTATCAGCTTTATGATCGCGTGTCGACAGCTCATCAGCGCAACCGATCGCGCGCGCTTGAAGAGCAGGCGGCCTTGCAGCCTCTGCCGGAGTTTACGGCGGCCGAGTATCAGACCCTCCACCTTAAGGTGACGCGCAGCTCAACGATCGAAGTCCGGCGCGTTGTTTACACCGTGCCATCGCGGCTGATTGGAGAGTCGGTACAAATCCGGTTGCACCACGACAAGCTGGTGCTGTTCGTCGGACAGCAGCCGGCACTGACATTACCGCGCATTTACCCCAAACCTGGCGAGAATCGCGCCCGCAGCGTCAATTACCGGCACGTTATCCGCTCGCTGGCCTCGAAGCCGCAGGCCTTCCGTTACTCTCAGTTGCGTGATGACTTACTCCCGGACGACAACTACCGTCAACTCTGGCAGCTTGCGGATACGCACCTTGAAGCCCGAGAAGCCTGCAAATGGATCGTGACAACATTGCGACTGGCCTTCGAGTACGATGATGAACAGTCGCTGGGGGAGGATCTGCTGATTGAGGCCCAAGCAGGCCGGTTCGCGTCCATTACCGAGATTCAGTCACGCTACCTTCGCGGCAACCCAGACCTCAAGTGCTCTGCATCAAGCCAACACACCTTAGTGAGCTACGACGAGCTACTGTCCTCGATCAACAGTCAGGAGGCACAGATATGACAGGCTCTGTCGCTTTACTGTTAAAAGAACTCCGTCTGCCGGCCTTCCACCGTCATTACCAATCGCTCTGGGAAACCGCCATTGAGAAGAACTGGTCACACACCGATTACCTAGCGGCATTGTGTGAGTACGAGCTCTCAGACCGCTACCAGCGCCGGACCCAGAAGTGGGTACGCGAGGCAAAACTTGCCGCCAACAAGACCTTCTCAGCGCTTGATCAAAGCGCGTTCAGCCGCCCCTGCAACACCGCACTGGCAAGGCTGCAACAAGACAGTGACTGGGCACACCATGCCGACAATGTGCTGTTGATTGGCCCCAGCGGCACTGGCAAAACCCATATCGCTAATGCACTGGGTCATCAACTCACCGAACAGGGGGTACGCTGCAAACTGTTCCCTGCCATAGCGCTGGTTCAGCACTTACAACAGGCCAAGCGCGATCTCGACTTGATGACAGCCATGACACGGCTGGATAAATACAGGGTCGTCATCATCGATGACATCGGTTATGTAAAAAAGACGGATGCAGAAACCCAGGTACTGTTCGAGTTCATCGCCCATCGCTATGAGAGTGGCAGTCTAATCGTCACAGCCAACCAACCATTTAGTGAGTGGGATCAAATCTTCCCAGACAGCATGATGACTGTAGCGGCCATAGACCGGCTGATACACCACGCAACTATTATCGAATTAGAGGGGGAAAGTTACCGAAGACAGCAGCATCTCAAGCAGGCTGCAAAGAGTAAGAAGTAAGACCACCCAACCGGCCATCATAGTTGTCGCGGACCGGACAGGATAGTTGACGCCGAACATACCAGGGAGCCTTTTTGCAGAAAGGGCTCTAGCACCCATCGTGGAAGTAGCAGAATGCCCTCGCCACGCTCGGCTTTATCGCGTAACCAGTGCCCGGAATTACTGATCGCGGCGGCGGGGGCTGAAACGTCCTGCAGGCGACCATCCACTTCGCACAGCCAGGGTGTCGGCCCCTGGGGCGTTCGAAAATACAGCCCTTTATGGTTACGAAGGTCGCCCGGGTTGTGGGGATTGCCAAAACGTTTCAGGTAAGTGGGGGAGGCGACAGCGATAAAGCGGTTGTCCATCAAACGCGTAGCGATAACTCGTTCGTCGGGTGCGAAACCTCCGCGAATCGCCAGGTCCACATCATCCCGGTTGAGCACGCTGAGGGAGTCGGTCAGGGTGATGTCGAGCGTAATGTCGGGATAACGCGCGCTGAACCGATCCATCAACGGCAAAAAGATGGTCTCTCCAAAGCCGACCATGGAGCTTATGCGCAATCGGCCTATGGGGCGCGACTGGTACTGGCCGACCGCCTCATCCGTGGCTTCCAGTTGCGAAAGTATATGGCACACCTCCGCATAATAGTTCTGGCCAATTTCGGTCAGTTTTACCACGCGGGTGGAGCGCTTGAGTAGGCTGGTACCCAAGTGTGCTTCCAGGTCGGCCACCCGTCGTGACAATGACGAAGGCGGCACCCCGAAATGTTCCGACGCACGGCTAAAGCTGCCGGTTTCTGCCACTTTCACGAAATAGCGGATTGCTCTCAACTGGTCCACGTTTTCTCCTGGTGTTCCGTTTGAACGGCCTATTTTTGTCTTTATGACAATAAAGTTTCGCTTTTAGCTGTCTTAAAGTCTACTAATCAATGGCGGACAATTGGGCCATAAGTCATCATAGGAGAAGCATAGTTATGAGTACCTACAAAGCGATCAATCTGGTGAAGCGTAATGAGGGCCATATCGGCCCGGAATTGTTTGAGATGGTGGAAAAAACAGCGCCACAACCGGCCGACGGCGAATTTGTGGTCAAACAGGCTTATATGTCCCTTGACCCGGCCATGATGGGCTGGATGACCGCCGACACCGACAGTTACATTCCGCGTGTAGAGTTGGGCACAGTGATGCGTTCGTCAGGCATTGGTGAGGTGGTTGCCTCCAATCACGCTGATTTCGCCGTGGGCGACCAAGTGATGGGGATGTTTGGCTGGCAGGAAATGGCCCTCACGGACGGAACAGGCGTGAACAAGGTCGACAAGAAAATACCACCGGAAATGGCGCTGTCGGTATTTGCCCTTCCAGGGCTGACGGCCACTCAGGGTTTGTTTGGCTGCGGTCATCCGAAAGCGGGCGAAACGCTCGTGGTGTCCGGTGCGGCTGGCTCCGTTGGCTCGATTGTGGGCCAGCTGGCGAAAGCCGAAGGCTTACGGGTAATCGGCGTGGTCGGCAGCGATGAGAAAGCAGGCTGGATAATCAACGAGCTGGGCTTTGACGGCGCCGTGAACTACAAAATCGACGACCTGGGCGCGAAACTGGATGAGCTGGCACCAGAGGGTGTCGACGTTTACTTCGAGAACACCGGTGGCCCGATTCAAGACGCTGTGTTCGAGCGGATGAACGCGCACGGCCGTATTGTGGTGTGCGGCATGATTGCTGATTACACCTCTGCAAACCCGAGCCCCGGCCCCAACTGGATGCGCATCATCAAAAAACGCCTTAAGATTCAAGGTTTCACTATGCCCGATCACATGCATAAGGCGGGAGAGCTGCAGGCGAAACTTGCGCCTTATGTTCAGAGCGGGCAGGTCAAATACCGGGCACACGTTCTGGAGGGGCTGGAGTCGGCCATGGGCGGTCTGAGTCTGTTCCTGACCGGTGACAACAAAGGTAAGTTGATGGTGAGGCTTTAATTGCGAAATTACCCATTACCCCTTGAGGTGATAGGTAATTGCTTGTTCAGGCCTTTCGCCTGAACGCCCAGGGTTCAAAACGGCGGTTGGCACGGTTGTCAGAGCTTTGCTGATCAACAGTGCCAGCCGTTCTGCTGTTGTTCTCAGAATGGAACGACCGCAATTACCTGAGCATAAACGTTGGTATCGTCGTTACCCTGGTTACTGGCGCTGGAGTCCGGCGTATAGAAACCAATCAGCGGGCTAATGATCAAATGATCCATGGCGACCCACTCGGCCCACAGATCGAGCTCGGTGACTTGGGAATGTCACCTAAAGCGTTCAGCTCCATTTCTTGCGTGAGTTTAAGAAGTTTGTATCGGCGACATCGGTTGAGTACCAACAGCAAGTAAAGCAGGTAACCTACCTTCAACGCATTCGGTATTTTTGAACTAAAATGGCCCGTTTATAGGCGGTCGTGCATCAATCTAGGGCTTAATCGTCGCCGGATATTACCCATCAGTTTCTACGGTAATCACGCCATAGAATAATCAGCAACGCCACGGCTGCCATAGCGCCAACGAAGACGGAGAAGATCATACCGGTTGCCTTAAGGCTGAGCAGACTGGCCATCAAGCCGATGCCAATCACCGGTACTGAGATGGCGATGTAGGCAACAATAAAGAAGGTGGAGGTTACCGCGGCGCGTTCCGCCGGCGGACAAGCTGCGTTTATAGCGCCCAGGCCGGCGCGAAAAGCGATTCCTTGGCCCATGCCAGCGATGACTGCACCGGCCATGAATAGGGTGAGCGACTGAGAATAGATACCGAGCGCTACGGGCGTCACGCCAGCAACGAGCGTAGCGCACCCGATTGGTAAACGCCGGCGCAGCGGCAGTTTATCCTGCAGGAACTGGCCGAGCGTTGAGGCAATAAAGATACTGCCCGCGACAACGCCGACCAATAGACGGTTATCATAGCCCAGCACATTGCCCATCATCGCCGGCGCTATCGAGGTGAAGAAGCCACAAACCGCAAAACCAGCAAAGCCTGCGATGGCGGCCGGCACAAACACACCGCGTACTTCTGGGGGCACATTCAGGCGCTGAAGTGACAGCTTTGGCTGAGTTGGTTTTGTTACGGTTTCCGGGGCTCGCCAGATGCAGATGAGTGCCAGAAGGGCAAGTGCGATGTGTATCAGGTAGGTTAATTGCAGTGGAGAGGGCAGGTATTGTGAAAGTGCGCCCGCAAGCATAGGGCCAAGGCCCAAACCGCCCATATTCGCGGCGGTGGCAAAAAATGTGGCCCGCTCACGCCAGTGCGGCGGCGCCAGTTCCAGCACGGCCACGGTCGCGGTGCCGGTAAAAATACCTGCCGAGAGCCCGGACAGGACACGGCCCACAAGAATCATTGCCAGCCCGTCGGCCTGCCAGAATACCAAATCGCTGATAATCGAACACGCGATGCCGGCAAACAGCAACGGCCGGCGCCCCAACTGATCAGACCAGCGCCCGGTGATGACCAGCGCTGCAATGACACCGAAGGCGTACGCGGCAAAGATAATGGTAATCATTAACTGGGAAAACCCGAAAGCATCCTGATAGATTGGGTAAAGCGGAGTTGGCATGGTGGTACCGATCATCACCACGCTGAATGCGAAGGCGGTGCCGAGAAACACCAGGAATGCTGATAAGCTGTGAGGGTCTGTGTGCGTAGTTGATGATTGCATAATGGTCTGGTAACGGTTTCGGAAGGTTGATTCGCAACAAAGAATTAGCCGTGAAGGGCATTGTACATAGGTCGCAGAAGCCCCTCTATGAATGGAAGCCGGGTTTTAGCGTTTTTTTAACGCAACAAGCCCCGCGGGCAAAGAACCTCTTGACTACTTTTGGTCCAACCAATAAGATTCATTATAAATAGATGTTAAAGACCCAATCCAAGGTGCAATCCAATGGTTCAATCATTTAAAGACGTATTCAAAGGAAAAAAAGCTGCGGCAGTACAAGTGGATTCAGCTCAGCACTTCGACCCAAAAGCACAAAAAGAAGCCGCAGTTGACGCCGAGATGCTGCCCAAAAAGAACGGTAAACACGGCGATCCGGGCGTTTGCTGCGGTTCTTGCTCGTGAGCCGATAGCGGTATCGCTTTTCGAATGACTAAGGCTGCAAACGCGCGCGAGCTGTTTGCAGCTTCTTGATGTTAGCGCCGCCATTTTTGACACAGCGCGATTTAACGCATTCCAGTTAAGTCGGGGCTGATTTATTTCGGCCGATGCATCTGAAATTTTTGCGACGCATTTACTGCAAAGTAGTCCGCCGGTCCGCCGCCGCGAAGAATGGGTTCGCCCGCTGCCGTATCGTAAACGCCGTCCCGCAGCAGGTGTTGCGCTATGTGCACGCCCACCACCTCGCCGAACACCATCCAGGTATTGACCTTCTGACCGTCGACGCCTGCCAACTGAATAATCTGCGTGACCCGACATTCAAATGTTACCGGACTTTCCGCCACGTGCGGCACGGAGATAATCCGCGAAGGCTTCGGTGTCAGCCCTGAAAGAGCGAATTCATCAACGTCAGGCCCTACAGCGACGCAGGTTTGGTTCATGGCTTCTGCCAGAGGACGAGTCGCCAGATTCCAGCAAAACTCACCGGTTTCTTCCGCATACGCACGGAGTCTTTGTAGCCGATGCTGGAGAATCCGACGATTGGGGGAATATAGTTAAAAGCGTTGAAGAAGCTATAGGGCGCAAGATTAAGCACGCCGTCACGGCTTTTCGTCGAAATCCACCCAATCGGCCGCGGTGCCACCAGGGCATTGAATGGGTCGTGTGCAAGTCGGTGACCATTGGCGGGTTCGTAGAAGTGTATATCTTCGGGCATAACAGACTCCTGACAACAAACTCGTGCTTTACGCATGGGTGTAACCAGATCACCGTACGGAGTGGCCCGTTAAACTAGGCGTCCGTATTAGAACTCCAGGCAGATCTTCCCGAAGTGCTTACCGGATTCTTCATGGCGAAAAGCATCAGCGATTTTTTCCAGCGCAAAAGACCGGTCAAGAATCGGGTGCATGCCGTTCACTTCAATCGCGCGAATCATCTCTTGCTGATGGGTCCGGCTGCCCACAATCAAGCCTTGCAGCCGGGCCTGTTTCGCCATCAGTTTTGCGGTGGGAATATCGCCAGCCCGGCCGGTCAGTACGCCTATAAGCGCGATATGGCCACCAATGCGCACGGCGTCAATGGATTCCGGCAGAGTGCCTGGGCCGCCCACTTCGATAACGTGATCAACACCCACGCCGTTTGTTAGCTCCTGAACCTTCGCGCCCCAAGCCGATGTTGTTTTATAGTTGATGGTGTGGTCTGCACCCAATGCTGTAAGCCGTTCCAGTTTTTCGTCTGAAGACGAGGTGGAAATAACCCGTGCGCCCATCATCTTGGCGAACTGCAGTGCAAACACAGACACCCCACCGGTACCCAGCGTGAGCACGGTATCGCCTGCTTTTAAACCACCATTAACTACCAGTGCTCGCCATGCTGTTAAGCCTGCGGTGGTCAGAGTGGCCGCTTCGGCATGAGTGTAGCTCCTCGGCGCGTGGGTAAACCAGTTGGTTGAGCGAACGACCTGTTCGCGAGCGTAGCCATCCTGGCCGTCACCGGGGGTGGTTCTGAAGTTATCAATAGGGGCGGGGCCATTCAGCCACTCAGGGAAGAAGGTTGACACCACATGGTCGCCAACCTTGAATTCGCTGACACCTTCACCAATGGCCTCCACAACGCCCGCGCCATCAGCCATGGGAATGCGTTGGTCTTCGGTTGAGATGGCCCCAACAACCACCGCATAATCGTGATAGTTAAGAGAGCAGGCATGAATGCGTACCCGCATTTGGCCAGGCCCTGGCGCGCCGGGTTCCGCGCTATCGTTAAGGCTAAGGTGTTCCAGGCCGCCGGGGCTTGAAAGGGTAATGCTTTTCATATTAATGGCCTTTGATTGTTGCTACGGGTGTCGTCATTGGGCCTGAAGCTTACTGAAGTCTTTTGGCTAATGACAATGAACGACCTGTACCGCGGGAGCCAGCAAAGAGTTTTCCTGTGTACGCACCTTAAATGCGCCAAACAACATCGTATTTTCCACCATCTACTATATATCCCGCTCGATAACCGTGTTAAAACCATTTTCCCCCGACAGCAACCTGCGTTTATAGGCTCGGGCACATCGTTTTTACCCATCAGAGATAGCAGCATGTCCGACAAGTTCTTTTTTAAAGGCCGGCAGGATGCCCGTCAGCACCATACGGCGCGCGGCGGTTTTCAGACCAATGCCAGCAAAAAGCCGGGTAGTAAGAAGTTCCCGTTAACGTTGCTTGTTACCAGTGAAGCACGAAAGCAGGAAGTTGAAGCTCTGGTGGCTGAAGCAGATCTGTTCGCCAACATTACGCTAGATGAAAGCGCGGATGCGGTTGAATCCACTGCCGAGCTAACGACCATTCTGGACAAGGGCGTAACCGTAACGCAGGCTCAGGTGCCGGCCCGAAACGATCCTTGCAGTTGCGGCAGCGGTGTTAAATTCAAAAAGTGCTGCGGTTAAGCCGCGGGGATATTGTATGCGCGTTTGTGGTGTTGAATTAACCGGCAGCGATGCCGTGGTGTGTTTGCTGAACCTGGATCAGGGGCATTTCAGTCTGCCAGACAGTAAGGTTCGTAAGTTAAGCCTGAAGAAAAACCACACCCGTGCTGATCTGCAGGAGTTTCAGGTGTCGTTCATGGAGTTTCTGGCGGAGCACAGCGTTAATAAAGTGGCTATTAAAGAGCGTATGCCAAAAGGCAAGTTCGCTGGCGGTGCCATCAGCTTCAAGTTAGAGGCCGCTATTCAATTAATGACTGGTGCTGACATTGAGGTTGTTTTACTTCCGCCTGCACTGATTAAATCGACGCTCTCTTCTAACCCTTTGCCTGTTCCGTTTGCAGACACCGGTTTGAAGATTTTTCAGGAAACCGCATTTACAGCGGCTTATGTGGGGCATATGGCAAAGTAACGCCAGCAATGCTCAGGTTCACACTTTCACTTTGAGGAGTTAAAATGTTTTATGCGCCCTGTAGTGCTTCTTGATGGTGGCCTTGGCCAAGAGATTTATCGGCGTGCTGCCAACGTTAGTTCAGCGCTGTGGTCGGTTGCGGTTATGCACGAGCAGCCGGACGTGGTTACCGCGGTGCACTCCGACTTTATCCGTGCTGGCGCCAAAACGTTATCGCTCAACACTTATGCCGCTACGCCATCCCGTTTGCTGCGGCACGGCCAGTTGGAGCAGTTGGCGGCCATTCACCAAAATGCTTTTGAGTTGCTGGGGCAGGCTGTAAAAGCCACTGGCGCGTGTGTGGATATTGCAGGTTGCCTGCCGCCCCTGGCCGGAAGTTATCAGGGCCAGCCCGCGCGTTCGTTTGAGGATTTGCGGGATGAATACTCGGTGCTGGTAAAGCAGCAGGCCGTGGCTGACGTTTTGCTGATTGAAACCATGACCAATACCCTGGAAGCGTGTGCGGCCTGTGCCGCCGCGAGCGAGTTGGGCAAGCCTTATGGCGTTGCGTTTCGCCTTGAGGCAGACGGTAAACTAATGTCTGGTGAAACCCTGGCTGAGGCGGTTGCCGCCGTTTCCCCGTACTCACCTACGGCGGTAATGCTCAACTGCTGTGACCCCGAGTTGATTTCTGCTGCCATGCCCGAGTTGGTTAGGTTGCACCCATGCGTGGGCGGTTATGCCAACGCCTTTAAGTCGGTGGAGGCGCTGGCGCAGGGTGGCTCGGTGGATGCGCTGGAGGCGCGGGCGGATATTTCCCCGCAAGCCTATGTCGCCCATGTGCGCCAGTGGCTGGATGATGGGGCGACAGTTATTGGCGGCTGCTGCGAGATTACACCGGAGCATGTGCGGCACATTGTAGAAACGCTTGCGGACGACTATGAGTTTATTCGGTTCTCCCAGCGGTCTGTGCCAAACTCCTGAGCAAGAAAACTCGAGTTTAAATTTTTAAATTGATGGAATTCTTATGAGCAGTAACGAACTAACCGAAGTGCTCGAAATGAACGGCGAAGAGCGCTACGACTACTTTTTGAGCGCTGTGCTCGAAGAGCGGGATATCTGGATACTGATCAACACCGACAACCGTTTTCTGAAACTTGTTTCAGAAGAGGAGGGCGTGGCGCACGTGCCAGTGTGGCCCAGCGCCGAATTCGCCGCAGAGTATGCCAAGGGATCAGACGATCTGACCCCGAAAAGCATTTCCCTGCCAGACTTTTTCAAAAAATGGGTGCCTGGCCTGACCAAAGACAAGGTGGAAGTGGGCGTGTTCCCTGGCGCGGACGGTACTTTGTGGATAACCGAACCGGAAGAACTAAAGCGCGATCTGCAAGAAGAGATGTCGAGCTTTTAGGTAAGGTAGGGGACAGATTTAAAATCTCAAAGCTAAGGGACAGATTTCAAATCTGTCCCTTATCCTGTTTTTACTCAGCCGCAGTCACGTATTTCAAAACCTCAACCACCTGCTCAGGCGTCTGTGCCCACGCCATGGCGGCGGAGTCCACTTCTTTCAGCGGGTGGACAATGTCGTCGTTGTGCAGGGTAATGTAAGGCGTGCCCATGGCGGCGCAGAACCCGGCGTCAAAGGCGGCGTTCCACTGTTTGTACTTGTCACCGAAGCGAATCACTGCAAGGTCGCACTGCTCCAGCATCGTTTTCGTGCGAATGCCGTTCACTTTGGATGATTGGTGATCGCGCCAAAACGCCACATCCGGCTTGCCCAGCATATCGCCCGCCGCGTCGCTGGCTTCGTGGTTTGTGACCGGAGCGGTGAATTCCACGGGCAGGCCGGCCGCTTCTGCGCCCGCCTCAATTTGTTCACGCCAGTCTGTATGAATTTCGCCAGAAAGATAGACGGTCCAGATCATGGGATTCTCCTGAGGTAATAATTGAGCAGATTAACTGCTGTGCCAATAAACGAGGGCCCATCATACGTGAGCGGGCGGGGGGATTCATTTCACGCCTTTAACACCTAGGACTCACTTGCAATTTTTCAGTTTGCGCCAATGATAGATAGTAGGATAACTATCTTTGAGCCGCTGTGCGCCGATATGAGGAGAACCATGGATTTCAAAGATTATTACGCCGTGCTCGGTGTGAGCGAGTCTGCCTCTCCCGAAGACATTAAAAAGTCCTATCGCAAACTGGCGCGGAAATATCATCCGGACGTGAGCAAGGAAGACAGCGCCGATGACATGTTCAAAAATGTCGGCGAAGCCTACGAAGTTCTGAAAGACCCGGAAAAACGCACCGAATACGACCAGTTGCGCAAATACGGCGCGCAACCTGACGGTTCATTTCAGCCACCCCCTGGCTGGCAGAGTGAATCCGGTTTTGGTCGCGGTGGCTACACCGAAGCCGATGCCAGCAAGTTCAGCGATTTTTTCGAGCAGATGTTTGGCCGTGGCCAGCAACCCGGTGGCGGCGGTTTTCGTCAGAACATACGCGTGCGCGGTGAAGACATTCATGCCCGCCTGGCGCTGTTTCTGGAAGAAGCCTACAACGGTTGCGATAAACAGGTGTCGTTTGCTGTGCACGACGCAGACGCGCGTGGCCGCGTAGTGGCGCGGCAGAAAACCCTCAAGGTCAAAATTCCCGCCGGTATGCGCGAGGGCCAGCACATCCGCCTGAAAGGCCAGGGTTCGCCCGGTGTGGGTGGTGCCAGCGCCGGGGACCTGTTTATCGAAGTGGAACTGGCGCCCCATCCGCAGTTCACAGTAGAAGGCAACGATGTACTGATCACTGTGCCTATCAGCCCGTGGGAGGGCGCGTTAGGTGCCAGCATTGCTGTGCCGGTGGTCGGTGGTAAAGTGAGTGTGAAGGTACCGAAAGGTTCTTCCAGCGGTCGCAAGCTGCGCCTGAAAGGCAAAGGCTTGCCTGGCAAGCATGTGGGAGATCAGATTGTGATTTTGCAGGTGACGCTACCTGAGGCACATTCGGAACAAGCGCTGGCTATTTACCAACAGCTGGCAGACGTTGAAAAAGACTTCAATCCACGCGCCAAACTGCACGTGTAACCGGAGGTTTGGGATGAGCAGACAAGATCGCATTTTGACTGTAGAAATTACCGATGCCGACGGTGGCGTGTTTACATTGCACGAGATTTGCGAACGTGGTGAATGTCACGCAGAATTCGTGATTAAGCTGGTGAACTACGGCATTCTGTCGCCCATCGAAGAGCATCACCTTCCGCGGGACTGGCAATTCGATGTAATGGCCTTAACACGCCTGCAGCGGGCCTTAAGATTGCAGCAGGACCTGAAACTGAATTTGCCGGGTCTGGCGGTATCGCTCGATTTGCTGGATGAAATTCAGCAAATGCGTAGGGAAGTGAGCCGCCTGAACCAGCGTCTTCGGCAGTTGTCAGGGGAATAGACGACACAGGAATGTAGGGCGCGTGTTCATAACAGTGGCGCCATTCTCTCGTATTCAGGCGCTCTTTTCGAGCGCCTGGATTTCCGCATACAGCTTTTCGGCTTCCTCCATCAACGTGCTGTGGGTGCGTAAATCACCATTTCGCTGAGAGTGCAGTGCTTTCTCCAACTTGGCCTCGTAGGCTTTTTGCAGTTTCTTCTTCGGATCGCTTTTAAAGAATCCAAGCATTAATCGCTCCTTATTTAATAGAATTTTCGGTGTATACGGCAAATACATCGAATCCGATGACTAAGCCGGCACTACCGGTTATGCTCTACTGCTAAGCCTTTAATACACAACGGAGTTGGTTTTCATGGGTGAAGCAAAACGTCGCCACCACAGCGGTTCCGCTGCGGCTCGTAAACCGGCTAGCAAGCGCTCGCTGGCCTTGGGTATTATGACTTTGACTGTCGTCGCCATGTTGATTGGCCTGTTTTTTATAACGTCTGGCCCGTCGCCGGATTCCGATGAACTGCCAGTTGCAAAACAAGGTACGCCGGATTTTCCAGCCGAGTTGGACCAATTTGGTGTTTCAGTGGGTGCAGCTGATGCGCCGGTTGTGGTGCGGGAATTTGCGGATTATCAGTGTCCGGCCTGCGCCCGCTTCGCCGACGCTAGCCAACGTTTGAAAAAAGAGTACGTGGAAAGCGGTAAGGTGCGTTTTGTGTACTTTGAGCTGCCGTTATCACAGCACGCCAACGCCATGCCGGCTGCCCAGGCCGCGCGCTGCGCGGGCGACCAGAACGCCTTTTGGCCCATGCACGAGGCACTGTACAGCAATCAGTCGGCCTGGGCAGGCGTATCAGATCCGCAGGCAACGTTTACCCGCTATGCCGGCGACCTTGGCCTGAGTGAAAATCGCTTCAGCCGCTGCATGGCCACAGAACTGCACCGCGAGGCCATCGAACAAAGCGCCAAAGTGGCAACCCAGCTGCGAGTGGTCAGCACGCCCACAGTGATGGTCGATAACATCGTCCTGACCCGCCCAGGCTGGGGGCAGCTGTCGGCTGTAGTGGAACGCGAACTGGCTGTCAGCCGCTAACTTTTTTGGTGATACCTGGCCGCAGCGCGCTGCTGCGGCCACTCCTGACTTGATCCATCGCCTTAATTGACTAAAATCACCCTCTGTTTGAATACCCGACTACCCCAACCATGCTCCGGATTTACGATCCGGCCCGCAGGAGATTACTATGACTGATTCCGTTGTTGTGTGTGCGCTGTATAAATTCGCGGTTTTGAACGACTATCAGACCCTTCGCCAGCCGCTGCTGAACCTGATGCTGGCAAAAGGTGTGCATGGCACATTATTGCTGGCCAGCGAGGGCATTAATGGCACCGTAGCCGGCAGCCGCGAGGGCGTTGATGCGGTAAAGACCTGGATTAACAGCGATGGCCGTTTCGCCGGCATTGAATACAAGGAATCGTTTGTCGGCGAGCAGCCGTTCAAGCGCACCAAGGTCAAGCTGAAGAAAGAAATTGTCACCATGGGCGTTGAAGGCATTGATCCAAAGCGCATTGTGGGCACCTACCTGAACCCCGAGCAATGGAACGAATTGATTTCCGATCCCGAGGTGGTGCTGGTCGATACCCGCAACCAGTATGAAGTGGAAATTGGCACCTTCAAAAACGCCCTCAACCCCGCCACAGATTCATTTCGAGAATTTCCCGAGTACGTAAGACAGAACCTTGACCCGGTCAAACACAAGAAAGTCGCCATGTTCTGCACCGGTGGTATCCGCTGTGAAAAGTCGACGGCCTATATGAAAGAGCAGGGCTTTGACGAGGTGTATCACCTTAAAGGCGGCATATTAAAATACCTGGAAGAGATGCCGGAAGATAAAAGCTTGTGGGAAGGTGAATGTTTCGTATTTGATGATCGCGTTACAGTCAATCATCGCCTTGAGCGTGGCGAATACGACCAGTGCCACGCCTGCCGTCGCCCGATCACTGAAAATGACAAGCTGCGGCCGGAATATAACAAAGGCGTGAGCTGTCATCAGTGCGCTGGTGTATCAAGCGCGTCTCAAAAGGCACGCTTTGCCGAGCGCGAACGGCAAATGCGCCTGGCCGAGGAGCGTGGTGAAGTTCACGTAGGAGGCGATGCGGCCCGCGTTGTTGCTGAACGCAAAAAACGCAAGCAGGCCGAGCGCGCACGTCAGGCCAAACTAAGTCTGGAAGGTAAAAAAGTCCGTGCCGATTTAGGGTATAACCTTGAAAAGCCCTCGACGGATCACAACTAAACCTTATATACCTGCCATTCATCGGCTGCGTGCTTATAGGGGTTGCGCGGCTTACCAACAGGTTTTCATTATGCCAAAACACTTTGAACAGGCGCCCGGACTTCATCACGAGCCGGTGCCAGAAACCGAAGGCTTTGTATTTAACCAAACCATGTTACGAGTAAAAGATCCTCAAAAATCCCTGGATTTTTACAGTCGGGTTCTGGGTATGCGTTTGGTCCGCAAACTGGACTTTCCGGAAATGAAATTTACCCTGTATTTTCTGGGGTATCTGGATGAGCGTCAGGCCAGCACGGTACCGACCGATGATGCCCACCGCACCACTTACACCTTTGGCCGCGAAGCCATGTTGGAATTGACTCACAACTGGGGTACCGAGAACGACGACGATTTTGCCTACCACAACGGCAACGACCAGCCCCAGGGCTTTGGCCATATTGGTATCGCGGTGCCGGATGTTTACTCGGCCTGTGATCGGTTCGAGGCTTTGCACGTCGATTTTGTGAAAAAGCCGGATGACGGCAAGATGAAGGGCCTGGCGTTTATCAAAGACCCCGACGGCTACTGGATTGAAATTCTGCAGCCCGATATGCTTGAGTATCAGCGCAAAGACTGATGCGCGCGGTCAGCCTTCAACGCTCACTCGTTAGTTGGCTGGCTGTGGTGGGTTACCATAGCGTGACGCCACCACCACCGCTACGGTGAGTATAAACGCGCCCGCAAGGCCGATTGTGCCTAATTCCTCGCCTAGAATGAGCCATGCCAGTAGTGCGACAAATAAGGGTTCCAAAATAACAATGATGCTGGCCAGGGTGGCCGGCGTTGTCTGCATACCGTCAAAAAAGCACAGGTAAGCAATACAGGTTGGCACTACCCCGATGTAAATTACCATCAGCCAGTGCTGCCATTGCAAGTTTTGCACATCGGCAAAGCCACCGCTGAAATAGACCGCTGGCAGCAAGACCAACGCAGCGGTGAAGAAACACAGAAAAGCGGTAGTAAACACCGGCGTTCGCGCAGAGTTGTAACGGCTGGTCAGGTTAAACCCGGTGTAAACAGCCGCGGCCAGCAGCGACATTAGAATACCCGCCAGGCGCAATGTCCCCGCAGTTTCCATGTCGCTCAACACCAGCATAACGGTACCGGCTATGGCCACGAACAGCGCCGCCAGGGTAATCGCACCCGGTTTTTCACCCAGTATGGGGGCCGCCAGCAGGGCTACAAAAACCGGTGGCAGGCACAGTGAAATCAACGTGGCGATGCCGGCACCGGTTAAGTCTACCGCCACCAGATAGCTGCCCTGATATACAGCCTGAAAAATGCCCAGCCCGGCCAGTGGTACTAGGGCCTTTAACGGAATCTGGCGCAGACGCGTGAGCGGTGCAGGGCCGTCGGTCGGGTTTTGCCGTTGCTGGAGGGCCAACCGGTGCTGCTCGCGGCGCATTAGCAGCCAGAAAAACGGCAGGGCTACCATTAATCTGAGTAAGCCCAGGGTAAGGCCTCCCAGGTCAGAACTGGCAAACAGAAATTTAGCGACGATGCTGGTGGTAGACCAGAGCACAGCCGCAAATGCGATTAATAATACGCCCCTGAGCATAAGAACATCCGGCAAAAAGAAAGGAAGCTATGATAGGCGTTGGGGCGTGGCGCGACCAGCCCGATTATGTTTGCCCAAAATAAAACACAGGCCGCGCAGTTTAGTTTGCCGTCGCTGCGAGGCTGAAAACATCTTTACGCAGCGCTGCGACCGCTAAACTGCGCTAGCAGGCGCCCGGTGCTCCAAAGTACAGCTTGCAACAGAGGCGTTATCAGCCAAAGAAGGCCGCGTAAAAGATATAGAGCCGGCATTAGCAGCAATAACCAACCAACCCATTGAATCAGTAAGGCCGGTGCGCCAATCACGTCAGCCAGCTCGACCAGAAGGTCGTTAATCAGGCTGGGGTGGGTGATAACCAGATAGCCTGCGCCTACAATCAGCGGCCATTTGGCATAGCGGGCACTGCTGAGCACTAAGCGGCCACCGCGACTGAAACGTACGGCCAGGGCCGCAGAGCGCGTGCCGCGGCTGGCATTCTGGGTGGTTGCGGCAGCGAATCGACCAATACGCAGAACTTTCACCGCGCTGGCGAACACCATCGCATCCAACGCTGCCCAGCCAATATCACCGGCGCCAATGGGTTCATTCATACGATGGCGTTTTTCCAGTTGGCGCAGGCCACCGGCGAAAAACTGGTTCAGGCCTTCCAGAACACGCTCGCTAGCAAGCCACTCAACCTTGCCCTCAGGATTAACCAGAAACTGGCCTAGAAAATCATGACCTTCAGTATGAATGTACTGAACCGCGTACCAGCCGCGCTCGGTGGGTGTGAGTGGCTGTGCAGAATCAACGATCGTCGAGCTGTTTTCGTGATCAGTAAACCATTTTTTAAAGAGCTGATATTGCGTGCCAGCCATGTTCATCCATTCAATGGATCCAACAGGATTGGACACAAAATAGTGGATGGGTGGCAACACCGAGTCGCCATGTTGCCGCAGAATTTCCTGAAACTCCGGCTCGCCGCCGTAAATTTGTAGCATCTGGCGGGCCATAACCGGGTATTTCAACAGAGCGGCTCTTGCCTTTAGCACCAGCAGCGGATCCTGGGCCATATCCGCTAGAACAGCCTGCAAATCAACGGATTCATGCTCAATGCCGGGAAACTCGCCCAGCACATCGTTGGCGTGAATGCGGATGAGTTTTTGCTCAACCGGAACGGGTGCGGCAGCAAAGCTGAAAAAAGTGGCCAGTAAGGCGGCCAATACAAAAATAGCAAAGAGTCTTTTCATCCTTGGTTCCTCCCTAGTTCCCACTTAGTTACGACGTAGCTCCGTCAGGCCTTGAAAGAGCGCGTTGGCGCACAGAGATCATTAGGTTCACTATTAGGTCATTGCAACAGGAGATCACATCATGCGGGTATTAATTGCTGGAGCCAATGGCCAGATAGGTCGTCATTTATTGGAAAAGATGGCAGACACCGAGCACGAGGCACGGGCCTTGATTCGTGACCCGGAGCAGGGGCCTGATCTGCAAAAACTGGGCGCTACCGAAACCGTGGTGGGGAACCTGGAAGGTGATTGCCGCGAAGCGCTACGCAGTTGTGATGCGGTTATTTTCACCGCAGGTTCAGGCCCCAAAACCGGCCCTGAAAAAACCGTCGACGTAGACCAGAACGGCGCCATCAACCTGATGGACACCGCAAAAAAAATGGGTATCAAGCGCTTTATAATTGTTAGCAGTATGCGCGCAGACAAGCCTGGCGACGCCCCTGAAAAAATTCGCCATTATCTTGAAGCAAAACACAAAGCGGACGAGCATCTGATAGCCAGCGGCCTGACCTACACGATTGTACGCCCCGGCCCACTTACTGAAGATTCGGGCAGCGGTAAGGTCGATATTCGTGAAAACCTGGACCGCCCAGGCGACATTCCCAGGGAAGACGTAGCCAATGTACTGCTGGCGGTTTTGAATTCAGACAACTGCGATAACCGCACATTCGAAGTGCTCTCTGGCACTACCCAGGTGGATGAGGCGTTGGCGGCGCTGTGATGTCATCGGTTCTGTTCCTGAATTCAAGTTTTAAGTCCCGTAGGTTGAATGACAATTTAATCGACGGCGGACAGTGATGGCGAACATTAATGGAGAACAACAGTGCCTGAAGGGCCCGAGATACGTCGCATGGTCGATGATATTCAAAACGCCGTTGGCCAATGCAAGGCGGACAAGGTGTTTTTCGCCTTCGACCGTTTCAAGAGCTTTGAACCAACATTGGCCGGCCGCCTGGTAACGGCGGTAGAGGCCCGCGGTAAAGCCGTACTGGTGTTTTTTTCGGCCCTCGCCGATGACGGACCTTGGTGCGTGTACAGCCACAACCAGCTTTACGGCCAGTGGCGAATTAGCAAGGCGGATGCCCAACCAAAAACCGGGCGCCAACTGCGCTTTGCGGTTATCGGGTCAAACAAAGCCGCTTGGCTTTATAGCGCATCTGACATTCGACTGGTGCGGCCTGACGATTTGGAGCAGGTGGTGTATCTGGCGCGGTTGGGGCCTGATCCGGTCAACCAGACTATTTCAGTCGAAAACGTGCTCGCGCAATTTGATGATAAGCGCTTTCGCGGCCGCGGCCTGGGCGGTTTGCTTTTGGACCAGGGGTTTGTCGCCGGCGTGGGCAATTATCTGCGTTCGGAAATTCTGTTTGAAGCGGGCTTGATGCCGTCCGTAAAGCCAAAGGACATGTCATCAGAAGCCCGCGAGCGGCTGGCCAAGGCCATTCTGGTTTTGATCGAACGAACTTACCGCCTGAAAGGTATTACCAACGATCCTGAACGAGTGAAAAGATTAAAGCGGGAAGGGCGTACCTTTTCTCAGCGCCGATTTATGGTGTTCAATCGCGACTCCGAGCCTTGCTACGAATGCGAGACGCCCATCGTAAAAATCAGCGTTGCCAGCCGGCGGTTGTATTATTGCCCCCTGTGTCAAGCAGATTGAAACTTTAGGGCGCTTGGTCTTGCTCGCTTAATGCCGCAGGCTGAGCATAAAGTAATCAGCTTGCTCGAGCTGATCATTTTCACACCACATCTCCACAATCCCTGTGTTTTAGGGGTTCATTGGACCTATCCTTGCCCTGCTCACAATGTTATCCACAGCTTCTGTGGGTAACTGTTAGTGGATAAGTTGTATAAATTGTATAAATAATGAAGCGTTGTCGCTTTGGCGCTGCGTTTTGTTCGTGGGCGTCTAGCGACTGTCTAGATAGTGCATCCACAGCAGCCGCGCAGCGACGGCGCGCCAAGGCGACCAAGCGTTGGCAATGTCCACCTGTTGCTGGCGTGTTGCGGGTGCGTCCAGCTGTTTGATCTCCTGCATGGCCGCCGCCAGTGCCAAATCACCCAGCGGCCAAACATCCGGCCGGCGCAATGCCATCAGGTAGTATACGTCAACGCTCCATGGGCCTAGCCCGGGGATAGCCAAGAGCGCGTCGCGCCCTTCGGTGTCGCTCAGAGCGTCTAACTGCGCCAAATTGAGTTTTCCGGTATGAATGCGCTCTGCTAATCCAAAGCAGTAACGGGCTTTTTGACGAGTTAGCCCAAACGCTTTCAGTTCTTCCTCACCTGCTGAAACCATCCGCTGCGGCGACATTTCACCCAAGTGTGCACACAGCCGTTCGAACACGGTTTGCGCGGCCTTTATGGAAATTTGTTGCTCCAGAATAATGTGCACCAGGGAAGCAAAACCAGGTTCCCGCGCCCATAGCGGCGGCGCACCCAAGCGGGTATAAATACGGCCAAGATCCGCATCCACAGCGGCGAGTTGTTGTGCGCCGTAGTCAAGACTTTCGAGGGTGAGCGAGGTTCTTTTCATTAAAACAATCCAAGCTGGGGCCGTTGCGCGGCCAGATCCAAAGCGGCTACCTGTGGTAAGCGGTCTTGTAACAGCTTACTCCAAAGTTGCGCCAGAGCCAGTGCATCGCCGTTATCGGGCATATGCATGAACACATAGGGCTGTTGGCCCTGTTCAATCCACTGGCCGACACGTTCTACCCAAGGCGCCAGAAAAGGAGGGTTCTGTTCAAGCTCGGGATGGCCGATGTAGCGGATCATCGGTGGAGCGTCCACCGGCAGGAGATGAACCGGAACCCTCGGCTTTTTGCGCTGGGCATCGCGAATGATATCGGTGCTGGGTTCTGCCGAGAACAGCGCCCGACTGTCCAGACAGACACGGGCCTTGTTGCGCTCACGCAGCCCGCGGTTGAGTGCTTTTTCGGCCTCGCCCTTGCTGAAAAATGCGCTGTTACGAACTTCCACAGCGCAGGTAAGAGACTCTGGCAATTTATCCATAAACCGCCACAGCCGAGCCAGATGTTCTGGCTTAAAAGCCGCCGGCAGCTGAATGAACATTGGGCCGAGGACGTCATTCAACGGCGAAAGTATATCCAAAAAGGCGTTTGTGTCAGCCGTTATTCCCGACAGTAATTGATCATGAGTAATTCGACGGGGAAATTTGAACAGAAAGCGAAAATCGTCCGGCACCTGCGAGCGCCACTGACGGCACTGCTCCTGGCTGGGCGTGGCGTAAAACGTCGTGTTGCCTTCTACACAATTCAGCACCTGGCTGTAACGGGCGAGTGGTGCCTGGCCTGGTGGTAACAAGGTGTTCCAAGCCGGGTCTTGCCATTGGGGGCAGCCGAGGAAATAGGGGAGCGCCATTGATTGGTAATGTCCTGATGTCGATTGCTTATTTCATACGGATGGCGCTCGACGTGAATTCAATCAGGCGCCCATTCATTTGAGTGAACGGAAGTACCGGAGCATAGGTTGTGGAGTTATTGAAGCGTGATGGCGCCAGCTTTACAACCGTGCCCTACGTGCTGGCGGCCTCTTTCAAAAAAGATGCAGTGCCGTTGTAGAGAGAGAAAGTGCTGGCCAGTAAAGCAGCGCCGATGAGTGTAAAAAGATGTTTTGTGATGGCTAAAGTTTTCAATTTCTTATCCTTGATTGAGAATGCTGTTGCCTAATTTTACTGGCAAGATTTCGAGGGTATTAATTGCTGAACCAGTCTAATTGCAAACGTCCACCCTTGAAGCGAAACATTGACAAGCCGTACCTGAGATCTTGCCCGTCAGCGTCCTTTACAAACCCTGAATCTTTGCCAAAAGAGAACAGAAAGGCATCGAGCAGCATTATTGAGTTATCAAAAAACCACCATAGCCCCAAGCCTCCAAATGTCAGTGCTTTTGCGATGCCACTTTTCCATTTGCCAAGATAAAAGCGGTCCATGCCAAAGACACCCAAAAAGCAGCCCAGGGTCAGAGCAATGATGCGGTTTTTAGGTTTATGCGAAACTCTTATATCTTCCATTATTCTTCCTTGAATAATCGTGGTGAAATGGAGCAATTGAAATTGCTATAAGCCAAATTTTGGCAGGTAATAAATGATGGGTGTATCGACCAGAAGCTCTTTGGAAAGGGTTTCAGCTTTTTTCAGCATTTCCGGAGTGAGGTGCTCGCGATAAGCGTCTATGACTTTCATTGGTGCACTTTTACCGGTTTGCCGATGAACGGCCATTAATAACGCGGCTCCCTGCACTGGACGTGGCTTCTCAAAATGGTATGAAATCGACGGCAATAAAATCTCGCCGACATCAGGCCCCATCATAATCTGTGTGCCTGCCTCGACCACCGCGTCGTAGTAATCCGTATGGGCCATTTGCTCTACCCAGTAGCGCGCCTGCTCTAAATCATTTTGCTCCCGAAGCGTGATAGCCAGTTTGAGCATGGCTGGTGGATAGCCATTTTCTGCTGACGCGCGGAGCCATTTCAGGATGTCGTCTTGGCGGCTTTCTTTTGTCCAGTAAAAGCCCATCTGCTGAGCGTCAAGCATGCCCACTGCAAGCCAATACTGGGCAAAGCTGTGCTGGCTTTCAGCCGCTCGTTTCACCCATTCTAATTCCTCGCTTAGGCTACCACTAAGACCATATGCCAAAGACACGGCCATCATTGCTTGAGTGTTGCCTGCTCTAGCTTGAGGAAGTGCGATTTCTTTCGCTCGATCAAGCCATTTCTGGCGATCATAGTTACAGTTCTTGAGCGTTCCACACATTTTGCCCTTTTGGGCAAATCGAAGCATGGCATAGACATCTCCAGCATCAGCCGCTTGAAGGTAGAACGCCTCGACCTCGTCCGTAATGAAAGAATATCGCTTGCGTAAGATTTCGCCGACCCAATACGCAGCTTCTGCGTGTCCCAGTTTTGCGGCTTCTTCTAATGGGGTGATAGCTACAGCGCCGAAGCGTTGCTGATAAAGCGTATACCCTGCTTGGAACAAATCTTCTGCGTGCTCTTGCTGGGTTTGAGCTAACACAGATGAAGAGAAGGCGATCAATACAAGAAGCGCGTGAAGTTGAGTTAGAGAAAAGCTGTACATAATTTATGTTAACTCTACGAGATGTAAGCTGAGTTTTTGAGATAGTGATTGGTATTCTAGAAACCGAGTTACATCCTGACCGATCGTCACGTCTCTGCTCATAAACTCATCCAATCTAAGGATATTGTTTAGGGCCATGTGGTTGGGATTTTCGGACTGCCTGATTCCCTGTGCGTTCATTCGAGTAACAGATTCTTCAAATTGTCGCTGGATGCGATTGGGTTTGGCTTTTTTATAGGGTTCCGGACGGGCCCACTCCGACTCACTCATCCAGTTCAAGCATTGGAGGATGGAGATTTGCTGAAGCTTCAACATTTCCTCTGGAGACCTGCGTTCCCGTTCGTCTCCTCCTTCAAACGCAACCGGCTCAGACACCAAGTTATGCAGCATTGGCCCGATTGCTTCAGGCTGTAACCCTAAGAACCAAGATCTGTACGCCTGCAACGATACTCGCGGACGATCATCAGAAACCACTCGTGTACCTTCATCGATTTCGATAGCTTCCGTTATGCTCGTCGCTATAATCCCTGCGTTCTTACCGCTGTTAAAGTCACGATAAATTTCTTCAACAAAGTCATAAGTCTGCGCGGCCAGAAACGATATGTTCAGGGCCGAAGAAAGAAACAGATTAATCAGCATGCTCAGATATTTGAAGGCATCGTCGTCGATCCAATAGACGCGTCGGTAGCCATTGTCGTGAAGTTCCATTTGGAGCAGTTGTATCCACAGCGGGATGGCATCAAAGGCTATTTCGAACCCGATGGAATATCCGCCACCCAGGCCGGCAACCACTTGTTGCCTGGCGTAGAAAATCAGTCGCCCGTTTTTCAAACCGATGCCGATGTCTCCTTGTGCTCCTACGCCGCCAGAACCGATCAAATCGGCACTCATGGTGCCTAAGCTTATCCATTTGGGGACATTTTCGCCGATCAGCTTCCACTTTCTGGATTTGCGCAGATGGTCTGGTATGGCCCATTTCATGTCAGCGTGAGCCATCAGGCCGGTCTGGGCTCCGGCGAAGGTGTCGAACTCTGCCCCTGTGGCTTTGCGGTTTTTGTAATCTATGCCTGTAATCTGGATGCCGGCTTCTGGAGAGGCTTCTACGCCAATAGAACGGCTGAGCAGTATGCGAGCACCGACGTAGCCCCAACACTTTACATTCAGTTCGCAAGAGAAGTGCCCCAGTTCCAGCTGGCCGCCGCCGCTTTCTGTTACGTAGGAAATAGTCACTGGTTTTGCTTCTTCCGGCTTTGGAAACGTGAGCGAAATTAGATCCAGTTGGCCTTGGCGGTAAACCAGATCAGCGCCAATGCTGGCCTGGCTAAATGTATAGCCCGCTGTTGCCTGATTGCCGCTCACACCAAAGGATGGGGCGCTGTCTGGGCCGTCAATCCCTGTAAGAATATTGATTTTCAGCTTGTTTTCCAGAGTTTTCCCAAGCTCTCCGGGTATTCCGCTAATCACAAGACGGGTAAATTGCCCTGTGTAGCTGTCGTCAAAACTCAGCAGGTGGCGTTTCGCTTCCGCTTCAAACAGGAAACTTTGTAGCTGCGTACCCCAGTCCAGAAGCTCTTCCGCGCTTCTTTCGATCAATACGCCTTCGGTTTCGATGGCGTTGCAGAAGGTTTCTGGCCTGAACAGTCCGTTCTTATCAAACCACTGATTGTTCAGAGGGTACCTTTGGGCACCGCTGTCCAGCAGCAGTTTTTCCAACGCTTTGTCTTCGCCAGGTTTCTGTGCGGCTTTTATCGAGATGGCTATATCGTCAGCGGAATGAAGTTTCTCAGCTTCCCCTAAAAGCTTTCTACCGCCGTTCAGGTCGAGCAATGAAAAATGTTTAAGCGTAGACCCGCCGCAGGGCATGGAGAATTCGCGCAACGGAATACCTGGGCGAGCCAATGTTTTTTGTGGGGTAATCTGGTAATCGCTGGGTTCCCAAACAAACATTTTTGGCGGCAACAGGGCTTCGGCATTTTTTTGCGCGGTGTGGCGTAATGCTTGTTGTTTTGTCTGAAGGTCTTGAATGTCGGTCTGGTATTTCAAAAGAGCGGTTGCCGGGACAGGCCCATTACCGCCAAGGGCGCTGAACCAGGAGTGGCCCTCGTTTTTCATGTCTTCCGTAAGCGAGTCGATGCGCCAGTGCAATTTTTGAAAACTGGCTAACTGAACAATCCCGTCACTCGTGCTTTGCCGGCCGCTGGCCAGTGCGTATTCTGGTGTTGCGATGCCTATATTCGCCAGATCAAGAATGGCAAGGACGTATTCGCGCACCTTGTCTTGCAGCGAGTCCAGCTCGACAAGGTATTGCTCTACCTGTGTCATGTCGGGCTTATCTCTCGCCAACTCGTATTCCATTAATGTGCGATTGTTGCGGATCGTGTTTATGAAAATAGCCGTACGGGTTTCGTTGGCGAGCTCGTCGGTTTCAAATTGCCGCCTGGCTTGCTGATAGTCAGTCAGGCTTTTTTTGATGCCTTTTTGTTCCGGCGAAAACAGTTGGCCGTTAACGACTTCATAACCTGCCTTTTTGGCGGTTTCCAATCCTTGTTTACGCAGGGTTAAAAGGCGTTTCCGGCGTGCTTCTAACCTATCCAGCCGTTTATTCCGCGGCGTTATAAACGGTTTCTGATCACCGTACAGATCAAGCATCTGCGGAAGGTGTGGGCCATGTTTTCCTGAGATGTCAGGGCTCCATGTCACCATTTTTTTCAGGTGATCCCGCTTTACGCGTTCCAGCTCTTTGTCCAGGCGTTTTATTTCACGTTCATCCGCCAGGTTGTCGCGGATCAGTTGCTGCCATTCTTCTTGCTCTGCCGGGAATAGAAAGCTTTGAGCCCGGGCCGGTAAGAACAGATCTGTAAGCCCGGCCTTTTTCAGCTCTTCTAGCCTTTGCTCCAGCGTTTCCCGGGTGGTCGCCGTTTTGAGTCGGTCTGCACTCGTTTCAATTTTGTCCAAAACGCTTTGAGGAATCAGCCAAAAACTGCGATGCCCGGTCACGTAAATAATGGTGGCGTATTTAGAGTCTTTGCAGGGGTGTGCTTCCGAATGGGCCGATGTGGGATCGCATTCTGCCACCAGCGGTGGGGGCAACGCGCTTTCATCTGTTGAGTCTCTGGCGCTGTGATCATTCAGCATGCTTTACGTCCTTGTTCGCACTCTAATTGGTTCAGTATTTGAGCAGCTGTTTTCTTGCCACTCTGGGAAATCTCGCACCACTGTGGAGATTCTATTAAGGGGCGCTGAACTTTTAAGGCCATGCGCAACCAGCGCTCCTGATCGGCCAGGCTCGTCAATCCAGCTGAACTGGCAGCCTGGACTTCGTTCATAACAAAGGTTTCCGCGTCATCATCGGGAATATGCGCGCGGTAAGTGTGTGTTAGCGATTGCGCAAACTGGCGGCTGCGGGCCGTATCCATCTGAACTCGCTGCGCTGCTGAAATGGATAGTGATTTCTCTATCGTGGGCGTTGCGCTCCCCGCCTGGGCTTCCCACTGATACCAGTTTTGATATTGATACCAGCTCCACCGTTCTGCGGGGCCGGTCAGCCTTTGGCGCTGGGCAGGTTCCAAAACCTCCAGCAGAGGGCCTAGGGAACGGGGATCGTAAAAGCGGAATAGGGCGGGCTTATTGTCCAGTTGCACGGTGATCAGCGAGCACAGGTGCTCGGCCATCGTTACCAGGCTTATATCGCCTGAATGGATAAGCACACCCAGGTACTCGGTCTGGCAGCGTTCAATCAGCGCGTTTAGAAATTCACTGGAGCCTCTCAGTTCAACCAGAATGGGCCCGGCCATCCAATCACTGTTTAACTCGCTGCCAAAATAAAGAGAAACCCAGGGGATCTCTTTACGCTCGAAGTGACTGTACAGCCACCCTAGCAATACGCCTTCTTCCTGCTGGGCCAAGTCTAAAATGGCGAAATCGGCGTTTTGCGGTTTAGTTTTTTTCGCAGAGACACGCTCAATCATGGTCATGAATGGCACACTCCCCGCTTCCGTCCATTTCACAGGCAGGCACGAAAAAGTGTCCGGCTTTGGCCGCTCGGGTTTTAACTCCTCTATCCAGTGAAGAGAGATCAGATTTGATGACGGGCTCAGCCTTTTTATTCTGACGTTGATCAGCGTCAGCCAGCTGCACTGAGTCGTTATCTGGCTGCTCGTGCTCGTCAAGGCTTTGGGGCAATTCTGGTGACTGAGCGGCGGCTGCAGAACCACTCCCAGGCCCACCCCCCGAGTTAATTCGCACCAACGGCCCAGATACGGTTATGCCGCTGGGGTCGAGCTTGAGAAAACTACCGCCGGCTGACAGTGTGATTTCTGCCCCTGCCTCAATCACCACTTTCAGGCCGGCTTTGTGATGAATTTCGGTACCGGCTTCGACCAGTTGGGCTTTGCCGAAGTGGCTGTGGTGGCTGCCGCCTGTGGTGAGGCTGTAATCGCCACCGATGTGCTGGCGCTGTTCGCCGTTAATTGTGCTGTGCTCGTTGCCTTTGGTGTGGCTAAAGCGGTTTTGTCCAACGGTCAGATGGCTGTCATTTTTGATGACTTCGGTGCGATTGTTTTGAGTCAGCACATCCAGATCTTTTTGGGCGTGGATGTAGATGTGTTCTTTGTCCGCTTCGTCTTCAAAGCGCAATTCGTTGCTGCCTTCGCCCTTGTGGGTCTGGGTTTTCAGAGTGGTGCGTGTTTTGTGCTGGGGCAGGGCGTACGGCGGTGTGTTAGTGGCGTGGTAAGTGCGGCCGGTGATGATGGGTTGGTCCGGGTCGCCGTCCAGAAATGACACGATCACTTCGTGGCCCACTCTTGGCAACGCCATAAAGCCGTACTGACCGCCTGCCCAACCCTGGCTGACTCTCAACCAGGCACTGCTTTGTGCTCCGCTTGATTCAGAGCTCTCTGCCTGGCCCGTCCGCGGACGCTGATCCCAGGGGAAGCGCACTTGAACCCGGCCGTGTTGATCGCAGTGGATTTCCTCACCGTCAGGCCCGGTTACGATGGCGATTTGTGGGCCGTCCATCAGCGGCCGGTGAGTGCATCGCGGGCGCCAGTTGATGTGTGCGGGAACCGCGTTGAAGCGATTGTGGTAGGTGGTTGGTTTGGCGCCGGCTTCTTCTTGCAGTGCTTGCGGCTGGCTGCCGCTGTGAGCAACGCGGGTTATCAGCCAGTCCTGATTCAATCTTTCGTTGTTGTGACGGGTGAGCTGTACTTTGGCGCCGCAGGTAAAGTCAGCGCGGTTGCTTTCGCCGCTGGCGGTGCTGGCGTCATTCCTCAGCGCATCTAACTTAGCGTCGGTAAACCGTTTGCCGCTGGCATCGGCTTTAAAGCGCCCGGGATATTCGTAGTGTTGGTAGTCGTCGCGGTGCTGAAGGCTGCTGGCGGTGTGTTCTTGCAAGAGTGCATAAGCAGGATTGTGAAAGGTGTAGTCTTTCATGGCCACCGCTGCAACTCTTACCCGTTGCTCGTACCGCAGACGAAATACCGCGGGTTGCCGACTGCTGCCGCCGGCTTTAGCGTTGTATTCAACAGCTTCTAGCCTGGGTGCGTTGCGATGGTTGTCGGCTATTATCAGGGCGGGTTGTTCCTGGCCGTCGTCGCTGTCGTGCTGATACTGGTCGTGGTGATAACGCCCGTGGTGATAACAAAAGTGCCAGCCTTCTTCGGCGGCCAGCCGCTCAAGAAAAGCAAGATCGCTTTCCCGATGTTGCACGCAGTATTCCCGTTCAGGCGGCGTGTGTTGCAGGTCAAACACCGCATCGGCCATGCCTCGTTCGCGTATAAGCGTACTCAGGATGTTGTCGGTGCTTTGGCTTTGGAATATGCGGCTGTTGTGCATTAGCCCCAGGCGCCACAAGGGCGGCCGGATAACTACTTCGTAGTGAGTGCGGCGGTGTCCGCTGTCGCCGCGGACAAATTCGCTGACAACACCGGTAAAGCGGCGAAGCGCTGCGCCGTCCTGCCAGATGGTTAGCTCTAACCATTGCTCTAATATGTCAGCGGCCGCCAGCGTCGGCAGGTTGCTGGCCATTTTAAGACGGCCATGAACCAGCTCCGACAGGCCTTCGGTGAGTTCAAAGCCGATAACAGAGAAAACATTTTCGGGCAGTTCGCCAACACGGGCAGTGAACTGCAGTCCTTTTGCTTGGTGCATATCTTCAGTCCTTGAAAATATGTGAGTCTGTTGAAAATCCGAGTAGGACGGTAACAGCGCGGTTAAAATAAATCCAGGGACCAGCTCTCGGTTTTGAACACTCGCCTATAACTTCACGCACACAAACAGCGCGTTTCCAGAGGTTTGGTCCCAAGGGGTAATTTTGTCGTAATCGTGCTCGAAGATGTGAACATCGAAATACGGCACCAGAAGCTCTTTCAGTTGGTCACAACTCACCGCCACCATCGGGTGCTCGTCGTGCCACGTTTGTGTAATACCGACGGTGGTTTTGCAGATGCCCAGTTTGAGCGATTGCCGGCCGCCCGAGCCACTATAATGCCAGGCCGAGCTAAAGGTGAAGTGACTGCCTTCATGGTTCGCACTGTGGCTGACGCGCAAATTGTTGTCGATTTTGTGTTTGTCGACCGCGTTAAAGCAGAACACGCCACCTGACTTTAACGCCTGGTGCACGCGGGCGATGCATTTTTTTAACGCCTCAAGTTCGCCGCTGTAATGAATGGAATACAGAAAACAGGTGATCAGGTCCAGCTTCCCATTCACTTGAAAATCGCACATGTCGCCCAGTGAAAACGGTGCTTCCGGGCAGCGGATTTTTGCCACTTCCAGCATGGGCTGACTGATATCCAGCCCGCGGCTGTTGTAGCCGGTATCGATAAAGTAACGCACGTGGAGGCCGGTGCCGCAGGCCAGATCCAGATGGCTGGTGCCGCCATTACCGAACAACTGATGCAGGCGCTGTGCGCTGTGGCTCTGCGCCTGGTAGTCGATGTCGGTGCACAGCAAATCGTAATAGTCCGACAGGTCGGTGTAGAGAGCGTTGGAGGACATGGCAGCCTGAGTGTGTGAGCGGTAAATCGGGTGGGCGCGGCATCGTATCCCAAAGCGCTGTGTTTGCGAAGGGAATTAGCCAGGCGAAATACTAGCTTGCTTGAGTCACTTCCTGCCGAGGATTGCGGGGGTAGTAGCGTTCAGGTAGGCGTTCGATGTGGGGAAAGAAGCGAGTGTCTTTGTAAGGCATTTTCATAAAGCCGGATACGCCAAAGCCGGTGATCTCATCGACGGCGGCCAGAATTTCGTCCAGGTGCTGGCGGAATTCGTCCTCTTTGGCCGGGTCCAGCAGGCGGTACTGGCTGTGAATTTTCAGGTGCAGGGGCAGGGCCTCAAAGATGATCATGCCGGTGTGGTGGATGCTGTTCAAGGCTTCAAGCGCGGTGATAATGGTGGGCGGCAACACCAGAAACTCTTCTGGGTCTGGGCCGTCTTCAAAGTAGGAGTGCACTCGTGAACGGTCTTCTACCTCTGGCGCCGAACTGATCTGATAAGGCAAATGCATGGTTGGTGGCGTGACAAACGGCTGGTCGGCTTGATCGCGTTCAACGTGCAGTGTGTCGCGGGCGTTGAACAGGCAACTTTTAAAGATGCCCTGGCGGTAGATGGCCTGGGCCAGGTTGACCATGTTGTTGACGGCGGTGGTGAAGGCGCTTTTCAGTTGTGGATCGTGCAGGTGTAAGGACGTGTCGACATAAATACCGTTAGGCTCCCAACGCACCGCCAGGCCGCCTTCTACCGGGTAGCGGCCAAGGCGGCTGACCGCAGCCAGAAACGCTTTTTCGGTGTCGCCCATGCCCTGCATGAAGTTTTTGTAGTAACGGTCTAGCTGCACGTCGTTGACGTCGTCCAAGGTGTTTACCGTGCCTTCCTGGCGCAGGAAGGATTTGCGCGAGCTGTAAACTACCGTGTCGATTTCACGCCCGGGTTGGCGTATCCACACCGGCACCAGTGGAACGGGCGCAGGTTCGGGCAGATCAATCATCACCGTGCGCGCCATTCTGGGCATTTCCCGAATGTAGTAGTCACCGGCTTGTTGGCGCTGCTGGGGATCGGGGCTGAGCATGCCGTCCAGCATGCGGGCGAATTCCATGGGCAGCCCCAACGAGTCGGCGGGTATTGCCTGATGGCCAAAGCGGCAGGACTGGCCGGAGGCCAGGGCGTAAAGAGTGGCTGCGGCGCCTTGCTCGTCAAAGCGTGGCGATGAAAGCCCGCCGTAAAGTTGTTCTTCGCCAATAAAGTACACATCGCCTAACCGTGCGTTGGTTTGTTGCAGGTTGTCTGACATCAGCTCCATCACGCTGTTGTTAAGGAACTGGTGACTGGCATCCAGCTGGGCGAACACCGACGAGCCCCAGTCGATCAGGGCGGTGTTTTCGTGCCTGGCGTCGAAGACCAGATTCGAGGGTTTGATGTCACCGTGCACAATGGGCCGTTTGCCATCGGCGGATTCCCGGCGCAGATTGCGCAGAATGTCTGCCAGCTGGCCGGCAATGCGGATGATCAGCCGCGGCTTCAGGCGCCCTTCGCGCAGCGATACCACTTCCAGGTTCAGCCCTGGCGCCCTTTCCATCACCAGGATGGGCTGGCTGCGCGCCCGCTGGAAAGAAATCAGGCGCGGCACCCGCGGGTGCTCTACCTGTTCCAGAATATAGGCTTCGTCTTCCAGCCGGTCGTGCAGGTGGCGCGGCAGATTGATGCGGATAAATTTGAACACGTGTTCCAGATCGCTGGCGCCTTCCAGCGTTAGCCTGCCTGAAAACACAAAGCCGTAAGCGCCTTTGCCGATCATCTCGATGTCGCGATAGCCCAGCCCTCGCAGTTGGGCGGTACAGAGCGCAACCCAGTTTTTTAGTTTGCGCGCGTCGTCGTGACTGAGCAGGTAAATGGACTGCTCTTCGGGTATGTAGAACTGTTGAATCTGCGAGGGCGTTGCCGGCTGCCCCCGCATTTTTTTCTGCCGGGCCATCGGGCTTAGCCCAAGTGCAAAAGCA
>NZ_AAXY01000009.1 GCF_000169375.1 Marinobacter sp. ELB17
GGTTTGAGCTGCGCGCGCAGCGCCAGCAGTTCGGTCACATCGATATCTTCGCTGAAGATAAAGTGCGGGATGCTGGAGGCGGCGGCTACCATGCGCTTTGCCATCACCGCCTTCATGCCTTTGATGGGCTCTACGCGAATCTGCTGGTCAGTGGTGCTGGAGCGCTTCGCTAATAGATTGCCTGATTGACTGCCTGATTGGGCGCTCGCGGACTCGCCTGTTTGGCCTTCTGGCTGCTTCATATGAGCCAGCACATCTTCTTTCAGCACCCGGCCGTCTCTGCCAGAGCCGCTGATGTGACCCAATGACAAGTCGTACTCGCGCATCAGGCGTCTTACCGCCGGGCTGGCCGGTGTTTTGGTTTCCGCAGCGCTTGCTGTTTCATTAGAGCCGGAGCTATCGCTCGCCTGTTTTGTTGTTTCGGCCTTTTGACTGGCCGGCATTGAGCTTGCGGTGGCTTTTTCTGAGGCGGAGTCGTCGTTATCGTTGATGGTGCCGTCTTCTTGCTCGCTACCCTCTTCTAACAACTCAAACAGCGGTGCGTGCACCTTGGCAATGTCGCCTTCTTTGTAATAAAGGCGCTTAATCTGTCCCTTGTGAGGTGCCGGTATTTCCACCAGCGCTTTGTCGGTCATTACCTCGACCACCGGTTGATCTTCTTCGATCATGTCGCCTTCGCTGACCAGCCACTTCACCACTTCGCATTCCACAATACCTTCGCCGATATCGGGCAGTATAAAATCACTCATGTTCGTTCTCCTGTCCTGATACCGGGTTAGAATTCGACGCTGTCGCAAATGGCTTCATACACCTTCAACAGATTGGGAAAGTGTTCTTTTTCCAGCACCAGCGGGAAGGGCGTGTCTAATCCGGCTACCCGGGCAATAGGCGATTCCAAATACAAAAAGCATCGTTCTTGAATAGTGGCCGCGATTTCGCCGGCAAAGCCACCGGTCAACGGAGCTTCGTGGGTAATCACCAGTCGCCCGGTTTTCAGAACCGATTCAGCCACGGTATCGACGTCCCAGGGCAAAATGCTGCGTAGATCGATCACTTCGCAGGAAATGCCGTCTTTTTCTGCCATTTCCACGGCGTGTTCGATCACTTCCATTTGTGCACCCCAGCCCAGAACAGTCACATCTGTGCCTTCTTTGAGTACTTCGGCCTTGCCTAATGGAAGTTGGTATTCTTCTTCGGGCACTTCGCCCACGGATGCCCGGTACAGGCGCTTGGGCTCAAAGAACAGCACCGGGTCGGGGTCGTGAATGGCGGCCAACAAAAGGCCTTTGGCCTGATGTGGATTGCGTGGCACTACCACTTTCAGGCCCGGTGTGTGAGCAAAATAGGCTTCTGGCGATTGGGAGTGGTAAAGGCCGCCGGCAATGCCACCGCCGTAAGGTGCGCGAATGGTCAGTCCGCCGACGTCAAACAGGTTGCCGGAGCGGTAACGGAATTTCGCGGTTTCGTTCACGATCTGGTCAAAAGCCGGGAAAATGTAATCGGCGAATTGTATTTCAGCCACCGGCACCGAGCCTTGGGCCGCCAGGCCGTTGGCGAAGCCGATGATGCCTTGTTCCACTAAAGGCGTGTTAAAACAACGCGACTTACCGTACTTTTGTTGCAGATTGCTGGTGGCGCGGAATACGCCGCCAAAAATGCCCACATCTTCGCCAAAGCACAGCACCCGCTCATTCGCCGCCATAGCAGTATCCAGGGCGTTGTTGATGGCTTGCAGCATGTTCATCTTCGCCATTTCAAGCCTCTCCTTTTTGAGTGCTAACGGGTTTTCCAGTGATGGCCGGATCGTTTGCGCTCTTTGGGTAGGCGTCCGGGTGCCGGCGAATGTGCGCTTTCAATTTCTCGAATTGCGCATTCAGGGCTGGAGGCACTTCTTTATAAACATCGGTAATCAAGGTTTCCAGCGCCGGTGGTGGTCGTTTCTGTGCTTGCTTCATGGTTTCGAGAACCTCGCGGCGCAGGCGTTCCTGTAATTCTTTTTCTTCGTTGTCGCTCCACCAACCGTGTGACTTCAGCCAGTGTTGGGTACGCAGAATCGGATCTTTTTCACGCCAGATGGCTTCTTCGTCTTTGCTGCGGTAGCCGGAGGGGTCATCGGAAGAAGAGTGGGCGGCCAAGCGGTACGTCATGGCTTCAATCAGTACCGGGCGGTTCTCTTCAACGGCCATTTGGCGGGCTTTTTCGGTAGCCTGGTAAACCGCCAGAACGTCGTTGCCGTCTACCCGAATCACGTCCATTTTGTAGCCGTAAGCCCGCGGTGCTACACCGTCGGCAGCGAACTGCTCGGAGGCCGGTGTGGAAATTGCGTAGCCGTTATTGCGGCAGAAAAAGATCACCGGTACCCGGTGAACCGCGGCCATATTCAGAGCCGCATGGAAGTCGCCTTCGGAGGCGGCGCCTTCACCAAAGTAGACCAGAGTGCAGTGGCCTTCACCGGCCAGCTTCTGGCCATAGGCATAACCGGTGGCCTGGGGGATCTGGGTGGCCAACGGCGATGAAATGGTCATGTAATAGAGTTTTTTCGAACCGTAATGCACCGGCATCTGCCGGCCTTTGCCGTAGTCTTTGTTATTACCGAACAGCTGGTTCATGAACTCGTCGATGGTGAAGCCACGGTAGGCCAGCGCACCTTGTTCTCGGTATTGGGCCATAATCATATCGCTATCATCCAGCGCTGCTGCGCTGCCAATAACGGCGGCTTCTTCACCGGTGCATTGCATGTAAAAGCTGAGCCGGCCCTGGCGTTGGGCGGCTAACATGCGCTCGTCCAGAATGCGGGTAGTGACCATGGCGCGGTAAATGCGCAGGGCTTTTTCTTTGCTTATGTCAGGCGCTTTACCGCCTTTATAAAGCGAGCCGTCCTGTTTTAGCAGTTTGAAGGTGGAAATTCGAAACTCCGCGCCATCAGTGAAAATGGGGGAATGCACGGTTTTTGGCTTTGTTGTTGTCATTATCCTCGTCCTTGGGTGGTGGCTTGAGGAACATAGAGCCCCTTGTGAGGGCTTTGGTTTTATCAGGTTTAGGGTGCTAATCTTTTCCAGAGTATAGAACGCATTGTGCGAAATCGCTCATGGGAAAGTTGACCTTAACGTAAAGTGCGGCTTTTGAGTAGTATCTTGAGCAATATCCTGAATAGTATCGTAAGTGAGGTAATTTCATGGTGGATGAAAACCGGCACATCGTTTGCCCAAGTTGCAATAAAGTAAATCGGGTTCCTGCCAGTCGCTTGTCAGCGGGTGGCACCTGCGGTGCGTGCAAACAGCCGTTATGGCCAGATAACGTGCCCGAGTTTACTGAACAGGCGTTCGCCACTCACATCGCTCGTAGCGACTTGCCGGTGCTGGTGGATTTTTGGGCCAGCTGGTGCGGCCCGTGTAAGGCGATGGCGCCGCAGTTTGCGCTGGCGGCGAAAGGCTGGAAGGGTAAGGTGCGGTTTGCCAAGCTGAATACCGAGCAGCACCCAGGCCCGTCGGGGCAGTTTGGGATTCGCAGTATTCCCACGCTGATTCTGTTTCGCAATGGCCGCGAGCATGCTCGTCAGAGTGGCGCCGTGAATCAGGCTCAGATTGATCAGTGGCTGGGCGCTCAGTTGAAGTAGCTGAGTGCGTTCAGTCGTCCTGTTTGTCCTGTTTGTCTTGTTTGTCGAGGGCTTCCTGCTCGGCTTTGCGTTTGCGCACTTTTTCCAGTTTTTCGCCAGACAGGCTCATGGTGCTGGCCGTGTCACGCAGCATAAGCAGGCTGCCTAGAATCAGCGCCAGCGAGGCGAGTAAGATAATCTATCCGATCATTGGCATAGCAATTGTCCTTATATAGAAAGCATAACTCTGATAATGAGCCTGTAATGTGAAACACGCCAGTGCGGTGTTTGGCGGGCATCACTTATCAGCCCGGTCAATTTCCCGCTAACTTCCGTTCATGCCCATGGCTACAGGGTTCTGAGAGGCTGTCCCGAGGCTTCTCACAAGGTTATCCACAGCTTTTGTGGGTAAAAATTCACGGCTCAGCCAAAGATAGAAACGCACCGAAGCTATTAGCTTATGCTTGGTTGCATCAGTTTACCTATCGGTTGATTTCCACCACAATCGGCGCCATTCAAAATCAGGAACCGGTTTTATGGCACACGATTGTTCAGTTTTGTCGGGAGTTGCCCGATGAGAGCTTTGTTTTATGGCTACCTTAATTCATCACTGATTCTGCGCGTCAGCATTGCGTTGGTGTTGGGCATCGCCGTTGGGCTTATTGGTGGCCAGCCTGTAGCTGACTGGTTGGCGCCGTTTGGCGAACTGCTACTGCGTTTGCTGAAATTCCTGATTGTACCCATCGTGCTGTTCACTTTAATGGTGGGTATCAACCAGGCCAATATCGGCAGTATGGGGCGTGTCGGTCGCAAACTGATGCTGTACTACATTGCCTCTTCAGCGCTGGCGATTATTGTTGGGTTGGCCGTTGCAACCTGGCTCGATCCCGGCAGTGGTATGACACTGAATGAAAATGCGACGGTAAAAGTTCCGGACAATCCGGGCTTTGCGGCGGTGTTACTAAACATTATTCCGGATAATATTTTTACGGCTTTCACCGAACTGAATTTGCTGGGGATTATTTTCACCGCCATTGTATTCGGTATTGCGCTGTTGAAGCTGCGTGAGTCAGAACAGCACGCTGAGCTGGGCGAGCACCTTTATAAGGTGATTGAGGGGCTCAGTGAAATGACCCTGAAAGTGATGGCAGGTGTGTTGCAATACGTGCCCATCGGGGTATTTGCGATTGTGGCGAAAACCGCCGGTGAGCAGGGCATGGCAACTATTATGGCCCTGGGCGACATGGTGGTGGTGCTGTACATTGCGCTAGCCGTTCAGTTGGTGGTGTATTGCGTGCTGATGCGCGGTTTTGGTGTAAACGTACGTGGATTTTTCCGCGAAGCCAGAACGCCTATGGCGACGGCTTTTGCCACCCAGAGCAGTTCTGGCACCTTGCCACTGACCATTACCGCAGCCCGCAAGCTGAACATACCCCAGCGAATATACGGTTTCAGCTTGCCGTTAGGCGCCACCATTAATATGGACGGTGCCGCCATTCGCATCGCCATTTCCGCCGTGTTTGCCGCCAATGTGGTAGGCGTTCCTCTGGACTTGATGACCATGGCCGAGATTGTGCTGATTGGCACGCTTACATCGATTGGCACCGCTGGCGTGCCAGGCGCCGGTATTGTGATGATTGCCACAGTGTTTGCGCAGGTCGGCCTGCCGATTGAAACCGTAGCGTTGCTGGTGTCTATTGATGCCTTGGTGGGTATGGGTGCCACCGGCCTGAACGTGACCGGTGACCTGGTGGGTACGTCTATTATTGCCCGCTCTGAAAGCCGACACGATAACTGACGGAATCAACGGCTGTAAAAAACGGTGAATAGGGTGAAACCTCTTCACCGTTTTTTTTGACTGAGGGAAACGTATTACTATTTCCAATAGACGTACAATCGCCATTTACAAGGGAATGAACGATGAAAAAACGGGTTGTTGTAATTACGGGTGCCAACCGCGGCATTGGCCTGGAACTGGCGCAGCACTATAGCCGTGCTGGCCATTACGTTATTGGCGTATGCCGCCAAACCTCTGACGAGCTGGAGGCGGCAGCGGCGCGGGTAATTGAGCATGTGGATGTGACATCAGGTGAGAGTGTGGCAGGGCTGGCGGACTCGCTGGCAGGTGATCGCATTGATCTTTTAATCAACAACGCCGGCTTATTGCAGGAAAACGAGCTGGGCTGCATTGACTTTGATTCCCTGCGAGCACAAATGGAAGTAAACGCTTATGCGCCGCTGCGAGTGACCGAGGCGCTTATGTCACTCATACCATCTGGCGGAAAAGTTGCCAACATCACCAGCCGATTGGGCTCAATAACCCTGAATAATTCAGGTGGCAGATATGGCTACCGGGCCTCTAAGGCGGCGCTGAATGCGTTTGGCAAATCACTCTCCGTGGATCTTAAACCCAAAGGCATTGCGGTGGCTCAATTGCACCCCGGCTTTGTGCAAACCGGCATGACCAAAGGGCGGGGGGAGATTACGACCGCGGAATCCATCAGCGGGCTGACCGCACGGATTGAAGAGCTGAATCTGGAGAACACCGGCTCATTCTGGCATCAAACCGGTGAGGTGCTGCCGTGGTGAGGAAAATGCCCGCCGTTATCACCGGCGGGCATTTGCGCTGCCAGTTAAATCTTTGTTTTAGCGGGTTACTGATTTGCAGGAAGATTTTAAAAATCAGGTGTAAAAAAGCTGACGTTTTGGCGCCAGCTTTGTTTCGTTAATCTTCTTCGTCGTTGGCCTGCTGGCGCTCCAGCCGGTCGCGCTCTTCTTCTTTAGCTGCGTCAATCACTTCCATTATTTCGCCCAGATCCGCGCTGTGGGTGTCGTGAATGAAGCACCCGGTCAGTTTGCTGGTGGGGTGCAGGCGGCCACTTTCGTACAGCTCCCAGATTTCTTTGCCGTAATCGGTGTTCATCAGCTCCGGCGCGTACTTGCCAAAATAGCGGCGCATGTTGTCTACGTCGCGCTCCAACATGCGTTCCGCGTTGTTGTTGCCAGAGGCGTTCACCGCCTGGGGTAGGTCGATAATTACTGGCCCCTGATCATCCAGCAGTACGTTGAACTCCGACAAGTCGCCGTGAATCAGTCCGGCGCTGAGCATGCGCACTACGTCGGCAATCACCTGCTGGTGGAAGTCCAGCGCCTGTTCGCGGGTCAGTTCAACGTCGTCCAGCCTGGGCGCGGCTTTGCCATCGGCATCGCTGATCAGTTCCATCAGCAGCACCCCATCAACAAAGCCTGATGGCCGTGGCACCCGCACACCGGCATCCGCCAGGCGGTAAAGGGCGTCTACCTCGGCGTTCAGCCAGGCGTCTTCATGCTCTTTTTGGCCGTAGCGGGTTTTTTTACCCATGGCGCGGGCACGGCGGCTGTTGCGCACCTTGCGGCCTTCCTGGTATTCCACGGCTTGCTTGAAGCTGCGTTTTGACGCTTCTTTAAACACTTTGGCACAGCGAACCTGGTCGCCACACTGCACCACGTATACCTGAGCTTCTTTGCCGCTCATAAGCTGATACAGCACGCTGTCTATCAGCCCGTCGTCTAAAAGGGATTGTAATCGTTTTGGTGTTTTCATAGGGCCGCAATCTTACATCAAATCGGTTTTGGTTGTGTTGATCTGTGAGAGCTACCAGCAAAGCGCTTCTGACGGTAGAATCACCGGGCCTGAACCCGCGCCGGTATTTGCTTGGCACCGGTTCGTTTATTATGCTGTTTTGGAGCTTTGAAAATGCCTAGAGCAAGTGAAATCAAGAAAAACTCTGCTGTCGAGTTTGAAGGTCGGGTGTATTTTGTCAAGGACATCGAGCGGTCTGTACCCCAAGGCCGGGCTGGCGGCAGCCTTTACCGCATGCGGTTGTACGATGTGGTCACCAACATCAAGAAAGACGAGACCTTCAAAGACGGCGATATGCTGAATCTGGCGGATTTGACCCGCCGTACTGCGTCATTTTCTTACGCCGACGGCGAAGAATACGTGTTTATGGATACCGAAGATTACACACAGTATATGCTCAACAAAGAAGCCATTGCCGAGGAGCTGCTGTTTGTGACCGAAGAAACCCAAGGCATTATGGTTGTGTTGATCAAAGATGCACCCGTAGCGCTGGCTCTGCCCCCCACGGTCGATTTTGAAATCATGGACACAGCTCCTTCGGTGAAAGGTGGCTCTGCCACAGCCAGAACCAAGCCAGCGACTATGGTCACAGGCTTGGTGATTCAGGTGCCTGAATACATTTCCACCGGCGACCGGATCAAAGTGAATGTGGAAGAACGCAGGTTCATGGGGCGGGCGACCGCGGAGTAACGGGCATCTGCCTGGTAAGTCGTGCCAGGAGGGCGCAGCCGTTATGTTTGAAACGCAGCCTGAAGCAAAGCCTGAAATACGGCCTGAAACACGTAAAGCGTTTGTTGCTTTGGTTGACGGCGGCCAGATTGCGCCCGCAGACTCAAACCGCGCCGCGGCGATAGCCGGCGTGTTTCCGGCTGGCCGGCAGTGGCTGCGCTTTTTAGACGTGTTGCTGTTGTGCCTGGGTGGCTTGGCGCTGGCTTTTTCCGTACTGCTTTTTGTGGCCTTCAACTGGGGTGATCTGGGCCGACTGGCTCGTTTCGCGCTGGTCGAAGGAGCTGTACTGCTGGCGTTTGTGGGTTACTGGCTGGCCGGACGTGAAACCTTGGCTGGCAAGGTTGCGCTGCTTTCGACCGGTCTTCTGTTGGGCGGATTGCTGGCGCTGTTCGGGCAAACCTACCAGACCGGTGCAGACCCCTGGCAGCTGTTTTTTGTGTGGATGTTACTGCTAACACCCTTTGCCTTGATTGGCCGATTTGCACCGCTGTGGGTGCTTTGGGCCGTTTTGGTCAACCTCGCGTTAACGTTGTACTTTCAGCCTACCGGCCGCTTTTCAACGGAGGCTTATGGGCAGCTGTTGTGGGTTCAGTTTGCCGCAAACGGGTTTATGTTGTGTGCATGGGAGTGGCTAGCCGGCCGTGCGCCCTGGCTCAATCAGCGTTGGGCGTTGCGATTTTTGGCAATGGCTACCTTAATGCCACTGACTCTGCGAGTCGTCGAAAGTGTGTTTTCTAGCAGCGATTTATGGCTTCCCGCGTTGGTGTTTCTATTGGCACTGGCGATTGTGTATGGGGTTTACCGCTACCAACGTCCGGATCTGTTTATGCTGACGCTTGCGGCGGTTTCGGTGATTGCGATTGTTGTCAGCGTGCTGGTTAAACATGTGGTGTGGCACCTCGACAACAGCGGGAGTGTATTACTGATGGCCATAGCGTTGATGGCCATGAGTACGTTGGCCGTTAACTGGTTGCGGTCTGTTCACCGGGGATGGCAGGTATGAACGCTGAACACCAACGGCTATGGACTAGCTTGCAACAGCAAGGATTGGTAGAGGGGGCACCGCCAGCGCCGGGAGATGCAGGTTCGCCCTGGTATATCTCGGTGTTTATGGGCTTTTTTGGCTGGTTGGCCGCGCTGTTTTTGTTTTTGGCCATCGCGTTGCTGTTTTTCTTCGACCTGGAGCTAGATTGGTTTTTTGAAAGCCCGCTATTGCTTTGGACAATAGGGCTATTGTTGATTGGCGTTGCATTCTGGCTGCTGCGAAGTGCGGCCAGCGAGTTCGTAAGGCATATGGCGTTGGCGTTTAGCCTTGCAGGGCAGGGTTTTGTGGCCTGGGGCTCGTTTGGGGGCGCTGATGCTATAGGTGCCACGCTGCTGATTACTGGCTTTCAAATGCTTTTAGCGGTGTTTATGCCGGACTTTATCCACCGCGTGTTCTCAACTTGTGTAGCCGCACTTGGCTTGCTTGTGTTTGTCGAATTGCCCTTACTGAACGTGGTGGCGGGCGGCGCTGTGTTGGCTTTTACGGGCTGGGTGTGGCTGCATGAATTCCAGTTTCCGCGTATGTTGCCAGCGCTGCGAGCCTGGGGCTATGGTGGCGTGCTGGCGCTGGTTACCAGCAGAAGTGAGGTTGTGCTAGGTCTGAATTGGTCGGTGGGGAACGGAGTGCTTGATACGCTGCCCACGATTTATGGCTGGTTGACACCGTTGTTGGAAGGTCTGGCTGCCGTTTATATTGTGTACAACGTGTGCCAGCGCCTGAAGACAGCTGTTCGGGTTCAAATATTGGCGCTTTGCGCCCTGACAGCCCTGGTGTTAGCCAGTGCCGATGCGCCGGGCTTGCTGGTGTGCATGATGGTCATCGTGCTGGGCCAAGCCGGTAGCAACAGCTTGCTGAAAGGCATCGGCATTGCGGGCCTACTGTTTTACGCCAGTGCTTTTTATTACCAGTTGCATGTAACCCTGATGGTTAAAGCCCAGATTTTGCTAGCCACCGGTTTACTGCTGCTGGCCATGCGCTGGTTGATGTTAAGACTGGTGAATGGCCAGGCGGGAGAGAGCCCATGAAACAGCGGTTAAGCCGCCGGATTATTGGGTTGCTAGCCTTGTTGGTCGCCTTGGCGATGGTGAACCTGTCGGTGTTCCACAAAGAGCAGCAGTTGGCTCATGGCAAGGTGGTTTATCTTGATTTAGCGCGGGTAGATCCGCGCTCGCTGATGCAAGGCGACTACATGACCCTGAGCTTCGCTATCGGCCAGGAAATTCGCCGCGCCTTTGGACGCAGTGCACAGCAATTTTCAACGGCGAAAACGTCAACCCATTACGTCATTGTTACCCTCGACAGCCAGAACAGGGCGAGCTTCAAAGCGCTGTTCAACGGACAAGATTTGGCCCCGGAGGAGGAGTTGTTGCGCTACCGGATACGCCATAACACTGTGCACTTTGCCACCAACGCGTTTTTTTTCCAGGAAGGCGACGCTGAATATTACGAGGCCGCCAGGTACGGTCAGTTTCGGTTGAACGAACAAGGCGAACCCTTGCTGGTGGCCCTGTATAGCGACGATTTGAAGCAGCTGGGTCCACCCGAAAAAGCAGACCTTTGATCGCGAAAATGCCCAAACGTGCTGGATAATACAAAACCAGGTGTGTACGGTGGGCGGCTAATTTTCGAAACTGGTCGATACATGTCTTTAAGCATGGCAAGCACTACCGATAACCCCCGTTCTACCTCCTCTGATTCTTCCCCCGCTGGCTCCGCAGATGCCCACCGCTTTGGTGATCCGGTTGTACTGGTTCTAACCATTGGCTTCATCTTGCTGTTCGTAGGCTGGTCGCTGACGGATGCCGACAGTCTTGCTGCCGTGATTGACGTGGGCTTCGCCTGGACGGCCAGGTATATGGGCACCTTTTTCCAGTTGTTGCTGTTGCTGACCTTCTTCATTGCGATGGGTGTGGCCGTTAGCCGCGCTGGTGCCGCCCGCCTGGGTGGCATGGAAAAGCCTGAATTCAGCACCTTCCGCTGGCTGTCGATGATTCTATGTACTCTGCTGGCGGGTGGCGGTGTGTTCTTTGCTGCTGGCGAGCCGGTGTATCACTTTGTGGTAACGCCACCGGCGTTTGACACCGAAGCCGGCACGGCACAGGCCGTTGCGCCGGCCATGGCTCAGGCGTTTATGCACTGGGGTTTCTTGGCCTGGAGCGTACTTGGGTCGTTAACCGCCATGGTTCTGGCTCACGCCCACTACGTTCAGGGCAAACCGTTACAGCCGCGTACCTTGCTGTATCCGGTGTTTGGCGAGCGCATTATGAGCAGCTGGTTAGGCGGCGTTGTTGACGCCATGTGCGTCATTGCGGTGGTTGCCGGTACCGTTGGCCCCATTGGCTTTTTGGCCACACAGATGAGTTTCGGCCTGCATGAGCTGTTCGGCGTGGCCGACGAATTCAGCACGCAATTGGTTATTCTTGGCCTGCTGGCCGCTGTTTACATGGCCTCGGCGGTCAGTGGTATTCACCGTGGTATTCAGTTGCTGAGCCGGTTCAATGTCATTCTGGCACTGGTCATCGGCGCGGTGATCTTCGCGTTTGGCCCCACCCTGTTTTTAGTCAATACCTATGTGGCGTCTATGGGTGAGTATCTGACGTCGTTCTTCGCCATGGCCACTATGACCAGTGAAACGGCGCCGGAATGGTGGATGAAGTGGTGGACGGTATTCTTTTTTGCCTGGTTTATTGGCTACACCCCGCTGATGTCGATTTTTGTGGCGCGCATTTCCCGCGGTCGCACCATTCGCCAGACTATTTTGGCGGTATCCATTCTGGCGCCGATCGCCACCACCATCTGGTTCACCCTGCTGGGTGGTTCGGGTGTGTATTACCAGCTCACGGGTGTGTTTGACCTAACCGAAGCGCTGAACGCGTTCCGCTTTGATCAAGCCACACTGACGGTTGCCAAGAACTTACCCGGTGGCGTAGTGATGGCTGCAGCCGTACTGCTGTTGACCACCATTTTCGTGGCCACCACCGGCGATTCCATGAGCTATGCCATTGCCACCGTAGGCGCAGGCCACGATGAACCGCACTACGCCATTCGCGCCTTTTGGGGCGGAGCCATGGCTATTATGGCGGCGATTCTGCTGTACATGGGTGCCGGCCAGATTGGTGTGCTGCAGCAGTTTATTGTGCTAACCGCCATTCCGGTGTCGCTGATTATTCTGCCGTCGCTGTGGACAGGCCCGCAGGCTGCGTTTGCCATGGCGCGGGCGCAGAAGCTGATATAGCAGGTGGGTGTTCCGTCTGGCGTTATAGAGTTATCTATAAAGAGCTAAGGCCGGGCGGGGCGTGTTCAGGCCGGCAGGCGCTGCATTCGGTAGCGTCTTTCCGGCCGGCCAATACTGCCATAGGTAACCTCAGCCGCCAGGGTTCTGGTGCCGGTCATATATTCCAGGTAGCGTCTGGCTGTGGTGCGCGATGCACCCATGGCGCCGCCTACTTCCTCTGCACTCCAAGGCTTGCCGTCGGCAACGACCTCACGAATCCGGTCCAGCGTAATCACATCAATGCCTTTGGGCAGTCGGTGATGGCTGTCGTTGCCATTTTCGCCGCTGTTGCGCGGGAGCAGGGCGTCTACTTCGTCCTGACCTAAATGCTTCAGTGCCGACAGGCGTTCAACATGGTCACAGAAGCGGTTAATGGCCTCTTCCAGGCGTTCGAACGCCAAGGGTTTCAGGATGTAATCAAACACGCCACCGCGCAGGGCGGTCCGCAATGTTTCTACTTCTTTGGCGGCGGTGATCAGGATCACGTCGCTGCTGCTATTACTGGCGCGCAGCTCACGCAGCAAATCTAATCCGTTGCCGTCGGGGAAATACACGTCTAGCAGTATCAGGTCAGGCTTTAATACTTCGGCCTGTTCGCGTGCATCGGCCAGGGTATGGGCAATGCCGCAAAGTTCTACCTGCTCTAACCGCTGGATAAAGCGGCGCTGGATTTCCGCAATCTGGCGGTCGTCTTCAGCAATCAGCAGTCGGATGGGGGGCAAGGTTGGCTCCTTCCGGTGGGTGTTTTTGGTAAATATAAGGTGAAGCGGCTGCCGCCAGCGGCTTTCAGGTTTTCCACCGTCACCGAGCCACCCCAGCTGTCCAGAAACTGGCGCACCAGATGCAAGCCAAAACCGTGATGGGTGCCTGTTTTGCTGGTAACACCCTTTTCAAACATTCGGTTTTGAACTTCCAGAGGAATGCCCGGGCCTTGGTCTTCCACCTCGAAAATCAGCTCTTGGCCAAGATCGGTCATCGACAGCTGTACCCGGCCATTGGCACCGGTATGTCGACGAGTGGCTTCCAGCGCGTTATCAATCAGGTTGCCGAGTACGCTTACGAGTTGTTCTCGCGGTAAATTGTGCGGCAGGTCAGTCATCTGGCTATCCGGGTCTATGTCCAGATGCAGGCCCATTTCCCGGGCACGGTTGTGTTTGCCCAACAGGCAACCGGCAATGATGGGGTCAGGCACGGCTTCCAGCAGCAAGTGAATCAGTGCCTGATGGCTGCTGACTTCGCTGCCAATAAGCCCCAGAGCGTCGTTGTAGGCACCCAACTGTATCAGCCCTGCGATGGTGTGCAGCTTATTGGAGTATTCGTGGGTTTGGCTGCGCAGAGTGTCGGCGTATTGCTGGATGCGGGTGAGCTGCTGGCTGACTTGATCCAGCTCGTTACGCAAACGGAAGCTGGCCACCACGCCAATTATGTCGGCGCCTTGGCGCATTGGCAGCCGGTTGACCACCATCTGGCGGTTGCGCAGCCACACTTCGCGGTCGAAATCTGGCGTGCCGGTGGCCAGAACGGACATTAAACCGCTCTCCGGCAGTATCTCGTGAATTGGGCGCCCTGCCACCGGCATTTCGGTATCAAGCCCAAGAGTGACCAGGGCCGCACGATTCACCGTGGTAATAATGCCGTCGCGGTTAATGGCAATAATGCCTTCACGCACCGATTGCAGCGTAGCGTTGCGCTCTTGGAACAGACCGGCGATTTCCTCTGGTTCCAGGCCAAAAATAGCGCGCTTGAAACGACTGGCAATCACCACCGCCGCCAGAATGCTAATCAGTAAAACCACCCCCAGAACCCCGTAAAGGACAAAATTGTATCGCTGCACGGTGGCCTCTACCTGGCTTACGCTGTAGCCCACCGACACGATTCCAATAATAGAGCCACTGCCGGGTTCGAACACCGGCGCTTTGCCTCGCATGGATTCGCCAAGGTTGCCGAGCGCACGGGCGACATAGCCCTTACCCTCCACCAGTGCGCGGCGGCCATAATCGCCTTCGTCGTCGGCCATGGAACGACCGATGCGCTCGGGTAAAGGGTGCGCCAGGCGAATGGCGTTGTGATCGCCAATCACAATAAACAGGGCTTCGTTGGTTCGGGCCAGGGTGCGGGTGAGGGTGTTGAGGTCGTCAAGATTCCGTTGCTGTATACCACGGATAACCGCAGGGCTGGCAGCAATGGTTTTGGCGACCATCAAGGCCCGTTGGCCAATCTCGTTGTACAGGGATTCGCTGAGGTAATAACCGGCAAACACGCCAATAAACACGGTCTGTAGAGCGCTTACCAGGCCAAGGGTGAGAATCATGCGGGTTTTAAGTTTTGTGCGTCGCTTTACAGGCATAGGCGTCCGTCCGCTTGGTCCATCGGCGCTGCGCGCCCGGAATTATCAGGTTAAAACACCGTAAGCGGTTTTGCTCGTGAACTTTATGCACAGAATGAACGTTAGTTTTTTTATATCCGTTACGCCCGCAAACTTCAGCAACTACGCATTGCCTTCTATTCTGTTTGGTGAAACAACAAAAAGGTGATGTGTATGTTTATTAAAAGAGCAATAACACTCGCGGCGACGGCCGCTTTCAGTATGTCTGCCATGGCCTGGCAGCCTAGCGGAAAAGTAGAGTGCCTGGCTCCGGCTGACCCGGGCGGCGGCTGGGATTTCACCTGCCGCAGCGTTGGCAACGTTATGCAGCAGCTTAAGCTGGTAGAAGGCTCTGTACAAACCGTCAACATGGCTGGCGCCGGTGGCGGCGTGGCTTATGCCCACACGGTCAGCAAGCGTAAAAACGATGACAAGCTGATTGTTGCAGCGTCGACCGCGACTACCACACGCTTGGCACAGAAGCAGTTTCCGGGTATGGACGCGTCTATGGTGAAGTGGATCGGCGCTTTGGGAGCCGACTACGGCATTATCGCCGTGAGCAAAGATTCCGAGTACCAAAACCTCAACCAGTTGATGGATGCGCTGAAAGAAGACCCGCGCGCGGTCAAGTTTGCCGGCGGCAGTGCTCGCGGCGGTTGGGACCACTTGAAAGTGCTGATTGCAGCAAAAGCGGCGGGTGCCGACAAGCTGCCTTCCATTCCTTATCTGTCTTATAACAACGGCGGCGAAGCCATGACCCAGGTAGTGGGTGGCCAGGTGGATGCCTTTACCGGTGACGTATCTGAAGCGACCGGCTTTATGGAATCGGGCGATTTGCGCGTACTGGCGGTGCTTTCCGAAGAACGTCTGCCGGGCAAATTTGGCAACATACCTACCGCCCGCGAACAGGGTATTGATGCGCTTGGCCCTAACTGGCGCGGGTTTTATATGCCCAAAGACACCTCGGAAGAAGCTCAGCAATACTGGGTAGAGGCGATGGACACTATTTACGCCAGCGAAGAATGGAAAGCCGTGATGAAAAGCAACGGTTTGATTCCGTTCCATCCCAAGGCTGGCGAGTTTGAAAGCTTTGTAACCAACCAGGTGCAGGACATTGAAAACCTGTCCCGGGAAATCGGTCTACTAAAATGACCGGCATGGGCGACCGTATTCTGGGCTTGTTTCTGCTGGTTGTGGCGGTTGCCTATGGCTGGGTAGCGCAGCAATGGCCTGAGCCCTTCGGCGGTGCCGAGGGCGTAGGGCCAGAAACTTTCCCCACCATTCTGGCGATTGTGCTGGTGGTGGGCAGCCTGTACCTGATGATTAAACCAGACGCCGATGCCAAATGGCCGGTGGGCAAGTCCGCTTTGGAACTGGTGATTTCGATCATTGTGCTGGTTGTTTATGCGCTGCTGCTTGAGCCATTGGGCTTTATTATTTCCACTACGCTGGCGGTTGGCATTTTAAGCTGGCGCATGGGTGCGCCGCCACTGCGGGCATTTGTGACCGGTTTGATCAGTGCCGTTGTGGTGTTTGGATTGTTCAACTATGGCTTGTCGCTGAGCCTGCCTAACGGCCTGCTGGGAGGCTCCTGACCATGGAAACTATTGGCTTTCTGATGGACGGGTTTGCGGTGGCGCTAACGCCGTACAACCTGATGTTTGCGCTGTTCGGCGCCTTTGTGGGCACCCTGATTGGCTGCTTGCCAGGCCTGGGCCCGGCTAACGGCGTTGCCATTCTTATTCCGCTGGCCTTCACCTTGGGGCTTCCGCCGGAAACGGCGATGATTCTGCTGACCTCGGTTTATGCCGGTGCTATGTACGGCGGGCGAATTTCGTCCATCCTGCTAAACATACCGGGCGACGAGCCAGCCATGATGACCTGCCTGGACGGCTATCCCATGGCGCAACAAGGCCGTGCGGCAGATGCTTTGGCTATTTCAGCGATTGCGTCCTTTGCGGGGAGTCTGATCGGCACGATAGGGCTGATCATATTGGCACCGGTGCTGGCGCGATTCGCACTGACCTTCGGGCCGGTGGAATACTTCGCCCTGTTTATGCTGGCGTTCGCCACTCTTGGCGGCATAACCGGCAAAAATCCGATGAAAACGGTGATTGCTGCAGCGCTTGGCATCATGATTTCCACCGTGGGTATCGACATATCCACCGGCACTCAGCGTTATACCGCCGGTGTGTTGGAGATGTATGAAGGTATCGACTTCATATTGGCGATTGTTGGGCTGTTCGCCATATCCGAGCTGTTGTTTTTTGTTGAAGCACGAATGGGCAAAGGCCGCAGCAAAGTGAAGGTAGGGAAACTGACGCTGAGTTTCAAAGAAATTGTGTCGACTATCCCCACCCAACTGCGCGGTGGTGTGCTGGGTTTTATTGCCGGCGTGCTGCCGGGTGCTGGTGCGTCTTTGGGCAGCTTTATCAGCTACACCCTGGAAAAGTCGGTGATCGGCAAAAAAGGTCGCTTTGGCGAAGGTGACATTCGCGGTGTAGTGGCGCCGGAAGCGGGCAACAACGGTGCGGCATCGGGCGCTTTGGTACCCATGCTGACCCTGGGAGTGCCGGGCAGTGGCACCACAGCGGTGTTGCTGGCCATGCTGATTTCCCTGAATATCACGCCGGGGCCGTTAATGTTCACGCAGAACGCCGACATTGTGTGGGGGGTGATCGCTGCGCTGTTGATTGGCAACGTATTGCTGCTGATACTGAACATTCCGATGATTGGCGTGTTTGTTCGGCTGCTGTCGGTGCCGCCGATGTACCTGCTGCCGATTGTGACCATGGTAGCGTTTGTGGGTATTTACTCCATTAGCCACAGCACCTTTGATCTGTACTTCATGATTGTGTTTGGAGTTGGCGGGTTTATTCTGCGCAAGCTGGAAATTCCCATGGTACCTATTATTCTAGGCCTGCTGTTGGGGCCAGAAATGGAAAAAAACCTGGGTCACGCGTTGATATTGTCTGACGGAGACTGGATGACACTCTGGTCTAGCCCCTTGGCCATTGGTTTGTGGCTGGTTGCTGGTTTGGGCCTGGTGCTGCCGACGCTGGTCGGGCCAATAATACGCCGGCGCATGCGCTCTGCCATCAAGGAGGGCCCAGTGAGCGATTAAACGCTCCGGTAAGCCGCCACGGCGGATAAATTACGCAGGTTGCACCGGGCTTTGCCCGGTGTTTTTTATTGAAAAACCGTTACACTCGAACGAATTTGCTCCTACCGCTCAGGATGTTATGTCAGATCTTTCCCTAATTCAGTACGGTTTGATTGCGCTGATCTTCATTTGGAGCGGTTTTGTACGCTCCGGGTTGGGCTTCGGTGGGGCTGTATTGTCGTTGCCGTTTTTGCTGCTGGTGAAAGACGCACCACTGGTTTTTTTGCCGATCATAGCCGTTCACTTGCTGGTGTTTTCATCACTCACCATTTGGATGAACAACCGCCGCAGTCAAAGCCAGAAAGGTGATAAAAGCGGCCAGACATTAACCGGCTTTGGGCCGGATGCAGCCGTAATAGCGCCGGAAAGCACGGTAGAAAGCACGGTGGATTGGCCGTACCTGTGGCGTATGCTCCGCATTATGCTCGTGCCCAAACTGATTGGCGTGTTTGGGCTGTTTACGCTGCCAGCGAATGTGCTTAGCTCTATCATATTTGTGATTGTTGCGATTTATTCGGTGTCTTATATCCTCAACCGGCCTTTTCGCAGCAACAGCAAAGCGGTGGACGTGGGTTTGCTGATGGCCGGTGGTTATATCAGCGGTACTTCGCTGATTGGCGCACCATTGATTATTGCGGTGGCGGCGCAGCATCTGCCCCGGGAAAAGCTGCGCGACACCTTGTTTGGCCTCTGGTTTATTCTGGTGCTGATCAAAATGGCTGCGTTTATCTGGGTTGGGCTGGATCTGCAGCTGATTCACCATCTGTGGCTGTTGCCCTGCGCTGCCATCGGTCATGTGATAGGGCTGCGTTTTCACGACCGTATTTTAAAAGCCGAAACGCCTGTGTTTTTCCGCCTGCTGGGCATTGTGCTGTTTATCGTTAGCAGTGTGGGCATTGTCAGCGCGTTGCTGTAGCGGCGTTATGCCGGAAAATTTATGCGCAGCGTCGCTGCAAACGTTTAAGGATTGTTATGTCGGTTTTGAATTTGGCGTTGTTGTCGGTGTTTCTGCCCACCTTTTTTGTGGTGTCTATCACCCCTGGCATGTGCATGACCCTGGCGTTGTCGCTGGGCATTACTGTGGGTGTGCGCCGGGCGCTATGGATGATGATCGGCGAACTGCTGGGCGTTGGTATTGTGGCCATTGCGTCTGCCGTAGGCGTGGCTACATTTATGCTGGGTTATCCCACGGTGTTTGAAGTTGCCAAGGTCGCGGGCGGTGCCTATTTGATATGGTTGGGCGTACAACTGTGGCGTTCCCGCGGCAAAATGGCGATGCCGGAAGAAGGCGCGATATTGCCGAGCAGCACCCGCTGGCAGTTGGCCATGCAGGGTTTTATAACCGCCATTGCCAACCCCAAAGGCTGGGCGTTTCTGGTGGTTTTGCTGCCGCCGTTTATAGATAGCTCACTGCCAATGGCGCCGCAGCTTACGGCGCTGATACTGATTATTCTGAGCATGGAATTTTTGTGCTTGCTGCTGTATGCCAATGGCGGGCGCACCTTGCGTCGGGCTCTGCGCAGTGGTGATAAAGTACGGCTGGCCAATCGAATTTCAGGCAGCCTGATGATGCTGGTGGGTGTTTGGCTGGCTTTGGGCTGAGCGGGCTGAGCGGGCTGAACGGGTTGAAAGAACTCTGGGCTTGAGCGGGTTTTGGAACGGCGCGTTAAAGCGCGGCGTAACGGCGGTACAGAATACCCACTCTTTTCACGTAAGCCCGAGTTTCTGCGTAGGGCGGAATGCCATTGTGGCGGCTAACGGCTCCGGGGCCGGCGTTGTAGGCCGCGGTGGCCAGCTTGGTGTCGCCCCGAAAGCGATCCAGCATTTGCGCCAGATAATTTGCACCACCGCGAATGTTGTCTTCGGCAACCATGGCGTTAACCACCCCGAGCTCGTTTGCAGTGGCGGGCATTAGTTGCATAAGTCCCTGTGCCCCTTTGGGCGACAGCGCCCTGGGGTTGAATGCCGATTCGGCGTGAATAACGGCGCGAACGAGGGCGGGATCTACATTGAACTCTTTGGCCGCCGTCTCAATCTGTTCATTGTAGCGGGATGCAAACAGCGGCGTGGTGTCCCAATTCACCGTAGACGAAGGATCACAGGCAAAGCAGTGGAAGCGAATCACCGAAAACTTGGTGTTAGCCGGGCGTTCGCCGCTGTAGGACACCACGCCGTATTTGTCTTGATAACGGTACACCGTGGCTGCGCCATCTGACGCCAGCGGGCTGTCGCTTTTTACATTGGAAAACTCCACGCTGCCGTCGCTGTGCACAATACGCTTGATGGTGTCGCCACAGGTCGCGCTGCTGGCAAATGCCAGAAAAAGTGCGAGAAGCGGAGAGCAAAACGTGTGAGCGTATTTCATAGCTACAAAGTATATCGCTTCAACAAGGGTTATTCCTCAAGTGTAATACCGATTCAGCCCTTCAGTCTCTGAACCCGTCAGCATTCTGAAGTTACCTTCGGCCAAATCGCTGTTTAATTGTAAGTGGCCAATCTGTTCCCGGTGTAGCGCAATGACCCGATTGCCTACGGCGTGGAACATGCGCTTCACCTGGTGATAGCGGCCTTCATAAATAGTCAGCCTTGCCAATGTTGGTTCCAGCAATTCAAGCGTGGCGGGGGCTGTGGTGAGCTGCTCGTATTCGAACCAGATACCCTCAGCAAAGCGCTGCGGCGTGTCTGGCCCAATCGGGTAGGCGGTTGTTACCCGATAAACCTTGGCAATGCCCATGCCGGGCAGCGTTAATTGCCGTGACCAGGTGCCGTTGTTGGTCAGTATCATCAGGCCGGTAGTGGCGCGATCCAGCCGGCCGGCAATGTGCAGGCATTGGCTTAAACCAGGAGGTAACAATTGCAGAACTGTAGGGTGCGTATCATCTTCGGTAGCGCTAAGATAACCTGCCGGTTTGTGCAGCATAATATAGTGGGCACAATGGCCCTGCTGTAAGGTTTTTCCGTTGACGCTGACCGCCGCAAATTCGTCCACATCGGCGTCTGCCGTTCGGCAACTCAGGTCGTTAACGTACACTTGGCCGGTAGCAATCAGCCAATTCGCTTGTTTGCGGCTTATATCGGGTTGGTTGCTAACAATACGGGAAAGTTTCATGGCGCTCATGGTATAGACTGTAACAACCGGCCCTAAGCCGGACATCTGACATCATACGAGGAAACTACATGGCATTCTCTGCAGATCACCTGGCCGAGCTGAATCTTTTAACCCAGTTCGATTCGTCGTCCGCTCAGGAAGGTATCAAAGTACATCGCAATGAGGCCGCCCCGGAGCTGGTTTCGGCGGCAGAGCGCTTGTTCAGTAAAGGCCTGATTACCCGCGACGACGGCGGCTACCTGACCGCATTGGGTAGCGAAGCGATCGAGCAAGCGCAAATGTTGCTCGCGATACTGAGCATCAAATAATCCGTTAATCTCTGATTGTACTGATTTCACTGATTGTAGATCCCGCACTTCGGGCTGCGCCATGGGCGCAGGGCCCGGGGTTTTTTTGTTGCCTGTTGCACAGCGGAGAAGCCAGTGCCCGAACAGACCAAAGGCGTGTGGTATGGCGTATGCGCCTACACTATCTGGGGCTCATTCGCGCTATTTTTTGCGCTGTTTCAGGGCGTGCCGGCCCTTGAGATTCTGGTGCATCGAATCATCTGGTCCTGTGTTTTTCTGGCCATCCTGATTTCCGGGTTAAGGCGCTGGCAGCCGGTAAAAGACGCTTTTGCCAGTCCGCGACAACTTTGGCGGGTGTTGGGCTGCGCGCTGCTTATCGCGCTTAACTGGGGCGTGTACATATACGCCGTTGAAACCCGCCACGTGTTGCAGGCTAGCCTGGGCTATTTTCTGACGCCGCTGGTGAATGTAGCCTTGGGCATGGTGGTGTTGCGCGAACAGATGGGGCGTTGGCAGATGGCAGCGGTCGCTATTGCCGGCTTTGGCATCGCGCTTCAGCTGCTGATGCTGGGCGAGCTACCCTGGATTAGCCTGGTATTGGCATTCAGTTTTGGCGTGTATGGGCTTCTGCGCAAACAGATCCAGCTAGACGGTTTGTCCGGTTTATTTGTGGAAACCCTCCTGCTACTGCCCTTGGGCTTAATGACCTTTGGTTGGCTGGCGACATCGGGCGCTTCGAACTTTACCCGGGATTTGCCCACGGGCAGTTTGTTGATGGCCAGCGGCGTGTTAACGGCCATTCCCCTGCTGCTATTCGCCGGCGCCGCGCGACGCCTGAGGTTAGCGACTGTTGGCTTTCTGATGTACATAAACCCGACGTTGCAGTTCGTAATCGCTCTGTTGGTTTTCAACGAGCCTTTAAGCCCTATTCAGTTAACAAGTTTTATGGTGATCTGGCTGGCGCTGATTGTTTACAGTATTTCCTCGTGGCAGGGCAGGGTGCGAAGGGCAGTATGAGCTTGCACTTGCAAGGTCGCGAGGCCCATAGGAAGCTCCCAGGCTCACCCAGCGCTGCCTGCGCGTTATTTGCCATCCCCGCTTCGCAGGGCAAATGCTGAACGAGCTTCAGTCGCGCGTGCAGTTTGGCACTAACTTGATTAGGGCGGAGCGGCAACGCTGGTTAAATGTGGGCTTAAAAGCCCATGAATCCAAAATAGCTGGACAGGAAAAACGCGGTTGAGCCAATCATTATGAAGGCCCAAGCGGCCGTGGTGTAAGACGCTCTGCGTGAAAGTCTCATGGCGATTTCTTCCTTTTTTTATAGTTTATTTCAGTTATGCGCCTCGTCGGTCACTATAGACTATGGCACGCGACTGGGACTCATGGGTGCTTTTTTTCAATTGGGTTTTCGATTGATACATTCCATTCACAAAAAAACGCCGGGAGCTTAGCGCTTGCCGGCGTTTTTTTGATCTTCAGGTCGGCTTAGTGGCCGCCCTGCACCTGGCCCATGTCGGTAGCCACGGCCACCGCTCTTTTGTTCCAGGAGCGAAATTTGCGTGCGATCACCTGAACCATGAGACGGCTGGCTTCACGGGTGTACTGGCTCCGGATAGCGCCACTGTTGTGGAGGATGGATGACGGCAACTGGTGAACGGTTGCGACTGGCTTGGTGGCCATAGTGCTTTCCTCCTTTAAGAAATTTCTCAACAGTGAGTTTCGGGTGTTTGCCGAACATGTAGTTAACTATATAGATTCATATTCGCAGTATAAATACGTTATAATCCCTATCCACGTTGCAAATATGCAGTGATCTATGGATTGGGATTATTTAAGATATGTACGTGCTTTGGCAATAGGTGGAACGCTCGCCAAAGCCGGAGAAATACTGGGCGTGCACCAAACCACGGTGTTGCGTCGGCTTGACCATATGGAGGAGGCCCTGGCAGTTCGGCTTTTCGAGCGCAGCCGCGAAGGTTTGAAGCTGACGGCTGCCGGCGAAATGGCTTTTCACGAGGCTGAAAAACTGGCGGCGGAAATAGAAAACCTGGAGCGCAAACTACGCCAGGAAACAACTGCGCTTGAGGGCAAGATACGCATCGCCACCCCGGACACGCTGATGGCTGAGCTGTTAGCGCCGATTCTGGCGAGCCTGCTTATAAAGTACCCAGACATCGAACTGGAAGTTCTGACCGACAACGACGTCAGCAATTTAAGCCATCGCGAAGCCGATTTGACCCTGCGCCCGGAAAACAAACCCCAGGCGACATGGGAAGGTGAGCGCATTGCGGCGATGGAATACGCGGTGTATGCCACCCCGGGATACTGTCGCCGTAACCGCGGTTTCGATATCGACCAGCGGCCGGAACAGCTGCGCTGGATTATCCCCGATGAAACCTTCAGCCTGCTGGCTACCGGGCGTTGGTACCGTCGCCACCTGAAACATGTAACCTCGGTGATTCGTTGTAATAGCTTGCAGGCAATGGTGGCGCTGGCCCGCAGCGGTGCAGGGGTGGCTGTATTGCCCTGTTATCTGGGCGAAGACGCTCGTGAATTGCGGCGCCTGTCGGAGCCGCTGGAAGGTGAAAGTGTGGATTTATGGCTACACGTGAATCAGGACACCCAACAAATGGCGCGGGTGCGGCTGGTGATGGCTTTTCTGGTATCCCGCTTGCGGGCTCTTGAGGCTAGCCTGGAGTTCAGCACCACGTACTAATGCTCGCTGCGGTGTGCCGCAGGGCGATCAACCCTACCAAACTGTCATCCGCTCGCGCAGGGATTTACTTGCCGCGTGGGCGTTGGCCGTGTCATAAACAGCCCACATTATCTTTGGATGGCGGCATTATGATGGGTGGTAACAAAATCTGTTTTTTTTTGATGTCGGCGGCACTGCTGGGTAACCCTGCGCTTGCTGTTGCGGCAACGTCACCCGCTGCAAAACAGCAGCAGACGGTGGACGCCAGGCAGGTGCTCAGAGCCTCGCCAATGGACGAAATTATTGCCCAGTACCCGGCCATGATGAGCCAGGGCATACGCGATGGCCTTAAGCAGACAGGGCAGGTTCCGCCGATGGTCGCTGACGCGGTTGGGTATGTGGTTAGCAACAATTTTAATCCGCAGAAAATAGAGCAGCAGGTGGCAGGCCGCCTGCAGGCGGAGTTGAGCAATGGGCAGCTGCAAGCCGTGGCTGACTGGTACAACACGCCCGTCGCACAGAAAATCTCAAGAGCCGAAGTAGCCGCGTCAGCACCGGCGGTGTGGTCGCAAATTAGCGCGCAGGCCGACCAACTGGCCCAAAGATTCGGCAATACCGATCGTGCCAAGAGTTTCGTGCGTTTTGACCGCGCTTCGCACGCAACCCAAAGCGCTGTTGATACCACCATTGCGGTGCAGCTTGGGTTAGCGTCTACCATGGCAGCGTTCAGCAGTAATTCGGTAAACTTCGAAACGCTTCAAAAGCGTATAGAAAGCCAGCGCCCGGTTTTGAAAGGAGTTGTGGAGCAGCAGGTGTTTAACAGTTACCTGTATGCCTACCAGGATATCAGTGGTGCGGAAATGGAGCAGTATCTAAGGTTTCTGGAAAGCGATGGCGGCGCGGCTTTTACCCGCGTGGTATCCAGTGGCGTGAAGCAAGCGGTTATTGAGCCTGTAGAGAGCATTGGCGAGCAGCTGGGCCAGTTTTTAGCACCCCAGGCCACTACGAAATAGTCGTTATGTAAGAAAGTCGTTTTGTACTAAACGCCCGGCGATCCATGAGCGATTCGCCGGGCGAACAGATCAGCCGCGGCTGGTCACTTCCAGCAGGTGATAGCCGAACTGGGTTTTTACCGGGCCCTGCACGGTGTTCAGGTCAGCGCTAAAAACCACGGTGTCGAATTCCGGAACCATCTGGCCGGGGCCGAAGGAGCCCAGGTCGCCGCCGTTACCGCCAGACGGACAAGATGAGTGCTTCTTAGCGACTTCGGCAAAATCCTGCCCGCCTTCGATGTCTTTTTTCAGTTCTTCACACTTTGCTTCGGTGTCTACCAGAATGTGACGCGCTGTTGCTTGTGCCATGTTTTGCTTCCTTAAGTATGTTTGAGTGTCTAAAGACGACTGGCGAATGCTGCCCGCCATGGCGGCCTCTGGCAAGAGCTTTTTGTCAGTGTTAATGTTGGCTGACCATTTTGTGCGCAATCCTGTACAATACCGCGTCTATTTTCAGCCGCTCCGGATTCCCTGGTGAATTGCCGGTACCGGCCTTACGTCTACAGGTTGCTGCCTTGATCGCTACTGCCAATATTACGATGCAATTCGGGGCCAAGCCCCTGTTCGAAAACGTCTCAGCCAAATTCGGTAACGGCAATCGCTATGGCCTGATTGGTGCCAACGGTTGTGGAAAGTCGACGCTGATGAAAATCATGGGTGGCGATCTGGAGCCGTCCTCCGGGCACATTATGCTCGATTCTAATATTCGCCTGGGTAAATTACGCCAGGACCAGTTCGCGTTTGAAAGTTCAACAGTGATTGACACCGTGATCATGGGCCACGAAGAATTGTGGACGGTGAAGAAAGAGCGCGACCGTATCTATTCGCTGCCAGAGATGACCGAAGACGACGGCATGGCCGTGGCGGATCTGGAAGTGCAATTTGCCGAGATGGACGGTTATACCTCGGAATCCCGCGCCGGTGAGTTATTGCTGGGCCTGGACATTCCTTTGGACCAGCACGATGGCCTGATGAGCGCACTGGCGCCCGGCTGGAAGCTGCGGGTTTTGCTGGCCCAGGCACTGTTTTCAAATCCGGATGTGTTGTTGCTGGACGAGCCCACTAACCACCTGGACATTAACACCATCCGCTGGCTGGAAAGCATTCTGGTGGCGCGCAACAGCACCATGATTATTATTTCCCACGACCGCCACTTCCTGAACAGCGTGTGCACCCACATGGCGGATCTGGATTACGGTGAGTTGCGCTTGTTCCCGGGTAACTACGATGAGTACATGACCGCTGCCACCCAGGCCCGCGAGCGCATGCTGTCAGAAAATGCCAAGAAAAAGATCCAAATTGCCGAGCTTCAGCAATTTGTTAGTCGTTTTTCGGCTAACGCCTCTAAAGCCAAGCAGGCCACTTCGCGGGCGCGCCAGATCGACAAGATTCAACTGGATGATGTAAAACCGTCCAGCCGTATCAGCCCGTTTATCCGTTTTGAATCGGGTAAAAAGATTCACCGCCAAGCGTTAACGCTGAAGGAATTGACCAAGGGTTTTACCGACATCCCGCTGTTCAAAAAACTCAGTCTGCAAATTGAAGCCGGTGAACGGGTTGCGATCATTGGACCCAATGGCGTTGGAAAAACCACGTTTTTACAGTGTCTGACAGGGGCTTACCAGCCGGATAGCGGTGAGGTGAAGTGGACTGACAGTGCTCAGGTTGGCTATTTTGCCCAGGACCACACGTCAGATTTCGCTCAGGACATGAACCTGAACGACTGGATGGCACGCTGGACCACCGGCGGCGAGCAAGTGATTCGCGGCACATTGGGTCGCATGCTGTTTTCCAGCGACGACATCGAAAAATCTGTTCACGTGTTGTCAGGAGGGGAGCAAGGCCGAATGCTGTTTGGCAAACTGATTTTGCAACAGCCCAATGTGATGCTGCTGGACGAACCCACCAACCACATGGACATGGAGTCAATTGAAGCGTTAAACCTGGCTCTTGAAAACTATGAAGGCACACTTATTTTTGTGAGCCACGACCGGGAGTTTGTATCGTCCCTGGCGACCCGTATTATTGAACTCGACGCTAGCGGAGTCATCGATTTCAGCGGCAACTACGACGAATACCTGCGAAGCCGCGGCTACGTATGAGTAAGAGCAACTAACGCACTTGGTTATGCAAGAGGGTAGGGTGTGAACCAGTCAGACATTATTAGCGCTACCCGTAACTGGGTGGACACGGTAGTCGTTGGGTTGAACTTCTGTCCGTTCGCCAAGCGCGAACTCGCGAAAGGCAGCGTGCGTTTTACGGTGTGCGAAGCGACAAACGAAGAGTTCTTGCTGCAGTATCTGCAGCAGGAACTACAGCGCCTGGATAACGAGCCAGATCTGGAAACCACGCTGCTGATTCACCCCTACGCACTGGGCGACTTCATGCGGTACAACGAGTTTCTGGAAGAAGCCAACGGCCTGTTGGCGGTTCTGGAACTGGAAGGTGTTTACCAGGTTGCCAGTTTTCACCCGCACTATCAGTTCGCTGGCACCGGGCCGGATGATGCCGAGAACTACACCAATCGATCGCCCTACCCGATGCTGCATCTGCTGCGCGAAGCCAGCCTGGAAGTGGCCATTGATCACTATCCGAACGTAGATGACATTCCAGACCGTAATATTGAACTCACGCAAAAACTGGGTGTCCAGAAAATGCGCGCCCTTCTGGCGAGATGCCTGGAAAATCCTTCCTGACCGGAGTGTGCATGTCTGAAATCCGTCACCGTTCCCGCCCCTTCAGCTCTGGTCAGCGGCTGCCAGATACTGACATAACGCCCAATGCGCACCAGCCCGAGCAGGCCGGTGCCATGCTCGCCGACTATATTCACAGCCATCCCAGATTGTTGATTCTGACCGGCGCTGGTGTCAGCACCGATTCCGGTATTCCGGATTACCGCGATGGCGACGGCGCCTGGAAGCGAAAGCAGCCGGTGCAGCATCAGGCCTTTATGGGCAGCGTTCAAACCCGCCAACGTTACTGGGGCCGCAGCCTGATAGGCTGGCCGCTGATGCGCAACGCCTCACCGAATGCATCTCACCATCATATTTCCCAGCTTGAAATGCTCAATCACAGTTCGCTGGTGGTCACCCAGAATGTTGACAGGTTGCACCAAAAAGCAGGTACTCAGGCGGTAACTGATTTGCACGGCCGCGCTGACGAGGTGCTATGCATGAGCTGCGATTATCGATGCATGAGGGACGAGGTACACCAGCGCTGTGCGATTCTTAATCCGCAGTTCAGTGCGTTTACGGCGGACGTGGCGCCGGATGGTGATGCCGATTTAGACATTAATTTTGCAGACTTCCAGTTGGCAGACTGCCCGGTGTGTGGCGGTATTTTAAAACCGGACGTGGTGTTCTTTGGTGATTACGTACCCAAACAGCGGGTGAATGCGGCACTGGATGCGCTTAAAGCCAGCGACGGCCTACTGGTGATTGGCTCGTCACTGATGGTTTACTCCGGATTCCGCTTTTGCCGTTACGCTCATGAATGGGGTAAGCCCATCGCGACATTGAACCTGGGCCGAACCCGTGCGGAATCTCTGGCAATGCTCAGACTTAACGCCAGCATTTCGGACACCCTTCGGGTTTGCGTGAACCAGCTTTAGCCGCAAGCCGGGTAAAAAATCCGTTCGCGTGGAATTGCATTGTATGAAAACCTGTTCTAGGCTGAAAGTACGTGTTAATTCATGAGGATAGGAGGAGTTCAATTTTGAGCAGCTTGCATGTTTACAAGAAAGTTGAAATTGTAGGGTCATCTCCCAACAGCATTGAGGAGGCTATTCAGAACGCACTGGACGAATGTGGTAAAAGCCTGCGTAACATGGAGTGGTTTGAAGTGGTTGAAACCCGCGGCCACATTGTTGACGGCAAGGTGGGCCATTACCAGGTCAGTTTGAAAATTGGCTTTCGCATTGGTAAAGACTGATTTTGCACGCTAGTTCATGTTGAATGGCAAAATCAAAAAGGCGGCTGCGCAATCAGCCGCCTTTTTCATTTTCAGTCTGGCGAAATGGCAGTAATGTTTTACTCTCTTCAAAATAGCCGCGAACTCCCTCGCGCTCTTCAGCGACAAAATTTGCAATGGCATCGCGAAAGCCCGGATGTTCTATGCCGTGCCACGAGTGGGTGAGTAGCGGCTCAAAACCCCGTACCAGTTTGTGCTCACCCTGAGCACCGGCGTCAAAATGCTGCAGGCCAAGGTCTATGGCCAGTTCTATTCCCTGGTAATAGCAGGTTTCAAAGTGCAAATGATTGTACTCGTCCAGGCAACCCCAGTAGCGCCCGTAAAGGGTGTCAGTGCCGCTTAGAAACAGCGCGCTGGCGATCATTTCACCTTGTTTGAGCGCTATCACGATGTGCACATGCTCTGGCACCTGGCGGAACAAACGCTCGAAAAAGTCACGGTTCAGATAGGGCCGCTGGCCGCGCTTAAGATAAGTTGCCTGGTAGAACACGTAGAAACTATCAAGCACTCGGTCAGATATGTCCGAGCCGCTGACACGCTGAAACTCAATGCCCTGATCGCTGACCTGTTTGCGTTCTTTGCGGATGGACTTGCGCTTGCGCGATGTTAATAGCGCCAGAAAGTCGTCAAAGGCGCCGTACCCGGCATTGTGCCAGTGAAACTGGCAGCCTAGCCGATGCAATTGCGAGCTGTCTGGTGTTTGCGGCTGGCAAAGCAGCGCTTGATCCGCGCTGTTGGGAAACAGCAGATGCCAGGAATGGGCGCCGAGTGCAGTGGTGGCTGTATCAAGCAGTTTATGAAGCGATGCGCTGTCCAGAATTTCGCGCAGCTGCGGTGTTAGCAGCAGCCGCGGCCCCTGTGACGGGGTAAAGGGAATGGCCATTAGCAACTTTGGATAATAAGGCTGGCCGTGACGCTGGTAGGCTTCGGCCCAGGCAAAATCGAACACGTATTCGCCGCGGGAATTGTTTTTTAAGAATGCTGGAATAATGCCGGTAACCTGACCCTGCTGGCGGATCACCAGATGGCTGGGCTGCCAGCCGGTAGCAGCATTGGTGCAACCGCTGTGCTCCAGTGCCTGAAGAAAATCGTATCGCGCAAAGGGGTAATCGCTGCCGGCCAAGCTCTGCCAGTCTGCAGCGTTAATATCGTCGATAGACCGGCAAATGTGGATCTTGCTTTGTGCAGGGCCGTCAAAGGTAAGGCTTAGTGGTTGGCTATCTGGCTGGTTCATGTAAGTTCGATTTCCTGTAAGACGATGCACTCACTGCACATACCTTACGCCAGAACCACCCAGGCGATCACCCGTTGCGATTTATTTAGCCATCTTGTCGCAACGCTTTTGCTGTTTCTCCATTTTCTTTTGCATCTGTTGCTGACGCTCTTTTTGCATATCGTTCCAGGTTTCGCGCTGTTCATCGGTTAGCTTAAGACGGTCGGCCGTTTCGTTGCGGCGTTCCATCATTTTTTGCTGATGTTGCGCATGCCGGGCCTGCATGTCAGTGCTGTTCATTTGTTCACACTGCTCCTGCATTCGTTGATGCTTGTCCGGACCTTTTTCGAAGCCTTGGGCCATGGCAAGCGGAGCGGTGGACAGCAATGCGCAGGCCATCAGGGCAGCTGCGATGCGAACAGATTGGGGTGTTTTCATGGTGATTTCTCCGGTAACGGGTTTGCGACGAAGCCAGTAAGGGTTAGTGGCTTCGTTTAGGGGGCTCCATGTTAATCAATGCAGTGTCAATTGCTGTCAGCGTTGGGTAAAGGTTCTGTAAAGCCTTTGCGGCCAGCCAAATTGGGTGAGTGCGGGCATGGTAGACTTGCGCTAAGCCAGAGCAGTTCCAGACGGAGTGAAGCAGGCATGCAAAATCGGGTGCTATTAATAGAAGATGACGACGAGCTGCGCATGTTGCTGGCCCGTTACCTTGTTACCCAAGGCTTCACCGTGCGCGAAGCGGCCAACGGTAAAGACGGACTGGCACTGGCTCGAAGCGAATCCTGTGACATTGTGGTTCTGGATATTATGCTGCCTGATATCAACGGGCTCGACGTACTGCGACAGCTGCGTGTCAGTGCCCATCTGCCAGTGATTCTGCTGACCGCCCACGGTGATGAAACTGATCGCATTGTGGGCTTTGAAGTGGGTGCCGATGATTATATCTCCAAACCCTGCAACCCCCGTGAGCTGGTGGCACGTTTGCACGCACTGTTGCGCCGTATTGCGTGGGACCAGAAAGCGGACCTGGACGACAGTCGAAGCTACGGTGATTTGCGCCTTGAGCCCGACCACAGGCGGGTGCGCCAGAATGGCACGCCGCTGGACTTGACCGCTACCGAATACGAAGTTCTGCAGGTGCTTCTGGCTCACGCCGGCAGTGTGGTGCGTAAAACCGATCTTATGCAGTGGGCGCTGGGCCGGCGCCTTGAGACTTACGATCGAACTCTGGATATGCACATTAGCAATCTGCGCAAGAAACTCGGCAACGAAGAACCGCCGCGCATCGAAACCGTGCGCGGGCTTGGTTATAGCTACCGGGTAGTGCCATGAAACCATTCCACAGCACAAACAATAACGGCGCCGATGAAGCTGCCGAGCCGCGGCGACGTTTTACGGTGTCATTGTTTTGGCGCATTTTTTTGATGGTGTGGCTGGCCATGGCGTTAACGCTGGGAGCTGGACAGCTGGTGTCACGGTTGCTGGTGGCACAAGAACAGCAGGCCATGACGCGCCAGCTTGGGCTGTATGAGCTAGGCCAGGAAGTGCTGGCGCTCAGCCAGAGCGGCGGCGGTGATGCGGCCCGCCAGTTTTTGCGCCAGCAAGGCCGAACTCTGGGCCTGCACCTGATACTGGCCGCGCCCGAGGCTTCCGGCGAGCCCGGCCATAGTCGAAACCTGCCGGCCTCCGTTCGTAAACGCATGGATTCGCACTGGTTTGCCTTGAAACCCGCAGTGATTGAACTGGCAGGCAATTATAGGTTGATTGCCTGGCCGCGCGGCAAATCCGCCGGCTGGTTGACCCCTGGGTCTTTAAGATCCATTAACGCTGGCTTTGCGGTAGTGCTGATTTCCCTGGCCTGCTGGCTGATTGCCCGGCGCCTGTCACGGCCGTTAAAAATCATGGAGGCCACCGCTCGCGCTATTGCCGCCGGCGACAAAAGCCTGCGGGTTGACCCCAAAGTTGCCTCGCGCCGTGATGAGATTGGCGCCCTTGCCAGTGCATTTAACGCTATGACGGCACAGCTGTGGGGTCTTCTTGATCGCCAGCAGCAATTATTACGGGATATTTCCCACGATTTGCGCACGCCACTGGCACGGCAGCGGGTAGCCATTGAACTGGCTCTGGACGGCGGCGGCGATGGTGCATTGCTAAACAGCATACTGCGTCAGAACGAACGCCTGGAAGCCATGACTGAACAGGTGTTGACCCTTTACCGGTTGGCCGCCCAGGGCGAGCAGTTTGCGTGCCAGCCAGTGGCTGTTATGGAGCTATTAAACGCTGTACTGCAAGACGCAGCAGGGTATGCCCGTGGACGGGATGTGAAATGCCGGCTGAATGCGAGCGAGCAGGCAACTCACGTGCTGGTTCTGGGTGATGCCGGGCTGTTGCACCGAGCCTTTGACAATATTCTGCAGAATGCTCTGGACCATACGCCACCAGGACAAGCCTTGACGGTTGCGGCCACGGTTGCAGACAACCGGTTATGGATTGAAATCACCGACAGCGGCCCCGGTGCGCCAGACGAAGCCCTGGCGCACCTGTTTGAGCCGTTCTACCGCAGCGACCAATCCCGTGGTGGCCAGGGCTGGGGCCTGGGGCTGGCAATCGCACAAAAGGTAATTTTCGCCCACGATGGCGAGGTCTCCGCCGCCAACGCGGTCGCTGGAGGCCTGGTGGTAAGGGTCCAGTTGCCAGTGTTTGTGGTCAGCTGAGCTTCTGAGAACCCGAATAGCGTCGTTGCAATGTCTCGATTTGGAACCATCAATATCTAGAGCGCGCTCGAGAGCAAAATAGGCAAAATCGAATGAAAAAAGACTACCCCGTCCCCGCCGGTTATCTGGAGCGGGTCACGGAAATTAAAAAGAGCCGGTTTATAGCCCGCGTGGCTCCGGTAAACAGTCGCGATGAGGTTCATCAATGGCTGGCACAGGCGCAGGCAGATCATAATGATGCCCGCCATATCTGCTGGGCGTATCAGATTGGCCGTCCGGGCTCGGCAGCCGAAGCCGCCATGAACGACGACGGCGAGCCCTCTGGCACCGCTGGAAAACCGATACTCAGTGTTATTCAGCATAAAGACATGGGGGATGTACTGGTATTGGTCATTCGCTATTTTGGCGGCATAAAGCTGGGCGCAGGTGGCCTGGTGCGGGCCTACGCAGGCGCCGCAGAAAGTGTACTGTCGGCGGTAGAACGGGTAGTGCATCAGCCCAGCCAGCTAGCCTTGGCGGTGATTGGTTTTGCCGATGAACAACCTCTGCGGCATTGGTGCGAACGGCACAACGCGACCATTACCGAGATCAATTATGGCCAGCAAGTGGCGGTATCTGTTGACGTGCCAGAACCTGCGACAGAAAATTTTGCTGGTTTTTGCAACGCCCGCGGACTGAATTATCATTTCGATACCTGACCCGCTCGCCGGGCAGCGCGTATACTCTATCGGGCCGCTAATTTGAGGAGAACGCACTAATGCGCTTTGTAACCTGTGTAGTTGTCGCGCTGGCTCTGGCCGGTTGCGCAAGCAACGTGGTGACGGATTATAATTCAGCCACGCCTTTTGGTGATTACAACACCTGGGCCTACGCCGACGATGCCGGCTCCGATTCTTTTATGTCGCTCGACGGCAGCCGCGTAAAAAGCGCGCTGGAACGTGAGCTGGCAAGCAAGGCTATGAAGCCGGTAAGCGCTGCTGAGGCCGACGTGCTGGTAAATTGGCACATTACAAAGGAAGAGCGCCTTGAGCAAAGCGGTTTGGGCCTGGGGTTAGGGTTTGGTACCGGTAATTTTGGTTGGGGGCTGTCGGCACCGCCTCCGGTGCGAGAAGTCAACGAAGGTAAACTGGTGATTGAACTGGCTGATGCGCAAAGCCGCCAGGTGATTTGGCGTGCAGCCAGCAGGCGTTACCTGAACGAAAACCAATCACCAGAAACGCGGCGCAAGCTGATCGACGAAGTGGTTCAGGAAATGTTCACCAAATATCCGCCCGGGCTGGACTGAATGAGTAAAAAGCACGACGGTGGACTGGTTTATTCCACCGATCAGGGCCGCATGTGCCCCCGGTGTCGTCATCCGCAGGAACAGTGCAGCTGCGGCCGGGAACAACGCCCGCTGGGTGACGGTGTCGTGCGGGTCAGTCGCGAAACCAAAGGCCGCAAAGGTAAGGGCGTTACTCTGATTAGCGGCATACCTTTGGCAGAAAAAAAGCTGAAAGCCTACACCAAAGAGCTTAAAGCCAAATGCGGCACCGGTGGCACCCTAAAAGACGGCATTGTTGAAATTCAGGGCGACCAACGAGATATTCTATTGCCGTTGCTGATGCAAAAAGGCTGGGTGGTAAAACGTTCCGGTGGCTGACCCTGCTCATCAACAAACAGCCATTACTAAGCAGTAAGCAATAATCGACGATGAACAACACGAATAACCGACAGGAACGGGTATGCACGTAGTGGTTTTAGGCGCGGGTGTGGTTGGCGTTACCAGTGCCTGGTTTTTGCAGCGTCAGGGTTACCAAGTCACAGTGATAGATCGTCAGCCAGCAGCCGGGCTTGAAACCAGTTACGCCAACGGCGGCCAGATTTCAGTGTGCCATGCCGAGCCTTGGGCCAACCCATCGACACCGCTGAAGGTTCTGAAATGGCTGCACCGTAATGACGCGCCGCTGCTGTTCCGGCCACGACTGGATGCTGCCCAATGGCGCTGGGCGCTGGCGTTTCTGGGCCAATGCACCTCTGCACGGGCGGCTGACAATCTGCGTCAGATGGTCAACCTGGGCCTTTACAGCCGCAGCAAATTACAGGAACTGCGGGCCGAACTGGGTTTAGAGTACGACCATCTGACCCGTGGAATTCTGCACTTTTACACCAACCAGAAAGAATTCGACAGCGCCCTGGAACCGGCGCGGCAGATGCGCGAGCTGGGGTGTGACCGGCAAGTGGTGAGTGCTGCGCGGGCAATCGAACTGGAGCCGGCTTTGGCGCCCTTGAAGCATCGCCTCGCAGGGGGCACCTACACCGAGGAAGACGAATCCGGTGATGCTCGCAAATTTACCCAGGCCCTGGCGGAGCGCTGTAAACAAGCGGGTGTGGTGTTCAAACACAACACCGAAGTGGTTGGGTTTGAGCGCGGTATCGGGCGTATCGATGCGGTGGAAACCCTGTCCCAAGGCCATCACCATAATCTGCGTGCAGACGCTTGGGTTCTCAGTTTGGGTAGCTTTAGCGCGCCACTGGTGCGGCAATTGGGACTGGCTTTGAATATTTATCCAGCCAAGGGCTATTCCATCACCGTGCCGGTGAAAAATCCTGAGGCGGCGTTCAATGTCAGCCTGACCGACGATGAGTACAAGCTGGTTTACTCACGTTTGGGTGATCGTATGCGGATTGCGGGTACGGCAGAGCTCAGCGGCTATTCCAGACGCCTGAATGTCACCCGCTGCCGGGCCGTGTTGCGCCGGGTGGCGGCTGTTATGCCCGAGGCGGGTCACTGGGAGCAGGCTGAATACTGGAGCGGGTTGCGGCCAACGACGCCGTCCAGCGTGCCCTACGTGGGTAAGAGCGTTATTAGTAATCTGTTTTTGAATACCGGGCATGGTACTTTGGGCTGGACCCATGCCTGCGGGTCAGCGGCCGCGCTGGCGGATATTATCGCCGGGCGGCCGCCGCAGCTGGATTTTCGCTTCAGTGGCGTTTCAGTGACGTAACTGAGCTAGCCTAACTGATCGCGAATCTGCTTCTTGTTGATCTTGCCCACGCTGGTTTTTGGAATGTCGTCCACAAAGTCCATTTGCCGGGGGATTGCCCACTTGTTGATTTCGCCTTTATCCACATAGCGCTGTAAGTGCGCTTGAATGTCTTCTTGTGTGGCATTCTGGCCGGGCTTGAGCGTGATCAGTGCGTGTGGGCGCTCGCCCCATTTCTCATCGGCAACGCCCACAACCGCAGCGGCTGCGACCGCCGGATGCTGGCTAATCAGGTTTTCCAGATCCAGTGACGACAACCATTCACCCCCGGTTTTGATCACATCCTTGATGCGGTCTTTAATCATCAGGGTCTGATTTGGCTCCATACTGGCCACGTCGCCAGTGTGCAGCCAGCCGTGTTGCCAAAGTTCTTCGCCTTTTTCCGGTTCTTTCAGATAGCTTTGGGTTAACCAGGGCGTACGCGCAACAACTTCGCCTTTGGCCTGACCGTCGTGGGCGACCGGTTTGCCATTGGTGTCCACAATTTCAACTTGCACCAACGGAATGGCGACACCGGTTTTCACCCGCACTTCGGCCTGCTGCGCCAGCGGCAGTTCCAGATCTTCCGGTGTCAGGTGGGTGATGGTCAGAATCGGGCAGGTTTCCGACATGCCGTAGCCGGTGTACATGCGAATGCCCCGCTCGGCTCCGGCTTCACACAGCCCTTTGGTGAGGGCACTGCCGCCTATCAGTACCTGCCAGTTGCTCAGATCTGCGTCTTTGATGGACTCAGTGGCAAGCAGCATCTGCATAATGGTGGGCACGCAGTGGGAGAAGGTCACATTGTGGGTTTTGATCAGGTCCATCAGCAGTTCGGGTTCATAGCGCCCGGGGTATACCTGTTTAATGCCCATTAAGGTGGCAGCGTAGGGAACACCCCATGCGTGCACGTGGAACATGGGCGTCATCGGCATGTAGACAGAACTGGAGCGCAGCAGCGGCGCCTCATCGAACATTGAAAGGGAGCCTACCATGGCCATAGTGTGCATCACCAACTGGCGATGGCTGAACATTACACCTTTCGGCTTGCCGGTCGTGCCAGTGGTGTAAAAGCAGGTGGCTACGCTGTTTTCGTCAAAATCCGGGAAGTCGAAGTGGCTGTCTTCCTGGGCCAGAAGCTGCTCGTATTCACCCAACACCGGCATGCTGGCGGCTGCAGGCTGGTTGTTATCGGTCAGCTGTATGTAGTGCTTTACCGTCTCGATCTGGTCTTTAACAGCATCGAGTATGGGCAGGAAATCGTCGTGTATCAGCACCACATCGTCTTCGGCGTGATTCATGGTGTATACGATCTGATCCGGTGACAGCCGCACGTTAACGGTGTGCAGAACGGCGCCAATCATCGGTATTGCAAAAAAGCATTCAAGATAGCGGGGCGTATCCCAGTCCATCACTGCAACGGTGTCGCCGGCTTTAACTCCGGCTTTGGTCAGGGCGTTGGCCAGGCGGCCGATACGGGCTTGCAACTCGGTGTAGGTGTAGCGACTTTTGTTCGCGTAAATAATTTCCTGGGAGCCGGCGAATCGCGGCCCGGAAGCCAGTAATTGTTTGATCAGTAATGGGTACTGATAGGCGTTTTCTGCTGGAGTTAGCAAGCGGGTCGAAGCCATGACAATATCCTTTTTGTTGTTGGGAGAGGTGGGCTACCTCAGCCGTAGGTGCACAAATAGGCGGTATCGTATTCGACGGTAACCCGAAAGGTGGAATCGGGCGCAACCCCGAAGCATTCACCGGCACCGTAGGTCATCCATGTTTCCACACCTGGCAAGCACACCGACATCACACCGCTGACAATGGTCATGGTTTCTTTTTGCTGGGTGCTGAACTGGTATTCGCCAGGGCTTATTACGCCAATGGTGGCGGGTAAAGCGTCTGACTGAAAGGCGATCGACTTTGCTTTGCCATCAAAATATTCATTTACCTTAAGCATAAACAGAACTCCGTGTCGGACTGTTTCAGAAATCATTCTGCGTAGTCAATATGCGCCTAATCTAGCGCACTATCTAACCTAGCGCACCACTACCGTTTTTGCAGGCACTCACATTCGAGGGTCGTTTTATTGCTGCCAGGAGTCGCCGCGGGTATTGCCAACTTTAGGTACTTCCATGTGCATAGCGGCTTTTGCCATCATGTTGGCGCTTGGCGGTGCGGTCAGCAGCAAAAAGACCATAATCAGAATCTCCACGAAGCCTGTGCCCACCGGCTGGTTGGCGAACCAAATCATCGACGCTAACGCCATAGCTCCCACACCCACGGTGGTGGCCTTGGTGGGTCCGTGCAGGCGGGTGAAAAAATCAGGCAAGACCGCAAGCCCGATGGCGCCCATCAATGTAAATACTGCACCGAGCAACAACAGGGCTGCGATAATGTATTCGATAAACAAGTTCATTATTGTGTCGTCTCCTTTGCAACGCGCCTGGCGCCTCGCTCTGCACCCTTGTTATTCAATAACGCTACCGCGTTTCAGGTATTTGGCCATAGCCACTGTGCTGACAAAACCCATGACGGCAATCAGCAACGCGGCCTCCAGGTACATACGGGTGTTCAACGTAATACCCAGAAGAATGATGAGTGCGATGGCGTTAATGGCCAGAGTGTCTATGGCCAGAACCCGGTCTGGGGCATGTGGGCCAACAATCAGACGATACACATTAAGCAAAGCCGCAATCACCACCAGGGCGATGGATATTTTCAAGACAATCGCAATCATTGGAACATCTCCATCAAAGGCTTTTCATAACGATTGTGAATGGCCTCAATCACTTCTTCTGCGGTTCGGGTGTCTAGCGCGTGAATCAGCAGAATCTTGTGATCATCGCTGATATCGGCGGTCACCGTGCCCGGTGTCAGGGAAATGGTACTGGCCAAAATAGCGATAGCCTGTGGGCAGTCAAGCTGCAGCGGGTAGCTGATAAACATCGGTTCCGGCCGGCGCGGGCTGATAATCAGCCAGGCCACTTCAAAGCTGGCAATCACGATGTCCCATAACACCAGCAGCAAATAACCCGGTAAACGCCAAGCCTTGAACACCGCCGGACGATCAGGCCAGAAGCTTTGGGTGAGCTGCGGAATACCCCAGGCCAGTATTAAACCCACAATCACGCTTCCGCCGCCAACGCCATCGGCAAGCAACTGCCAGATGCTGAACAGCAGAAGGCTTAGCCAGGGTTGCGGGAAACTCAGGCGGTCCAGCATTACGAACCCTCCTCAACCATTGGTGCCTGCAACGTTTGGATATAACCACGGGTGTCCAGCAATTGCACAGCAGTGGCGCTGGTATAGGCACTGATAGGCCCGGCCAGTGCCACCATTAATACACTCATACCAATCAGCGCGCCGGTAGAAATGGCCAACAACGGCGTTACCGGGGTGCTGTTTTTAATTTCGCCTTCAATATTGCGCCAAAAGACCACGCTGCCGGCGCGGCTATAGGCAATCAGAGTGAAAAAGCTCCCCGTGAGAATCGTACCCCAAAGCCACGCCATTTCCACGCCGCTGGTGGTGGATTGCAGAATCATCACTTTGCCAAAGAAACCGCTTAGGGGCGGTAAACCCGCAGCGGACACCGCGCCAAAGAAAAACAGCGAGCTAAGCAGGGTTCGATGACGAATTTGCGGCGCCATAACGATTTTGTCAGAAGCGGACCCGCGCTGGCTGCGCACCAGCTCAATCAGCAAAAACAAACCGCCCACTGTCCAGGTAGTGCTAAGTAAGTAAAACAGGGCCGCAGCCAGGCCTTTTTGCGAACCCAGCGCGATGGGTGCCAGTAGAGTGCCAACCGAAATGACCAGTTGCCAGGTCACCAGGGTGCGCAAGGTTTGTGCACCCATAGCGCCAATAACGCCCATAATAAGGGTGGCGAGCGCTAGCGGGAAAAGCCAGTTCATGCCCAGATTAGCCATCTCGCCGGCGTTGGCGCCAAAAACCAGCGGGTAAACCCGGATAATCCCGTAGATACCGACTTTGGTCATAATGGCAAAAAATGCAGCGACCGGCGCGGTAGCGCTGGCGTAGGTCCGTGGTAGCCAGAATGTCAGTGGCAACACCGCTGCTTTAAGGGCAAATACCACCAACAACAGCATGCCACCGGCTTCGACCAGAAAACGTTGGTCGCCGCTGACCTGCGGCACTTTCACGGCCAGGTCGGCCATATTCAAGGTGCCGGTAACGCTGTAAATCATGCCCACGCTGATCAGAAACAGCGACGAACCCACCAGGTTTAATACGACATAATGCAGCCCTGGCGTTGAGCGCGTGCTTCCACTGCCGTGCATCAGCAGTCCGTAAGAGGCAATCAGCAGAATCTCAAACGCAACGAACAGGTTGAACAGGTCGCCGGTCAGAAAGGCAATATTCAGGCCCATCAGCTGGAACAGGAACAGGCTGTGGAACTGGCGCGTACCTTCGTCGGCACCTCCGATCGAGAACAGATGGCACAGCAGTGCCAGCGACGCCGTTAGAACCAACATCATGGCGGCCAGACGGTCCAGCACCATCACAATGCCGAAGGGTGGCTGCCAGTTGCCCATGGCGTAGACACGGTAGGTGTCGTCGCCGGCCAAATTTAGCAGAACAATGGCGGCGGCCAGGGTCAGAACCGAGGTAACAATGGCCAACACCCGGCGCAACGGCATGGGCGCGTAGCCCACAAATATTTGCAGAATAGCGCCCAGTAGCGGGATCAGAATCGGAGCAAGCAGCCAGTGGGTCATAGTGGCCGACGCTCCCGCGCATGCTTGGAAGCGGGCGTACGCTTTTTCGGGTCGCCGTCTACGTGATCATTGCCGTGGTCGGCCAGGTTGCGAAGTGACAACACCACCACGAATGCGGTCATGGCGAAGCCGATAACAATCGCGGTTAACACCAGCGCCTGGGGCAATGGGTCTGCGTACTGGGCAGCGGTGCCCAGAACCGGCTGGCTGCCGGTGGCCAGGCGCCCGCTGGCGAACAGGAACAAATTCACCCCGTACGACAGCATGGTCAGGCCCAGCACCACCGGAAACGTGCGGGCGCGCAGCAACAGATACACCCCGCCGGCTGTGAGCGCACCAATGGCCAGTGCGAATACAAGTTCCATTATTCGGTCTCTCTTTGAGTCAGGGTAGTCGTGTCAGCGCCGTAGCTCGACTCGCTGTTTACAGGACGGATAGCGGAATGGGGGTTGATGCGGCCTACACTGACCAGCATCATCAGTGTGGCACCCACCACCGCCAGGTACACACCCAGGTCAAACACCAGCGCCGATGCCAGTTCGAACTTACCCACCACCGGCCAAGTGATATAGCCGAATGTGGAGGTCAGGAACGGATAACCAAACGCCAGGCTGCCGGCGCCAGTAATAACGGCAAACAGCAGACCTAGCGCAATCACATTGTGATAGCGCATGGCGATGCGGTCTTCGGTCCAGGAAAAGCCACTGGCGATGTACTGAAGAATCAGCGCAACGGCGGTTATCAGCCCGGCAATAAAGCCCCCCCCTGGCAGGTTATGACCGCGCAGGAATATAAACGCGGATACCATCAGCGCCATTGGTAGCATCGGACGGGCAATCTGTTTGAGCATGGTGGGGTGGCTTTCGCGGGCCCATGCGTGGCCCAGGCCGTCGCCCGGAGGCGGCGTAAGTGTCGTGTTTTTGAGCATTGCAAAAATGCCCAACGCCGCAATCGCCAGCACTGAAATTTCACCCAAGGTGTCGAAGCCGCGGAAATCCACCAAGATCACATTGACCACGTTGGTACCACCACCACCTGTTTTGCTGTTTGCCAGAAAGAACTCGGAAATCGAACTGAACGGCTGGGTCAGAATGGCCAGGGTAATTATGGTCATGCCGCTGCCGGCTAACAGGGCTATCCCCATGTCACGAACGCGGCGACCACGGCTGCTCTCAACGGGTGTCCATGAGGGCATGTAGTAAAGTGCCAGCATTAACAGCACAACGGTGACGACTTCCACCGACAATTGGGTCATCGTCAGATCTGGCGCCGAGAAACGCACAAAGGTGAGCGCGGTTAACAACCCGACGACGCTGATCAGTACCAGCGCAAAGAAGCGTTCGCGGTGCATAGCTGCAGTGGCCAGAGCGCTGGCAATCAAAACGGCACCCAAGGTTGCCGTCGGCCAGTCCACCGGGGTTAGCCCGTTGCTGCCAATAAAGAAGCCCATTTTGCTGATGGGTAAAAACGCCACGGCCAGAGCGCTGACAATCAGCAGCATAACGTAGCGCTGCAGCGAGCCGTTCTCGGTGGCGGTCGTGAACCGGTTGGCTCTCAGGCCAAGGCTGAACACCACTTTTTCGAAGATCGCTTTTTCGTCGATCTCGCGGAAGCGATCGTGAAAGGCAAAGAAGCGCTTGCGCTGGCTGTACATCAGCAAGCCGCCAAAGAACGCTAAAAAACTCATAAATAGCGGCAGATTGAAGCCGTGCATTACCGCCAGCCGATAGTCCGGTGCCGGCACGCCCAAGGTTGCAGAGGATGCGGCGTAAAGCAGCGGGCCCACTGATATGGTCGGGAACATACCCACCATCAGGCAAGCGAACACCAATATTTCCACAGGGATTTTCATATAACGCGGCGGTTCATGGGGCGGGTAAATGGGCAAATTTATCGGCTTGCCGTTGAAGAACACGTCGTGAATAAACCGGGCGGAGTAAGCAACCGCGAAAATACCGGCCAGGGTCGCCACAATCGGCGGTAGCCAGGCCCAGTAACCGGGAAGGTTAAGTGCCAGAGACTCTGCGAAAAACATTTCCTTACTAAGAAAGCCGTTCAGTAGCGGTACACCGGCCATAGAGGCCGCTGCCACCATGGCCAGGGTGGCGGTGTGGGGCATGAATCGCCAAAGCCCGTTAATGCGGCGCATATCGCGGGTGCCGGTTTCATGGTCAATAATGCCCGCCGCCATAAACAGCGAGGCCTTAAACGTGGCGTGGTTGATTACGTGAAACAGGGCAGCAACTGTGGCGAGTTCCGTACCCATGCCAAGCAACAGAACAATCAACCCAAGATGGCTAACAGTGGAGTTCGCCAGCAAGCCTTTGAGGTCGTGTTTGAACATGGCGATGTAAGCGCCTAAAAGCAGCGTTGCCATGCCGGTAAAACTGACCATGTAAAACCATTGTTCAGTGCCTGCCAGCGCCGGATATAGCCGCGCCAGCAGGAATATGCCGGCCTTAACCATCGTGGCCGAGTGCAGGTAGGCCGATACCGGCGTAGGCGCCTGCATGGCGTGGGGCAACCAGAAATGGAATGGGAACTGGGCTGATTTTGTAAATGCGCCTAGTAGCACCAAAGTGAGCGCAACCGGATAAAGCGCGTGTGCTTTGATGATGGGCCCTGCGGCCAGCACATCGTCCAGCTCGTAGCTGCCGACAATCTGACCGATTATGAGAACACCTGCTAACAGGGCCAGGCCGCCGCCGCCGGTAACCGTCAGCGCCATGCGGGCGCCGCGCCGCGCGCCTTTTTTGTGGGTCCAGAAACTGATCAGTAAAAACGACACCAAGCTGGTGATTTCCCAGAAAATCATCATCAGCAACAAATTGCTGGAAAGCACAATGCCAAGCATTGAGCCCTTGAAACACAGCAGCAGGCCGTAAAACTTGCCAATGTTTTCTTCAGGTTTCAAGTAGTAGCGGGCGTAAAGAATGATCAGGATACCAATCACTAGAATCAGCAGCGCGAACAGCAGTGACAGGCCATCCAGGCGGAAACTCAGCGACAGCCCGATCGCAGGTAACCATTCGTAGGTGTGCAGGACAACACCGCCGTCTGCCAGTGTTTGCCAGTGGGGGAACAACGCGGCGAGCGCAATCAGCGCGGGAACGGTTGACGCAATAGCGATGGCTGTGCGCCCGCCCTGCGCGAACAGTGGTGCGGCCATGGCGCCTAAAAAGGGCAGTAAAACAACCAGCGGGAGCGACATCGCAATCTCAATTGTAGGTGTAGGGCAGAAAAAGATGTTACCAGCGATCCATTACCAACGAACCATGACAAGCGATCTATCACTCGCCAAGTATGAGCTGCTTAACGCCGTGGAGGGTATGGAAAATAAGGAAGCTTGCCGCGATAACGGGCGATGTCAGCCAGGCGAATTAGATCTGATGTAAACCAGCAGCTGTGCGACTCCTCCGTCATGGTTACTCCGTATAGAAAATATCAAAAGGATGATACGTGCCGCAGTCTGAAGGTCAAGTAACTTGTGGCCTGGCGTCGTGCTAAAGAGTGGCTATCCAGCGGTTATCTGTGGCATAAAGAACGCAGCAATTTTAAAACGGCCGTATGAAAATGGCCCAAAGCCGGAGACCGCGTAATGACCGATACCCTGATTGACCGTCGCGACCTGTCGTTCCAACTCTACGAAGTACTGGGTGTTGACGTGTTGGCCGAGCGCGAGCGTTTTGCTGACCACAGCCGTGACACCTTCGATGCCGTCATCGAGACCGCTGACAAAATGGCGCGGGATACATTCGCGAATCACAATCGGGCCGCCGATCAGGACGAGCCGCGGTTTGTGAATGGCAATGTGGCCTTGCTGCCACAGGTAAAGCAGGCCTTCGACGCCTACGCCCGCGCCGGGTTCATTGCCGGTCGTTACGATTACGAACTTGGCGGCATGCAGCTGCCGGAAACGGTCATGGCAGCCTGCAACGGTTTTTTTACCGCGGCGAATCCCAGCACCGCGGGCTACCCGTTCCTGACCACGGCGGCGGCGAATCTGATTCGCGTGTTTGGCAGCGAGTCGCAGAAGAGTCTGTTTTTTCGATTATGCGAAGCTTTGCATAACCGAAATTATCTGCACCCGATAATTATGCAAGGTTCGTCGGAACACAAGCGGTATTTTCAGGGGCGGAGCGCGAGCGGAGGTTTGCATAATTTCAGAGACTTTCCAGGAACTGGAGGAGTGCGTCCGTCGGGCGGTAGCGCTTGTGCTGGGTCGCAGGTGGGGTGATGGCGGCAAGGGCCCGCTCCTTCATGCCCATGTCCGCTTCGACATAGCCGTGAGTGGTGACGGGGCTTTCGTGACCGAGCCACAACGCGATCACGGTCAGATCGACGCCCGCCTGCAACAGGTGCATGGCCGTCGTATGGCGCCAGGTATGCGGCGAGATCCTGCGGCCTGCTAACTGTGGACACATCTTTGTCGCGGTGCTGACGGCCAGGTTCAGTCGTTCGGCCACATTGGTGCGCGTCATTGGCAATCCGCTGCGGTTTGGAATGAGGGGTTGCTCGACATGCAAGTCGGCGTATTTTAGCCACTGCCGGATTTCCTTCGCCGTTTCCTTCCATAGAGGCACGGTTCGTTGTTTGCGGCCCTTGCCATGTAGGCGCACAGAGGCGGTTGCCGCCAACGTGATATCGGCCACCCGGATGCCGATCAGTTCGGAAACCCGAGCGCCGGTGTTGTAAAGCACCGTGAGCATGGCGGTGTCGCGGCGCCCGCACCAGGTCGTTATACCCGGGGCTGCAAGCAGCGCGCGAACCTCGTCGCGAGACAGGAACTCAAGCATGGGTCGTTCGAAGCGTTTCATAGGTATCGCGAGAATCTGTTGTGCAAGATGCAGAGCTGGCGGCGCTTGTGAGGCGACGTAGTGGGCAAAGGCACGAACCGCCGCCAATCTTGCATTGCGCGTGCGAATGGTGTTGTGCCGTTCGGTCTCGAGATGCGTGAGGAAATTCAGCACCAAGGCCGCATCGACATCGCACAGTGCCAGCATGGCAGGTGGCTTGCCCGTTGCGCGTCCCACATAGTTCAGCAAGAGCTTGAAGGTATCGCGATAGGCAGCGACTGTTCGGGGGCTGACGTTCTGTTGCTGGATCAAGCGCTCGGCGAAGAAGCGCTGGAGCAACGCGCCGAATTCGGTGGGAGCGGTGAGCAAGGGGTTCATGACGCCTCTCCTTGCGTATAGAGGTGAAAGCGTTCGGCGGCGATCGCCATCAGTTCGGGAATGCCGGTGACATACCAGTAGGTGTCGCTCACCTTGGCGTGCCCGACGTAGGTTGATAGCGCCAGAATGGCACGATCAATATCTACGCCCTCTTCATAGAGGCGCAGCATGCTTCTCACGATGAAGGTGTGCCGGATGTCATGCAGGCGGTGACGCTGATAGTCACCGCGCGTTTGCCAGTCCAGTTGCTGACACAGCCTCTGTAAGGCATACAGCATGCTGGGCTGATTTACGCCGCTGCCATCATCACGCAGGAAGAACTTGTCACAACAAGGCCGTGGCACGAGCCTATCTCGCTGTCGTGCATAGGCGCGCAACGAGTCGGTAACGCTCGGATGCAGCGGTACGAGACGCTGCTGATGGAACTTCGCTTCGCGGATATGCAAAACGCCACTGTCCATGTCGACGTCAGCCGCGGTTAGTGTCAGTGCTTCGGCGATGCGTAGCCCGGTCGCGGCGAGCAAGCCAAAAACACAGTGGCAAGTTGCTGGACGCAATCCCTCGGTGGGCGCCAAGCCATGCGTGGCTTCAAGCAGTGTGCACAGTTCGGCTTCTGTGTAGATGTGTGGGATGAGACGCCGGTGGGCCGAACCAAAGAGACTTCGCGGTGGAACCTCCGTCGCCGGATCCTCGCGCTGGCAAAAGCGGGCGAAACCGCGAAGAATCCCGATGCGGCGCGCCCAGGTAAACGACGCCTTAAGCTGCGAAGTCTGTGCCCATGCGACAGCGAGCGGCACCGTCAGATGCCCTTCAGGAGAGACCTCATCCGCGAAACGGGCAAATGACTGAAGCTGCGTTGCGTCGATGGTTAGCTCGAATCCGTTACGACGACGATACGCCAGGTACGCTTCGACCCGCGCCATCCAAGACAACCGGGCGCTCATGACGGGCTCCCGGGCCACGGCAGTGCCATCGCGCGCAATTGCTCCACGTCAACGCGGGCGTAGCTGTAGGCAGTGTCAAGACTCTTGTGACGCAATACGTCGGCGATCTCTTTGACTGAGACCCCAGCGCGCTGTAGCTGCGTTGCCATCGTTCGCCGCAGCACGTGTGTGTTGCAGAACTGATCGCGCAAACCGCAACGAACAAAGGCGCGGTTCATTGAATTGCGAATGGCCGGAACGCTCAGTGGCGTGTCGAGCGGTGCCCGGTGCCGGACGAATAGTCTGCGGCTCGTCGTCTGCGGGCGTCCCTGTCGCAGATACTGCGCTACCGCCTCTCCCGTGGACGCAGGCAGGGGAAGCTGTTGAATGCGTTTACTTTTGGTACCGCTGATGGTCAGTATTGCCCTGCGCCAGTCGATCGACTCCAGCGTGAGGTAGGTTACTTCGTGACCGCGTAAACCCAGATCAAGCAGGCAGCGCGCGATGGCATAGTCACGCAGGCCAACGGGGTCCGTGCGATCGAAGGCATCCAGAAAGGCCGTTAGTTCGGCGTCCGACAATACCTTGGGCAACGTGGCCCGGCGCCAGTCTGCGATTCGTGGAAGCGCTGCCGCTAGCCCGTCGGTCTCGTCACCGCGCACGGCACGGTAACGAAAGTAGCTACGCAGACTGTTGCACACGATACGCAGCGATGCCGGCCGTAGGCGCGACGTCAGCGTCGAAAAGTAAGCATCTATGTCGGTCGCCGACAGCGACAAGACGCTCACGGTATCAGTAACGCCTACGTCGTAGAGGAACGCCCCAACGTGTTGAGCTCGGCTGTCACGGGTGGCTGATGATAGCCCGCAAGTATCCGTTAAGTACTCGGCGAACCGAGTGAGCTCGATCGTCACTGGATCCTTCGCCATCGTTGGCGATGGCTGTGAACGCATCAGTATTTTGAGCAGATGCCGAAGCGCCGCTCCGGAGCAGCCTACAGAATCGTAGCAGGGTACGGGACAGGTGCACGCCGGGAGGTGTTCGCGCACGAACCGTTTAATAAGGGATGAATCGACGTGCGTCAACTCGAGCTCTTCAGCTTTAAGCCAGAAACCAAAATGGGCAAGGCAGCCCAAATAGATTCTGATGGTGCGATCAGCGTAGCGCTGGCCTCGCAGCGCCTTAATGTAGGATGAAACGACGCTCTCGAGCGGACTATCAATCAGCCAGTTGTAGCGAACAAGGTTTGTGAGGGTTTTATCGGCGGGCATGGTGTGTGCTCCTGCGGTTAGGGACGAGCCCACAGGAAACACTGTTTTTATGCAAAGCTCGATAGCTACAACACAGCTAAAAGCTTCGTCGCCACTGGCCTTTGCCGGAATAGCCCAACAAACCTTGCATAATTATAGGGTGAGGATAACTACCGCCTATGCTTAGTGGCCAATATGCCGGCACCATGGCCCTTACCGAACCCCATGCGGGTTCTTCGCTGGCAGACATTCGCACGTCGGCTACGCCTGACAACGCTGGTCATTACTTGATCAAGGGCGCGAAGATATACATCTCCGGTGGCGAGCAAAACATCACGGAGAATATCGTGCATATGGTGCTGGCCAAAATAAAAGGTGCGCCGGCCGGTGTGAAGGGTATTTCACTGTTTATTGTGCCCAAACTCCGTTTGAGCGAAACCGGCGGGTCGGGTGAGCGCAACGGGGTGGCTTTGGCCGGCTTGATTCACAAGCTGGGCTACCGTGGAACCACCTCGACGGCCTTGAGTTTTGGTGACGACGCCGAATGCCACGGTTACCTGGTGGGCGAGCCCCATCAGGGATTGAAGTACATGTTCCAGATGATGAACGAGGCCCGGGTTGGCGTGGGCTGTGGCGCGGCGGTGATTGGCTACCGTGGTTATATGCACAGCCTGGCCTATGCCAAAGATCGTCTGCAGGGGCGTCGGGCAGCGGATAACAATCCGCAAAGTGAACAGGTGCCGATTATCGAACACGCCGATGTACGGCGCATGCTGCTGGCTCAGAAAGCCTACAGCGAAGGTGGACTGGCGCTGTGCCTTTATGGCGCCCGGCTGATGGACGACCAGAACACTCATCCGGAGCCGCAAAAACGCCAGGAAGCCGGGCAACTGCTGGATCTTCTGACTCCGGTTATTAAAGCCTGGCCTTCGGAATATGGCCCCAAGGCCAACGATCTGGCGATTCAGGTTTACGGCGGTGCAGGTTACACCCGCGAATATCCGGTGGAGCAATGCTGGCGTGATAACCGGCTGAACCCGATCCATGAAGGCACCAATGGTATTCAGGCACTGGATCTACTGGGCCGCAAAGTGTGGCAGAACCAAAGCCATGGCTTGCAGTTGTTGCTCGATGCCATGCAGGCTGATCTGCAAGCTGCGACCAGCGCCCGCTGCGAACCCTGGGCCCTGTCACTCAGCGAAACTCTGCAGCAGGCGGTTAAAGTGACCCAAAGCCTGGGCAAAACGCTGATGGCCGGTGAAACCGAGCAGGCCCTGGCCAACGCCTCTTGCTATTTGCACCTGTTCGGTCACATCTGTGTGGCCTGGATGTGGCTGCGCCAGGCCAATGCCGCCGCGATAGGATTGAATGATGCCAGCAACGATCGTGAACGCTATTTTTATGAGGGTAAATTGCAGGCCGCACAGTACTTTTTTCATTGGGAGTTACCCACCGTTGCTCAGGATCTGGTTCTGCTGCGCAACATGGACGATACCTGCTTGGCAATGAAAGCCGAGTGGTTCTAGCACCTTGCCCGATTAACCAAAGAGTAACCCTTGTGTAATTGTGTTTTCGCCAGGTCGCAGCGTAATCTTGGCGCTGTTTTCAATGACGATCGATGGAGATTTTTATGAAAAAATTTACAATTAGCGCATTGGCATTGGTGCTGACTCTGGGCTTGGCGGGCTGCAGTTCCGATGATGACGAGATGGTAGATTTGGACAAGGCTGGCGACAATATCAGCAATATGGCGGATGATGCCGGCGATGCCATTGAAGAAAGCTATGAAGACGTTACCGGGCAGAACGATAGCGCTTGGGAAGAAACCAAAGACGCCGCCGGAGATGCTGGTGAAGAAGTCGGTGAGGCCGCAGAAGAGGCCGGCGACGCCGCGGAAGATGCTATGGATGACGCTACCCAGTAAGCATCGGCACAGATCAAAAAACCGGAGCCATTGCTCCGGTTTTTTTTGTTTTGCATATTTGGCCAGATCACGCACTTCAGAAATACTCACTTCAGTCGTAAAATAAGTAACTGCAAGCGTTCTTTACCAAAGTCGCAAGGCCTGGCGGTGTCTTTTTCGGTAAGCTATGGGCGACTTTGGTGACAGATTGCGGATTGCGCGCTGTGCGCTGCGCCCGACAACGAACAATGATAAAAACGGGGTAATCAGATGTTGTTTGTAGACAAGGCAACGAAAGGCTGGGGCTTGGTAATGGTGCTGGCTACGCTGGCCGGTGGCGTTTTGGTTGCGGCCGTTACCGCGATTGATCTGGTTTCCGTGTTGACCGGTTTGGCGGTTGGTCTGGGGGTGGCCGGTCTTTTTATTACCTGGCGGATTGTCGCGCCGGCACAGCGCAGTCTCATTCATCTCAGCCAAGGCCAGTTAGCACCGGGCCACCCGCTTGCAGGTTTATGCGCGCAGCTACTCAGCGATGCAAAAGCAGGCCGCGCACTGCTGGAAAATCTTCGCCATAGTGCCAATACCAACGCCATTTCTGCCGCCGAAGTGTCTTATGCTGCTGATCAGCTGAAACTGCGGCTGGACCGCCAGGTGAATGAAACCGCCAGGCTTGCCGAATTCGCCGGCGAGATTACTGGCGCCACTCAGGCATCGACTTTGCAGGCCAATGATGCGGCGGCTCTTGCGCAGCAGGCCAGTTCGGCGAGCCAAGACGGCCGCCAGGCGCTGGTGCAGGTGATTGAGCGTATCCGTAATGTACATCGTCAGTCTGATGAGAACTTGTTACGTATTCAACACCTTAATGAAAAGTCTAATCGTATTCAGGGGGTCACTAGCACGATTCAGGGCATTGCTGAGCAAACCAATCTGTTGGCTCTGAACGCGGCCATTGAAGCGGCTCGGGCTGGCGATCAGGGGCGTGGGTTTGCCGTGGTTGCCGACGAGGTAAGGCAGTTGGCACGTCGTACCGCAGAGGCCACGGCCGATGTTGCAGCCACCTTGGGGGAAATTCGCGAAGACACTGCCCAGATTGTGATCGGAATAGAAGCCTTGACGGTCAGCATTGAGCAGGGTGTGGCGTCGGTGGAATCGGTGGGAACACAGCTGGACGGTATTCGTGAACAGTCTGACCAGCTCCAGCAACAGGTCTCGCAGATTGCGAGTATTGATCGCGATAACGAACACAATTTGCAGCAGATATTCACGGTGATCGAAACGGTGCGCGATGACATCACCGAGAGCGATGTCAGTGTCGCTTCGCTGGCACAGCAGGCCGCCCGCCTTATGGAAATCGCTGAAACCACAAACGCGGTGTTTGCGTTAAACAGCGAGACCAGTTACCACCGCCCGTTTTTCCAACACGCCAGCGTTGGTGCAGCGCAAGTTGCTGATGTTTTCGCACAAGCTCTCCGTGACAATAAGCTCAGCGCCGCGGCCCTGTTCGATCGCAATCGTCAGCCTGTGGCTAATACCAATCCGCCGAAATACACCTGTGGGTTTGACCGTTTCACTGATCAGGCCCTGCCTGTTATTCAGGAGGCAATAAAGGGCGCCAACGCGCAGATTGTGTACGCTATTACCACGGCGCCGGATGGCTACGTGCCTACCCATAACCGCGAGTTCGCCCACGCTTCTACCGGCAATGCCGCCACCGATTTGGCGCGTAGTCGCAGTAAGCGTTTGTTCAATGATCGCACGGGCATTCGCTGCGGCAGCCATACTCAGGAAATGCTGCTGCAAACGTATCGCCGCGACACCGGTGAAATTATGCACGACCTGTCAGTGCCCATTTACATCGACGGCAAACATTGGGGTGGGTTCCGTATTGGTTACCACCCTCAAAAAAACCTAAAGGGCTAGCAAAACTTTTTAAACATCAACGCAGCCGGTGCTTGCCGCTCAGTGGTTATCGTCGCCGGTCACTTCGCTCAGCCCCATGGCACTGAACGTACCGGCCAGGCCCATAAATCCCAGCACCAGAATAACGGCAATGTTCGAAAAGGTTGAGATCAGCGCCGTCAGGGCCCCGGTTGCCAGCAGTAAAACACCGATAACGGTATTGCTGACCGCGGTATAATCTGTGCGTTTGTTGCCCCCCGCCATATCCACCAGATAGGTTTTCCGGCCAAGCCTTACGCCGGCGTGGGCGATGCTGAGCACAAAAAAAGCGCCTGGATAGAACCACACGCCGCCCACGGACTCCCCCATAACCAGAGCGGTACCTGCAACACTCAGGCACACCATGCTGGCCATGAGCGCGCCGCGAATCATGACTTTACGACTAGACGTATCGGCGGCCCAGCCCCAAAAACTGGCGCTCAATGAACTGGCCAGGCTACTGGCCAACAAGAAAATCCCCAATGCCCAGCCGGATTCGGTTTGCTGTTGAGCCAACACCACGAAATACGGTGCGGCCAGGGCAGAGCACAGCAGCAGAGCGCGGGTAATTACAAAGTGGCGGAACGGCTTGTCGGTTTTCAGCAGCGACAGGCTGGAAATGGCATCGTGGATGGCGTTGCCGCCACCGCCGGTTTCACCGGGGTACTCGTCAACGCCGGCAAACAGCGCGCCGGCAAGCAGCCACAAAGCGGCAGCCAGCAACAGAAGCAGGCTGTAAAAAGCCATGCTTGGGTCGCCCCGATCCCAGAACAACAGGGCGGTGAGGGCAACGGTGGCAGTGCCGCCGAGGGTGGAGGCCAAGCCAGACAAGCGGCCACGACGGGTTTTTGGAATGCACTTGCCCTGAACATCTTTCATCGACACCGAGCAGAAACCACGGGAGAGCGAGAACAGGATAAGCGCGGCAATCAGACCGTAGCCGGCGCTGTAACCGTCCAGAAACCACACGCTGGCGGCCATGGCGGCCACACTGAGGGCCTGGCCCAGACTGCCCAGTGTCCAGAACCATTTGCGCACCGGTTTACGTCGCACCCAGGCGGCTATCACCATTTGTGGAACCATAGAGCCGGATTCACGAATGGGTACCAACCAGGCCACCAGAGCAGGGGCGCCAACCGCACTCATCAGCCAGGCCAGCACCGTTTTTGGACTGATCAGCAGATCACCGAGTTTGGTGAGAACGTTTGCCGCCAGAATCAGGAAAAAGTTACGCGGTACTTCGCGGCAGGCTGAATCGGGAATGTCTTTGCAGACCCTTGCGTCTTCTTCGTTGGCTATCAGCCCATAGAGTCGGTCTAAAGGTGTTTTGGACGTTGGCACACCAGCACTCCCTGTGAAACGTGAGTACCAAGCATACCAGTCGCCATGGATGGGCTAAACCAGATGGTTATCCCAGTGTAAAGGTAGAGTGGCCAGTTCCTGTGCTGGCGCGCCTATACTCATGCGGATCAGTTTGCCCTGGCCGGTGGTGATCAAAAAGTCGCCGCCGGCCAGGGCTTCCACGCCGGCGCCATCGGTTATGGCTTCGTTGCGGAGTATTCGCCCTGTTGCGCCCTCAAATATCAGAGCGCGGCCACCTCGGGGCGCAGTCACCGCGACCAGATCTTTCTGGGGATGCGCGCACACGCTGGCAATGTAGTTTGCCAATCGCGGTTGGACATCGTCGGTAAACCCGATTTCATCAAAGCGGCCATTGCGGTACCTGGCGATCAATGGCGGCGCCTGGTCATTCGGCCCCTGGTATTGATAGCCCGCATAGATATAGCCTTGTGGGGTCACGTCCAGGTGGCGGCAACTCAGTTGATGGTGTGAGGGGCTAAAGCGCGCGCGAATCTCGCCGCTGGTGCGATCCACCAGCATCAGCGCGGGTGCCATGGACTCGAGGTTCATTTTGATGCGATCGTAATCCGGGTGGGTTTTTATGCCACCCAGAGCGATAACCAGGGTTTGGCCATCCGGGTGCAGGTGCAGTTCGTGTGGGCCTATGCCGTTCAGGTCGAGCGTGTCGACACGCGCATAGCGGGCCTCGGCGTCGTACACCGCAATAATACCGTCGCCGCGCTCATAGCGGCTGGCCGTTGTGTACAAATAACGGCCATCGGGGGAGAACACGCCATGGCCGTAAAAATGCTCGCCGTCATTGGCCTTTATGTGTGCCAGGCGCTTGCCACTGCGGCTGTCAAACACGTGAAACCACCAGCCGGGCCGGCGCTCGAAAATCAGTACCTGGGCAGTGTGCGGGCGAAAACAGCCACCGTGGCAGCGGGCTTCAACGGGCGTTTGCCAAAGTGGTGTGCCGTTGCTGTTCAAGCTTTGCACGGCAAAGCCTCCATCATCGTGCTTGCTGGCGCCCACGTACTCACGGCCCTTCAGCGAATCGGCCTTTGCCGGCAACCGCGAGCAGGCAGTCAGGCTCAAGCCGGTTGCGCTTATGGCGCCACCAAAGGCCGCCAGGAACTGTCTGCGACTTACACTCATAATGGCTCAGTCGCCATCACTGGCGTTAAAACCACGAATCACCCCGAGACGGGTGGCGGCTTCACCGTTGACCAGCGTCGTCAGCTGCGACACGTCAACGTACAGGCCCTGAAGGCTGCGGTAGGCGTTGTCGTCGTCTAGCAATGGCTTCAGCGCAAGATCCATTGCCGGGAAGTGCTCCAGCACTTCGCCAAACTGCTTGTTGATGCGTTGCGCCAGATCGCTCTCGCCTTGCTCGTTCAACAGCTTTTCCAGGCCGGGCAGGAAGTACTTTTGCAGGCCGTCAACGCTGGCACCAATGCTGGCCAGACTGCTGCCACTGCGCCAGGCGTCGGCTGCGTAAACAGAGCGTTTGCCATTGCCGCGCAATCCCATGGGGGTGGCCAGCCGACGTTCTTCGACCACTTCCAGCGCAGTCATAGCGGCGCGGATGGTGGCGTGGGTGTAGTTGCCGGTTGCCAGGTAATGGGGTTTGAACTCGCCCCAGTCTGCAACCAACTGCTGACTGTTATCGACCACATGGGCTGCCACCTGAATCAGAATCTGGCAGCTTGTCTCGGCTGGCAGGGCGTGATCACCCGTATTGAAGCGCGTGTCAGACAGCAGGTATTCCAGCATCGGAAAACCCTGAACCGCCACGCCGGCCTGGCCGACGGTTTCGGCACTCACCGCCGTGCCGTCTTTCAGCAGAAGATCGGCTTTGCGGGCAATCAGGTTTTTCGGATCCGGCCAGAACTGGAGCTGCCAGGCGCGGTTGTTGGTTTCAACCGGCCCGAAGTCCACAAACCGCACCTGCTGCCAGGCCTTAAACGCCTGTTTCCAGGCACTCTCAACGGTACTGCGAGCAACGGTACTGTGAGCAATGGTACTGCGAGCTTCCGTTGAGGGCTGTTGGCAATAGGCTTTTGCCTGCTGTAACAAGGTTTCGCTGTCGTTGGCCAAAGCCTGATAGCCGCGGCCGATACCCTGATGCCAGCCTGCGCGTGTCTGCTGTTCAACAGCCGTTCCGAATTCCGCCGAAGCAGCCAGCGCAAGGCCCGGCAATACCAGCGTTGGCAGCAAAAGGGTAAGTGCGGCGGTGCGGAAATAGCGGGTAAATCGCAACATAAAACGTCCTTACAGTGAGTTTAGAAATTCAACCAGCGCCTGGCGCTGCTGCGGGGCCATTTGGCGATAATGGTTGCTGGCCGGTTGCGCTTCGCCACCGTGCCAAAGAATAGCTTCTTCCAGCGTACGAGCCCTGCCATCGTGTAAAAACCCGGCTAAAGGATTTACCTGCTGAGCCATGCCAACGCCCCAAAGAGGAGCCGTACGCCATTCATTGCCGTTGGCCAAAAACTCGTCGCGACCGTCTGCCAGCGCCGGCCCCATGTCGTGTAGCAACAGATCGCTGTAAGGCCAGATGGTCTGATTGCTCAGGTCTGGGCGTTGCGGGTCAACACCGGTTACGTGTGTAGGCGTATGGCAAGCAGCACAGCCGTTTTCATTGAACAGACGGGCGCCTTGCTGCACCGCGGCGCTATCCATATCGCGGCGGGCAGGAACGGCCAGGCTTTTAGAGTAGAAGGTCACAAAACCGGCAATTTTGTCCGTTACTTCCGGTTCGCCGCCATTGGCCCAGCCGTCGCAGTTCTGACTTGGCGTGCAGTCGGTGGTGGTTTTCAGTGATGAGGTAAGGCCCATATCACCGGCAAAGGCGCCCATGCTTTGCTGGTGCACATCGGGCTCTGCGGCTTTCCAGCCAAAGCGCCCGGCGACCGTCTGGCCACTGGCGATGTCCCACACCTGGTTAACCTTTCCGCTGATGCCGTCGCTGTTGGCGTCATTCGGGTCGGCTATGGCCGCCACCGTTTCGGCGGGAATGGCTTCCAGCAGCCCCATGCCAATCATTGGGGGTGCTACTCGCGGTGAAATCAACAGGTCGTCTCCCAAAGGCCCATAGTTAGCATTCTCTATGGTGTACACGGGCTCGTGTAATTCCACCTCGGTACCGTCAGCAAGCACGTCAACGCGCTTGGCCCAGCTCAAAACCATGTCGGCTTCGGGCTTGGCGCCGGGCAGGGCAGAGGTTTGCAGCTGCGCTCCGTAGACCGGATGGGGCTTGAAACCGTTGGTGCGCAAAATGTCGGCGTCTTCAATAGGGTCGTGGGGCACGGCCAGGCGCAGAAACAAAGAGACCGAGGGCGTATCAACCGCTGGTGGGTGGCCACGGCCGTCTTTAAGGTGGCAGCCCTGGCAGGCGTTGGTGTTGAACAGCGGTCCAAGGCCGTCACGGGCCTGGGTGCTGGCAGGTGCTTCTACCCAAGGGTTGCGGAAAAAACTGTTACCAACGCTGAAGTCAAGCCGTTTGGTCATCGACAAATTGCCCTGAGGCCGGGAAAATGCATTGGTATCGGGTTGGTTTACAGTGCCAATGCCACCGGTCATCGGGGTGGTTTGCAGCGCGTAGCCGGCGTGTTCGCTGGAACCGTCGGCGCTGGCTTCAGTGGTGGTTGAAGCGCCGGCGAACAGGGGCACATTGGCAAAAACCAGTGCTCCGGTTAACAAAAGTGTTTTCATTTTGCCTCAGAATGCGTGGCCGGCGTCGTCCGGCGAGAGGGCTTGGATTCCCAGTTCGCGGGCGGCCTGTTCAATAGAACCAGTCTGAACAACCAGCGCCATGATTGCGTCGTTAACAATTTTCGCGCCGTCACCGTTGCCCGGTGCAATCATCATATCGAACGCCATGGGGGTCTGTGAGGATTCGGCTTTGGCTTTCATAAAGGCTAGCGCCTGCATGGTTTTGTCCAGTTGTTTGTTCAGTTCCGCGTTCAGCTGTGGATTGGTTTGTTCAACCAGGTCGGCCAATGACGGGCCGGTGACCACGGAGTTGTCGACCCGGCGATAGGTTCCGGTGTAAACGTTTTGAATGCCCTGGCCGTTGTAATAGTGGGAGTTGTGGGTGTTATCACTGAAACAGTCGTGTTCATCTTCGTAGGAGTTTGCCTCTAGTGCGACCTTCATACGTTCACCGGCCAGTTCGCCCAGCGATAGAGAGCCCATACCAAACAGCATTTTCTGAACGCCTTCGCCAGCATCAGCAGACGTCAGTTGAGCGCGGTAGTTGTCGGAGGAGCCCCGAGCCCACTGCACTGTCATCCATTCCAGATCGTCAACCAACAGGTCGGTCACGGCGTCCAGGTATTGGCCACGGCGATCGCAGTTGCCGTTGGTGCAATCTTCACCTTGCTGGTAGTCGCTGACTGGCCGTTCGCCATTACCGGCGTCAAAACCATTCAGATCCTGGCCCCACAGCAGAAATTCGATGGCGTGGTAGCCAGAGGCAACGTTGGCTTCGGAGCCGCCGATTTCGTTCAAATTGGCCAGCAATTCAGCCGTCAGGGTGCTTACGTCCAGCTGCTCGCCACCCACGTTGATGCTGGTGCTGGCAATGATATTGGCGGTTGCGCCGGCGTTGCCCAGTTCGTACTGGTAGTCATCGGATGTGACGTAGTCGATCAGGCCTTCGTCCAGTGGCCAGGCGTTTACCTGGCCTTCCCAGTCGTCAATCAGGGTGTTGCCAAAACGGAAGGCTTCGCTTTGCTGGTAAGGAACACGTGCAGCGTACCAGGCTTCTTTAGCGGCTTTCAGATTGGCGTCGCTAGGGCTGGCAATCAGGCGGTCAGTGGCTGCGTTCAGGGCGCGTGCGGTTATCAACGAATCTTCAAAGGTGGCGTGGGCAACGTCTGCGTAATGGGCTACCACCGTATTCTGGTTAACAATCTGGTCAACATTCTGATTAGCGGGCTGGTTTTTTGCAACGGAACCGTTGGTGCCGCAGCCGACGACAAGTACAGCAGAAACGGCAATCGCCAGCGGCGCTGGGCGGACTAAAAAAATCATAATAAACTCCGATAAAATAGTTGTTTTTAATGATACTTGTTAGCGTTCGCATTATGAAGTACGACGACGCGCCTGTGCAAATAATAATTTATATCAATAAAAAATAACAATGAGAATGATTTGCAATAACTGTTCGTACTGTTACATTGACGTCAAGAGAGTGCCTAGCAGGCCTCTAATGCGCCTTCGTCGATTAAACACTGTGGAGAATGGGATCATGAGCAGCTCAGTTATCCAGCTTGCAGGAACGCCCGCCAGCATTTTTACCGCTTGGCAAAAAATCAAAAAGAGTGTCTCTCTATCGTCAGAATCTGCCGAATCTACTGGTTCAAAGGGCAGTACTGAACGCCGGTAAACCCGCAATAACCGACTGGCAAAGCGGTTGCTGATACGTCCTGATACACCGGGGCGACTATGGGGGGCGTTGTTCAGCTGTGATGCGCTTGCGCGCACCAGCCGTGGTCGGGCTTAATGGCTCCCATTTATTGGGAGCCATTTATGCTGAGTTATCTCCATGCCTTTCATGCAGGCAATTTCGCCGATGTACACAAGCACGCGGCGCTGGTGCTGGCACTGAATATGATGCAAGCAAAAGCGTCGGGCATAGCCTGCACTGACACCCACGCCGGCAGTGCGCTTTACGATCTTGATGATGAACGCGCCCGCAAAACCGCCGAAGCTGATGCGGGTATCCGCAAACTCTGGCCTCAGTTGGACAGTCTGGCGGCAGCCGATTGGCAGCTGTTGCGGCCGTATTTGCAGCAACTAAACTCCGGCGCGAACCTGCGCCAATATCCTGGATCGCCTGCATGGTTTGGGCACTATCTACGCGCGCAGGACAGCTTAGGTGTGTTCGAACTGCATCCTTCAGAAACCAGCAGTTTGAACCAGTGGGCTTCTGGCAAACGGTTGCGAGTAACCCAGCAGGACGGTCTGGCGGGGCTGCTGAAAGTGCTTCCACCCCGTCAGCCGCGCTTGCTCGTGCTTATTGACCCGTCTTACGAAGTAAAAACCGACTATACCGCCGTAGCCGAAACACTCAGTCGTGCGTGGCAAAAATGCCGCCACGGGGTGTTTCTGGTGTGGTATCCCATTTTGACCTCTGGCCTTGAGCAGACTTTGCTGGAGGGCCTCAGGGCCGGCCCGATTCGCAAAATACTGCGTAGTGAAGTGCGACTGCATACGCCACCGGAGCGCGGCATGGTCGGTTCCGGGATGCTGGTCATCAATCCACCCTGGGGTATGGATGAACGGCTATCGGCGATGATGAGGGATTTGGAGCCGGCCGCACGTCTGGGCCTGGGCCAACAGATGGACTGGTTGGCTCCCGAGTAGCACCGCAGCGCTGTGCTTTCGGGTTATGCTGTGGGTTATCAGGTCTTTAACAATTATTAAGGTATTGGAGGGCGAGAGGCCAAACACAAGCCGGAGCAGGGAGATGGCGACAACGGCAAACACGTCAGCGGTAATGACAATCCGGTGTTACCGGTCGCGCCACCTTTTTCCGGAGTGTCGCGAACGCTGCGTTGTTTCCCCGACTGTCCCAGAGGTGCCAATACTGCATCAGGGCATTAAAGCGTCAATTCGGTTGCGAACGCGCGGTTCGCTATTGTAGGCGATGGCTATGGCGTTATAGGTGTCAATATCCAGATTCTGGTTTTCAATAATCTCTGCCATGCGCGCATTCATCTCATCGCGCAGGCCTGTTGCATCGGCTTCAGACTCTGCGCTGTCAATGCGGTCTTTGTAATCTTCCCGTAGCGTGTTTATTTGTTGCTGTGCATCGACGAACTTGTGTAACTGCGCATCGCTGTAAAACGCCGTGTGCGTTCCGGCCTCTGCCGGAGCGCTGAAACCTTCAGTAATCTGCTCAATCGCCGGAGTCTGTTGAGCCATCGCGCTGGCAGCGCTGAAAAGGCTGACGAGCACTGTGGTGGTGAGAACGCTTTGAATCCGTTTGTTCATGGCGATAGCTTCCGGTAATGATACAAAGTCAGGCGTTAGGCTGTCACAAGGTGATATCGTTAGCAAATTAACGACCTGTATAAGGCCGGTAAGGATGGGTATACTGCGTGGCCTAGAGTTCGGCATCAAAGCCGCGGTGAGAGTTTAAACTATGACCAATCAAAAGCAGGCCATGATGTTCGGCCTCGCCACGGTATTACTGTGGTCCACCGTGGCCACCGCGTTCAAGTTGGCACTGGCGGATCTATCTCCGCTGCAGTTGCTGTTAATTGCCTGTGTGGCCTCTATTTTGGTGATGGGCACAATTCTGGTGCTTCAGGGCCGCTGGCGCCTGGTTTTCCAGCTGCGCAGCGGGCAGTATGCGCAGTCATTTATGATGGGCCTTATTAACCCGTGCCTTTACTATTTCCTCCTGTTTGGCGCTTTTGACCGCCTGCCTGCTCAGGAGGCCCAACCCATCAATTACACTTGGGCGCTGGTGTTGGCTTACCTGTCTGTTCCCTTTCTAGGCCAACGTCTGCGCGGGCGCGACATCGCGGCCGGGCTGGTGTGTTACGCCGGCGTATTCGTGATTGCCACTCGTGGCGCGGTAACCGACCTGAGCTTTTCAGATCCGGTGGGAGTGGCCTTTGCCGTTGGCAGTACGTTGGTATGGGCCAGCTATTGGATTATTGCCACCCGCGATACCCGCGACCCGGTGGTGGGTTTGTTCCTGAATTTTCTATTTGGTTTGCCGGTAATTGTTGCAGCGGCTGTAGCCACCGACAGCCTGCATTTTTCGCTGACGGGTTCACTGTTGGCGGCCGGTTATGTCGGCGTGTTTGAAATGGGCATTGCGTTCGTGCTCTGGTCCTACGCCATGAAAAAAGCCGAAAATACAGCGAAAGTTAGCAATCTTATTTTTATATCGCCGTTTTTGTCGTTGGTGTTTATCTGGTTTATTTTGGGTGAGCGAATTTTGCCGTCTACTTACGTAGGGCTGGTACTGATTATGGCCGGCTTGTGGTTGCAGCAGAAAAAAACCGCGCAGAAACAGGATGCCGCCGCAGGAGTCGTGAGCGGTGGCGGCTGAGTGGTCGGTTTACCTGGTGCGAACCGCCGCTGGCGCCTTGTACACCGGTGTGTCTAACGATGTGGAGCGGCGTTTTAAGGAGCATCAGGGCGGCGCCAAAGGTGCCCGCAGCCTTCGCGGCAAGGGCCCGCTGGTTCTGGCGTTTCAGAGCTGTGTTGGTGGCCGCGGCCAGGCCATGCAGCTGGAGTGGAAAATCAAACGCTGGCCCAAAAACCGTAAAGAGGCGCTGTGCAATGGCCAGCTTACGCTGGACGACTGGCCCCCCGACCAGTAGGGTTTCGTGAGCTCAAAGGCGCAGAACATGACGCCCTCAACGAATGTTTCTTATTCACCACAGGTGTTTAGCCCCTCGTGTACTGGAAAACAGATACTATAAAAATACCCGACTGGGACCGTAACTCGTTGCTGGACAGGTTGGAAGCGTTCGAGCCAGAAAACGAGCGAGAGCTGAGCCGTGAAATGGTGGCTTACTGTCATTTTTATGGGCTGGACCTTTGGGTAGAGCATTCGCATGTGGCACACCACCAAGGCTATGTGAACTCCGGCAAGCATCAGGTCATGGTGCACTATTACCGCAGTACAGCCGCAACACATTGCCGCGGAACGGTTTTTGTAATGCACGGTTATTTCGATCACGTTGGGCTTTACACTCAGCTGATAGACCGCTGCTTGGGGGAAGGCTTTGATGTGCTGGCGTATGACCAGCCGGGCCACGGGCTTTCCAGTGGCACTCCGGCGGCCATAGGCAGCTTTTTGGAGTACCAGCAGGTGCTCAGCGATGTGACGGCAAAGGTGCGACAGAAAATTCGCGGGCCCTGGTATGCAGTGGGGCAGAGCACGGGCGGCGCCATACTAATTGACTATTTGCTGTCGAATCATCATACCCGGGCCACATCAGAGTTTCGTAAAGTGGTTTTACTGGCGCCACTGATACGCCCTGCTGGTTGGGTTAAGGCCCGTGTGTTGCACACGGTGCTTAAGCCCTTTGTCAGCCGTTGGCGGCGGGTATTCAGTGCCAACAGTGGCAACTCGGAGTTTTTGAAATTTCTCCGTAAGGTCGACCCGCTGCAGGCCCGCGCTATTCACGTTGACTGGGTTTCGGCATTGCGTCAATGGGTGCCCCATATTGAGTCGGCGCGTCCGGTTGAGTTCGATATAACCGTGGTACAGGGTGAAAAAGACCTGACCGTAGATTGGCCCCATAATTTGCGGATTATTCGTAATAAGTTTGCCCGGGTTCATGAAGTTAAGTTGCCACAGGGCCGGCACCATCTGGTCAACGAGGCCCATGACTTGCAGGCAACGGTGTTTAATACCATTATCGATACTTTTACGGCAGACGTGTGAACACGCTGTCGCAGACCCACGGAAATAAGGAACACGCTGTGAAAAAAACCATACTTGCGGTAACACTGGCCAGCCTGACGCTTGGCGGCTGTATGACATACGACCCATACACCGGCGAACAGAAAACATCGAACGCCACTAAGGGTAGCGTGATTGGTGCACTTGGCGGCGCGGCAATCGGTGCGGCCACTTCCAGTAAAAGTGACCGCGGCAAAGGTGCGCTGATCGGCGCTGCTGGCGGTGCGGTTATAGGTGGCGGTATTGGTGTGTATATGGATCGCCAGGAAGTGCAACTGCGCCAGCAGCTTGAAGGCACTGGCGTACGTGTCGTGCGTAATGGCGACGAAATCTCGCTGGTAATGCCGGGCAACATTACTTTTGACCTCAACCAGACCAGCATCCGCTCGCAGTTTGCCGGAACTCTGGAGTCTGTTGCCTTAGTACTGAAAGAGTTTGATCAAACTATTATTCAGATAGAAGGGCACACCGACAGCCAGGGCGGAGACAGCTATAACCAGTTGTTGAGTGAGCGACGCGCGTCTTCTGTTCGTGACTTCCTGCTGAACCAAGGCATTGAGTCCAGGCGCACCCGCGCTGTGGGTTATGGCGAGCGTTATCCGGTGGCTTCTAACGATACCTCAGGCGGGCGCGAGCAGAATCGGCGCGTTGAACTAACACTGGTGCCCATGCGCTAAGGCACTAGTATCAGCGTGCCAGTGCCTTGGCCAACCAGTCGGCAAGGCGCTGAGCCCGCGGCGACACCGTATCACCGGGAAGCCGCAGGCACAGGGTGTCGCGGGTTTCTATAAAGCCCCAAGGCGCCAGCAGTCGCCCGCTGCGCAGGTCTTCCTCCACCAGATATTGCGGCGCTATTGCCACGCCCAACCCTACCAATGCTGCCTCTAGCATGTAATTTAAATGCTCGAATGATTGCCGGATCGGCAAACTCTGCGTATCTAATTGCTGATGCTTACACCATTGCGGCCAGGCTTGCGGCCGTGACAGGGTTTCCAGTAGCGGCAACTCCAGCAGGGCACTCGCCGGCATGTCTGGGTTGGCAGGGGCCAGCCCGGGGGCCATCACCGGTCCGATTCGTTCAGGGCCCAGAACAATCAGGTTCTGGCCTGAGGGCGCCGGCGCTGAGGTAAAGCCCAGAGCAGCGTCTACCCCCGCGGGCAGGTGCAGCTCTTCGTCGGTGGTGGTTAGGTGAATGTCCAGGCCCGGGCAGTCCTGGCGTAACCGGCCCAAGCGCGGAATAAACCAGCGCGCCAGAAAGCTACCCGAGCAGCTCAACACCAGGGGCGCATCACGGGCTTCTCGCCGCAGGCGCTCGCATGCCTGTTCCAGCTGTGAGAAAACCGAATCCGTGGTGGTGAACAGCTGATGGCCTGCGGTGGTTAAAGCAATGCCCCGGCCCTGGCGCTCGAATAACGCTATGCCGAGTTGTTGTTCAAGCTGGCCAATTTGCCGGCTGATGGCACCGTGAGTCACGCTGAGGGTTTCAGCGGCACGGCTCATGCTTAGTAGGCGCGCCGCGGCATTAAAGGCGCGCAGCGCATTCAGCGACGGTAAAGGTAGGTTGGCATGTTTCATAAATCGATTACTTTTTCTCACAGGTTGGTGCGATTTTATCGATTTCCCCCTGTGCTGTCCTGCTTTACACTGGATATTAATTAGAAGTCAAATTAGCGTAATGGAGTCAATCGCATGAGTACAGCAACCACGCTACGACAGGGCCCGGATGTCAACGGTTTTTTTGGTCATTTTGGTGGTCGTTTTGTGGCCGAGACCCTGATGCCGCTCGTTCTTGAGCTGCAAAAAGAATACGCAAGGGCGCGTAATTCAAAAGACTTTATTGATGAGATGGACGCTTTGCGCCGTGACTTTGTCGGCCGCAAGAGCCCGCTGTATCTGGCTGAACGGTTAACCGAACAGCTCGGCGGCGCCAAGGTGTACCTTAAGCGTGAAGATCTTCTGCACACCGGCGCTCACAAGATCAACAATTGCCTGGGCCAGATTTTGCTGGCCAAACGCATGGGTAAAACCCGCATCATCGCGGAAACCGGGGCGGGCATGCACGGTGTGGCAACCGCCACCGTGGCTGCGCGCTTTGGTATGGAGTGCGTGGTGTACATGGGCAGCGTCGACATTCACCGTCAGCAGCCCAACGTGCAGCGCATGCGTTTGCTGGGTGCCAAAGTAATCCCGGTCACCAGCGGTGCAGGCACTCTGAAAGACGCTATGAATGAAGCCCTGCGTGACTGGGTTACCAACGTAGCCGATACTTTTTATATCATCGGCACAGTAGCAGGCCCGCATCCCTATCCGGCTATGGTGCGTGATTTCCAATCGATTATTGGTGAAGAAACCCGCGAGCAGATTCTCGAGCGCGAAGGGCGCCTGCCCGACACGTTGGTAGCCTGTGTCGGTGGCGGCTCAAACGCCATGGGCCTGTTCCATCCGTTTCTGGATGATAATAGCGTCGCTATGGTGGGTGTTGAAGCCGCCGGTGAAGGCTTGGACAAGCGCCACGCGGCCAGCCTGAAAGGCGGCACCCCTGGCGTATTGCACGGCAACCGTACCTTCCTGCTGCAATCAGCTGACGGGCAGATTCAGGATGCCCATTCGATTTCGGCGGGTCTGGATTATCCGGGCATTGGCCCAGAGCACGCCTGGTTAAATGATATTGGCCGGGTCAGCTACGCTGCCATTACCGATGACGAAGCTCTGGAAGCCTTCCACACTCTGTGCCGCATTGAAGGTATTATTCCGGCGCTGGAAACAGCCCATGCTATTGCCTACGTGATGAAAGTGGCTCCGACATTGCCGCAGGATCATTTGATTGTTATCAACCTGAGCGGCCGCGGTGATAAAGACATGTCTACCGTCCTTGCCGCGATGGACGCCAGTGCGGAAAACGCTGAGAAAGACGCTGGTAAAGACGTTAAAGGGGAAGCCTGATATGAGCGCAAGTCGTATTGATCGTTGTTTTGAAGCCTTGCGCCAGCAAGACCGTGCTGCCCTGGTTACGTTTGTAACCGCAGGCTATCCGGACTATCAGCACAGCGCGGAGATTTTAAAAGGGTTGCCTGAAGCCGGTGCCGATATCATCGAACTGGGAATGCCGTTCACCGACCCTATGGCCGATGGTGCGCCCATTCAGCTTGCTAGCCAGCGGGCTTTGGCCGGTGGTCACAACACCATCAAAACCCTGCAGATGGTGCGTGAATTTCGCGAGCATAATCAGCACACACCGATTGTACTGATGGGCTATTACAACCCAATTTACTGCTACGGCGTAGAGCGTTTTCTGGACGATGCCGCAGCATCCGGTGTAGACGGCATGATCGTGGTGGATTTGCCGCCAGAGCATGACAACGAACTGTGCGTGCCGGCCCGCGAAGCCGGTATTCACTTTATTCGCCTGGCAACGCCCACCACCGATGCCGCCCGGCTGCCCGGTGTGCTGGTAAATACCTCCGGCTTTTTGTACTACGTTTCCAGCACCGGTGTTACTGGCTCTGCGGCACCTACCGCTGAAAAAGTGGAAAAAGAACTGGCGCGGATTCGAGAGCATACAAACTTGCCGGTGGCCGTGGGCTTCGGTATTCGTACCGCACCCCAAGCTGAGCGCATTGCGCGTTTTGCGGATGCCGTAGTGGTGGGTTCGGCTCTGGTGGAGTGCATAGCCAATGCAGATACCGAAGCCCAGGGCCGCGATGATGTTTTGTCACTTACGCGGGAACTTTCGGCTGCGGTTAGAGAGGCGCGGACGACATTGAACGTTTCCTGAGCGTTGTCATTGGCTAGCGAAAGCGTCTGAAAAGCCTGTCCGAGTTTGTGCTCGGACAGGCTTTTTATTGGTCGCCAGTATATGAGTGGGCGGCCATTGCCCACTCATGAGCTACAGCCTCTCTGAGATTTTTCCTTATGGCTTATTTTTGTGAGAGCAAATCACCGCACCAGCGCGCCTCTACGCTCTCTGACGTATGGACACCCAAAACCCCCTGAAATACCTGAAAGAGCTGTCGTTAGAGGTGACTGTGATGAAGATTGGTACGATCAAATCGATTTGGCGTTATCCGGTGAAAGGAATGTCGGGTGAGCGTATGCGAGGTGTCAGCCCTGGTGGGTCACGAAAGCGTGTTGCAACCCTTGCGTCCTGAGGCAGATGATAACTTTTATCGCCGTTATAAAACCGATGAGCACACTTGGCTTCAGGAGCTAAAAGCCACATTTGCGCGAGAAGAAGGCGAACCATTGCCCGATTTCGATAACTTGCCGCCATCCATTCAGGACTTTGTGTCCGTTCCGGGCACGTTTTTTCTGGTGTCGCCTTTTTATATTCTGACAACGTCTAGCCTGAACCACATGAAACAGCAGAATCCAGAGTCGGATTGGCATGTGGAACGCTTTCGCCCCAACCTCGTAATCGACACACTGCCAGGGGTGACGGGGTTAGCCGAGCAGGACTGGATTGGTAAGGTCCTGAAAATGGGTGAACTCGTTATTGAATGTAGTGAGTCTGCGCCACGCTGCGGTGCTGTCACAAGGAAGCAAAGCGGCTTTGGCGCAGACGCCAGCCTGCTGCGCAGCATTGTCCGGGAAGCGGACCAGAACCTTGGAATTTACGGCAATATCCAGAGTGCAGGGTTGATGAACGTTGGTGATGAGGTTTGTCTCGTCTAGCAGCGTTTCGGGTCTACCGTATGTGACTACCTACGACAGATTGTCGCTGACTGCAGCGAAAGCGCAATTCCCTAGGTTGCCTGCAATTTTTACGGAAAACTTTTATGAATAGCGGTATGAGCCTGATCCAAAAAATCGATGAAACGTAAGTACTCTCCGCAAGGTTGCGTTTATCTTGTCCCCAAGGTCGGTGGTCGGTTAAAAAAAGTTTCGAGGACATGCCGATGGCTGATTTCTAAGTACAATAGGTGAGAGGGTTAAGGACATGCTAGAGCTCGAAAGTTTATCAGTGGGTCAATATGGCTTTATAAGCAATGTGTTCTCTTTCGGTTTGGCCGTCATGGCGTCGGCTACGCTGTTTTTGTGGTTGATGAAGTCGTCGGTTGCGCCGGCCTATCGAATGGCCATTACGATCAGCGGTTTGGTAACGGCTATTGCAGCCTATCATTACCTCCAAATCATGCTCTCTTGGCACGGGGCGGCGTCGGTGACTACGGGTGAAGTATTGACTTCGGGTGAAGGCTTTAACCGCGCGTACCGCTACGTAGACTGGCTGTTAACAGTGCCTTTGCTGCTGGTTGAGCTGATTTTGGTGATGAAACTCAGCAATAGTGAGACTGTGAGCCGGTCTGTCAAGCTTGGTGGCGCAGCCGCGCTAATGATTATTCTTGGCTATCCTGGCGAAGTATCGGGTGAAGTCGGAACCCGGGCACTTTTCTGGATTCTGTCGATGATTCCGTTCCTGTACATCGTGCGTGAGCTGGTAATCGGTCTTAAAGAATCTATCTCGCAGCAGCCGGACGAAGTGAAAGGCCTGATAAGCGCAGCAGCTACTTTGGTGGTCGCTTCCTGGGCGTTTTACCCAATCGTCTATTTGCTACCACTGCTCGGCATAACCGGCGGTTCAGCGATTGTTGCTGTTGAAACCGGCTACACCATTGCTGACATTGTTTCGAAAGCCGTGTTCGGGCTGTTGATCTTTACAATTGCAGTGCGCAAGGGTAAAGCAGATGAACGCGAACATGTGGAAGTACCAGTAGAAACAGCCACGCAAGCAGAGCAGAAGACTCCGGTGAAAAAAGGCGCTTGAAAGCAGTCGTAAGATCTGTCGGAACTTGACTGCTGATTGTCAGCCATTGTGATCAAACCGGCACGGATCAGGTCCGTGCCGGTTCCGCCTTTTCCTTTTAAGATCAAGTGGTCTCAATAAACGGCTTTCAGTACTCATCCCCGCGTAGGGAGAATAACAATGACTGTTTCCGTCTTAGGCGCCGAAGTACCTTTGAGAAAAAACGCCAGTGCTAACGTAGTGGCGGTCCAATCAGCCGACAAGGCTGATCATACGCGAGCGTTGGAGCAGGTTAGGGCGTTGATGCTCGACGCTTTGCAAGGTGTAATGGAAGGGCCAGCAAACAATGCTAGCCAATACCAAATCAGTACCAGGGGGAGTTTGTTGAGAGCTCGTCTGGCGCTGGCCAGTTGCAGAAGTTTTGAATGTTCCCAAGAATATGCGGTTGTTGCGGCGGCATGCTGCGAACTCATCCACAACGCGTCTTTAGTACACGATGACCTCCTCGACGGCGATCAGCTTCGAAGAGGGCAGGCGACGGTATGGAAAAGACACGGCAGAGGTGTTGCTTTGTGCGCCGGCGACTTGCTTCTTTGTACGGCTTTTGCTGTGTCCGCTGGTTTGGACGATGCCCAGCAATCCCGTCTTTTGACCCAATATTTGGCGGCGATGACCGGTCGGGTTATTGTCGGGCAAAGCATTGAGATTGCACCGGTAGAACCCGGCGTTCAGCCCCGGTTCAGGGCTTATATAGAAGCTGCGCAAGCCAAAACTGTCCCACTGATTCAGCTTCCGCTGATGACTGGTGCGATAGCGGCGAAGGCTGAGCTGTCGGTTTTGGATTCTATAAAGCGGTTCGCCGAGGCGGTTGGTCTGGCCTATCAGATCATCGACGATCTGGACGATCTGGTGGAGCCAAAGGCTGATTTGAAAAGCAAAGTGAAATCGCTTCATCCTTTTCATGCCTGGCACCATCATCGTGGCAGATTGAGCGACAGTCCGGAACGTAGAGTTCAAAGGGCGACCCGCCACGCGCTGGCTGCATTGCAGCGTGGCCGACGCCAGCTTATGTGTCTTGAAAAACAGATGTCTACGCCGATTACGCCTACGCTAGGTCCGTTACTCATGAAATTGGAATGCAGAGCACAAGCACATCGCTACTCCTTTGGATCGAATGGGGAGGGATGTCATGACACGACAAATACGTGGGGTTAGTGCGGCGAAAACAGCGGTGGTTGTCGGAGCAGGTTTTGGCGGACTTGCTGTTGCCTTACGTTTGTTGGCTCGAGGTTATAGGGTTGATCTTCTGGAAAAGCACGCTGATTTGGGGGGACGAGCCAGAACCTTCGAGCTGGATGGCCACAGCTTCGATGCCGGGCCAACCGTCATAACCGCGCCTTTTCTTTTTGCTGAATTGTTCGAACGTTTTGGTGAAGTTCTGGAAGATCAGGTGACACTGTTACCGGTGTCGCCTTTTTACCGCATGGACTTTGCCGATGGCAGCCACTTTGACTATCACGGCACAACAGAGGCGCTGGTCGCAGAGATTGACCGGCTATCGCCGGGCGAAGGCGAACACTACCCGCAATTCCTGCGAGCCGCCGAAGCAATGTACGATCGCGGCTTTACCGAACTGGCACAACGGCCTTTTACCCGGGTTGCGGACATGCTGGAGGTTTTGCCAGACCTCATTAAACTCAGGGCTGACCGGAGTATTTACCAATTTGTTTCCCAGTTTTTCAGCGACGAGCGTTTGCGCAGAGCTTTCTCTGTGCCTTCCCTGCTGGTGGGGGGCAATCCGTTTCAGACATCGTCACTTTACGCCCTGATTCATGCTTTGGAGCGTAAAAGCGGTGTTTGGTATGTGCAAGGCGGAACCGGTGCGCTCATTAAGGCATTGGCGGAGCTGTTTCAGCGACACGGCGGTCGCTTGCACGTCGGCCAGTCAGTTCAGCATCTGGAAATGGACGGCCTGAACGTGCGCGCCGCTGTGACCGACCAGGGCCGTCGTTTCGATGCCGACTTGGTGGTGAGTAACGCGGACCCGCTCTACGTTTACGATCACTGGATTGAAAGAACCACTCGCCAGCGGCTTGCCGACAGCCACAGGGCACGGTTAAAGCAGTCTATGGGGTTGTTTGTGCTTTACTTCACCACCGAGCGGGTTTACTCCGACATTGAGCACCACACGATTGTGTTCGGTGAAACCTTCCGGGAAATTTTGACCGAGATTTTTGAGCAGCGCCAGATTCCGGAAGATTTGAGTCTGTATTTGCACCGGCCCGGCGCGACAGACCCGACCATGGCGCCAAAAAATGGCGACGCCTTTTACGTGCTGGCCCCGGTTCCTAATCTTCAGGGCAATCAGGATTGGGGTCAGATTTCTAGTGACGTTGAAGATCAAATTATCAGCATTTTGACTCAGCGCCTCATGCCGGACCTTCCGCAGCAAATCCGCGCTAAGCACAGTATTTCGCCCACCTATTTTCACACTGAGCTGAACAGTCCCTTTGGCAGCGGGTTCTCCATTGCGCCTACGCTCACGCAATCGGCCGGGCTGCGCTTTCATAACCAGTCGCCGCGGTACCGAAACCTGTTTTTTGTCGGTGCAGGCGTTCATCCGGGTGCAGGCGTGCCAGGTGTGGTGTGCTCTGCTGGTGTGGTTGAGCGCTTAGTGGTCAGAGCCTTTGAATCGCAGGCCGATATCGAAGCGGGAGCGTTAGCAGGCATCGCCATCAGAGGCGTGAAATGACTGAGTCGGTTGCCGAAGCCAATCTATCCGCAACCGGCGCCGATGTCCTTCGGCGCAAAGGGAAAAGCTTTTATTGGGCTGGTCAGTTATTGACCGCAGAACAGCTTGAGAGCGCCGCAGACCTGTATCAGATATGCCGAAGCATAGACGACTTGGCGGACGAGGCATCAACACCCGCCCAAGCGATGGCAGCTGAGCGACAGCTTGGCGAGTTTCACCAGGCGCTGATATCCCGGCCAACATTGGCTGATGAAAACCCCAACCTTTACCAGCAGGCGGAATCGCTGCTGGGAGACTATCCGATGGCGCTGAGTGCATTGGGTGATCTTGTTGACACGGTGCGTAGTGATCTTGACCTTGTCAGAGTGGCGGATCAGGCCGAGCTCCTTCGTTATTGCTACGGTGTGGCGGGAACGGTAGGGGTTATGATGACGTGCCTGTTAAACGCGCGTGAGCGGGAAAAAGCCCTACCGTACGCCATTGATTTAGGAATTGCCATGCAACTGACCAACATCTCTCGAGATGTTCTGGAGGACGCCCACTTAAACCGCTTGTACTTACCGGCCGATGGGGCAACGGGCGCGATCGCGCCAGAAGATATTGTGGCTGGAAATCGAGTTGCCCGGCACAGTGCCTGGTTGGGCGTGCGCGATCTGCTGGGCATGTCCGAGGCCTATTATTGCAGTGGGTGGCAGGGTTTGGGTTATCTGCCGTTCAGGGCACGTCTGGCCATTGCCGTTGCTGCAAAGATCTATCGGCAAATTGGCCGACAGATTCTGCAAAGGGGCGAACAACGTTATTGGCAGAGCCGATGTGTGGTTGGTTCAGCCGAGAAACTGAGGGTGTCGGTGGGAGCCGTTGTTCAACTGGCGGCAGGTGCAATCAACCGGCAGCCTATTCGTCACGATCGCGCACTGCATCAAGGCCTGACAACCAGCCTTAAACTGCGCCAGCCTGAAAAGCGATGAACCGTCGTCTTGAATCCGAACCTGAATCTGGACCAAAGCCCACAAGCCAGCGCGCTGGGCCACACGGTGAGTATGATCTTGTCATTATCGGAGCCGGGTTAGCCGGGCTCAGCCTGGCCTGCTGGCTCCTGCAGTTGGCAGAAGATGGGCAGGCAACATTACCCAGAGTCTGTTTCCTAGAACCACGAACATCCTACAGTAACGACCGAACATGGTGTTTCTGGGACCTTGAACCACATCCTTTTCGCGATCTTATCACCCATCGCTGGTTTCGCTGGCAGGTCAGCCAAGGTAAACAAACAGCCTGTCAGTCTGACAGGGACGCTGCTTACGCAATGCTGCCGGCAGATGTTCTGTATCGGTATGCATTGGCCAAAATAGACGATAGTCCGGCCTTTGATTTGCACCTTGGTGTGACCGTTAGCGGCGTTGAACACACCGATGATGGCGCTCTGGTGTCAGCGGATCAACGCCGTTGGCAGGCAAAGGCAGTCATAGACACACGCCCTCCCGACAAGGGTCAGCTGATATCCGGCGTTGGGTTTTGGCAGGTTTTCTCAGGCCTTGAGATTACCTGTCCCAAGCACGGTTTTGATACCTCTACGGCCACACTGATGGATTTTCAGCCCGGCTATCCGCACCCTTGTTTTTTGTACCTGTTGCCTCTCGACGAGGATCACTTTCTGATTGAATGGACCGCCTTTCAACCGGAGAAGGAGCCTGCGCCGGACTATCGCTCAGACCTTGATTCATGGCTGCAGCGACAGGATCTGGGGTATTACGAGGTCACAAGAGAGGAGTCTGGTAGCCTGCCTATGCTGCGCATGCCGAATGTTCAGAGCCTTGGTCGGGTGATCAGGGCAGGCGTCGGTGCAGGCTGGATGAGGGCCGCCACCGGTTATCATTTTGTTAGTTGCCAAAGAGGCAGCGCGGCGCTTGCCCGGCAGATTCTTGCGGCTCACGCCAGTGGCGACTGGGTGCTTCAGGGCCCAACGGTGCGGGCTGGCTGGCTGGACTGGATGGACAGCGTGTTTCTGCGGGCATTGAAGCGGCACCCGGACAAAGCACCGCAATGGTTCGTGGGGCTGTTTGCTGCCACGAGTGCCGCACAAATGAGCCGGTTTATGAACGACCAGCCACGCTGGCGTGATGCTCTGGCAGTGGCCAGCGCGCTACCGCCAGGGCCCTTTGTGCGAGCCGCATTGCCATGGTGATAAACGAGGCCGCTACCACTGAAAATGTGCTTTATCGGAGTTCAGGCGGACGCCGTCACCAGTTTGTTATATTAATGATTGCCAGTCTCGCGCTGATCGTCGGCGTTATGTTGCCGGTTCTGTCTATTGAACAACAGTTCTGGATTGTATTGCTGCCTATTGGTGTGTTTGGTCTGTCCCACGGGGGCGCGGATCCCATGATTCTCAAGCAACTGACTGCGACGTCGCCAACCGGTTTGTTCGTTGTTCTGTGCGCCTATTTGATGGCCTCGTTGGCTTTTGTTGCGCTAATCTGGGTGCTGCCGGTGGGGGCGCTGCTGTTGTTTCTGGGTTTGTCGATCTGGCACTTTGGCTATACCGACGAAGCTTTTCTAAGCTCGGCGAAAAACCCTCTGTTGCGTTGGCTATTCGGCAGCACGCCCATCTTGGGTCCGATGCTCGGGCATCCGCAGCAAACGAGCGAGTTGTTTGCCTGGCTGATTAAGATTGAACCACAGGTGGTTTTGGACATCGTGGTATGGCTTGGGCCTTGTTTGGCGGTGGTTTGGCTTTTTGGTTTCGGATGCCTGTTGTTCGGGCGCCTTAACCGACCTGACCCAAGAGTGTTGGTCGAGTTATGCCTGGTGGGCGCGGCCTTGACTGCATTGCCACCGCTTCTGGGATTCGCGTTCTATTTTTGTGCGATTCACAGCGTGCGTCATTTCCTTTCGATTGCCGAACACCGCTTGTTGTCGAATCAAAAAAGCCTATTCCAGGCGTTTCCGGTCCGTAAAATCTTGCCTGCAACGCTGGGGGCGATCGCAATGGCGTGTGTCGCCTGGGGGGTGATCGTACTTATCGGGCCCTCCACGAGTTTGCTGGTTGACGCAGTCAGAGTCATGTTCTGGGCGCTGGCCGCGTTAACACTTCCGCACGCTATCATCGTCAGATTATGGTGGAATCAAAGGCTCGTTGAGTGAGAGGACTGCTCAAAAAGATCGGTGACGAATTTCAAATCCGTCCTCTTTGAGTAAGAAAACCGGGGCCTAGGCAAGCCGGGGACAGATTTGAAATCTGTCCCCTAAGAGCAAAAAAACCGGGGCTCAGGGCCCCGGTTTTTTCTAAGCAGCCTTGCGGGCTTAAAACAGCACGCGGCAGCGAATGGTGCCTTTCACTTCCAGCAATTTTTCCAGCGCCAGCTCACCGTAGGCCTTGTCGACGTCGATTACCACGTAGCCAATGTCGTCCTTGGTTTGCAGGTACTGACCGCAGACGTTGATACCGTTAGCGGAAAAGACTTGGTTGATCTCTGACATCACGCCCGGCACGTTTTCGTGAATGTGCAGCAGCCGATGCTGGTTCGGGTGCGAGGGCAGGGCCACTTCGGGGAAGTTCACTGACGATACAGATGTACCGTTGTCGCTGTACATGGACAGTTTTTCAGCGACTTCACGGCCGATATTTTCCTGGGCTTCGATGGTGGAGCCACCCACGTGTGGGGTCAGGATGACGTTATCGAATTCGCGCAGCGGTGAGACAAACTCTTCGCTGTTGGATTTTGGTTCAACCGGGAAAACGTCAACGGCAGCGCCCAGCAACTTTCCGCTGCGCAAGGAGTCAGCCAGGGCCTCAATATCGACCACGGTGCCGCGCGAGGCGTTCATCAGAATAGAACCCGGCTTCATTTGCGCGAGCTGCTCGGCTTTGAACATGTATTTGGTGGCTGCGGTCTCCGGTACGTGCAGGCTCACCACATCACACAGGTTTAGCAGTTCCTGCATGGAACCCACTTGCGTGGCGTTACCGATGGAGAGTTTGGATACCACATCGTAAAAGTACACTTCCATGCCCAAGCCTTCGGCCAGCACACTGAACTGGGTACCAATGTTGCCATAGCCAATAATGCCCAGCTTCTTGCCGCGGATTTCATAGCTGTTTTTGGCCGACTTAATCCACTCGCCACGGTGGGCCTTGGCGTTCTTTTCCGGCACGCCGCGCAGCAACAAAATGGCTTGCGCCAACACCAGCTCGGCTACTGAGCGAGTGTTGGAGAAGGGCGCATTAAACACCGCCACACCGCGGCGCGTGGCAGCCTGCAGGTCTACTTGGTTGGTGCCAATACAGAAGCAACCCACCGCCACCAATTTCTTGGCCGCTTCGAATACGGCCTCTGTCAGCTGTGTGCGCGACCGAAGGCCGACAAAATGCGCGTCGGCAATTTTCTTGATCAGCTCGTCTTCAGCCAACGAGTGCGACAGGGACTCAATGTTGGTGTAACCGGCGGCGTGCAGAGAATCGAGTGCAGACTGGTGCACGCCTTCCAGCAACAGAATTCGAATTTTTCTTTTTTGCAGAGACGTATTGGACATGGGCTTACTTTCCAACTTTTTGTCGCGTTTAACCACCCGTGGCCAGTCATTTCAGATTTACATCGCATGGGCTGACGCACAGAACAGGAGCGGTATGATAACATAATCTTTGGCGTTGGCAGCGTGCCGAACATCCCCATTTTTATACGGACCTGGCGCTGCCAGCCGGTCTTTTTTTGACCGTGCCGTCCTATTTCGAGACACACTTGAGCGAGAGCCCAGCCTGATGACACATGAACAGATCATAGCCGCCCTGAAGCAACTGATGGCCAAGGGCGACGCCCCAGGCAAAGTGCTGACAGATCCGTCTGATCTTGCCACTTACGGCACCGACTGGACTCGGATATACACCCCAAACCCAGTCGCTATTGTGCTGCCGAAAACCACCGAACACGTGCAGACGCTGGTTCAGTTCGCCAACCAAAACAACGTTGCTTTGGTGCCGTCTGGCGGTCGAACTGGCTTGAGCGCCGGCGCCGTAGCCGCCAACGGTGAAGTGGTGGTGGCGTTTGACAATATGAACCAAATTCTGGACTTCAACGCCAGTGACCGCACCGTGCGTTGCCAGGCCGGTGTTATCACTGAACAGCTGCAGAATTTTGCCGAAGAAAACGGCCTTTATTACCCGGTGGACTTTGCGTCCGCCGGCTCCAGCCAGCTGGGCGGCAACCTGTCCACCAACGCCGGTGGCATCAAAGTTATCCGCTATGGCATGAGCCGCGACTGGGTTGCCGGCCTAAAAGTCGTCACCGGTAAAGGCGATGTTCTGGATCTGAACAAAGACCTGGAAAAGAACAACACCGGCTACGACCTTCGCCACTTGTTTATCGGTGCCGAAGGGACCCTGGGTTTTATTACCGAAGCCACAATGAAGCTGTCACGCCAGCCCGACAACCTTACCGTGTTGGTACTGGGCCTGAACGACCTGGGCAGCACCATGGACGTGCTGAACACCTTCCGCAGTAAGCTGGACTTAACGGCTTACGAGTTTTTCTCTCACCAGGCGATGAATCACGTGCTGGCCCACGGCCAGGTAAAAGCGCCTTTTGACACCGAAGCGCCTTACTACGCGCTGCTCGAATTTGAAGCGGTGTCTGAACAGGTGATGGAACAAGCCATGGAACTGTTCGAGCAGTGCATGGAAAACGGCTGGGTGCTCGACGGCGTGATCAGCCAAAGCGAAACCCAGGCTCAGAACTTGTGGCTGCTGCGCGAGCGCATCTCTGAATCCATCGCTCCGCGCATCCCCTATAAAAACGACATTTCTGTGGTGGTGTCCCGGGTGCCGGGCTTTCTGGAAGAAATCAATCAAGTGGTCAGCGACCACTATCCGGATTTCGAAATTATCTGGTTTGGTCACATCGGCGACGGCAACCTGCACCTGAACATCCTCAAACCTGAGGACATGGCGAAAGAAGATTTCTTCGAAAAGTGCCAGAAGGTAAACAAGTGGGTGTTTGAAATCGTCGAAAGATACCAGGGCAGCGTGTCCGCCGAGCACGGCGTGGGCATGACCAAAAAAGCCTACCTGCAGTACACCCGAAGCGAAACTGAAATTGCGTATCTGAGAGGCATTAAGCAGGTTTTTGACCCCAACGGCATTATCAACCCGGGTAAAATCTTCGACTGATAAGGTGGCTAGCGCGGACATGAAGCGACACATCGTAGTACTCAGCGGCGCTGGCATCAGCGCCGAAAGTGGCTTGGCCACCTTCCGTGACAACGATGGGCTGTGGGAAAAACATAACGTATCCGATGTAGCCACCCCCGAAGCCTTTCAGCGCGACCCGGCGTTGGTGCTTCGCTTCTACAACGAACGCCGTCGCCAACTGGCGAACACCCAACCCAACCGCGCTCACCGCTTGCTGGCGGAGCTGGAGCGCAGTTATCGGGTGACCATAGTCACCCAGAACGTAAATGACTTACACGAACGCGGCGGCTCTACCCAAGTGTTACACCTGCACGGCGAACTCACCAAGGCCCGCAGCAGCAAAAACCCCCGAGCCATTCACACCATCGGCTACCGCGATATCAGCTTGGGTGAACGCAGCCAAGACTGCAGCCAACTGCGCCCCCACATCGTCTGGTTCGGCGAAGACGTCCCGATGCTGGAAGTCGCTATCGACATAGTCCGCAGCGCCGACGACCTGCTCATAGTCGGCACCTCCCTACAAGTCTACCCGGCCGCCGGCCTGGTCCACGAAGTAGAGCGCGACGTGCCCATCACCTTCATCGACCCGGTCACCCCGACAGGAAGATTCTCCCGCGCCCGGTTTATTCAAAAAAGCGCAGTGGAAGGCGTAGCAGAATGGGTAAACAGTTTTAAGCGATAATAGAAGAACCAACGGGCAAGAACCAGAAAGACCTGTGCCGATTACTCAGAGCTAGAAATTAACGAAACTCCGCCAAATACGCCCGCAACTCATTACCAAAAGCCGCCTGAACTCCCAGCCGCTTCAACATCCAGTAATGCCCCGCAATCATCCGGTCAATAAAAATACTCTCCACCGGCGGTTTGAAAGAATCCAGATACTTAAACACCGTACTCGTCTTGGCTGCCACATCCTTATGCAGTCGCGCCTCACCAAAATCGTAGGGTTGCTCAGACTCAAACGGCACAACCAAAATATCCCGCCACATGGCGTAATAGGCCTCATCAATCGCCGGTTGGCTTTCGACCCGCGCACCCAAATCGATCAAATACTGGTCCAGCGCCTTATAATCCTGATCTAAAGCAGCCGTCACCGCATTGCGGTAAGCCCGCACAATCTCCGGCTTCAGCTTTTTCACACAGCCAAAATCGTACATCACAATGGTGCCATCTGGCCGGTAAGCAAAGTTACCGGCGTGTGGGTCACCGTGAATGCACTGAAAACGAAACAATTGATCAGCCATCGCGGTAAAAATGCGGTGGCCGATCAGATTGATGGTGTCCTGGTCGTAACGCTCTGGGGTGATATCACCTACGTGGTCACCTTCCTCCAGCTCCAGAGTCATCACGTGGCGGGTTGAATGGCTGCGCACCACCGCTGGAATAACCACCCAGCGATCGTTGCGATGAAACTCGCGGAACACATCAAGATTGCGGGCTTCGTTGTCGTAATCCAGCTCTTCGTGCAGGCGCTCGCGGATTTCACCGAACAGCTGATCTACCGATTCCTTGGGCATTTTCAGCAGGCCGCCCAGCTTTAGAGCCAGGCGGAGCTGCTTGAGGTCGGAGTCACAGGATTCATCAACACCCGGGTATTGCACCTTCACGATAACATCGGTGCCATCGTGCATCCGCGCCCGATGTACCTGGCCGATAGAAGCTGCCGCGTAAGGTGCTTCCTGCAGGTACTCGTAAAGCTCGTGTACTGGTTTGCCCAAGGCGGTTTCAATTTGCTGGCGAATCACCTCGAAGGGCATGGGCGGCGCTTCTTTTTGAAGCTTTTGCAGGGCGTCAGAAAATTCACGAGGTAGAAAATCTTGGGTTTGCGAGGCTATTTGGCCCACCTTCATGGCGGCGCCTTTCATTTCCCCCAAAGTGTCGGTAATACGCGCCGCCATGCGGCTATAGCTTTCGCTGCGGGCCCCTTCATCATTTTCACTACTGAAGAAACTGCGCGCCTTTTGGCCAGCAAATTGTCCGGCCACGGAGGCAGTCATACCTGCGAGTTTGAAAAAACGACCACTGCGGGTGGTAACCGGTTTTTTTGCCATGCCAGATATACGCTCCTAACCAAAAAACGATTCAGCGTCGCTACGTTAGACCACGCTGAGGGTGTTGTCTAAAGCTCGTTTTATATCACTCTTTAAATCTCTTTCTAAATCTTTTTCTAAACCACTCTGGTCGATACCGACAGGCGATCTTCCAGCGTCAGTTGCAGGATTTGTCCGGATTGCAGTGGTCCGACACCTTTGGGCGTGCCAGTCAGTATTACATCCCCGGGTAACAGAGAGAACTGTGTACTGATGTGGGCAATCAGGGCCACCACCGGAAACAGCATGTCGGCGGTGTCGCCGCTTTGCTGGCGCTCGCCGTCTATATCCAGACTGAAGTGTAGGCGGCGCTTGTCCAGATCGCTGGCTGGGACAAACGGCGTGAGTGGGCAGGCGCGATCAAAACCTTTAGCCCGCTCCCATGGGTGCCCCTGCTTTTTAAGACGGCTTTGCAGGTCACGGAGGGTTAAATCCAGCGCCAGGCCATAACCCAGTATCGCCGCTTCTGCATCGCTGGCGGAGGCGTTCGTCAGGGGTTTGCCAATCAGCACTGCTAATTCGGTTTCAAAGTGCACGGCGCCTTGATCCCGCGGGAAGTCCAGAGGTCTGGTCAGGTGTACCGCGGCGGTGGCGGGTTTTATGAACAGCAGGGGCTCGGTCGGGACCGGGTTGTTCAGTTCTTTGGCGTGTTCGGCATAGTTACGGCCGATGCAGACAATTTTGCCCAGGGGCAAATGAATAGGGGTTGCATCGTGCCAATGGTGCTGATAATTCACGATAGTATCCTCCTTGAGGGCGGCTTATTCTCCCTCGAATGAGCATACAGTATAAACCGTTAAGCCTTCGGCTCGCAGCTTGTCAGAACCGCCCAGGTCGGGCAGATCAATCATCGCTGCGACTTCTACAATTTCGGCGCCAATCCTGCGAATCAGCCGGGAGGCGGCCAGCATCGTGCCACCGGTGGCGATCAGATCATCGACCAGCACCACTTTGTCGCCGGGTTTGAGGGCGTCTTTGTGCAGCTCCACCGAGGCGGTGCCGTATTCCAGTTCGTAGTCTTCCACTAAGGTATCAAACGGCAGCTTGCCTTTCTTGCGAATCAACACCAACGAGGCGTTCAGTTCATACGCCAGAGCAGAGCCAATGATAAAGCCACGGGCATCTACCGCAGCAATCGCGTCTATATGCTGGTCGTGGTAGCGGTGTACAAAGGCATCAATCAGTTTGCGAAACGCGGTTTTGTTCTGCAGCACCGTCGTGATGTCGCGGAAAGTGACACCGGGTTTCGGCCAGTCCGGAACCGTGCGGATAGCCTGCTTGATGCTCTGGGAAAAGTAATCCATGAAACCCCTGCCTTACGCCCGGGCGCCGCTTACGCGACATCCAGGAAAATGAATTTAAGAATAAACACCAGAGCGATAACGACCACGCTCAGATTGAGATCAGACCAACGACCGCTTAGGGCTTTCAGTACCGCGTAGGTGACAAAGCCCAGGGCGATGCCGTTAGCAATCGAGAACGTCAGCGGCATCATCAGCGCGGTGACGACCGCCGGTGCGGCATCGGTCACATCGTCCCAGTCGATCAACTTCAGCCCACTGGCCATTAGCACGGCGACGTACAACAGCGCTGGAGCGGTGGCGTAGGCGGGGATAATGCTGGCAATGGGTGCCAGCACCAGGCACGCGGCAAACAGGCCGGCGACAACCACCGCCGTCAAGCCGGTGCGACCACCCGCGGCTATACCGGCAGTGGATTCCACGTAGCTGGTGGTGGTAGATGTGCCCAGAACAGCACCCGACATGGTGGCTACGGAGTCTGACATGAGCGCGCGGCCCAGGCGTGGCAGTTTGCCATTTTCGTCCAGCAGGCCGCCACGTTGGGCGGCGCCGATCAAGGTGCCAGAGGTGTCAAACAGGTCAACAAACAGAAAGGCAAAAATAACGCTGATCATGCCGACGTTAAACGCGCCGGCCAGGTCTAGCTGCATAAAGGTGGGGGCCATGCTGGGCGGTGCTGAAAACAGGCCTTTATATTCAACCATTCCGGTGGCCAACGCCACCAGGGTTACGGCAATAATGCCGATCATCACCGCGCCAGTAACGCGGCGGAACGACAGCGCGCAAATTAAAATAAAACCGCCAAAAAACAGCAGGCTCTCGGCCGCTTTGACGTCGCCCATACCCACCAGGGTGGCTGGGTTGTCGACCACAATGCCGGCGTTTTTCAGGGCAATTAACGCCAAAAAGAAACCGATACCGGCAGAAATGCCAAAGCGCAAAGACAATGGTATCGAGTTGATGATCCATTCCCGCACTTTGAAGATACTCAGCGTAAAGAATATCAAACCCGACAGAAAAACGGCGCCAAGAGCCACTTGCCAGGTGTAACCCATGCTGCCAACCACGGTGAAAGAGAAAAACGCGTTCAGGCCCATGCCCGGCGCCAGGGCAATCGGGTAGTTGGCCCACAGGCCCATAATCAGCGTGCCGACAACGGCCGCCAGGCAGGTGGCTACAAACACCGCACCAAAATCCATACCGGTGGATGACAGAATGCTGGGGTTAACCACGATCACATAGGCCATGGTCAAAAAGGTGGTAATACCGGCAACGACTTCTTTGCGGACGTTGGTGCCGTGGGCCTGGAGTTTAAACAATCGTTCGAGCATGACGGGGGTCTGCCTCACAGATGCTGGGATTTCGGGAGTCGGTCTGATTGGAAAAATCGGGCTGCTTAAAAAACGGCAATGTTAACGCCTGGGGGCTCTCAGGCCAAGGGGTGATTGATCTTGCCCGCAGTTCCAGTAAAAACCAAGAACCTATTATTCGCTGTGAGGCGTGGTTAACCAGACAAAAGCCGCAGGTGAATGCTCCCGGGCGGTGCGTTGAGTTTCTCCCAGCGGCTGCCTGCCTTCTGGGTGCGTTGATTTTTTTCGGTACCATTCTTTAGAAATTGTCTTTAACAAATGAGTCTTTAAAAATCGTCTTTAATTAATTGCGCTTTAACGTATAGAGCCTTAATTTATACAGCTATTGAGTAATAGAACAGGCTATAGATCGTGTTTATTTAGTTGAATAAGAAAGATTTATTTGCTTCATGGATTGACTGTGTTTAGCTTGAGGGCAACCAAAAGGGGGGTAAAAATTTGCCCTGTCAGAATCAAGCAACGACATCGTATGGGAGTTTCTGTGAAAGCCATTCTCTGTAAAGAATACGGCCCTGCTGACAAGCTCGTAATTGAAGATGTGCCGAGCCCTACAGCGAAAGGCCGTGGTGTTAAAGTGCGCGTAAAAGCAGCGGGCCTGAACTTTCCTGATACGCTTATTATCGAAGGCAAATATCAGCTCAAGCCGCCCTTGCCGTTTTCTCCTGGCGGCGAAATGTCCGGTGAAGTGATTGCAGTGGGAGAAAAAGTCACTCGTTTTAAAGTCGGCGATCGGGTTGCGGGCTTGACCGGTTATGGCGCTTTTGCTGAAGAAGTGATTGTGCCTGAGCGTAATTTGTTGCTCTTGCCAGACGGCATGAGCGACGAAAAAGCCGCTGCATTTATGATGGTTTACGGCACGTCCTATTACGCTCTGAAGCAGCGCGCGAACATTCAGACTGGGGAAAGTCTTCTGGTTCTGGGCGCCAGTGGTGGTGTAGGGCGGGCAACGGTTGAATTGGGCAAGGCCATGGGTGCCCGTGTGATTGCTGCCGCAAGCTCGGCACAGAAGCTTGCAGTTGCCGAAGCCGCGGGTGCGGATGAGTTGATCAATTACACGGAAGAGCCCCTTAAAGACGCCGTAAAGCGCCTGACCAACAGCAAGGGCGTCGATGTAATTTACGACCCCGTGGGTGGTGATTACACGGAGCAGGCACTGCGAGCCATGGCCTGGAACGGCCGCCATCTCATTATTGGTTTTGCCGCGGGCGATATCCCGAAAATTCCAGCGAACTTGATGCTCTTGAAAGGCTGCTCTGTCGTCGGTGTGTTCTGGGGCAGCTTTACCCAGCGAGAACCGGAAGCGAGTGCCCAGAACATGATAGAGCTGATGAAGCTCTACGCCGAGGGTAAAATTGATCCGAAAATCAGCGAGGTTTTCGAGTTTGAGGATTACGCCAAGGCCCTCGGTGCCCTGACTGAGCGCCGTGCTACTGGTAAGGTGGTCCTTAAAGTTGGGTTCTGAGTCCTTGTAGCCTGGCGTTGTTAAACAGCCGTTGAACTTTGCTGCTGATTCTCTAAGCTAGGCCGCGGTCCACTATTTCCCATTCGGAGCTTTATCCCGCCCATGAGCGAGCAAACTTACAACGCCGATGCCATTGAAGTTTTAAGCGGTTTGGACCCGGTGCGAAAAAGGCCGGGGATGTACACCGACACCAGCCGCCCCAATCATCTTGCCCAGGAAGTGGTCGATAACAGCGTGACGAGGCTCTGGCCGGCCACGCAAAGCGCATTGATGTCGTGCTTTACAGCGACGGCTCACTGAGTGTGAAGACGATGGCCGGGGCATGCCGGTGGATATGCACAAGGAAGAGGGCGTGCCGGGGGTAGAGCTGATTCTGTCGCGGCTGCACGCCGGCGGTAAGTTTTCCGAGGGTAACTACAGTTTTTCCGGTGGCTTGCACGGGGTAGGCGTGTCGGTGGTCAACGCGCTGTCGACGCATCTGGAAGTGCTGATTCGGCGCAACGGTCAAGTACACCGGATGACGTTCGCCAACGGCGATAAAGTGACTGAGCTGGAGGTCGTCGACAGCTGCGGCAAGCGCAATACCGGTACCCGGCTCAAATTCACACCGGACACTAAATATTTCGACTCGGCCAATTTCTCGGTCAGCCGCCTGCGCCACAATTTACGCGCCAAGGCGGTTTTGTGTCCTGGGTTAACGGTGACTTTTAGCCAGGAAAAAACCGGCGAGAAAGACGAGTGGTGTTATCAAGATGGCCTGCGGGACTATTTGCGTATTTCCTTGGCGGGCAGCGAAGTGGTGCCTCTTGAGCCGTTTACTGGCAGTTTTTCTGGCAACACAGAAATCGTGGACTGGGCCATCCAGTGGTTGCCTGACGGCGGTGACGCCGTTGCCGAAAGCTACGTTAACCTTATTCCAACCGCCCAGGGCGGCACCCATGTCAACGGTCTGCGCACGGGCCTGCTAGAAGCCATGCGTGACTTTTGTGAGTTTCGCAGCCTGCTGCCCCGTGGTATCAAGTTGTCACCGGAGGATATCTGGGAGCGGGTGGTTTATGTGTTGTCATTCAAGATGCAGGAGCCGCAGTTTTCCGGCCAGACGAAAGAGCGCCTGTCATCGCGCCAGGCTGCCGCGTTTATTTCCGGTGTGGTGAAAGACGCCTTCAGTTTGTGGTTGAATCAGCACACCGACGTCGCCGAAATACTGGCTGAGCTTTTTATCAGCAACGCCCAGCGCCGCCTGAAAGCGAGTAAAAAAGTAGCCCGTAAACGAATTACCTCGGGCCCTGCGCTACCGGGCAAGCTGGCGGATTGCTCGGGCAGTGACACCGCTCGGTCGGAATTGTTTCTGGTGGAGGGCGATTCCGCCGGTGGCTCGGCGAAGCAGGCCCGGGACCGCGAATTTCAGGCCGTTATGCCCTTGAAGGGCAAAATTCTGAATACCTGGGAAGTGGATTCCAGCGAAGTGCTGGCGTCGCAGGAAATTCACGACATTGCAGTGGCCATCGGGGTAGACCCGGGTTCGGACGAGCTGGCCGGTTTGCGCTACAACAAGGTTTGTATTCTGGCCGATGCCGACTCCGACGGGCTGCACATCGCCACGCTGCTTTGCGCGCTGTTTGTGAAGCACTTCCGGCCGGTGGTTGCCGCCGGCCACGTGTTTGTGGCCATGCCGCCGCTGTACCGGGTAGATCTTGGCAAGCAGACCTTTTACGCTCTGGATGAATCGGAAAAGCAGGGCATTATCGACCGCCTGGCAGCAGAGAACAGCCGTGGAAAAGTGTCGGTCACGCGGTTTAAGGGCCTGGGCGAGATGAACCCGCTGCAGCTGCGCGAAACCACCATGGCGCCGGATACCCGCAGGCTGGTAATGCTGACCATTGCAGACGGTGACGACACCGACAGCTGTATGGACATGTTATTGGGTAAAAAGCGGGCGCCCGATCGGCGTGCCTGGCTGGAAGCCTACGGTAATATGGCGGATGTTCCGGTATAAACTCGGGAAAATAGGCCCACCAAAAGCAAAACGACTTCGCTGACCTTCCGGGCCAGCTTCTTTTATGAAGGGTTCAGGGAAATCAGCGAAGTCTTAACAACTTACCCGGCGTGAGCCGTTGAAGTGTTGGCGTTGCCTTTAGTTATTGCTGGGTACAACTACGTGTTCGTCGAATTCAGGTTCCATAATAAAGCGTCTTTTTCTGTTTATTGGGGTGCAGTATGACCATCATAGCGCTGGGTTATTTTTGAACAATCCGTAAATGCCCTATACGGCAAATGACTTATGTCGGAAAAGGAGCGTGAAGCGCTATGAAACTGCGTAACAGTCAGGCGACTTATGGCCTGGTGGCGGTGTTTCTGCACTGGTTGGTGGCCTTAACCGTGGTGGGCATGTTTGGCTTGGGTTATTGGATGGTAGGGCTTACTTATTACGACGCCTGGTACAAACAGGGGCCGGATATTCATCGCAGTGTAGGCGTGTTGTTATTTATTGCCATGCTGCTGCGGGTTGTGTGGCGCCTGATGAATCCGCGGCCGGAACCGATGCCGGGTCATCGGCGTTGGGAGCTTGTCGCGGCGCACCTGGCCCATGGTTTGCTGTATGTCCTGCTATTTGTTGCCATGGTCAGCGGTTACCTGATTTCTACCGCCGACGGCTCGTCGGTAAGTGTGTTTAGCTGGTTTGATGTGCCCTCCATCACGGGTCGTATCAAGGGCATGGAAGACACCGCCGGTGTGGTGCATTATTGGGTAACCTGGAGTGTCGTCGTATTAGCGGGTATTCATGCGCTTGGTGCGCTTAAACACCATTTTATTGACCGGGACAATACTTTGCGCCGTATGTTTGGGCGTTGAAAATTTCCGGTACTGACATTTACCGGATGAGGAGTCTCTTATGAAACGATTATTTTTGGCATCGGCTGTGTCTCTGGCTCTGGTCGGTGGCGCTCAGGCCGCAGACCACTCCGGCACCTACGCTTTTGATAAAAAGGGTGCTCACCAGTTTATCAACTTCCGTATTTCACACTTGGGTTACAGCTGGCTGTACGGGCGCTTTAACGATTTCGACGGTCAGTTTGTGTACGACGCCGAAAATCCGCAGAACAGCTCGGTGTCGGTGTCCATCGATACCACCAGTGTTGACAGCAACCACGCCGAGCGCGACAAACACCTCCGCGACGAAGATTTTCTCTACACCGGTGAATACCCGCAAGCGACGTTCAAAAGTACCGGCATTCGTCTGGACGAAGAAGGAGAAGCTGATATTGTGGGCGATCTGACGTTGCGCGGTGTTACCCGTGAAGTCGTCCTGGATGTAGAAATGATTGGCCACGGCGCCGATCCCTGGGGTGGTTACCGCATGGGTTTTGAGGCAGAAACTGAGTTTCGGCTTGCTGACTTTGGTATTCCCACCAATTTGGGCCCGGCGTCAGAGGTTGTTACTCTGGAGATCTCGGTGGAAGGTATCCGCCAGTAATCTCCAAATAGCGAGTGCAATAAATCGGCGCAAAAAAATGGCGGAGCTGTGTGGCTCCGCCATTTTTGTTTAGGCTTTTGGTCAGCGGGCTCAGGCTTCTTTGTGGCGCGGTTCACTGCATTGGCACAGGTAGCGCATACGCCAGAACTGACCGACAAAAATAACCAGCCAAATCACCAGACCGGCCCACAGATACGCCGCCGGAACGCGGAAGCTGCCGCTGATGGCAAACTCCACCAACAACATCAGCACTAACGCTAGCACTGCATTAACCAACGCAGTCATCATGGCTTGCCCGCAGGCTTTCAGGTTTGGCTTCATAGTGGTCCGCTTAGGTGAAAGAAAAAACGGTCTTCTATTACTGCCGCGGAGCATACGATGATTACGGAAACCGCTCCATTCGGGAATTCCGCTATTGGAATTGGTATGTTCAGGCTCCGAGCCTATACCCGGAACTTGCCCGTCTGCTTCTCCAGTTCGCGGGCATAACCATTCAGCGCGTGGCTGGTCGCATTAATCTCTTCCGATCTGGCTGCGGATGAAGTTGAAAAGATAATCATTCGCATAAAAACGATAAACAGCGCTATGCTGCCCCCGAGTGCCAAAGCTATGGTCACCAGTATAGAGACAGAGCTCTCTGGCCTGATTGGTGTTTTCCTCGAATGCCAAAAGAAAACGGGAGCCATCCTCGGAATTTATTCGTGCATCGACATAAGACATCTGCGCGACCAAGCCAAGTTCGCCGCCAAGAAAAAGAAGACCTGGCGTGAGCGGTTTCTGGCGGAGATGGAACAGGTGGTGCCTTGGTCGCGGCTGCTAAAAGCGCTCTCGCCCTATTACTATCCCGCGTCCCGCGGCAAGCGAGGACGTCCGCCAATTTCCTTGAAGCGTATTCTGCGGATGTATTTTGTTCAGCAGTGGTATGCCCGGGCCGAGTGCGGCATGCTCGCGCGAAGGCACGATCGTAGACGCCATCATTATTGCCGCACCGCCATCTACGAAGAGCCGGGTCAAGGCACGGGATCCGGAGATGCGCCAAACTAAAAAAGGCAATGAATGGCACTTTGCTATAAAGGCTCACATCGTTCCAGCCGCCGGGTGTCCAGCCTGGCGGATTCGAGCATTGAACTGTGTATAGCGGGTCTGCGGCTAATGGTTGATCTTTAATAGTCGTAGATGGCGGCGGCAAAGGGAGCGTTGCTGCTATCCCGCACGCGCGTCTATGGCTGCCTCACGGGCAAAAGCGCGTCGATGCTGCCGCTGACTGATCAGAAACAGAGCGGCGCTGACAGCCAGCGAAGCCAGCAGTGCCACTGTGAAGGTCGTCATGGGCACCAGCTTATCCACCGTAAGCGCAACTACCACACTGAAGGCAACCAGGCTTAGCATGCCTTTTTGAGCAATGGTCACGGTTGCCCGTGCCACATGTGAGCCGTAACGCTCGTGAAGAGTCCAACCAATTGTAAATAGCCCTATGGGGAAGCCGACCAGCACTCCGGACAGCAGCGGGCCAGACTTGGCAGCAACGGTTGTCGCTATACTCACCAGCACCCCGGCCAATAAACCACGCAAAAGCAGGTCAAACCACCCCGACCTGGCAATCAGTTTGACTGCAATAACCACCAGTATTATGGCTCTAGACCCTTTTCCATTGCCTGAGCCGTGTTCAGCAATGCGGTGTCAGCACCATTGCGACCGACCAGCATAAGCCCACTGGGGACATCACCGGAGCGATGATTAGGTAAGGTGATCGCACACAAATCCAGCAGGTTTGCCACCGTTGGATTACGCAAAATCAACAGGTTCAGGCGCGCATAATCTTCGTCGGTCTCAAGCTCTGTCAGCAGCGGCGGCTCAATAGGAACAGTAGGCGCAAGCAGCCCATCGTAAGATGCAAGCCACTCATCGGCCTGTTTTATGCGCGCGGCCCGGCAGCGCACCAGTTCCAGATAGTCCGCGGCACTGATACCCGCGCCCCTTTCCATACGCATTCGCACACGGGGATCGTATTCGTCGCCATGCTGCTGCAACCAGTCCCGATGGATATGGTAACTTTCCGCCGCGGTAAATCCGCCGCCAGCCAGCAGTTCGGGAAGTGCATCCAACACCGGCGCTGGCGCCTCTACAATCTGGGCACCGCAGTCGCGTAATTGCTGAAGGCTGCGGGAGAAAGCGGCCGAAACCGCCACTGACACATCGTCCAACATGAAATTGGTGGGCACCACAAAGCGGCGACCGCGAAGGCCCACAGGCGCGCTGGGTTGCCAGCGCTGGCCAGCAAGCACCGCGTCAATACGAGCGCAACACTCAACGCTGCGGGCAATTGGACCGATGGAATCCAGAGTGTTAGATAACGGAAATACACCCTGCCGGGGTATGCGCTGCTGGGACGGTTTGAACCCGACCAAGCCGCAGAACGCCGCCGGAATACGCACCGACCCACCGGTATCGGTGCCGATCGCCGCAACCGCCATGCCCTGAGCCACCGCCGACGCCGCTCCCGACGACGAACCACCGCAGATGCGCCCGGGGGCCAGGGGGTTTGCCGGCGATCCATAGTGGGGGTTAAGCCCCAGCCCGGAATAGGCGAATTCTGTCATATTGGTGTGCCCGGTAACCACCGCACCCGCACTGCGCAAGCGGGACACAATCAGCGCGTCACTTTGCGCTATCTGCTTCCACCACTTGGATCCCGAGTGGGTCACTTCACCAGCCACATCAAACAGAGCCTTGAGTGCGATCGGCAACCCGGCCAGCTCACCCAGCGGCACGCCACCTTTTTGGAGAGCATCAATGGCCGCCGCTTCGGCTTTCGCGGTAGGATCAAAACGGGCTGTATACACCTGATTGCGAGGGTCATCGTGCAGATCGGCATTGGTCAGGCAAGCTTCCAGAAGAGTGCTTGCCTGCCATTTTTTCTGACCTATATCCGCCAGCAAAGAGGCCACCGTCGCTTTCCCCAAATCTACAGGAGCGAGGCCCGGCTGCTGCATCATTTCACCACCGATAATGTATTTGTGTTGTAGAAATGCTCGATTTTGCGGCCGGTTACCGGGTCCTCAAGCACCACACGGAAGGCTTCGGACGGGCGCACACCACCAATGACCGGCAAGGTGCCACAGAGCATGGCCTGGCCAGGAGCAAGCTGGGTTTGGTCCAGACCAAACCGGCGTAGGAGCTCCTGGGGATGTAACAACCCAGTTACGCCGCCTTGCTGATAAAGCACTTCTTCGCCATTGAACGTTGCGTAGGAGGCCATGGTCAGCTGATCCCAATGATCAATCACGCTTTCCAGCGTCCATACCTGTCTGCTCACCGGCTTGGCGCAGACCTGCTTGGAATGTGCCACTGACCAGGCTTCGGCTTCGCGGTCGGTATGGTCAGAGCCAATGCTAACGAGCGTGCCCTGCGGGGCTCCTATCAACACAACTTCTACTTCACCGCTGGATTCGCCACCCAATACCTGAACGGTCGCCGCCGTGGTTAGCTGATCCGCCGCTACCCGGTAGAACAAAGGCGTGCTGGAAGGCGGGGTTACACCAATCGCCTTGAGTTCTTCAATGTGCTCATCAATTCCCGCCTGCTCACGGCCGGCCCATCCGGCAATAATCAGCTCTTGGATGTCGACCTCAAGAGCTTCATCGGTATCTACCATATAAAATGTTGTCATGAACGAATCCTGTTATTGCTATTTATGGGTGAATAATCAGTTCAGTATTTCGGGCAGATACAAAGCCAGCGATGGGAAGGCGACAAGCAGCACGACCATAATCATCATGAAGGCCACGTAGGGCATGGCGCCAATCATTACATCGTTGAACGAGCCGCCCTTACGAACGCTCTGTACCACATACAGGTTGAGACCCACCGGCGGTGTAATCAAAGCCATTTCAATCAGCAGAATCAGCAAGATGCCAAACCAGACCGGATCAAAACCCAGGGCAATAATGACCGGTGCGACAATCGGGATGGTAATAACCATCAACGACAGGGTCTCGATGAAAAAGCCCAGCACTATGTACAGGCCAATAATCAGAAGCAGCGTCATATAAGGCCCAAGCCCGGCTGACTCCAGAAACGAACTCAGTTCCCGGGTGATCCCCGCTGAGGCCAGTACGAAGTTGAGAAAATACGAAGCGATGATAATCAACACAATCATGCCGGTTGTGCGCATGGTGCCCTCAAGAGCTTCCATAACCACACGGCCGCTGAGCTTACCCATGAATAAAGCAATCAGCAGCGCGCCTATAACACCCAGAGAGGCCGCCTCGGTGGGCGTTGCCCAACCGGCATAAATCGAGCCGACGACAATACCAAACAGCCCCAACACCGGAACCAGGCTGATAAGGCCGACAAAACGCTCGCGCCAGCTGTGATAGGTGCTAGGCCCGCCAAGCGATGGCCGCCACAGGCAAATCAACGCCGTGCCTACGGCAAACAGCAATGCCAGCAGCAAGCCTGGCACCAGCCCAGCCGCAAACAATTTGGGAATCGACGTTTCGGTCAAAAAGCCGTAAACAATCAGATTAATCGACGGAGGGATCATGATTCCCAAAGTGCCACCAGCCGCAATCGAACCGGTGAAAAGCTTGGGGTCGTAATTCATCGCCTTGCCTTGCGGAATGGCAACCGTGCCAATGGTGGCCGCAGTCGCAACACTGGAGCCTGACGTTGCGGAAAACAGCGTGGCAGTAGCAATATTGGCATGCAGCAAACCGCCAGGTAGCCAAGACAGCCAGCTTTCAAGCGCCCGGTAAGTGCTCTTGGCGATGCCGGTGCGAACCAGTATTTCGCCCAGCAATATAAACAGTGGGATTGCGATCAGCAGAAAGCTGTCGGAAGCCGACCACAGCACATCCCCCATCGCGTTAACCAGCGGGAAGGGAGAAAAGAACTCATCCAGAAACAGCCCCAGCACAATCAATGTGGCGGCAACCGGAACGCTCAAAATCAGCAGAACCAACAGAACAACCAGCGAAATAAGAATCATGAGGCCGTTTCCCTATTCTCTTCAGCAACCTGCTCATCCAGCGTTGGGCTGCCGGCAATTCTTTGCACGTCTTCCATGTTGCCGCTTAACAAACCAAACAGCACACGAAGAGATAGCAGAACAACAGCAAGGCCAAACCAGGCCAGGCCAATCAGCCAAAGCAGTTGGGGTATCCAAATAGGCGTGCCAAGAGGCGTATTCGCTCTGGCGCCCCCGGTAAATGACAGCTGGGTCACTTCAAACGCCGCACCAACAACCAGAATGCAAAAAAGCGCCAGAGACAACAGCGCAATGAGATCAAGCACGCTACGCACACTCGTGGGAAGCGTCAGGTACAGAGCATCGATGCGGATGTGAGCTTTGCGCATCAAGGTGTAAGCGAAAGCCCAACTTGAGCTGATGGCCATGATGTAGCCGGTTATCTCGGTCGCGTGAACACCAGACCGACCGAAAAACTGACGCGAAAGCACTTCTGTTGTTACCAGGCCGACCGTCAGAAGAATCAGTAAGCCTCCTGCCCGCGCCATCCATAACGAACCTGTGTCTACACCGACAAGTATTCGATCAAGACCGCTATTAATCTGTTGCAACATAGAATTCTCCAGGGCGAGCCAGGGCTGCACTAGGCAGCCCTGGCTCCATCAGCTAACCAACGCCTTATTTTTTTGCAGTAAGGCCAGTTACCTCGCCGATAGTCTCATTCCAGCGATCAACCCAGCGCTGATCAACACGGTTTGCCCAGTTGGGCAGCAATGTTTCTTGAAGATGGCGAGATACTTCGGTGAAGTCTGCATCAGTGGTTTTAACCAGAACCATGTCTCCAGGCTCGCCGCGCGAACACTCGCCCTGGCCGGTCAAGCAAGCGATGCCTTCGAGAGTCTCACCTACGGCAGACTCCCAAACCGGGTTTTCATAGTTGACCTGAATTTCATTCTGCAGCCATTCCTGAGTTTCCTCAGACAAGGACGCCCACTTTTTGCCGTTCATCGCGGTTATTACATGATCCCAGCCGCCGACAGGCAGCGGGTAAAGATGCGTGGTCACCTCATGCCAGCCTGAACTGTAACCCGAGAGCGATCCGGTCACTGCACAGTCAATAACACCACGTTGCAAAGCACCTGGCACTTCGCTGAAATTCAGGGTTATGCCTTCAGCGCCAATGGCTTGCAGAAACTCTGCCGTGGTGCGCCCGCTGGCGCGAACTTTCTTGCCTTTAAGATCCAGCAGCCCGTTAATTTCTGTATTGCAGAACACCACCTGGGACGGATACGGCACAATGGCAAGCAGCTTTGCATTGTCAAAACGCTCGGCAAAGGCATCGGTCAGAACGGGGCGATAGGCGTTAGCTATTTTCCGCGCCGATTCCACATCCGGAGCCATCATTGGCATATCGAGGCCTTCAAGCTCGGGGGCATCCGCAACCGCGTAATCCGCAACAGTGGAGGTTACTTCGATAACGTTGCGCGCCATCAAACGGTACACCTCACCGCCACCCAGGCCCATTTGGTCAAAGGTAGATACTTGGGTTGAGATGTTTCCAGCGGAAGCTTCGGGTACATGTGTCTCCCAAAAGGGTTTTTCAAAATTCTTATACAAAGAGAGGCTGCTCCAACTTCCAACATAGGCAATGCTGGTCTTGTCCAGGTTTTGAGCCATCGCCTGGGGCGCTGCTACCATCAGTGCGGCGGTAATTGCAGATGCAAGATAGGTTCTTTTAATCATTGCCACGTTCCTTTTTTCATTGTTGTAGGGTTAAAACAAAGTTATCTGACTTTCGGGGATATCCGTAACCAGCATGTGACCCGGGGTGTGAGTGATCGCAAATTCGATGCCCGAGTCCATAAGGATCTGCTGCGGCGTAACACCACAAGCCCAGAACACAGGTATTTCATCATCTGCTACCGAAACCGCGTCGCCGTATTCCGGTGACCCCAGATTCGCGATACCAATGAGTGATGGATCGCCAAGGTGTACCGGAGCGCCGTGGGTCTGAGGAAATCGCGTGGTAATTTGAATAGCTCGAATGGCCTCGGCAGCCTTGAAAGGGCGCATGGATACAACCATGTTGCCACTGAACCCCCCAGCCGGTTGCAGCGGAATCGACGTTTTGTACATGGGAATGTTGCGGCCTTCCTCTATGTGCCGCACCGGCACGCCATTTTGCAGCAAAGCATGTTCGAAACTGAATGAACAACCCAGGGCAAAGGTAACCAGATCATCGCGCCACACGTCCGCAACGTCGTTCTGCGTACTGGCGAATTTTCCATTGCGATAAACCCGGTAAGAAGGCACATCACGAGCAATGTCCAGATCGTCACCTAGCGCATTGCATTGCCTGCTTCCCGGCTCACTGACCGCTAGTACCGGGCAGGGCTTGGGATTTGCCTGGCAGAAACGCAGAAAACCATTGGCTTGTTCTTCCGGTAGTATGACCAGGTTAACTTGCACAAATCTGCTCGCCATACCTGCGGTCGGGCCAACATAGGAACCATTACGTGCAGCGAGCCTGACGTCATTTGGTCTTGAAAAAATTTGAGGGTGATCTGTAGCAACCATTTTTCTGCCCTAGTTTACTTTTCATTAAATTAGCGCAGAAACAATGATAAGTACAAATCGAATTTTAATATCAACTTTGATCGAAAAAACTGATCAGTTAGCGAAAGAGGGAGGTTTTTAGAGCGATTTCTGCGTCACAATTTTGAGCGAAAGGTCTGCCACGGCCCGCACAACATTGGCACCCGGAGCAGCGCAATAGGCCATATTGAAAATCAGATTGGGAATACTGGCCTCAACTTGAAACTCGCGGAGTTGCCCACTCGCAAGCTCTCTTTTGATAATTTCTTTGGGCAATGCGCTCACCCCGATCCCATCCAGAGCCATGCGGATGATGGTGGATAAAGACGAGCTAGAATGAATCTGAGCGGAATTGCTCATTTCATTGACCAGAGCGCGAATGTTTACGTGGGGTTCGCTCATTCTGGGGTAAGTGATAATCGGCAGTTTTGCCAAATCAAAAAGGCTTACGGGTTCAGGGGGTAACGTCAGTTTCGGGCTGACAACCCATATTAGCGGGTAATTATAAAACGGGGTACAAAAGAAGCCCTCCTGTTTCACTTCTCCAATCAGAAAGGCAATATCAATTTCTCGTTTTATCAGCTTCTCCGCAAGATTGACCGAAATATCAATATCCAATTCCAGGTTAATAGCTGGGTAGGTTTCATTAATTCGCTCTATCAGTTCAGGCAGCCAGGTGTATGCAATCGTTTCCGCAGCACCCAAACGAATGCTGCCCTTAATGGTGTCAGAGCTTGCAACGGCTTCCAGTAATTCCGCGTGGAGTTGCAGAATTTTTTCGGTGTAAAACAAAGCCTGCCGACCTTTTGACGTCAGTACTACATTGCGCCCCGAGCGGTCAAAAAGCTCAATACCAAGCTCATCCTCAAGGCCTGAAATGCGTGCAGAAATAGCCGGTTGTGACGCGTACAATTTTTTCGCTGCGGCTCGAAAACTGCCTAGTTTTGAAATCCAAAAAAAAGTTTCTAACGCCTTGATATTCAAAATAAAACTCTCTTTATCTGCCGATTAATTATCAGCGCGATGATCGCGCCAAGCATCTACGATGCGCTGCTCAGTTGGGCTGAGCGAAAAGATGCCTTCATGACCGAAGATGCGTCCAATATTATACTCTTTCTAAAGCCTTTCTCATTATATGCAGGTGAATAATTCAACCATTCACTTTTTATGAGATGGCTTAACGATCAATCGACCGAGCATAACTCCGTCGGAGTTTTACTATAATGAGAGTTTTCTAAACGTAATATTTTTAACCGCTATTTATCTTTTTCTGTAAGGGTTTAAATGTACTCAGTGAGTCTAGAGCAGTCACTTAAGGAAACGCTGATTAATTCCTCATTGACACAGTTTCCAGTAAAATAAGGGCTTCTGCCACTACCTTGACCAGGAACTGCCATGCAGCAAACGAGTTTCGCCCAAGCTAAATATTCTGCCAAAAGAAAGACCACTCGCCGTGAGCGGTTCCTTGCAGAAGTGGAGCACGTTGTGCCTTGGGCCAATCTTTTACTGGCACGGAGACTGAAGCGGTATCAGTGTGCCTAAACTCTGCCGAAAGGGCGGAAAATGCGCCAAAAAATGCGTTTTGTCTGCAGAATTCTGATTGTGCGTTGGGAAATTGATGAAATGCCGCCTGTTTGGAGAGGGCTATACAATTTTTTGAGCGCTTGGCCTTTGGCCAGGCGTCGTCTGGCCAAAGGCTTTGATGCGCGGAGCCACAGGTTATTGGTGTATCCGCGTGCTGCTCCATATAATGTTTCGCGCTAACGGGTCGTGATTATTCCGAGCGCACAGGGTAGCATCACGGGCTCCTTAAACATTAGGCAGTACGGGCAAAAAAGAGGCATCCATGCCAGAGTTTCAGACAACGGATGAAGGCTTTGAGCGGGTTGCGCTCAGGGACTATACGGAAAAAGCCTATCTTGACTACTCCATGTACGTCATTCTTGATCGTGCTCTTCCCAATGTCGGGGACGGGCTGAAGCCGGTTCAGCGGCGCATTATTTACGCCATGTCGGAACTGGGCCTGAAATCGACGTCCAAATACAAAAAGTCTGCTCGCACCGTGGGCGACGTGCTGGGTAAATTCCACCCCCACGGCGACAGCGCCTGTTACGAAGCCATGGTGTTGATGGCGCAGCCATTTTCATACCGCTACCCGCTGGTGGATGGCCAGGGCAACTGGGGCTCGCCAGATGATCCAAAGTCGTTCGCTGCCATGCGCTACACCGAATCCCGCCTGGCGCGATTTGCCGATGTGCTGCTTAGCGAGCTGGGCCAGGGTACGGCTGATTGGGTGCCCAACTTTGATGGCACCATGGACGAACCTTCGATACTGCCGGCGCGCTTGCCCCATGTGTTGCTCAACGGCACCACGGGCATTGCCGTGGGCATGGCGACCGACATACCGCCGCACAACGTGCGCGAAGTTACGGCTGCCTGTGTTCACCTGCTGAGCGCGCCCGATGCCACGGTAGAACAGCTGTGCGAATACATCCAGGGCCCGGATTATCCCACTCGAGCGGAAATTATTACCCCGCGCAAAGACCTGCTGCAAATGTACGAAACCGGTCGCGGTTCGCTGCGCATGCGTGCGCGCTGGGTGAATGAAGGCGGCGACTTGGTGATCACTGATTTGCCCCATCAGGTATCCGGTAACCGGGTGCTGGAGCAGATTGCCCAGCAGATGCAGGCCAAAAAGCTTCCAATGGTGGCAGATTTGCGCGATGAGTCAGACCACGAAAACCCCACCAGGCTGGTGATTGTGCCCCGTTCAAACCGGGTAGACGCCGAAGGCCTGATGGCGCATCTGTTTGCCAGTACCGATTTGGAAAAGCCTTATCGGGTGAATATTAATGTGATTGGTAACGATGGCCGCCCAGGGGTGAAAGGCTTGGTGCAGTTGCTGACTGAATGGCTGACCTTCCGCCGTGCCACGGTTATCCGGCGCCTGCAATACCGGCTGGATAAAGTGCTGGCCCGACTTCACCTGCTGGAAGGGCTGCTGATTGCTTATCTGAATCTGGACGAAGTAATCGAAATTATCCGCTATGAGGACAAGCCTAAAGCCGAGTTGATGGTTCGGTTCTCGTTGTCGGCGGACCAAGCCGAGGCAATTCTTGAGCTGAAGCTGCGCCACCTGGCGAAGCTGGAAGAGATGAAAATTCGTGGCGAACAGGATGAATTGGCTATCGAGCGCGACCACTTGCAATCCATTCTGGGTTCTGAGAAAAAGCTGCGCCAGTTGATTAAAACTGAATTACAGCAAGATGCCGAAACTTACGGCGATGACCGCCGTTCACCGATCGTAGAACGTGGCGAATCGCGGGCGTTTAGTAATATTGACCTGGTGTCCAACGATCCGGTCACCGTTGTGCTGTCTGAAAAAGGCTGGGTGCGAGCGGCCAAAGGCCACGATATCGATCCGCTGGGTCTGAGTTACAAGGCCGGTGACAAGTTTTCTTTGCAGGCACACGGGCGCAATAACCAGCAGGTTATTTTTCTTGACTCGACCGGGCGCGCCTACGCCCTGATGGCTCACAGCCTGCCGTCAGCGAGAGGTCAGGGCGAACCGCTGAGCGGGCACATCAACCCGCCGCCGGGCGCTCAATTCTGCGGCTTGCTGATGGGCGACAGCCAGCGCAAGGTGGTGCTGGTGACCGATGGAGGTTATGGCTTTGCAACCTCGCTGGGTGACATGCTGAGCAAGAATCGCAACGGTAAGACTCTGGTCAGTGTGCCTAAGGGTGCCCACCTTATGGCGCCGGTGATGGTGCCGGTGATGGCGCCTGAAAGCCGCGAAACCCTATACTTGGCCGCGGTGTCTAACGAAGGCCGGATGTTGGTGTTTCCGCTCACAGAACTGCCGGAACTGGTCAAAGGCAAAGGCAACAAGTTGATCAGTATTCCTTCGGCGCGGGTGCAGTCCCGTGATGAGTTTGTGGTAGCGGTGGCGGTATTCGCCCACAGCGACCAGCTCGAAATCCACGCCGGAAAACGCAAAATGAGCCTTCAGTTCAGCGATCTTGAGCATTATCTGGGCGAGCGTGGCCGTCGAGGCCACAAGTTGCCACGGGGCCTGCAGCGAGTTGACGGTATTGTGGTGGTGGCGGCAACCGGTGCGGCCCATCAACAGGAGCAAGCAGACAGTGAGTGAACTGGTTCTGATCAACGTTTCCGGGCGCGACAAGCCCGGCCTGACCTCCGAGATTACCGGTATCATGGGCCAGTACGAGGTGCGCATTCTGGATATCGGCCAGGCGGTGATTCACGATTACCTGACGTGGGGGATTCTGATCCAGATTCCTGATGCGTCGCACTCGTCACCGGTGATCCGTGATCTTTTATTTTGCTTGCACGCCCTGGATTTGCAGGTGCGGTTTGCGCCGATTACGCCCGAGGAATACCAACAGTGGGCTCAGGGCCGCAACCGCGCCTGCTACATTGTAACGTTGCTGGCGCGGGACATAACCGCCGAGCAGATTGCGCGGGTGTCGGCGATTACCGCGCGCCACCAGCTCAATATCGACAACATCACGCGCCTATCGGCGCGGCCGTCACTGAACGTGGATGAAAACCGCACTGCCTGTGTAGAATTTTCCGTGCGTGGTACGCCAGACAATCTGGCGCAGTTGAGAGCCGACTTTCTGCATCTGGCCAGCGAGATGAACGTGGATATTGCGTTCCAGGAAGATTCTATTTTCCGCCGCAACCGCCGCCTTGTGGTATTCGATATGGATTCCACCCTGATTGAAGCCGAGGTGATTGACGAGTTGGCGCTGGAGGCTGGTGTAGGGCCTCAGGTGGCGGCCATCACCGAGCGCGCCATGCAAGGTGAACTGGATTTCAGCCAGAGCTTTGCCGAGCGTCTTGCGCTGTTGAAGGGGCTGGATGAGTCGGTTCTGGAGCGGGTTGCAGCGCGCTTGAAGATGACAGAAGGCGCCGAGCACCTTATTCGAAGCTTGAAGGCGTTGGGTTACCGGACTGCGATTCTGTCGGGAGGCTTTACCTACTTCGCCCGCAACCTTCAGCGCCAACTGGGCATTGATTATGTTTACGCCAACGAATTGGAGATTGTGGACGGTAAGGTAACCGGCCGGGTGTCTGGCGCCATTGTAGACGGTGCGCGCAAGGCCGAACTATTGCTGGAAATTGCGAAAAAAGAACGCATTTCCCACGAACAAGTGATCGCAGTGGGTGACGGCGCTAATGATTTGCCCATGCTCAGCGAAGCTGGATTGGGCGTGGCGTTTCGTGCCAAACCCGTGGTGAAGGAATCTGCCCGCCACGCCATTTCAACACTCGGACTAGACGCCATTCTGTACCTGATTGGCTTTCGTGAAAGCGAAACCAATCAACAGGTGCAACCGCCACGGGACCATGACACAGGGCTATAACTAGTGCCTGGGGATCAGTTGTCGCTGAAATCGTAGGTCATTTCGGGCGTGGGCGGTTGTAAATAGTAGCCCTGAATGTAATTTACCCCGGCCTGCCACAGGGTTGCCAGTATGCCGGCGCTTTCTACCAACGGCACAATCGACAGCTTGCCGGCGCTTTGCAGTGACTGCACCATTTCCTTGAGATGTTCGCGGGCGTTGTGATCATTCTGCAGCTCCTCGGTAAACGAGCCGTCTATTTTTACGTAGTCGGTGTCGATATGGTTGAGCGCATGAAACGGGTTCAAGGCGCAGCCAAACTGGGTGATGGACACCTTGCAATGCAGCTGGTGCAGAGTTTTTGCGAAGTCCTTTGCCTGTTTTGTGAAATTATTGGCGTCGCATTCGCGGAGCTGGAATATCAGCGTGTCACCAGGCAGGCGTGCAGCTTTCAGAGCCACACTGAGCCAGGGTGTGAAGGTTTTGTCGTGCAGGGTTTCGGCGGTCACGTTCAGAAATAGCCGGGTGTTCTGGCCCTTCACACGGCGCGCAGCCAGTTTTTTTATGGCTTGCAAAAAGACCCAACGGTCGACCTTCATAGCCGTGTCTGTGGGCCCTAGGGGTGGCAAGAAGTCGTAGGGCGAAACCTCTTCGCCTTTGTCGTCCAGCATGCGTACGTAAACTTCGTAGTGTTCTTCATTTTCCCCGCGCAGATTGATAACAGGCTGGAATAGCAGGCGAAACTGATCGTTGTCCAGCGCACGATGTATGCCGTCTATGGCGGTGCTATCGTTGAGTATTCGGTGTTCGGCGGCATTGTGTGCCCGCACGCCGTTGCCGTGGGTCTGCTCGTTCTGTTTTTTCAGTTCGGCTGAAGCGCGGTGCGCGCGGGCCATCAACTCTTCGGCTTTGGGCGCCTTTTCGGTGACGGCCGCAACGCCGATACTCACGGTGAGCTGCACCGAGTGGCCGTCGACATCGAACAGCGAACCCTCAATGGCTGTACAGATTTTCTGTGCCAGGCTGACCATGTCATTTTCGCTGTACGGCAGGTACAGCAGTGCGAACGAGTCGTCACCCAGGCGCGCCAAGGTCATGTCTGCACCTACCTGCTCGCGCAGCAGAGTGGCCAGATCGCGCAGCAGAAAATCGACGCCTGTAATGCCAACGTCCCGCTTCAGCGGCGCGAAGTTATCCAATGAAATATAAGCCAGCGAGCCAGATTCGCTGCTGGCGCCGGCTTGGGTAATAGCTTCCGCTAGCGAGGCCATGAAGAATGGACGGTTATACAGGCCGGTAAGCAGGTCCTGATTACTGATTTGCCTCAGCTTTTCTTCCAGTTCTTCGCCGTTGTGTTCCGGCCGTAGCACAATCTGGGTACAGCGTTCGCCGTCAAAGGTAGCGGCTGATGCCTGCATATTGGCGGTCAGTTCGTGGCTGTCACTGCGCCGCGCGGTCACTTTTAGGCTAACCCGTTCGTTGCTTTGGTCGGCAAAGCCCTTGATCAGTTGGCGGTAGTCGTCTTGGCTCTGGCTGCCGAGGGTGTCCAGTACCGGGATACACATCAGCTGGTCGATGTCGTCGTAACCCAGAAACTCCAGATAGGATTCGTTGGCGTAAACGTGCATGCCTTCAATGACATAGGCAATGGCGTCTTTTGAGCTTTCCAACAGGCGTTGGCAGCGTTGTTCGGCTTCGCGCAGGTGAGATTCCAAAAGCCGTCGGCGGCGGCGCTCGTCAAGGTCCATCAGTTCGCGATTCACGACCAGCACCAGCAGCGCCTGTTCAGTGTAGGGTACTGTATCTTGTCCGCCGGCTTTAAGAACGGCCGTGGCGCGGGCCGCGTCGTAGTCATCGGTCAGCAATATGAAGGGAATGTCTTTGCCAAGCCGCCGCAACATGGCTAAGGCTGCGTCTACCGGGCATTCCTGTTCAGTGTCACGCGCCAGCATTATGTCCCAGTTGCCATTTTTGAGGGCCTCTTCGAGGTCTTCCTCGGAGGTAATGCGATGGGCCCGGGTAGCGCGACCGGAGTTGCGTAACAGGCTGATCAGGTTTTCCGCATCATTCAGTGACGGATCCAGAATAAGCATATGAACGGTGGAGGCTTTCTTCTGCATGACTCGACAATCTCGTGCTGCACACTGACGGAGCCGGGCCGCTGACAAAGCCCGGCTCTTGGATGAGTGTGAATGATGAAGAGGTTGCCGGGTAATAACAAGTCCGGCACGGGCGTGGCGCTGAATTGAGACAGACGGAGCTCTGATTACGCAATCAGGTCCAAGCGTTTGCGCGTATTACAGCGAGGGCCAGAGCGAATCAAATTCATCTTCGCTGGTAGCAGAACCGGGTCTATTGGTGCTGGTTTTAGCGTCAGGCCTACTCTGAAGTTTTATTTCAAATTGGTTGATGCTGCCGGTCGCTGTCATTTTTTTCAGCAGCTGGCCTTGTTCTTCCTGGTCATCAATCAGCAGGGTAATACGGTTTCCAGATTGAAAGGGCAGCCGCGGCACGATCAGCGTGGCAGGCTGGTTGATGACGCTGATTTCCGGCAGCATCAGCCCGCGTAAGTACTCGCTACTGTTACCCAGTTTCTGAATCAGGCGCACAGCGCAAGGTGTCGCCTTGGGTGCCTGTAGTTCAATACCAATCTGCGTGCCCTCGTTTTTAATCTGGCGAATCCAGCGAACCACGGCAACACTCCAGGGTTGTGAACTCTGCTCGCGTACGCCGAGAATTTCGCCTGTCTGCAGGCTGCTGGGTATTTGGCTGTCCCAGGCAATGCAAAAGCCGCCAGGGCTGGTATTGACCATCTTTGCGCGACAGGCGCAGGGCGCGTTTTTGAGTGCCGCACTGGCACGGGTCCTGGCGCTGGTGAAGTTGATAGGAGCATTGCCGGCCAACATGCCCTTGTCTCTGCTACCGGCATCGTGCGCGCCGGCCCAAGCGTCGTTTCTTCGAGTGGAGCTGCGGATAAACATGTTGTCTTCGGTGTCTTCCGCCTCGGGCTGTCGAGTGAAGTCGTTCAGGGTTTTGCGTCCCGCCATAAAATAGTGCACCGCGGTTAGCCCGACACACAGTTCGAGGCTGCCATGGTTGGTTACGCGGTTGAAATTGCGTTTGGCAAGCGTGCCCAGCGCCTGGGTGAGGTGCGCCAGCAGGGCATCATTGGTATGTGGAGGCAGCGTCAGTTCGCTCGCTTCTTTGTTATCAGCTGTTTGAGTGGCCTGGCTAATTTGGGCCGATAGGCGGCGGCTGTCGAAACTGAAAAAGTCGCCTTCTTCGGCGCTGCCCAGCAGGCCGCGGTATACCGGCGACTTGTCTGCGCGCATATTTACCACAAACAAGCTGTCACCTTGGGCGCCGGGCACGAAATCTGTCAGATCGGTCCAGGGTTCCAACATCGTAAAAAGCTGGCTCAGCTCCGTTTGGCGCAACTGGCTAGGGCGGGCGCAACCCAACAATAAAATGCGTTTGTAGGCATCGTCAATGCTGCTTGAATTGCGCTGGCTAAGAGTGGCATCGTCGACCTCAATAGCGGTTAGCTGGTGCGCGAGCGCAAATTTGTAAAGCTTATGGCAATCCAGCCAGCTGTTTGGGGGGGTAGGGCAGTAAAGCTGATACGCCCGCAGTATGGTGCCGGACAGCTCGGCAATGCTGCGGTGCATGGCGATGACCAGAACTTTGCGGTTTTTATCCGGATTGCCGGCATTCAGCAGTTCCATCACGCAGAGTTTGTAACCTCCGGACATGTGTAATTGCAGCGCCTGCGCCAGATTGGCGATTTTGCGCTGCTTTTCCGGCAGTGATACCGCGGTGCCGATGAAGTGGCGGGACAGTTCTGCGCACACAAAGTGAATTTTTTCGCGAATAAGTTCGAGCAGTTGCAAACGCTGCTGTGGCGGCAAAAAAAGCTGATTCAGTTCAATAATGGCGTGATAGAGTTGACGCGACACTTCGCCAATGTTGGCTATAGGCAGCAACCCCACCCATTGTTTGAAGGCTTTGGGTGCGGTGTCGCAGAACGAAAGGCTCGCGGTTTTTTGCTCCGGTACCCGGATATCTGGTTTCAGAGAGGTGCCTTCCATAGTGAGCGCCAGTGCGGAGGGGAAAAAGTGTGTAGATTCACTACGTAATGTAAGCTAGCAAAGCAAATACGGAAAGCGAAAATCACCGAGTTGACAATTTTTTACAAAACAAGCGGTTTTGCCTTACTCCAGATCAAGAGGCGTTTTGCTGCCAGCACCGGGTAACTCGCGCACCAAACGCGGCACCAGAAAACCTGGCAGGCGCTCAAGCAACTCTCGTGTCAGAGCTTTGGCCTCGCTGTCCGGGACTGCAAAATGGTGAGCCCCCGCTACAGGGTCAAACGCATGTAAGTAGTAAGGTAGCACACCGGCATCGAATAACTGCTCGCTAAGTTGTTCCAGTACATCGACGCTGTCATTCACACCACGAAGGATAACACTCTGATTCAGCAGGGTCACGCCGGCCTCGGTTAACCTTTGCAGGGCCTGAACAGTAGCTTGGTCAATTTCCGCGGGATGGTTGATGTGCAGCACCACAACCACCCGCAAACGGGTAGCGCGAATCCATTGCAGAAGCGCATCGCAAACCCGCTGTGGAATTACAACCGGCAGCCGGGTGTGAATCCTCAGTCGGCGTAGGTGAGGGATTTGCTCCAGGGCCTTGGCCCATTGCGCCAGTAATTTGTCGTTGGCGGCCAGAGGGTCGCCACCGCTGAAAATCACTTCGTTAATTTCCGGACTGTTTGCCAGTGTGTCCAGCACGGTTTGGCGGTCCTGCGGTTTTAGCCGTTGCTCGTCATAGGGGAAGTGGCGACGAAAACAGTAGCGGCAATTAATGGCGCACTGCCCCGTCACCATGAGCAGGGCACGGCTTTTGTATTTGCGGATCAGCCCTGTTGTTGCCATGGCGTCGGCTTCGGCCAGTGGGTCGGCGACAAATCCGGCCAGGGTGCGGGTTTCGTCGACCAATGGCAGTACCTGACGCAGCAAGGGGTCGTTGGGGTTGCCATATTCCATGCGCGCCAAAAAAGGCTCGGGCACCCGTATCGAAAACAGCAGGTGCCCGGCATCGGCACCGGCCATCCATTGTTCAGGGCAGAGCCCCAGGCGTTCCAGCAGCTCTACCGGACGGTCGATGGAGTTGGCTAAAATCTGTTGCCAGCTGGCGGACTCTGAACTTTCCCCACACTCCGGGTAAGCGCGGGCTTCTATACGTACGGGGGTTCGCTGTATCATAGCGGCCTTAAAATTCTGAATAGCCTATTGGCAGGTGGACATTTCATGGCTTCATATTCTACCAACGAATTTCGCGGCGGTCTTAAGGTTTTGTTTGAAGGCGACCCCTGCATCATTCTGGAAAACGAATTTGTAAAACCCGGTAAAGGCCAGGGCTTCAGCCGGGTGCGCCTGCGTAACCTGATGACCAACCGGGTGTGGGACCGTACCTTCAAGTCTAACGAAAGCCTGGAAGGTGCCGACGTGATGGATCAGGATATGGAATACCTTTACACCGATGGCCAATTCTGGCACTTCATGCTCACCGATGGTTCGTTTGAGCAGTACGCGGCAGATGGAAAAGCCGTGGGCGATACCCTTAAATGGCTAAAAGAACAGGACGTTTACACGGTTACCTTGTTTAACGGTGCGCCGCTGACGATTACGCCGCCGAATTTTGTCGAGCTGGAAGTGGTCGAAACCGATCCGGGCATGAAAGGCGATACCGCCCAGGGCGGCTCCAAACCGGCCACTCTGTCCACTGGCGCCGTGGTTAGCGTGCCGCTGTTTATCACCATTGGTGAAGTGTTAAAAGTAGACACTCGCACCGGTGAATATATGAACCGGGTTAAAAGCTAGGGCGTTGATGAGCAACGCTGATAGCTGGCAGCCCAGCGCTGCCAGCCGAGCCCTGAAGAGCCGCGCACAACAACTGTCGTTTGTGCGCGGCTTTTTTGCGCAGCGCCAAGTGCTGGAGGTTGAAACCCCGGTGCTTGGCCGCTGCGGCGTCACCGATCCCAATCTGAGCAGTATTGCTGCCCGGGTGAGCGCAGCGGGCCGTCAAGGTGGGTGGTTGCAGACTTCCCCGGAATATCACATGAAGCGCTTGCTGGCGGCCGGCTGTGGCGATATCTACCAGGTTACAAAAGTGTTTCGCGACGGTGAACGCGGGCGCCGGCACAACCCCGAATTTTCCATGCTGGAATGGTACCGCTGCGGCTTTGATGACCAGACCCTAATGAACGAAGTAGCGGACTTGGTCTGTTCCTGGCTTGACTGCTTGCGACCGCACACCCTGAGTTATCGCGAAGCGCTTCGCCGCTGGGCGCATATTGATCCGTTCACCTGCACCGATGCGCAGCTGCACGCTCGCTGCGGGCAATGGATGGAGCCGCAGCAGCTTGTGGGAATGAGTCGCGATGACTGCCTGGACTTGCTGATGAGTTTTGCCGTGGAGCCCCGGTTAGGGCTGGATTGCCCGGTGTTTATCCACCAGTATCCGGCGTCACAGGCCTCGCTGGCGCGCACCAGCCAAGTTGGCGGTTTCGCGGTAGCTCATCGCTTTGAGCTGTATATCAATGGACTGGAGTTGTGTAACGGCTACTGGGAACTGACGGACGCGGATGAGCAGCGCCGGCGTTTTGCAGCGGATAACCGGCTGCGTCAGGCACGCGGCCAGGCAGCCATGGAGCAAGACGACGCTTTTTTGGCCGCGATGGACAGCGGTTTGCCCGATTGCGCCGGCGTTGCCCTGGGGCTGGACCGGTTGTTGATGCTGAAACTGGGTGCCAGCTCGATTGATGAGGTGCTGGCCTTCCCCTTCGCCAGGGCCTGAGCGCGATCGTCTCCAAATACAAGCTTCAAACTTCAGGCTTCGACCTCGCCGAAAATTTCGCCTAACTTCACTTTTTTTCCGGGTTTTTGGGCGTTACTCCACTGAGTTCGGCCTTTTGGCATCACCATCACGACCGTAGAGCCCAGGCGGAAGCGACCCATTTCCTCACCCCGTGCAAACTTGAGGGCCTGCTCGCCGCTGTAGCTTTGCTGGCTGACACCGCCATCGCCTGGCGCCGCTCCGGGTTTCACGACGCCGGCCCAGGGTGTTTCCACGCTGCCGACAATCATTGCGCCTACCAATACCAGCGCCATTGGGCCGGTCGCGGTATCAAACATGCATACGACGCGTTCATTGCGGGCAAACAGGTTGGGTATGATGGCTGCGGTAGCCGGATTTACAGAGAACAATCGGCCGGGCACGTGCACCATTTCCCGCAGCTGTCCGGCCATCGGCATGTGAATCCGATGATAGTCACCGGGGGCCAGGTAAATGGTGGCGAATTCACCTTCGGCAAAGATATCGGCCCGTTGCTGATCACCGCCTAACAGTTCCAGCAAGCTGAACGATTGGCCTTTGGCCTGAAAGATGCGGCCCCCGTTTATATTGCCCAACTGGCTGACGCAACCGTCTACCGGGCTAACCAGCGTGCTTTCGTTACCCTCAATGGGTCGCAAACCAGGCTTGAGTGCCCGGGTAAAAAAATCATTGAAGCTGTCGTATGCATCGGGGTCGCTGTTTTCAGCTTCGCTCATGTTTACGCCATAGCGGTTAATAAACCAGCGTATGAAGCGGTGGCGTAAGGCTGGCGTACCGGTGCTGTTAGCCATGCGCCCAGCTAGACGGGAGAGTGAGAGCTGGGGCGCAATATACTGGCTCAGAACAAACAGCTTTTCCATCATCAGAAAAATCCTTTGGCTACGATGGCGCGAAGTTTAGCAAACGGCCTATTTCATCAAAAGGTTTATACCCCAACGCACAAGATTTCCGGCGCTACCGTGTTCCGGGTTGGTCCAGTTTTAGGCCGCGAGCCTGCTGCTCTGCCATAGCCTGTAAGATGCGGTGGAAACTCCTTTTGCGTTCCGGGCTTAGACGACCGTCTTCCGCGGCAGCATCAATGGCGCAACCGGGGTCGCCGGCGTGGCGGCAGTTGCGGAACTTGCAGTAGCCCATCAGGTCGCGAATTTCGCGAAAGCCGTACTCGATTTCTTGCGGTGTCATGTGCCAAAGGCCGAACTCGCGAATGCCCGGCGAGTCAATCAGGTCGCCGCCGATGGGCAGATGAAACAGCTTGGCGGTGGTAGTGGTGTGAATGCCTTTGCCGGTGCTCTGCGACACTGCGCCCACCCGCAGTTCTTCATCGGGCAACAGGGTTTGAATAATGGACGATTTACCCACCCCAGACTGGCCCACAAACACCGTCGTACGATCTTTCACCAGGGCTTCCAGCTCTGGCGGTGGCTGGTTGCCGGCCAGGGCGGCAGACGTGCGAACCACCTGATAGCCCAGTGCTTCATAGCGCGCCAGTAGCGCTTCTATGGCGCTGCGGTTGTCGTCGTTGATAAGGTCAGTCTTATTCAGCAGTAGTATGGCTGGAATGTCAGTGGTTTCTGACGCCACCAGATAGCGGTCAATCAGGTTGTCGTGGGGCTCGGGCTCGGGGGCAACCACCAGAATAATATAGTCAATATTCGCCGCCACCGGTTTCAGCGCGCCGAAGTTGTCCGGCCGTTGCAGCAGGTTGATGCGTTCGCAGCGAGCGACGATTACGCCGGTCAGATTTTTACCGGAGCGCCAGATGACTTTGTCGCCGGTGACCAAGCTGTCGATATTGGCGCGCACAAAGCAGCGCACAACGGCTCCTTGGTGCTCGCCTTCAAGAGCTTCTACGTCCAGCTGCTGGCCGTAGTGCGCAATAATCAAACCTTGAACTTCCGGCCCTAACTCACCCGCATCGACCTGCTCTTTTACCTGTTCTTCCTTGCGCGCGGCGCGTGCTGTCCGTTCGCCCTGAATTTTTTCGATGCGCCATTGTTGCTGTTTGTTGAGTCGCCGTTTTGCCATAAAGTTTTCATTAACCGGGTAAAGTTTCGGGGTTGTTTCAAAGCTGCTGTGTCATCATATTGGCATATTATTTGGCATACTATCGGTTTAGCGACTGCACTACCGACTGTTGCGCTGATAAATTCCGGATTTTACCGTTAGCACCACGCAGGAGAAATACCGATGGCAAAGGGCAATCGCCTGGTCTGGATTGACTTGGAAATGACAGGTCTGGATCCGGAGCAGGAGCGCATTATCGAAATGGCTACCCTGATTACCGATTCCGAACTCAATCTGATTGCCGAAGGCCCGGTGCTTGCGGTACATCAGTCTGACACTCTGATGGGCGCGATGGACGAATGGTGTACCCGTACCCATGGTGAAAGTGGTCTGACCCAACGAGTAACAGACAGTCGCATCAGCGAAGCCGAAGCCGAGCAGCAAACCCTGGCGTTTTTGCGCGAACACCTGGAGCCGGGTGATTCTCCTCTGTGCGGCAACAGTATCGGCCAAGACCGGCGCTTTTTGGTCAAGTACATGCCGCAGCTGGAAGAGTTCTTCCATTACCGCAATCTGGATGTGTCTACCATCAAAGAGCTGGCGCGGCGTTGGCGCCCGGATGTGCTGGACGGAGTCAAGAAACAGGGCAATCATTTGGCGCTGGACGATATTCGCGATTCTATTAACGAGCTGCGCCATTATCGCGAGCACTTTTTCAAACTGTAAGATCGTTTAAATTCTGATGCGCTCAAGCCATACGAGCGCTCAGGGTGCAACTGCTGCCGCTCAAGGCGCCAGGCCGTGTTGGGCCAGCGCCCACTCCACATGCTCGCGTACCATCTCAGACGGGTAATCCTGACGCGCACGCAGCGCTTCTAACACCGGAATGGTGGTAGGGGCGTTGCCCAGCCCGACCGCCAGATTGCGCAACCAGCCGTGATAACCGGTGCGGCGAATAGCCGAGCCTTCTGTACGCTGCAAAAACTGTTCTTCGCTCCACATCATCAGCGCTGCCAGAGACGTGTTATCCAGACCGTGGCGGGGTTTGAAGTCGTCTTCCTCTGAATGTTTGCTGAACTTGTTCCACGGGCACACCAACTGGCAGTCGTCGCAGCCAAACACCCGGTTGCCCATCAGCGGGCGCAGCTCTTCCGGAATACTCTCTTTCAATTCAATGGTCAGATAGCTTATGCAGCGCCGCGCATCCAGCATGTGTGCGTCTACAAATGCATTGGTAGGGCACAGCTGCAGGCAGGCCGAGCAGCTGCCGCAGTGGTCTGTTGTAAAGGGCGCGTCTACGGGCAAGGGCGCGCTGGTATAAATCTCCCCGAGGAAAAAGAACGAGCCCGCTTTGGGGTGTATCACCATGTTGTTTTTGCCAATCCAGCCAAGCCCGGCACGCTGGGCCAGAGCGCGTTCGAGCACAGGAGCACTGTCCACAAAGGCGCGATGCTGGTGGCCTTCGAGGGCGCTGTCGATACGTTTGGCCAGCTGCGCCAGGCGCTTACGCATAAGCTTGTGGTAATCGCGGCCCAGAGTATAACGGCTGATGTACGCGTTTTCGCGATTGCGGAGCGCCTGTTGTGGATTGTCGGGCAGCGTCAGGTAGTCCATGCGCACGGAAATGACGCGCGCGGTGCCCGGAACCAGCGATGCCGGGGTATAGCGTTTGTCGCCGTGGTTTGCCATGTAATCCATGGTGCCGTGGTAGCCCTGTTCCAGCCAGTGTTGCAAGCGTTGCGCGTGCTCGCCTGTATCGGCGCTGGTGATGCCCAGGTCGGCAAAACCCAGCTCTTGGGCCCAGTCGCGAATCTGTTGCACCAATGCCTGCAAATTCGCCTTCTGGTGACTGTTTTTTGCGCAGGTTGTTGATGTTGCAGGTGATGCTGTCATTGGCCGGCCGTGTGTGTGGGGCGAATCTGGGGTTTGCTGGCGTTGGCGTGCAGATTTAATTTGATTAAGTTGTGACCTTTTTTGTGATTTTGCTATGCTTTACAGATAGCTGGCAATTTGTCTTAAACCGGTTTCTTTGGCTTGGAGTGTCCGATGTCGTGGTCAGCAAGGCACAGTCTATCAGAGTACCGTCTATCAGAGCCGAGTCTATCAAAGCCTGATCTGTCAGCGCCCGCAGGGCAAGGTGCGGGTCTGCCTCCGGCTTTGTACAGCGCCGGTTCGGTGCGCAATCTGGACCGGTACTTGATTGACGAACAAGGAGTCGATGGCTTTGAGTTGATGCAGGCCGCTGCCCGCAGTGCTTTTCGGCAGCTCCTGCGCCGCTGGCCCCAGTGCCGCCGCGTGTTGGTGCTCTGCGGTGCGGGTAATAATGGCGGCGATGGTTATCTGTTGGCGACTTGCGCTCTGCGCCGCGGTTTGGGCGTAACCTGCCTGGTGCTGTCAGATCCCGCCAAACTGCAGGGTGATGCCCGTAAAGCCTGGCAGCGGGCGAGCGACCAGAAGATCAGTATGGTGACCGCAGCACAGTCGGCTGACACGGATTTGACGAGTTTTCTGGAACAGGCCGATGTTACGGTAGACGCTATGTTGGGCACTGGCCTGAATGGCGCGCCACGGGGTGAATTCGCGCGAGTTATTGTGCTTTGCAATCAATCAGCCGCGGGCGTTTTGGCGCTGGACGTACCCTCAGGGCTCAATGCCACCACCGGTGCAGCCGCGGGTGATGTCGTTGCTGCGGATGCTACGGTAACATTTATAGGTTTGAAAGCCGGCCTGTTCACCGGTCACGGTCCTGCTGTTTGCGGTGAGGTGGTTTTCGAAGATTTGGGTGTCGCCCAGCAGCTTGGTGGCTGTACCGAGCCGGTGTTAGCCACACGGGCGGACTGGTCCTCCGTTACTTTGGGTATTTCGAAGCGCGCTGCCAACGCTCACAAAGGCAATTTTGGCCATGTGTTAGTGGTTGCGGGCGATCGCGGTTTTGGTGGTGCGGGGTTGCTGGTGGCCGAGGCCGCTGCGCGCAGCGGTGCAGGGCTCGTTTCCTTGGCGACCCGGCAAGAGCATGTGGCTGCAGCACTGAGCCGGTGCCCGGCGGTAATGAGCCACGGCGTTGTGCATGGCTCTGAGTTGGCGCCTCTGCTAGCGGCGGCAACCGTGGTGGTTTGTGGACCAGGCCTTGGCCAGTCGGCCTGGGGTCAACAGATGCTGCAGCAGGTGTTGGAATGTAACAAACCGCAGGTGCTGGATGCCGACGCCTTGAATCTGATGGCGGGCGGCCTGATGGCGAAAAAAGCGTCGGTAGCCGCGGACAATCGTATTTTGACCCCTCACCCTGGGGAGGCTGCGCGCCTTTTGGGCTGCACCGTTGCGGAGGTGGAGATTGACCGGTTAAGCGCAGCGCGCAAGTTACAGTCGCGGTACGGAGGCACCATTCTACTTAAGGGTGCCGGCACCGTGATTGCGACCCTGCACGGTCGAATATTTGTGGTCAGCGGCAGTAATCCGGGGTTGGCTACCGGGGGGATGGGGGATGTACTGGCGGGTATTGCTGGTAGTTTATTGGCTCAGCTGACGGATTCGACCCAGGCAGTCGTGACGGCTGCAGCCCTGCACCTGGCGGCAGCTAACATGGCAACTCAGCAGTTTGGCTATATGGGCCTGCAGCCAACCGATGTTATTGATGCTTTGCCCCGGGTGTTAGCCTGCTCAGGGCATTGAATTGAACAGTAATTGAACGGAGCGTTGTGTAAACGAGTTCGCGGTACACCGGAGGACCTATGACAATTTTTGGCAATGAGCGCCGGCTGTTCCTGGCGGATGACAGTGAAACCGAACGCTTGGGCCGGGAGCTGGCTCGCTTGGTCCAGCGTGCAGAAAACGCGCTGGCGATTTATCTGGGTGGTGATCTGGGTATGGGCAAAACCACACTCAGCCGAGGCTTGCTGCGCGGGTTAGGGCACGAGGGTGCGGTAAAAAGTCCGACTTACACCATTGTGGAGCCTTACGAGAATTTGCAGCCGCCGGTGTATCACTTTGACCTGTATCGTCTGAAAGACCCGGAAGAACTGGAATTTATGGGCATACGTGATTATTTCAATGATCATAATTTATGCCTGATGGAGTGGCCGGAAAGGGGCGAAGAGTTACTGCCCACTGCGGACCTGACAGTGCATCTGGAATCTCAGGGCAATGGTCGCTCGGCCATCTTGCGCGCTGGCTCTCAGGTAGGCGCCGATATGCTGAATGAGCTGGAAATAATTGGCCCGGAAGATGCGCACCATACCGATTCGTGACAAAGGGATGTTCAATGGCTTATTTCTATAACAGGATCTGCAGTAAAACCGTGCTGGCTTTTCTGGCCCTCAACCTGCTACTTCTCATGCAGGTGGCGCAGGCAGGTACCCGTGTGGAAGGCCTGCGAATCTGGCCGGCGCCGGATCACACTCGCTTGGTCATCGATACGGCCGGCGAAGTAGATCACACTATTTTCGCGCTGGCGGGCCCAGACCGGCTGGTTATTGATTTGAAAGACACCCGGTTGCAGGCGAGCCTGGACAAGCTGGACTTGTCTGGCAGCCCTATCCGCCGTATTCGCAGCGCGGTGCGCAATGGTAAAGATCTGAGGGTTGTGCTGGACCTGAAAAAAAGCGTGAAACCTCGCAGTTTTTTATTAACACCGAACCAGCAATACGGCCACCGTTTAGTGGTAGACCTTATTGACGAGGGCGGCACCCGCGTTGATAGGGCCAAGGCGGCAAAGCCGACCATTACCCACAACTCCGCGGGTAAACGAGACATTGTCATAGTGATTGACGCTGGCCACGGCGGTGAAGATCCGGGCGCTATCGGGCCCCGCGGTACTCGTGAAAAAGACGTGGTGCTGAACATGGCCAAGACCCTGCACGACCTTATCAACAGCCGCCCGGGTTACAGCGCCAAGCTGACCCGTACCGGCGACTACTACATTGGCCTGCGTAATCGCACGCTTCTGGCCCGTAAATACAACGCCGATCTTTTCGTGTCAGTGCATGCGGATGCGTTCCGCACGCCACAGCCAAAAGGGGCATCGGTATTTGCTCTGTCGCAACGGGGAGCGACCAGTGAGACCGCTCGTTGGTTGGCGCAAAGCGAAAACCGCTCTGACCTGATTGGCGGCTCAGGGGTCTCGCTGGAAGGCCGCGATGACACCCTTGCCGGGGTTCTTCTGGACTTGTCTATGACCGCCAGCATTAACGCCAGCCTGGGCGTGGGTAGCGCAATACTGGGGCAGCTGGGGGGGGTGACCGAACTTCACAAGCCCGGCGTAGAGCAGGCATCTTTTGTGGTGCTCAAGTCGCCGGATATACCGTCTATATTGGTGGAAGCCGGCTTTATCTCAAACCCTCAGGAAGAGAAGAACTTGTCCACTGAGCTCTATCGTAAGCGCTTATCTGCTGCGATTATGACCGGTATTGACGGCTATTTCCGCAAAACACCGCCACCGGGTACGCTGCTGGCGTGGCAGAAGCAGAACGGCCAGATGCAGAACCGCGTGAGCCGCTACCGCATCCAGCGAGGTGACACTCTGTCTGATCTGGCGCGGGAAAATCAGCTGTCCGTGCGTGAGCTTATGCACCTTAACGGCATGCAGAGCGACCGTGTTATGGTAGGTCAAACCATTACCATTCCTGCCAGCTGAGCGATTAGCTAAACAATTCGTTGAAAAAGAGGTCCGCGCCAGCCATGCCCCACATACATTTGCTGCCCCCCCGGCTCGCGAACCAGATTGCCGCCGGTGAGGTGGTGGAGCGGCCGGCGTCCGTGGTCAAAGAATTGATAGAAAACGCTTTGGATGCGGGTGCCAGTCGGGTGGATGTGGACATAGAACAGGGCGGCGTCAAGCTGATCCGAGTGCGCGACGACGGCTGTGGTATCGCCGCTGAAGACCTGTCCCTGGCCCTGAGCCGCCACGCCACCAGCAAGATTACCAGTCTGGATGACCTTGAAGCAGTCACGTCGCTGGGTTTTCGTGGTGAGGCACTGGCCAGTATTAGTTCCGTATCCCGCCTGAGCCTGACCTCGCGCACCGAAAATCAGGAAGCCGCAAGCAAAGTCGAAGTGGAAGGTCGCGATATGGACGCGCACGTATCGCCGGCGGCGCACCCGGTGGGGTCCACGGTAGAGGTTCGCGATCTGTTTTTTAACACGCCGGCGAGGCGCAAGTTTTTGCGTACTGAAAAAACTGAATTTGGCCACGTGGAAGAATGCGTCCGGCGCCAGGCTCTAAGTTGCTTCGATACCGGCTTCAATCTGCGCCATAACCAGCGTGCCGTGCAAAGCCTGCGACCGGCCTTGTCAGAGCTGGATAAAGAACGGCGGATTGCGTCGCTGTGTGGTCAGCAGTTTATCGACAATGCAGTGGTCATTAGCGCCGAAGCCACCGGTTTGAAACTTTGGGGCTGGGTTGCTCTGCCCACCTTTTCCCGCAGCCAGACTGACCTTCAGTACTTTTTCGTCAACGGTCGTGTTATTCGTGACCGTCTGGTGGCGCATGCTGTACGCCAGGCCTACCGTGATGTGCTTTATAACAATCGCCACGCCGCTTTTGTGCTGTATCTGGAAGTAGACCCGGGATCGGTGGATGTCAATGTGCACCCCACCAAACACGAGGTGCGCTTCCGCGATGGCCGTCTGGTCCACGATTTTCTGTTTCGTACTCTGCACAAGGCGCTTGCAGACGTGCGCCCGGACGACCATTTGCGTGGTGCGGTAGCGCAGTCTCTGGGCCGCGAAAACGCGTTTGCAGCCGTCACGGGTTCTGCTGAAGGGCTCCCGTCGCCAGGTTCGGCCGCGAGTGAATCGGCTTTGGGCTACCCGGGCGGCATCGAGCGGACGCCTGGCCAAGTTACACATTCAGATCCGCAACATCAGTGGCAGGCCAGTGACCAGCTCGGTTTTTATCAGGCCCTGAATGCCGGGGGCGGTGTGTCTGCGGGCCGCCAGGCAAGCGTTGCCGCTCACCCTCCGCAAATGCTCGAAGACAGCGAACAAGAGCCGCCCTTGGGCTATGCCATTGCCCAATTGCACGGTATTTATATTCTGGCACAGAGCCGCACCGGATTAATTATGGTGGATATGCACGCGGCGCACGAGCGTATTACATATGAGCGCATGAAACAGGCGTTGGCTCAGCAGGATCTGAAAAGCCAGCCTTTGTTGGTGCCGCTATCGCTGGCAGTCAGTCAAAAAGAGGCCGGACTGGTTGAAACCCACGGCGATGAACTGCAGCAGTTGGGCCTGGTGATAGAGCGCATTGGGCCAGAGACGCTGGCGGTGCGACAAATTCCGGCGTTGTTGCGCGGTGCCGATGGTGAACAGCTGGTGCGTGATGTGCTGTCTGATTTGATTGAACATGGCCAGAGTGACAGGGTTCAGGCGGTCACTCAGGAATTATTGGGCACCATGGCGTGCCACGGCTCGGTGCGGGCCAACCGCCAGTTAACCATTCCGGAAATGAACTCGCTGCTGAGAGACATGGAGGCCACCGAACGTAGCGGTCAATGCAACCACGGTCGCCCAACCTGGACAGTGATGACGCTGGCCGAGTTGGACAAACTGTTTCTACGGGGGCGTTGATGAACGCTGTCGGTTTTGCCGATCAACCCGCGGCGACAGCATTGCCGCCTGCTATTTTTATTATGGGCCCTACCGCCTCCGGTAAAACTGACCTGGCTCTTCAGCTTTGCCAGCACTTACCCTGCGATATCATCAGCGTGGATTCGGCGATGATTTATCGCGGTATGGATATCGGTACGGCCAAGCCCAGTGCAGCCGAGCTGGCGCAGGCGCCCCACCGCCTTATTGATATCTGTGACCCTGCTGACACCTATTCTGCGGCTAACTTCCGCAGCGATGCGCTGGCCGAGATGGCTAAAATCACGGCAGCGGGTCGCATTCCGCTGTTAGTGGGTGGCACCATGATGTATTTCAAAGCGTTGCTTCACGGTATGTCAGATTTGCCGTCGGCAAATCCGCGAGTGCGCAAGCAGTTGGTGCAGGAGGCTCAATTGCAGGGTTGGGACGCGCTGCACCAGGAGTTAGCGGCGGCGGATCCGGTTGCGGCTCGCCTTATTCATCCTAATAACCGGCAGCGGCTGATCCGCGCGTTGGAAGTGCTGCGCTTGACCGGGCAGCCGATTTCGTCATTTTGGCAAGCACCGCCTGCAGTGATCGCCAACACGCCGGATACCAAGCCTGCTGATAACGAGAATTACACTTATTTCACCGGTTGGCAGGCAGACGCAGGCTCTAGCCTTCCGTATACTATCAGTCAGTTGGTTGTTGCGCCGCTGCAGCGCCAGATACTGCATGATCGTATTTACCAGCGTTTTCTGGCTATGCTGGATGCAGGTCTCCTGAGTGAAGTCGAAGGCTTGATGGCTCGCGGTGATCTTGAGCCATCTATGCCATCTATGCGCTGTGTCGGTTATCGCCAGGCATGGGAGTACTTGTCTGGCCAGTGCGACCACACAGCCTTTGTGGACAAAGGCGTTGCCGCCACCCGTCAATTGGCCAAGCGACAGCTAACCTGGCTGCGAAAATGGCCAGATGCGCTTTGGCTGGACAGTGATAACAAAGATATCGTTGCGGACGCATTGAAAAAAGCCGGTCTTAACACCACATTGAATACTTGAATTGACGATCTGACTTACTCAAACAGGAGAATACACATGTCAAAAGGGCATTCTTTACAAGACCCTTACCTGAATGCGCTGCGAAAAGAGCGCATTCCCGTTTCTATTTTTTTGGTCAATGGCATCAAATTGCAGGGCCAGATCGAATCTTTCGACCAATTCGTTATTTTGCTGAAAAACACCGTCAGTCAGATGGTCTATAAGCACGCTATATCTACCGTTGTGCCGGCAAGAAATGTTCGCATTCCGCCGCAGAACCCGGCAGACGAGGATGAGGGCGAGTCTGAAGACTGATTCTTCCGCCCTACTGTGCTGGTTCCGGTGGTACACCCGCGCCAGTGTGGAATCCCAGGGCTCCACACTGGCGCGGGTGTTTGTTTATTTGAATTTGATTTTTTGATTGAGTAACCCGGAGAAACTGCCCATTGTTTGAGCGTCCTGACGTTGGTGAGCGCGCGGTTCTGGTCAATATTGATTTTACCGCGCACGATGGCAATGAAGACCCTGGCGAGTTTCGCGAGCTGGTCATTTCTGCCGGTGTAGAGCCTGTGGATACAGTCACCGGGTCGCGTAAGCAGCCGAGCCCGCGCTTTTTTGTGGGTGATGGCAAGCTTGAGGAAATTCGCGCTGCAGTAGCCGCCGCAGAGGCCGACGTGGTGCTGTTCAATCATTCCCTAAGCCCCAGCCAGGAGCGGAACATTGAGCGCGAACTGCAGTGCCGGGTGTTGGACCGCACTGGGGTTATTCTGGATATTTTTGCACAGCGTGCCCGCACTCACGAAGGTAAGTTGCAGGTAGAGCTTGCACAGCTCCAACATATGTCAACGCGTCTGGTGCGGGGCTGGACTCACCTGGAACGTCAAAAAGGCGGTATTGGCCTGCGTGGCCCCGGCGAGACCCAGCTTGAAACAGATCGCCGGTTGCTGCGCGAGCGCATCAAGTCGATCAACAAGCGCCTTGAAAAAGTGCGCAGACAGCGCGACCAAGGGCGTCGGGCGCGGGTGCGGGCAGATTTGCCCACGGTGTCGCTGGTTGGCTATACCAATGCTGGAAAGTCTACACTATTCAACCGAATCACCAGTTCCGACGTATACACTGCTGACCAGTTGTTCGCGACGCTCGACCCAACTATGCGGCGCCTGGAACTTCCGGATATCGGTGCGGTCATTTTGGCGGATACTGTGGGCTTCATCCGTCACTTGCCACACAAACTGGTAGAATCGTTTCGCGCCACACTGGAAGAAACGAACGAAGCCGCGCTGCTGTTGCACGTGATTGATTGTCACGACGAACGTCGCGATGACAATATAGCTCAGGTAGAAAATGTGCTGGCGGAAATCGGAGCTGACGAAGTGCCGGTCCTGCAAGTGTTTAACAAGACGGATCTGCTAGACGATTTTGTTCCGCGAGTGGATCGCAATCAAGAAGGCGTGCCGGTGAGGGCCTGGGTATCGGCCGTGACCGGGGACGGTTTACAGGGGCTTTTTGATGCCGTTGTAGAGCGCCTGGCACAAGACGTTGTGCATCATTTTGTTGTGCTGGGACCGGCCGATGGCAAGTTCCGTGCGCTGCTTCATGAAGCGGGTTCGGTATTGAGCGAGTCCAGCCGGGAAACCGGTGAAACCATACTGGAAGTGCGATTGCAAAACCGCGACTGGCATCAGCTACTGAGCCGGGCGGGAGTGCGGGAGGATGAACTGGTGTTCCGGGCAGGCAGCGAGTGACAACCATCGCCTATTGCCCGTAAGCCAATAAATCCCTAGTATTTGCAGCCATTCGACATGTTAGGAACGGAGAGTATTATGGCCTGGAATGAACCGGGTGGAAACCGCAACGATAACGACCCTTGGGGCAACGGTGGTCGTGGCGGCAAAGATCAGGGACCACCAGATCTCGACGAAGCGCTGAAAAGGGGTCTTGATAAGCTTAGCAGCCTTCTGGGCGGTAAAGGCAAAGGCAGCAACTCCGGCGGCGGTGGCAACATGGGCATCGGCGGCAAGTCCGGTGGCGTTGGTGCCGTTCTGGCACTGGCGGGCATACTTGTGGTCGGCTACGTTGTTTTTCAGTCGTTCTACACGGTTGACGAGCAGGAACGTGCTGTAGTTCTGCGTTTCGGTGAGTATGATCGTACCGAAACCCCGGGCTTGCAATTTAAAGTGCCGCTCATTGACGACGTCACAAAAGTGGGCGTAACCAACGTGCGCACCGCGCAGACGAGCGGCCAGATGTTGACTCAAGATGAAAACCTGGTAACCGTTGAATTGCAGGTTCAGTATCGGGTAGGCGATGCCAAATCTTACGTTCTGAACGTGCGTGACTCCAACCAGGCTTTGGCGTTTGCCACCGACAGTGCGCTGCGCCACGAAGTAGGCAGCGCCACGCTGGATGAGGTTCTGACCGAAGGTCGTGCTCAGCTCGGCGTGATGGTTGAACAGCGCCTGCAGAAATTTCTGGTCGATTACGGAACGGGCCTGGAAATTGTACGAGTCAACTTGGAAAGCACTCAGCCGCCACCCGCGGTGCAGGACGCGTTCCGCGAAGTACAGCGCGCCCGTGAAGACGAGCAGCGGGTGAAAGAAGAAGCGGAAACCTACCGTAACAAGGTGGTTCCTGAAGCCCGCGGTGAAGCCCAGCGCATGATTGAAGAAGCCAATGCTTATAAAGCGCAGGTAACCGAACGTGCCAACGGTGAAACGGCTCGCTTCTTGGAGCTGCTTGCGGTCTACCAGCTGGCGCCGGTCGTTACCCGCGAGCGGATGTATCTGCAGACCATGGAGACCGTGTTTTCAAACAGCAGCAAAGTGTTGGTTGATACCGAAAGCAGCGGTAATATGATGTTGTTGCCTCTGGATCGGTTGACCCAAGGCGCGGCGGCATCACTCAGAGGTAATAGCGACAGCGCTTCTCGGGCAGATATTCAGGATGTCACCAATCAGGTGATCCAGGAAATGAACACTCGTCAAGACACCAACGCCCGAAGGAGCAGATAATCATGGGACCTAAAAGTATTGTTGGTCTTGCAGGCGCCCTGATTGTTGTCCTGCTGGTATTGTCGAGCGTGTTTATTATTCCGGAGACTCACCGCGGCGTAAAACTGCGTTTTGGTGAGCTGGTGCAGACCGATATTCAGGCTGGCATTCACTTTAAAGTGCCGGTGATTGACCAAGTGCGTGAGTTCGACATCCGTATTTTGACCATGGACCTGCCAACGCGGCAGTACCTGACGGTTGAAAAGAAACCGCTAGATGTCGATTCTTATATCGCCTGGAAGATTCGTGACGTCGATCAGTTCTATCGTGCCACCGGTGGCGACGAGTTTCGTGCTCAGTCGCTGCTGCTGTCACGGGTCGACAACGGCCTGCGCGACGAGTTCGGTGTTCGCACCATGGTGGAGGTGGTTTCCGGTGAGCGCGACGAGCTGATGATGAACCTGATCGACCTGGTCAACCAAACCTCCGTTAGTGAGTTTGGCATCGAAGTGCGGGATATACGGGTGAAAGGTATAGAATTTCCTGGTCAGGTTAGTGAGAACGTTTTCCGCCGTATGGCGACAGAACGGATGAAACTGGCTCAGGAATTCCGCTCCCGCGGTCGCGAATTGGGAGAAGGCATTCGTGCTGACGCCGACCGCCAGCGTACCGTCGTTCTGGCAGAGGCGTTCGCGCGCTCGGAAACGACTCGGGGTGAAGGCGACGGCCAGGCGGCAAGAACTTATGCCGACGCCTATGGCGCGAACCCAGACTTCTACAGCTTCTATCGAAGCCTGGAAGCTTACCGTAATACTTTTGCGAACAAGGACGACCTGATGGTGATCGACGCCAACAGCGCTTTTCTTAAGTTCTTGAAGGACCCCCAGGGCGCTAATTAAACCCGGGTAGAAAACGAAAAACCGGAATACTTAGGTACTCCGGTTTTTTTGTGTCTGCCGAGAGTGTAAACTCTGACCGGTTTGGGCTCCGGGATGCTCCCGGCGTGGCTAAAACAGATAACGGAATCTCATGACAGTATCTGATCGCTGGCTTTTGCCAGACGGTGTTGAGGATATTCTGCCGCCCCTGGCGGGTCAGATTGAATCCTTGCGCCGCAACATTATGGACGTATGTCAGCATTGGGGTTACCAACTGGTGATTCCTCCGCTGATAGAGTACCTGGAGTCACTGTTTACCGGCACAGGGCATGATCTGGAGTTACAAACGTTCAAGTTGACGGACCAGCTGACGGGCCGAATGATGGGTGTGCGCGCCGACATGACGCCTCAGGCTGCGCGCATTGACGCCCATACTCTGGCGGAGGAAGGTATTACCCGGCTGTGTTACGTCGGGCACGTGTTACACACCCGTCCCCGGCACATGCTGACAGGCCGTACGCCTATTCAGGCCGGCTGCGAACTGTTTGGTAGCAGCTCTGAAAGCGCCGACATGGAAATCATCAGTCTGGCGCTGGAAGCGTTGAGTGTTGCCGGTTTGCCGGCTATCCACATGGACCTGGCCCACGTGGCCATCTATCAGAACCTGATCGCCGATGCCGGTTTTGACCGCGATACCGAAGCCGCAGTGTTTGACGCCATGGGCCGTAAGTCCCTGCCCGAACTGAACGTTTTGTTGGGTGACGAAGCAGCGGACAGCGCCGGTGGGCGCCTGCGCCGGCTGGCCGCCGTCAGCGGCGGTCGTGAGGCGCTGGATCAGGCCCGTGATATTGTTCAGGGTGCTTCGGCCGAGCTGGACGCGGCGCTGGATCAACTGGGCCGGGTGGCCGATACTCTTAGTCAACAGTTTCCAGGCCTTCGCCTGGGCTTCGACTTCTGTGAATTGCGTGGTTATAACTACCACACCGGTCTGGTGTTTGCCGCTTACGTGCCCGGCCATGGCGACGCAGTTGCCAAAGGTGGCCGTTACGATGCCATTGGCAGTGACTTTGGCCGTTCACGGCCGGCAACCGGTTTCAGTCTGGACATTCGCGCGCTGGTGGCTTTGGGCAGCAGCACGGTGCCTGCGCAAGGCGCAATCTGGGCTCCGGTGAACCCTGATCCTACACTGGCCGTGGCCATTACGGAATTACGACACAGCGATACGGTTATCCGCGCACTGCCGGAAGACCACAATTGTGACCCTGGCGCTCGCGGCTGCGACCGCCAGCTGGTGAAGTACCAAGGCCAGTGGATTGTTGAAAAACTCGGCTGATGCGGCACCGCGTCGGTATTTATTGCACTTTTAATAGTCAAACTTGCGGGCCGTTCATTGTTGGCCGGCCGCACAGAGAGAGAATCATGGGCAAAAACGTTGTTGTGCTGGGTACCCAATGGGGTGACGAGGGTAAGGGTAAGATTGTAGACCTGTTAACCGAAAAGGTGGCCGCAGTCGTGCGCTTCCAGGGTGGCCACAACGCTGGTCATACGCTGGTGATTGAGGGCAAGAAAACCGCCTTGCACCTGATCCCGTCCGGTATTTTGCGTCGGGATGTTCAGTGCTTGATTGGTAACGGCGTGGTGCTCTCGCCGGAAGCGCTGTTGAAAGAAGTACGGGAGTTGGAAAGCAACGGCGTTGCGGTCCGTGAACGTCTCAAAATCAGCCTGGCCTGCCCATTGATCCTGCGTACCCACGTGCGCATCGATGTGGCCCGTGAACACGCCCGTGGTAACGATAAAATCGGCACCACCGGCCGTGGCATCGGCCCCGCTTACGAAGACAAAGTGTCACGTAGAGGCCTGCGGGTGGGCGATTTGTGCAATATGGCTAATTTTGAAGTCAAGCTGCGCGAAATCATGAGCTATCACAACTTTGTGCTGACCGAGTACTTCAAAGAAGAAGCCGAAGACGTGGATGCGGCTCTGACCGAGTTGCGCCAGATGGGTGAAGAGATTCTGCCGATGGCTGCGGATGTCACCGATTTGCTGCACGATTACCGCAAGCGGGGCGAACACATTATGTTCGAAGGCGCTCAGGGGTCTTTGCTGGACATTGATTTGGGCACCTATCCGTACGTGACTTCTTCTAATACTACGGCTGGCGGCACCGCTACCGGGTCTGGTTTTGGCCCGTTATTTCTTGATTATGTGCTGGGTATCACTAAGGCCTACACCACTCGTGTTGGCGCTGGTCCGTTCCCCACCGAGCTGTTTGATGAAATGGGTAAGTACCTGTCGGTGAAAGGTAATGAAGTAGGCACCACCACCGGCCGTGCACGTCGCTGTGGCTGGTTTGACGCGGTTGCTTTGCGCCACGCCATTCAGATTAACAGCGTATCGGGTATTTGCCTGACCAAGCTCGATGTTCTGGACGGCATGGACGTGGTTAAGGTGTGCATCGGCTATAAAACGCCGAATGGTGAAATTACCCGCCCGCCCATTGGCTGCGACACTTACAAAGACATCGAGCCGATCTATGTGGATCTGCCGGGCTGGCATGAAAGCACTGAAGGGCTGACCCGTCTCGACCAGCTTCCCGAAAATGCTCGAGCCTATATCCGCTTCCTGGAAGAACAGATTGAAGCGCCGATTGACATCATTTCTACCGGCCCTGACCGGGTTGAAACGATTGTTCTGCGCCATCCGTTTGGTGAGTAGTGCGCCAGGTACAGGGACAGATTTCAAATCTGTCCCCGGATTTTCTAGTTGGGTTTGTTTGCAATCAGGGTCGCCCGTAGCGGGCCAGGATAACCCTCAATGGTGCGCTTGGGGTCATCGGGATCAAGAAAATCCTGTAACGAATTGAACCGCATCCAGTCGGTACTGCGTTGTTCTTCGGTGCTGGTAGCCGTCACATCCACCACCCGTGCATTGACAAAGCCACAACGGTCGATCCAGCGCAGCAGAGTAGCGCAACTGGGCAGAAACCAGACGTTGCGCATTTGGCCGTAGCGATCTTCCGGCATCATGCTGGCGCCTTCCGGGCCTTCTATTACCAGGGTTTCTAGCACCAACTCACCACCATTGCGCAGGGTGTCTTTAAGTTCCAGCAGATGGTCCAGTGGCGAGCGTCGGTGATACAAAATGCCCATAGAAAAAGTGGTATCAAAGGCTTGGAGTTTTGGCGGCAAGTCCTCAATGCGAAGTGGCAGCAGGTCCACCGGCACATCGCTTAGATAGTTTTTTACCGCTAGAAACTGGAATAGAAATAACAGTCCCGGATCAATACCAATCACCCGCGCGGCGCCGGCGCCGTGCATGCGCCAACAGTGGTAGCCAGAGCCGCAGCCAACGTCCAACACCTGGCGCCCGTGCAGGTCAGCCAGAAACGGCGCCACTCGGTTCCATTTCCAGTCTGAGCGCCACTCGGTATCAATCGCGGTGCCAAAAAAATCAAACGGGCCTTTGCGCCAGGGCATCAAGCCCCGCAATCCCGTTTCCAGATCTGCAGATTGTTCCCGGGTCAGGGTTTGGCCGGCGCGCAGGGTCACGGCGGGCGCATCCAGTCTGGCTTGCACATTCGGCAGCGGCGGCAGTAAATTCAACGCACTCTGCCAGCGTGGAACGTCGCCGTGAGGCGTTTCATCAAAGCGTTGAGTCAACTGCTGGCGAATCTGCGTGGCCCAGGCGCCGTGATTCTGCTGCTCAAGGTGTTCGAACAGGTCGTTGTAACAGGTCTGCCAGTTGAAATAGCTCATTTAATGGCCAGAATCGAGACGAAATTGAAGCACTGATACCACACCAGCGCCCTTTCAAAGCCGGCGTTTAAAAGGCGTTGGCGATGGACTTCCAGAGTTTCCGGAATCATTACGTGCTCTATGGCGCTGCGTTTCTGGCTGATTTCCAGATCTGAATAGCCGTTGGCACGTTTAAATTCGTGATGTAGGCGAGTTTGTATTTCCTGATCGGTGTCGTTGTCAAAGCGCAGTTTTTCCGACAGAATCAGCGCGCCACCCGGGCGCGTGGCCTGGGCAATGCGCGTCAGCAGATCTGCGCGATCAGAGAGCGGCACAAACTGCAGGGTGAAATTGAGGGTGGTCACCGAGGCGTTGCGCATGTCGGTGTCCAGTATGTCGTCACAGCGCAGGCTGACCGGCAATGGGTGGTCATCCAGGGCAACGTAGTGCTGGCAGCGTTCGATCATCGCCACTGAGTTGTCGACACCGATGAGTTGGCAGTCGCGGTATGGGATGCCATGGCGCATGGCCAGGGTAGACGCACCCAGCGAACAACCCAGATCATAGGCGTTGGTGCCGGGCTGAATGTACTGCTCGGTGATTACCTGAATCATTGGGATGATAGTGGTATAGCCCGGTACTGAACGCCGGATCATATCCGGAAACACTCGCGCTACTGCGGCGTCAAAGCGGAAATCTTCCGGGTTGCGCTCGGTGGCAAACAGCCGGTCAGTGAGTTGCTGCGGCGCCACCGGTTTAGGGCGTTCAGTCATCGCTCTGGTCCCGTTGCCCCGGGCTTTCCGGCTCCGGCAGGGCCGACGGTCCGGTCGGTGAGGGACGCGAACAGCGCACGCCACGATTCTTGTAATCCACCAGAACGCCGAGATAGGAAGGGTCGATATCGGCCGCAATGGCCAGGTAGCCGTTCTCACATCTCGCGTGCAGTTCAGAGGCTTTTGATGACATGTTGAAGGATTCCCCGGGGGCGACCTGAATGGCCGTAAATTCAGCGATGGGGAGGTTCTCTTTATTGTCAGAATGATCAATTTTTCCGGTCATCTCCAGCACCAGTACCGAGCCGGCGATGGCGGCGATGGCGGTGAGAATCAAACTGCGGGTGGTATAGAGTTTCGAACCCTGACTCATATAATGGTCTCTGTAAAATGTCTGAAAGAATTTAATCACAAATACGGAAAAGGCTCAGTATTGACCGGGCAGCGAAATCGCCGGTGCCTGGAGGGCTGAAAGTTGCTCGCGCAGCGACAGTATCTGATCTGACCAGAAGCGCGGCTGGCCGAACCAAGGGAAAAACCGGGGAAAGGCCGGGTCGTCCCAGCGCTTCGCCAGCCAGGCGCAGTGGCTGACCTGGCGATAGCAGCGTAGTGGCTCAATCAGGTGGCGTTCGCGGCGCTCAAAAGGCCGGAACATTTCATAACCTTCCAATATTTCGCCCAGTTGCGCTCCGCGCTCGCTGTCTTCACCGTTCAACAACAGCCACATATCCTGAATAGCGGGCCCGCTGCGGCAATCGTCCAGATCGACAAACAGCATCCTTTCCTCACGGCATAAAATATTGCCGGCGTGACAGTCGCCGTGCAGGCGCAACGCATTGATGTTGCCTGCGTCGTTAATACGGGTACGACATAAACGCAGCAGATCTACCATCAGGCTGTCCCAAGCCGGGCGCAGGTCCCGCGGCACCCAGTTACCCTTCAGAAGCAGTTCGTTATTTTGCTCAATGCCGGTTGGTATTGACGCCACCGACAGGTCGGGGCGATGGCTGAATTTTCGGGCAGCGCCAACATTGTGAATCTGGCCCAGCCATTGGCCCAGCCGGTACAGGGTGTCTTCTACGCTGACATCCGGCGCCTGGCCACCGCGCTGGGGAAATACGGCGAACCGGAAAGGTCCACTCTGGCCCAAGGTATCGCCATTGGGTAGGGTAAGTGGTGCAACCACGGGAATATCCGCGGCCTCCAGTTCTTTGGTGAAACTGTGCTCTTCGCGAATCGAGGCTTCGGTCCAGCGTCCCGGGCGATAAAATTTTGCAATCACTGGCGGGCCTTCGTCTAGCCCGATCTGATACACCCGGTTTTCATAGCTGTTAAGCGCAAACAGGCGGCCGCTGACCGCAAAGCCTGCGTCTTCCATCGCATCTAAAAGCGCGTCTGGCTTCAGGGCATCGTATGGGTGCCCGGAAATCACATTGTCAGAATGTTCAGTCATGAATTCGCTGCCGCCATGAATTTGCCGGCCAGTATAACCGGTATCGTCGCTGGCGTAATCTTGACAGCGCACCTATGCCTTGCGTGTTGGAAGTAGACAACCTGATCAACGCGGCAGGGCTGGGTGCGGTCGCGCTAACCCGCAACTGGCAGTGGTTGCCCGCTAGCCAGAAGCCGCAGCAGTGGTACGCCCGCGGCGTGTATTTTAGCTACAGCGGCCAGCATTCGTTTCGTCAGTTGGTGTATCCGCTGCCGGAACCCGGCGGTCTGGGCGTTCATTTGACTCTGGATCTGGCAGGCCAGATTCGTTTTGGCCCGGATTTGGAGTGGATTGAACGTGAAGATTACAGCGTGCAACTGGAACGCAAGGCCGCCTTTGTCGACGCCATTCGCCGATGGTGGCCCCGGCTGAATCCGGAAAAGTTACAGCCTGCCTACGCCGGTATTCGGCCAAAACTGGCAGGGCCAGACAGCGGATTTCGTGATTTTCGCATTGATGGCCCGCCCCAGCATGGCGTGGCCGGGCTGGTGAATCTGTTCGGCATAGAATCGCCGGGGTTAACCGCTTGCCTGGCCATTGCCGATGAGGTCGCCGAGCGCCTGCGCTAGCCTGGAGTCCGCGCCAACGCCCAGATCTGGATATGTTCGGCCCCGGCCTGCTGCAGCACATGCGCCAGCAAGCGCGCGGTGGCGCCGGTGGTCACAACGTCATCGATAATCGCAATTCTTGGTGGAGGCGTGCCGGTGGTTTGAAACACGCCTTGCAGATTGGCTAACCGTTGTGCACGGCTCAACGTGCGTTGCGCTTGAACGGTGCGTTGACGCTGCACCAAATTGCCTGCCAGCGGAATATCCAGCCGCGTGCCTAGCTGTTCCGCAATATCCCTGGCCTGATTAAAACCGCGCTGGCGCCTGCGCTGGGGATGCATGGGCGCGGGTATCAATACATCCGGCCGCAGATGCGGCTGGCGCAGCAGACTTTCGTGGGCCAATTCCGCCAGTGCGGCGGTCAGCGGGCGGGCATAGGCTCTTTGGCCCTGGTATTTGTAACGGCCGATCATTGCCGCCACCGGAAACTGATAGCGCAGGGGCGCCAACGTTAAGTCAAACGCCGGTGGTCGCTGAAGGCACTCGCCGCACAGATGATCGGCTGCCGGAAACGGCAAGGGCAGGGCGCAACATCGGCAATGCCAGCGATTCCACGGCAGGTCGTTGTAACAGCCCTGACACAGACCGTTGCGGGCAACCGGGTTTAAACAGCCGACACAGCGCCCGGCTCGGCCTTCTTTGTTAACCAAAAAACCGCTTCTGCTGTTAACCAAAAGTGTGTTTAGGGTTGACAGCCACGCCGATGGCTTTATCATTTGGCTTCTCCGTAAACCAAGAATCCTTAAAAGGTTAACAGGAACTTCTATGAGCGCCAATGAACTCCGTCACGACTGGACACTGCAACAGGCCCGGACATTATTCGAGCTGCCATTCAGCGACCTGCTGTTTCGTGCCCAGACTTTACACCGCCAGTACTTCGATCCTAACGAGGTGCAAATTAGCACCCTGCTGTCGATAAAAACCGGCGCTTGCCCGGAAGACTGCAAGTATTGCCCCCAGAGCGGCCATTACAACACCGGGCTGAAAAAAGAAAAGCTGCTGGACGTTGAAAAAGTCGTCGCCGAGGCACGTGCGGCCAAGGCCAAGGGCGCTTCGCGCTTTTGCATGGGCGCTGCCTGGCGCAGTCCGTCCAAAAAAGACATGCCTTATGTGTTGGACATGGTTAAACAGGTGAAATCAATGGGCATGGAAACCTGCATGACCCTGGGCATGCTCAAATCCGAGCAGGCCGACGAGCTGGCAGCGGCCGGGCTGGATTATTACAACCACAACCTGGACACCTCGGAAAGATTCTACAGCCATATCATTACCACGCGCACCTATCAGGATCGCCTGGATACCCTGAGCAACGTGCGTAACTCCGGCATGAAAGTCTGCTGCGGCGGTATTCTGGGCATGGGTGAAGACGATGACGACCGCATGGGCCTGCTGATGCAGTTGGCCAACCTGCCCCAGCATCCGGAAAGTGTTCCGGTGAATATGCTGGTGAAGGTGAAGGGTACGCCATTGGAAAACGTGGCCGATCTGGACCCGTTTGATTTTGTGCGCATGATTGCGGTTGCGCGGATTATGATGCCTGCCTCCCACGTGCGCCTTTCCGCTGGCCGGGAGGATATGAACGAGCAAATGCAGGCTTTGTGCTTTATGGCCGGTGCCAATTCCATATTTTATGGTGAAAAACTGCTCACCACCGCCAACCCGGAAGCCGATGCCGACATGGCCCTGTTCCGCCGCTTGGGGATTCGCCCGGAGCAGCGCGAGCAGTGCGGCACAGAGCAACAGCACGAAGAGGTGCTGACAGAGGCCGTCAACCAGGAAGCAACGCGCCATCTGTTTTACGATGCGGCCCGCGAACCAGCGTCGGCCTGACCCGCGAGTGACCGAGCATGCGTGACTTCCAGCTTGAGTTGCGGCAACGCCGCGAGGCCGGTCTGCATCGCCAGCGCCGGGAAATCTCGGGCCCCCAGCAGCCGGCGTTAACCGTGAATGGCCAGCCATTGTTGTCGTTTTGTAGCAATGATTACTTGGGGCTGGCCAATCATCCGGATAACCGCAGAGTGCTGTCTGAGGCGCTTAACGAGAACGGCCTGGGCGGTGCATCTTCCCACCTGATTTGTGGCCATCACCGGGCTCATCAGCAGCTGGAAAACCAACTGGCGGCTTTTACCAGGCGCAGCTCGGCGCTGCTGTTTTCAACCGGATACATGGCCAACCTGGGTGTCATCTCGGCGCTTGCAGGTCGCGGCGATACGATTTTTTCGGATCGCCTTAATCATGCTTCTATTGTAGATGGCTGCAGACTCAGTGGGGCAAGGGTCAGGCGTTATCACCACGGCGATCTGGAGGCGTTGGCGCGAATGTTGGAAGAAACCGCGGGCCACAAACTGGTGGTAAGCGACGGCGTGTTCAGCATGGATGGCGATGTGGCCGCGTTGGTGCCATTAGCGCAGTTGTGCACAAAGCACGATGCCCTGCTAATGATCGACGACGCCCACGGTTTTGGCGTGCTGGGTCCCCAAGGGCGTGGCAGCGTTGCGGCGGCTGGGTTAAATGAAGAACAGGTGCCGGTGCTGATGGGCACTCTGGGCAAGGCCGCAGGCACCAGCGGCGCCTTTGTAGCAGGCCCTGCGTGGTTAACCGAATATCTGGTGCAAAAAGCGCGTACCTACATTTACACCACGGCCATGCCTCCTGCTCTGGCTCAGGCCAGCTGCAATAGCTTGAGCCTGATCGAAAGCTTTGATCCACAGCGCGCGCACCTGGCGGCGCTGATTGATCGGTTTCGCGATCAGGTTACGCTTATGGGCTATCACCTGATGCCCTCGGCCACGCCCATTCAGCCGATTGTCGTGGGCTCTAACGAAGCGACGCTGGCGCTCAGCGCTGAGTTACAGAGCCGCGGCCTGCTGGTGACGGCCATTCGCCCGCCCACTGTGCCCGACGGCCAGGCCCGTTTGCGCATCACCCTCAGCGCTGCCCATAGCTTTGACGATCTGAACCGCCTGTTGCGGGCGCTGGTGCAATGTCGCCCCGAGTGTGTTGTAAGCCCCGTGTTTAGTGAACCCTGTGTAGAGAATGTTTGATGGCACGCACCAGTTCACTTGTGGTGATAGGCGGTTGGGGTGTGTCGGCGGCCATGCTGGAACCGGTGTATCGGTATTGGCAAGGCGTGGTGCAAGTCGTTTCATTAACCGACGACGGGTTAAGTTCCTGCAACAGCCCCGCACACGCGGCCGCGATTCTCCTCCAGCGTTACCCCCAGCCAGCGGTGTGGCTTGGATGGTCGTTGGGCGCACAAGTCGCCATGGCTGCGGCTCAGGCCAATCCGCACTCGGTTAATAAGGTTGTGACCCTGGGTGGTTTTCCGCAATTTGTGGCGTCGCAAAACTGGCCTTGGGGCGTTTCGCCCGCTATTTTTCGGCGTTTTGAACGATATTTTGAGCGTGAGCCACAGGCCTGCCGGGCGTCTTTTTTCGCTCAGATGATTGATGGCAGCGAACACCAGGCAGAACAGGTGCGCGCGATAAAAGCTTGGTTGAAGCAGGGCTTGCCCGAGCCGATCGAGCCATTGGCAAAAGGCGTGCGCTGGTTGCGGCACTGCTGCCAGTTGCACACCTGGCAGCAGTGCCCGGTGCCAACATTACATCTGCGGGGCAGCTGCGATGCAGTGGTTCCGCCTTGGGCCCAGCATCTGGCTATGCCCGTTCACAGCCGGGCGCTTACCATCGACGGCATGGGCCATTGGCCCGGGGAGTTCTACGGCCCCGAATGCTGGCAAGCCATTCACGATTTTCTAACGAGTTCACACGATGTTTGCCACTAAACAGGCGGTCGCCTCCGATTTTGGCTGCGCCAGCGCCAGCTATGAAGGTGCGGCGCGGCTGCAACGGCAAATGGGCGATGCCATGTTGGCAACGATTGCCCAGCCGGTACCGCAGAGCGCCACGGTTGTTGATTTGGGCTGCGGTACTGGCTTATATACGCGCCAGTTGGCGCAGCGCTTTGGTGCGTATACCGTCGGTGTAGACCTGGCGCCCGGTATGCTGGCATTTGCAAAAGCACAATCAAAAGCGCTGTCCAAAGCACCCTCAAAAGCACTCTCAAAAGCACTACGCCCTGAAACTATCCAATGGTTAGAGGCAGATGCGGAGCGGTTGCCATTGGCCGACCAGAGTGTGGATCTGATTTACAGCAATCTGATGATCCAGTGGTGCCATAATCCACAAGGCGTATTGCGGGAATGCCTGCGGGTGTTGCGCCCGGGTGGTCAATTGCGGGTGTCAACGCTTTTGCTGGGTACACTGCAGGAGCTGCAACAGGCGTGGACCCTGGCCGACCCACATCAGAAGCATGTAAACGGGTTTATTTCTGCCGTGGATTTCGCGGCCACCACCGTTGAGATTTTGCCAGCGGCACAATGGCGCTCGCAGATGATCACTCTGGATTATCCAACGCCCATGGCGTTGATGAACGAGCTCAGGCAACTGGGGGCGGGTTATAAAGACATTCAGCGGCGCAAGACCGCCACTGCACCCGGGCGATTAAAACAGATGTGCCAGAACTATCCGCAGCAGCCCTGTGGGGGCATAGTTGCCAGCTATCATGCGGGCTGGTTGGAATGGCGGAAACCGCTGTTAACACCATTAACCTGCGATTAAACACTCACCCTGCCAGGGCATTTTCAATGGCCAAAAAGACCTATTTTGTGACCGGCACCAATACCGACGTGGGCAAGACCGTGGTTACTGCGGCGTTGCTGGAGGCCGCGAAGCTGGCGGGTAAACGTACCCTGGCGATGAAACCGGTTGCCTCTGGCTGCGTGCAAACGCCAGATGGCTTGCGTAACAGTGACGCGCTTATTCTGCAGAACGCGATGACTGAACAGCTGCCTTATAACGTGATCAATCCGGTCGCTCTGGAGCCAGCGATTGCACCCCACGTGGCGGCTTTGCAGGCCGGGCGTAACCTGAGCGCCGATCGGTTGGCCGGTTTTTGTCGCGGCATACAACTGCGCCCGGCAGACCTGTTACTGATCGAGGGGGCAGGTGGCTGGCGGGTGCCTTTAAACGATCGCGAAACCTACAGTGCCTTGGCGCAGCGATTGAATATCCCGGTGATTCTGGTGGTCAGTTTGGAGCTTGGGTGCATCAACCACGCGTTGCTGAGCGCGGAAGCCATTCGCCGCGATGGGTTGGTATTGGCCGGCTGGGTGGCTAACCGGCCGCGGGAAGCTGTGATGAGCTGTGAAACCGATACCCTGGCGTATCTGCAACAGCACTTGGGCTGCCCTTGCCTGGGTGTTATGCCCTGGTTGAGTGAGCCCCGGCCACAGGCTTTGGCTAAATTCCTGAATGTGACGCCGTTGATTGAAAATTGAGCAGCATTGTGGCTTACTAAGTCAGTGACTTTGTCCTCTGGTAGGTAACCATGATCAACAGTACTCTTCCCAGTGCGCTCAATAGCGGTATGCAAGGCATACAGAGCGGTGTTGCCGGCATGGACGATGCTGCCCGCCGTATCGCCCGCGGTGGTGTGGATGGCCCCCAGGGCAGTGGTGGCCCAACTGCAAGTGGGATGATCGAGCCCATAGTGGATTTACAGTTGTACAAACGCAGCGTTGAAGCGTCCGCTCAGGTGGTAAAAACCGCGGACGAAACCCTGGGGTCGCTCCTCGATATCATGGCTTAAGGCCCTCGCCCTGATAGGTAGGGTTATATTCTGACACCATGAATATTTCGTCCGCTGCTCCTCAAACATCAGCTGCAATTCTGCGCCCGTCGCCTGCCAGCGGGCAGTCGCCGCGCCTGACTGAATCCGATTTAAAACTGCTGACACAGCTAAAAGCCCGTGACCGAGAGGTGCGTGCCCATGAGGCTGCCCACCAGGCCGCGGGTGGGCAGCACGCTGGTGCAATGGCGTTAACCTATGAGCAAGGGCCAGACGGCGTGCAATACGCGGTGGGCGGTGAAGTGCCTATCAGCGTATCGGCGGTTTCAGGTGACCCCAAAGCCACTGTTGAAAAAATGCGCACCGTGCGCGCGGCCGCAATGGCACCGGCCCAGCCTTCATCAGCAGATCTCGCCGTGGCTGCCCAAGCCATGCAAACCCTGCTGCAAGCTCAGGTAGAGTTGGCAGACCCAGCCGTGAAAGAGCCGCTGGGCGCTCGCCTGGCCCGCGACGCTTACGCAAGGGTGTCCGCCTTTGGCGACGACAACAGTCCTCGCGCAACAGGTTTTCTGAACGTCTCTGTCTGAAAATTTCTCTATTCTTCGCGTTCGTATGACACCCGTTAAACCCTTTTGCGCGACTCATCGCACCTTAATCTTAGTAAGCTAATGGTAAGCGCTAATTTCACGGTTTTAATGGCTGGGGGATGCCGGATTCACGTGGGAGGGAGTTGACGCAGAACAAGTTATTTGACACGACTATTGACAATTCTGTGCCTCGAAACGTATGTTTCAAACAATCGTTTAAAAAACTCGAAGCACGTCACCGGAATCCGTCCGGCTGCATCGGGTTTCCAGCTGCCACAATTTAAGGCGGCCATCACTGAAAACCGAGGTCGATTACATGCCTGACTACAAAGCACCCCTGCGCGACATCAAATTTGTAATGAGTGAGCTGCTGAACAGCGACAGCCACTACGCCAATCTGGAAGGCGCCGAAGACGCAACGCCGGATATGATCGATGCGATCATTCAGGAAGGTGCAAAATTTGCAGAACAGGTACTTTCGCCATTGAACCAGAGCGGCGACCGTGAAGGTTGTACCTGGAGTGAAAGCGGCGTTAAAACACCGGCCGGTTTCAAAGAAGCCTACAGCAAGTTTGTTGAGGGCGGCTGGCCGTCTTTGGCGGCTGACCCTAGTCACGGTGGGCAGGGCTTGCCTAGCTCCCTGGGCATCGTGATGAGCGAAATGAACGGCACCGCCAACTGGTCTTGGGGCATGTACCCGGGTTTGAGCCACGGCGCTATCAACACTTTGGAAGAACACGGTACGGAAGAGCAGAAGCAGACGTACCTGACCAAGATGATCAGCGGCGAGTGGACTGGAACCATGTGCCTGACCGAAGCACACTGTGGGTCGGATCTGGGAACCCTGCGCACCAAAGCCGAACCCAATATGGACGGCTCGTACAGCATCACCGGCACCAAGATCTTTATTTCGGCAGGCGAGCATGACCTGACCGACAACATCGTTCACATTGTGCTGGCCCGTTTGCCTGGCGCACCGGAAGGCACCAAGGGTATTTCCCTGTTTGTGGTGCCCAAGTGCCTGCCCGCGCAGGACGGTTCAGCTGGCGAGCGTAATGCGCTGTCTTGCGGTTCTATTGAACACAAAATGGGCATCCACGCGAACGCCACCTGCTTGATGAACTTCGACGGCGCCAAAGGCTGGTTGATTGGCGCCGAAAACAAAGGCCTGAACGCCATGTTCACCTTTATGAACGTCGCGCGTATTGGCACCGCTATTCAGGGTCTGGGTGCTGCAGAGCTGGGTCTTCAGGGTTCAGTGGCCTATGCCAAAGACCGCCTGGCCATGCGTGCGTTAAGTGGTGCAAAAAATCCGGACAGCTATGCAGACCCGATCATTGTGCATCCGGATGTTCGCCGCATGCTGCTGACCCAGAAAGCCATCGCTGAAGGCGCCCGTGCGCTAATTTACATGACCGCACAGAAAGCCGATATTGTTCAGAGTGGTAAAACCGAAGAAGAGCGCAAAGCCGCTGACGAATTGTTGGGCTTTTTGACGCCCATTGCCAAAGCGTTCCTGACTGAAATTGGATACGAATCAGCCAGCTTGGGAATGCAGGTATTCGGTGGCCACGGCTATGTTTCCGAGTGGGGCATGGAGCAGAACGTGCGTGACGCCCGTATCGGCATGATCTATGAAGGCACCACCGGCATTCAGGCGCTGGACCTGTTGGGTCGTAAGGTGCTGATGACTCAAGGCGAATCGTTGAAAGGCTTTACGAAGCTGGTGCACACTTTCTGTAAGGAAAATACCGACAACGAACAAATGAAGCCGTTTGTTGAACCGTTAGCGGCGATCAACAAAGAATGGGGCGAGCTGACCATGAAGCTGGGCGTGAGCGCTATGAAAAACCGCGAAGAGATTGGCGCCGCGTCTGTGGACTACCTGATGTACTCCGGTTACGCGGTATTTGCGTATCTATGGGCGCAGATGGCAAAAGTTGCTCAAGACAAGTTGGCACAAGGCAGCACGGAAGAGTTGTTCTACAACGCCAAGTTGCAGACTGCACGCTTCTACTTCACCCGCATGCTGCCGCGCACCAAGGCCCATGCAGTAACCATGCTGGCGGGGGCAGACACCCTGCTGGATATGCCGGAAGAGGCGTTTATCATCTAACGCTGAGGCGTTTGATTCATTGCTAACGCCGTAAAAGGCCCGTCTCGATCTGGGACGGGCCTTTTTTCATGAGTTAGTGACGGGATTGCGGTAAACTCTGCGCAGTAAAAAAATAATAATCGCGGACACACGTACAGACAGGGCACCGGCTTTTTTCTACCGGATCGCGTCCTGACCAGACAGACTGTTACTGAATGTTGGAGAGTGTTAATGGCCGATTATCAGGCACCCTTACGTGAAATGCGTTTTGTTTTGAATGAAGTGTTCGATGCCCCCGCACTGTGGGCGTCGCTGCCAAAAGTGGCAGAAAACGTAGACCCCGACACCGCCGATGCCATTTTGGAAGAAGCCGGCAAAATCACCAGTGGCGTGCTGGCGCCGTTGAACCGCGAAGGCGATGAGCAGGGCTGCAAATGGACGGCCGAGGGTGTCACTAGCCCGGAAGGTTTCAAAGAAGCCTACCAGACCATCGTGGACGGCGGCTGGAATGCTCTGGGTGGCAACCCGGAACAGGGTGGCATGGGCATGCCAAAAACTCTGGTATCCCAGTTTGAGGAAATGCTGCAGGGTGCCAACATGGCGTTCGGTCTGGCGCCTATGCTCACCGCCGGTGCCTGCCTGGCGCTCGATGCTCACGGCAGTAATGAACTGAAAGAAACGTATTTGCCGAAAATGTACTCCGGTGTTTGGAGTGGCGCGATGGATTTGACCGAGCCCCACGCCGGCACCGATCTGGGCATCATCCGCACCAAAGCCGAGCCCAACGATGACGGCTCCTTCGCCGTCACTGGCACCAAGATATTCATTACTTGGGGCGAGCATGACATGGCGGAGAACATTGTTCACCTGGTGCTGGCCAAGCTTCCGGGCGCACCTAAAGGCCCCAAGGGCATTTCCATGTTCTTGGTGCCAAAGTTTCTGGTGAAAGACGACGGCTCCCTGGGCGATCGCAACCCGGTAACCTGCGGCTCCATCGAAAAGAAAATGGGTATCAAAGGTTCAGCTACTTGCGTGATGAACTACGATGCAGCCAGAGGCTGGCTGGTAGGGGAAGAAAATAAAGGCCTGAACGCCATGTTCACTATGATGAACTATGAGCGCCTGGGCGTTGGAGTGCAGGGTTTGGGCGCGGCTGAAGCGTCACTGCAGAGTGCCCGTGAATACGCCAAAGACCGTATTCAAAGCCGCGCGCCCTCTGGCGCGCAGCAGCCAGAAAAAGCCGCTGACCCGATTCTGGTGCACCCGGACGTTCGCCGCATGCTGCTAACCATGAAAGGCTATGTGGAAGGCGGTCGTGCTTTCTCTACCTACGTCGCGCAGTGGCTGGATATCGCCAAATACGCCGACGACAGCGAACAGGAGCGTCGCATCCACGCTGAAGGCATGGTGTCGTTGCTGACGCCGGTGGCTAAGGCTTTTCTGACCGACCGTGGCCTGGACGTCTGCATTATTGGTCAACAGGTATTGGGTGGCCATGGCTTTATCCGCGAATGGGGCCAAGAGCAGTTAGTACGCGACTGTCGCATTACCCAAATTTACGAAGGCACCAACGGCATTCAGGCGCTAGACCTGATGGGCCGTAAGGTTGTGGGCAGCCAGGGCAAGCTTTACGAGCTGTTTGCCCAAGACGTAGCGGCGTTCATTGAGGAAAACAGCGACGAACAAAGCCTGCGCCCGTATCTGGAGCTATTGGCAGCAGCTCTTGAGCGCCTGTCAGACGTAACCGAGCACGTAATCAATCAGGCATCAGAAACCCCTGATGCTGTAGGCGCGGCCTCAGTGGATTATCTGGATCTGTTCGGTCTGACCGCATTGGCTTATATGTGGGCCCGCATGGTGAAAGCGGCTGCAGCGAAAGCCGAGGGTGACACCTCTGGTTTTTATACCGGCAAGCTGAAAACGGCGCGCTTCTACTATGATCGCCTGTTGCCAAAGACTGTGTCGCTGGCGGAAGGCATTCGCAGCGGCAGTGATTCGATGATGGCGTTAACGGCTGAAGAGTTCTGAACAGTTTCTGTCGATGTTAAACAAAAAAGCAGGCTATCAAGCCTGCTTTTTTTTGGATTATCCGACGGCTAGACTCTGTTAAGTGTCACTTGATCTTGTCGCGAAGGTTCTGATATCCCTTCTTCAGATCTTCACCCATAATTTGCACCGTTAACAACGCTTCGGTGGAAACCTCGGTGGCGTCATCCAGTGCGTGATCAAACTTGCCTTTGAATCGGTCCCACTCCTGTTCCAGATTATCAAACTCGTCTTTGACATCTTGACGTGCCAGATGGAGCTGTAAGCGTGCTTCGTCGCGGTATTGTCTGATTTTTTCTGGCAGCGTTTTTAGTTCTTCCTGAAGTCCCATATTTCACTCCCCTTTACATTGGTGATGACTAAACAATGCGCCGGATGGTGGGAAGTTTCAAGCGTCTGAGGCACTGTCGCGAGCCTGCTTAGAGCCGGTTTGATCTACGTCAGGATCTGTTGGCAAGCAACGCTGACATGTCTCTTAAATAGTGCCAGGGGCCTAGTGGGTCGAAGCCTTTGGCGGCGCGATCCACTTCGCTGCACAGGTGAATGGCGTTATTCAGTTGTGAACGGTTGAGGCGCTTTGCCGCCTGCTCCAGGGCCTTTGCCCGCTGTGGCTGGAAGACTCCGCGTTTTTTGAAAAAAGCAGCAGGCGCGGTGTTTTGCCCTGAGGCTTTCAGTTCCAGCAGCAGATGAATGTCCCGCGCCAACACGGTGAGCAAGCCAAGCGGGTTTTCGCCTTCCTGTTGTAATATGCCGATCATTTTGCAGGCGTGCGACGCATTCCCCGTCAGCAGTTCGCTGACCAGTTCAAAGCCGTTAAAACGCGAGCTGTCCTGCACAGCCTGTTCCACCAGGCCTTCGTCAATAGTTGCGCCCTTGCTGAATAGCACCAGGCGCTCCAGTTCCTGGCTGGCGGCCAGCAGATTGCCTTCCAGCCGCTCCGCCAGTATTGCCAAAGCGTCGCGGGTTAGAGTCAGACCGCGACTGGCGGCGCGCTGTTGTAACCAGCCGGGAAACTTGTCAGCGTCTACCGGCCATACCGGCACGTGCAGGCCTTTGCCTTGTAGGTCTTTGTACCATTTACGGCGGGTTTCAGCCGCATCCAGACGGGCGCTGATCAGCAGCAACACAATGTCGTCGGCAGGTTGCGCCAGTATCCGTTCCATCACGGCGCGGCCGTCACCTAGCTTACCTGTTGGTAAGTGGACTTCGATGCGGCGTTTTTCGGCGAACAACGACATGGCGCTGAATTCATCGGCCACGATGTTCCAGTCAAAATGGTTGTCGGCGTGAAAGGTTAGCCGGTCCAGAAAGCCTTGGTCGCGGGCGACTTTACGGATCTGATCGCAGCATTCTTGCACCAGAAGCGGCTCGTCACCGGATACCAGGTATACCGGCGCCAGGCCTTTCTTAAGGCTTTGGGGCAGTTGCGCCGGTGTGGTTTTCATGGGGCTGGAACAGGCGCCTTGGCCGCCGGTTCTGTTCCCGCTTCGGGGCTTTCCACAGGGTTGCCGGTAGCATCCTGATATTGTTCGCGAAGGGCATCAATACGCGCTTGGGTCAGGGGTGCCAGACGGAAAATAATTTGCTGGGCCAGTCTCTCTTGCAGCTGTTTTTGCAAAGTCTTTTCTTCCCGCTGCTTGGCCAGCACGTTGGTTTCATCATAGCGATAGCTTTCACTGGCATTCAGGCGGGTGTCTGCAATCAAGGGCACCTTATCGCGACTGATCAGGTTGATGCTGACCGACTGGCGCAGGGTGTATTCGGCCGCACCTGCGTTAATCGTAATGGCACTGGCGCGGCGGTCTTCGGTGTACTGGCCCACTACAAGTATATAATCGGCGGCGTTGGTTTCACGAAGATCCACGTCGCCCAGAGTCAGCTGTTGACGAACCGACTGACACAGGTTTATCGGTACATCACTGGCGCACTGCAAAGCCAGTGGTTGTAGCGCAGCAGAAACCGGTGCCGCACCGCGAAGCTGAAAACCGCAGCCGCTGGCTGTTGCCAACAGACCAAGGGTTAGAAGAACGCTTCGCGCTAAGGCCGGTGTCCGTTGTGATGCAGGCTGCCGTTGGGTCATATCAGTTAGCCACCACGTTAACCAGTTTGCCGGGAACAACAATCACCTTGCGCACGGTATTGCCTTCGGTGAAGCGCACCACGTTGTCGTTTTGCAGGGCCAGCTTCTCCAGGTCGGCTTTGCTGATGCTTGCCGGCACGTCTACCTTGGAACGCACTTTACCGTTCACCTGCAGCACAATCTGGATTTCACTGCGCACCATGGCGCTTTCGTCTGCCACCGGCCAGCGTGCATCGACTACCGGCTCGTTGTGGCCCAGCGATTGCCACAGGCTGTGGCAGACGTGGGGCACAATCGGCGACAGCATCATCACTGCGGTTTCCAGGGCTTCCTGGCGTACGGCGCGGGTCTGGGGTTCGCTGTCATTGAGCTTGCTGACTTCGTTCAGCAGCTCCATCACCGCGGCAATGGCGGTATTGAAAGTCAGCCGGCGGCTGATGTCGTCACTGACCTTGGCAATGGTTTCGTGAGTTTTGCGGCGCAGGTTCTTCTGGCCATCATTCAGCGCCGGGACGTCTATAGCAGGCACTGTGTCGGCGCTGGTAACTTGCTCATTCACCAGGCGCCACAGGCGCTTAAGAAAGCGGTGGGCGCCTTCAACACCGCTGTCTGACCACTCCAGAGACTGCTCTGGGGGTGCCGCAAACATCATAAACAGGCGCACGGTATCGGCGCCGTGGGCGTCGATGATCGATTGCGGGTCAATGCCGTTGTTTTTCGACTTTGACATTTTGGTAACGCCACCGGCCTGCACCGGTTGGCCGTCGTCTTTATGGACGTAGCCGGTTACCTGGCCTTTGTCATCGCGTTCGGCGATCACGTCGGTGGGTGGAATCCAAACGATGCCGCCTTTGGCGTTTTCGCGGGAATAGGTTTCTGCCAGCACCATGCCCTGGGTCAGTAGTTGCTTGAACGGCTCGGAGCTGGTGACCAGGCCCACGTCGCGCAGCAGCTTATGGAAGAAGCGGGCATACAACAAGTGCAGTATGGCGTGTTCAATGCCGCCGATGTACTGGTCTACCGGCAGCCAGTAATTGGCGGCGGCCGGGTCTAGCATTCCTTTGTCGTAGTTGGGGCTGCAGAAGCGCGCGTAGTACCAGGACGACTCCATGAACGTGTCAAAGGTGTCAGTTTCGCGGGTGGCAGGTTGGCCCTCAAAAGTGGTTTTGGCCCACTCTAAGTCCGCTTTAATCGGGGACTGTACGCCGGTCATTTCGACGTTTTCGGGCAACAATACCGGAAGCTGGTCGTCTGGAACCGGGCGTTGGCTGCCGTCTTCCAGAGTCATCATCGGAATCGGCGCGCCCCAGTAGCGCTGGCGCGATACGCCCCAGTCGCGCAGGCGATAGTTTATGGTGCGTTTGCCAATACCTTCGTGTTCCAGATGGTCGGCGATGGACTCAAAGGCTTCATCGCTGGTCATGCCACTGTATTTGCCAGACGACACCAGAACGCCTTTTTCAGTGAAGGCTTTTTCTTGCACGTCTATATCAGGCTTGTCGCTGGCGGAGATCACCTGTCTGATCGGCAGGCGGTACTTCAAGGCGAATTCGTGGTCGCGCTCATCGTGGCCGGGAACGGCCATCAGAGCGCCGGTGCCGTAGTCGGTCAGTACAAAGTTGGCGATCCATACCGGAATGTCTTCCTGGGTCAGCGGGTGCACGACTTTGAAACCGGTATCAATGCCTTTTTTCTCCATTTTCGCCACGTCGGCTTCCGCGGTTTTGCTGTTGCGGCACTCATCTACAAAACGGGCAACGCCTGGATGGCGCTCGGCGGACGCTTTGGCTAATGGATGTTCTGCCGCGATTGCCATGTAGGTAACGCCCATCAGAGTGTCCGGGCGGGTGGTATAAACCGTCAGGCCGTCTTCGCTGTTTTTCAGCGGGAAGGTGAGTTCGGTACCCACGGATTTGCCAATCCAGTTGCGCTGCATGGTCTTGACCTGTTCCGGCCAGCCATCCATATCGTCCATGTCGTTCAACAGTTGTTCGGCATAATTGGTAATGCGGATAAACCACTGGGGTATGGCTTTCTTTTCCACCAGCGCGCCGGAGCGCCAGCCGCGACCATCAACAACTTGCTCGTTAGCCAGCACGGTCTGGTCGACCGGGTCCCAGTTCACGGTGGACATCTTTTTGTACACCAGGCCTTTTTCATACAGACGGGCAAAGAACCACTGTTCCCAGCGGTAGTAATCCGGCTTGCAGGTGGCCAGCTCGCGGCTCCAGTCGTAGCCGAAGCCCAGCTGTTTGAGCTGGTTCTTCATGTATTCAATATTGGAATAAGTCCACTTGGCGGGCGCAGTCTTGTTGGCAATAGCGGCGTTTTCCGCAGGCAGGCCGAAGGCGTCCCAGCCCATAGGCTGCATGACGTTTTTCCCCAGCATGCGCTGGTAGCGGGAGATTACGTCGCCGATGGTGTAGTTGCGAACGTGGCCCATGTGCAGTTTGCCGCTGGGGTAGGGGAACATGGACAGGCAGTAGTACTTTGGTTTGCCCGGTTCTTCCTTCACCGTAAACGTGTTGTTATCAGCCCAGAAATCGCGGGCGGTCTGTTCTACGTCACGGGGATTGTATTGCTCGTCCATACCTGCCATTACCAAAGTTACCCTATATCAATATGATGTTCGCAGCGGGCGGTTATTCTAACGCACACGAGCGGTAACAGGTAGTCTGCTTGAGTTCCGCGCCCGCTATGGCTTTGGTGGTGTCGCATTTGGGCGACCTGCCGTTACTGCGGGAGGCGCGCCAACTTTAATAATGTGTGCCATGATGGAATTAACCGGCAGTGATTTAACACCGAAACTGGCGGCAATGTTGCATTTTCGGTGTGTTTTGAAGTGCCTTGCCCCCCCCAAAAAGTTATTAGCAAACCGGAAGGAAACGCCCATGACCGACCCCGAACGTAATCAGCTATCTGGAAAAGCCCTTGAGGCCTACGATCGCATGCTTGAGCAGGTGCAGAGCCGCCTTCGTACGGTGCAGGAAACCTCGATGGAAACCTTGGAAGAGGAGATCGACAAAGCGATCGAAGCCGAACATGAACTGCAGGAAATGACTCGAGATGAGCTGAGCTTGTTGGGGGCTTACCTGCAGCGGGATCTGGAGCATTTACTGGACTTTGTGGGAGAGACCGGAGAAGGCCTGGCGGAATGGCTGCAACTGGATCTGTCGTTACTGGAGCAACGGCTGACCGAACGCCTGTTGTCGGTTGCTGATCAAACGATGGTTGATACGCTGGCACTGCGCCAGAAGCTGGAAAGCCACGAGGCCGGGCAGTATATCTCCGGTGAAGTGGCCACCGCAGGCATGTTCCGCTGCCTGAACTGCGAGCACATGTTATGCCTTACCTCCACCAGCCATCTGCAGCCCTGCGAAGCCTGCGGGTCGCACTATTACGAGCGGGTGACCAGTCGCTGGCCAATTAAGGTAAGTTGATTTGTGGCCTGTTAGAGCTTCGGTATAACCCGCTCGCGGACAAACACAATCAGGATGAGCGCAAACGTCAGTACCGGCCAAGATGACGTCACCATATAAGGCGTGCTGCCGCTGGCGCCGTAGATCTCGCCGGTCATAACAGCACGTTCGAACTGCGGAATGCGTTCGGTTATCTGGCCTTTATTGTTGATGATCGCGGTGACGCCGTTATTGGTGCCGCGCAGCATGTAGCGTCCGGTTTCCAAAGCTCGCATTCGGGCCAGTTGCAGGTGCTGCAACGGCCCGATGGAATCACCAAACCAGCCGTCATTGCTGATAGTCAGCAGCAGATCCGTGTTCAACGCGTTGCGTGCCAAAAAATCCGGATAGGCCACTTCGTAGCAGATAAACGGCATTACCCGCAGCCCATTCGCAGTCAGAGCCGATTGGTTTTTCGGGCCTGGCGTGAAACTAGACATGGGCAAATCAAAAAAACCGATCAGTCCCCGCAGATATTTCTCCAGCGGCACGTACTCACCAAATGGCACCAGTTTCTGTTTGTGATAAATGCCTTCGCCGGCGCCCAGTGCGGTAATGCTGTTGTGGTAGGTAAAGCCTTCCGAGCGCTCACTGAAGCCGTACCAGGGTATGCCCGTAATCAGTGTGCTGTTCTCGCCCAGACGTTCGTTGATATGGTCAATGATTTTGCCGGCTTTATCCTGGGGGATAGGAATGGCGGTTTCCGGCCAAAGAATAATGTCGGTGTTCCAGTAGTCTTCGGTCATGCCCAGATACGCCACAATCTGGTCTTTCAGAAACTCCGGATCCCACTTGATCTGTTGGGGAATATTGCCCTGCATGGCGGCCACTGATGTGGGCTCTTGTGCCAGAGTCGTCCAGTCAGTGCGATTCAGGGCAGGGGCGATCAACCAGGGGAGTAGCCCCGCGACCACCACGGTGGCAGCAAAAGTGTGCCGCGTTTGTAGTATCAGCCAGAGCGCGCCATAGGCGGCAACGGCGGTCGTTATTATGGCGAGAGTGACCAGATGCACTCCGCCTAGGGGCGCTAACCCAGCCAGCGGCCCGTCGGTGTGCGCGGTGCCCAGATACAGCCAGGGAAAGCCTGTGAGCACCCATCCCCGTAGCCAGTCGCCCAAAAGCCATATAGCCGGGAATAGCAACAGCCGGCGCACCGCGCTGGAACGCGCGAGCTTGCCCCAGAACCAGAACGCCAGGGCATGAAACAGAGCCAGGCCAGCCACAAACAGCGCGGTCAGCACAATGGCGATCCACTGACTGGTATTGCCGTACTGGCTGATGCTGACGTATACCCAGCTGGCGCCGCTGGCGAATAGTCCAAAGCCGGTAAGCCAACCGGCGCGGAACAGCTGGCTGGACGCCAGAGGCACGCACACCAACAGAATCAGCAATATGGAAACAGGACCCAGCCACCATAAATAGTAGGGCGCAAAGGTCAGGGTTTGCAGCCCGCCGGCAATCAACAGCAGCGCGGCTCCTAACCAGCGGTTGGCTGACAGGGAGCGGGTGACGGCAGAGGGAATGCTGGCGGGGTGTTGGTTGCTAATGTTATTCACTTACAACTCACTGCGGGTAACCTGTAATAAGCGAATAACACGGTTGTCGGCGTTGGCAATGGTAAAACGCAAGCCACCGAATTCAACCGTTTCACCGCGCCTTGGCAGGTGTCCGAATTCCTTGAGAACCAGGCCGCCAATGGTGTCGAATTCTTCTTCGTCAAAACTGGCGCTGAAGGCTTCATTAAAGTCATCAATGGGGGTCACGGCTTTCACCGCCCAGCTATCATCGCCGTGGGTTTTGATGTGGGTTTCTTCGTCGAAATCGTGCTCGTCTTCGATCTCGCCCACAATCTGCTCCAAGACGTCCTCGATGGTGACCAGCCCGGCGGTACCGCCGTACTCGTCAACCACCATCGCCATATGGTTACGATTTTCTTTAAATTCCTTGAGCAGCTGGTTCAAGCGCTTGCTCTCGGGCACAAAATTGGGCGGTCGCAGAATTTCGCGGATATGATTCCAGTCCAGCTCGCCATCCATCGCCAGTGGCAACAGGTCTTTGGCCAGCAGCACGCCAATGACGTCATCCGGGTTATCGCCAATCACCGGAAAACGGCTGTGGGCGGAGGAGATGATTTCACCAAGGAATTCACGGGGGTCCTGGTTCGCTTTTACCGTAATCATTTGCGAGCGAGGAATCATGATTTCTTCAACGCGCATGTCCAGAACCTGCATCGCACCTTCGATGATGCTCATGGCATCGGTGTCGATGATTTCTTGGGCTTCGGCATCGCGCAGAATTTCCAGCACGTCTTCTACAGACTCTGGCCCGCTGGAAAAGGCCTGTGATATACGCTCCAGCCAAGATTTGTTACTGCTACCCTGGCTGTGACTCGAGTGATCATCGCTCATGAGTCTTTTTCGGTTACCTCTGCGTGGTCGTAAGGATTGGTAATGCCGATCTGCGCCAGCAGACGTATTTCGAGGCCTTCCATTTCCTCTGCCTCGTTATCGTCGATGTGGTCGTAGCTCTGCAGATGCAGCATGCCATGAATAATCATATGCGCCCAATGGGCGTGAGTGTCTTTGTACTGTTCCCGGGCTTCTTGTGCAACTATTGGAGCACAAATAACCAGATCACCCGCTAATAGAATCTGTATACCGGCGGGCGCTTCAAATGGAAATGACAAGACGTTCGTCGGTTTGTCTTTTCCGCGGTACTGGAAATTCAAGGCCTGCATTTCAGATTCGTCAACGATACGAATGGTCACTTCGGTTGGCTCATCGCCCTGCCAGGCCAACTGCGACCACTGCCGGAATTGGTCTTCCGACGGGATGTTCGCCGCGTCGCTGACTAACTGTAAGTCCAGCGTAACGAAGTTCACCGCTCGTTGCTGTCGTTGCGATCGTTGCCATCGTTAATAGCACCGTAAGCTTCAACGATACGCTGAACCAGCGGGTGGCGAACCACGTCTTTGGATTCAAAACGAATAAAACTTATCCCGGCGACATTATTCAGCACCGTGGCGGCGTGAATTAGCCCTGAATTCTGGCCGCGGGGTAGGTCAATCTGAGTCGTGTCCCCGGTAATTACCGCGGTAGAGCCAAAGCCGATGCGGGTCAGGAACATCTTCATCTGCTCGCGGGTGGTGTTTTGGCTTTCGTCCAGAATGATGAACGAGTTGTTCAGTGTGCGCCCGCGCATGAACGCCAGCGGTGCAATCTCGATCACGCTTTTTTCAATCAAACGCGTTACGTGTTCAAAACCCAGCATCTCGTAAAGAGCGTCGTACAGCGGGCGCAGGTATGGGTCGACCTTCTGCGCCAGGTCGCCGGGCAGGAAACCCAGTTTTTCACCCGCTTCCACCGCCGGGCGCACCAGCAGTATGCGTTTAACTTGCTCGTCTTTTAATGCTTCCACTGCGCAGGCAACCGCTAGCCAGGTTTTACCCGTACCCGCTGGCCCAATGCCAAAGTTTATGTCGTGGGTGCGAATATTGTGCACATATCGCTGCTGGTTGGCACCACGAGGTTTGGCGGTTAGCTTCGGGGTTTTGATAATGGTTACGGCACCGTCAAACGGTACCTCTTCCGGCAACCGTTCAAAACCGGTTTCGCGAATATACAGATGCACGGTGTCTGGCGTCAGATCCTCGGTGGCTTCTGTTTCCCGATACATGTGCCGCACAACCTCAGTGGCGGCTGCCACATTTTCGGTCGCACCCTGAACGCGGAAGTGATGCCCGCGGCGGCTGATAGAAACCTGCAAGCGACGCTCAACCTGTTTCAGATTTTCATCAAACTGGCCGCAAAGGGTCGTTAAACGGCGCTGATCAATCGGGTACAAATCAAATTGTCTGGAATCGTTGGTGTCCAAGTTTTCTCCGTTTTACTCCCGTGGTTCTTTTAGGGAGCATTTTTTGATTTTGTTGCTATCGGTGATGGGTGAATTCTTTTAATACAATTCCGAATCCACCGGCAAACCACGCAAGGAATTCGAATAAGCCTCTACAATCTCAACATCTATAAAATGCCCGATAGCCGCTGAATTCTCATGGCGGAAATTGACGATGCGGTTGTTCTCCGTGCGGCCTGAAAACTCGCCCGGATCCTTTTTGGAAAGACCGGTCACCAAAATGCGCTGCGTGGTGCCCACCATTTTGCGGCTGATGTCCATAACCGTTTGGTTGATACGATCCTGCAGAATCTTCAGACGCTGCTTCTTCACCGCCATCTCCGTATCATCTGGCAAATCTGACGCCGGAGTGCCGGGGCGTGCGCTGTAAATGAAGCTGAACGACATATCGAAACCAATGTCGTTGATCAGCTTCATAGTGTCTTCAAAATCTTTCTCGGTTTCACCGGGGAAACCAATGATGAAGTCCGATGAAAAACTGATGTCCGGTCGAATCTTGCGCAGGCGGCGAAGTTTGGATTTGTACTCCAAAGCCGTATGGCCGCGCTTCATGGCTGAGAGTATGCGATCAGAGCCGCTTTGCACCGGCAGGTGCAGGTGGCTAACCAGTTCTGGTACCTGCTCGTACACATCAATCAACGCATCGGTGAATTCCACCGGGTGTGAGGTGGTGTAGCGAATGCGGTCGATGCCATCAATGGTAGCAATCAGCGTGATCAGCTCCGCCAAGTCCATCACATCGCCATCGTGAGTGTCGCCACGGTAGGCGTTCACGTTCTGGCCCAGAAGGTTAATTTCGCGCACGTTCTGTGAGGCCAGATGAGCCACTTCCGCAATCACATCGTCCGCCGGTCGGCTGACTTCTTCACCGCGGGTGTAGGGCACCACGCAGAATGTGCAGTACTTGCTGCAGCCTTCCATAATCGACACAAATGCAGACGGGCCATCGGCGCCGGGTTCTGGCAGGTTGTCGAATTTTTCAATTTCCGGGAAGCTGACATCGACCACGCCAACGCCGTTACCCTTCGCCCGTACCTCGGTAATCATGGCCGGCAAACGGTGCAGGGTTTGCGGGCCGAAGACCATATCTACAAAGGGCGCACGGTCAATAATCGCCTGGCCTTCCTGACTGGCCACGCAACCGCCAACGCCGATGATCAGCCCCGGTTTGTTCTTTTTCAGATTTTTCCAGCGACCCAATTGGTGAAACACCTTTTCCTGGGCTTTTTCGCGAATGGAGCAGGTATTCAGCAATAGAATATCGGCGTCTTCCGGGCTGTCGGTCATTTCAACCGCTTCACCGACTTTTAACAGATCAGCCATGCGAGATGAATCGTATTCGTTCATCTGGCAGCCGTGGGTTTTGATGAATAACTTTTTGGCCATGGGTCTCAACGCAACTGGATGTATTGGGTGCCCGCAGTCAGGATTTTCGGGCAAGAAGCTTTCGGAAACATTTTGAAAAGATCAACTGTACATTATAACGGCGCGATCATTCCGCAACCAGCGTTGTCTCGGTAATCTGCCAGATTTGCAATGGTGTGGCTCCGGCGTTTTTATGCGGACTTCTCATGCCTTCTGTTGATACTGAGCGCCATAGCTTCGGCGACTTTAATGCCGTCTATGGCCGCCGACAGAATGCCACCGGCATAGCCCGCGCCTTCACCGGCGGGGTACAAGCCTTGGGTGTTGATGCTCTGAAAATCTTTACCGCGCTTTATACAGATAGGTGCAGACGTTCGGGTTTCCACACCGGTCAATAGCGCATCTTCCAAAGCAAAGCCTTTAATTTTTCTGTTGAAAACCGGAATGGCTTCGCGGATAGCCTCGATGCAAAAATCAGGCAGAGCTTTCGACAAGTCGGTCAGTTTGATGCCGGGTTGGAAAGAGGGCACGACACTGCCGACCGTCTCGGAGGGCGTTCCCTTTAAAAAGCTACCGACTTTCTGCGCCGGAGCATCGTAGTTGGAGCCACCTAACACGTAGGCATTACGTTCGAGTGCTCGCTGGAAATCGATCCCTGCCAATGGATTGCCAGGGTAATCTGACGGATCAATACCCACTACAATCGCACTGTTGGCATTACGCTCGGCACGGGAATACTGGCTCATACCATTGGTCACCACGCCATGCTCCTCCGAGGCGGCAGCCACTACAGTGCCACCCGGGCACATACAAAAGCTGTATACAGAGCGCCCACTTTTACAGTGATGAACCAGCTTATAGTCGGCGGCACCCAGAATCGGGTTGCCCACATTTTTGCCAAAACGCGCTTTATCAATGACGGATTGTGGGTGCTCGATGCGGAAACCAACAGAAAACGGCTTGGCCTCGATATACACCTTGTTATCGTAGAGCATCTGGAAAGTATCGCGGGCACTGTGACCAATCGCCAACGCGATGTGTCTGGAATTGATCACTTCGCCATCGGCTAATACCACACCGGTAATCTGGCCGTTGTCGATTTGCACACCGTCAACGCGGGCGCTGAAACGTATATCGCCCCCCAGTTCGATGATTTTCGCACGCATCTGCTCAACCATAGTTACCAGCCGAAAAGTACCTATATGCGGCTTGCTGACAAACATGATCTCGTCCGGCGCTCCGGACGCCACAAATTCGGTTAATACCTTACGACCGTAGTGATTCGGGTCTTTCACCTGGCTGTAAAGCTTACCGTCAGAGAATGTTCCGGCGCCGCCTTCCCCAAACTGCACATTGGATTCGGTATTAAGGATTTTCTTGCGCCAAAAACCAAAGGTGTCTTTCGTACGCTCACGCACCTCTTTGCCGCGATCCAGAATAATGGGCTTATAACCCATCTGCGCCAGCACCAGTCCGGCCAACAGACCACAGGGCCCAAAACCGATGACAACCGGGCGTTCCTGACAATCTGCCGGGGCGTTCGCTACGAACTGATAGCTCATATCCGGAGTTGCCTTAATCAACTGATGTTCAGCAAATTTTTCGATCAGGGATTCGTTATGGGTCGTCTCAACATCGAGCGTGTAAATAAGCATGATATTGGTTTTTTTACGGGCATCGTATCCGCGCTTATGCACGTGAATGCTGACCAGATCTTCGGCCGTGATTGATAAACGATCCAATACAGCGCTGGTCATCGCCTGATCATCGTGATCAAGCACCAGTTGAATATTCGTCAGCCGTATCATTTTGAAACACCCTCAACTTCAACCACCGTTCTAACGTCAGATCGCTCAATAATCTTCACCAGAGTCGATTGAATCGCATCGTTTTTCCGGGCGTCAGTATCGCTCGAAAATGCCTGCTTCTGAGGCTCTGCGTTTTCCTCCGCAACAAATGAAATAACAACTTTCGTAGCGGAATCCGGCGTTTCTCCAAAGTATTCCAACGAAATCAACGGATAGCCATCAAAGCCCTTCTTTACCAGCTTCGCGATCCGCTTTTTTGCCTTATCGATATTCATAATAAAAGCCCGCTAATAAACAGCTCAAAAAAAGTAAAACAAGTATAAATGAAACAGGCCTACTTCCTAAAAAAGAAAAAATCGAACAGACCTATTCTAAAAAAACATTAGGCCGCAACCACAAAGTCATGTCGGCCGCGTGGCCACCCACCAAAGCTCAGTCCCGAGATTTAGCCACCCAACCCAAGCCAATTTACTCCGCGCGAGTATCAAGATAACGCTGCAACTGCTCCCGCAAAACCTTAGGCAAACGAGTAATCGTCAAAGAATCCTTGTCGCGGTCATAATAAACCGCCTGATTCATCAAATCCGACGAAAAGGACACGCTCATACCACCACCCGATCCCCCAATTCGCACCAGCTTCTTCACCTTACGATGATCCGGATGCAGCACGCCGCTTGCGGGCAACTCAGCCGTTTTACTGGCGAACTCGCGAAAACGCTCAGGTTGGTCTTCATCGAGATAACCCGATAACGCCTCGATGGCCACCGGCTCCCCCAGAGCGTGCTGCTCCTTGCAAAACTCATAGGCGCGGCTGCGCACTTCGCCGGCTTTATCTGGCTGCTCGTTTTTTGCGAAAGCTTCCACCGCGTCCAGAAACGTCAGGGTCTCTTTTTCTACATCTACCTGATTGGTAAAACCGCAAAGACGAATAAACAGCTCACCCGGCTCAGCGGTGCCGCGGGCGTGTACCAGCGTCAGATAGTTGCTGTCGCTGTCGCTGCTGGCACCGCCATCACGCTGCCAGTCGGTAAGCTCGATTCGCAGCGCCAGGCTCAACCGTGAAAGGCTGAGAATGTCGGTAGCGTCTAACGCCTGGTTGCCATCAAATCGCATGGCGCTGTCGGCCTCTACAACCAGCAAGTACGCAACCTCTGTATCCGCTAGGGCCTCGTGCACCAGCATCAAATGGCCGTGATGCTCTTCCTGACAGCCGCTGAGCAGTTCCTGCCATTGATCGAACAGCCGGCTGCTCATGGCCGCAAAGCCCTGTTTGCCTTCCAGGTAATCTTTCAGCCAGCTACTGAAAGGGCTTTCGCTGATATCGTCAGAGAAACGGCCGAATTTCTTTCCGGGTTTGGCGTTGAACAGACGCTTCATCTGTTTGTGCAGGGCTTCGTAATCCCCACCGGGCTCTTCCAGAGCTTCGCCGCTGCGCAAGCGTGCAGGTTGCCCCGGCTGATATTGGCTGGCGAAAGCGGTGCGAAGATATTTGATTGCCATGGAATAGCGGCTCCCTGATGGTTGAACGAATAATGCCGAGTCTGATTGCAGCTCAGGCGGCAAGGTATTGTAATGGTTTTGGCGGGGAGTTCGGGGCTTTCAGGCAGATTTGCCGCGTTCATTGAGAAGACTGCGTACATACTGGTCAACACAAGCGCATCCACCGCCTTCAAATTCTTCAAATTGAATGCCAACCTGAAACCGGTCTTGGGCAATTCGTCGAAAATGCACAATATTACCTGCGGCGATAATGACCGGCTGTGCCGGTTGCATGGGCACGGAAAAACGGGCTTTCACCGGCATGGGGTTTCCCGGCGTCAGTGCCCGGTTGCCTTGGGCCAGCAAGTTCGCCGTCGATTGATCGCACGATACCATCACACCTGAACGCGACAGGTTTGCCGTTGTGCAATTGCACTGGCAACCATCTGGTCTTTCAAGAACGATATCGGCCGTAACGTCAACCCGTTGTTGATCGCGTAGACTCGGCTGTGCAGATGTGGATTTCATAGGCAGTGGTCGGGCTCAATCAGTCTGATGATTATATGGTTGGAATTCGTTTGTTTTACAGTGTGGCAGATTATTTGCTTTTTTCCGGATGGATGTTCACAAATTTTCACTTGAAATGATCCATTGTAGATGGAACAGGTTTCGGCTTTTGCTGTAGCGGCGCGCCCGACTGGTGTAAAATACCGCTTCCATTTATTTGCGCTGATACGCCCGGCACCAGGAATTACGAACCGCTCTATGATAGAAAAGACCGAAAACACAAAGGCCAGTAACGGCAAAGTTGGTTTTATCAGTCTGGGTTGCCCCAAGGCCTTGGTAGACTCCGAGCGTATTCTGACCCAGCTGAGGTTGGACGGATATGACGTAGTGCCAACCTACAAAGACGCCGATATTGTGGTGGTGAACACTTGCGGTTTTATTGATGCGGCGAAACAGGAATCTCTGGACGCCATTGGTGAAGCTATCAGTGAAAATGGCAAAGTCATTGTCACCGGGTGTATGGGCCTTGAAGCGGACAAAATTCGCGAAACCCATCCCGGCGTGCTGGTGGTATCGAACCTTCATGCGTGTGAAGAAGTGGTGCGGTGCACCGGTTTCTGGCAAGAGCGCCTGACTAAAACCAAAATGCAGGCGCTGAGTCAATTGCGAGTGGAGTCGAACTGGTCGAAGACGACAGCATGAAACAGCGCAAGGTCTGGCCGGGCCTGCTACGGCCTCTTTGTGACGTGAAGTAAGTCGACTGCGCCCTAGGCTGCTCAGCACAGCGGCCCGGGTCTTGATCGTTAAAGTAGGGTCATGTGTGCCTGTCTATCAGATTGCCTTCATTGACCAATGTGAGGAACCTGGTCTGTCGATGGCCGCCAGTCTGGAGGCTGGAATGGTGTGAAGGGTTCCAAAAAAACCCGGTCAAGGACCGGGTCGAATGATTGCTGATTTAACCCACCAAAAGACGGGATTTATCCCCCTGAGACATCAGAAATCGACGCTCATACCCACGAAGGCCGTCCGGGGCAGGTTGGGGCGTGCGCCGGCCGGTGAGCGGGCGACGATTTTCTGATCGTCAAACAAGTTGTCCACTCGGGCGAAAACTCGTGCGCCTTCTGCAACACGATAGCTGCCGGAGAGGTCGGCCACGGTGTACTGCTCGGTTTTGCGGAAAGTATTGTCACCGCTGCGCTCGCACTCATTGTCGATGCACATGTCCTCAACGTAGGCCACGTTCAGATAGACGTCCCACAGATTGCCGTTTTTCACACCGGCGCGAACGTTGAATACATGCTCTGGCAGGTACGCCAGGTTGTCACCGTTGAGTACTGAACCGTCATCACTGTCTTCAGTGATTTCTGCATCGGTGTAAGTCCAGGTGGCGGAAACCGGCAGGGTGAGGCCAGCAGCCAGCGGTATTTCGTAGCCCACCAGGGTCTCAAGGCCAGCGATGCGGGATTCGCCCTTGCTCACCGACCCTGATGTCTGGGAGCCGTCGCAGGGATTGGCAATAGAGCAGTTCTGTACCGTGTTGCTGAAGTCGCTGAAGAACGCGATGGCCTCGCCGTAGAGGGCGCCGCGACGCAGACGAGCACCAATTTCGTAGTTAACGCTGATTTCCGGGTCGACATCTGTGTCACTGGCACCAGCGGGGCTCAGACCACGGTGAACGCCACCGAGCAGGGTAACTCCCCGGCCAAGGTCGTAGGTTGCGCCAATGCCGGGCAACAATTCCGTGGTGCTGTTGCGGGCCCCAGCGCCTGTCTGTTCGGTAGTGCGATCCACGTCAGCAAAGCGGGTGGCCTGAGTGTCGAAATCCTCATAACGTAGCAAACCAGTAATCTCCAGGCGGTCGGTCACTGCCACACGGTCAGCCATAAAGGCGCTCCAGGCCTCGGCTTCTTCTACCCGGTTGTTACCGCCTGTAGGCTGAGTGGTGCTGACGAATTCGAGAGTGGGGCGCCCTCCGCTGCCAATAGACTGAGTAAAATTATCGACGGGCTGGAAGCGGTCAACTTCGTCTTCGTGATAACGCAGCCCGAAAGTAACGTTGTGCGCCATGTCGGCAAAATTGGTGGACCAGTCCGTCTTGAAGTCAATGCCTCGTGAGAAGTATTCACGGTTGTTGTTTTTCAGTGTCAGGTCCGCTGCAGTTTCACCCCGAAGCTGTGCAATGGCGGTGGCATCGCCATTGTTGGCATTCTCGATCAGGTTGGCGATGCTGGTACCGCCCATCTGGTCGACCTTGAACCAGTTACGTTTAAAGGTGTTGTAGTAGGCAGTCGTGGTCAGTGTCAGGTCCGGGTTCAGCTCAACCAGGTGCCGCGCCATGAAGCCGGTACGCTGGGTATCCATGTTGTCCCGTTCCGAGGAGAAATAACGCTGGTTGGGATCGTTTGCGAAATCTTCGTCGGTGAGGCCAAGGTAGGTTTCGTTACTCAACTCTTCGCTGTAATCGACCTTGAGGTCCAACTGGTGATAAATCTCTGCGCTCAGAGGGCTGTTCAGGCGGAGTTTGGCGACGAAATCCTGTTTGTCGACACCGCTTTCACGATCCGAGTCCCGAATATCCTTGAAACCATCGTTCTCCAATTGATGGGTCTCGATCAACCATCCGGCTTGTTCGCTGCTGGCACCGTACCAGGCATGGATGCGTTTGCTGCTGTCTTCGCCGATTTCAGCGGTCACTTGGCCACTGGCTTTGGCCGGAATCGGCGTTGAGCGAAGATTCAGAGCACCACCCACGGTTGCTGGGCCGTAGCGTAGCAGATCTGGACCTTTCAGCACTTCAATACCGTGTATCCGGCCAAAGGACGGGAAGTAGTACGCTGCGGGGCCGGCGTAGGGAGCCGGTGCCATCAGCACGCTGTCCTCCATGAGCGTAATTTTGTCACTGCGACCGGCTCCGGAACCACGAATACCAATATTCGGGCGCAGACCGTAACCTTCTTCTTCTTGTATATAGATACCTGGCACCTGCCGCAGCGCACGCTGGACGTCGGTGTATTTCATTTCTTCCAGCTTTTCGTTGGAAACCACGTGGGCCGAACCGGGCAGTTCGGAAGCCGAAGCTTCGTCGCCGATGATGACCAGTTCGTTGAGCCTCTGCTCTTGAGCCATGGCCGGCACAGAGACGGAAATGACCGCCAGTGCCAGTAGGTTTCGGGCAAATCGGGTAGGCATGTTGCTCTCCAGTTACAACGGGTTTATTTCAGGGGGCAACTATACAAATGATAATCATAAACAACAAGTAATAATTATCATTTATTGGCTTGGGGAGTGCAGTTTTTTTACGATGTGTTTAACGGAGCTGGAATGCGACCGGCAATTGAAAACGAAAAGTCTCGCTGGTCATATCATCCGGTACTGGCGGAAACGGCGACGCTTGTTTTAGCATATTCAGGGCTGCGTCATCCAATATGCGGTGGGGTGAGCCTTCTAACAGGCGATAGCTCAGGAGTTGACCTGCCCGATCAAACTCGAACATCACCACGGGCGTTCCCTGCAGGCCCAGTCGTCGGGCACGGCGCGGATAGTCCCGGTAGGCGCTCAGGTGGCGCATCAGTTTTGAGAGGTAATTGTCCGTCTTCTGCGAGGCCCCCGCGCGGAGCTGTTTCTTTGTGGATTTGGCTGACGTTGCCGCTTTTTCGGGTTGGGAAGTAACCGCTTCTTGATCTGTTCTGGCGCTGGTTTGTGCAATTGGTTTACTTGCATTATCCGCCGCAGTCGCCACGCTTTCTGGCTCTGGCTCTGGCTCTGGCTCTGGCTCTGGCTCTGGCTCTGGCTCTGGCTCTGGCTCTGGCTCTGGCTCTGGCTCTGGCTCTGGCTCTGGCTCTGGCTCTGGCTCTGGCTCTGGCTCTGGCTCTGGCTCTGGCTCTGGCTCTGGCTCTGGCTCTGGCTCTGGCTCTGGCTCTGGCTCTGGCTCTGGCATCGGGTCGGGTTTAGCGTTTGGTGTAGGCGCCGGTTTTTTGGGTGAAGGTTCGGGCTGTTGTTTCGGTTCTGGCCTTGGAGCCGGTTTGCCGACTGGTTGCGCGGCCGATTCCGGTTCGGGTGCCTGGTCGGCCAGTGAAATGCGAATCGAGCGCGTCTGGTTGGCTGGGTCTTTGCCTTCGGGAGCATGATCAGCGGTTGTACC
>NZ_AAXY01000008.1 GCF_000169375.1 Marinobacter sp. ELB17
AATCTCTGCCCCTCTAAATCGGGCTGTCCCTCAAGCGAGATGCGCATTCTACAGACTTCTCGGAACAGGTCAACGGAGAAAGTGAAAAAGATTCCCCATGTCTCGGTTTACCCTTACTTAGCGCTACAAACGCGCGCCCTTTGCAATTAGAAAAGGGGCCTAAGCCACTTATTTATACTCTACCCACAACTTACTTACACCCTATATTACGCTGGGCGACGGGGCTTTTTACGAAATAAGGCCCGCACCGGCCCTGTCAGCGCATACACCAAGAAGGCGCTGAACAACACGGTGGCTGGATCCAGCGCAATGACCACAAAAATCAGCACCACCAGCAGAATCGCTGCGAACGGTACCCTACCCCGCATGTCGAGATCTTTGAAGCTCTGGTAAAGAACATTACTGACCATCAAAACGCCAGCACCGGCAACCACAAACAGTGTTAAAGCCGTTAACCAAGCTGCTGGCTCGAACGCATGAAAGCACCAGACCATTCCTGCCACGGCCGCTGCTGCCGCAGGGCTTGGCAAGCCAACAAAGTACTTCTTATCGACCGACCCGATCTGAGTGTTGAAGCGAGCCAAGCGCAGAGCCGTTCCGGCTACATAAATAAAGGTTACCGCCCAACCCAGCTTACCCAGACCATTAAGCGACCAAAAGAACGCCACCAACCCCGGCGCTACACCAAAGGCCACCATATCGGCCAGGGAATCATACTCTTCGCCAAATTTACTTTGGGTGTTAGTCATGCGCGCAACGCGCCCATCTAGCCCATCCAGAATCATAGACACGAAGATGGCAATAGCAGCGTTGTCGAAAATGCCGTTGGCAGCAGAGACAATCGCGTAGAAGCCCGAAAACAAAGAGGCTGTAGTGAGCGCATTAGGCAGCAGGAAAATACCTTTATGGCGAACAGGCGCCCCTCCAACCAACTCTTCTTCAATAACCTCTCCCGGCGGGAGCTCGTGAACGTCTTCCGTACCTTGGCCGGCAGAAGCAGGCACATCTGGCTTGTTGGCCGGATTAGATTCGGCAGATTTCTTTTCGTCAGTCATTCCAATTACTCCGGAAAGTATTTGGCCGCAGTATATACGAAAAACGCGGCCACACGGGCCGCGTCTTACAAAACCGAAAGCCTGGGCTTTTAGTTTTTGTCTTTATCTACGATCTTGTTGGCAGAGATCCACGGCATCATACCGCGCAGCTTTTCGCCTGTCTGCTCAATAGGATGGGCAGCGTTAATACGACGTGCAGCAGTCATGGACGGGTAGTTGAGAGCACCTTCCGAGATGAACATCTTGGCATATTCGCCGCTCTGGATACGCTTCAATGCGTTGCGCATGGCCGCACGGGATTCCGCGTTGATGATTTCTGGGCCTGTAACATACTCGCCATACTCTGCATTATTAGAGATGGAGTAGTTCATGTTGGCAATGCCGCCTTCGTACATCAGGTCGACAATCAACTTGAGCTCGTGCAGACACTCGAAATAGGCCATTTCAGGCGCATAACCCGCTTCGGTCAGGGTTTCGAAACCGGCTTTTACCAGCTCAACCGCACCACCACACAGAACCGCCTGCTCACCGAACAGATCGGTTTCAGTTTCGTCTTTAAACGTGGTTTCAATAATCCCGGTACGGCCGCCACCCAAACCACTGGCGTAAGACAGGGAAAGGTTTTTAGCGTTACCGGATGCATCTTGGTAGATGGCAATCAAGTCAGGGATACCGCCGCCTTTGACAAATTCAGTCCGTACGGTATGACCAGGCGCCTTAGGGGCGATCATGATCACGTCCAGATCTTTACGGGGAACAATCTGGTTGTAGTGAATAGCGAAACCGTGAGCGAAGGCCAGCGTAGCGCCCTGTTTCAGATTCGGCTCAACTTCGTCACGATAAAGCTGTGACTGAAACTCGTCTGGTGTCAGAACCATCACCACGTCGGCAGCTGCAACAGCTGAAGGTACATCAGCCGTTTTCAAGCCATAGGCTTCTGCCTTGGCAATCGAAGACGAACCGGCGCGCAAACCAACCGTTACGTCTACACCGGAATCTTTCAGGTTGCAGGCATGGGCATGCCCTTGGGAACCAAAACCAATAATGGCTACTTTTTTGCCCTGAATGATCGAAAGATCACAATCCTTATCGTAATAAACCTGCATGACTAACCTCTATTGTTTGAGCGGCCCTGGGGGCCTGCGTTCTACGTTATGAATTCTTTAAAATCAATAGCCTTGAAAACCAATAGCCTTAAAGGCTGAGCACTTTTTCACCGCGAGCAATACCGGATACACCGCTACGCACTACCTCCAGAACACCGGTTGCACCAATGGCCTGAATAAAGCCATCCAGCTTGGCACTGTCGCCCGCCAGCTGCACGGTATACACCGAACTGGTGACGTCAACGATCTGGCCACGGAAGATGTCTACGGTGCGTTTGATTTCAGCGCGCTGGGAGCCCGTTGCTTTCAGCTTCACCAGCATGAGTTCACGTTCGATATGGGCACCCTCGGTGAGGTCAACGAGCTTGATCACTTCAATCAGCTTGTTCAGCTGCTTGGTAATCTGCTCAATCACCCGCTCGGAACCCGTAGTCGTTACAGTCAAACGCGACATTGTCGGGTCTTCGGTGGGCGCAACCGTCAGGGTTTCAATGTTGTAGTTGCGCTGCGAAAACAGACCCACTACCCGCGACAGCGCACCCGGCTCGTTTTCCAACAAAACAGAAATGATTCGACGCATGGTTACACCTTCTCCGTTTTGCTGAGCCACATATCTTTCATTGAGCCACGGGCCACATGCATCGGGTAGACGTGTTCAGAAGGGTCCACGTAAATGTCCACGAACACCAGTTTGTCTTTCATGGCCAGTGCTTTTTTGAGCATGGGCTCCAGGTCTTCCTTACGCGTAATCTTAATACCCTCGTGGCCATAGGCCTCCGCGAGTTTGACGAAGTCCGGCAAGGAGTCCATGTAAGAATGCGAGTGACGTGCCCCGTAATTCATATCCTGCCACTGTTTAACCATACCCAGAGCCTGATTATTCAGGTTGATGATCTTCACCGGCAAGTTGTATTGCTTGCAGGTCGACAGCTCCTGGATATTCATCTGGATACTGCCTTCGCCGGTGATGCAGAGCACTTCTTCATCCGGAAAGTTCAGCTTTATGCCCATCGCTGCCGGCAAGCCAAAGCCCATGGTGCCCAGACCACCGGAGCTGATCCAGCGGTTGGGCTTGTCAAACTTGTAGTACTGAGCGGCAAACATCTGGTGCTGCCCCACATCGGTGGTGACATAGGCATCGCCGTTGGTCAGGCGGTGCAGCATTTCCACCACTTCCTGCGGCTTGATAACGTCATCACTTGTTTCATAGCGCATACCGTGAAAAGCGCGCCATTCGTCGATCTGCTTCCACCAGGATGCCAGCGCATCGGCGTCGGGCCTGACCTTGCTTTCCTTGATCAGCGACTGCATTTCTTTCAGCACAGAATCCACCGGCCCAACAATGGGCACATCGGCGCTGATGGTTTTGGAAATTGACGCCGGATCGATGTCAATGTGAATAATGCGGGCACCAGGGCAGAACTTCTCGGTCGCGTTGGTAACGCGGTCGTCAAAGCGCGCACCGATAGCCAGAATAAGGTCCGCGTGATGCATAACCATATTGGCTTCGTAGGTGCCGTGCATGCCCAACCAACCAATGTGCTGCTTGTCGCTCGCCGGATAACAACCTATACCCATCAAGGTATTCGTGATGGGGTAACCCAGGCCGCGCACCATTTCAGTCAGTTGGCCAGAAGCCTTACCCAGAATGACACCACCGCCCGCGTACACAATCGGTCGCTTGGCCGCCAGCAGCATGTCCACTGCTTTTTTGATCTGACCGGCGTGGCCACGAATGGCGGGATTATAAGACCGCAATTTGGTTTTTTTCGGAAACACATACTCGTAGCGATCATTAGGTGCGGTCATGTCCTTTGGAATGTCCACAACCACCGGGCCAGGTCGGCCGGTTGTCGCAATGTAGTAGGCCTTGCGAATAATTTCCGGAATTTCGGACGGGTGACGCACGCTGAGGTTGTGCTTCACCACCGGGCGGGAAACACCGATCATGTCGGTTTCCTGGAAGGCATCTTCGCCAATCAGCGTTGATGCTACCTGCCCACACAAAACCACCATCGGAATGGAATCCATAAAAGCAGTCGCAATACCGGTGATGGTGTTTGTCGCACCGGGCCCCGAGGTAACCAGCACTGTACCCGCTTTGCCGGTAGCACGGGCATAGCCATCAGCCATGTGCACCGCCGCCTGTTCGTGCCTGACCAGGATGTGCTTGACGGTATCCTGCCTGAACAGGGCATCGTATATATGCAGGGCTGCCCCACCCGGATAGCCATAAATGTTCTCTATGCCTTCATCCTGTAACGAACGGATGAGCATATCGGCGCCAGACAATAACTCCACGTTTTCGACCCTCTTCTGCAAATGAGTTAATCGGGGTACCACCCCGGCTACCTGGATATACGGTTGTGTGGCTTTTTGTGAAAGCTGAACCGATACTCCATGACGCCCAGCCAACAAAGGTTGTCTCCCGGCCAGCCGCCCTCCTGAGGGTTGCGGAGAACAGCCAGTCAACAGATTGCACGTAAGCAACAACCGTAACCGCAACGATGGGCGGTGTGTTAGGCGCGGTAATAAACGGGGGAAATATGAACGGGATTGCCGACTACATCCCCTCCCGCATTCAGGCAATTAGTAATTCTGACAGCGGGAAACTCCCTGTCAATAGCCGCTTTGGCTAAATAGACTGTTACTTATTTGAACCAGGCAAAAGAAAAAAACCAAATGAGCTGGCATGATTGTCCCAATACGCTACGACTACAGCATAATTGGCCATTCAACCGTTTCCTGCGACAGGTCAACCACAGCGGACAATAAACGATGACGATACAACTAAAAATAATGGCTCTGTTATTGGCAATGGCGCCAGCCATGGCAAATGCAGCGACAGTATACAAGTGGACCGATGCAGACGGCGTTACCCACTTTGGCGATCGCCAACCCACAGGCACTCAAGCTGAACAGATTAGCGTAAGGTCTGGCCAGTCCAACTTCGTGAACAGTAACTCATCAGCCCAGCAGCAGGTGAATGAGCTGGAGCAGCGGCAGCAAGCCGCCAGCGAAGAATCACGCGCATTCGATGCTGCGGCTACCCGCCAGGCGCAACGCAAAACAAACTGCGCCGTGGCGCAACAGAATCTTGAGATAATCAGCAACAACGCCCGTATCCGAATCACCGAGGATGGCGAGCAACGATTCCTGACCCCAGACGAGATCTCGCAGCAAAAACAGACGTACGAAGGCATCGTTGAACAAAACTGCGGTGCTGAAAAAGCACTCTGAACCCGCCCGTAACGGGCATGTTCAGGGCACACTCAATGCATTGCAGCCTGACCATCACATATTCAAGGCCTGTTAGGCCTTACTAAACACCAGCGCGCCCTCTTCAACACGGGTGCGAATGGTATCCCCAGGGCCGAAGCTGCCTTGCAGCAACTGCTGCGCCAAGGGGTTTTCGATCATCCGCTGAATCGCCCGCTTCAGCGGCCTTGCGCCGTAAACCGGGTCGTAACCGACGTTGGCAAGCAACGTCATCGCGCTTTCGTCCAGCTCCAGAGCAATATCCTGCTGCTGCAAGCGCTTGTCGAGAAGCTCGATCTGCACTTTGGCGATGCCACGGATCTGGTTCGCTGCCAAGGGATGAAACACCACCACTTCGTCTACCCGGTTTATAAACTCGGGGCGAAAATGAGTGCCGACTTCGTCCATCACCAGGGCTTTCATGGCGTCGTAGTTTTCTTCTCCCGCATGCCGCTGGATGATTCCAGAGCCCAGGTTAGACGTCATCACTATCACGGTGTTGCGGAAATCGACGGTGCGGCCTTGGCCGTCGGTCAGACGTCCATCGTCAAGAACCTGCAGCAGAATGTTGAACACATCCGGGTGCGCCTTCTCTACCTCGTCCAGCAAAAGCACGGAATAAGGTCGCCGGCGCACGGCTTCGGTCAGGTAACCACCCTCTTCATAGCCCACATAACCCGGGGGCGCACCGATAAGTCGCGCTACGGAGTGCTTCTCCATAAACTCCGACATGTCTATGCGTACCATGGCGTCGTCGGTATCAAACAGAAACGATGCCAATGCCTTACACAACTCAGTTTTTCCGACACCGGTGGGGCCGAGGAATAAAAAGGAGCCGTTGGGACGATGGGGGTCCGACAGCCCGGCGCGGGAGCGGCGCACGGCGTTGGCCACCGCTTCTACGGCCTCGTTTTGTCCGATCACCCGCTTGTGCAAGGCCTCTTCCATGCGCATCAATTTATCGCGTTCGCCCTCAAGCATTTTCGACACCGGAATACCGGTCCACTTGGAGACGATTTCTGCAATTTCTTCCTCGGTCACCCGGTTGCGCAGCAGGTCATTTCCATCATCTCGGCTTGGCTTGCCATATCCAGCTGGCGCTCAAGCTCAGAATTCGGCCATACTGCAACTCGGACATTCGGCCAAGGTCACCGGCTCGCCGGGCACTCTCCAACTCGGTTCGCGCGTGTTCAAGCTCGCTTTTGATTTTCTGCGAGCCGTGTAAGGCGGCCTTTTCAGCGTTCCAAACTTCCTCTAAATCAGCGTATTCACGCTCCACCCCGTCAATCACGCTGGAGAGTTCTTCCAGACGTTTTTTCGATGCCGGATCAGTTTCTTTTTTCAGCGCTTCGCGCTCAATCTTCAGCTGAATCAGGCGGCGTTCCAGGCGGTCCAGCGGTTCCGGCTTGGAGTCCATTTCCATACGAATCTGGCTTCCAGCCTCGTCCACCAAATCAATGGCTTTGTCCGGCAGTTTACGGTCGGCAATGTAACGACTCGACAGTTTGGCGGCAGCAATAATGGCACTGTCGGTTATTTCAACACCGTGGTGCACCTCATAGCGCTCTTTCAGGCCACGCAGTATAGCAACGGTGTCTTCTTCGCTAGGCTCGTCTACCAGCACTTTCTGGAATCGGCGCTCAAGGGCAGCGTCTTTTTCAATGTGTTTCCGGTACTCATCCAGGGTGGTCGCGCCCACGCAGTGAAGCTCACCGCGGGCCAACGCCGGCTTCAACATGTTACCGGCATCCATCGAACCTTCGGCCTTACCGGCACCCACCATGGTGTGAATTTCGTCAATAAACAGGATGATCTGACCTTCTTGTTTTGTTAGTTCTTTCAACACAGCTTTCAGGCGTTCTTCGAACTCACCGCGAAATTTAGCACCGGCAATTAGCGAGCCCATATCCAGAGACAATACGCGCTTGTTTTTCAGGCCTTCGGGTACTTCGCCATTCACAATACGCTGGGCAAGACCTTCCACAATGGCGGTTTTACCCACGCCAGGATCACCAATCAATACCGGATTGTTCTTACGACGGCGCTGCAGTACCTGAATAGTGCGGCGGATCTCGTCGTCACGACCAATCACTGGGTCAAGCTTGCCCGACTCGGCCATTTCGGTCAGGTCGATGGTGTATTTATCCAATGCCTGGCGATTTTCTTCGGCGCCAGCGTCATCAACGGATTCCCCACCGCGGGCGTTTTCGATGGCTTTTTCCAGCGCGGCCTTGTCCACACCTTGTTCGCGAAGAACCCGCCCCAGGCTACCGCGATCTTCCAGCGCTGCCAGCAACATCAGTTCGCTAGAGACAAACTGGTCTTTACGCTTTTGCGCGAGTTTGTCGGCAATGTTAAACAGGCGGCCCATATCGTTGGACATGGCAACGTCGCCAGCGCTGCCTTTCACTTCGGGCAGGCTCTCAATTTCTTTAATGACCGCTTGGCGAATTCGGGTGGGCTCGCCGCCAGCCTGTTTCAGCAGCGGTTTAATGGAGCTGGAATCTTGGTCTAACAGAGCCTGCATCAAGTGCAACGGCTCTATAAAATTGTGGTCTTTGCCAACAGCAAGGGACTGCGCGTCGGCCAGAGCGCTTTGCAGGCGGCTGGTTAGCTTGTCGATTCTCATGAAGGGCGCTCCGGTTCTTTGTGCAATGGGCCGGTATCGGCCTATTGAATCTGCTTTGTTACTTAATGTAGGGGCGAATAGGCAGACTTCAAGCTAGTAACCGATGGAGTGTCAGAAAATTGACGGGGGTCAGTTACGGCTAGCATTTAACACAGCTGCTGCTTTAATGAAGCGCTATCAGCGTGGCCATTCGGCCGGTTTGGCCGTCGCGGCGGTAGGAGTAAAAGCGCTGGGCATCGCTAACGGTGCATAGGCCGCCACCATCTATCGAGCTAACGCCCGCTTGTTGCAAACGCTGCCTTGCCAGTTGGTAGATGTCGGCCATGTAGTGGCCGGGACGTGCGCCCCGGCTTGCGAACGCGCTGGATGCTTGCGAGCGGTGGTTGATAAACGCCTGGCGCACTTCTGGTCCTACTTCGAACTGGTCGGAGCCGATGGCAGGACCGAACCAGGCCATCAGATTTTCGGCGGGTTCGGCCATTGCTGCTATCAGGTTTTCTAACACGCCACCGCACAGGCTGCGCCAGCCGGCGTGGGCTGCGCCGACTATCGTTCCTTGGCGGTTGCAGAGTAGGACCGGCAGGCAGTCGGCGGTGAGGATGGCGCACACCACGCCGGGTTCACGGGTGTAGCTGGCGTCAGCGGGCGGAAGTTGGCTTAGGCTTTGTGCCTTAAGCTCAACCACGTCCGTGCCGTGCACCTGATTTAACCAGGCAAAGCCTTGTGCCGGCAGGCCAAGGTGATCCGCCAATCGTTGGCGGTTGATGGCGACATGCTGAGGGCGATCGTTAACGTGATCGCCCAGATTCAGCTGATCCCAGGGCGCCGCGCTAACGCCGCCCTGGCGGGTGCTGCTGAACGCCTGTACGCTGGCCGGAGCTGGCCAGACAGGCGCTATTAACTGCAGATCAGAATTCATCGTTTTCCATATCTTTTACGTGCTTACGCAGTGCTGCCAGCAGCAGCTGGAAATCCTCTGGCAAGGGCACATCCCAACTCATTGTTTCGCCGGTTTGCGGGTGTTCCAGGGTCAGCTGACGCGCGTGCAGGGCCTGGCGATGAAAGCCAGACAGCACTTCGCGCAACTCTTCGGTAGTGCCTTTGGGCAAACGCAGGCGGCCGCCGTAGACAGGATCGCCCACCAGCGGGTGTTTCACGTGGGTCAGATGCACACGAATCTGGTGGGTACGTCCGCTTTCCAGTTTGCAGCGCACATGAGTGTGGGCCGAAAAGCGCTCAATCACGCGGTAGTGGGTAACGGCCGGCTTGCCGGATTTCACCACCGCCATCCTCTTACGTTCGGTGGGGTGGCGCCCGATTGGGGCATCCACAGTAGCGCCGCCGGTCAGTGTGCCTACTACAACGGCTTCGTATTCACGGCCCATGGTGCGGGTTTGCAGCTGGTTTACCAGCGAGGTGTGAGCAATCAGGCTGCGCGCCACTACCATGACGCCGGAAGTGTCTTTATCCAGGCGGTGCACAATGCCGGCGCGCGGCAGGTTTTCTACTTCCGGCGCTATATTCAGTATCGCGTTCACCAGGGTACCGTCGGCATGACCAGCCGCCGGGTGCACCACCAAACCGGCTGGCTTGTTGATGATCAGTATGTGCTCGTCTTCATAAACAATATCCAGGGTGATGGCTTCTGCCTGCCAGGTCACCTGCGCTTCCGGTTCGGCATCCAGCTCGAGCTTGTCACCCAGCATCACTTTATCACGGGGTTTGCACTGGCCGCCGTTCACAGTCAGGGCGCCGCTTTTTACCCAGGATTGCAGGCGCGAGCGTGAGTGCTCGGGCATTAGCTCTGCGGCGGCCTGGTCCAGGCGCTTGTCGCTCAGTTTGGGTGGTATTACAAAACTGGCGATAATTCGGTTTTCAGCTGACATTAAGCCCCCAGGGCCTGGTTGTGTTACGTTTGGCTCATATTACGACAAACAGCCGGGCTTCTGTTGTGCTTCTACTGCACATCCAGTGCCTTCCCCGTTACAATGGCGGCTCTTTGAACTTTTCGACATTATACGGGATTCCGGCATGAGATCAGTTGTCCGTTTATGGGTAGTGTCCGTAGTGGTTGTGCTATTCAGTGCCTGCGCCTCAAATACGCAAGAGCAGGTATTGCCCGAGCAAACCTATTACGAGAACGCCCGCAGCGCCATGAATTCGGGCAATTTCAACGAAGCGGAAACCAATCTGGATGCTCTGGAAACTTACTATCCGTTTGGCCGTTACGCCGAGCAAGCCCAGCTTGACCTGATTTTTGCACGCTACCAGAACCTTGATCTGGAAGGCGCCCGCGCCGCGGCGGATCGCTTTCTGCGCCTGAATCCGCAAAGCGAACACGGCGACTACGCCCTATTCATGCGTGGCCTGGCCTCGTACAACCTGGACATTGGACTGGCCGCGCGCTACTTCCCGATAGAAGCCAACGCCCGTGCCCCAGGCGAACAGTTGCAGGCGTTCCGCGACTTTTCCGAGTTGCTCAACCGCTATCCTGACAGTTTGTACGCCGCCGATGCCCGCCAGCGGATGATTGCAGTGCGCAACCGCATGGCTGAGCTGGAACTTCACGCGGCGCGCTATTACATCACGCGGGAAGCCTACATTGCAGCCAATAACCGCGCCCGCTATGTGGTGGAGAATTACCCCAGCTCACCCGTGGTGGAAGAAGCCATCATTATTCTGGCGGAAACATTTCGCTTTTTAGACATAAAAAAAGGCAGCCAAGACGCCATTGCGCTGCTGCGGACAAATTTTCCGGACAGCATAGCGTTTAACCAAAACGGGGAATTTGAGCCCGATATTCTGCGCAAAGAGAACCGCTCCCTTACCAGCGTGATCACTTTTGGCCTGATGGGCGACGAATAACGTCGCTGTTTGCAAGTCGCGAAATCGGGGCCAATAACGGCCCCGATTTTTGTGATAGCCGACCAGCTACAGCTTTTTCAATCTCGTCTACCATCCAAACCTTATTGTGCCTAGTTCCAATTACCAAATTGATCGAACGTGTTTGTACGCTCGGATTCGTTCGTCTACTGTAACCAGCGGTACGTTGAAGTGTCTGGCGAGCGCGGTGATCATTCGATCGGCAGGGTCTTTGTGGAAGTCACCCGGTAAGCGAGTTGATTCAACACCTACGACCTCGTCAACTGGCACAAACCGCACTCCTTCAATCTCGCTGACAGTCTCTAACCAATCATCGAGATTCATTCCCAGGGTCAATCGGTCGCGCCCAACAAGCAAAGCAATCTCCCATGCTGATATAGCTGACACCAGAATGATTCCATCCTCATTCTGCTGCTCGTGCTCTATGGCGGCCTTGGCGTTCGGAGAAAGCTGTCCATCACCATTTACCCACCATATCAAGGTGTGCGTATCGAGAGCGATCAAACCAGCGCCTCCCAGTCATCCTCTGCTACCGGCTCGGTCGGATTCCGAAACTCCAAAACACTGCCGCGCAGCCGCTCAAGTGGCGAGCGCTGGTCATTCCGATAGCGTCGAATCTCTACTGTTGGCTGGCCTCGATCCGTAATCACCAACGAACCACCAGAGGCTTCTACCTTCCGGAAATACTCAAGGGCTTTGGCCTTGAATTGCGATTTTGTTACGAGCTCTTGGTTCATTGTCACACCGTAGTCATTGGCTATAGTCATCACTATATATCGATATAGTGACTACCGCAAGGGATCACTTGTAATTGGCCACTTTTACGCTTGACCCCTTCGGTTAATGGTTTGTGGAATATCCCGGGGAGGCATGGCCTCAGACCACAGCCGCCTCCTCGTCTTTCAGCGCCAGCTCCACGTGGAAGTGCGCCGGACCGGTCAGGTTGACCAAGGCGTCGAGACCAAACTTGTTGATGCGACCGTTCAGCAGGTCGTTCAGGCGGGGTTGGGTGATACCCAGGCGCTGTGCCGCCTCTTTCTGAGTGACGTCCCACTCCTTCACGCGCCTGGTGATCTGAATCATCAGCTCGGAGCGCAGGCGCATGTTCAGGGCTTCTTCAGGGGTGTCTTCAATCGCATCCCAAACACTTTCGAATCGTTCGTTTGCCATGTCTGTCACCTGGTTAGGTTCCATGTAGTTCTGTTGGGTCTTAATAAAGTTAGTAACTTTGCGCCGCATTCCAATATCAGTTTTGAGCAAACCAGAGCAAACCTGATAGCGATAACCAGTGTTCTTGAGCGTCATTACCTTTGCCACAACGAGCCTCCCGTTTTCCCATTACTCGGTTACCCGATAGCTAGGCGCAATCTTCTTCGCAAATTCGGGGCCAATTGGTACTTTTATACGCCGCTTTTCCAGCCGTTAGTAATGGGATAACGGCGGTCTTTACCGAAGCCCCGCTCTGAAACCCGCACACCTATTGGCGCCTGCCGGCGTTTGTATTCGTTAATATCCACCAGGCGAATCACCCGTTCTACGTCTGTGCGGTCAAAGCCTGCGGCAATAATCACCTCGGCGCTTTCATCCTGTTCGACATAGCGTTGCAGAATGGCATCCAGAACGTCATAACCCGGCAGGTTGTCTTCGTCTTTCTGATCTGGCGCCAGCTCAGCCGACGGCGGCCGTGTAATCACCCGTTCGGGTATAACCGGCGCCACCGTATTGCGATAACGCGACAGCTCGAACACCTGTGTTTTAGCAACGTCTTTGAGCACATCAAAGCCGCCGGCCATATCGCCATAAAGCGTCGAGTAACCCACCGCCATCTCGCTTTTGTTGCCTGTGGTCAGCACCAAAGAGCCGAATTTGTTCGACAGCGACATCAGCAAAACACCCCGCAGGCGAGCCTGAAGATTCTCCTCGGTGGTGTCCACAGTGGTGCCGGTGAAGGGCTCGGCCAAGGTCGCCATAAAGGTATCGTACATGGGTTCGATTGAGAACACATCGTAGTGCACGCCCATAGTGCTGGCCTGGGCCTCTGCGTCTTGCAGGCTGATATCCGAGGTGTAGCGAAACGGCATCATCACCGCCCGCACCTGCGCCTTGCCCAGCGCGTCTACCGCTATGGCCAACGTCAGCGCCGAGTCGATACCCCCTGACAAACCCAGTACCACAGACTTGAAGCCATTTTTCCCCACATAATCCCGAACACCCATCACCAACGCTTGGTAAACCGCCGCGCTTGCGGACAGCGGCTGTGGTAATGGTTGAGTAACCGGCTGGCAGATTTCGCCACATTTAAAGTCTACAACGAACAGGCCCTGTTCAAACTGCGGCGCTTCTGCAGCAATTTCACCTTTGCCGTCGGCCACCAGCGAACCGCCATCAAACACCAACTCGTCCTGAGCGCCAACCAGGTTGACGTACACAATGGGCACGCCAGCGGCTTTGGCCTTACGCTGAACCAGAGCTTTACGCCGCAGCTGCTTGCCCTTGGAATACGGCGACGCATTCAGATTCAGCACCAGTTTTGCGCCAGCCGCTGCGGCAGTCTCAACCGGACCCTCTGCCCACAAGTCTTCACACACCGTAATACCGACATTGACGCCCCGCAAACTGACAACCGATGACTCAAAGCCACTGGCAAAATAGCGTTTTTCATCAAAAACCTGATAGTTAGGCGGGCACTGTTTGAAATAACGATGGCTAATCTTGCCGTTTTCCATCACCAGCGCAGCATTATAGAGTTTGCCGTTTTCACGCACCGGCGCACCAAACACCACAACCGGTGCCAACCCTGCCCCGCAGATTTCATCGATTGCCGCTTGTACGCGAATGTCCAGGCTTGGCCGCAGCAGCAAATCCTCCGGCGGGTAGCCGGTCAACGCCAGCTCGGGGAATACCACAATGTCAGCCTGGTGCTGGTCATCGGCTTGCCTTACCGCCGCAACAATCCGCTGGGCATTGCCGGGTATATCACCGACCAAAAAATCCTGTTGAACCATCACCAAGCGCAAAGGGCCCGGTGTTTGTGGGGATCGGGGCTGATCCGCTGTTAACGACATAGGTCGGTTCCTGTTACTGATGCCTTAAAAAAGGCTATTATAAACGCGCAGCCGCGCCAAGTCTGCGGCAGCACCCTTAGTGGGCGTAAGCACCTCCACCGGCAGCCAAAGGCTGCCTCCACCGTGTATATGGCACTATTTATGACAGCGTCTTCCACGCCGCCCACGCTCTCCAATCCGTCAACACTTTCCACAACGACGGCGCCCGCAGCCAGCGCCGGCGACTTGCTGAGTACACGCCAGCGCGGCGAGCTGTTTCGGGTCTATAACTACTATCGTCTGGTGCTGGGCATATTGCTTATCGGGCTACTGCTGGTGGATACCACCAGTTTTGACGGTCGCTTCCGCCAACTGGACTACTTTCAGGCGGGCGTAATCGCTTATCTGGCCGTAAACGCGTTTATAGCGGTGTTAATGATTGCCGGTTTCCAGCCCAGTGAGCGCCACATCAGCGTCTCCATTTTGCTGGATATACTGATTATTCATGGCCTGCTGGTCAGCAGTTCCGGCATCACCAATGGCATGGCAAACCTGGTGATCGTGTCAGTCGCCGCTGGCAACATCATGACGCCAGGGCGCATGGGTACATTTTACGCTGCCTTAGCCACTCTCAGTTCACTGGCCATTGCACTTTGGGCCATGCTGGAACAGGGCAAAAGCGCCGATGACGTGGTGCGGGCCGGGTCATTGGGTATTGTTTATTTTGTGACCGCCGCCGCTTTGCAATACATCGCCATCCGCCTGCGCCGCAGCGAAACTCTTGCCAACAGTCACGCCCGAAGCCTCGCCGAGCTGGAACAGATTAACCAACAAATCATTCAGCGCATGCGCACCGGTATACTGGTGTTAGACCGTGAAGGCCAGGTTCGCCTAATGAACGCCGCTGCCAACGAGATGCTGGCAGGGTATACGGTTTCTGCGCAGCTAGCAGAAACTGAAAAAACAGCGGGCGCACACCTTCTGCCCGCAAGCCTGCTAGCAGGATTCAAAAGCTGGCTGCTGCACCCGCAACAAAGCACCGCGCCATTTCAGCCCACAAGCACGTTGCCCCCCATACAAGCCACGTTTGCGCACCTGAACCAAAACGGCGGCGAGCTGGTATTGATGTTTCTGGAAGACATCAGCCGCGTAACCCAGCAGGCTCAACAAATAAAGCTCGCCTCACTGGGCCAATTAACGGCCAACATCGCCCATGAAATTCGCAACCCGCTGGGGGCGATCAGCCACGCAGCGCAGCTCTTGGACGAGTCGCCGAATATGGATACGGCCGACCAAAAGATGCTGGCGATTATTCATCGCCACTCAAAACGTGTGAACGCCATTATAGAGAATGTGCTGGGTGTGTCTCGCCGCGAAACCTCAGCCGCCGAGCCGATTGATCTACAGCCCTGGTTAGAACAGTTTCGTGACGATTTTTTGCAAACCCACAGTCAACATAAACCCGTGCTTATCCGCCTTAGCGTCCAGCCTGGCGCTTACCCCACGGCACGTTTCGACACCAGCCAGTTGGAACAAATTCTGATCAACCTATGCGACAATGGATTACGCTACAGCCAATTGCACTCTGGCGAGGCTAAAATAGAAATACTTGCCGGAATCGCCGCCGACGGCGCCCGCGCCTACATTGATATCAAGGATTACGGCCCGGGAATTGCCAAAGAAAACACGTCGTCTGTATTCGAACCGTTTTTTACAACCGACAAAAGTGGCACCGGCCTGGGCCTTTATCTGGCAAAAGAATTGTGTGAGGCGAATCAGGCCCACCTGTCGCTGATTAACGCCGAACGGCCAGGTTGCTGCTTTCGCATTATGTTTGCCCATCCCGGGCGTGTAATCTGAAGGGAAATATGACCAAACTCACTGCGCTGATCGTAGACGACGAACCTGACATCCGTGACCTGCTAGAGATCACCCTCAGCCGCATGGGCTTGAACACGGTCACCGCAGGCACTCTGGCAGAGGGCATCGCGGGCATGCAAAAGCACACCCCAAGTGTGTGCCTGACCGATATGAACCTGCCAGATGGCAAAGGCATCGAGCTGGTGCAATGGATTCAGCAGCATGCGCCCAACACGCCGGTCGCCGTTATAACCGCCTACGGCAGTATGGACATCGCCATTGAATCCTTGAAAGCAGGTGCTTTTGATTTTGTGTCAAAGCCCGTTGAACTACCGCGGCTGCGGGAGCTGGTCAACACCGCCCTGAAACTGGCCCAAAACCCAGAGCCTGCGCAAGAAGACAATAGCGACCCAGGTTTGCTGCTGGGTAATTCCGCCCAGATTCTTACCCTACGCAACCAGGCTCGCAAACTGGCCCGCAGCCAGGCGCCGGTCTTTATTCAAGGCGAATCTGGCAGCGGTAAAGAGCTGGTCGCGCGCACCATTCACCAGCAGGGCCCTAGATGTGATGGGCCGTTCATAGCCGTAAACTGTGGCGCCATTCCGTCTGAATTGATGGAAAGCGAGTTTTTCGGCCACAAAAAGGGCAGTTTCACCGGTGCCGTCGATAACAAAGCAGGCCTGTTTCAAAGCGCCAGTGGCGGCACCCTGTTTCTGGACGAAATCGCCGACTTACCGCTGCCCATGCAAGTAAAACTGCTGCGAGCTATTCAGGAAAAAGCGGTACGCCCGGTTGGCGACAGCCACGAAGTGCCAGTCGATATCCGCGTGCTTAGCGCAACCCATAAAGACCTTCCGAGGCTGGTAAAAGATGGTCTGTTCCGCCAGGACCTGTTCTATCGCATCAACGTGATTGAAATCCGCGTGCCGCCGCTGCGCGAACGCAGCGGCGACATTGCGCTGCTTGCCAGGCACATACTGCTGCGCATCGCCCGCGAATACGAGTGCACACCCATCGCTCTTACCGATGCCGCCGTCGACTATTTAAAGGGCTATCATTTCCCGGGTAATGTGCGTGAGCTCGAGAACATATTGGAGCGGGCGTTCACTCTGTGTGACGGCGATTTTATTGATAGCGGCGACCTTCAGCTTGGCAGCTCTTGTAGCAGCATGGGTACGCCTTCGGTGGCACCGACAGCTGAGGGAATGGCAATGGCGGATATCGAAATTTTGGGGCAAGGCCTGGGCCTCGAGGGATATCTCGATAGCATAGAGCGTAAGGCTATTGAGCAGGCGCTGGAAGCAACGCGCTGGAATAAAACGGCTGCGGCGAAAAAGCTGGGGATTAGTTTTCGGGCGTTGCGGTATAAGTTGAAGAAGTTGGGATTGGATTAACAAACTACAGTGCTCGATACTGTAGTCTGAAGTTGCTCAGGAAGAGCAAACTCTCATATAAAAAGGATTTTTACCATGAAAACCCAGGTTCGAGGTGGTGGCTTTACTCTGCCAAGTTATAATCAAATCGTACGTTCCAATACGGCGAATAGCGTTCGCAATGAGTTATTTGGGCTTTTGAACTTCGCCCGTTTAGGAGCCATGCATCGCCAGCACATCGTTACAGTCTGCCCACTGAATAGCCATAATAGCTGCCACGGGCATCTCCCTTTCCGATACAAGCCTGAAGGCCCTAACTTTGGCAACAAGCCATTTTCTGAGAGACTAACTGATTTATGTAACGTCACCCGGCGCTCGGAGGAGCAACTTCTGACCGTACCTGAAGGCCATATCGAACTGGAAAACCACCTAGGGGGATAGGCGCGAGGTAGTAAAATGGCCGGAGATTAGCTTTCCGATCCTGCGGTCAAAGTTAAAGAAGTTGAGGGTAAAATGGGAGGCACCTGATCATCCATCACACAAGCCCTTAACCTGCAGCATTCCTAGCTCGCCAAGAATAAGTCGAGCCTCAACACACTGATAAAATTAGTGACAAGGATGTCATCAAATGCGATATTTCATATCAATGCGGGGCTTTTCTTTGCTCGAATTGCTAATTGTGCTTTCCATTTTTTCGATACTTACAACGATTGCATTTGCTAATCTCACCCCCTCCATTGCAGAACATCAGACCGAAAGAAAAACCAGAGATCTGTTGAAGTTATTTAACTTAGCCAAAACCACTGCGATTAGCGACAGCATATTAACGACAATATGCCCAATCGATGATGGTGGTCAGTGTTCTAAAAACTGGAACCTCTATCCGATCGCACTGTTCCTTGACCCCAACAATGACAGGGAGCTCAAGAACACAGGAGCGCTAATTCAAATACTCCCCCAAACTCCAAACGTGCGACTTGATGTTGCTCCCAATTGGAAGAGTTACTTCCAATACGACAGATTAGGCACATCCCATGGCAGCATGGGCAATGTGTCAATTTGCAATACAGGAAGTACGCTTTACTCCAGCAGGCAATTGGTAATCAGCCTTTCTGGGCGCGCCCGCCTGAGCGTGGACCGTAATTATGACGGAATAGCTGAGCGCAGTGATGGCACGACTGTCCAGTGCTCTGACTGAACAGCACTGCCTGCACCGACACCGACACCGACACTTAATCAACCAGCATTACCAACAGCTAGCGCTAGTCCCCGTTTTCTGTCCTATCTGATTAATAGTGAACGTAGCGCACTGGGCGTCGTCCGCCTGACTACCAACAGCCGTTGCCGTAATCGAATAGCACGTGAATGGAGGCCCACCTGCACAAGCGGCGTTACCCACTGACAAAGCATAGTAGCCTTCAGGAGAGCTTTGGCCGTCGCTGTTGGTCACCAACGCACCAAGATCCCCACTGCCGGCATAGGAGTTGTTTGTCGCAAAAAATTGTTCCTGACGAGCTGCCGCTTCCGACAGCGCAATTTTTGCGTCTGACCGGCGTGTTTTTTGAATACTATCTTGATAACTCGGTAAGGCAATCGCTGCAATGATGCCAATGATAGCCACCGCTATGAGCAGTTCAAGAAGCGTAAAACCCTGACTTCGACACTTCATTACGTTCTCCTGGGAAAGGCGAGGAGTTGTTTGACTCCTCGCCAATAGAGATTATTGGAGGTTCACTTCTCTCCAAGACTGGCGGGAGCTGCTGGTAGAACCTACCTTCGCGTCGGTGAGCTGCAACTGCCCGGTCGAACTCTGGGTTACTATGGTTACAATGCTGTCGCTACTATTCCCAAGCTTGCTGGCCGCATCGTTGCTGACAGCAGTTGGCCCCGAAGCTAATCCTTGGCCGAGATCTATATACGGCGATGCAACTTCATCATCCGCAACCTTACTGGAATCTTCAGGTGAGAAGACTTCGAAAGGTGGTGCCACACCGGCCTGAAAATCAATACCGAATAGACGGCTTGTGCCCTCAGGTTTACATGACAGCGCAGACGGCGTGTATTCCGTAAAGAACAACACCGAGCGCACCGAATCCGACGAGCTTAGGTTGCGCCCCGTCGGATCGGAGCCGTCTTTTTTGAGATCTCGGTACCAACCTAGCCTTTGACGCGGCAACTCGTACTTGAGCTGATTGAAACTGTCCACGATCGTACCATCAGGCATACTGACTGAAGAGCCGGATTCTGATATAGCACCAGTATCTCTCACCTCGATACCGGTCACATTCTTCAGTTCGCCAGTAGTCACGGTAGCGTCCGTCTCGGTTCCAGAGGCGACAGGCTCGTAAATACCAAAATATCGATTTTGCTCTGTCGTAACGTTATCTTCGGCGGCGAAAAGGCGACCTGTACCGAAATAGACCCAACGGCGGCCTTGACTGTCTTTGGTCAGATACGGTCTGGCAACAACCGGACGATTGGTATCAATCAGCGTGCTTGTCGTGGTCAATCCGGTCAGATCAAGGCGTAATCGCTCCACGGATCCGGTTGAAGTCGCTGCGGGATCACCCGATATAACACCAAAGTAGGCAGTATTGTCTACATAGTTGTCTTCCCAGTCCACAACGCCTATATCTCCGACAAAACTATTGGAATATCCCCCACCCAGCGTCTTGGGATACCCGCCGAGGAACGACCGAGCCTCCAGGTCATAGACGAAAATCTTTGCCTGCTGTTCACTAACTACCTTTTCAATATCCGTCGGTCCAGACCCAAAGACCAGATACCAGTTGTTGACAGCCGGTGACTCATAGCTCGTTCCTTGCACCCGCTGCTTGAACAACGCTGGAACACTGGTGGTGAACCCAAGGTCAGGGTGTGAAATTTCAGCCATCAACTCAGGCGGCTGCTCTGGATCAGTAACGTCCATTACGATGTAGGTTGATCGCAGCGTCTGGTCATCCGTGCCGTCCGCATTCGAATCCACCTGAGTCGTGCCGCCGCCCAAGCGCATTCCCACCACCAATACTGTTCCCCAGCCATTCGGATGCGTTGCGTCATCAGGAAACACATTTGCATCAAATGTAAGAGGTTGCCCGTCAACGTAATATGTATGCGCATAGCTAGGGTTGGTCAACCACTGCAGATGTGGAAGCGCCGCCTTAGGAATATATGACCACAATTCAGAACCCAATGGGTGAGCCACTGTGGTGGTGGCGTCGGCAAAGCTGTTAGTCGTTTCAAAACTCCTCGCGGAATCATTCCAGAAACCAGCGTTAAAGGCATGCAACATCCCATCATTGGCGCCCACGTAAACCACGTTGCGGCGATCTTTATACTGCGCTCTGAATTCCGCGTAAGTACTGTCCTGGTGCAAAACGTCGTAGTTGCTGGAAGGCTTTGCAACCAATGCAGGCGTCGAGTTTACGATATCTCCCAAGCGCCTAACCTCCGAGCTCCCATCTCCGTCTAGATCAATAGTCCGATTACGAAACCCGGCGATACCTTCTTCACCACGGATAAAGCGAACCACTTTGTTGGAAAGTTCACCACTTCCCGTATCCAGATAATTCAGGAACGTATCGTCAAACGCCGTGCGGTAGACAATTTTAGCTGAGTTCAAAGCAGTCAACTTGTTATTAAGCGCATCAAAGGCTGTGACACGGTCCTCTTTCGCTAATGCCAGTTGATCCTCTGCCTCAGAAACATCAGCAGCTGATGCGCCCTCCGATTTCAATCTGTCCAACTCCGCCTGCTTCAGCAAAACACTATCACTGGCTGCTCCAGCCTGTGCCTGTGCCACGTCATATTCGCTTTGCGCGGTGTCCAAGTCAGATTTAGCAGCCTGTTCCGCAGCCACTAGGCCGGCAAGATCTGTGCTTAGCAATGCCGTGAAGCCAAGTGTATTCTTGCCATCAATGGAAGATAGAATGTAGCGCCCGGTTGATGCGTTGGCACTGTAGACTCTCTGCGTGACAGGGTCAGATATCGCACTTAATTGGTCCTGCGCCCGCCAGAGGGACTTAAGATCTTCCAACCTAACGGTTTCGACAGGCGTACCGGTGCTTGTATCCGGAGGGGTTAGACTGTCTCCAGATAAAAATAGCTCAACTTCGGTTTTATCATCGACGACATTGTAGGAATAGATTGCAACCCGATCGACATCGTAGCCATCAAGCTGGGCATTTTGGTTCGTGTCCTCTCGAAGCAGACCAAATCGGTCAATAAATAAGCCAAACAGACTTCCGGTCCAAGTCACCTCGGCTCCAGCGGCATCCTCGATTGAAGGACTGTAGAGCGCTTGAAAAACAGCACCCTCGCCACGAGCATTGTTTGCCAATACGGAGGCTGCCGAAGAGCTTGATGACCGATTGAAAATGTTGAGAAAAATCGATCCGAGTGCCGCGTCAAGCGTAGTCGAGTCATTAGCAAATAACGTTGCTTTTGTGCCACCAGCAATCGCAATCTTGTTCAATAAAGACTTATCAACACCCGTTGGCAGTCCAAAGCCTACAACGTAGGTGCGCACGCCTTGGCTGAGCAGTGCCGCCGCTTCATCAGCTACGGCATCAACCGCAGACGTTACATCCGTAGTCTTGGAACCAGACTTGTTTACCGAGGGCAAGCCGTCGGTCACCAGCACCACATAGTCCTGTGTGCCACAGAAATTGGGGGTAGGCGCCAACGTTGATACGCCAGAAGCTGCCTCCCCGTTTGACAACGTTCCCCCAAAATACTTACTGGCGCTTTCCAGTGTTCCAGCCAAGGGTGTTAGCCCGGCGTTACGCAGCGGGGTATCCGATGATGAAGAAAACTGCGACGTATTAAGTTTGTTCAACAATCGAGTCTTATGGGCGGCGTCCACGTCGTCGATCGCAACGTGTAACATTCCCTGCCCTGGTGACGAATTAGAAAACCATGACAAGCTCACATACTGCCATGTCAGGTAGGTACCGAAATCAAGAATGTTTTGGGCAAAGTCGCTATCGGACGCCTCAAATCGACTACTAAACAGGTACTGTGAAAACCCCGCAGCGCCAGAATCACTCGTATTCGTTTTTCTCTGGTAGCAGTCATAATTATCCCAAGGACCCGAAGCAGTCTCAGAGCCGTTATCAAAGTCTGCTGTACTAGAATAACAAAACGCATTACCAAGATTACTCGATGAATAGAAAGGCAGAGCGACGTTATAGTAAATATAGGCGCCAGAATTTGTTGGATTACTTACTCGGTTCCGTTTTGTCACAGACGCACGATCACCTGTGAACGTCGCATCGTAGTTATTCGGATTAAAGCTCGCATCGTATTGACTATCGTGCAAATACCTCTTATTGATACCCGATTGCTTATAGGCCATTAAACCGATTCGCGTTCGATCACCGAAATTGTTCACTATGGCTTTAACAGCTGTTCGGGCAATCTCTGATTTACTGCCCGAATTAGCACTTCCGACGGCGCGCCCTGTGGGCGCTTCGTCCATACTGTTGGAGTTGTCCAAGACAACCAGGACGTTGGGCTTATCGCCAGAGGCACTTACATTAATTAACGGGGGAACCGCTACAAAATCGGCGGCATTTTCAGCGTAAGAATAACTTGCTGAAAGAAGTAGGCTTAACGTGGCCGCAAGGCCAGTCAGCAACCTTGCTGTAAAACTCGGAATCCAAAAAAAGAATGACATAACAGTCTCCAGAGACGGGATTCGTCCCAGATTTAATAAATCGTGACTTCTATCAAGTAATCATTCCTAAACTTGAGCATAACTTCAGATTTCGACTCACTGACCGGTTGGCTCTTTTCCCTTTGATCCCGCACTTTCGCAGCGGCCGGAACCTCAAACACGCCAACCGACGTAATCAATTTTCGATCATTGGAATATTCAATAAGGTCACCACGCAAGAAACGCTCACCGGAAACAGAAGACGGTGCTTCTGTCACGGAAGTTATCGTGGTTACTGCTCCAACACCCGATGACAAAAAGCCTAATCCAACCAAACAGGCTGAACAAAAAAGCATCCGCTTGAGACTTCCGCGATTTTTCATGATTACTCTCCTGATGAACCACTAACGTGATCATTGCAATACCTTGAAGGTAGATTGAAGCATCACCCGGGCGCCACCATTGGCACCTTCAACAAAGCTCGATATGCGATACATGTACGCCCAGTCTGCACCGTAAGGTGGCGGAGCAACCGGCGTTGCTGACGCGTTAGGGTCGGCCACGACGTAGCACAGGAACTCGATGATGTAGCGCGGTTTGTTCGTTAACTCTGGAAAATTCTGGCTGGAGGCCACTGACCGAGCACTAGAAGACCAGGTCGCAGGGTCCCTATGAGGTTCAGAGCTACTGTCAAACACACAAGCGCTGGCGGAAGAGTATGTGCCGTTAAAGCACCTGCCCCCATTACAAATATCAGTGAAACAGTCGCCCCCGGCGCCGCATCCCGCTGCAAAGTCTGCTTCATTGAACCCTTGGCTTATGGATTGCGCCGCCCTTTCACCCTCGGCTAACACCGCTTCCGCTGCCTGGAACGCACGTTGTCGATCCTGATAATTGGTCGCCATTTTCTGGCCAAGGGATACGCCGCCAATAGAGCCGACCGCTACGATCGTCAAAATCAGAAGCAATAAGAGGCTTACCAACAAGGTATTACCGCGCTGTGACTGCATCATGACGTGGCTCACTTATTACGGATTTTGATGGTTGACACAAACTGTTGACGCAGAAATCGGTCATCCGGCGTGTAGTCTGTTCCCGCAAAACGGAACGGTTGTGGCTGGCTGGCAATCGCAGCCAGAGACCTTACCAGCATGTTCAGTCGCACCACCGTCACATCACTCCAGTCAGTTACGTCATCCGAATCAACATAACGCTCCGGGGCGCCGTCACCGTTCAAATCTTCCCCGTAAATGAACTGTATATTCTCAACACCCTGAACCAACTCTTCACTGGCGACCGCAGCAGAGCCGGACTGTATCACTCGTCGATACAGCGAAGGCACGCCGTTAGGGGCTAAATCAACGTAATACCCGTGGGCTTGAGCCCGCATCACAGTGGCGCCACGATCAGGGCTATACCGATAGTCAACCGAAGGAGCGACGCCACAACTGGAACCCAGTGCTTTTTGACAGTTACCCGGACTCACGCTTCCGCCCGGATTATGATTCACCTTGTTCGTTCCATTGCCAGTGTGCTGCATAACAGAAGTGTGGTTGCAGTCGGTAACGACGAGTATGTCGCCATTCGCGAAATCGTGTGAGCCGGCAACATCAATCACTGCGGATGAGGTATTGTGCGAAGTTACATTGAATTGCCCCGTTGAGTCGTCGGCCCGCCGTATGGTCAGGAGGTCACTTCCGGGAACCGCCGCCGCATTCACAACCGGACCTAAGCTATTCGGAAACTCAGGGCTTGGATAACCTGCGTCGTCGCCATCCCAGCCACGAACCGCTCTGGTGAAGTCGATTTGCCACCCGCTGCCACCAACGGGGTTGAGAGTGTTCACAAATTTACCTTCTGTACTGCACCCCCAAAAGCCCGCCATTCGCACATCTCTGTTCAATTGGTCCAAGGCAAAGCGAGCATTTTCCTGCATCCACCCGAGTTCCTCGTTGAAGGCGTAAGTCCGCTTTGAGGAAAGATATACCTGAGAAGCTCCCAGCAATAGCAGTAGCCCCAGCCCAATGGATATCATCAACTCAATCAAGCTGAAACCTGACTGCTTTTTTGGTAAGAGAAACATCATCTAGCCCTCAAAAAGCGGTCCGAAACGAGACCTGTTTAATAATGGGAGTCCCACTGCCGATCTTGTCTTGCCCTGCCTTCGTCGCAGCTTCAACGCGTGCGTTGTCGAATTGAAGGGTGACTATAAATGCCGGTTCTGCGCCGCCGGTTTTAACAATCGATCCTTTGCCATCAGGGAGCACCGCCGCCAGATCCGCTCTCCAACTGCCTAAGTCGAAATCTGCTATTTGAATCGCAGTGCAATTCGCCGACGGTGAATAGCAATTGCTGAACGAAGGCACCGCATCAGAAAAATCGATCTGATAGTTGTCAACCTGCGACTGATTCGCTCGCATGCGATCCATTATGTCGTATGCCAAAACATTCGCTCTGGATTGATAGAGGACACTCTGATTCATTTGAAGAGCGCGAGTTTGTAGTCCAGCGATACCGAGGATACCAACGGAAAGGACCAACAAAGAGACCAACACCTCTATCAAACCGACACCGGTAGATCGCCTAATACTTTTATGCTCTTTTAGTCTCACTGTTCGTTTCTCCGCTCTACTTTTAATCATCGAATGTCGTTGCTAAGGACAGGTCAGATCATTGCCAAGAATGTCTTCCCGGATACTGTTCGAGTCTGTATCTGATGCAAACCGCAGCGTTCCGGAGCTCTGAATAATCAAGCCGCGAGCACCAGAAGCCTGATTGTCTTCGCCACAAACCTTAAAGGTACCTCTTTGGTCAACCGTGTATCCCTGCCCATTAAATTGAATAAAGCCAGCGCTGGCGTCACTCCAAGTCATAGAAAAGTCAGTATTCACCGTGTCACGAACCTGCAGCATCGTCTCCCCGATGGTATAGGCTCCGTCAGCGTTCGCGTCACCAAATACAATCCAACCCTGCTGCCAATTTCCGCCACAGGAAGCCTGATTAGCACTGGCACAAATAGTGACGACCCGATTTCGTTTAATCGCTTCTGATCGCGCATAGCGAATAGCGCCAGTAGCTTCCTGCAAGTATGAAGTCGTGCGGTTCGAGGAGAGCAACGATATAAAACTGGGCGAAGCAAGTGCTACCAGAATACCGAGCAATGCAATTGTCACTAAAAGCTCAATGAGCGTAAAACCAAGTGTTTTTCTAATCATAGGTAACTACATCCGGTTAGTCCGCTGTTAGAAAGTATCAGTATTTCCGGGCATTGGAATGCGTTAGATGATGGGCGGTGCAATTCAAGGGATAAGCGGCGGAAACTCTAAAAATTGTGGATTTACTCACATTCTCACCGCGGCTTCTATAACGGTCGGCGAGCACAAACCATCACATTTACGGATCGGCGGCATCAGTCGTCTATTTGGACAGCATCAATCCGCAACTCTTTCGGCATAGAAAACACAATATTCTCTTCACGCCCGGCAATCTCCTCCGGCACATCACCGCCGAGTTCACGCAGGCGGGCAATCACGGCACTTACCAGTACTTCAGGGGCCGAAGCTCCAGCGGTTACGCCGATGGATTTTTTGCCGTCTAGCCAGGCGGGGTCAATTTGTGCGGCTTCGTCGATCAGATAGGCCGGTGTGCCCATGCGCTCCGCCAGCTCGCGCAGGCGGTTGGAATTGGAGCTGTTGGGGGAGCCCACCACCAGCATCAGGTCGCACTCGTCGGCCATTTGTTTGACGGCGTCTTGGCGGTTTTGGGTGGCGTAGCAGATGTCGTCTTTGCGCGGGCCTTCAATTTTTGGGAACTTTGCCCGCAAGGCATCGATTACCCGCGCGGTATCGTCCATCGACAGGGTGGTCTGGGTGACATAAGCCAGTTTTTCAGGGTTTTTGACGTCCAGCTTTGCTACGTCGGCTTCGTTCTCCACCAGGTAGATATCGCCGCCGTTGGCAAAGTTATACTGACCCATGGTGCCTTCCACTTCCGGGTGGCCATGGTGGCCAATCAGCACGCATTCGCTGCCGTCACGGCTGTAACGCATGACTTCTATGTGAACTTTGGTGACCAGTGGGCAGGTAGCGTCGAAGACTTTCAGGCCGCGGTCGGCTGCCTCTTTTTGCACGGCTTGAGACACTCCGTGGGCGCTGAAAATCACCAGTTTGTCGTCTGGCACTTCGCTTAGTTCTTCCACGAAGATGGCGCCGCGCTTGCGCAGGTTATCTACCACGGATTTGTTGTGCACCACTTCATGGCGTACATAAATAGGTGCGCCAAACACGTCCAGAGCGCGATTAACGATATCAATGGCGCGGTCGACACCGGCGCAGAATCCACGGGGGTTTGCCAGACGAATTTGCATAGTGTTCCTATCTCAGGCCACAGGAGTTCAGTGCGCAGGGCCTACCGGCTCTACGTCTATAATTTCTACGTCGAAGGTTAGTGTACGCCCAGACAGCGGGTGGTTGAAGTCCACTTCTACTTCGTCGCCCTCTACCCAGCTGATGGTACCCGGCAGCTCTTGCTGACGCGCGTCGGCAAAGGAGACCACCACACCTGGCTCCAGCACCATGTCGGCACCGAACACATGGCGCTTCATCACCTGTAAGTTGTTGGGGTTGCGCTGGCCAAAGGCTTTTTCCGGTGGCACCTGATAGCTGGCTTTGTCACCGGCTTTCATGCCCATCAGATAGGCTTCAAAATTCTCTGGCAGACTTTCATCGCCAATGTCCAGGGTGGCCGGGTTTTTGTCGAAGGTGGTATCAACCACTTCGCCGCTGTCGAATTTCAGGGCAAAATGCAGGGTAACCCGAGTGCCTTTATCTACAGGGAGCTCTTTCATAGTAGTCAGTCGCCTTTTGTGCCCGCATCGGCGGGTTTGCGAAACGTATCGAGTATTATCATGGCGGCGCCAATGGTGATGGCGGTGTCGGCCAGATTAAAGGCCGGGAAGTGCCAGTTCTGCCAATAAAAATGGAGAAAATCCACCACGTAACCGTGCACCACACGGTCATACACATTACCCAAAGCGCCACCAAGAATCAGCGCGAAGGCAATGGCAGACCAGGTTTCATGGCGCTCCAGCTTTCTCAGCCATAGCACCAGCACTACGCTGACCACCAACGCCAGGATCACAAAGAACCAGCGCTGCCAGCCTGCGGCACCGGCTAAAAAACTAAAGGCGGCGCCAGTGTTGTGCAGCAGCGTAAAGTTAAACAGTGGCATCACCGGTACCGGGTTGCCGTAGCTGAGCATGGCGGTGGCCATTGCCTTGGTGCCCAGATCAATAGCGATCACCAGCGCAGTCAGCCACAACCACCTCAGTTTGCCCGCGCGGGGCTTAACGCTAACGTCGGATTTTCCCATGGCAGAGCCCATCAGGCGAAAGCGCGGGTTTCACCCGAGCCATACACGTTGGTAACACAGCGACCGCACAAATCGGGGAGGTCTGCGTGGCTACCTACGTCGGCGCGGTGGTGCCAGCAGCGCTCGCACTTGGTATTGCTGGCGGGGCGCACCTGCACCAACAGCCCTTCATAACCGGTTTGTTCGGCGTCAACCGCCTCGCTTGCCGGCTTCACGTCAGCTTCCGAGGTAATCAGCACAAAGCGCAACTCTTCGCCCAGATGCTTTAGTTTCTCGGCCAACTCGCCATCGCAGAACAACGTTACTTCTGCGCTTAGGGAACCCTTGATAACGCCTTGCTTGCGGGCGTCTTCCAGGCGTTTGTTCACCGCTTCTTTCACGGCGGAAATGTCGCGCCAGTAATCACGGCCCAGCTCCACGCTCTGCGGCATTTCACTCAGGCCTTGGTACCAGGTTTCGTAGAATACGGTGTCGCCGCGCTCACCCGGCAGGTGCTGCCAGATTTCATCGGCGGTAAAGCTCAAAATCGGCGCAATCCAGCGCACCAAAGCTTCGGCTACATGGTAAAGCGCGGTCTGGCACGAACGCCGAGCCAGGCTGTCAGCTTGGGTCGTATACTGGCGATCTTTGATGATGTCGAGATAAAAGCCGCCCAGAATGGATTCACAGAAGTTGTACACCTTCTGGTAAATCCGCAGGAAGGCGTAGTTTTCATAATCTTCGTGGATTTCATTCTGCAATTGCAGAGCGCGATCCACCATCCAGCGGTCCAGCGCCATCATGTCGGCCGGGGCGACTGTGTGCTTGGTTGGATCGAAACCTGTCAGGTTACTCATCAGGAAGCGCGCGGTGTTGCGGATGCGGCGATAACCGTCGGCACTTTGCCGTAGAATGTCTTTGGAGACCGTCATTTCACCGCTGTAATCGGTCGCCGCTACCCACAGGCGCAGAATGTCGGCGCCCAGATCGTTAGTCACCTCTTGCGGCGCGATCACGTTGCCCAAGGATTTAGACATTTTGTAACCCTTGCCATCCACGGTAAAGCCGTGGGTGAGCACCTGCTTGTACGGTGCCACGCCGTTGATGGCAATGGAAGTTTTCAGGGACGATTGAAACCAGCCGCGGTGCTGGTCAGAACCTTCCAGGTACAAATCGGCCGGGAACTGGCTCAGCTCTTCGCGCACCCGCAATACCGATTCGTGGGTCACACCGGAGTCAAACCATACGTCCAGGGTGTCCAACACTTTCTCGTAGTGATCGGCGTCGTCGCCCAGAATCTCGCGGGCATCCAGGTCATACCAGGCATCAATGCCATCGATTTCGATAGCCTGAGCCACTTTTTCGATCAGGCTCTGGGTGTTCGGGTGCAGATTCTGGGTTTCTTTGTGGATAAACAAGGTAATCGGCACGCCCCAGGTGCGCTGGCGCGATACGCACCAGTCCGGCGACTGGCGCACCATGGCTTCGATGCGGTTCTGACCCCAGGTAGGCACCCAGCGAACGCCCTTAATCGCTTCCAGAGCGTCGGCGCGCAGGTTTTCTTTTTCCATGCTGATAAACCACTGCGGTGTGGCGCGGTAAATCAGCGGTGTTTTGGTGCGCCAGCAATGGGGAAAGCTGTGGCGGAACTTTTCTTTGCGTACCAGCTTGCCTTCCCGGGTCAACGCGTCGCAGACCGGGTCATCCGCCTTGTACACGTGAACGCCAGCGAACTCGCCGGTCGCACTGGTGTAGGTGCCATCGGCCTGAACCATGTTCAGGGTGCCAATGCCGTAGGTTTTGCCCACCACAAAGTCCTCCACACCGTGGTCTGGCGCGGTGTGAACGGCGCCGGTACCTGCGTCGGTAGACACGTGATCGCCCAGAATCACCGGGACGTGTTTGTCATAAACCGGGTGTTGCAGCGCCAAATGCTCCAGCTGGGCACCGGTGCATTGTGCCAGCACTTGGTAACCGGCCACATCCCAGCGTGCCATAACGCCCTCTACCATAGCGCTGGCCAGAATCATTCGCTCCGGACCGGCGCCGACATCGGCTTGCACCAGCGAGTAATCCAGCTCGGCGCCCAATGACACCGCCTGATTGGCGGGAATGGTCCAGGGCGTGGTTGTCCAGATGACGACGGACACATCGCCTTCACCGGCGCTGGTATTGAACAGCGACAGGGCTTTGGTTTGATCCACTGCGGTAAAGCGCACGTCGATCTGGGTAGAGGTCTTGTCCTGATACTCTACTTCCGCTTCGGCCAGAGCCGACTGCCCTACCACGCTCCAGTAGACCGGTTTGTAACCGCGCACCAGGTGGCCCTTGTCTACAATTTTACCCAGCGCACGCACAATGCCCGCTTCTACTTTCGGGTCCATGGTCAGGTAAGGCTTGTCCCACTCACCCATCACGCCCAGGCGGATAAAGTCGGCTTTCTGGCCGGCAATCTGCTTGGTGGCGTAATCGCGGCAGGCCTGGCGGAAGGTTTTGTAATCTACCTTCACACCGGCTTTGCCGATTTTCTGCTCTACTTTGTGCTCGATAGGCAAGCCATGGCAATCCCAACCGGGCACGTAAGGCGCATCAAAGCCCATGAAGCCACGGGACTTAACAATGATATCCTTCAGGATTTTGTTAACCGCGTGCCCAATGTGAATGCTGCCGTTGGCGTAAGGAGGGCCATCGTGAAGAATGAACTTGTTACGCCCGGCGCGCTGTTCGCGCAAGTTGCCGTAAACGTTCAGGTCCTGCCAGCGTTTGAGCATTTCAGGCTCGCGGTTGGCCAGGTTACCGCGCATGGGAAAAGCGGTTTCCGGCAGATTCAGAGTGTGCTTGTAGTCGCTCATGATGGCTGTGCGTGCTCTATTGGGTCAGTTTAAGTCAGTCTGTGTTCGCAGTACGGTTCGCAGCTAGGCTCTCAGCAAGCCAGCGCCGGGCGCTGCTGAAATCTTTGGCAATCTGGGTTTTCAGGGCGCCAACCGATTCAAAGCGGACTTCATCACGCAGGCCGTGGTGAAAGGTGACGTCAAGCCTCTGCCCGTAAAGCATACCGGCGTAATCAAACAGGTGCACTTCCAGTGCCGGGTGTTTGCCGTCGACGGTCGGCCGCAAGCCAATATTGGCGATGCCGTCGTGCAGGGTGCCATCGGCCAACCTTACCTTTACCACGTAAACACCCCGCAAGGCGGGTATTTGGGCCAGGCGGATATTCGCCGTTGGTGCGCCAATCTCACGCCCCAGCTGGCGCCCATAAACAATGCGGCCAGCAATGTGATATTTCCACCCCAGAAAATGTTCGGCGCTATCCAACTGGTTATCAGCCAGCAGTTTACGGATGCGGGTGCTGCTAACGCGGTCGCCCTCGATCACCACAGTGCGGGTGTTTTCAACTGTAAAGCCGGCGTCAGCGCCCACTTTCTCCAAAAAATTAAAATCACCGGAACGATCACAACCAAAACGGAAGTCGTCTCCCACCACCAGGTGCTTCACCGCCAGGCCTTGAATCAGCAGGCTATCCACAAAGCCCCAGGCCGAAAACTGGCGGAACTGCTCGTCAAAACGCAGGCACAGCACCGCATCAATACCCTGCCCTCGCAAAGCTTCCACTTTCTGGCGGAAACCGGTCAACCGCGGCGGCGCATCCACACCGCGAAAGAACTCCTGAGGCTGGGGTTCAAAAATCACCACCACCGAGGGCAGGTTGTGCTTTGCGGCTTGTGTTTTTACCTGTTCCAGAATCGCCTGATGGCCGCGGTGCACGCCGTCAAAGTTGCCCACGGTAGCCACACAGCCACGCGCCAGTGGGCCTTCGCCCGATTGCGACAGCGTTTTCAGGTTGGTCAGGCCGCGAATCAAGCGCATGCAAAGCAAACCTCTTTGCTAGTGAATATTGCCAATGAATAGCGGCAATAAAATCGTGCCAAGAATTACAGCCAATAAGCGCTTGGCACATGATAAGGCGCGGGATTATACCTCACCTGTGGCGAAAATGTCTGATACGCACCCCGGCCAGCGCCAGTGTAACAAAGTACGCAAGTGTGCCTGCAATCACCAGTATTGCCATATCCTGGGAACGCTGAAAGCCGCCGGCCGCCAGCCACTGATTCACCGGCGCGTTCAGCCACAAAATCACCGCCACCAGCGCGCCGTTCGCCAGCGCGAGCTGCAGCCCAAACTTGCCCCAGCCGGGCTGGCTGCGCCAGGCGCCGATGGCCTTCAAACCGCGCCACAGCAAAAAGGCGTTGAGCCAGGCCGACAGCGATGTGGCCAGCGCCAGGCCTGCGTGCGCCAAGGGGAAGATCAGTATCAGGTTGAACACCATATTAGCGACCATGGCGATGATGCCAATTTTTACCGGGGTGCGAATGTCCTGGCGGGCAAAAAAGCCCGGCGCCAGCACCTTGATCACCATGAATGCCAGCAGGCCCGCGGAATAAGCGCGCAGGCTTTGAGCCGACATGGCCACATCGCGATCAGTCACTTCGCCATAGTGAAACAGAGTGGCAATGAGCGGCTCAGCCAGCAATCCCAAGGCCAGCGCAGACGGCACACCAATAATCAACACCGCCCGCACCGCCCAATCCAGAGTGGCGGAGAACTGATCCGCCGAGTCCGCCGTGTGCTTACGAGATAAGCTGGGCAAAATCACCGTTGCAATGGCTATGCCGAACACCCCTAAAGGCAACTCCGCAAGGCGGTCGGAATAGTACAGCCAGGACACACTGCCGGTTTGCAAAAACGAGGCAAGAACGGTGTCCAGCAGCAGGTTTATCTGGCTTACCGATACGCCGAACAGCGCCGGCACCATCAGCTTCAGAATCCGGCTAACGCCCTCATGGCGGTAATCCACCCGTGGCCGCGGCATCAAACCCAGACGCATCAAAAACGGTAGTTGGAAAAACAGCTGTAAGGCACCGGCAATCAACACACCCCAGGCCAGCGCCATTATCGGCTCGTTCATGAGCGGCGCTAGCCAGACGGCGGCAGCAATCATCGCGAGATTCAGCAACACCGGCGTAAACGCGGGAACGGCAAAGCGATCGTAGCTGTTGAGAATGCCACCGGCGAACGCCGTCAACGAGATCAGCAATAAATAAGGGAAGGTGATCCGTAACATGTCGCTGGCCAGTGCGAATTTTATGTCGTCGCCCAAAAAACCCGGGGCAAACACCGCCGTCAGCACCGGCGCGCCAAGCATGGCCACCAGAATGACCCCCAACAGCACCAGGCCCAACGAGCCGGCAACCGCATCCACCAGGCGCTTTACTTCGGTTGCCGGCTGGTTTTCACGATAAGACGACAGCACGGGCACGAACGCTTGCGAAAACGCACCTTCGGCAAACAATCGGCGTAGAAAATTAGGAATCTTGAAGGCCACAAAAAACGCGTCCGCACCGGCACCAGCACCAAAATAGCGAGCGATCACCATATCCCGCACCAGCCCCAGCACCCGCGACGTCATGGTCATCACCCCTACGACACCAGACGAACGCAGCAGGCCCGGCGCAGGTTTAATCGCGCTCACGGCGGGCACCGACGGCTCTGATGGGCGCGGCGATTCGGGTGTCGGGCCTTGGGGCCCGGGAGACTGTTCAGACATGGTGTTTTGGCCGACAAAAATAGAGAAGCGGGAGTTTATCACAAGCCCTGCCTCCGCTGGCATTGATCACTTTTTGACTTGACAAGTCTCATCGTTGGCGGCATAGTTCCGCGTCATTTATTTCGACGCGCTGGATCTGGCGCGCCCGCGATGAAAGAGAGTTGCGATACGGGTGACTGAAGGGTCACTGCAACTGCATCTGGCGCTCTCAAACCAAATATTCAGCAACGAATTCAAGTACTTTCAGGAGTTTTACGGTGGCAAATTCCCCGCAATCCAAAAAGCGTGCACGTCAAAACGAGAACAGTCGCAAGCACAACACCAGCCTGCGTTCCATGGCTCGTACGTACATGAAAAAGATTCACGTTCAAATCGCTGAAGGCAATTATGAAGGCGCGAAAGCTGCTTTTCTGCAAGCCCAGCCGATTCTGGACAGCATGATTAACAAGGGTATCTTCCCCAAGAACAAGGTTGCTCGCATTAAGAGCCGCCTGAATATCAAGGTGAAGGCACTGCAAGCGGCGTAAGCCACTTTGGTGCACGAAAAACCGGCCAGTTGGCCGGTTTTTTTATGTCTGCAGAAACGGCAAGGAATAACGCTAAGAAACTATCATTATCTAAGAGGCAATCACCATGTTGTCGCGGTGAATCAGCTCTTCACCGGTCATAAAGCCCAGCAATTCCATGATGCGATCACTAGACTGGCCAGCAATCAAACGTGCAGCAGCGGCGTCGTAATTCACCAGGCCACGAGCCACTTCGTTACCCTGCTCATCCAGACACGCCACCATCTCGCCGCGGCGGAATTCACCACTGATACGGGTAACGCCTACAGGCAGCAAGCTGCGACCACCCTGTCGCAACACCCGCGCCGCGCCATCATCAATCACTAAAGCACCACGGGTTTGCAGGTGACTGGCCAGCCACTGTTTGCGAGCCGCTACACGGCCCTGCTCCGGCAATAAAAGCGTACCCAACGCTTCGCGTTCGCGCAGCCGGCCCAGAACATTGTCGATGCGCCCGCCCACAATCACCGTGAAGGCTCCTGAGCGTGCTGCTAGCCGCGCCGCACGAAGCTTAGTCTGCATACCCCCGCGACCCAGCGCGCCGGCGCTACTGCCGGCCATGACATCCAGGTCGCGGTTACTGGCGAAGCACTCGTTCACCAATGTTGCGTCGCTGTGTTTGCGCGGGTCTTTATCAAACAGACCCAGCTGATCTGTGAGGATAATCAGGCCGTCAGCTTCGACCACGTTGGCCACCAACGCACCTAGGGTGTCGTTATCACCAAAACGGATTTCATCGGTCACCACCGTATCGTTCTCGTTCACGATCGGCACTACGCCCAGCTCCAATAACGCCCGCAGGGTGCTGCGGCCATTCAGATAACGCTTGCGATCAGACAGGTCGTCGTGGGTCAGAAGAATCTGGGCGGTGTGTATGCCGTGGCGCTTGAACTGTGCCTCCCAGGTTTGTACCAATCCCATCTGCCCTACGGCCGCGGCTGCCTGCAATTCATGCGCCTGCTGTGGCCGGCGAGTCCAGCCTAACCGGCTCATGCCCTCGGCAACAGCGCCGGATGACACCACCACCAACTCGACACCGGCTTGCATTAGCGCCGCCATCTGGTCTACCCAGCAGCCCAGAGCAGGCACATCGAGGCCTTTACCGTCGTTGGTTAGCAGAGCACTTCCGATTTTTACCACCAGGCGGCGGGCCTGTTGCAGCTGGGCGCGTTCAGTCATGATTTTAATACGGTCTCTTACAGGTGCCACCTACTCCGGGGCGTAAACCACTTCTACGTCACCATCATCGTCGTCGAAGTCGTCATCGTTGTCTTCTTCGCGGGCCGCGCGGCGAGCCATCTTTTCTTCGGTGATGCGGGCGCGGGCCTCTTCATCCATCTGGCGGCGGCGGACTGCTTCCTGCTCGGCAGCTTCGGGGTTTTCAGCCTCTTCTGCCGCACGCTCCTCAATCCAGCGCATAACGGCTTGAGTCAGGGGCTTGGTACCTTCGCCGCTCAGGGCAGAGATACTGAATACCGGACCTTTCCATTCCAGCTCATCAACGATGGCCTGGCAGCGGTCTTCGCGCTCGTCTTCCGGCACCATGTCAACTTTATTCAGCACCAGCCAGCGATCGCGATTAGCCAATGTTTCGCTGAATTTTTCAAGCTCGTGGGCGATGGCTTTTACCGCATAGGCCGGCGATGAACCGTCATAAGGGGCCACGTCTACCAGGTGAAGCAGTAGGCGGGTACGCACCAGGTGCTTCAGAAAACGGATGCCCAGACCGGCACCTTCGGCTGCGCCTTCGATTAGGCCGGGAATATCGGCAATCACAAAACTCTGGTGATTCTGCACTCTGACCACGCCCAGGTTTGGCACCAGGGTGGTAAACGGATAGTCCGCCACTTTTGGCGTCGCCGCAGATACAGAGCGAATAAAGGTCGACTTACCGGCATTGGGCATGCCCAACAGGCCCACATCGGCCAGTACTTTCAGCTCTAGCCGCAGATTCCGGGTTTCACCCTCAGAGCCTTTCGAAGTCTGCCGTGGCGCACGGTTAATAGAGGACTTGAAGCGGGTGTTGCCCAGGCCGTGAAAACCACCCTGAGCGACTTTCTGGCGCTGACCTATGCGAGTCAGGTCACCCAGAACTTCGTGGGTGTCCATGTCCACTATGGTCGTACCCACCGGCACCGGCAGCACCAGATCTTCGCCTTTGGTACCGGTGCAATTGCGGCCGGAACCCTGTTCGCCGTTATGGGCTCTGTGCTGGCGCTGAAAGCGGTAGTCAATCAGAGTATTCAGGGCATCGTTGGCTTCCAGATACACAGAACCGCCATCGCCACCATCGCCACCGTCAGGTCCGCCCCGAGGCACGTATTTTTCACGGCGGAAACTCAGGCAACCGTGGCCGCCTGTACCTGCTTCCACAATGATGGTGGCTTCGTCTACAAATTTCATATTGGCTGTTGCTCTTTATGGTATTGGCTGCTGATCTTTACGATGCTGGCTGAAGCTCTTGCTGATAACTGTGCACTAAAAGCGAAACCCTACAAACCAAAAAACCCCGCAGCCTCAATGAAGCAGTGCGGGGCTTTCGGAGACCACTACTTATGCAGCTGAGACGATGCTTACATATTTGCGGTTCTTAGGGCCTTTTACTTCAAACTTCACCTGACCTTCGGCTTTGGCGAACAAGGTGTGATCCTTGCCCAGTCCAACGTTAATGCCTGGATGAAAACGGGTTCCACGCTGACGAACAATGATGCTGCCTGCGGATACGCTTTCGCCGCCGTAGCGCTTCACACCAAGTCGTTTCGACTCGGAATCGCGACCGTTACGGGTACTGCCTGCTGCTTTTTTATGAGCCATGATAAGCCTCCTGATTAAGGGGTGATTCCCGGGATTAGCCCTGGATACCCGTGATCTTTACTTCAGTAAACCACTGGCGGTGGCCCTGACGCTTCATAGAATGCTTCCGGCGACGGAACTTGATGATCTGGATCTTGTCGTGACGACCGTGGCTGACGACTTCTGCAGTCACTTTGGCGCCGTCAACAACCGGTGCGCCTACTTTAACATCGTCGCCGTTGGCGATCAGCAAAACACGGTCGAATTCAATGTTACTACCGGTTTCTACTTCCAGCTTCTCCAGCTTCAGAGTTTCGCCTTCCTTTACACGGTGCTGTTTGCCACCGCTAACAATAACTGCGTACATGTCTGCTCTCCGCGATTGACCCATCCCTGCTCTTATCCACCTGGTTCTAAGGGAAGCGCTTTGGCAACCCTATAGCAGGGAGCGCAGGTTGGGATGAGTTGGGCGCGTGATTGTACGAAAAGCCGCCACGCAATACAAGCTGTGTTGACACTCTTGACCGAGTTACGTTGACACTCTTCGCCTTGTTACCTAGCATTGCCGCGACCTGCCTGTTTTATCGACAGCAACAACACCGCCAAACACCGGAACCCTTCATGACAGCCCAACGCATCTACGACACCGTGGCAGACGACTTCAGCCGCGTTAACGAACTGATTATCCAGCGTTTGTCATCCGATGTTCCGATGGTCGAAAAAATTGCGCAGTACATTATTGAAAGCGGTGGCAAGCGCTTGCGGCCCCTGCTGGTCCTGCTCGCAAGCCGCGCTACCGGCTATAACGAAGACAATCACCTGAAACTGGCCGCTGTTATCGAATTTTTGCACACCGCCACCCTGCTCCATGACGACGTGGTGGACACCTCCGACATGCGCCGCGGGCGCAGCACCGCCAACGCCAAGTGGGGCAACGCACCCAGCGTGCTGGTGGGCGACTTTCTATACGCCCGCGCCTTTGAAATGATGGTCGAGCTGGAAAGTCTGCCGATTATGAAGGTGCTATCACACGCCACCGCGGTGATTGCCGAAGGCGAAGTGATGCAACTGATGAATGTGAAGAATCCAGACTTGACCGAAAACCAGTACATGCAAGTGATTCATAACAAAACGGCGATGCTGTTCGAGGCATCGTCGCACTCCGGCGCCTTGCTAGCCGGCGCAAACCACGCCCAGGAAGAAGCGCTGAAGAATTATGGAAAGCACTTGGGGCTGGCATTTCAACTAGTGGACGACGTACTGGACTATCGCGGTGACGCCGAAACCATGGGTAAAAACGTGGGTGACGATCTGGCCGAGGGTAAAACAACATTACCGCTGATTTATGCCATAGCCAACAGCAACGATGACGAAAAAAAGCTGATTCGCCGTGCGATCCGCAAGGGCGGGCTAGACGATCTACAACCGGTGCTGGCGATTATAAACACCACCGGCGCGCTGAATTACGCCATGGACAAAGCCAAAAATCAGGCGCAGCAGGCCAAGGACTGCTTGCAAAGTCTACCCGCTAGCGAACACCTCGACGCGCTCCACCTGCTGACCGACATTGCGGTTGCCCGCATCAGTTAAACAGCAGCCACCCGGCAATCAAAACCCTTTACCCACAAAAAAACCTGCATCGCAACGATGCAGGTTTTTTTGTGGCACGCAGCCTTTCCAAAACGTGAGCGTTATTCGAAAGCCCAGCGCAGGAAGTTTTTCTTTTCTTCGTCTGAGGCGTTTGCCCACACAGCTTTCAAAGTGTCCAGCGCATTGCCTTGCGCTGCGACTGATGTCGCTTGAACGCCTGCTGTTCCCGGAATAGGTGTTCTGGCCAGTGCCTGGCTTGGCACGTAATTCGTTGATACGGTCGCTACCTGGCCAGCACTGCTTACAATCTCCGCTGAAAAATCTTTCATCTCACGCTCGGCTTCTCTACGCGTTGTCGGCTTGTTAAAGCGGAACTCGTAGACGGTGCCGGCTTTGGCGTCGAAGCTGGCCAGATTCGGCTTGCTTTCAACAATATCAACCTTGGACTCGCCATTATCCACGACGGTGGTCTTTGCCCAGATGGTTTTGTAAACAAACACCACATCGTTCTGGCCGGGCAAAAGAGCGTAGTCGAGCGCCAGATCGTCCATCAGGAAGTTGCCCACGGAGCGCCCGTTAACCTGGGTTACCCGAATTTCTCCCGGTGCTCTCAACGTCGCCGCATTCACGGCCTGGGCCGGGTTACCTTGCCAGGTTTCTACACGGCTCATGGAGCTGGAACAGCCAGCAAGAACGACCAGCATAACGGCAGGAAGCAGCAACCTGAAAACAGAAAACGAGCCAGACAGACGGCAATGATTCATTGGATCTCCTTGATGCAACAATAAAGAAAAGGTGCAAAATCAACTGTATTGGCTACAGCCAGTTTTTGTTCTACGCATTCTGACCAGCGGCCGTGAGCAGGGCAAGCGCCGCAGGGCCAGTTTTACAAAAACTATGCCGTTGTCAGGAAAAAACCTGCGGCATAATCCATAAATCAATCAGGTAAAGGCAAACCAAGGCCATTATGGCGGCCACTACATCATCCACCATAATACCGAAGCCCCCAGGCAGGCGCTCGTCCAGCCAGTTAATGGGCCACGGCTTTATAACATCAAAAAAACGGAACATGACGAAAGCAAGTAATACGCCAACGATGTGGTCTGGAAACAGCCCCAGGGCAATCCACATGCCCACAAACTCGTCCCAGACAATACCGCCGTGATCGTGCACTTTCAGATCGCGGGCGGTTTTTCCGCACAGCCACACACCCACGATAAACGCCAGAGCCACAATGGCCCAGTATATGGGCTGGGGTAGCCAGGAAAACGTATACCAGATAGGAATGGCCGCCAGGCTGCCCCAGGTTCCGGGTGCACGGGGCATTGCGCCGCTGCCAAAGCCAAACGCAAGAAGGTGAACAGGATCGCGCAAAAATCCGGGGGGCAATAGGCCTTCCGGCAAATCCGGTTCTGTTGAAAAGTCGTTCTGGCTCATCGGGGCCCTGATGAAGGATGAAGAATGTCAGCCACCCGCTGCTAAGTGATCGAAAAGTGATCGAAGCCCGGACGCCGTAAATAAACCATACCTGCGTCTGCATTTAGCCGCAAGCCTGGCTCCTGCTGCACCTGCCCGATCACCGTCAGTTGCCGTTGCAATCCGCGGCTGGCGGCGGCCCAGCACTGTTCGGGGACGGTTACGCAGAGTTCGTAATCGTCGCCGGACTGCAATGCAAACCCTGCCGCTGCGTCGCCCTTGATCCGCCGCAGGGCTGCCGATAGAGGTAGTGCTGCAAGATCGATGGTTGCACCCACGCCAGAGGCTCGCAAAATATGCAGCAAATCGGCATGCAACCCATCAGAGATATCAACCGCTGCTGAAGCCACCGAACGCAGCGCAATACCCAGTTCCAGCCGTGGCTGCGGATAATGATAGCGCTGCAGTACACTGGCTGCGTCAGTCGCGGGAGCCGTGTCGTACAAAAAGTCCAGCGCCGCACCGGCATCACCCAGTTGGCCGCTAACGCACACCAAGTCTCCCTCACGTGCGCCGTCGCGACGCAGAGCCTGGCCCTGGGGAACGGTGCCATGCACTTGCAGGCTCAGCGTTAGGGGGCCTCGAGTCGTATCACCACCCGCCAGCGCAATGCCAAACTGTTGGCTGGCCTCAGCCAGCCCGGCGGCAAAGCCTTCCAACCAGGCCTCATCGGCGGCAGGCAAGGTCAGAGCCAGTGTAAAGCACACCGGCTGTGCGCCCATAGCGGCCAGATCACTCACCGCAACAGCGAGCGAGCGCCATCCCAAAAAGCGCGAACAATAACCAACGGGGAAGTGCACGCCTTCAACTAGCGTGTCCACTGAAAACACCAGGTCCTGGTGGGCAGGCACACGCTGAATAGCGCAATCGTCACCCACTCCAAGCAACAAACCGGAGCCGTCTAAGGCGGGCTTCGCCGCCTTCGCCATTGGCGAAAAGTAGCGGCGAATCAGCTCAAACTCGCCCATGGCAGCCACTAGCGCTGGCGGATTTCAGCCAGCCGCAGCCGCCGGCTTAGTTTGTCCAGTATGCTGTTTACAAACCGGTGACCCTCGGTACCGCCAAAGCGTTTCGCCATTTCAATGCCTTCATTAATGACGACCTTGTAGGGCACATCCAGGCGAAATTTCAGCTCATAGGCGCCTAAGCGCACAATGGCCAGTTCTACCGGATCTACTTCTTGCAGCGGGCGATCCAAAAAAGGCTCGATCAAGCGGTCCAGTTCAGCCTGCTCACGGCTGGTGCCGTGCAGCAGGTCACGAAAATACAACAGGTCCACTTTGCTCATGTCGTTATCGACCATGAACTCGGCTTCAATGTTAGAAATTGCGCTTTTGCTGAAATGGCGCTGGTATAACCCCTGCATCGCCATTCCACGGGCGCGGCGGCGATCACCGGCTTTGGGCTGGGCGGATTTTCCCGGGCTCGAAGTTGGCTCGGGGGTTGAACCGGGAATAGTATCTTCGGGTAGGCTCATTACTCACCCAGCTTCTTGAACAGGCTGACCATTTCAAGCGCTGTAATAGCCGCTTCTGCGCCTTTATTACCGGCCTTGGTGCCTGAACGTTCAATAGCCTGTTCGATGGAATCCACAGTCAGAACACCAAAGGCTACCGGAATATCGGTTTCCAGGCTGACGGCACCCAAACCACTGGCAGCTTCGCCAGCAACGTACTCAAAGTGCGGCGTGCCACCACGAATAACAGCGCCCAGGGCGATAATGGCGTCGTAATTGCCCGTTTCTGCAACGCGCTTGACCGCCAACGGCATTTCGTAAGCACCCGGTACACGAATCACAACAATGTCTTCATCCGCGATACCGTGGCGGGTCAGGGTATCCAGAGCACCGTCCACCAGGCTCTCTACCACAAAACCGTTAAAACGCCCCACAACCAGAGCATAACGGCCGCTGCAGTGGATAAAATCGCCTTCAATTACTTGAACTTCCGCCATCGGTGGCTCCTGTCAGGCTGCCGCAGCATACGGCAGCGGATTGATCATTCGGGGATATAAGGCACGTATTCGACCACTTCCAAATCAAAGCCGGAAATGGCGGAGAATTTCATCGGCGGGCTTAACAGGCGCATTTTGCCCACACCAATATCACGCAGAATTTGCGAACCAGTGCCTACCGTAAAGTACACGCCAGAGCTGTCTTTGCCGGCACCGCTACGACCATGTTCATAGAATTCCTGAATACGGTCTTCCAGGTTGTAACTGTCTTCAGCGCCGTTAAGCAAAACCACAACACCGAGCTTCTCAGCAGCCACCTTTTGCAGCGCCCGATGCAACGGCCAACTACGAGAATCGCGCCGGCGGGCTCCCAGCAAGTCGCGCAGGGTATCGGTAATGTGTACACGCACATGCACCGACTGCTCCGGGGAAATATCCCCCATGGTTAAGGCCAGATGAATGGTGCCATGAATGCTGTCACGGTATGTGTGCAGCTTAAACAGGCCGTATTCGGTGTCCAGCTCGTTTTGCTCTATGCATTCAACCGTGCGTTCGTTGGTGGTGCGATAGTGAATCAGGTCTGCGATGGTGCCGATTTTCAGGTTGTGCTCGGCGGCAAAGGCTTCGAGATCTTCGCGCCGCGCCATAGAGCCATCATCTTTCATGATTTCACAGATCACGCCCGCCGGCTCACAACCCGCCAACGCAGCCAGGTCGCAGCAAGCTTCGGTGTGGCCAGCGCGGCTGAGCACGCCGCCGGCGTCTGACATCAGCGGAAAAATATGGCCCGGCTGCACCAGATCTGATGCTTGGGCATCGCGGCCTACAGCGGCTTGCACGGTACGAGCGCGGTCGGCAGCTGAAATTCCGGTGGTAACACCCTCCGCCGCTTCAATAGACGCGGTGAACTTAGTACCAAAACCAGAAGCATTCTGGTTAACCATCAGCGACAGCCCCAGCTGCCTACAGCGATCGCGGGTCATCGGCATACAGATCAGCCCACGACCAAAACGCGCCATAAAATTGATATGCTCGGCCTCGCAATGCTCGGCCGCCATGACCAGATCGCCCTCGTTCTCGCGATCCTCGTCGTCCATCAAAATAACCATTTTGCCCTGACGAATATCTTCAACAATATCTTCGATCGTATTCAGTGCCATACGCGGTTGCACCCTTGCAGCGCTCCTGCCCGGAGCCACCGTGAATTGATAGTTAGCGACGCGCCAGAATCAGCCTCTGGTCGGCGCCTAGCTGACGCCGGTCAAGCACCTGCCATTGTATTTTGTCTGCCATGGATTCCAGCGGCAAATTGGCCGTTGGCCGCCCGGTACTGCCAAGGAATACCGGGGCCTGATAGAGCCAGAGTTCATCCACCAGATTCTCACTGATAAAGCTGCCTGCCAGAGTTGGCCCGGCCTCTACCAGCACTTCGTTGATGCCTATATCGCCCAGCGTGTCCAACATTTCAGCCACGTTTACGCCCTTGTCGTGCCAGGCCACGCCGCGTAGGCGTATGCCCAACGCAGCCAGATCTTGAGCCGCGCTGGTCGCCAGCGAGGCAGTAGCACAGAATACCTGTACTTTACCGCCGCGGAAGATCTTCGCAGATGCTGGCGTGCGGGTATCGCGGTCGGCAATTACCCGTAGCGGTTGCCGCCCGGGCTCGGTGGCGCTGCCAATATCGCCCATTTCTTCGCGCCGCACCGTTAGCGACGGATCATCCGCCAGCACCGTACCCACTCCGGTCAGAATGGCGTCGCTCATGGCGCGCAGGCGCTGAACGTCACTGCGCGACTCTGGCCCGGTAATCCATTGGCTCTCACCCGATGCCATAGCCGTGCGGCCGTCCAGACTGGCGGCCATTTTTAGCCGTACCCATGGGCGCCCGCTAGTCATACGCTTCATAAAGCCCGGGTTTAACTTAGCGGCCTCGCCTGCCAACAAACCCACGTGAACGCGAATACCGGCAGCCCTGAGCATCTCCAGCCCGCGCCCGGACACATTGGGGTTTGGGTCCAGCGTAGCAGCAAAAACCCGTGCCACGCCGGCTTCTATCAGCGCTTTGGCGCAGGGAGGTGTGCGCCCGAAATGACTGCAGGGCTCCAGTGTGACATACGCCGTAGAGCCGCGGGCGGAAGTACCGGCCTGGCTCAAAGCACGCACTTCAGCGTGGGCTTCTCCAGCGCGTTCGTGCCAGCTTTCACCTAGAATGCGATCCCCGCGGGCAATCACGCAGCCCACACGGGGGTTCGGGTGAGTGGAATAACGGCCACGCCAGGCCAGCTGAACAGCACGGGCCATAAAGGCCCGGTCGCGAGTGGTGATCATGACTTTCTTTCCGCGCCCGAATCCGCCAGTGCCTTAGCTACGTCTGCCACCGAATCACCATTGCCGGCGGTAAGACGCTCGATTTCTTCCTTGAATTCGTTCACATCCTGAAAACTGCGATACACCGAAGCAAATCGCACATAGGCTACTTTGTCTAGCTGGCGCAGCTCAGTCATCACCTCTTCACCCAAACGCATAGATTTTACTTCGCGCTCGCCGGTGGCACGCAGCTGCGCCTTGATGTGGCTCAGCGCGGTATCTATTTGCTCGATACTAACCGGGCGTTTTTCAAGCGCCTTCATCAACCCGGAACGCAGTTTTTCTTCGTCAAAAGGCTGGCGGGTGCCGTCCTGTTTCACGACCCGCGGCATAACCAGCTCGGCGGTTTCAAAGGTAGTGAACCGTTCGCGGCACGAAAAACATTCCCTGCGGCGACGCACCTGATTTCCCTCTGCCACCAGGCGCGAGTCAATCACTTTGGTATCGTCTTCACCACAGAATGGACAATGCATAATCAGAAACTCTGGAGAGAACCCCAGGCCCAGCCCAAACGGGCCTGGCCTGGAGTAACAACTGGCAACTTACGCGTATACCGGGAAGCGGGCGCACATGGCTTCAACCTGCCCGCGCACACGGTCAATCACGGCTTCGTCGTTCAGGTCGGCAAGAATGTCACAAATCCAGCCGGAAAGTTCGCGACATTCCGCTTCGGCAAAACCACGAGTGGTAATAGCTGGCGTACCAATGCGCAGACCCGACGTAACAAAAGGCGAGCGCGGGTCGTTCGGTACCGCGTTTTTGTTCACGGTAATATGAGCCCGGCCCAGTGCTGCATCGGCGTCTTTACCGGTGATGTCCTGTTTGATCAGGCTTAACAGGAACAGATGGTTTTTGGTGCCGCCGGACACCACGTCAAAACCGCGATCAACAAACACTTCGGCCATGGCCGCAGCGTTTTTAACCACTTGCTGCTGATACGTCTTGAACTCGGGGCTCATGGCTTCTTTGAAGCAGATCGCTTTGGCCGCAATCACGTGCATCAGCGGGCCACCTTGGCCACCGGGGAATACCGCGGAGTTCAGCTTCTTGTGCAGAGCTTCGTCATCACAGGCCAGAATCAGCCCGCCGCGGGGGCCGCGCAGGGTTTTGTGGGTGGTGGTGGTCAGCACGTGGGCGTGGGGGACTGGGTCAGGGTAAACACCCGCTGCCACCAGACCAGCTACGTGAGCCATGTCGACAAACAGGTAGGCACCCACTTTATCGGCAATCTCGCGGAAACGGGCGAAATCAAGATACTGCGAATAAGCGGAGAAGCCGGCAATGATCATCTTCGGCTTGTGCTCCACCGCCAACGCTTCCACGTCGTCGTAATTGATCAGACCTGTGTCGGTGTCGATACCATATTGAACAGCGTTGTAAATTTTGCCGGAGAAATTCACGCTGGCGCCGTGGGTCAGGTGGCCACCGTGAGCCAGGCTCATGCCCAGTACCGTATCGCCCGCATTCAGCAGAGCTAGAAACACCGCCGAGTTGGCCTGTGAACCAGAGTGCGGCTGCACGTTGGCGTAGGCCGCTCCGAACAATTCTTTGGCGCGATCAATAGCCAGCTGCTCGGCAATATCTACAAACTCACAACCGCCGTAGTAACGCTTGCCGGGATAACCTTCCGCGTACTTGTTGGTCAAATCACTGCCCTGCGCCTCCATCACCCGCGGACTAGTGTAGTTCTCCGACGCAATCAGCTCGATATGAGCTTCCTGGCGATGGCTCTCCGCCTGCATGGCGTTCCAGAGCTCGTCGTCAAAACCGGCGATTTTCATATCACGATTAAACATGGATGCGCTGCCTCTGTGTGCTTGGCTGACCGTAAAATTTAGCCCACTATCATAGCTCATTGTCGGGGGTAAAATCACCCTTTAAACCGCCAGCGACTGTTGACGCAGGCCAACACATGATTCCGTACTGTTCAAATCGGAGACAGATTTGCGCTCGGGGACAGGTTTCAAATCTGTCCCCGATCTGTGAAACCTGCTGCCTGGGGACAGATTTCGAACCTGTCCCCAAATACAGTGAAATCTACTTCAATTGCTATAACTGGGCCATTTCGCTACCTTAATGCGGTTAATTCCGCACATTTGAAACCCCGGAGGATTCCACTCTTATGGCCCAGTACGTATACACAATGAACCGCGTTGGCAAAGTGGTTCCGCCCAAACGCGAGATACTCAAGGACATTTCCCTGAGTTTTTTCCCGGGCGCCAAAATTGGCGTGCTCGGCTTGAACGGGTCTGGCAAATCCACTCTGCTGCGCATTATGGCCGGCATTGATCAGGATTATTCCGGCGAAGCCCGCCCCCAGCCCGGCATTAATGTGGGTTATTTGCCCCAGGAGCCAGAGCTGGACGACAGCAAGACCGTTAAGGACATTGTCGACGAAGCCGTAGCCGATGTTCACAACGCGCTAGCAGAACTCGACCAAGTGTACGCCGCTTATGCCGAACCGGATGCCGACTTTGACACCCTGGCCAAAAAGCAGGAAAGACTGGAGGCTGTGATTCAGGCCACCGACGGCCACGACATTGAACGCAAAATGGAAGTCGCCGCCGATGCTCTGCGCCTGCCTGCCTGGGACCAGATGGTAAAAAACCTGTCCGGTGGCGAACGCCGCCGCGTTGCCTTGTGCCGCCTGCTGCTGTCGGGCCCGGACATGCTACTGCTGGACGAGCCCACTAACCATCTGGATGCCGAATCGGTTGCCTGGCTGGAGCGCTTTCTGCACGACTACGAAGGCACCGTTGTAGCCATCACTCACGACCGTTACTTCCTGGATAACGTTGCTGGCTGGATTCTGGAGCTGGATCGCGGCCACGGCATTCCGTTTGAAGGCAACTACAGTCAATGGCTGGAAAACAAACAGAATCGCCTGGAGATGGAATCCAAGCAAGAAGCCTCACATCAAAAAGCTGTGAAACACGAGCTGGAATGGGTGCGCAGTAACGCCAAAGGCCGCCAGTCCAAGAGCAAGGCCCGCCTGGCGCGCTTTGAGGAAATGAGCTCGCAGGAATTCCAGAAGCGCAATGAAACCAATGAACTATATATTCCGCCCGGGCCCCGTTTAGGTGACGAGGTGATTGAAGTGAACGGCATTAGCAAAGCTTTTGGCGATCACCTGCTGTATGAAAACGTGTCGTTACGAGTACCACAGGGTGCCATAGTGGGCATCATCGGCGGAAACGGCGCAGGTAAATCCACACTGTTCCGCATGATCATCGGCGCAGACCAACCCGATGCCGGCACCATTACCGTCGGCGAGACCGTAAAGCTGGCTTATGTGGACCAGAACCGCGATCTGGACGGCAGCAAAACCGTTTGGGAGCTGCTCAGCGAAGGCCGGGACATTATCAAGATAGGCAACTACGAAACGCCGTCGCGGGCCTATGCCGGCCGTTTTAACTTCAAAGGCTCCGACCAGCAAAAGCGGGTGGGCGACTTGTCCGGTGGCGAGCGCAATCGCCTGCACCTGGCCAGCCTGTTAAAAGAAGGCGGCAACGTGCTGCTGCTGGACGAACCTACTAACGATCTGGACGTAGAAACCTTGCGTGCTCTGGAAGAAGCCCTGTTGAACTTCCCTGGTTCGGCTTTGGTGATCTCTCACGACCGCTGGTTTCTAGACCGGGTAGCTACTCACATTTTGGCGTTTGAAGACGACGGCGAAGTGATTTATTACGAAGGCAACTTCAACGACTACGACGAAGACCACAAGAAACGCAAAGGCGATTCTGCCATGGTGCCACAACGCATGAAGTACAAAAAGTTAGCGTGATCTAGTCAGCTTTGGGAGTCTGCCCGCCCATGGGCGTCAGCAGATTCCCTAATTCCCGCTCCAACAGAGCAGGATCCCCAAGATTCAGCTCCACCAGCCGGCGCAAATGCGTGGCGCTATCCATATCTATGTACTGCACCTGAAACCCCAAATGCTGGTCTTCGACGTGGCGCAACACCACCGCCATCACAATACCAGCCTCGGTACCGTTCAGAAATACGGTTATCTCACAGGGTTCATCCACTGCCACAACCCATTGCGGCGGACGTTGCAAAAGCACGCCTTTCAGCGAAATATCCAGCACCTGAGCCTGCCAGATCTGCTCGTGCCACTGCACTTCGCAGGCGGCATCAAACTCAATGCGGTGAAAACGGCGTTGCTCGGTAGCGGGGGTTGTCACAAAGAACTCCTGAAGACGGACTTACTCGTGACTATAGACTGGCTCAAGACAAACCGAAAGCGCCAATAGTTGGCAGCGTGACTGCTGCTCTCCGCTCTATTGGACGGAGCCTCCCACTTCTTAGGCAACAACCGGCCCCCGGACCGGGGACAGATTTAAAATCCGTCCCTAACCTTGCTCTTTCACCAATATGTTTGCGCAGATTTTGCTAAAGTTCGTCGAGAGCCGTCAGCGCGTCACTCAGCTTTGTCACCGGAATAACCTTCATGCCGTTAATGGCTTTACGCGGGGCATTGCCTTTTGGCACCAGCGCGTGGGTAAAGCCGTGCTTGGCCGCCTCGTTAATACGCTCCTGGCCGTTGGGCACCGGGCGAATTTCGCCAGACAGACCTACTTCGCCAAAAATCATCAAATCTTGCGGTAGCGCACGGTCGCGGAATGACGACACAACGGCCGCCAAAAGTGCTAGATCGGCACTGGTTTCAGCGACTTTCACGCCGCCCACCACGTTCACAAACACATCCTGATCCGCCACGTGCATGCCACCATGACGATGTAGAACCGCCAGCAACATGGCCAGCCGGTTTTGATCTAGCCCCACTGCCACTCGCCGGGGATAACTACCCTGAGCCATATCGACCAGCGCCTGAATTTCCACCAGCATGGGCCGGGTGCCTTCCCACACCACCATCACCACACTGCCGGGCGCAGCTTCTTCGCCACGATTCAAAAAAATAGCGGATGGGTTTTTCACTTCTTTCAGGCCCTGCTCCAGCATGGCGAACACGCCCAGCTCGTTCACCGCACCAAAGCGGTTTTTAATACCGCGCAAGGTGCGATAGCGGCTATCGCTTGAGCCTTCCAGCAAAATGGAGCAATCAATCATGTGCTCCAGCACTTTTGGCCCGGCCAGGCTGCCGTCTTTCGTGACGTGCCCCACTAATAGCAAAATGGTGCCGGTCTGTTTTGCAAAGCGGGTCAGAAACGCCGCGCTTTCACGTACCTGTGACACGCTGCCGGGCGCCGATTCGGAATCGGCCACGTGCATCACCTGAATACTGTCGATCACCAGAATTCGTGGTTTTTCCACTTCAACAATCTGTAACAGCCGCTCGACGCTGGTCTCTGACAGCAATTTCAAATCTGAGGTGGGCAGGCCAAGCCGCTTGGCGCGCATGGCCACCTGTTGCAGAGATTCCTCGCCGGTTACGTAAAGCGCCGATACCGAGCTTGCCAAGTTGCACACAGCCTGTAACAGCAGGGTGCTCTTACCGGCGCCGGGGTGCCCGCCCATCAACACCGCCGAACCTTCTACCAGGCCACCGCCCAGAACCCTGTCAAATTCGGCCATGCCGGTGCTCAGGCGAACCTGTTCCGCCAAACTGACATCATTCAGGCTCTGCACCGCCGACAGGCTGCCGGCAAAACCTTCGAAGCGGGAACCGCGGGCGCTTTTATTGGCCGGTGCCGAAAAGCCGCGCACCTCACTGAGAGTGTTCCACTCTTTACAGGCCGTACACTGGCCCTGCCACTTGGAGTAGTCGGCACCACAGTCGGTGCAGACAAACGCGGTTTTCACTTTGGCCATAAATCAGCTCTGGTACTGTTCGTTTTAATGGTGCTCTTAGTTTTGGTGGTGCTCTTAGTTTTGGTGGTACTGCGGGCTCAGCTCTACCACCGCTTCTATGAACGCGCCGGCGTGGGCAGGGTCTACATCCGGCGTAATGCCGTGGCCCAGATTAAAAATGTGGCCCGTGCCATGGCCAAAGCGGCGCAAGATATCGCCCACTTCTTCACGGATGCGCGCGGGCGGCGCGTACAGCATGGTCGGGTCCATATTGCCCTGCAGCGCGACCTTGTCGCCAACTCGAGCGCGGGCGCTGCCAATGTCAGTAGTCCAGTCCAGTCCCACGGCATCCGCGCCGCAATCGGCAATCGACTCAAGCCACTGGCCGCCGTTCTTGGTGAACACAATCACCGGCACCTTACGGCCTTCGCTTTCCAGATTCAGGCCAGCGATGATTTTGCGCATGTACTTCAGGGAGAACTCTTCATAGGCCCAGGTGCTGAGTACGCCGCCCCAGGTGTCAAAAATTTGCACCACTTGGGCGCCGGCGCGAATCTGCCCGTTCAGGTAATCGGTAACCGCATCCGCCAAGTGGTCCAGCAACTTATGCATGACTTCGGGCTGGCCGTACATCAGTTTTTTGGCTTCGCGGAAATCTTTCGACGAGCCGCCTTCCACCATATAAGTGGCCAAGGTCCAAGGGCTGCCGGAGAAACCAATCAGCGGCACCCGTCCGTTCAGCGCACTGCGGATCGTCGACACCGCGTTCATCACGTAATCCAGATCGACCTCAGCGTTGATTTTTGGCAGCGCGTCTACATCAGCGGCAGAACGGATGGTGTGTTTGAACTTCGGGCCTTCACCGGTTTCAAAATACAGACCCAGACCCAGCGCGTCAGGAATGGTCAGAATGTCAGAAAACAGAATGGCTGCGTCCAGCGGGAAACGCTCCAGCGGTTGCAGAGTCACTTCACAGGCCAGCGGCGTGTTTTTGCACAAACTGAGAAAGTCACCGGCCTTGGCGCGGGTGGCGCGATATTCCGGCAGATAGCGACCGGCCTGGCGCATCATCCAGACCGGCGTGCGGTCTACGGGCTGGCCCATCAAGGCGCGAAGGAAACGATCGTTTTTCAGTTCAGTCATAAAAATGTCCAGCGTTCTCAGTCATTAAAGGGTCATTACATTCAGCAGTCAATGATACCCCGTTTGTATCAATAAAAAAGGGCGACCTGTTTTTGACAGGTCGCCCTCCGCTTCACATCAACGCCGATTTCAGATATCCAGATAATCCAAAATGCCTTCGGCTGCCTGGCGACCTTCCCATATGGCCGTTACCACCAAGTCGGAGCCCCGCACCATGTCGCCGCCGGCAAACACCTTGGGATTGCTGGTCTGGAAGGAAAAATCCGCCTGCTCCGGCGCCGTTACCAAGCCGGAATCGCTGGTACTCACCTGGTGCTGGCCGAACCATTCTGCTGGACTGGGACGAAAACCAAAGGCCACCAGCACCGCGTCTGCAGGAATGATTTCCTCACTGCCCGGAATCACTTCCGGCCGGCGGCGACCATTTTCGTCAGGCTCGCCAAGCTCGGTAGACACCACTTTCACGCCTTCCACATGACCGTCACCGACGATAGCCACCGGTTGGCGATTAAACATGAAGTTCACACCTTCTTCGCGGGCATTCGATACTTCCCGCCGTGAGCCGGGCATATTGGCTTCATCGCGACGGTAAGCACAGGTTACGCTGGCGGCTTGCTGGCGAATGGAGGTGCGATTGCAATCCATGGCAGTGTCTCCACCACCAAGCACCACCACTCGCTTACCCTGCATATTGATAAAGTCCTCAGTACTGACTTCAAAGCCCAGACGGCGATTTACGTTAGAAATCAGAAATGGCAGAGCCGCATGAACGCCGGCCAGATTTTCGCCGGGGAAATCACCTTGCATGGAGGTGTAGGTGCCCATGCCCATAAATACCGCATCGAAGTCACTGAGCAAATCGCTCATCTGGATGTGTTTACCCACCTCGGTGGACAGGCGAAATTCAACGCCCATTTCTTCAAACACTTTGCGGCGGCGCGCCATTACCGACTTTTCCAGTTTGAACTCGGGGATGCCAAATGTCAGCAGTCCGCCAATTTCCGGATAAATGTCAAACACCACCGGCGTTACACCGCTACGCACCAGCACGTCGGCGCAAGCAAGACCCGCGGGCCCTGCCCCAATCACCGCTACCCGCTTGTCGGTGCGCACCACCTTAGACATATCCGGCTTCCAGCCCAGGGCAAAGGCGGTATCTGTAATGTACTTTTCTACCGAGCCGATGGTGACCGCGCCGTAACCATCATTCAAGGTGCAGTCACCCTCACACAAGCGGTCTTGCGGGCACACTCGCCCACACACCTCGGGTAGCGAATTGGTCTGATGGCAAAGCTCCACGGCCTTCATGATGTTGCCTTCGGCCACCAGCTTCAGCCAGTTGGGAATGTAGTTATGTACCGGGCACTTCCATTCACAGTATGGATTACCACATTCCAGACAACGGTGAGACTGGGACGCCGCCTGATCCTGGGTAAAAGGTGTGTAAATTTCATTGAATTCCTTTTTGCGCTTGCGGGCCGGAACCTTTTTCGGGTCTACCCGCCCTACTTCTACAAACTGGAAGTCGTTATTCAGTCGCTCTTTCATGGTTAACTCTCTACATTCGTCTGTTCGCACTGATTCGCCGCGGGGCGTATCCGTTGGGTGTCGACGGGCGGGCCCTCGCTGGCTTTATTCCGGGCGCGCCCGGGTATTGGCCAGCAGGCTACGCAAGTTTGCGGCCTTGGGCTTCACCAGCCAGAACCGGCCAATGTAATCGTCGAAATTCGCCAGCAGATGCTGGCCCCACTCACTGGCAGTTTCCGCAATGTGTCCACGAATAATGCTGCGCAGGTGGTTGCGATAGGCTTCCATACTTTCACTGGAGATTCGCTGTATCTCCACAAGCTCATGGTTGTATTTATCAACAAAGGTATTGTCCTGGTCCAGAACATAAGCAAAACCACCGGTCATACCTGCGCCAAAGTTGTGTCCGGTTTGACCCAGCACTGTCACCAGGCCGCCCGTCATATATTCACAGCAATGGTCACCTGCACCTTCTACCACCGAATGGGCGCCGGAATTGCGCACGGCAAAGCGTTCGCCGGCCGTACCTGCCGCAAACAAATTACCGCCGGTAGCACCATACAGACAGGTATTACCGATAATCGCAGTTTCCCGAGCCTTGAAAACACTGCCGCGGGGGGGGTAAAGCACCAGTTTGCCGCCGGTCATGCCTTTACCCACATAATCGTTGGCGTCGCCTTCTAATATCAGGTTCAGGCCGGCGACGTTCCACACACCAAAGCTCTGACCAGCCGTACCGGTCAAATCCAGCGTAATGGGGGCATCTGCCATACTTTGGTTGCCATGCAGAGCGGCTATTTCACCCGACAGCCGTGCACCAATAGAGCGGTCACAGTTAGTTACTCGATAACTCCAGGCACCACCGCTCTTGTTGTCGATGGCACTGCGGACGTCGCTGAGCATTTTTTCCGCAAGCGTACCCTTATCAAAAGGTTCGTTGCGTGGGACCTGGCAGGTTTGCGGTTTATCCGCTGGAATCTGATCGTTGTTTAGCAAGCGGTTCAGGTCCAGTTTGCGCTGGCGTTCGGTATCACCCGGCAGACGCACCAGAAGGTCTGTGCGGCCTACCAGCTCCTGCAGGGAGCGCACTCCCAGCCGTGCCATCCATTCACGGGTTTCTTCCGCTACAAACCGGAAGAAGTTCATAGCCATTCCCACCGTGCCTTTGAAGTGTTCGTCACGCAGTTGCTCATTCTGGGTTGCCACACCGGTGGCGCAGTTGTTCAGGTGGCAAATTCGCAGGAATTTACAACCCAGCGCTACCATCGGCGTGGTGCCAAACGCAAAGCTCTCGGCACCCAGGATGGCGGCCTTCACCACATCCAGGCCGGTTTTTATGCCACCGTCGGTTTGCAGGCGAACTCTACCGCGCAAATCGTTGGCTCGCAGGGCCTGCTGAGTTTCCGCCAGCCCCAGTTCCCAGGGCGAACCGGCGTAGCGGATTGACGTCAATGGGCTTGCCGCCGTGCCACCGTCGTAACCCGACACCGTAATCAGATCCGCATAAGCTTTCACGACGCCCGCTGCGATAGTGCCCACACCAGGCTCAGACACCAGCTTCACCGACACTAACGCTTGCGGGTTAACCTGCTTTAAATCAAAAATCAGCTGGGCCAGATCCTCGATCGAATAAATGTCGTGGTGTGGTGGCGGCGAAATCAGCGTTACGCCCGGCACCGAATAACGCAAACGAGCAATTAGCGCGTTCACTTTACCGCCTGGCAGTTGTCCACCCTCACCCGGCTTAGCGCCTTGGGCAATCTTAATCTGCATAACGTCGGCGCTGCGCAAATATTCAGCGGTAACGCCAAAACGGCCTGAGGCTACCTGCTTTATTTTTGAACGTTTTTCGTTGCCATAGCGAGCCGGGTCTTCGCCGCCCTCACCGGAATTTGAGCGTCCACCCAGGGTGTTCATGGCCACCGCCAGGGCCTCATGGGCCTCTGGCGACAGTGCACCCAGGGACATCCCCGCCGAATCAAATCGGGTAAAAATCTGCTCTACCGGCTCAACCTCGGCCAAGTCCACCGGCTGAATGCCTTCGCGGAACCCGAGCAGGTCCCGCAGGGTGGCCACCGGCCGATGATTGACCAACCCGGCGTACTCCTGATACTGACGATAGTCGCCACTGGTAACGGCATCTTGCAACTTGGCCACAATATCCGGATTGAAGGCGTGGTATTCCTGACCGTGCACGTATTTCAGAATACCACCCGGTGATAGTGGCTTGCGCGGCTTCCACGCCAGCTTGGCCAGTTGCTCCTGGTCGTGCTGAAAGTCGTAGAAATCGGCGCCCTGAATCCGGCAGGGCACGCCCTTGAAGCACAGATCGGCCACTTCATCGGCCAGACCGATGGCCTCAAACAACTGGGCTCCGCGATAGGAGGCAATAGTGGAAATGCCCATTTTGGACAGGATTTTCAGCAGGCCCTTGTTAATACCCTTGCGGTAGTTATTCTTGGCGTCGATAGGGTCCACCAGCATTTCGCCGGTGCGAATCAGGTCATTAAGCACCTGGTACGCCAGGTATGGGTAAACCGCTGTGGCGCCAAAACCGAATAGCACCGCAAAATGGTGAGGATCTCGCGCCCAGCCGGTTTCTACCACAATGTTGGAGTCGCAGCGTAAGCCCTGAGCGACAAGATGATGGTGCACGGCGCCGGTAGCCATGAGCGCGTTCACTGGCAGGTGGCCCTGCTGCAAGACGCTGTCACGTAGAAGAATTTGCGATTTGCCATCGCGCACCGCCTGTTCTGCAGTGGCGCACACGCGCCTGATTGCCTGCTGGAGACCTTCCTCCGGGACATAGCTCAGCGCAATCGCTTCTACCGCAAAGCCGGGACGGTCACTCACCAACATACGCTGAAATTTTGCCGGCGACAGAACCGGGGTATTTAGAATCACCCGATCGGCGTGCTCAGCCGCTTCTTCGAACACATTGCGCTCGGCTCCCAGGCAGGTTTCCAGCGACATCACGATGGCTTCGCGCAGCGGATCAATGGGAGGGTTGGTGACCTGGGCGAACTTTTGGCGGAAATAGTCAGCTAAGTGACGCACTTTACTGGACAACACAGCCATTGGCGTGTCGTCGCCCATGGAACCTACTGCTTCCTGACCGTTCTCGCCCAGAGGGCGCAGAATCTGGTCGCGTTCTTCAAATGACACGTTGAACATCTTCTGGTGAATCAAAAGCTCGTCGGCGCCCAGCAGTTCGAAATCCGGGGCGTCCTGATGCAGTGTGGACTCTACCCGCAGGGCGTTTTCCCGCAGCCAGCGTTTATACGGCTGAGCCGTTTTCAAACGTTGATCGATATCGCGGGTGTGCAGAATCTCGCCGGTTTCTGTATCAATGGCCAGCATCTGCCCGGGGCCAACGCGACCCTTGGCTACCACGTCATCCGGCTTGTAACCGTAGGTACCGATTTCCGAGGCGACGGTGAGAAAATCGTTTTTGGTGTGCACCCAACGCGCCGGGCGCAGGCCGTTGCGGTCAAGCATACACAAAGCGTAGCGGCCGTCGGTCAATACCAGGCCGGCAGGGCCGTCCCAGGGTTCCATGTGCATGGAGTTGTATTCGTAAAAGGCGCGCAGGTCTGCGTCCATGGTGTCTACGTTTTGCCATGCCGGCGGCACCATCATCCGCGCAGCGCGGAACAGATCGACACCGCCTGCCAGCAGCAATTCCAGCATGTTGTCCATGCTAGAGGAATCGGAGCCGGTCAGGTTAACCAGAGGTTGCAGCGTTTTCAGGTCCGGCAGGCGCGGCGAACTGAATTTGGCTGCACGGGCAATCGCCCAATTACGGTTGCCATCAATGGTGTTGATCTCGCCGTTGTGGGCAAGATAACGGAATGGCTGCGCCAGCGGCCAGCGCGGCATGGTGTTGGTTGAAAAGCGCTGGTGGAATACGCAAATGGCGGTCTGCAGATCCGGGTCGTCCAGATCGCGATAGAAATTCGCCAGGTCTGCAGGCATCATCAAGCCTTTATAGGCCAGCGTGCGGTGCGACAGGCTGCAAATATAGAATTCGCTGTCGTCAGCCAGATCACGCTCGGCAAAACGGCGGCCAACAAACAAACTAATGGCAAAGTTACTTTCTGGTTTGCCCGCAGGCAATACAAACACTTGCTCAATGCGTGGCATACAATCCAGCGCCATGGGGCCCAGGCAAGAAGTATCGACCGGCACATCGCGCCATCCCATCACCTCCAGCCCCTGCTCACACAGACGCCTTTCCAGAACCGCCTTCGCGGCCGCCGCCTGGCCTTCTTCGGAGCTCAGAAACACCTGGCCCACAGCGAACAGATCACCAGGCTCTTTGCCAAACTGCGCACGGGCAACCTTGCGCAGAAAACTGTCCGGGCTTTGCAACAACAGCCCGCAACCATCGCCGGTTTTACCATCGGCGGCAATACCGCCGCGGTGAGTCATACACGTTAGCGACTCAATGGCGGTTTGTAGTAATTGATGGCTGGCTTCGCCCTTGGTGTGAGCAATCAGGCCAAAGCCACAGTTATCTTTGAATTCACCGAGTTGGTACAAGCCAGTTGTCATAAGCGCAATCTCTCTGTAAAAGCCTTTATTATCAATGAGCCAGCGAAAATAGCGCAAATAGCTCCATGACATTTTTAACATAGGTACCGCAGTTTACGCAGATGAAAATTCGCTGCTCAAACGGCAATTTAAAATTTTTAACGTTATGCACCAGTACGGATCACGAAAACCAGGGAATTCTACCAGCGCACCAAAACGGGTCGATTTTGGACATTCAGGGCTACAAACTCCTGTTCTCACGCACCCAAGGTTCCCCCGACACCAGGTCAGCAGGAAGAGTTTGCGCCGCCTGCTGCGCGGCATCCTTACTGGGGTAAGTGCCTTGAAACACCATGAACCACTGTTTACCGTTACGCTCACCACGGGTATACACCATCGCATCTACCTGCGGGTAACGACGCAAAATATTCAATGCGGTCTGCTCCAGGTTGCCGGCAACCAGCTGGATGGTCCAGCCGCCACTGCTGCGGCGCTGCAGCAAGGGCACGAAGCGATCCGGCCTGGCCGGCGTAAAAGCTGCTTGAGCAGGCACTGTCCCCGCTGCTATTCGCGGCGAAGGTACAGGTTGAGCTTTAGACACCACTGCCAACTCGGGCTCAGGCTCAATTAACGTTGCAGGTTCGGGCTCTGGATTATCGATAACCTGTTTTCTAGTGGAGTCACTGCCTGTAATGGAACTTTCTCCTGTCGCAAGCTGGTTGCCTGAGCGCGATGCTGGCTGCGCGATGACTTCGGGCTGCATCACCGGCTCTTGCTCTAATTTTGGCTCTGAATCATCCGTAGCGACGACCGGCTCTGGTGCGCCCTGGCCCGTTGGCGGCGTTGGCTGTGCTGCCGTGCCTTGCTCTGGTGCTACCTCCGGGCCGATCGTTATGCTCTTGCGCACGCGCTCTAGCGTTTGCGCCTGGGCGCTGTCGTCTTCTTCGCTCATCACAGTGTCGTACTGGCGGGAAACAAACCACCAAGAAGCCGCCAGCAAAACCAGTGCCAGTAACGGCCATCCCAACGTACGCCAGGGCATTCTGGCACGGTGCCGCGTAGGAGCAGCCCGCCCTGCCATATCCAGCCATACAGAGGGAGTTATACGTTGAATCGCGTAAAAGTTACCCAGACTGCGGGTATAAATTTGCTTTAAGCGATCTGGGCTTAACAGCTCACCGGCATTACCGCCAGCAAGCTTCACCCTAGGATGCAGATATTCCGCCAGTTCATCCCGGCTTAAAGGCGCCAGTGTAATCTGGTGCACGGTTCCCGAAGCCTGCTGCGCAAGCTCCATCATGCCAGGCAGCGCTTCCGTGCCGGCGAACACCGGTAAAGCTGCCAAACTACGATTGGCGCCCCAAAAACCGTTAAGCAAAAGATTCAACACCTCTGCCGGCGCCTGCTCGGCGTTATCGATCAGCAGTACCATGCGCTGGCCTTTGCCGGCACGCTGCTCAGACCATTTAAAAAACTGCAACAGGGCAGCTTTGGGGCCGGCCTCTAAATCCAGGCAGCGGGCCACTATAGACAAATCCCGCACCAGTGCCTGAGGGCTACCCAACGCTGCACTACCCAGGCGATGAAACTCCAGCCGCGACGATTCACTGCGCACCAGTTCTGCCAGCAGGCGGGTTTTTCCTAGCCCGGATGGGGCGCTAACCAACACGGCCATGTCGCCGAAACCACTCATCTGACGTAAGGATTCAAGGGCAGATTGGCGCTGCGCGCCGGCAAAAAACGGAGCTTCCATCGCGGAAGGATCTGCCCGCAAACCAAAGCGCTCCTGCAGGCGGGGGAAAAGACCCCCGACTTCCTGACTGTTCAGATTGTCATCGTTGACCATGGCGATATCGTCTCGGGCTCTGGGTTCAACGCTGGCAAAAAGCGTTCAGGGTTGCTTCAAGGTTTTTGCGCGCAGTTTTGGCGGTCACAACCGCTTCGCCCACCGCCTGCAACAGAACCAGCCTGAGCCGCCCATCTACATTCTTTTTATCCACTGCCATCAGCTCTATGAAGTCGTCCGGGCGCATAGCTGCAGGCGCCAGCGGCGGCAATCCGGCACGGCTGATCAGGCTGTAAATCTGCTGGCATTCGGCAGCACTGATAAAACCTTCGCGGGCGGAAAGATCCGCTGCCATCAACATGCCGGTGCCAACGGCTTCTCCGTGTAACCAATTGCCATAGCCGGCGAAAGTCTCGATAGCGTGGCCGAAGGTGTGGCCAAGATTAAGTATTGCTCTTAGGCCGCCTTCGCGTTCATCAATGGCCACCACTTCCGCTTTGCAGACGCAAGAACGGTAGATGGCCTGTGCGACCTGCCGCGGATCCTTTTCAAGCAAAGACCCAAGATTCTGATCCAGCCAGTGCAGAAAAGGCAGATCGCGAATCAGACCGTACTTGATGACTTCCGCCATCCCGGCTCGGACTTCCCGGTCTGGCAGCGTCACCAGGGTACCGGTATCAATCAGCACGGCTCGGGGCTGATGGAAAGCCCCTATCATGTTTTTACCCAAGGGGTGATTGATCCCGGTTTTGCCACCAACGGAGGAATCCACCTGCGACAGCAGCGTTGTTGGAATCTGGATGAACGCTACGCCGCGCTGGTAGCTCGCCGCCGCAAACCCGGTCATGTCCCCCACTACGCCTCCGCCCAGAGCTACCAGGGTCGTCGTGCGATTGTGCCTGTGCTGCAGTAGCGCATCAAAAATCAGATTCAGGGTTTGCCAGTCTTTGTGTTTTTCGCCATCCGGCAAAATCACCGAATCTACCTGCTTACCTGCAAAACAGGCTTTTGCCTGCTCCAGATAGAGCGGGGCCACGGTGTTATTAGACACAATCATCACCTGGGAACCGCCAACATAACGCGTCAAGTCATATTGCCCCAACAGCTGCTCGCCAATCAGTATCGGATAGCTTCGTTCGCCCAGGTCTACCTCAAGTTCACGGAGTAATTCAAGCATGATGACGACCTTCCTTTCGAATCTGGCGTATGTGACGGGGTGTTTTTGGGTTCAGCAGATTAACCAGTTGGCGCACCACCAATCGCGGGCTTTTGCGATCTGTATACATGGTGATGGTCGCCAGCTCGGTGTAAATAGGATCACGGATCGCGAATAGATGGCGCAGTACCGCTTCCGGATCCGCTGTTTGCAACAGCGGGCGATTTCGGTCTTTACGGGTGCGTTCTAACTGGTGCTCGACCGATGTGCGCAAGTAAACAATCACCGAATTACGACGCAATAGTTCATGATTCACGTCACGCATAACCGCGCCTCCACCGGTCGCCAGAATGATACCGGCCTCGGTAGACAGCTCGCTCAGCATGGCGGTTTCGCGCTGGCGGAACCCGTCTTCACCCTCTACATCGAAAATCCAGGGAATATTGGCACCGCAGCGCTCTTCAATAATTCGGTCGGTATCCAAAAAGCGGTAGTCCAGCTCACGCGCTAACATACGGCCGATGGTACTTTTACCGGCCCCCATGGGACCAACCAGAATAACTCGCTTGGGCAACAACATAACGTCCGCTCAATAAGGTTCAAGCCGGTCAGAATAGCATAGGGGCAGTCATTCTATAAGAATGTCCGGTTCTGCCGCGGGTTTCACACGCACAAAAAAACCGCCGTTTTTAGGCGGCGGTTTTTTTTGTTGCAGATAACTTAACGAACCAGGTCGTTTTTGATGATTTTCGGGGTAATGAAAATCAGCAGTTCGCTACGCAGCTCGGTAGTCTGAGTGCGCTTGAACAACCTGCCCAGGTAGGGAATATCGCCCAAGAACGGTGTCTTGGTGGTGGTTTCGGTGTTGGTCGATTCGAAAATACCGCCCAAAACGATGGTTTCACCGTTGGCGACCAGCACCTGAGTCGTCACCGAGTTGGTGTTGATGGCCGGGCCGTTGGGGGTGTCTTCGCCACGGGAGTCCTGAGTCACCTCAAGGTCCATGATGATTTTGTCATCCGGCGTGATCTGCGGCGTTACTTCAAGCGACAACACAGCTTCTTTAAATGATGTGCTGGTGGCGCCGCTGCTGCTGGCTTCCTGAAACGGAATTTCCTGACCCGATTTAATAGACGCCGTCTGGCGATCCGCGGTAACAACTCTAGGCTGGGACACGATTTCCGCTTTGCCATCGCTTTCCAGCGCAGACAGCTCGAGGTCGACCAGGAAGTCACCTCCGCTGAACCCAACGGCAAACGATGAGGCGCCATCGCCAGATACACCAAGATCTACCGCCAGAGCACCCGGGAAGGTAACCGAGGTTGAATTTGCAGCCCCGGCGCCCATTACACCACCGACTGTTTCTAAAGAACCGCCTACCACCGTCGAGTTATTACCATTATTGCCATAAGATGCACCGCCCCAGCGAACGCCCAGGCTCTCGGCCACGTTGGTTTGCGCACGCACAATCCTGGCTTCAATAGAAACCTGACGCACAGCTACGTCCCAAGTGGACACCAGGCGGCGAATTTCGTTTAGCTTTTCAACGGTTTCACGCACACTGATGGTGTTAGTTCGGGAGTCTGAGGAAATGAAACCGCGACTGGAAATCAGCTCTTGGTCGGCCTGCACCAGCGCTACTACTTCGGCAGCTTTTGCGTAATTGACCTGAATGATGTCCAAACGAAGCGGGGCAAGCTCGGCGATCTGCTTGGTTGTTTCCAGTTCCAGCCGTTCACGGGCGGCGATTTCATCGGCGGGCGCTACCAATAATACATTGCCAATCTGGCGCTTATCCAAACCTTTGGTTTTCAAAATTAGATCCAACGCCTGATCCCAAGGCACATTCTGCAAGCGCAGCGTGATGCTACCACCAACGGTATCGCTGGCCACCAGATTCAAACCGGTAAAGTCGGCAATCAGCTGAAGTACCGAGCGAACTTCAATGTCTTGAAAGTTTAGCGAGAGCTTGTCGCCGGAATATGGGAACTTCTCTTCGCGACGGACTTCTGCTTCTTCTGCGCTCAGCCGTTCAACACTCACGGTAAATTCGTTGCCAGACTGGTACGCAATGTAGTCATAGTCGCCTTCCGGACGAATCTCTATAACCGCACTGCCACCCTCAATAAAGGTGTCGATCCGTTGTACCGGCGTGGCAAAATCTGTCACGTCCAAACGGCGGCGCAGGCGCTCGGGCACAGTCAGGTCCGGCATGGTCAGTCGAATTTTTCCGCCCAGTTCGCTCAGGTTAACCTGAGTCGTCGCACTGGCCAGACGCACAACCACACGGCCTTCACCTTGTGCACCGCGACGAAAATCAACGTCTGCCAACGCCGGCGCTGCGTCCGCTGACGAGGCAACAGGGCTGGCACCGTCAGATCCCGCAACGTCACTGGTTACATCTGCGGAATCGCCGCCAATAATCATCACCAACGCGTTGTTATTGCGCTGAGTGGTGTAAGGAACCAGCTCAATCAGGTTGAAAATAAGGCGGGTACGGTCGTTGGTTTCAACAACGGTCATGCTTTGCGCATTTCCGCTGCCCAGCGGCAAGCTGCGGGCACCCAAGGCACTGGTGGTGTCTTTCAGGTCTACCGCAATACGAGCGGGGCGCTCAATGGTGTAACCCGTCGGTTCAGGCGGTGGGCCGTCAAACTGCAAAGTCACTTCCAGCCGATCCCCGGGTAAAGAGGAAAACGACACATCCTGCAAAGTGGCAGCGCTAGCCAGGCTGGACAACAACCCAACGGTTACCGCGCAGACAATTACGTTGAGTTTTTTGAACATCGCTAGCCTCGGCTTCAAGCATTTTTGTGCATTCACGTTGCTGTTATTCATTATTGTGCCGCTCCATCGCTATCACCTTCGTCCAGCGACAGTTGGCGCGGGCGTTCTACCCATCCGCCACGGCCGTCGGGCACGATTTCCAACAGTTCGACGCGGGTCTCGCCTACACCCACAATTCGACCGTAGTTTTTACCGATAAAATTGCCGCTGTTTATACGGTGAATGCCGCCACTGCTGTCTTTTACCAAGGCAAACAGCGTGCCTGCACTGTTGCGCAGGGTACCCACCATATCCAGTTCTTTCAGATCAAAGTTCTCCAGCACTTCCCGCGGCCGGTCCATATCCGGCTTTACGTCATTCATCGCTTGCTGTTCCTGCTCGCTGATCATCGTCAGCTGCACGTCGATGGGTGGCTCAAACGGCGAGCGCTGATCTGACGCCGAATAGCTAAACGCCTCGTAAGCGTTGAACTCCGGCAATGGTTCGACAAACCCCCGGGGTTTTGCCCGAGTTTCCTCCATAAACACGTCGAGATCGGAAAAGCCGCTGCTCTGTGAACAGGCTGTCAGCGACAATACCAGGCACAAACCCAGACAGGCTTTTCCGGCATGGTTTACCGTCATGCTCATTCTCCGGCCCGGTAGCGATAGGTACGGGCAACAACCTGCATGTCCAGCTGATCGTTGTCCGCTCCGGTGGGTTTAATGGTCAAATCATGCAAAGTCACGATTCGCGGCAAGCTCGCCACGCTGCTAACAAACGCAGCCAGTTCATGGTAAGAGCCCGACACCCGAATATTAATAGGCAGTTCGGAATAGAAATCCCGTTTCTGCTCCGGCTGCAGTTTCACTTCCTGCAGAGCCAGTCCACTGCCCAGCGCGGTATTGGTAATGTCTTCCAAAAGGCCTGGCACTTCGGTTTCACTTGGCAACTGACGCACCAACGCACCGAAGGTTTCTTCCATTTCTACCATCTGCGCTTTGAACACGCTGAGGTTGGCCACCTGATAAGCCTTACTCTCATAATTCTTGCGCAGTTCCAGCTCTGTACTTTCTACCCGGTCCAGTTGCGCAAACTGGTCCTTTATAAAGAACCAGTAGCCGCCACCCATAATCAGACCAAACACCAGCAGTAGCACAATGGCCTTTACCGGTGCCGGCCAGATACCGGCGTTGTTCATGTCCAGATCATTGATATCGAATTCGTTCAGGCTTTTCAGCGAGTCCGCAAGGCTCATTGTTTCTCCTCCCCTTCAATGCCAGGGCTTTGCTGACTGACGGACAAATTGAACTGACTGTAACCTGCACGGCGGGCATCAGCAGTCGACACGTTGGACAGATTCGGATTTGTAAACCAATCGGAGTCTTCAAACTGACGCATCAGCGATGAAATCCGGCTGTTAGACTCTGCCATACCCACCAAGTCCAAGCGATCACCGACCTTCTTCAAATCGGTGAAATACAGGCCATCGGGCACGGTACGCACCAGCTCGTCGAATACCCGCACAATAACCGGGCGCTTGCCCTGCAAATCCTGAATGACTTTCATTCGCGCTAGAAGCTCGTTGCGCTTACGCTTCAGACTTTCAATTTCTTTGATCTGCTCATCAAGCTTACTGGCCGCTGTTTGAATATAAGCATTGCGGGATTGTTGATAGGCAATGCGGCTGTCTACGTTGTTTTTCCACAAAAACGCCAGGCCGCTTGCAATTATGGCAGCGCTCAGCAGCATCACCACAAACTGTTTCTGTTTTTCTGCGCGCAGCTCTTCACGCCAGGGCCGAAGATTGATTCTTGCCATTAGTCGAAGCTCCTCATTGCCAGACCACACGCGATCATCAACGAGGGAGCATCGTTACTCAACGCCGACGCATTAACCCGCGAGCTAACAGCCATGTCCGCGAACGGATTGGCTACCAGCGTGGGCCTGCCCGTTTTTTCCTCTACCATGTCAACAAGCCCGGGTATTGCCGAGGTGCCGCCGGCCAAAACCACATAATCCACCGAGTTGTACTGGCTGGCACCAAAAAAGAACTGCATCGCCCGAGCGACCTGCTGCACCACGGCCTCGCGGAACGGGCTCAACACTTCGGCTTCATAATCATCGGGCAAGCCACCCTGCTTTTTGGCCAGGCCGGCTTCCTCCAGCGACAAACCATAGCGGCGCTGGATTTCTTCGGTTAATTGCTTGCCACCAAACACCTGTTCGCGGGTATACACAGTTTTGCCTTCGACAATCACGCTCAACGTGGCCATGGTGGCGCCCACATCCATGATCGCCACGACCAGATCGTCGCCGTGGGAGTTCAATTGCGATTCAATCAGTTGATAGGCACGCTCGAGGGCATAGGCCTCTACGTCAACCACCTTGGTGGTCAGGCCAGCAATATTCAGTGCGTCTTGGCGCACATCAACGTTCTCTTTGCGGCAGGCAGCAATCAGCACATCAACCTTATCCGGATTGGCTTCAGAGGGACCCTGTACCTCGAAATCAATCGCGACTTCATCCAGCGGATAAGGAATGTATTGGTCTGCCTCCAGGGCAATCTGGTCTTCCATTTCGAAATCGTTGATGCCGCCATCCATCTGGATCACCTTGGTGATCACCGCGGAGCCGGATACGGCAACGGCTACTTGCTTGACGCCAGAGCGGGATTTGGACACCACGCGCTTGATCACGTCACCTACGGCTTCAACATCCGTGATGTTTTTTTCCACCACAGCATTTGCAGGTAAAGGTTCGACGGCATAACTTTCAACCCGAAAGCGGTCGCCCTGTTTTGACAATTCCAAAAGCTTGACCGAGCTTGAGCTTATGTCCAAGCCCAGCACAGCACTGGATTTCTTTCCGAAAGATCCAAACACGCGCTCACCCTATAACTGGTTAATTGCAGCCGGCTATGTACTTTGTATGTTTTTTATTTAAGAGAATTTCTTCTGTTTTCCGATTACAATCCCTATTCTTCTTAACGCAGGGCTTTTGTATCAGCGAAGTAGTCTCCTTTCCTAATGCAATGGTTCAAATCATAGACCTATATCCAACTGTTGTCAGAAAAAAATGTCCTATTTGATGCGTACATCTCGCCTTTTCATCTGGCTTTTTCTAACCGGACTGAGTGTCACCCTTGTCCTTGGTTCCGGCTTCTATTTGTATCTTCGGCCTGGCCTTCCCGCAGCGGAGCAGTTATTCGATATAAAACTGCAAACACCGCTGCGGATATTCAGTCAGGACGGCAAATTAATAGCAGAATTTGGTGAAAAGAGAAGGACACCCGTCACAATCGAGCAAGTTCCCGAGCGCCAACTGCAAGCATTTCTCGCTGCAGAGGACTCCCGTTTCTATGAACACTTCGGCGTAGATATAAAAGGTTTGGCACGGGCCGCACTGGAACTGGCCTCTACCGGCCACATACAGTCCGGAGGCAGCACCATCACCATGCAGGTGGCAAAAAACTACTTTTTGTCACGGGATCGCACGTTCATTCGTAAATTCAACGAGATTTTGCTGGCCCTGCAAATTGAACGTGAGCTGGACAAAAACACGATACTCGAGCTGTACCTCAACAAAATCTATTTGGGCAACCGCGCCTACGGTATTGCTGCCGCCAGCCAGGTTTACTACAACAAACCCGTGAGCGAATTAACGCTGGCCCAGATGGCCATGCTCGCCGGCCTGCCAAAGGCACCGTCAGCCTTTAATCCCCTGGCAAATCCAAGCCGCGCTCTGGCACGGCGAAACTGGATATTGGGGCGCATGAAAGAGCTTGAGATGATTTCTCAGGACGACTACGAACAAGCCGTTAATGCCGAATTGACAGCCACCTATAACGCCACCGAAACCGAAGTGGACGCCGATTACGTCGCCGAAATGGCCCGCTCTGAAATGGTTCGGCGCTTTGGCGATAACGCCTACACCGATGGCTACTCGGTGACCCTGACCGTAGACAGCGTAAAACAGCAAACCGCCACTGACGCCCTGCGCCAAGGGCTTGAAGCCTATGATCGCCGTCACGGGTTTCGCGGTGCGGTAGGGACCATTGACACCAAATCGTTGAATGCCAACGAGCTCGCCACGGCCTTGCGCTCTTACCCGAGAACCGGGCCGCTGATCCCTGCCGTGGTGCTGAAAACCGACGATAATAACGGCACGGCCACGCTGCACGCCCGCCTCCTTGGCCCCGTGACCATGACGTTAGACACCATGACGTGGGCCCAGCGTTACCGCACCGAAAACCTGACCGGCCCGACGCCAAAAAAACCGTCAGACGTACTCAGCCCTGGCGATGTGGTTTATGTGAAAGCGCTGAATAACGCGGCTCCCCAGCCCACCGACAACGGCCAAGAACAACCCCTCACTGACATCGTGCAAAATGTAGCGCTGTATCAAGTGCCGCGAGTCGAAGGCGCGCTGATAGCCTTAACCGCAGAAACCGGTGCCATTGAAGCGCTGAGCGGCGGCTATAGCTTTGGGCAAAGCAAATACAATCGAGCCATCCAGGCCAAGCGTCAGCCCGGCTCCACGTTTAAACCGTTTCTTTACCTGAACGCTCTGGAATCTGGATTTACCCCGGCAACGCTGATTAACGACTCGCCCATTGTATTGGAAGAGAAAGGCCAAGAAATCGCCTGGCGCCCGCAAAATTCATCCGGCCAGTTCTACGGCCCCACACGCCTACGCGAAGCCCTCTACCGCTCACGCAACCTGGTGTCTGTCCGTTTGCTGCGCGACCTTGGCATTCAGCCAATGCTGGATTACCTCAAACAGCTAAAAGTACCCACTGCAGACATGCCCGCTAATTTATCGCTGGCACTGGGCAGTGGCTTGCTATCGCCGATGGAACTGGCACGGGGCATGGCCGTTATTGCCAATGGTGGCTATGACGTAGAGCCTTTCCTGATCCGCCAAATTGAAGACGCGCGAGGCACGGCCGTCTACAAAGCACCCGACGTGATTCTTTGCGACAGCAACTGCGGTAACGCCGTTGCAATTGACGAAATTGATTTGCAGGACACGGACAACAGCGGTGACACAAACGACGATTTCATTGTGACCGAACTGAGCGACGAGCCTTTGGAAAGCGTCGTACAAGCGCCGGCCCGACTGATGCCAAGACTGGCCGACGAGCGCTCGGTGTACATTTTGCACTCCATGATGCGCGATGTCATCAAACTGGGCACCGGCCGCCGTGCCAGAATTCTGAACAGGGACGATCTTGCCGGCAAAACCGGCACCACCAACGAACAGATAGACACCTGGTTTGCTGGCTTCAACTATCAGCAGGCGGTTATTGCCTGGGTCGGATTTGACCAGCCAGCGCCCTTGGGCCGAAACGAATTCGGCGCCAGCACCGCCTTGCCCATCTGGATCAACTACATGAAAGTCGCTCTGGACCAAACACCCTCTGCGCAGATGCCGCGCCCAAATGGCATTGTGAATGTGCGCATTAATGCAGATACCGGCAGGCGCGCCCGCCCCGGCGAAGAAGGCGTATTTGAACTGTTCCGTGAAGAAGACGAACCCGAGGTCATCAGCGCGGAAGAACGCGGCGGCCTGGGAACTGGCGACACCGACGATATTTCCCGGCAACTGTTCTAGGCAACTGATTGCAGCAGGTCTGAGTGTCGCGGTCGGCCTTCGTAGAGAACCGAGCGCCCACAAAAAAACCGGCGGAGCCTAAATTTAACAGGCACCGCCGGTTTTTTATTCGCTTAACGTCTGGTTGATTAAATAATATCGTCCATGGATTTAAGCGGGTAATGCGCCGGGTATGGGTTACGAGCCACACCGGTATCAACTGCTGCACGGGCAACAGCCGCCGGAACCACTTCCAGCAAACGCACGTCCATCGGCTTCGGAATAATGTAATTCCTGCCGAACTCGAAGCTGTCAGCGCCGTAGGCTTCGCAGATTTCTTGAGGCACCGGCTCTTTCGCCAGTTCGCGGATAGCGTTTACCGCAGCAATCTTCATCTCTTCGTTAATCACTGTGGCACGAACATCCAGTGCGCCACGGAAAATGAAGGGGAAGCCCAGCACGTTGTTCACTTGGTTGGGATAATCTGAACGGCCCGTGGCCATGATCAGGTCATCGCGCACTGCGTTCGCAATCGCCGGATCAATTTCCGGATCCGGATTTGAACAGGCGAATACAACCGGGTTAGGTGCCATTTTCTTGAGCTGTTCAGCGCTCAGTAAGTCCGGGCCGGAAAGACCCACAAACACATCAGCACCGTCGATGGCATCGTCCAGAGTGCGTTTATCGGTATCGTTGGCGAACATCGCCTTATACTGGTTCAGATCGTCGCGGCCAGAGTGAATCACACCCTTGCGGTCCACCATACAGATATTCTCGGAACGCACACCACAACTGATCAGCAGCTTCATGCAGGCAATGGCGGCAGCGCCGGCACCCAGGCACACAATGGTGGCTTCTTCAATTTTCTTGCCCTGCAGTTCCAGCGCGTTAAGCATGCCGGCGGCCGTTACAATGGCGGTACCGTGCTGATCGTCGTGGAATACAGGTATGCTGCACTTTTCAATCAGCGCTCGCTCGATTTCAAAACACTCAGGCGCTTTGATATCTTCGAGGTTGATGCCGCCAAAGGTATCGGCAATGCGTTCAACGGTTTCAATAAAAGCCTGAGGGCTTTCAGAATTGACTTCAATATCAAATACATCAATACCGGCAAAGCGCTTGAAAAGAACGCCCTTACCTTCCATTACTGGCTTGCTGGCCAGTGGGCCGAGATTACCCAGGCCCAAAATCGCGGAGCCGTCAGAAATAACCGCCACCAGATTGCCTTTCATGGTGTATTTGTAGGCGTTTTCGGGGTCACGGGCGATCTCGCGGACCGGCTCGGCAACTCCGGGACTGTATGCCAGTGCAAGATCGCGGGCTGTTTTTGTGGGCTTGCTGATTTCTACACTCAGCTTGCCAGGCCGCGGCTTGGCGTGATATTCAAGGGCTGCTTCTTTCAGATCTTGAGACATTGCCACTATTCCGTTTGTCACGTTTAAGGGTGTAAAGCCGCCGTACTGAATTACAAATGTACTTATGGCGGGACGACATTATGGCCCGCGCCGCATAAAACGACAAGGGCCATCCCACCGTCCGGTAAAGCGTCAATACGTCTTATTGCGTATGTTCGGTCACAGAAGCGAGCTCTGTCATTTTTTGAGACAAAAAAAAGCGCCCGAAGGCGCTTTTTTGCAATTCGCTGGCATTAATCTTCTTTCTTGCCAACAATACGACCACCAAAACGCTTCTGGAAGCGGTCAATACGGCCGCCGGTATCCATAACTTTCTGCTTGCCGGTATAGAACGGGTGGCACTGTGAACACACGTCTAACTGCAGGTCACGTCCAACGGTAGAACGGGTATGGATCACATTACCGCAAGAACAGGTAGCGGCGATGTTTTCGTACTTAGGGTGGATACCTTCTTTCATGGCGAACCTCGTCAGGTTATGCCGCCACCTGGTCACGATTACGGCTGTTCCGAAGAATGTTCCGTAGAGTGTTCCGTATGCCAGGCACCGCATATTTGAATCAATAAGAGAGACGGGGCACAATTGACCCTGTCCAACAGAGCGCGAATATTACTTGCAAACTGCCACCCAGGCAAGCGCCACACTGCTGAATTCCCATGCCCACCGGCGCAGGCCGCCACAACCGGCGCTTGCACAAGGATACGAACATACCGTGACACTTATAGCCGTTGCAGCGCCTGCCAGGCATAGCTTCCATCCAAATGCGCAAAACCCGTGACCAGGGTTGTACGCATCGCCATGAACCGCCCGCTGCGAAGGCTGTTTGACTACACCCTTGGCGCCGGCCTCAGCCTTCAGCCCGGCCAGCGGGTTCAGGTTCCCTTTGGCCGCCAGCAGATAACCGGACTGGTTACTGCGGTAGGCGTAACCCCGCCGCCCGGGGTATCACTAAAGCCGGTTCGAAGTGCTATGGAAGGCTGGCCTGCGCTACCAAAGGAAACACTGCGACTGCTAAGCTGGGCCAGCGACTATTACCAACACCCGCTGGGTGAATGCCTGTTTACGGCCTTACCGCCAGCACTCAGGCGCGGCCAGCCAGCATTGCGCAAAACCGAAGCCTGGTGGCGCGCCCGCAGCAGCGGTGCGGAGCTGCCACCCCAGGCCCACCGTCAAAAAGCCTTGCTAGCCTGGCTTTTGCAGTATTCCCAGGGCGCTGCGACAAGCTCCATCTTAAGCGCCGGCTTTAATCGCAGCCAGCTGAAGACCCTGGAACAAAAGCAGCTGATTGAAGCCTCCGAACCCGTGCTGGCAACAACACCCACCGAGAGTTTTGCGGCACCCACGTTATCACCGGCACAAACAGATACCGCAGCACAGCTTCCAGACCCGGCCAAGGGCTTTAGCGCCTGCCTTCTATACGGCATCACTGGCAGCGGTAAAACAGAAATCTACCTGCATTATTTAAAGCAACATTTGAGTGAACAGGATCAGGCCCTGGTGCTGGTGCCAGAAATAAACCTGACACCGCAAACCGTGGCCCGCTTCCAGCGCTATTTTGGCCAGCGGATTGTGGTGTGGCACTCGGCACTGAACGACAGCGAGCGCCTGGACACCTGGCTAAAAATACGCCACGGCGAACCCGTCATACTCATTGGCACCCGTTCGGCGGTTTTGTTGCCCTTTACCGGTTTGCGCACGCTGATTGTGGACGAAGAACACGATAGCTCCTACAAACAAGGCGATGGCTTTCGCTATTCAGCGCGCGACCTTGCGGTATACCGCGCCCATCTGAACAAATGCCCGGTGATACTCGGCTCGGCCACGCCCTCGCTGGAATCCTGGCACAACGCGCAGCAAGGCAAATACACCTTGGCCACATTGGAGGAGCGGGCCGGCAACGCCAGACCACCGCGAATAAAACTGCTGGACATTCGCAGCCGGCCTTTAGAAGGCGGCCTGTCGCGCCCCGCCCTTAACGCAATCAAGCAGGTTTTGGACAACGGCGAACAGGTGCTGGTGTATGTGAACCGCCGCGGCTTCGCGCCGGTGATGATGTGCTTTGACTGCGGCCATATGGTGGAATGCCCGCGCTGCGACACCCGCCTGACCTACCACCGCCGTGACAATGCCATGCGCTGCCATCACTGCGACTTTCAGGCCGCCGCAACAACCCAGTGCCCGAAGTGCCAAAGTGATGCGTTCAAGCCCGTCGGCCAGGGTACCGAGCGCAGCGAAGACATACTGACCACCGCCTTCCCCGACACCCCGGTGGTGCGGGTTGACCGCGACAGCACCCAGCGTAAAGGCAGCATTCAAGCCATTCTGCAAACCGTAAACACCGGCGAGCCCTGCATTTTAGTGGGCACTCAAATGTTGGCCAAAGGCCACGATTTTGCCAACGTAACGCTGGTGGTGGTTATAAACGCCGACGGCGGCCTGTTCAGCGTAGACTTCCGCGCCCCTGAACAGCTCCTACAAACCCTGCTGCAAGTCAGCGGCCGTGCGGGTCGCGGCGACAAGCCCGGCACCGTGCTGGTGCAGACCTGCCATAGCGACCACCCACTGTTAAGAACACTTTGCACGGGCCGCTACGGGGATATGGCCGAACAGCTTTTAGTCGAGCGCGAAGGCGGCCAACTGCCGCCTTACCGCGCTATGGCCATATTCCGCGCCGAAGCCGACACCATGGAAAAAAGTTTGCAGGTACTGGACACCATAAAACCCCTGGCCCAGGCACCGGGTCTGGAAATCTGGGGCCCACTGCCAGCGTTGATTGCCCGTCGCGCCGACCGCTACCGCGCCCAGCTGGTCATAAACGCCGATAACCGCAAGCGCCTGAACAAAACCCTCGCCGACGTTTGCCTGCATCTGGATCAACAAAAACAGCCCTCCGGCAGCCGCTGGATGATCGACGTGGACCCACAGGAAACAGGCTAGCGCCCTCTATCACCCCGCCTGGCTTTTGCTTACAAAACCAGTTTCCGCGATAATATGGCGCTTCTACTCTGGTGGGCGCCCTGCCCCATTTCCACTTCCGTTCAGCCGAGCTATTCAACAGCATGAAAGAGACCGTTTCCGACCTGCTTCAGTCTGCCCTGGCGGCGCTGCAATCTGAAGGCGTTTTGCCCGCAGATCAGAACTTTGCGCCACAGATTGGCAACACCAAAGACAAATCCCACGGCGATTACGCGTGCAACATTGCGCTGGTGGCGGCCAAGTTCGCCGGCTGTGCGCCGCGCAAACTGGCGGAGGCGCTGGTAGCCAACTTGCCGGCCAGTGCAGCGGTCGACAAAGTGGAGATTGCCGGGCCGGGTTTTATCAACTTTTTCATGAGTACGGCCAGCGCCTTTGGCGTTGTGAATGCGGCACTGGAACAGGCTGAAGACTTTGGCCGCAACCACAGCGGCAAGGGCGAAAAAGTACAGGTGGAATTTGTTTCCGCCAACCCCACCGGCCCTTTGCATGTGGGCCACGGTCGCGGTGCCGCAATAGGTGACTGCATTTGTCGGCTACTGGATGCCAACGGCTATCAGGTTACCCGCGAGTTTTATTACAACGACGCTGGCGCCCAGATCAACAACCTGGGGTTATCCGTTCAAGCCCGGGTAAAAGGCCTGACGCCAGATCACCAAAGCTGGCCTGAAAATGGTTACCGCGGCGACTATATTGCCGACGTGGCCGAGGCCTATTTGGCCGGAAAGACGATTACGGCAGACGAACGCTCGGTGACCGGCCAGGCCGAGCCGGACAACCTTGAAGCCATTACGAATTTTGCCGTGGCTTATCTGCGCCGCGAGCAGGACCTTGACCTGAAAGCCTTTGGCGTCGAATTTGACGTGTATTTCCTGGAATCCTCGCTGTACAACGACGGCAAGGTTGAAGCCACCGTAAAGCGCCTGCAAGAAAACGGCTACACCTACGAAGACGGCGGCGCCCTGTGGCTGAAAACCACCGAATTTGGCGACGATAAAGACCGGGTTATGCGCAAAACCGACGGCGGCTACACCTACTTTCTGCCGGATGTTGCCTATCATCTGGACAAGTGGCAGCGCGGTTTTAGCACGGTTATTAACGAACAGGGTGCCGACCACCATTCAACCGTTACCCGCGTTCGCGCCGGTTTGCAGGCGTTGAATATCGGTATTCCGGAAGGTTGGCCAGATTATGTGCTGCACCAAATGGTGATGGTAACCCGCGGTGGTGAAGAGGTGAAACTCTCCAAACGCGCAGGCAGCTATGTCACTCTTAGCGACCTGATTGAAGAGGTAGGCCGCGACGCCACCCGTTTCTTTCTGGCGGCACGGCGAGTGGATTCCCAGCTGACCTTTGACATTGATCTTGCGCGCTCGCAAACCAACGAAAACCCGGTGTATTACATCCAGTACGCTCACGCCCGCATTTGCAGCGTGTTGCGCAAGCTGGCTGTCGAAGGCGTGCAGCGTGGCCGTCACGAATCCTTAGGCGACCTGACTCTGCTGACGCTGGATGAAGAAAAAGAACTGGCCAACCAGCTGGCAAAATATCCTGAGCTGGTTGCCAGCGCCGCTGCCCAGCGCGAGCCCCACACCCTGAGCCAGTACCTGCGGGAATTGGCCGGCCTGTTCCACAGCTATTACAACGCCCACAAGGTGCTGATTGAAGACACCGCCCTACGCGATGCCCGCATCAGCTTGTACTTGGCTGTACGCCAGGTAATCGAAAATGGCTTAGACCTGCTGGGCGTTAGCGCTCCGGAAGAGATGTAACCAAAAAAATGTCGCGAGACTACGCCCGCAAATCGTCACCCAACCAGGCCACTACGCCTCGTCAAAAACCGGGCAAGCCTGCCCTGCCTGCCCGCACCCGGGTGCCGAAAGCCGCCGCTCCGGCGCGAGCTCAACACGGTAGCCTGTCGATGAAATCGGTATTGGCACTGGCGGCTGTGGGCGGTTTTATCGGCTTTATTGTGTACCTGAACAGCTTGCCTGGCAGCGAGGCACCCGGCAAAGACGCGGCGCCCACTGTGCAGAAAGCGCCGGCCAAAACGCCAGCATTGATACAACCGGAAATCGTCAAACCCCAATTCCGTTTTTACGAAATGCTGCCGGAAACCAAGGTAATGCCATCCACGGTGGACGAATACACGCCTAGCCCAGGGCGCCCGGAAGTCGATTACCTGCTGCAGTCCGGTTCATTCCGAAAAGCGGAAGATGCCGAACGCCAGCGCGCCGAAATCGCTTTCCAGGGTTTACGCGCAGCGGTACAAAAAATCGATCTGGAGGACGGCAATGTCTGGTATCGAGTGAATGTCGGCCCGTTCACGTCCCGCAGCCAAATGAACGCTGCTGTGGACAAGCTGGTGTCTATCAGCATTCAGCCGCTGGTGCGGAAAATCCCCAAAAAGGGCTAGTCTCTTTTGATTCTGATGCGTAAATCAAAGATTGAGCGCTGAACGTTCTGCCTTGAAAATCGCGGCGTTGCCTCCATAACTGCGCTAACACATTCGATCAGGCAACTGGAGCCCACATGACCACCATACTTTCCGTACGCCGCGACGACGAAGTCACCATGGGCGGTGACGGCCAGGTGTCCTTTGGCAATACCGTAATGAAGGGCAACGCCCGTAAAGTGCGCCGCTTGTACAACGGCCAGGTTTTAGCGGGCTTTGCCGGGGGTACCGCCGATGCATTCACCTTGTTCGAGCGCTTCGAAGCGCAGCTGGAAAAACACCAGGGTAACCTGACCCGCGCCGCAGTGGAGTTGGCCAAAGACTGGCGATCAGACCGGGCGTTACGAAAACTCGAGGCACTGCTGGCGGTGGCCGATAAAACTGCCTCACTCATCATTACCGGTAACGGCGATGTTATAGAGCCAGAAATGGGCCTGATTGCTATTGGTTCCGGCGGCCCTTTCGCCCAGGCATCTGCCCGCGCGCTGTTAGAAAACACCAACATGAGTGCCCGCGAGATTACCGAAAAAGGCCTGATTATAGCGGCTGACATCTGCATTTACACCAACCAGAATCGCACCATTGAAGTGCTTTCTGCCAACGATTAAGCCGGAGCGATCATGTCTGCACTGACTCCCAGAGAAATTGTCCTCGAACTGGACAAACACATTGTTGGCCAGCAGGAAGCCAAGCGCGCGGTAGCCATTGCCCTGCGCAATCGCTGGCGCCGGATGCAGCTCAACGACGAGCTGCGTGAAGAAATCAGCCCCAAGAATATTCTGATGATTGGCCCCACCGGTGTCGGTAAAACTGAAATTGCCCGGCGCCTGGCCAAGCTGGCGGACGCACCCTTTTTGAAAGTGGAAGCGACCAAATTTACCGAGGTGGGTTATGTGGGTCGCGATGTAGATTCCATCATTCGCGATTTGGCTGATATGGCCGTGAAAATGCTGCGTGAACAGGAAATGAAGCGCCACGAAAACAGCGCTCTGGACGCCGCAGAAGATCGCATTCTGGACGCCCTGTTGCCACCGGCGCGGGATTTCAACGACGACAACAAGCCGCGGGAAGATTCGGCCACCCGCCAGATGTTCCGTAAAAAACTGCGGGAAGGCGAGCTGGACGACAAAGAAATTGAGATTGATCTGCGCAACAGCAGCGCCGGTGTCGAAATTATGGCACCGCCGGGTATGGAAGAAATGACCAACCAGCTGCAAAGCATGTTTGCCAACATGTCCCAAGACAAGCGCAAAACCCGCAAGATGCGAGTGGCTGATGCCCTTCGTCGGGTGAAGGATGAAGAAGCCGCCAAGCTGGTGAACGAAGAAGAAATCAAACAGAAAGCGGTACAGGCTGTTGAGCAAAACGGCATCGTGTTTCTGGATGAAATCGACAAAGTGGCCAAGCGCTCTGAAAACAGCTCCTCGGATGTATCCCGCGAGGGTGTTCAGCGTGACCTTCTGCCGCTAATTGAAGGCAGCACGGTCACCACTAAATACGGCGCTATTCGCACCGATCACATCCTTTTTATCGCCTCTGGCGCCTTCCACCTGACCAAGCCGTCAGACCTAATTCCAGAGCTGCAGGGCCGCCTGCCGATTCGCGTAGAACTGCATGCGCTAACGCCCAACGATTTCAAGCGCATTCTGACAGAGCCGGATGCCTCGTTGGTGCAGCAGTATGAAGCATTGATGGGCGCCGAGGGCCTGAAGCTCAGCTTTACCGACGACGCCATTACCCGCTTGGCAGAAGTAGCGTGGAAAGTGAACGAGAACACCGAAAATATCGGCGCACGACGTTTGCACACCATGTTGGAAAGACTGCTGGAAAGCCTGTCATTCGATGCCGGCGACAAGATCACGGAAGAGTTCGAAGTCACCGCCGAGTACGTCGAGGAGAAACTTGGCAAATTGGCGGAAGACGAAGATTTAAGTCGCTACATTCTTTAGCGGGCAATAGCTAAGCGACCAGGGTAAGAATGCATTCTGGTCGCACGCTATCAAGACCGGGCCTTTTCTGTTTGCCCAGTAACGCTTTGCAAGCCGGCCGCCAGCCGGCTTTTTTGTGTCTGCGATTTTGCCCTTAACGTGGTCTGTAGTGACTCGCCAAACAGACTGGTGCTGACCGTGCGATCTGTGTCATTCAGACAGTCGTGGCGCAGAGCAATGCCGTATTTCGCCAATTTGGGTTCCAGTTCTGCAGCACGAAGGCGCAAATCGCGTCGAGTAACCTGATAGGCGTGTTCGCACAGCAAACGCCGGGATTCAAAACTGAACACATTGGAGCCAAACAGAATGGCGTCTTCGATGCTGGGCTCAAACAGCACAATGTCTTTGTCCGGATAGTCCTGGGCATAACGGTCTATCCCGGACTGCATGCGCGAATGCACCATGGTGCGGTAGGTTTGAGCCAGCACATTGGGCATGCCAGAGCGGGTCATCTCGCCGGCTGCCAAGGTACCGGCTTTCATGGCTGCAGTCGCGTCTAGCGGTACCTGGGGATTGATTGCCAGCACCAGGTCAGCCTGATGGTCAAACGCCACCGAGGCGTGAAGGCCTTTACGCAGGGTTCCATCGACGTAGTAATGGCCGTCTATTTCCACCGGTACGTAAATGCCCGCCGAAGCCGTACTGGCCTGAATGGCTTTGGAGATGGGCACGGCGTCAAACCCCGGCGCACCAAAACACACCGACTTGGAACTCTCCACATCGGCGGCCACAATGAACAGCTGGCGCTTGAGTTGGCGGAAATCGTTGGTGCGGCCCAGCATGGTGAACGCACGCCTTAAGTAATGGTGCAGGCCTTCGTTATTGAACAGCCCGGCGGGTGCGGCTTGGGCCAGAATGGTCAAGGCTTCCAGCAGGCTCTGATCGTAGGGGTTGTGAAAGAAGCGGGTGAGCGCGGTGGTAATCAGCCCGGGTATGGCCAGTAAACGGCGGCCCATTTCAGCGAAGGCCGGACGGTAAAAAACACCGGGATGAAACGGGTGCAATTCAGATTCGTTGCGCACAAAAATTCGACACAGCTGGGCGGTGGTTACCTGGTTCACCAAGTGAGCCGCCACAAACGACCCCGAGTTCACCCCAACGTAAACATCCAGATCGTTGAAATCTAGCCCTTCCAGAGCTTCGTCAAGCGCCCTCAGTGCACCTATTTCGTAAATGCCGCCAATCGGGCCGCCGCCGCCTAACGCCACACCGATTCGGGGTTTGTTGCCGCTCGCTGCGTTCGCCGGCTGCGTTTTTTTTGTCAGTTTGCCGTGACTCATAGCTTGGCCTTCTCGAGTTATTCAGGCGGATGCCGAGGCTACCTCTGCCAAAGTTTTACCAGTGGATTTTCCGGGCCGCATATAGCGGCCGAATCCGGCATTACGCAACGCCAGGTCGACACAGCTTTTGATCACATGGGGCGAATCCAACAGCAGGATGTCCTCTAACAAATTTGTCGCCCACTCAAGACTTACACTGCGAATCACCGATTTCACTTTTGGCAGGCTGGCTGCGTTCATCGATAGTGAATCGTAGCCCATGGCCATCAGCAATACGGCGCCGCCCGGGTCCCCCGCCAATTCGCCACACACACCCACCGGTTTGCCCACGGCATGGGCGTCTTGGGCAATACGCACCAGCGCCTGCAGCACAGCAGGATGGTAAGAATGGTACAGCGGGGCCACACGGGGGTTGTTACGATCTACAGCCAATAAATATTGGGTTAAATCGTTGGTGCCCACCGACAGGAAATCCACCCGGTCGGCCAGTTCGCGTATCTGGTATACCGCTGCCGGCACTTCGATCATTACGCCCACTTTTGGCATATGGATGTTGTAACCGTCTTCACGCACTTCGTGATATACGCGGTAAATCAGATGAAGAGACTCTTCCACTTCGGAAATATTGCTGATCATTGGCAGCATAATCTGCAAATTGTTCAGGCCTTCGCTGGCCTTCATCATCGCCCGCACCTGCAGCTGGAAAATCTCCGGGTGGTCCAGGGTGACCCGTATGCCACGCCAGCCCAGAAACGGGTTTTCCTCGTGGATGGGGAAATACGTCAGGCACTTGTCGCCGCCGATATCCAGGGTGCGCATGGTCACCGGGTTAGGCGCAAAGGCTTCCAACTGCTCGCGGTAGTATTCGCGCTGTTCCTGTTCCGAAGGGAAGCGATCTTTAATCATGAACGGCACTTCCGTGCGGTACAGACCAATGCCTTCGGCGCCGTGAGTCAGCGACCGCACCACGTCGGTCATCAACCCGGTGTTTACCAGCATTGATACCCTGTGATGGTCGGTGGTTTCACAAGGCAAATCGCGCAGGGCTTCGAGGCCGCGAATCAGCTCGTTTTCTTCGTCGCAGATAACTTGGTAATAAGCGCGCAGATCCGCCGATGGCGACGCGAAAATCTGGCCTTCAAAGCCGTCGACCACCAGTTCCTTGCCGTCGAGCTGATTCACGGGTATGTCAACCAGCCCCATTACCGTGGGTATGCCCATGGCGCGGGCCAGAATGGCCACGTGGGAGTGGCTGGAACCTTTCACCGACACCAACCCCACCAACTGGCCCTTAGGCACTTCGCCCAGCATAGCGGGGGTGATCTCTTCACTCACCAATACGGTGCGTTCGGGGTATTCCAGGCTGGCTTGCTCGCCTTCCTGCAGATGCGACAATAAACGCCGACCCAGGTCGCGCACGTCTACCGCCCGCTCCTGCAGATAATGATCATCCATCATCTCGAAATTGCGCACGTACTGCTGCACAACCTGTTTCAGCGATCCTTGGGCCCAGTTACCTTCGCGAATTTTACCGTTAACTTCGTCCGGCAGGGCTTCATCGCTGAGCATGCGCAGGTAAACATCAAACAACGCCTGTTCCTGCGGCCTCAGCTGCGAGGCAAGTCGTGCTGCCACCCGTTCGATGTCTTCGCGCACGGCACTGACCGCGCACTGGAACAAGTCGAGTTCGTGCTCAATATCATCCGTGGCTTTTTCCGGCACAAGGTCAAGGTCTGCCGCCGGATAAACGGCTACGCCGGTGCCAATGGCCACGCCGGGGGCTCCGGGCACGCCGTCAAAACCGATGTCATGAGCTTCCTCGCCGGTGAGCGACAAACCACCAATGGCGCCCGTGGCCTCGCTGTGGGCGATCACCCCGCTGAGCTGAGCTGAGATAGTCACCATAAAGGCTTCTTCGCCTTCATTAAAACTGCGGGAACTCTCACGCTGCTGCACCACCAGAACACCCATCAGGCGGCGATGGTGAATAATGGGCACACCCAGAAACGAGCGGAAGCGTTCTTCGCCGGTTTCAGGAAAGTAACGGTAACGGGGATGGGAAGGCGCATCTTCCAGATTAATCAGCTCTTCCCGCGAGCCCACAAGGCCCACAAGGCCCTCGGAATAACCCAGGCTAACTTTGCCCACGGCTTTGCGATACAGCCCTTCAGTGGCCATCAGTACGTAGCGGTTGGTAGCAGGGTCTAGCAGATACACCGAACACACTTCGGTGTTCATGGCTTTTTGCACACGCGAAACAATAATGCTCAGCGCCTCCTGCAGGTCGCGGGCGCTGTTTACTTCCTGGACGATCGTTCGCAATGTACTCAGCATGTTGGGATTAGCCCGTCGTCATGATTGTTCCTTCAAGCGCCGGTTGTGCTCGGCACGTCGCGCCTGCTCCATGTTATGGAACAGCCGCGGCGCCAGCTCGCGCAGCGCACGTCGGTAGACTTCTTTTTTGAATGAGATCACCTGCCCTAACGGATACCAGTAACTTACCCACTGCCAGCCGTCGAATTCCGGTGAATCGGTGCCGTCTACGCATACCTGCGCGTCTGACGAAAGCATCCTCAGCAGGAACCATTTCTGTTTTTGACCTACGCACAACGGGTGCGAGTTGTGGCGAACCATTCGCCGCGGCAAGCGGTATCGCAACCAGCCCCGCGTACAACTGATGATTTCCACATCGCAGGCGCACAGCCCGACTTCCTCCCCAAGCTCCCGGTACAATGCCTGTTCCGGTGTTTCATCCTGATGAATTCCGCCTTGCGGAAACTGCCAGGAGTTTTGGCCTATGCGCCTCGCCCACAACACTTGCCCTTTGTGGTTGGCCAGAATGATTCCGACGTTGGGTCTGAAACCGTCTGAGTCGATCACGGTACAGTACCTCTTTAAGAGTCGGTTAACCGCGGCAAAATGCGACGGTCAGATTTTTCCAAGTTGCTCTCATTCTTGCAGAATCCCAAGAAATCGGCAATCACGGCTGTTTGCGTGCGGCCATGATAAACTGCGGCACACTTCAAGACGCCGGTAAGTGCCGGCTTTTAGCCACCTTAATCACCGAGGCAAAATGATGACTCTGGCCATATTCGATCTGGACAACACCCTGCTGAACGGCGACAGCGACCACGCCTGGGGCGTTTTTCTGGCGGCGCAAGGCATTGTAGACGCAGATGCGCACCGCAAAGCCAATGACCGGTTTTATCAGGACTACCTGAACGGCGAGCTGGACGTGTTTTGCTATCAACGTTTTGTGCTGGAACCCCTGGCGCAGTTTTCACTGGACGAACTGCACACCATGCGCGAGCGTTTTATGGCCAGCCACGTGCAACCGATGCTGCAAACCAAAGCCGCCGAACTGCTACACCAGCATCGCAGCCAGGGCCACACACTGATGATTATTACCGCCACCAATCATTTTATTACCAGGCCAATCGCCGACCTTTTGGGCATTGAGCACTTGATTGCCACCAACCCGGAAGTGGTGAATGGCCGCTTTACCGGAGAGGTGTCGGGCACGCCCAGTTTTCAGGGCGGAAAGGTAACGCGTCTGAAGCAGTGGCTGAGTGAAAACGATGAGTCATTGGACGGCGCCTGGTTCTACAGCGATTCCATCAACGATGCACCACTGCTGGAACAGGTTGCGAATCCGGTGGTGGTCGACCCGGATTCGCGCCTGGAAGCCATGGCCCGCGAGCGCGATTGGCCCATTATGTCGCTGCGGGATTGATTCCCCCTGCGACTTTTGGGAGCTGGATAGCCGGGACTATAAAAACCCGGTCAGCGAACGCACAAAGCAGGATTTGATGTAATCGGTTTCCGCAATGCCCGGAATAATCGGGTGGTCTGGCGCCTGATGGCCCTGCTCCAGCAGCTGCACAAAGCGGTCAATTTTGCGACCGCTACCACGAATGATGTCCACCAGTTTTTCCTGGGACAAGTGCATAGAGCAAGACGCCGACACCAGCAAGCCGTCCCGCTCCAGCAGGCGCAAACCCAGCTGATTCAAGCGGGCATAGGCTTGCTCACCGGCTTTCTGGTCGCGGCGGCGGGGTATCAGTGCAGGCGGGTCTAGCACCACAATGTCGAATTTCTGTTTTTCATCCGCCAATGCTTTTAACGCGTCAAAGGCGTCGCCTTCAATCGTATCAACGTTCGTCAGTCCGTTCAGGCGGGCGTTGTGGTGCACCGACTCAATGGCTGACGCCGAGCTGTCTATGCAGGTCACGCTGGTGGCGCCGGCACTGGCGGCCTGTATGCCCCAACCGCCCACGTAACTGAATACATCCAGCACCCGCTTGCCCGGCGCGTAGGCCTGCAAACGCGCACGGTTCATGCGGTGGTCGTAAAACCAGCCGGTTTTCTGCCCGCCCGCCAGCGGCACTTCAAACTTGACGCCGTTTTCTTCCAGTTGAAGCATTTCAGGGGCGCTGCCGTGGGCCTGCTCCACATAGTTTTCCAGACCTTCCACTTTGCGCATTTTGCCGTCGTTCTTCAGCACAATAGAGCTGGCCTGGGTCAGCCTTTGTATTGCCCGTACAATGGCGTCCTTCATCTGCTCCATGCCGGCGCTGGAAATTTGCACCACCACGGTGTCCCCGAAGCGGTCAATCACCAGCCCGGACAGGCCATCGCTGTCACCAAAAACCCAGCGGTAAAACGGCTTGTTAAACAGCCGCTGGCGCAATTCCAGCGCAATTTCCATGCGCTGGGTAAGCCGTTGTGGGGTCATGCCATGGGTTGGGTCACGGCTAATCAGCCGGCCACAAATCAGCGCATGGGGATTCACAAACACGGTGCCCAGAGGCTTGTCGTTCGATGCGCGCAGCTCTGCCTGAACACCGGCTTCGAAGCCTGTCAGCGGCGAGCGTTTAATATCCACTTCATTACTGTAGACCCACAAGTGGCCTGCCCGCAGACGGCGCTCGGCGCCCTTGCGGAGGTATAACACCGGGAAATTCATAAAAGATTGTTACTCCGCTGCGACCAGGTCGCTGTAAGTGTCTGCATCCATCAGGCCATCAAGCTCGCCGTCGTCGGTCATTTTCACCCGAAACAGCCAGCCTTCGCCGTAAGGGTCTTCGTTCACTTTTTCCGGCTCGTCTTCTAGCCGCTCGTTAATTTCGACCACTTCGCCCGTTACCGGGCTGAATACGTCTGAGGCAGATTTGACGGACTCCACCACGCCGGCTTCTTCGCCGCCGGTCACGGTAGCGCCCAGCTCCGGAACGCCAATATAAACCACGTCGCCCAACTGCCGCTGGGCAAAATCGGTAATGCCCACGGTGGCCAGACCGCTTTTATCTACCCGCACCCACTGGTGGGTTTCAAGGTATTTCAAATCAGAGGGAACATCGCTCATCGGTCGAATCCTGATAAGTTAAAATGAGTTTGTAGTACCAGATTGGCCGCATTTTAGCTGAATAACCGACGTCTCGTCTGGCTAATTCGTCAATCCAGCGTCTAGCGCGATGTCGTCTCGGCGAACCTCTGTGGCAAGCTTCATAAACGCACTGAGGTAATCCACATTGCGGTCGCGCTCGCGACAGCCCAGAAAGATCTGTTTACCAATGCCCGTTTCGCCCAGCTGCACCGGCACAATGGACATACGCTGCTGGTATTCCTGCACCAGCCAACGTGGCAGAGCCGTTACACCGCGGCCGGCAGCGACCATCTGCAACATAATGTCGGTGGTTTCGATGGTTTTGTGCCGCACCGGGCGAATGTTGGCCGGCAGTAGCAGGTGGGTGTATACATCCAGACGCTCCACCGCCACCGGGTAAGTGATCAGAATTTCTGGCTCCAGATCTTGCGCGCTGATCCAATCGTTGTGTGCCAATCGATGGCCACTGTGTACCACCAGCACCTGCTCGTAATCAAACACCGGTTCAAACACCAGGCCCGGCCGGTGCAACGGGTCTGGCGTTACCAACAAGTCAATATCATGGCCAAAGAGCGCGCCAATACCGCCAAACTGAAATTTCTGCTTTACGTCTACGTCTACCGTGGGCCAGTGCCCCAGATACGGCCCCACCACTTTTAACAGCCACTGATAACAGGGATGGCATTCCATACCAATGCGCAGTGTGCCTGCCTGGCCGCGGGCGAACTGATCGATTTGCAGTTCAGCATGCTCGAATTGCGGCAGCAAACGGTTCGCCAGAGCCAGCAGGTATTTGCCCGCCTGGGTCAACTGCAGTTGCCGGCCTTCGCGTAACCATAAAGGAGTGCCGAGCTGCTGCTCCAGTTTACGGATGGAATGACTCAGCGCCGACTGGGTCAGGTGCAGGCGTTCGGCGGCGGCGGTCAAGGAGCCACCCGCTTCTACGGCCCGCAGAACCTCCAGATGGTTACGTTCAATCACAGATCTGCCCAATCATAGCTCAGCCTAACGTGAATAGAATTCATGGATATGTGAAATAATACCATTATTTTTCATAACTCCTCAGCGGTAGTCTGATTGTTCATAACCAACAGCAATCAAAACACACGCTTTATTCCGGAGATGAACATGACCATTACCCACAACCTGGGCTTTCCCCGCATTGGCGCCCAGCGCGAACTGAAATTTGCCCAGGAAGCTTTCTGGCAGGGCAGAATTGACGCTGACGAACTGCAGTCTAACGCAGCCACTTTGCGCACCAAACACTGGCAGCAACAAAAAGCGCAGGGGCTGGATTGGGTGCCCGTGGGGGACTTTTCTTTATACGACCAAGTTCTGGACATGAGCGCTACCCTGGGCAATCTGCCCGAGCGCGCCAGCGCCAACGACGGCACCGAGCTGGACCATTATTTTCGCGTGGCCCGCGGCCGCTCCGCCAGCGACAGTGCCTGCGACCCTGTCCATGCGGGTGAGACGAACGAATGTCACGCAGGCGAAATGACCAAGTGGTTCGACACCAACTACCACTACATCGTGCCGGAGTTCCACGCCGACACAGAATTTAGTCTGAACGCCAATCGCCTGGTAGCGCAACTGACAGAAGCTCGCGCGCAAGGCGTTGCCGCAAAACCGGTGATTCTTGGCCCGGTGTCGTATCTGTTGCTGGGCAAAAGCAAAGACAACAGTGACCGCCTGGCCCTGTTAGAAAAACTGCTGCCGGTGTACGGCGAGTTACTGCAAGCCCTGGCGGACAATGGCGCCAGCTGGGTGCAGATTGACGAGCCGGCGCTGGTCACCGAACTCAACAGCGACTGGCGCCATGCCATTACTCTCGCCTACCACCAGTTCAAATCCGCACCGGTAAAGCTGCTACTAACCACCTACTTTGGAGAACTGCGTGAGAATCTGCAGCTGGCCTGCGAACTGCCAGTGGCGGGCCTGCACCTGGACGCCGTTAGCGCACCGGCGGAAGTTCAACGCCTGGTTGACTGGTTGCCAAGCCACAAAGTGCTGTCGTTAGGAATCATAAGCGGTCGCAACATCTGGAAAACCGACCTGCCGGCAACGCTGGACTGGCTGGAACCCATACAGCAGAAACTGGGTGATCGGCTATGGCTAGCGCCGTCCTGTTCACTGCTGCACGTGCCGGTGGACCTGGCTCAAGAAACCGAGCTGGATGCCGAAGTACGCAACTGGCTGGCCTTCGCCCAACAGAAACTGGAAGAACTGAACCTGCTGGCCCGCGCCTTGACCCACGGCCGCAACACCGTTGCCGCAGAACTTACCGCCAACGCGCAAGCGCTGGCCAGCCGTCGCCATTCACCGCGGGTGCACAATCCAAAAGTAGCCGCATCGGTGGCGGCGATCACGCCCGAACTGGGCCAGCGCAAGAGCCTGTTTGGCAAACGTATTGCTCTGCAACAGCAGCTCTTGAATCTGCCGGCCTTTCCAACCACCACCATCGGATCTTTTCCGCAAACCGCTGAGATTCGCCAAACCCGACTGCAATTTCGCAAGGGTGAGCTGGATGCCGCCGCTTACCAGGAGCGCATTCGCGAGGAAATCGCCCATTGCGTGCACCAGCAGGAAGAATTGGGACTGGATGTACTGGTGCACGGTGAAGCCGAACGTAACGACATGGTGGAGTATTTTGGCGAACAGCTGGACGGCTATGTGTTCAGTCGCTTCGGCTGGGTGCAGTCTTACGGCTCCCGCTGTGTGAAGCCACCGATTCTGTTCGGTGATATCTCGCGGCCAAAAGCGATGACGGTAGACTGGATAAACTACGCCCAGTCGCTCACCAGCAAACCGCTTAAAGGCATGCTGACCGGCCCGGTCACCATTCTGAACTGGTCCTTTGTGCGCGACGATCAACCCCGCCGTGACACCTGTTTGCAGCTGGCGCTGGCTATTCGCGAGGAAGTGCAGGATTTGGAGGCAGCTGGTGTAAAAATCATTCAGATTGACGAAGCCGCGCTGCGCGAAGGCCTGCCATTACGCCAGACCGATTGGGACAGCTATCTTCAATGGGCGGTAGACGCTTTCCGCATAACCGCTAACGGCGTGAGTGATCAAACCCAGATTCACACCCACATGTGCTATTCGGAGTTCAACGACATTATCGCTGCCATCGCCCGCATGGATGCCGACGTGATTACCATTGAAACGTCGCGTTCCGACATGGAACTGCTGAACGCCTTCAAGAACTTTGACTACCCTAACGACATTGGCCCCGGTGTTTACGACATTCACTCCCCGAACATTCCGCAGGTCGATCAGATTACCGGCTTGATGAACAAGGCAGCGGAACGGATTCCGGCGCAGCGGTTGTGGGTAAACCCGGATTGCGGCCTGAAAACCCGCCGCTGGGAGGAAGTGCAGCCAGCGCTGCGGGCTATGGTGAGCGCTGCCAAAGAGCTGCGCCAGAAACTGGCAGAGCAAACCGCTTAAACAGGCCTAAGTAGATAGGGGTGGATAGCTGATCGCAGCCTAGTAGCCCCCGCTGTCGCGATCCAGCACTACCTTGAAATCCAGCGCCCGGTGCACCTTGGTAGTAAACCCACCGTCGCTGCCCAGCTCGAACCAACGGTACCCGGGCGGGCGCTCTTCAACCGAGAACTCACGGGCGCCGGCGGTAAACTGAATACAGGTTGAGGGCGTGCCCAACAGGCGCACGCCGTTTTCTTGTCGGTCCACTTCCTGATGAATATGGCCCCAGGTGACAACCCTAACCTGTGGGTGGCGATTAATAATTTCCCAGAAAGCGTCACGATTGTGCAGGCCAATATCGGCCATCCAGTTGGCGGCTATATCCACCGGGTGATGATGCAAAGCTATCAGCGCGGGCAACCGGGGGTTCGCTGTCAGAGTTGCGTCCAGCCATTCCAACTCTTGCCGGGTTAACTCGCCGTGCACCTTGCGCGGTACCGATGAGTCCAGCATCAGAATCTGCCAGCCGCCCTGCTTCAGGTGTTTCCGTTCGGCACGGTAGCGTTGGGCCACTGGCCACAGCCAGTCCGTATTGTCGTGGTTACCCGGAATCCAAATGCTGTCACAATCAAATCTCGCCAACGCTTGCGCCAATGCCTCGTAGGCGTCAACGCTGCCATCCTGTGCCAAATCACCGGTGGCCAGCACCAAATCTGGCTGACCGCAGCGTTTCAGTACGTCATCAATCACCGCGGCCAGACTGTCGCGAGTGTTCATGCCAAGCAACTTACCATCGCGGTCGGCTTTCAGGTGGGGATCTGTCAGTTGCAGAACTCTTAGCGGTCGCTGCTCTTGCAGCAAAGATTGAGTCGTCATGAGGCAGATCCGGCAAACATCGCGTTAAGGGTGACTTCCAGTTTACGCTGCCCGGAGCTTACGGACCCTTTGCTGAATGCTAAAGAAGTCACATTCTGGCCAGTTCAGGCCGTGTTTTTGTGCGGTTTAGCAGGTTATCAAAACGATTGGGCGGAATTAATTCTGGCAGTCACCCGATGTCCAGACCGCATGTTCCATTGGCAGGTGGCCAAAACGCAGGCAGTAATCCAGCCAGTCAGTCAAAAAACTGTTCACCTGCATTTTTTCATCGGGATGGTGCATATAGCGATTAGGGTAATCGTTCACCGGCGCAATCTGGCGGCCACGGTAACAGCTGATCACTTCCGCCATACTGGCATCATGATACACCCGCACGGTCATTTTCGGATTGTTCAGCCAATGCCCGGCGTTGTGCACCTGTTCAAGCAGCAGGGTTTCGGTAAAGCGCGCGGTTTGCAAAATTTCGATACGCACCCGGCCTAAATACTGGTGTTCGCGGTGAAGCTCAAACTCTGCAACGGGCTGACCGTCGGCTTCCAACTGGCGCAGCTTACGCAGCCTTTGATAATTACCATCACCTAAAGCGCCCAGCTGCCGCAGGTCTGGCACGTAGCGTTTGGGTCTCATCATTTAGCGCGGGAGACCCCGTCCTTCAGGTCGGGGAGGGATAGCGCGTCGTGCTTCAGCGCGACTCGTTTTTCCTGTCTCCCTCCTCCTTTCGTTGGTTGGGTTGGATGTGATAGCCGTAGCCATCCGCTCGTTGGGTTAAAGCACAGTGGCGATGAGATATTCCCTGGATGGCGCCACTGTTTGTCTGAATATTGAAGCTTCCGGTCTTGCGAACGGCGACTCTGCCCAGCCAGGTGCCAGCTTTCGTGCCTGTCGGCACCACGGCGCGCACCATGTCGCCGGTCTGAAAACCTTTGACTTGCTTCTGGCGCATCAGGTAACCGCGGGGGAAGCCGTGCTTTGTTAAGCGCGTGCGCTTATAGCTGCCACGCCCGGTGGCCTTGATCGCCAAGGTTGGAACGTCCCAGCCCTCTACGATCTCGACTTCTCCGACGCAAGCCGCATCCAGCGCGTGTGTCTTAGGAATGTTCAGTCGCCGACGATTGAACTTGGTGCGGCCGCCGGTACCCACTTCAACCGGCAGGCCCGTCTGCTTCAGGGTCTGATAGAGCGCCCACCGGGTTGAGTTGACCGCTGAAGCGTCTCTTAAGGGCTTTTTGCACTGTTTGAGGATGCGATCCAGCCTGGCCTGATGGTTCTTTAGCCGCTTGGATGTGGCAAAGAATGAAACCAGGGACTTCCGGTTCTTTTCCTGATTGCACGGCCGGCACGCCAAGGTCAGGTTGCTGATGCGATTCGAACCACCGTTGGCTTTTGGGTCGATATGCTCTATCTGCAGCGGTGTGTCTTTGTCGGTGCAGTAAGCGCACTCGCGCCCCCACTTCTCCAGCAGGTATTCGCGGACCTCGTAGCCGAGCAAGGTACCCTGCTGATATTCGACACCGCTGATTTCGGGGTTCGCCATCTTTTGCGTATCGAAACGCACCAGCTCCTGGCTGATAGACACAACCGGCACCAGAGATCGAAGCCGATTCAGCAAGCTTTTCGTGGTGTCCACCCGGTGTTGCAGGCTCGGGGCCAGCCAGCCTTTGGGCTTGGTTCGATTCAAAAATCTGGGTGCCCGGTACCGCAGTTGATTGCGGCGCCGGCGGCGAAACGCCCGGCGTTGTTCCAGTGACTTGCTGATCTGACGACCGCGATGGGCCAACTCCATTAACGCCAGAACGTGTTGCTTCTGGCCGTTTTCTCTCACCACTGCAATCCCGGTGGTTTTGCTGCCGGGATCGATCTTGATACGGACCGGCTGTGTGATACCACCGGTACGGTCTTTCAGCCGGATCGTAAACGGATACGCACGCACTACCACCGCTCGACCACGGTCGAGTAAAAGCCACGCACGCCTTTCGGTGCACGGCATAAGGGGGTGTTTGCGTCTATCCAATACGAAGACCGACATCGTTTTCCTTTCAATGAATGCCCTTACGGGCCTTGTAACGGAGGCCGAAGCCTCTCTCCCCTCGGGAATGTCCGTGACCGGCTCCTGCGATGTCGCAGCGACCTAAACCTTCGGCGTTTTACCTTTCATCTGAGTCTTCCAGAGCGCCGAACTGAGGAAGCATTCGGCGGTGGGTCTTAGCGACCTGTCACGGACGTAGCGGGTTGGTGTCCGCTTTCCCTGGTCAACCTGGCTTGCAGGGTGTTCTCTACAAGCTCCGTCCTTTAGGGCGGGGTAGTTGACCGATTCATACCTTCCCGCAGGCGCGGGCGATTCAGCTCAAGCCATTGCAATGCAATAATGGCGGCGGCGTTGTTGATACGACCGTCCTTGATCATGGCTATGGCGTCCTCAGCAGCCAGCACGTGGGCGCGAATGTCCTCGTGTTCGTGTTCAAGGCCAAACAGACCGCCGGCGTTTGCACTGCTGATTTCACCATAATACAGATAAATCATTTCAGTGGTGCCTCCGGGCGACACCAGGTAACTGCAAATAGGGTCCAGGCGTTTAAAAATCAGGCCGGCTTCTTCGTCGGCTTCGCGGTGAGCCACGTCTTCCGGGTTTTCGCCCTCTTCGTTCATGCCCGCCACCAGCTCCAGCAGCCAGGGCGACTGGTTGCGCCCGATCGCCCCCAGGCGAAACTGCTCCAGTAATACGACTTGATCGCGCTGCGGATCATAAGGCAGCACGCAGGTGGCGTCGCCGCGGACAAACAGCTCGCGGGTGAAAGTGGGCATGGTGCGGCCGTCAAAACGCGGGTGACTTAGCCACAGCTTGTCCATGCGGAAAAAGCCTTGAAACACGGTTTCACGCTTTTCGATGCTGACGTCGTCAGCTTGAAACTGGAACGGTTTGGTCATGGTGTGCCCTAAGCTAAAAACAGTTTTGAAAGATAGTCGCTGGCCTGCATGGATTGCAAGTATGGTGTAAGGCTGGTTTTGGGATTGACTGGCACGCGCTAATACATGCCTTCTACAACGGTAGAGCTACCGGCGATAATTGGCCATAATGGGAAATACAGATTTGCTTGCCACCAAGCGGGCACTCGCCCAAGCGCACAGGTTCTCAGGAGATAAAATGAAGAAACAATTGCTATCCGGGCTTATTGGCCTTTTTGCGGCTACGCCCGTGCTTGCCATGAACCTGATTGAAACCTACGAAAAAGCGATCTCTTACGACTCCGGTATTGCCGGTGCCAGAGCCACACTGGATGCGACTGAGGAAGCGACGGGAGTAACACGAAGCTTTCTGCTTCCCCAGCTCAGCGCATTTGGCGGTGCGACCCACGACGACTCGGACGAACCGACCAGTAACGACAGCTACAAGATTCTCCGTTATGGTTTACAGCTGACTCAGCCGCTGTTCCGGGCTGAAGAGTGGTTCCGGCATGACGTCAGCAAACTGGACACAGACGCCGCCAGAGCCGATTACAACCTTGCTCAGCAGCAGCTGATACTGGATGTTGCCACTGCGTATTTTAACGTGCTCAGGGCAAACGATGCGCTGAGCACTGCACGGGCAACGGAGGCAGCTATCCAGCGGCAGTACAAACAGGCACAGGAACGGTTCGACGTTGGCCTCATAGCGATTACCGCCGTCTTCGAAGCGAGAGCAAGCTTTGACGACAGTAAGAGCCTGCGCATTGCGGCAGAGAACGACCTCAATGTTGCCAAGGAGCGACTGGCACGGCTGACGGGCGAGTACGCCACCAGCGTCGAGAACCTGCGCCAGGAGTTTCCTCTCAGCAGGCCCACACCAATGGACCCTTCCGTCTGGGAAGAAACTGCCTTACAGCAGAACTGGTCGATTCAATCAGCCAGTCACGAACTGGCAGCCACCGAAGCGCAATTGAAGGTAGCCAAGGCAGGGCACTATCCGACACTTGACCTGACAGCTTCCCACGTTAACTCCGATCTCCGGGGCCTGGGTGGCTTTTCTGGTGTGCAAACTCAGGGTGGAGGTACCACAACCATTAACTCAATCAGCCTTGAACTCAACATTCCGCTGTATAGCGGCGGAGGTACCCAGGCAGGTGTACGTCAGCAGAGGGCATTGGTAAGGGTCTCGGAACAGCAACTCAACACGACGCAGCGCGATGTCAGAGTGGACACCCGCAGCCTTTTCCTCACCGTAAATAACAACATCGAATCCGCTTCCGCCCTGGAGCGGACAATCATTTCCCGTCGCAGTGCTCTCGAAGCAACCAGAGCGGGATACGAAGTCGGCACACGAAATATCGTCGAAGTGCTGGATGCCGAGCGCGCTTACTATGTAGCGCTGCGAGACTTCGCCAACGCCCGCTACGACTACGTGGTGAACTCGTTACGGCTTAAGCAGTCAGCTGGCACCCTAAGCCCGCAGGACCTGGTAGAGCTGAACAACTGGCTGAGCGCAAACGCACCGGGCATCGAAGCCCTGGCCAACGACGACACAACCTTAAGTAGCCAAACAATGAGCCAGTAAGCCGGTAGCCGTATTTTTCAGCCAGCGGGCCTAAACCCGCTGGCTGATGCCGGCCACCACACGGTCCAACGCGCCTCGGTTACTTTCCACTACCGCCAAAGCGCGCTGACCGCTTTCGTGCAACGCCTGTTGATTATTTAATAGCCGACTCAGACACACTAACAACTCCCCAGCAGACTCTACGATGGTCACTCCATCGTGCTCCTGCAGGCACTTATAAATCGACTCGAAGTTGAATACGTGGGGGCCAGAGATCACCGCTATCCCCCAGGCCGCCGGCTCCAAAGGATTGTGGCCGCCGCGCTCAATCAACGAGCCGCCAATAAAAGCAAGATCACTGGCGCCATAAAGCATCATCAGTTCGCCCATGGTGTCGCCTAAATACACCTGAGCAGCATCGGGGCTATCGTTCAACGATCGACGGGCCAGCCTGAAACCTGCCTTTTTAACAGCGCTGGCGACCAGCTCGAAACGCTCGGGATGGCGCGGCACAATAATCATCAGCGCATCGGGTACAGCCGCCAGTAGTTTTCGGTGGGTTTTAAGCAGCTGCCTACTTTCACCGTCGTGGGTGCTGCCGGCAATCCAGACCGGACGACCGCCAAAGTGCGCCTTCAACTGCTGAGCCTGCTTGCGCACCCGCGGTTCAATGTCCACGTCAAACTTCACACTGCCAGTAACGGCAACCTTGTCAGCAGCCACGCCAATTCGACGAAACCGCGCTGCATCTTGTTCAGCTTGCGCCGCCACCCAGCTAATACTCTGCATGACGGGTCTCGCCAAACTTCGAACGCGCTCATAACCCCGCGCCGAACGCTCCGATAGACGCGCGTTGATCAAAAACACAGGTACGCGCGCTTTACGGCTCTGGCTGATTAGATTCGGCCAGATCTCCGTTTCCATGATAACCAGAATACTCGGCTGAACCCGCGCCAGAAAACGATTTACCGCGCCTGGTGTATCGTAAGGCACGTAAGCGTATTGCACCTTTTTACCAAACATTGTCTGAGCCTGGGCTAGCCCGGTGTCGGTCATCGCCGTCATCAAAATGGTAACATTCGGATTACGCACCAAAAGTCGCCGCACCATGGGTGCCGCGGCAATCGTCTCCCCTACCGACACCGCGTGTACCCAGATAACAGGGGCACTTACCGCCGGTGCAAAGCCAAGACGCTGGGCCCAGTTACGGCGCAAGTCTGGAGAATGGCGACCGCCCCACCAAAGGCGCAGCAAAATATAGGGCAGCAGCAGGCGGATCAGTTGGGAATAGATAAATTGCAGCACAGCGGGCTCCGAATAAGGCAGTGCGCTATCATAGACCAAACACCAGCGATTTGCCTTTAACAGCGGCACCCGCTATTGCTAGCGCCTGGGCTTGCCGGTGCTCTGGCTTACTCAAAATTTCAAAGACGTGCGAGTTTGACCTTAGTGAAGAATAAATACCGTAAACAACCGCGAAATACCGACTTAAGTGCGTACCGTCACCCACGCTGGTGGCCTACCTGGGCTGCCATGTTTTTTATGTGGCTGGTAGCGCAGCTGCCCTTACGCGTGCAGTGGTGGCTCGGCTCCGGCCTGGGCCGCCTCGTTTGGCGCCTGGGTAGCAGCCGGCGGCGCATTACCGAGACCAACATCCGCCTGTGTTTTCCGCAACTCACTGAGCAGCAGCAACGCGAATTGGTCAAAAAATCTTTTATCGCCAATGGTATTGGCTTGCTGGAAATTGGTGTGTGTTGGTTTTGCGATACCGCCAAACTCAAAGCCATTACCACCTTACATGGGTTGGAGCACTTCGAGCGCGCGCTGGAAGGTGGCAAAGGCGTGCTGTTGGTCGGCGGACACTACAGCACACTGGAAATGGGGGGCAGCCTTGCCACCCATTTCATAGAATCAAGCGTCATGCAGCGGGACCACAACAACCCGCTGGTGAATGCAATAATGACCCGCGCTCGCGAGCGCCGCTACGGCATGGTGCATGGCGCCCGCGACTTGCGCGGACTGTTTCGCAGCCTGAAACAGAACCACGCGGTCTGGTACGCGACCGACCAGGATTACGGCCGAAAAGACATCGTGTTTGCGCCTTTTTTCGGGATACCAACCGGCACCATTACCGCCACTTCTCGCATTGCCGAACGCAGTGGCTGCAAGGTGGTGCCCTTCAGCCACTTTCGCCGCACCGGCAAACCGGGCTACGACATTTACTTTCATCCGGCTCTGGAAAGCTTCCCAAGTGGCGACGACCTTGTTGACGCAACCGCGATTAACCAGACCATAGAGCAGGAAATAAAACGCGCACCGGACCAGTACCTATGGATGCACCGTCGTTTCAAAACCCGACCCGATCCAGATGACCCAGGCTTCTATGGCCGCAAACGCTAACTCATCCTGCCCGGTTATCTGGCTGCTCACCGACAACAAACCAGGCCACCGCAACCAACTCAAAGGCCTGGGCAACCGCCTGCGGGTATTGGCCGGTGCCTCGCTGCACTGGATAGACGTGAGCACCGTCAAAACGCCCCTATGGCGAGTACTCCTGGGACGGCCGCCCGCGCTCGATCCTGCTCTGCCAAAGCCAGACCTGATCATTGCTGCCGGCTCCAAAACCCACCGTTTACTGTTGGCCCTGCGCAAGCTTAAAGGCGCGCGCACACTGGTGCTGATGAAACCGGGCTTCCCACTGCGCTGGGTGGATGGCGCCATTATTCCCCAACACGACGGAGTGAAACCGGACCCGAACCTGTTTCTGACCCAGGGCGCAATCAACGCCGTAACCCCCGTTAAAGAACTGGGTACGCAGCCCCGCGGATTAATTCTGGTGGGTGGTCCGTCAGCACATTTTCAGTGGAGCGACCATGCTGTTCTGGCACAGATCCAGGAATTGCTGCACAGCTACCGGCAATGGAGCTGGGTTATCAGCAGTTCCCGGCGAACTCCGGCTAGCTGCCTGCAGGCGCTGACTGCGCTGGAAACCAACCGGATTCAAGTGTTAACACCGCAGGATACCGGTGAACACTGGCTCAGCAACACCTTGGCGCAAAGCCGTTGCGCCTGGATAACCCCCGACAGCATGTCGATGGTGTGCGAAGCGGCAACCTCTGGCGTACCCACCGGGGTGTTCCAGCTGCCAGCCAAGCGCCGCAGCCGCGTTGCCCTGGGCCTGGTCGCCATGCAGGAGCAGCATCTGGTGGGCACCTGGGATGACCACTACAAGGTTATGACCGCTAACCCCGGATCACGTATTCTATTCTGGCAGGCAGACGCTGCGGCACGCTGGGTTATGAAACACTTCTTATCAACTGGGCTTTAACGGTCAACTACCCCGCCGTGAACGACGGGGCTTGTAGAGAGCACCCTACACGCCAGGTTGACCAGGGAAAGCGGTAACCAACCCGCTACGTTTACCACAGGTCGTTAAGACCCACTTCGGTGTGCTTCCTCAGCACCGGACACTGGAAAACTGGAATCACGCTGGCGAAAGGTAAAGCGCCGAAGGTTTCAGTTGCCGCGCAAGCGGGAGCCGGTGGTAGACATTCCCGAGGGGAGAGAGGTTTCGGCCTCCGACACCAGACCCGTAAGGGTTATTATTGGAAAACGACATGGCTGTTTTTGTACTCGACAGACAGAAGAACCCACTGATGCCATGCTCGGAAAAACGAGCCCGGCTCCTGCTGACCCGCAAACGAGCGGTCGTGGTGCGAGCGTATCCGTTCACTATTCGCCTAAAAGACCGCGCTGGCGGTGTCGTTCAGAAAGTCATACTCAAGATCGACCCTGGCAGCAAAGAAACCGGCTTAGCGGTGTCCAGAGTCAGCGCCCAAGGGGAGTATGTCTTGTGCTTGATCGAGCTGATTCACCGTGGCCGCCAGATCCGCAAAGCGCTGGACCAGCGCCGGGGATTTCGGAGTCGGCGCCGTGGTCAACTGCGCTACCGTGCACCAAGATTCAACAACCGGACAAAGCCAAAAGGCTGGCTGGCGCCAAGCCTGCAGCATCGAGTGGATACCACCACCAGTGTCATCAAACGTCTTCGTGCCTTGGTGCCGGTCACGTCGGTCAGCCAAGAGCTGGTGCGGTTTGACCTGCAACAGATGGAGAACCCCGAAATCAGCGGCGTTGAGTATCAGCAAGGCACTTTGTTGGGCTACGAAGTTCGGGAGTATTTATTGGAAAAATGGGGCCGAGAATGCGCCTATTGTGGCGAGACCGACACGCCACTGGAAATCGAACACATTGTTCCGAAATCGAACGGCGGCTCCAACCGAATCAGTAACCTGGCCATCGCCTGTCACGACTGCAACAAAGAAAAAGATACTCAAACTCTTGCCGTTTTTTTCCAAACGTCCAAACGCCTGAAAGACAAACAACCTCGGCTAAGCCAAGTTTTAATCCAGTGCAAACGTCCCTTACGGGACGCTGCAGCGGTGAACTCAACCCGCTGGGCGCTGTTCCAGTCGCTGAAAAACACAGAGCTTCCCGTGGACGTCGGCACCGGAGGACAAACCAAATTTAACCGTCAAAGACTCGGCATCCCCAAAACCCACGCCCTTGACGCGGCTTGTGTCGGCGTTGTCGAACACGTGTTTGACTGGGAAAAGCCCACGTTGCGGATAAAAGCCACCGGTCGCGGCAGTTACAAGCGCACACGCTTAACAAAACACGGCTTCCCTCGCGGTTATCTGATGCGAGAAAAGTCGGTTTACGGCTTTCAGACCGGCGATATGATTCGAGCGATTGTCCCAACCGGCAAAAAGGAAGGCATCTGGCTAGGCCGGGTGGCCATCCGAAAAACCGGCAGCTTCAACATTCAAACTTCCAGCGGTGCCGTTCAAGGGATCTCCCACCGGCACTGCCAGCTCATGCAAAGAGCGGATGGCTATGGTTACCACTTACAACCCACACCACAAAAAGGAGGAGGGAAACAGGAAAGTCTGTCGTGCTAACGCACGACGCGCTATCCCTCCCCGACCTAAAAGGACGGGGTTTCCCGCGCAAAATCGATGAAAATTCTTCAGGCGCTGCCAGCGCTGCACAGTGGTGGTGTAGAGCGGGGTACCGTCGAATTCGCCAGACAGCTAGCGCACCTGGGCCATAGCTCCTATGTTGTGTCTAGCGGCGGACCCCTGGCGGATATGCTGGAGCAAGAGGGCAGCACCCACATCACCATGCCCATACACCGCAAATCATTGGCCTCATTTGGCCAGATCTGGCCAATGGCGCGGCTACTGAAAGAGGTGCAACCCGATATTGTGCACGTGCGCTCGCGCATGCCCGCCTGGATTATTCAACTGGCGTTGAAAACCCTGGACAAACAACTGCGCCCGGCCATTGTTACCAGCTTCCATGGAATGTATTCGGTAAGCCCCTACAGCGCGGTGATGACCAAAGCGGACCATATTATTGCGGTGTCGAACTGCGTAAAAGACTACGTAATTGACAATTTTTCTGTGCCCGAGCAAAAGATTACCGTGATTCAGCGCGGTGTCGATGTGAACTACTTCCGCAAGCGCCCGCCTTCCGAGCAGTGGCGCCAGGATTTGCTGCTAAGCTATCCCCAACTAAGTGATAAGCGCATCCTGATGATGCCCGGGCGAATTACCCGCTGGAAAGGGCAGTTACAATTTTTGGAAGTGATGGCTGAACTGATCCATAACACCCATGTTGGAGGAAACGAGCGGCCCTACCACGGCATTGTGGTGGGCGGAGCCGAACCCGGTAAAAAACACTTTATGGAGGAGCTGACCCAGCGTCGTACCCAGCTAGGCCTGCAACAGCACGTCAGTTTTCTGGGCCAGCGCAGCGATATGGCTGAGTTGTACCAGCTAGCCGACCTGGTGTGTCATTTGTCAACCAAACCCGAACCCTTTGGCCGCACGGTCACTGAGGCCTTGGCTTCCGGCACGCCGGTTGCCGCGTTCAACCGCGGCGGCGCCGCCGAAACCCTGCAAGCCTGCTTTCGCGAAGGACTGGTCACACCAGACGATGTTTCCGGCTTTGCACACACAGCTCAACACTTGCTCAGCCACAACCAACATACTATCGAAATCCCCTACCGCTTCAAACTGCAGGCGCAAACAGACACAACCCTGGGCGTGTATGAACGCGTTCTGACGACACGAGGGCGATAGCGGTGGCCGATTCGAACACTTTGGAAATTCTGTTGGTAATGGTATCGGCAAACCCCGGTGTTGGCGGATTGGAGAAACACACCCGTGACTTGGCGAACGGCCTGGCAAAAGCCGGCCACCGCGTGACCGTCATCTGCGCCACTGCGCACCAGGATGGACTAGCCCAAGAAATTGGGCGCGTTGCGCTGAACCCAAAACAGTCACGCTACAACCCTCTGTTATTAGCGATGCTTTATAAACAAATTCGCGACGGGAAGTACGACGTGGTGCATGCCCAGGGCACCAAAGCCGCTGCGCTAATGGCAACACTGGCGCGTTTTTCGCACGCACTTGCACCCGCCCTGGTGGCCAGCTTTCACGGTTTCAAAACCCGCTACCCTGCCTTGCACCGCTTCACCGCGGTGATTACCGTCAGCAACGCACTTGCTGAGCACTTACCGTGTGCCAAGGTTCAGGTTGTGTACAACGGTCTGCCAGCCGAGCACTTGGAGACAGCTCTGACAAAGGCAGCAAAAGCGCTGATAACAGCCTCGCCAAAACCGGTATGGCTTGCCGTTGGGCGCCTGGTCAGCGTGAAAGGTTTCGACTTCCTGATCGACAGCTTCAAAGGCGTGAAAGGTTGCCTGTATATTGCCGGCGAGGGCCCTGACAAAGCGCTGTTACAACAGAAAATTCTCGATAACGAACTGCAACACAGGGTTACCCTGCTTGGCCATCGCGACGATGTTCCAGCGTTAATGGCCGCCTCCGATGGCGTGGTCATCTCGTCACAGCGGGAGGGGTTTTCCTATGTGTTCGCCGAGGCCATGCTGGCATCAAAACCGGTCATTTCGACCGACGTGCCTATTGCCAATGAGTTTCTGCCGGAACACCATATTTACCGCGGCAACACACCCAACGGCTTCGCCAGCCTGGTGAATAGTGACCTACACACCGTTTACCACGATCAGGCCTGTGCTCGGGAACGCGCTCACAAAGAGTTAACTATAGAGGCCATGATCAACAGCACAGTGGCCGTTTATCATAAGGCATTCGTGCGATCTTAAAGTGGCCCTGCCTTTATTCTTTGTTGGCACCGGCTTCGGCGCTTTTTCTGCGCTTAATCTGCGCCAATACCTGGAGTTCTTTCGCTTTTGCCAATCGCATGAAATTTCGATTTGCCGCGATGATAGACAAACTGAGGCCAAACCAGCCGTTCATGAACTGACGGCGTAGCAGATAGTACTTCAGAAATTTCAGCGGAAATTCTCCAAACAATCTCAACGAAGAAATACGGCGACCTTTCGCTGCCAGAAACCTCGCCTGCTCTGACGATAACTGAAGATACTTTTCTTCCATCTGCCCGAGCGTGATAAGCGTTCGGTGTAATACATCCCCCTTAAGAAACGCGATGCGCCCTTCGCGAACTTCTGGGCGATCGTTGTTGCTGTCTTTTTCCGGCTTGATCGCGGCTTTTGAACGGCGGTAAAGGCGCAGAATCTTCTTGGGACGATCATAACGAAAAGGATGTTCCGGATACGGCTGAGACAGCACCCAGCGCATCTGAAAGCCCGCTATATCATCCTCAATCGGCGCGGAAAAACGCTCTTTGATATTGTCGACCAAGGCATCAGACAGCACTTCGTCTGCGTCTAGGTCCAACACCCAGTCATTGCGACACAGGCTGGCCGCAAACGCTTTTTGTGAGGCAAAGCCCTGCCAGTGGTTGTGCACAAAACGCGCACCCGCGCTTTCCGCTATGGTTTGTGTTTTATCGGTACTGCCGGAATCGACAACAATAACTTCATCCGCCCAGCCTGCCACCTTTGCGAGCGATTCGGGCAGGCGCGCTTCTTCATTTTGAGTGATGTAATAAACAGAAACCGGAAGCTTGCCAGCGGAGTTATGCTGAGGTTTTAATTGTGACTTGGGCAAAAGCAATATAATCACCTCTCTGTGGTAACATTGGGCCGATCGGTCCTTTGTTCATCATGGCGCTTTTGCGCTCAATCAAACCCGGAGTAGCCTCATGATTTATCCGGTAATCTTGGCCGGTGGCACTGGCTCACGACTTTGGCCACTCTCTCGCCAGCTAAATCCCAAACAGTTTCTGAAACTGACAGACCCGAAGTGGTCGATGCTGCAATCCACCGTCGCCAGGCTCAATGGCCTGCCGGTGCAGCCGCCGCTGATCATCTGTAACGAAGAGCACCGTTTCATTGCCGCTGAGCAAATGCGCCAGGCGGGCTTTCAGGGTGCTCATATTATACTCGAGCCCTGCGGCCGTAACACAGCGCCGGCCATCGCGCTCGCCGCACTGCAATTGCAAAAGGCCCGCCAGAAAGGCCAAGAAGACCCGGTAATGCTGGTTCTTGCAGCAGACCATCTTATTCAGAATGTGCCGGCCTTTCAAAAGTGTGTTCAACAGGCCAGCACCCTGGCACAAGCTGACAAACTGGTTACGTTTGGTATTACGCCAACGCGCCCGGAAACCGGCTACGGTTATATTTGCCACGGTGACCCCATTAACGAGCACGGCCATACAGTTAAAGCCTTTGTTGAAAAGCCCGATGTAGAAACCGCAAAATCCTACCTGGAATCTGGCAACTACCTTTGGAACAGCGGCATGTTCATGTTCCGCGCCGGCCGCTACCTGGAAGAGCTGGGGAAGCACCGCCCGGATATTCTGGCCGCCTGCGAGGCAGCCATGGAAAACGTAAGCCAGGATTTTGATTTTACCCGTATCGACGAGGCCCATTTCGCAGAGTGCGCGAATGAATCGGTAGACTACGCGGTCATGGAAAAAACCGACGCTGCTGCGGTTGTGGCGCTAGACGCCGGCTGGAGTGATATCGGTTCCTGGTCTGCGCTGTGGGAAGTCAGCCCGAAAGATTCCCACGGTAACAGTAGCAGTGGCGACGTGATGACTCTGGACACCAATAACACCCTGGTGCGCGCCGACAGCCGCTTGCTGGCAACACTTGGCGTTGACGATCTGGTGATCATTGAAACCAAAGACGCCGTGTTGGTGGCGCACAAGGACAAAGTGCAGGACGTAAAAAAACTGGTGGCGCAGCTGCAAGCAGACGGGCGCCACGAGCACCTGAACCATCGAGAAGTCTACCGCCCCTGGGGCCTGTACGACTCCATCGACAACGGCGAGCGCTATCAGGTTAAACGCATTACCGTAAAACCAGGCGCCAAGCTGTCCGTGCAAATGCATCATCACCGCGCCGAACACTGGGTTGTGGTCAGCGGCACCGCGAAAGTGACCAACGGCGAAAAGACCTATCTGGTCACAGAAAACCAGTCTACCTACATTCCTTTGGGCCAGGTTCATTCGCTGGAAAATCCGGGCGTAATCAATCTGGAACTGATTGAAGTGCAATCTGGTTCCTATCTTGGGGAAGACGACATCGTTCGTTACGAAGATACCTACGGTCGCACATGAAAAAGCTAAAATATTACACGATTGCCTCTTTATTGCGCGTGGTTAGCTGGTTAAGCCTGAGTGCTGCGCAACGGCTCGGGGGGTTTGTTGGGAGTATTCTCTGGCGGCTGTCCACAAAAACCCGCCAGGTGACCGACATCAATCTCTCCATCTGCTTGCCAGAGCTGACGGCCGGCGAACGCGAGCAATTGTCGAAAGACTCGGTAAGACACACCACCATGACAGCGCTGGAAATTCCGCTGATATGGGAGTGGCCTGTGGACAAGTGCCTGGGCCTGGTTCGCGAAACCGTCGGCCTTGAATTAGTGGGCGAAGCACTGGCTAGCGGCAAAGGGCTGGTTTTGCTGGCTCCGCATTTGGGCAACTGGGAACTGGCGGGGCTGTTTTTTTCGTCCCGTTACAAAATGGCAGCCTTATACAGCCCGCCCAACATGGCCGAGTTTGAGGAATACATGATCAAGGTGCGCAGCCGTTTGGGCTCCGAACTGGTGCGGGGCGACCGGCGTGGTTTGCTGCGCATGATGACAATTTTGAAAGAAGGCGGCGTTGCGGGCGTACTTCCAGACCAGTCTCCGCGAGGAAAAACCAACGCCTACGCACCGTTTTTTGGTACGGACGTGAAAACCATGACGCTGGTGGCCAAGCTGATGCAGAAAACCGGGGCCAATGCTTTGGTAACCTACGCAGAGCGGCTAGCGGGAGGCCAGGGATTTCGTATTGTGATCGAAAAACCGGTACCAGGATTGGCCGATGAAGACCCGATCGTCGCCGCCACCGCGCTTAACCAATCCGTGGAAAATTTGGTGCGCCAGGTTCCCTGCCAATACCAATGGGAATACAAGCGCATGCGGCACCGGCCGCCGGGACTGCCTGACCCCTATAAGCCCGGCGTGTTGACCTAACCAAAACGGTTCCCGCACAGCCCAAAATGGCGATTAGGCTGTGCAAACTGCGGTATATAAATCCTGATAACGACCCGCAATTGTTGATGGGCTGAACGCCTCTAACTGCGCGGTGGCGTTATCGCTCAGTGCCTCTCGGCGCGGTTGAGAGTCAAGCAGCCCGGCAATAGCTCGGGCCAGATCTGGCGCATCGCCGGGCGCAACCAGCAGCCCGGTTTTTTCCTGTTCAATCATATCCGGAATGCCGCCGGCCCGGGCGCCAATCACCGGTACGCCGTGCTGCATGGCATCCAGCACCGTTGAACCCAAACCCTCGTGCAGCGATGGAAATACAAACACCTCCAGCGCCGCCAGCCAACTGCCCACGTTATTCTGGTGGCCCACAAAACAGACATTGCAAGCGTTGCCAGCTTGCTGCTTTAGCCAGTCTTCATCTGGCCCTTCACCCAAAAACACAAACATAACATCCGGGTAGTTCGCAGCCAGCTGTTGCGCCGCTGCGATGGTCACCTGATAACCTTTGTGTTCCAGTAAGCGCCCCACCTGCCCTACCAGACGCTTTCCGGCAAAGCGCTGGCGAATGGCCGAAACGTCTGCCGGTACGGCTTCGAAACCGGAAAAACTGGAAGGAATAACGGCGATTGTAGCGCTGGCCACCCGTGCCAGCACGCTTTGTGCAATCGCGTTACTCAGGCACACGACGCGGCTGGCCGCCGTGTAGGCCGCGCGCGTGAACCGGCCCTTACCCAGTGGGTTATCCACCCGCCGGGTGATCAGATAGGGCGTTTTTCGCAGCCGCCTTTCCAGATAGGCCCAATACGCCGCTTTGCCGTCGTGGCAATGAATCAGATCCCAAGCGCCAGCGGTGTGCCCTAGCAAAAAGTGTTTGCAGCTGCGAAACTCCAGGCCAGGCAGGCCCGCCAGCTCATCAAACAAACGGCTGCCGGGGCGGGCAACCAACGTTTGCTGATGTTGCCGGCCGGCAAGTTCGCGGATTAGATTCACCGTTTGTCGCTCGCCGCCGGAGAAACCTCCGGCAAGATTTACATGGCAGATACGCATACCAACATCGGCCTTTTAATGTTTAAATAGCCGCAGTTTAAGTGACGCCCCGATAAAAGGACACCTGCCCGTGAAGCTACTTGTCATCAGCTCCTACGTTGACACCTTGAACGCCGTTCGCCCAGAAGCCGAGATGCTCATCGAGCTGTCAAAGTTGGGGGTGACCGTAGAATTGATGACTCAGCCCGACGCCGAATACCGTTCCCGCTTTGAAAGCGAAGGCATCAAGGTTCACGGCTATCACCCGCGCAAGAAATTTGAACGGGAGGCCATCGCCCGCATTCGCAACATACTCAAAGACGACCACTTTGACGCAGTTTACAGCTTCAACAACAAAGCTATTGCCAATGTGAATCTGGCGGCCCTGGGCCTACCGGTAAAAGTGCTGACCTACCGCGGCCAAACCGGCAACATCTCGCGCTGGGACCCCAGCTGTTACCTCACCCACCTGAGCCCGCGGGTAGACCGCATTCTGTGCGTGTCCAAAGCCACCCGCGACGATTTGCAGCAGCATGTATGGGGCAACCGCAACAAGGTTTGCGCCGTGTACAAAGGCCATGACCTACAGTGGTACCAGGACACGCCTGTAGACCTCACCAGCCTTGGCATTCCTGCCGGTGCGTTTGTAGTGGGGTCGGTAGCCAATCTTCGCCCGCGCAAAGGCCTGCCGGTGTTACTGGAAGCGGCGCGGGACCTCCCGGCCGACAGCAACATACACGTGTTATTGGTGGGTGGCGGCCTGGACACACCGGAAGTGGACACATTAATTGCGGCGTGCCCGATAGCCGAGCGCATTCACCGGGTTGGGTTTCGCCGTGATGCGCCAGCCTTGATTGCCGCTTGCGATGTGTCGGTGCTGGCTTCCACCACACGCGAAGGCCTGCCAAAAACCGTTATCGAAGCCATGGCTTACGGCGTGGCACCCATTGTCAGTGACACCGGCGGCAGCGTCGAGCTGATTGAAGATGGCATTTCCGGCGTTCGGGTCACACCCGGCAGCGTGCAGGAAATATCCGCCGCCATCAAACGCCTGTACGCGGACCCAGTTGCCTGCAAAGCCATGGGCGAAAAGGCCAGGCTGCGCATTGCCAGCCACTTTCACGTAAAACAGTCCGCCCAGGCGTTACTGCAGGTGCTCACGGAAACCGTCAACGGCGAGTTTTAATCCACAAGGCGGCGTATTTGTTGAACACATAGTGCGCCGTAAACACCGCCAGCAAAAACCCGTGGCGACCGTCCAGAAAACCGCGTTGGAAAATGTACTTGCGCAGGAACGCCGCCGTGCTGTGGCTGCAGGCGTCAAACAGGTTGGCTTTCTTACCGCGTCGGTGTCGCCCTTCCGCCCAGTCGGCCGCGTAACGCACCGACTTGCTCAGGTAATCCTGAAAATCCGTGGCGGTGTAGTGTAATAACTCACCGCTCAGCTTTTTCACCTGCGCGCCGTCGCAGTGTACTTTTTCATGCACCAGGGCATCGTTATAAGCAAACTCGGTACGCCGGTACAACCTGACAATGTGGTCCGGATACCAGCCAGAGTGGCGAATAAATCGCCCAAAAAACCACGACAGGCGGCTCACCTCAAACACAGTATTCACCGGCGTGTCATCAATCGCTGCCTGCACCGCCAACGCCAGCTCGTCACTAACCACTTCATCTACGTCCACCCAAAAAACCCACTCACCCTGGGCGTACTGTTGGGCGTGCTGGCGCTGGGTTCCGAATCCGGGCCAGGTCTGCGAGGTGAATATGCGCGCACCGGCACGCTTGGCAATGGCCAGGGTGTTGTCGGTAGAACCCGAATCGAGCACCACAATTTCATCGGCAAACGTCAGGCTTTGCAGGCAGCGTTCGAAGTCTTCACCGGCGTTTTTTGTGATCAGTACCGCGCTCAGTTTCAAAGGCACGCCTCCATCACCCGTTGCACAGGAATGTTGGTCAGGCATTTGTAATGACCAAAGCGGCAGGTTCGCTCAAAACAGGGGCTGCATTCGATAGGGTACTGAATAATAGTAGCGCGCTCTGTGAGCGGGGGCGTGAATTCCGGGCTGGTGGAGCCGTAAATGGCCACAACCGAAGCGCCCGAAGCGGCGGCTACGTGCATCAAGCCAGAATCGTGGCTCACCACCCGTTGGCAGTGATGGAACAGGTCGACGGTGTCCTCAAGGCGTGTTTTTCCACACAGATTAAACACCCCGGCTTGGCCGCCAGCAATTTCATCACCCGCAGGCACGTCTTTCGGGCCACCCATTACCCACACCTGGTAACCCTGCTGCACCAGTTCCCCGGCCAAAGCCCGGTGATTCTGCAGTGGCCACTGTTTAGAGGGGCCGTATTCAGCACCGGGGCAGATCGCAATGGCCGGCAGGCCAGAATCCAAACCGAGACTGGCCATCACCGCGGCCGCATTATCGTTATCTACCCTCAAAGCCGGCAATGGCACGGTGAACTGATAGTGCTGGTATTCTTCTGGGGTTAGACCCAGCCCCATGTAACGCCACACGGTGCGATCGGTAATGGTTTGGCCGCTGCGTGTAGGACGACGCTTACGGCCATCGGTCAGCAACAGCGAACGGCCCTCACCACGAAACCCGACGCGCTCGGGAATTCCGGCCATAAACGGCACCAGCGCCGATTTGAACGACCGCGGCAGGATAATAGCTTTATCGTAGCCTTTCAGGCTGCGGGCCAGCTGCCACTGTGCTTTTATGGCTAATTTCCCGCTGCGCCAAGGCGCGGCAATGCCACGGTCTACTTCCGGCATACGGGCAATGATGGATAGCGACCAACCCGGGGCCAGCACATCAATCACGGCCTCCGGATCACGCTTTTTAAGCTCAATGAACAATGCCTGGGCCATCACCATATCGCCTACCCACGACGGCCCCACCACCAGATATTTCATCGGTCAAGCCATTGCAGATACTGGGTGACGCCACTGGCGACATTGGCAAACGGCTCGCTGTAGCCGGCGCCCCGCAACTGGCTGATATCGGCTTGGGTGAAGCTTTGATAGCGACCTTTCAGCTCATCGGGGAACTGTATGAATTGAACCTGGCCTTTACCGTGATAATCAATCACAGCGCTGGCGACATCCAGGAAAGACTGCGCTCGCCCGGTGCCCAGATTAAAAATGCCGGACTGATCAGGGTTGTCAAAAAACCACAAGTTGACCTTACACACATCGCCAACGTACACGAAGTCACGTTGCTGGCCGCCATCGCTGTAACCGTCCCAGCCTTCAAACAGTTTCGGGCTCTCGCCAGCTTTGATTTGCTGGTGCAGGTGGTAAGCCACAGATGCCATTTTGCCTTTATGCTGTTCGCGCGGGCCGTACACGTTGAAATAACGAAAACCCACCACCTGGCTTTTTACGGTGGGCATCAAGCGGCGCACGTACTGGTCGAATTGCCATTTGGAGTAGCCGTAAACGTTCAGCGGTTTCTCGCAGCTAAGGTCTTCGCGGAATTCGTCACTGGCGCCATAAACAGCAGCACTAGAGGCATACAAAAACGGCACTTGGTGATCCAGACACCAGTGCAACAAGACTTTGGAATAGGCGTAATTGTTTTCCATCATGAAACGACCGTTCCACTCGGTGGTGTCCGAGCAGGCGCCCTCGTGGAATATGGCTCGAATACCCATGGGCAAGGCGTTGTCTTTCACCTTTTGCAGAAACCCGGCCTTGTCCATGTAGTCGGTGATATTCAACTCGGCCAGATTGCGAAACAGGGTGCCGTCCGTCAGGTCGTCCACCACCAGAATATCGGTTTCACCCCGCTGGTTCAGGGCGTGAACAATGTTGGCTCCAATAAAGCCGGCTGCGCCAGTAACAACAATCATGCATTCTCTCCTGAGGGGACAACAGGCGGGTTCCGTAATTACAGATTTATAAACATAATATTACTCTCTTTCCGCTTTGCCTAAAACCGGGCGAATCGCATTCAAGTAACGGCCAAACCCCATGTCGCACCTAATCAACAAGGGTTTGAATTGCCGGCAAAACCCTATACAGCTGGCCAGCAGGCGCGTGTTACACTTCGCGCTTTAGGTTTGCGCCCGCTTCGGGCGACTCAAGACACGTTCTGACACCGGAGGCGCTAATGTCCCAGGAAAGCAGTTTTCTCGCAGCACTGGAGCGGCACCGTGCAGCTTTTTCCATTATGGAAGACCATCAGGAAGACGCGCTCAGGTTGCTAAAAATGACCGTCGACTGCCTTAGCCAGGGCGGAAAAGTGATGTTTATGGGCAACGGCGGCAGCGCCGCAGATTCCCAGCATCTTGCTGCCGAGCTGATGGTACGATACAAAAAAGAACGGGCGCCACTGGCGTCTATCGCGCTGACCACAGACACATCCATACTCACCGCTCACCCCAACGACTATGAGTTTGCCAGCGTGTTCGAGCGCCAGGTACAAGGCTTGGCCAGGCCACAGGACCTGGTGATTGGCCTGACCACCTCTGGCCAAAGCGACAATATCAACCGCGCACTGGCGGCCGCAAAACACATAGGCGCCGCGACTGTCGCCCTCACAGGCCGTGACGGCGGTAAGGTAAAAGACATCGCAGACTTGCCCATTATTATCCGCTGTGACGAAACCGCCCGCATTCAAGAGGCCCACATGTTTATCGGCCACTGGCTATGCGAAGCTCTGGACGAGGCCATCACCAACGGAGACCTGGCGCAATGATCGACCCGTCTCAGCTGGGCAAACTGCACCAGGCCTCGGTATTGGTGGTGGGTGATGTGATGCTGGACCGCTATTTTACCGGCGACACCCTGCGCATCTCACCGGAAGCCCCGGTTCCGGTTGTGCGCGTATCCAACACTGAAGACCGTGCCGGCGGCGCGGCCAACGTAGCGCGCAACATTGCCCACCTGGACGGCCGCACCACACTGCTGGGCCTGACTGGCAAAGATATTGACGGTGACCTGCTGCAGAAACTGTTGGTGACCGAGCGGGTAACCTCCGAACTGATTGCTTTGGATAGCGCCCGCACCATTTCCAAAACCCGCATTATCTCGCGCCAGCAGCAGATGATCCGGCTGGATATGGAAGATGTGTTTGCCCCGGCTCAGGCTCGCGTTCTGACTGACCGATTCAAGGCTCTGGTGTCCGCTTTTGATACGGTCATTATCAGCGACTACGCCAAAGGCTCGCTGGCCTACGTTCAAGAAATCATCCAAAGCGCTCGCAGCGCGGGCAAAACTGTTCTGGTTGATCCCAAAAGCAGCGATTTCACCCGCTACCAGGGTGCTTCCGTTATTACGCCCAACCTGACCGAATTCCGCGCCGCGGGTGGTGTGGATGACAGCGAAGAACAGATGCTGGAATCCGCCCGCTCGTTGCTGCACAAGGCCGGCATTGCCGCCATGTTGCTGACCCGCAGCGAACAGGGCATGAGCCTGATAACGCTCCTGGAGCACCATCACTACCCGGCAGAAGTGCTGGAAGTGGCTGATGTAACCGGCGCCGGCGACACGGTGATCGCCACGCTAGGAACCTTGTTAAGCGCCGGCTTCGAGCTGCCCAAGGCTGCTTGGCTGGCCAACCTGGCCGCCGGTATTGTGGTGGCAAAACTGGGCGCTGCGACCGTGTCTCCCGAAGAACTCGCCGCCCGCGCCAGCCAGCAGCTGTCATCAAAAACCAGCGGTTACTACCCCACCACAGCTCAAAGCCTGCAGCATATTGAATACGTGCGCGCCCAGGGCGAGCGCATTGTATTTACCAACGGCTGTTTTGATATTCTTCACGCCGGTCACGTGCGCTATCTGGCCCAAGCCCGGGCGCTGGGTGACAGACTGGTAGTGGGTTTGAACAGCGATGCCTCGGTAAAGCGCCTTAAAGGCGAGGCCCGCCCGGTGAACCCGCTGGAAGACCGCATTGAAGTACTGGAAGCCCTGGCCTGCGTAGACTGGGTAGTTCCGTTTGGTGATGACAGCGCTGAAAACGACACCCCCGAACAGCTGATTCGCAAAATACAGCCCCAGGTTTTGGTCAAAGGCGGCGACTACTCGGTGGAGACCATCGTAGGCGCCGAGTTTGTTCAGCAAAATGGTGGCGAAGTAACAGTGCTTCCGCTTTTACAGGGACGCTCAACCAGCGGAATAATCACCAAAGTACGGGGTTGATTTGGTCAGTCTGGGTTCCATCTGCATATTGCGGCTATCGGCCATTGGCGACACCTGTAACGCCGTATCCGTGGTGCAGGCCATCCAGGCCCGGCACCCCGCGGCCCGCATCACTTGGGTTATTGGCAAAGCCGAAGCCACGTTACTGCAAGGGCTGCCCGGCGTAGAGCTGGTGGTGTTCGATAAAAACGTCGGTTTTTCGGCCTATCGCAAGCTGCGCAAGCAACTGGCCGGCCGCACCTTTGATGCGCTATTGGTTATGCAACTGGCTCTACGCGCCAATCTCGTCAGCCTTTGCATTTCTGCCAAGCGGCGGATTGGTTACGATAAGGCCCGCAGCAAAGAGCTGCACAGCCTGTTCATCAACGAGCGTATTCAGCCAGCCCGGAAGCCCCATGTTCTGGACACCTTCCGTCAGTTTTCATCCGCACTGGATGTCCCCCTGGCGACCCCTTGCTGGCATATCCCGGTTGCCCGTGACGATGAAAACTGGGCAACCAACCAGCTGGGCCAAAGCCGCCAACGCGGCTTGGTCATCGTGCCCGCCGCTTCGGCCGCCGAACGCAACTGGTTACCGGAGCGATACGCAGCCGTCGCCGATTACGCCTGTAACAACGGATTTTCGGTTTATCTCTGCGGTGGCCCCGGCGCCACAGAAGTGGCACTTGCCCAAGCCGTTTCAAGCCACTGCAAAACACCGGTGCGCAACCTGGTTGGCCAGTCTACTCTGAAGCAGCTGTTCGCACTGATCAAACAGGCTGATATGGTCATCGCCCCCGACACCGGCCCCCTCCACATGGCCGTGGCCGCCGGCACACCGGTTATTGGGCTTTACGCCCACAGCAACCCGGCGCGTACCGGCCCTTACGGCCAACAGCAGCGTGTGGCAGACGCCTATACACCGCTGCTGCTGAAAAAGTTCGGCGACAAAGCAGGGCAATCTCCATGGGGGTTACGTTTGAAGGGCGATGAGTTGATGACCCACATTTCTACCGAACAGGTGTGTAGCCTGTTCGACCAAGTAAAAGAAGAGAACAACTTATGAAGCGTAAAGCCGTGTTTTTAGACCGGGATGGCGTTATCAACGTAGACCACGGCTACGTTTATCGGCCAGAAGATTTTGAGTTTATTGATGGCGTGTTCGACACCTGCCGCCACTTTCACCAATTGGGTTACCTGCTGATTGTGGTCACCAATCAATCCGGTATCGCCCGTGGCATGTACACCGAACAGGACTTTCAGGCCCTGAGCCACTGGATGCAGAAGAGGTTTGCTGAAGAAGGCGCTCCTATCGCCCATGTATACCACTGCCCGCACCACCCCAAGTTTGGCACCGAAGCCGAGCGCGGGTGCCAGTGCCGCAAACCTATGCCAGGAATGATTCAGGCCGCTATCGCTGATTATGATCTCGACCCGGAACAGTGCGCTATGGTGGGTGACAAACGCGGCGATATGGAAGCCGCAACAGCTGCGGGCCTGGGTAGAAAATTTCTGGTTACCTCCGGGCAGTCACTTTCACCCGCAGACAGAAACACAGCAGACGGTGTCTGGCAATCTCTGAAAGAAGCACACCAGGCCATTTGTGACTGATGTTTAAACCGATTTCACTTCCAAACCGGGTAGTTAAGCCGTGAAGAAACTTGTTGTTGATCTGGATGGAACCATCACTCTTGCCAACACCTCAGATTACCGCGAGGTGCTGCCGAATACCGAGGTGATAGAGACCCTGCGTCGCTACAAAGCCATGGGCTACGAGATTATTATTCAGACAGCCCGCAATATGCGCACTTACGAAGGCAACGTGGGCAAGATCAACATTCATACGCTGCCAATCATTACTGAGTGGCTTGAAAAGCACCAGGTGCCTTACGATGAAATTCACGTAGGCAAGCCCTGGTGCGGTTTCGATGGGTTTTATATTGACGACCGCGCCATACGGCCGTCGGAGTTCACTCACCTTTCGCCCGACGAAATCCAGCAGTTGATCGAACGTGAGAAACACCCATGTTCCTGATTATGTCGGCAGATTATGTCAGCCCTGAGTTGCGCTCCGAGTTTGGCGCCCTGCCCCCAAGCTTCCTACCATTGGGCAACCGCCGGCTGTTCCAGCACCAGTTTAAATGCGCGCCGGCGGCCAGCCGCATTTTTATCTCTGTGCCTGAATCTTACACCGTGAACGAGCACGACCGTTATTGGCTGGCCCAGCACGCCGTGACAATTCTGCTCGTTCCAGATGGTCTTAGCCTGGGCGCATCCCTGGTGGCATCCCTGAACCTGGCGGAGCAACCTCTGGATACGCAGCTTCAGGTGTTGTTTGGTGACACTCTAATTGACCCTTTGCCCACAGGGCGCGATATCATCGCGACCGCCAAAGTGGATGACAACTACGATTGGGCCGTAGTCACTGAGGACATGGATAACTGGCTGGTCAGCAGCAAAGAGACACCTACTCTGGAACAGTACAGCGTAGTCACCGGCTATTTTAACTTCAGCAGCCCGCGGTTACTGATCCGCTGCATCACCCAGTCCAACTGGAGTTTTCTGAACGGCCTGTCTCGCTATAACAAAGCTCAGGGGCTGGATACCGTGGATGTCAGCAATTGGTTGGATTTCGGACACGCGAATACGTATTACCGCTCGAAATCCACATTCACAACCCAGCGTGTGTTCAATGAACTGACTATCACGCCGCGCTGGATCGAAAAATCTGGAGCCCAGAGCACCAAAATTACCGCCGAAGCACTCTGGTTTGAAAATATTCCGCCCATGATGCGTCAATACACACCTCAGTTTCTGGGCGCCGATGCGCGAGTGCAGCACGCAGATGGTTATCTGTCCTATCGGCTGGAATACCTGCATCACACGGCGCTGAACGAGCTGTTTGTGTTTGCTGAACTGCCCCCCCTGGTTTGGAAAAACATTCTTCGGCAGTGCATGGTCTTTATAAGGGATTGCCAGGGATTTACTGCAACAGGCGACAGCCCTTACTCATCCCTTGATGACCTGCTGCAAAACAAAACCCGCCAGCGGATAGAACAGTTTTGCGCAGCAAGAGGCGTTTCGTCCCAGGCGTGCTTTGAATACTCGGAACCCGGATCAGGCAAACCGCTACGGCTGTCGATAGATGGCCTGATTGAAAGGAGCATGCCTTTTTTGCCCGCCAAAACATCAAACGCAACGTTAATGCACGGCGATTTTTGCTTCAGCAATATTCTCTACGATTTCCGTACCGACAGGATCAAAGTCATCGATCCCCGTGGCATGACCACCGACAACCAATTCAGCATTTACGGCGACTTACGCTACGACATCGCCAAGCTCAGCCACTCTGTGTTGGGCATGTATGACTGGATCATTGCGGGTACCCACGAGCTGACAGTCAACGGCCAAAATTTGCATTTCAGCATTCCTCATCTTGAAAAACATAAGGCGATTCAGCAGTTGTTTCTCAAGTTGGTGAGCGAACAGTTCGGGGTAAGCGGCACTGAACTTTACGCCATGCAAATTCACTTGTTTCTCTCGATGTTGCCGCTGCACGCAGACGACCCCGCCCGACAAGACGCACTTTTGGCGAATGCATTTCGACTTTACAACTTACTGGACGGGGCAGCTCGATGATCGTTATTCCTATGGCCGGCCTGAGTTCACGCTTTTTCAAAGCAGGTTTTAAACTGCCAAAGTACATGCTGCAAGCCCACGGAAAAACCCTGTTTGAACACTCGGTGCAGAGCTTTGAGCACTACTTTGCAACCCACCCGTTTGTGTTTATTGTGCGGGATGTTTTCGAAACGCCACAGTTTGTTGAAGCCAAAGCGCAAGCACTGGGCATAAAAGATTTTCGCGTAGTCACCCTGCAAGATGAAACCCGCGGCCAGGCCGAAACGGTCTATCTCGCCCTTAAGGCCCTGAGCGTTGAGAAAGGCCCGATCACCCTATTCAACATAGACACTTTTCGGCCAGACTTCCGTTTTCCACAACAAGCACTGATCGGCGACGGCTTTCTCGAAGTATTTGAAGGTGAAGGGAGCAACTGGTCTTTCGCCCGCCCATTGAGCGCCGATTCGCAGCGGGTTGCAGAAACCGCTGAAAAAAATCCGATCTCCAATCTGTGCAGTGACGGCCTGTATCACTTTTCAGATGCGGGTGATTTTATTGAAAGCTTCGAACATTATGAAGCCCAGCCTCCTAGCGAGTGGGCTAAAGGCGAGTTGTACATTGCCCCTCTGTACAACTATCTGATAGAAAACGGACGCGCCATTTTTTACATGCTGATTAGCATGGACGAAATCGTTTTTTGCGGAGCGCCGGATGAGTATCAACAGTTTCTATCAAACAACAAGCAAAGGCCATCGGTGTAACATGAAAATAGCTTTTATTCTTGGTGGAGGCACATATTGGCAATCGCTTTATCGCGTGACTTCAGATGTCGCTGAAGAAATTCGAAAACAAGGCCATCAGGTCGACTTTGTATTTTGGGAGAACCCAGGACCGATCGAAGGCAATGACAAGTATCTGAAAATTTTTGGGCTAAATAAAGAAAGCAAGCTAAGTAAAGTCTTCTCGAAACCGCTAATAGCTCTACTTGGAAAACACTTCTACCACTTTCTGTTTAGCCCTCTTTTCTGCTGGCAGTTAAAATCAAAACTGCAGGCGGAGAAGTATCAGGCCATATTTTACCACGGGATGAGTTGCATCCCGCTCCATGCCGATAAAGACGATCACTACGTTGTGGTACATAGCTGTAAATACGAGAACTTCGTAGAACGTTACACAGGTGTTCGAAGGCACATCTTCAGGTGGCTGTATAAAAAAATTTATAGTGGAAAAAAATTGCTAACAGTCTCCCAAGATGTTCAAGACGACATGACTCAGAAAATTGGCGCACGACCTGAAAGTATAGAAAACATTTACAACGGTTTTGATTTTGACCGATTGAAAGCCGAGATAGCCAAGCCCGCACCGGATAGCCTGCCGGACTCTTTCATTATGTCTGCTGGTCGCCCCGACCGTACCAAGCGCTTCGATATACTCCTGCGTGCTTATGCAAAAAGCAATAAAACCTATCCCTTGGTTATTTTTGGCGACGGAAAACGCCTGAACCAACTCAAGCAACTCGCGAACGAGCTGGGCATAGCTAAAGATGTTTTTTTTGCGGGTTTTTGCAACAACCTATTACCTGCCTTTCGACGCGCCAAACTTTACGTATCCAGCTCCGATGTAGAGGGCTTACCCACGGTTATCGTTGAGAGTTTGGTCGCGTGCACTCCGGTTGTCGCCACCGACGCAGGTGGTTGTCGTGAACTACTTAACGGCGAGCTGAGCAAGTGGGTTGTGCCGAGACGCGATATAGACGCGCTCGCCCGTGCCATGAATGACATTCTTCAGAACCCACCAGAAGTGAGCTACAACAATATCGCCTTTCTGGATTACCGGCGGATTGCCAAGCATTACATTGCCCTCAGTGAACAACTGAAAGGACACCAGCGTTGAAAACCTTTGAAAACATCACGGTTGTTGTTCAAGGCCCGGTGCAAACCCTAAAGGGCAGAACTCAGGAAGCAGGCATTACTCATAAATGCCTCTCTTCGGTGAGGCAACACCTGCCGGGTGCCATAATCATTTTATCCACTTGGCCCGAACAGCAGCTCTCGGGGCTGGATTATGACCAGTTGGTTATTTCTGAGGACCCCGGCTCCAACATCCGAAACTTCCATAGCGATGGGCGCCCTCAGCACTACAACAATAATCGCCAGATTGTGTCTACATTGGCTGGATTGAAGCAGGTAAAAACCCCCTACGCCATTAAGCTTCGTAGCGATAATTATCTGACCGGAAATCAGTTTGTAGAGCTGCAGCAACGCTATCCTGAACGATGTGACAGTCACCGCTTATTCCGCGAGCGGGTGGTGGTCAGCAATGTATTTACACGCAAGTACGCCAAGGGCTTCCGGGTCGCATTTCATCTCAGTGATTTTTTCTATTTCGGTTTAACCGAAGACTTACTCGCCATTTGGGACCTTGAACTGCTTGAAGACGTAACAACAGATGAAGCGGCTAATGCAAAAAACACCTCAAGGGGCCTCCTGATCGACTGCACACAGATGTTCTGGCTGAAAACGCTGAAAAAATTCGACCCCTCTGTTCGGCTCGATGGTTTGCTGGACAACGCTCCGGAAACACTCGAGAAGTCCGATATCTATTACGCCAACAACTTGATTATCGCTGAACCCGAAGCATTAGGGCTCAGCCTCGGTGAGAAGTTTTCTGGCAAGGCCAGAATTGCCCGGCAAAAAGGCAAATGCGCGCAGTGGCAGTATTTTGAGTGGCAGGATCTTTACCAAAAATACTGCCAGCCTTCTTTCAAACCAGACGCCACCGCGTGGCAGCGACTTTCGTTAACGTTCACGCGATGGCTTCACGTGTTACCAACACGCATTGAAACAACGCTTAAAAAAGTTCGCCATTAATCAGTGTAGTGCCTTGTCTCAGCACTAACCGCGCTGATGAGAAAGCAAATTCCGAAAAACAAAAATATCGTATGGGCATGAATTAACGGCACGTCAGTCAGCGCCGATCCACCGTAAACTAAAATAACCGCCAAGCCGGAGTACCATTGCCAAGGTGCGCGCGGAGACCGATAAGCCATCTGAACGCCGGCTCCAAGCAGCAGCAGTAACGCCAAGCCGCCAACTAAGCCTTTTTTCACGGTCGTATCAATATACTGGTTATGAAAATGATTGGCATTGAACAGGTATAAGCTTTCTTTCATACTGGCCGCTAAATACAGCGACTCCAATGCGTCTCGATAGCCCTTTCCGTGACCAATAATCGGTTCTTGTACAATCAGTTCACCTGCTGTTAACCAGAGCTGAAGACGGACACCAATAGATCCGTCATAGTTGCCTTCAGTCATCTGTCCATACTCGTTGTACGTTTGCGTCAGGCGGTCCTTAAGAAAAACATTGCCGGCAATCGCCGCAAACCCGACCAAAGCAAATACGATCACTAAAGATTGCAGCAGCCTCTTGCTTTTGTTCATCATTAAAAGAACAACGAGCAATCCACCGGTAACCAAAAAAACCGGTACCAAAACACCTCGCGTCTTTGTCATAAACAAGGAGACAACCAAAAGGATGAAGAGTACCCCGAAAGCGCCTCTTTGCCAGAACGCACGATTGCTGAAAAGCGTCATTGCCAGAAACAGCACCGCCACTGAACCAACGGCGGTAGCGTAGGGTATTGGGTTAATGAAGCCACCAATCCTGCCTCCTGTGCTTAGGTACTGGGAAAACGTCAGTGTTATAAAGCCCATTGCAGAGATCAGCGCAATCAATTCGAAAACACGGTCGTTAAAGCGGACACCCCAAAAAAATGAGATATAAACAGCCATCACTAGCACGGCCCGCAACTCAGACCAACTGCCATCATTAACCGCATAACCAACCACAGTTACAAAAACGAACAGCCAACTTGCGAACAAAAAGGGCTTCTGTTTTCGTTGCATCTCCTTGTTGCGTGCCGGCCACTTTCCGCAACATCCATAAAGTAGTATTGCGCCAACTGTCAGCCCGGCAACGTATTTATCGCCGCGAGGGAACCACCACATCAATGTGAGAATATAAAACGCAGGCAGTATGGCAAAAGACTCCCGCAGCCCAGCAACTACAGTTGCTCTTGATGGCAGGCTCATAAACTACTCCGGTCAGACATTACGATAGCGCCAACGGCCGCTGCTCAGAAATATTACTTGCCAGGCTCAATAAGCATGATAGGCGCTTAGCAACTGCTGCCAATCCGCTGCCGTTTTTTGACTCATTTCGGGAGGGGTGATCTTGTCGATCGACCTTTTTAAGCGTTCAAGATTGCTTGCCTTCCATGGCGCATTTTCGCGGGAAGGAGGGTAACGCCGGCACTTGTCAAAATCAATCAGGTGCACAGCGCCAGGGCTAACAAGAATGTTAAAGCAGTTCAGGTCGGCGTGATAAACACCATTGTCATGAAACCTCCGTATAACTGAACCAACGCTCCGCCAAACTGAAGACTCCAGATCAGAAAGCTGCTCACCCATCGTGCTTGCGGCAAGGATACGGTTGATCAAGATACATGCGGAATACGAGGCGTCACCGCGGGTATACGAAGCGGCTACCGGCTCGGGTACCGGCAGACCCTCATCGAACAATTCCTGGAGCAGTTTCAGCTCATAAAACGATCGCACTTTTTTTTCACCGAGGAATAAGAAACGATCAGCGCTTATTCGAGAAACAATACCGCCACGTAAATACTGACGTAATACCCAACTGCGCTGGCCATCATCAATAAACCAGGCACTGCCTCTTCCGCCCTGTGACACAGATTCTAAAGCAACACCCCAATGCGATGATGAAAACCACTCACTGCGAAAAGTTTCAAGATACCGGTTACAGACCAGGTAATGGGCTGGGCGACCTTTGTCGCGAACAAGTTCTGCCACACCACCCTCACTTTGCACGCCGTGGTTCATGCGCTAAGTTGCTTTTACCAACAAGGCTTAGCCCCGGGTTCAAAGATAGCCAATGAAATATGAGCGCCGCGGATAGTGACGCTCATGGTTTATCCGCCAGTTATTTATTAACCACCGACAACCAATCCCGATGCTGGGGCGATTTGCCCTTCACGGCATCAAAGTACATGGCCTGCAGTTTTTCGGTCAACGGGCCACGTTTGCCGGTGCCAATGGCACGGCCGTCTAGCTCGCGAATGGGCAACACTTCGGCGGCGGTACCGGTGAAGAAGGCTTCTTCAGCTACGTAGACTTCGTCGCGGGTGATGCGGCGCTCTTTCACCTCAATGTTGAGTTCTTTGGCGAAGTCCAGAATGGTCTGGCGGGTGATACCTTCCAGGCAGGAGGTCAGCTCCGGTGTATGCAGCACGCCGTTGCGAAAAATAAACACATTCTCGCCAGAGCCTTCAGCCACGTAACCTTCGTTATCCAGCATCAGGGCTTCTTCACAACCGCTGGACACGGCTTCTTGCAGCGCCAACATGGAGTTAATGTAGTTGCCGTTAGCCTTTGCCTTACACATGGTAATGTTCACGTGGTGGCGGGTGTAAGACGACGTGCGCACCTTGATGCCGAGTTCTTTGGCTTCTGGCGACATATACGATGGCCAATTCCAGGCCGCGACCATTACGTGCGTTTTCAGGTTGTCGGCGCGCAGGCCCATGCCTTCGGAGCCATAAAATACCATTGGGCGCAGGTAGGCTTCGTCCAGATTGTTGTCCCGTACCGCAGACAGCTGGGCGGCGTTGATTTCGTCTTTGCTGAACGGCATTTTCATATTCAGAATGTGGGCTGAACGGAATAGCCGGTCGGTGTGATCTTTCATGCGGAAAATAGCGGCGCCTTCATCGGTGTTGTACGCTCGCACGCCTTCAAAACAGCCCAAACCATAATGCAGGGTGTGGGTCAGTACATGCACTTTGGCTTCACGCCAGGGCACCATTTCTCCATCTAGCCAAATAACACCATCACGATCAGCCATCGACATACTAGGTTGCTCCAGAAAAACAGTTTTGTGAGTTCGGTATTCTATCAGGATCACCGAAGAAAGTTTTGGCCGTTATTCAATCATGACTCGCTGCCAGATGGAACGGATAAAATCCCGCTCGGCGATAAAAGCCTCGCCAGACAAATGGCTGTTCAAATCTTGCAGAGTACGCCGATGAATGGCAGAGCGCAGCGCAATGTAGGCCGCACGCAGTGTTTTAACGTCGCTTGCGGGCAATACGCCGGCCTCACCTAATTCTTCCATTTGGCGAATATTGTCTGGCCAGCGAGTTAATGTGGGGTATTCCTCGCTCCAGGCCAGCATCAGGTATTGCACCAGAAACTCGATATCCACAATGCCACCCGGGTCCTGTTTGGCGTGGAACATCTCGGCTCGGCGGCTGGCGGGGGTGGCCAGGCTGGCGCGCATTTTTTCACGCATTGCCACTACTTCGCTGCGCAGCGCCAGACGGTCGCGGTGCTGGCACAGGGTACTCTTGCGGATCTGTTCAAAGCCTTCCAGAGTGCGCGGGCACCCCGCTATGCCGCGGGCGCGAGCCAGAGCTTGGTGTTCCCAGGTCCAGGCGTCGGTGTGTTGGTATTTTTCAAAGGCCTGCAAAGTGGTTACCAGCAGGCCCGAGCTGCCAGACGGGCGCAGCCGCATGTCCACATCGTAAAGCTGGCCGGAGGGTGTCTGGGTGCTCAGAATATGCACAATGCGCTGACCCAGGCGGGTATAGAACACCGCGTTGTCGATGGACTTTTCGCCATCGGTGCTTTGTTGGGGATCGGCGCTATAGACAAACACCAAGTCCAGATCGGAACTGTAACCCAGCTCAATACCGCCTAGCTTGCCATACCCAATCACCGCAAAATCCGAATCGCATACCGAACCATCGGCTCGCCGCGGATAGCCGTGGCGGCTGACCAGATTGGCAAAAGCGACATCCATCACGTGTTCCAGCACCACCTCGGCAATCCAGGTCAGATAATCGCTGACGTTCATCAGCGCCAGGGTACCTTTCATTTCAGCGGCCGCCACCCGCAAGGTGTGGGCTTTGCGGAAATGCCGCAAAGACTCCATCTGGTCTTCCAGATCTTCATAAGAGATGCGCAGCATCTGCTGGTGCAAGTCGTCCTGCAGTTCGGCTTTGGCGGGTGGGTAATACAAGCTTTCAGCGTTTAAAAGTTCGTCCAGTAGCAGCGGTGTGTCGGCCAGCTCGCGCGCTATCCAAGGGCTTTCACTGCACAAGGACACCAGTTGGGAACAGGCCCCCGGGTTTTCCAGTAACAACACCATATAAGCGGTTCGGCGCAGTATGGCTTCTATTAAAGGCTGCACCCGGCCAAAGGTATGGGACGGGTTTTCGACTTCGGTCAGGGTGGCCAGCAGCATGGGCATAAACTGGTGCAGGCGGTTTCGGCCCTGGGTCTGCAGCGACTTTATGGTGCGGCTGGTGCGCAGGTTGGTTAATGCGGCCAGAGTTTCTTCTGGCGCTTCAAAACCCTTTTCAACCAACCAGGCCAAGGCGGTCGGCTCGTCCATCTCGCAAAACCACAGCTCTTGCCAGCCTTCATCAAGGTTGTTTTGCGGGCTGTCGTCGTCATCACTGGTGATGATATTACTGAAGTGCGTAGCCACCTGCGCCCGGTGCTCGTCCAGCTGCTGCTGGCACAGCGGCCAGCTGTCGTAACCCATAATATGCGCCACTCGGGCACGGGCCAGGTCGGTATCCGGCAATAGCTGGGTTTGCTGGTCTTCCATGCCCTGTAGCGCGTGCTCCAGATTGCGCAGGAATACGTAGGCCGCCCGCAGCTCGCCTATCACCTGCGGCGGCAGCAGTTCCAGCTCCAGAAATTCGTTCAGCACCCGCAGTAATTCGCGCTGCTGCAGTTCCCGGTCCCGGCCACCGCGAATCAGCTGGAACGCCTGCACCACAAACTCGATTTCGCGGATGCCACCACTGCCTAACTTAATGTTGTTTTCCAGGCCTTTGCGGCGCACCTCGCGGCCAATCATGGCTTTCATACTGCGCAAGGATTCAAAAGCGCCGAAATCCACGTAGCGGCGATACACGAACGGCCGCAAGCTTTCCATCAGCACCACGCCGGCTTCTTGGTCGCCGGCTACTACCCGGGCCTTGACCATAGCATAGCGTTCCCAGTCGCGGCCCTGGTCTTGATAATAGGTTTCCAGCGCGGCAAAGCTCAGGGCCAGGGCGCCACTCTGGCCATAGGGCCGCAAGCGCATGTCTACCCGGAATACAAAACCGTCAGCGGTTATCTGGTCTAACGCCTGAATCAATCGCTGGCCAAGGCGAACAAAAAACTGCTGGTTGTCTAACGCCCGTCGCCCGTCGCGGGTTTCACCCTTGCTGGGAAAGGCGAATATCAGGTCTATATCGGAAGACACGTTCAGTTCGCGCCCGCCCAGTTTGCCCATGCCCAACACCACCATTTTTTGCGGTGCCTCTTCGCCGCTGACCGGGCTGATACCCCAGGGTGTGCCGAACTGTTCGCAAGCGCTGCCATAAAGCCAGCTTAGTGCGCCATTTATGCAGATATCGGCGAAACCGCTGGTGGCGGCCATGGTTTCGGCCAGGTCGGCCTGGCGCAGAAGATCGCGCCAGATAATACGAAACTGGGTTTCCCGGCGGAAACATCGCAAAGCCTGATGCAGGCCTGGCTCGTCACGAATGTGTGCCAGATATTCCAGCCAGCGCTGTTTCAGATAGGCGACGGTGGTGGGTTTGCTGAGGCAGCGCGAGGCCAGCAATTCACGTACCGCATCGGATTGCCGCTCCAGGGTTTGGCCCAAAAAAGGACTGCTGGCAATGGCCGCCGCCAGTAGCTCGGTGGTAATGGCGCCAGACTCTGTGAGCCAGGAAGGCACGCCGTCTGCGAAAATACCCGGCCAGCGCCCGGCAACGTCGGCAGCCAAAACCTGCGGCAGTGCGTTCCAAGGCTGAGACATAAAGCAAACCTCTGTTTCTCTGTTATATTTTTGGTTTAGTACCTTATTAAAGGTACTGTATAACGAATCAGACCCACAGGACACCAGCGCCCGGATGCTACGCAATCGTCGCCCATTGAACGCCGAACACTCTCAATCCTACGCTCAATCGCACTTGCCTATGAGCGGGTTGATCCGCAAGCGCATGAAAACACTTTTTTCGATGTTGATTGGGCTGCTAATCTTCCAGGTGTTGGTGATTTGGACAGTGGAAGACCTGACCCTGTTCGAATCGATATGGATGACCATGACCACCGTGTCGACCGTAGGCTACGGCGATTACGCGCCGCAAACCCTGATTGGCCGCTTAAGCACTATTATAGTGCTGTTTATAGGCGCCATTACGGTGCTCACGCTGATTATCAGCGACTTCATCGAATACCGGTTTTATCGCCGGGAACGTTCTCTACGCGGACTTTGGATTTACAAAATGAAAGAGCATATTGTTATCATCAACACACCGCAGCACGGCGGCGCGCAGTATTTTCTGCGCTTTGCGTCGCAAATACGCTCTAACCCGGGGTATGAAACCGTTCCTATCATGCTGCTTACCCGCCAGTTTCCAAACGGTTTACCACCCGAGTTAACGGATATGGGGCTGGTGCACTTTCATGGCACCGGGTCTGACCCGTCTGCTTTACAAGCGGTGCACGCCGGCAGCGCCCGGCACATTGTGGTACTAGCCACGGATGAAACCGACGCCAATTCCGACAGCATAACGTTCGACATTGCCCACCGCCTGAGTGAACTCAACCTGGGCTACCAAACCACCTCAGAATGTGTGGCCGATAGAAATCGCAGCCGCTTGAAAGCGCTTGGCATACGCGCAGTGATTCGGCCAGTACGCACCTACCCGGAAATTATGGTGCGCGCGGTGGTGGCGCCCGGCTCAGAGAAAGTGCTGGAAGACATGTTCAACTATGAACATGACCACCCCCACCGTTACGATTTGCTGTTGGAAGACCTGAATTGGGCCGACATCGTCAGCGCTTTGATTCGCCACGACATAGGCACCGCCCTGGCCTACATAGACGACGATGGCGAGGTGATTTGCCAGCCACCCATCAAACAACCGATCAAAGGCAAAGGCCTGATAGTGATGGTACGTTCCATCGAAACCCCGGGCCTGGAGGTGGTGAAAGAAGCCCTTGAGCGCTACCGGAAGTTTCTGGAAAAGTGGCGTAACAGCCAGGAAAGTGACAGCACCGATTCCTGAACGACCCACGGCTTCCCATTCCGTTTTTAATTGGCGCCCTGCTGGTCTGCTATTTGCCGCAGCATGGCCAACTGAGTTTGGCCTAACCAAGGCTGCTGTAACAAATCGCTGACCTTTGTTCCGCCTTGCAGTTGTTCAACAAGCTCTGACCAGGGCTGGCTCGCGGCACAGCCTGCGGCAAGTTGCGCCAGTGCACCGAGGTTCAGGCTCTTCATGTTTACGGATTGCTGCTTTAGCCAGCTCTGACTCAAACGCTGGAGCAGCTTGTTCAAGGAGGCTGTCGCCTCGCCGGCACTCTCACCGGCACTCTCACCAGCACTCTCACCGGCATTCTCAACAGCACGTGCATGAGCCATTGGTGCGTCCGCCAGAAAATAACCCTGCTCGGCTTTACTCACCAGATTCAAAAACACCGGGCAGTGTTGCGCCAGCTTTTGCGCCCAGATCAACAGGCTGTCAGGGTTGCCGGATTTTAGTTCAAATTCAACTTCGCAGAGCGCGCGACCTTGCCCGTTAGCAATTATTTCCCCGGTATCCACCGCCACTTCAATAACGGCATTATCGTTCGCCAGCATAATCACCTGGCGCTCAAAGTTGGTTTCAAACACCGGCGCCAGCCGCGCCAGATTCACGTTATCCGCCAGCGGTGTGTTTGCCAGCAAGCCCAGTTGCAGATTGGGGCCAGGAACCTCCCATTCCCATTCATTGCGATTATGAGCGCCGTTGACAAATTCGCCTTGGGTTTTCAGGGTTTGTAGGGTTCGGCCGCCAGCCTCCCGTAAACGCAGGGCAATGCGTTGACCGTTCAACTGATTGTCGGGGGTGTCGTAGTAAGTATTCACCAGGCGTTTGCACGCGCCCTTGCTAGCGTCCGCCTGCTGTAGCAGCCAAGCCACCGCCAGCGGAATCTGTTGCGGATGCAGAGTCAGTTTAATTTCCAGCTCTTGTGCCATCAATGCGCTTGCCCCATTCGGTGAATGCGTGCCAAAACTGGCAGATACTTGTCAGTGGGCCCGGTTACATGTCAGCCCGCAAACGGCTGAGGTCGCGCCCGTTCAGCGTTCCGTTGACACGCCAGTCATAAGGAATGTCGGGCGCAAGTATCAGGTCCTTAGCGAGCTCTGGCCGATAATGACGAACAAACGCTTCGACACCGCCGTAGGGTTCAAAATCGCTTTCAAACCAATCGAAAATACTAGACAGATGAAGTACGTTATCTGTCTTATTTAGAATAATGCCTTTATTGTCTTGCTTTAAAAACTGAACGCTTTGATCGTCCAGTTGCCTGTCAAGACGACTGGAAACGTAGGGTTCATGGCGCAAGTCCGGACAGCTCATGGAGGCGCAATTAATTGCCATATGCACCCGGGGGTCGCCCATCGCCCTCAAAACATCGTTCTCCAAAGCTCGGAGCGTGACATTTTCGCCACCCACGACACCAGCATTGTGAGCCCAGACCGGGTCCAACATGGAACCTAACGACCGCAACGTATGTAATGGCCAATGCTGCTGAACCATGTTCATTGAAAGAATATTGTAAGCGTTGAGGTAAAACGCCTTTTTTTGATCTTGCGTGTGCAAGCCTGCAATCGGGAACTCGGCTAAGGCCTGAACCAACGCTGCCCACTCCGGATCACCGGACAACGCCGAATAGTCGACCATCCGCGCCTGCATAGAGACCTTTTCACCCACGGAAGTATGTCGAGCCAGTAACTCTGCGTACTGCGCATTAAACGCCTGAAGCGCCTGCTCTGAATTGGCCTGAGCGTTACACATCGACGAGAAAGTGACCAAAATAAAGGCCATGGAACAATAAGAAATAAAGCGCATACCACCTCCACTGTTGCCGTATACGTTACCGCCTCGCTGATCAAATTTCACGAAAATGCTTAAAAAACCGGTGATCCGAAGATCACCGGTTTTTAATACTACCGAATTAACTCATTAACTGAGTTGAATTAGAAGTAGTAAACAGCACCAACAGAAGCGATGGTTTGCTCATCACCGCCAGCGGTAATGCCATCAGGATCGGCATAGTAAGTCGCGCCGTCGGCATTAGACAGGTAGCCTTCGAAGTAAACGTACATGTTATCAGACAGGTTGTGCAGAGCCTGCAGAACAACGGTGTCGTTCTTGTCGTTGGTTGCGTCAATGTCCTGAACCTGATAAGACAAGGAGAACTGATTGGCACCCATAGTATAAATACCAATTACACCGAAGATGTCTCTATCATCAGAACGAGTCTGATATTCACCAGACACACTCAGATCACCCATGTTGTAGGTGGCAAGCAAGCCGTAGGTGTTTTCGTTAGAGCCAGCAGCCGCTTCGTTGCTGTCCATCGCAACCGCCAGTGACAGAGCGTCTACTGAATAAGTTGCTGACAACTGGTACGGGTAAGCCTTGTCACCCTTTACGTCGCGCGTGGCAAGTACTGCTGGGTTAACAGTATTATCAATGAACTGTTCCGTTGTGGACTCGCCGTCGCCATTAATTTGAACGCCAGCGCCCAGAACCAGACCACCAAAAGACGGAGACTGATACTGAATCTGGTCGCCTTCGGAAGTTTTGCCCGCTGTGAAAATGTCGGAGCCAACTTCGTGGAAGTTGCCGATCTTGACAACGGCACGCTCATAAACGCCATCGTCAGAACCTACCCAGATTTGGCCAAAACTGTCGCTTTTCACACCAATATAAGCTTCATCAAGATTATTAATGCCGGAGCTTTTCGATTTGTTGTCAGCGTTAATACCTTCAAGCTCTAGCTTGAAGAAGCCAGTAAGGCCCGGAGCGATTTTATGTTCGTGCTTTACGCCTAAGGTTGTACCGTTGTCAGCGTGCTCAACAGAAGAGCCAGCACCGTCAACGTCGGTTTGCTTGAGAACGTATTGGATGTTGCCGTATACAGACGGCATGGAATCCAACCTTGCAGCCAGCTCAGAAGCGTTTTCCATTGCCAGTGCAGTGCCTGAGAAGGAAATGGCAGCGATAGCTGATGCAATCAGTGTTTTTTTCATTTTTACGTCTTCCTTTTAGGGTTTTATTCAGGTTTTAACGTCGAGATGAATCCCGATTTTAGGTACCGATTATCAGCTTGAGTAAGCTAAATCATCCATAAACTCTATGTCACTTTCGTGACACACTCTGACTGACGTTGTAACTCTCTACTTATTTCTTATTGTCCGGCTTGGCTCTCAATGAGTTAGCGAGCGTTTTTCATGCGTCGCATTACCTGCCCTTTCTAATACACCAATAGAACTTTTGCAAATTCTTAATGTGCATTTATCGGCTTTTTTAGCGATTTCTTTGCATATTTAATAATCAAAAAATCTATCTTTACAATTTTTCGGCTATTCATGCAGCCTTCGACTGCAGTAAAAATGTGACAGGGCCATCGTTTATAAGCCCCACCTGCATATCCGCGCCAAATTTACCCTGTTCCACTTTGTCTTTGCCCAGGGTGCTGAAAGCTTCCACCACAAACTGGCTGTACAGCTCACGGGCGGTGTCCGGTGCAGCTGCCTTGGAGAAGCTGGCGCGCGCGCCAGTGCTGGTGTCGGCGGCCAACGTAAATTGGGGAACAACCAGCAGACTGCCGCCGAGACTTTTCAGACTCAGATTCATGCGGCCTTGCTGATCGGGGAAAATACGGTAATTGATGGTTCGCTGGCACAGGTCTTTTGCCTGCTGCGGCGTGTCAGACTGCTCGATTCCCAGCAATAATAAAACACCGCGGCCAATACTCGCGATGGTATTGCCGTCGACGGTGACCTTGGCTTCTGTCACACGTTGGAGCAGTGCTTTCATTCGAAATCCCCGTAGGTGGGAGTCGACAGTTTATTACGAACCGGCAAGAGTTTATCCATGCTGGCTCAGGATGGCAACCCCACGGGGGCCGGTACCTGACTTTGTCCTCTTTCTTGTCGGATTTTTTGTCAGCCCGCCCGCTCGAATTTTGCGGCTACGTTTTCCACCGCACGCATCAGGGCGTCTACAATGGCGGGCTCTGACGCGCTATGGCCGGCATCGCGAATAATCTGCAAATCCGCTTGTGGCCAGGCGCGGCTAAGAGCCAGCGCGTTGTCCAGCGGGCACACCATGTCGTAACGGCCGTGCACAATGACCGCAGGGATGTTTGCCAGTTTGTGGGCATCGCGCACGATTTGATCGGGTTCAAGAAACGACTGATTCATAAAGTAGTGACATTCGATACGCGCCAAGGCAATCGCCACACGGGGGTGGCCAAAGTGTTCGACCACGTCCGGATTGGGGTGCAAGGTGGCGCAGCGCCCTTCCCAAATAGACCAGGCCTTTGCCGCCTGAATCTGCTCCAGTTCATTGCGACTGGTGAGGCGCTTGTAGTAGGCCGGCACCATATCGCCACGCTCGTGTTCTGGAATCTGCGCCAGGTAATCTTCCCAGTAGTCAGGGAACACCCGGCTGGCGCCGTTCTGGTAGAACCAGTGAATATCTTCGGGCCGGCACAGAAAAATACCCCGCAACACCATGCCCGTTACCCGCTGCGGATGGGCCTGCGCGTACACCAGGCTTAAGGTGGAGCCCCAGCTGCCACCGAACAGCAGCCACTGGTCAATACCCAAAAACTCACGCAGGGTTTCTATATCCGCTATCAAACGGTCGGTACTGTTGTTTGCAAGCTCCGCCAGCGGCGTTGAGCGCCCTGCGCCGCGCTGGTCCATCAGAATAATGCGGAACCGTTCGGCATCAAAAAAACGCCGGTGGTAATCCTCGCAACCTGCACCGGGGCCGCCGTGTATAAACAGCACCGGTATACCCTTAGGGTTACCACTTTCTTCAATGTAAAGTTGATGGGGCTCTTCAACCGCCAGCCGGTGTGTGGCGTAGGGCTTTATATCGGGGAACAAGGTGCGCATGGCAGCTCCGCAGTCATAGGAATGATTGCGATAGTGTAGCGAAGTTACCGCGCAGCAGGGGCACGATTGATGAACGGCACAAAAAAAACCGGCCGCTGTTTCCAGCGGCCGGTTTTTCAGTACGCTGCCAGCGTTACTTCTTGCCGGCGCGCTTACGATCGTTTTCAGTCAGGTGCTTCTTGCGCAAACGGATCGACTTGGGCGTTACTTCCACCAGCTCGTCGTCGTCAATAAACTCCAGCGCCTGCTCCAGGGTGTGTTTGATGGGCGGGACCAAAGGAATCACTTCGTCTTTGCCAGACGCGCGCATGTTATCCAGTTTCTTACCCTTGGTTGGGTTGATCACCAGATCGCTGTCGCGGCTGTGAATGCCACACAACTGGCCTTCGTAAACAGACTGGCCTGGGTCAAGGAACAGCTTGCCGCGGCTTTGCAGGGTTTCCAGCGAGTAAGTCAGCGCCGTGCCTGTGGCCATGGAAACCAGAACGCCGTTCTGGCGACTGGCGACTTCACCGGCCTTGATCGGGCCGTAATGGCTGAAGGTCGAAGTCAGAATACCGGTACCGGATGTCATGGTCAGAAACGAGTTCCGAAAGCCAATTAGGCCGCGGGCCGGAATGATGTATTCCAGGCGCATGCGACCTTTACCATCGGGAACCATATTGGTGAGTTCGCCCCTGCGCAATCCAAACTGCTCCATCAACGGGCCTTGGTGCTGCTCTTCAAGGTCAACGATGACATTTTCATAGGGCTCTTGCTTCACCCCATCCACTACCTTGATGACCACTTCCGGGCGGCCTACGGCCAGCTCGAAGTTTTCCCGACGCATGTTTTCAATCAACACCGACAGGTGCAGCTCGCCACGGCCAGACACCTTGAACTTGTCCATGGTGTCGCCGTCTTCAACCCGCAGGGCTACGTTGTACAGCAGCTCTTTTTCAAGGCGATCTTTGAGGTTACGGCTGGTCACGAACTTGCCTTCTCTACCGCAGAAGGGCGAATCGTTGACCTGAAACGTCATGGACACGGTGGGCTCGTCAACCGTCAGCGGCGGCAAAGCCTCTACGTTATTGATGTCACACAGGGTGTCGGAGATGTGAATCTGGTCCAGACCGCTGACACAAATAATATCGCCAGCCTGGGCTTCGTCCACTTCAACCCGATGCAGGCCAGAGTGGCCCATAATTTTCAAAATACGGCCCTGGCGCTTTTTGCCGTCGGTGCCGATGGCAATCACCTGTGTGTTGGTTTTTATCTTGCCGCGGGCAATGCGACCAATACCGATAACGCCCAGAAAACTGTTGTAGTCCAGCTGCGATATCTGCATTTGGAAAGCACCTTCCCGATCAACATTCGGTGCCGGCACGTGGTCAACGATGGCCTGAAATACCGGGTCCATGTTGTCGATCAGGTTTTCATGCTCCAAACCGGAAATACCGTTAAGCGCACTGGCGTAAACAATCGGGAAGTCCAGCTGCTCGTCGGTAGCGCCCAGGCTGTCAAACAGGTCAAATACCTGCTCTACAACCCAGTCCGGGCGGGCGCCCGGGCGGTCAATTTTGTTAACGATGACAATCGGGCGCAAACCCGCAGCAAAGGCTTTCTGGGTTACAAAGCGAGTTTGTGGCATCGGGCCGTCGATGGAATCAACCACCAACAGCACACAGTCCACCATGCTCATTACACGTTCCACTTCGCCGCCAAAATCGGCGTGCCCCGGGGTGTCTACGATATTGATGTCGTAGCCGTTCCATTTCAGCGCGGTGTTTTTGGCCAAAATAGTGATGCCACGTTCTTTTTCCTGATCGTTGGAATCCATAACGCGCTCGCTTTCGAGCTCTTTACGGTCCAGGGTGCCAGAGAGGCGCAGCAGTTTGTCGACCAGCGTGGTTTTACCATGGTCAACGTGGGCAATAATGGCGATATTACGAAGCTTTTCAATCACAACTTTAGTCCTGCGGCGTGCTTACAATGACCTGAGAGGACGTTAAGGAGGCTGGGCCTCACCTGGACCGTCTCAAATCTATAAAATGAACCCATTCGCTGGCACTGGGCGTGGCCAGGCTCCGGCACGAGGTAATCGCCAGAGCAATGAGGGTCGCGCATTATAGCGAAAAGTCGGTTTCGATAATATGCGCGTGAATGTTTATTTCTTAAACAATTTACGCACCAGTATTGGGCGAAAAACAGAAAGCCGCACAAATGTGGTGCAAGGGTGACCGTTCAAGGACCTTAAACAGAGCTTACACCCTGCATGCTAGCCCGCCATTCTGTAGAATTCAGGCCCCTAGGCTTGGATACATTGAAACTGGCAGGTTGTTTGCTTGGCCTTGTACAAAGGCCGAGACATAGCCCGTGACATAGCCCGTGACAAGGCGACTAACGGCCGCTTAAAAGGAAGGTAACTCACACAGGCATTTGCTAAGCTGCGCAAATCCTGACACAGATTGGCTTTCACACCCCCCCCCCCCCCAACGGAGCATGCAAATGTCCAAGACCATTGATTTGATCACCCAGCACGATGTGAAGTGGATCGACTTACGTTTTACCGATACCCACGGCAAAGAACACCACGTAACCATACCAGCCACCGAAGCCTCTGAAGACTTTTTCATCGACGGCAAGATGTTCGATGGTTCTTCGATTTCTGGCTGGAAAGGCATCAACGAATCCGACATGATTCTGATGCCAGATGACACCAGCGCAGTGGTTGACCCGTTCACCGAAGAGTCCACCGTCAACATCAGCTGCGACATTGTGGAACCCACCACCATGCAAGGCTACGAACGCGACCCTCGTTCAGTAGCGCGCCGGACCGAGGAATACCTGAAGTCTACCGGCATCGCCGACAGCGCTTTGTTTGGCCCTGAGCCCGAGTTCTTTGTGTTCGATTCGGTGAAATGGAAGACTGATATGCAGGGCTCCATGTACGAAATTCATTCTGAAGAGGCTGCCTGGTCGTCCGACAAAGATTTTGATGGCAATAACACTGGCCATCGCCCGCGCGTAAAAGGCGGCTACTTCCCGGTGCCTCCGGTAGACAGCCTGCACGACCTGCGTGGTGCCATGTGCGGCGCCATGGCGTCTATGGGCCTGGAAATTGAAGTGCATCACCATGAAGTGGGTACTGCTGGCCAGTGCGAAATTGGCGTTGGCGCGGCAACCCTGACGCGAAAAGCCGATGAAGTGCAGATTCTGAAATACTGCGTGCACAACGTGGCCCATGCCTACGGCAAAACAGCCACATTTATGCCCAAGCCAGTCGTGGGTGATAACGGCTCGGGTATGCACGTACACATGTCGTTGAGCAAAGATGGCAAGAACCTGTTTGCCGGCGACAGCTATGCTGGTCTGAGTGAGATGGCGTTGTATTACGTTGGCGGCATCATCAAGCACGCCAAAGCGATAAATGCTTTCACCAACCCCGCCACCAACAGCTACAAGCGTTTGGTGCCGCACTATGAAGCCCCGGTTATGCTGGCCTATTCCGCTCGCAACCGCTCGGCTTCTATCCGTATTCCCTACGTTAACAGCCCGAAGGCACGCCGCGTTGAAGTGCGTTTCCCAGACCCGGCGGCTAACCCTTACCTGGCATTTTCAGCGCTGATCATGGCCGGCCTGGACGGCATTCAGAACAAGATTCATCCTGGCGACGCCATGGACAAAGATCTTTACGACCTACCAAAAGAAGAAGCGCTGAACATCCCAAAAGTGGCCGAGACCCTGCAAGAAGCGCTGCAGTGCCTGGAAGCCGATCACGAGTTTTTGACCCGTGGCGGCGTGTTCACCGAAGACATGATTCGCGCCTATATTGACCTTAAGCGTGCTGACGTAGAGCGTATGAACATGACCACTCACCCGGTTGAGTTCGAACTCTACTATTCTTGCTAAACAGGTGACGTCACACAGGTGACACATCGCCAACGCCCGGGTTAACGAAAGCCCAGGCAATGGCACAAAAAAACCGGAGCGGCTGCCCATCAGCCCCCCCGGTTTTTTTGTGTCTGCGATTTTTTTATGTCTGCATGGCCATCGAGCGGCGTTGAAATAAAGCGGCCGGGCGCTGATAATCAAACTCATATACAGTCCCGAGGAAAGCGTATGAAACCGACTATTATGATTGCTGCTGCAACCCTGTTGCTGATCAACGGAGCGGCGCAGGCCGAGGTGTATCGCCAGGTAGACGCCCAAGGCAATGTGACTTTTTCTGACGAGCCCTCTTCTGGCGCCGAAGCCATACAGGTAAGGCCGGTAACCACCATTACGCTGCCGAAAATGCAGGATTTGGAACAGCTTGAGCAACCGCCGCAGCAGGAACAGCCGCCAAGCCCCCTTTATGAGCTGGTGAGGATTGTTTATCCGCGAAATAACGAGGCGTTCCACAGCGGCAATGGCGACGTAGAATTCAGCGTAATCAGCAGCCCGCAACTGCGCGATGGGCACAAGTACGAAGTAACCCTGGACGGCCAGCCCGTTGGCCAAAGCACATCAAGCACTATTTTGGTGCCGCAGATTGACCGTGGCACCCATCAAGCCGGAGTCAACATCGTGAACAGCAGTGGTGTTCAGGTTGGTTCGGGCACTGGCATTACCTTCACCATCCACCGCCCTTCCCGCCTAAACTGAGGGTTCGCCCGGATGTGATTAGCGCTGATGGCTCTTAGCCTGGCCCGGTTCTTGCTTTTTTTAGACCCAGGCCGTCTGCCAAAGCCAGACCCACTCAAATACAGCGAACCCGCTTGTTATGGCTAACGCTTCAAACTCGGTGACCGGTTACCCACACATTGTTGACAGCCTGAGCACCGCTCTGTTGGTGATGGACCGCAATCTGCTTATTCACTATATGAACCCAGCCGCCGAAAATCTGCTGGCAGTGAGCGCAACCCGCAGCCATGGCATGGCCTTCAGCGGTATTGTGCTGGTTGCCGGCGATACCGAACGCCGGCTGAAAGCAGCAGCCGACCACGGTCGGTCGTTCAGCCAGCATGAAGCTGAGTACATGTTGATGAACGGTGCGCGCATGATCGTGGATTACACGGTAACGCCGATTAACTCGGAAGGTGATTTGCTGCTGGAAATCTGGCGCCGCGACCAACTGCTGCGCATTAACCGTGAAGAAGACATACTGTCGCAGCAGGAAACCAATCGGGTGCTGGTGCGCGGTATGGCGCACGAAATCAAAAATCCCCTGGGCGGTATACGCGGCGCCGCGCAACTGCTGGACCGCGAGTTGCAGAGCGCCGAACTGCGTGAATACACCCAAGTGATCATCGACGAAGCCGATAGGCTGCGTAGCCTGGTTGACCGCATGCTGGGGCCCAACAAAGCGCCCAGGCTCATCCGCACCAACATCCACGAGGTTCTGGAACGGGTGCGCGCGCTGCTAGAAGCCGAAAGCCACGGCAAACTGACGCTCAAGCGGGATTACGACCCCAGCCTGCCGGAGTTCTGCGCTGACCGCGAACAGCTGATTCAGGCATTTTTGAATATTGCCCGCAACGCGATGGAAGCTTGCCTGGAAAGACCTGACGGCCCTGGCAAATCTGATAGCCGTGATCGCCCTCACAGCTGTAGCAACCCGTCGAGCAACACCAGCGAGCCCGCCACCGTAACCTTCCGCACCCGTACCCTGCGCCAGTTCACCATAGGCCCGGTCCGTCACCGTTTGGTATGCCGGATAGACGTCATAGACAACGGCCCGGGCATCAGCCCACAGCTGCAACAGAATATTTTTTACCCGATGATCAGCGGGCGCGCCAGCGGTAATGGCCTGGGGCTGGCCATTACCCAGAGCATTATTGGCCGCCACCATGGACTGGTGGAATGTAACAGTGAACCCGGACACACCAACTTTGTTATTTATCTGCCCATCGAGGAGTGCACATGAGTACGTCTACAGTGGCCTGGATTATTGATGACGATCGCAGCATCCGCTGGGTACTGGACCGAGCGCTGACCCAAGCCGGGCTGCGTACCCGCAGCTTCGACAACGGTGACAACATCATGCGCCAGCTCGAGCACGAGCAGCCCGACGTCATCATCAGCGACATTCGCATGCCGGGTATAGACGGCCTGAGCCTGTTGGCGCGCATTGCCGAGAGCCACCCCGGCCTGCCGGTGATTATCATGACCGCCCATTCCGACCTGGAAAGCGCCGTGAGCAGCTACCAGACAGGCGCGTTTGATTACCTGCCAAAACCGTTTGACCTGGACGACGCCGTGGCTCTGGTTCGGCGCGCCGCCGGCCACAGCCGCGAACGTCGTGCAAAAACCGACAGCGTTCATGATAAGGCCGCAGGCGGCGCCGAAATCATTGGCGAAGCACCGGCCATGCAAGAGGTGTTTCGCGCCATAGGCCGGCTGTCGCACTCTAATATTACCGTGCTGATTAACGGCGAAAGCGGCACCGGCAAAGAGCTGGTAGCACAAGCCCTGCACAACCACAGCCCGCGCACCGGGCAGCCGTTTATTGCGCTGAATATGGCCGCGATTCCAAAAGACTTGGTGGAGTCAGAACTGTTCGGCCACGAGAAAGGCGCGTTCACCGGCGCTGCAGCTACGCGCCAGGGGCGCTTCGAACAAGCCGACGGCGGCACCCTGTTTCTGGACGAAATTGGTGACATGCCCGCAGACAGTCAGACCCGCCTACTGCGAGTATTGGCCGATGGTGAATTCTACCGGGTGGGTGGCACCACAGCGGTCAAGGTGGATGTGCGCATTATTGCCGCCACTCATCAAAACCTGGAAACCCTGGTGCAGGCCGGCAGCTTTCGCGAAGACCTGTTCCACCGCCTGAACGTGATACGCATACACTTACCACGGCTGACCGAGCGCCGCGAAGACATACCGCAACTGCTGAGCTATTTTCTCAAACGTGCGGCAAAAGAGCTGAATGTAGACGCCAAGCTGCTGCGCCCAGACGCCGAGGCTTACTTGTCTACCCTGCCCTGGCCCGGCAATGTGCGCCAGCTGGAAAACACCTGTCGCTGGTTAACGGTGATGGCCAGCGGCCGTGAAGTTCACGTCGACGACCTGCCGCCAGAGCTGCGCCAGCAAGCTGCCAGCAGCGCCACCGGCAAAACCTGGCAGGAGGCTCTTAGCCTTTGGGCGGAACAGGAGTTCAAGCGCGGCCGCAGTGATCTGCTGACCGGCGCGCTGCCGGAATTTGAAAAAATCATGATCAACGCAGCCCTGCACCATACCGCAGGCCGCCGCCGTGACGCCTCCTTGTTACTGGGCTGGGGCCGCAACACTTTAACCCGTAAAATCAATGAACTGGAGTTGAATTCGGCGGATTCACTGGACTAAAAAAACCCCAATGATTGGTCTTGGGGACAGATTTGAAATCTGTCCCCTATCTTGCTTCCCTGTCCTTAGAGACAGATTTCGAATCTGTCCCTCTATCTTGTTCACTGTCCTTAGGGACAGATTTTAAATCTGCCCCTAATATTGCTCCCTGTATTGACAAGCACCAGAGAAAAAGTCCTTATGTTACTAAGGCTGATTTTGCCAACTGTGAACGCCCCACTCTGCCGACGTTTTAACGTCCGGCCGCCGACGCTGTCCTTGGCAACCCGCGATGAAAAAAGACCGTTTAGTATTGTCTGCCCCCTCGGATATCGAGCGGCTGAAGGCGGAGAATGCGCTGCTGCGCGATGTTTTCGGGCGCCTGCCGCAGGGCTTTTGCGCCTTCGACGGAAAAGACCGCTTGCTGTTGGCCAACGCGCGCTATCGCGAAATTTGGTCACTCCCTGAGCACGCCGTCCGGCCGGGTACGACGTTCGCCGAGATCATGGAGCACACCCTCGGCTGCGAGACCGAGCACAGCCGCTCACAGCAGAGGCTTGAACCCTGCGGCGAAGGTACGCGCAAGCGTGAGTGGACGCTAGACGACGGTCGCGTGGTGGAAGTCGTGGTCTCGCGCCGCGCTGATGGTAGTTATGTAGCCCTCTGTGACGATGTGACCGAACTGCGCGAGACGCACACGCGGATCGCCTTTCTCGCACGTAATGACCTGCTCACCGGACTTCCCAACCGAGCCGTGCTGTGCGAACAACTCGACCATGGGTTTACGAGCATTGCATGCGGCGATGAGATGGCGCTGCTGTGCCTGAACCTGGACCGCTTCAAATCAGTCAACGACAACTTTGGTCACCCGGTGGGCGACGAGCTTCTTCGACAGGTCGCGGCGCGGCTGCGGACGTGTGTGCGCCAACGATTTGGTTGTGCGCTTGGGCGGTGACGAGTTCGCTATCGTCCAGACGGGCGCTCCGCAACCCGCCAGCGCAAGCGTGCTGGCGGATCAGATCATTGACTCGCTGTCGTCCGTTTCGATCTCGACGGCCAGCCGGTGTATATCAGCACGAGTGTCGGCGTGGCCGTCGCGCCCTTCGACGGCGCTGACGCGACAGGCTTCTGCGAAGCGCCGATCTGGCGATGTACCGCGCCAAAAGCGATGGTCGCGGTTCCCTCCGCTTTTTCGAGCCAAAGATCGACGCCGACATGAGAGCACGACGCAATCTTGAGGCAGACCTGCGCCTGGCGCTCGAGCGGAGCCAGTTCGAACTGGCCTATCAACCGCAGGTCGACGCTGCGGGCTCTTTTGTCTGCGGCGCCGAGGCGCTGCTGCGTTGGCGCCACCCTCAGCGCGGCATTGTGAGTCCACTCGATTTCATCGAGCTGGCCGAGGACACGCGGCTGATCGTACCCATCGGCCGCTGGGTGCTTGAGCAAGCTTGTCGCGATGCGATGGCGTGGCCATCAACTATTCGCGTGGCCGTCAACCTGTCGGCAGTACAGTTCCGGCACGGCAGCCTGCTGCGCGACGTGCTCGGGGCGCTGCAGCTTAGCGGTCTCCCGGCCCGCCGGCTGGAGCTCGAAATCACTGAAAGCGTTAATCTGGCCGACGCGCAGCAGGCGCTGTCGACGCTGCGTGAGGTGCGCAGTCTTGGCGTTCAGGTGGCCCTGGACGATTTCGGCACCGGCTACTCATCGGTGAGCTACCTGCGCGACTTTCCTTTCGACCGCATCAAAATCGATCGCTCGTTCGTGCGCGATGTTGATACGAGTTCAACCACGCAGGCCATCATTCGCGCCGTGGTCGACCTAAGCCACAGCTTAGGCATGAAAACGACGGTGGAAGGCATCGAAACGTCGCAACAACTGCAAATCGTGCAACAGCTAGGTTGCTCCGAAGTGCAAGGGTACCTAGTCGGCCGGCCGTGCGCGGCTGCCGAGATCATCGATATCATTCGAAAGCTATCACTGACTGCTGCGGACGAGCCCTGAGTCATGTTTGAACGCCTGCCCTACTTCAGCCCTGGCAGCCATCGATTGACGCGCGCAGCGCCTACGACATCATTCGTGTCGCCCACAACCGCAATAGCGAATGCAACCTAACCGGTGCGCTGCTGTTCCTGGACGGCTATTTCGTGCAGGCACTCGAAAGCGAACCGTTTCGCGTGCAGGAGCGCTTTGCGATCATTACCGCCGATCCACGGCACGAGGACGTGCAGCTGCGTCAAACATCTCGGGTAAACACTCGGATGTTTACCGACCAGTGGATAGCATTGCGCCTGAAAAGCAGTATCGACAGCCGTCGATTCGAAGAGATCGGCTACCTCCCGGGTCTATCCGCTACGCATTTTGACGCTGTGACTGTGCTCAGATTCGTGCAGGCTTGCTGCGCCGATTTGGGATTACCGTCAACATAGAGACAGGGGACGGATTTGAAATCCGTCCCCGCCTGGATTCAAACCTGTCCCCGTCTTGTTCTCTATCCCCTGTCTTGCTCAATCCGCAAACAGCCCCTCAACCACCGCAAGTCGCCTGCCCTGCTCGGCAGTCAGCTTGCCAGCGGCGGATGCCACCCGGCGAATCACACTCAGCGCCTTGTCTTTGGACTGAATTTCAACAAACAGCATTGCGGGGATGGCATCGAGCGCGGCCTGCTGGTCAAGTCGCAGGGCAATCCTCAAAACGGAATGTCATCATCAAAATCATCCACCGGATCGGGCATGGTGTTTTTCTGCGGCGATGACGGAGCGTTGGCCGGTTGTTGATTGTAATTTTCGTTCTGGGAGCCCTGATTGTAGCCGCCATCGTCTTGCGGAGGCTGATTGGCATTCTGCGGACGCGCAGGCGCCTGCTGCGGGCGATTTTGCGGCTGGCCCTGGCCTTGTTGACCCTGCCCTTGACTCATACCACCGCCGTCGCTATTGCGGCTGTCCAGCATCTGCATCTGGCCGCTGATGTCCACAACCACCTCGGTGCTGTAGCGGTCCACGCCGTCTTGCCCCTGCCATTTACGGGTTTGCAGTTTGCCTTCAACATAAATCTTCGAGCCTTTGCGCAGGTACTGGCCCGCCACTTCAGCCACTTTGCCGAACATGACAATTTTGTGCCATTCGGTTTTTGGCACCATTTGACCGGTTTGGCGGTCTTTGTAACTTTCGTCAGTCGCCAGGCTCAGGTTTACCACGGCGTTGCCGTTGGGGGTATAACGGGTGTCTGGGTCTTGCCCCAGGTTACCGATTAGAATGACTTTGTTGATGCCTCGTGCCATGTTCTGCTCCTGAATAAAGTGTCGCGGCGGCTCGCGCTCCGTGCGAGCCGCCAGAATTTCACGGCCTGTCAGTTTGCTGCACAAATCCCGTGTCGGCAAGCAAGGCCTCATCAAAAAACTGCCGGTCTATCTTCAGATAGGCAGTCGCTGCTTCTTCCATTATAACTACGTCTTGCACGCCTGGCAGGGCCCGCAAAAAACTGTCTACATCGCTATAGCTGCGCGCTGCATCTGGCTCTAACTTTAGCACAAAACCACTGGTATACCCGGGTGCCGGCATGGTTAAAGCCACAAGCAGCCAAACCACCAGTACCGCCACCATCAATCCCAGCACGCCGGTTACGCCAATATGTTGCAACAGGTAGCCGCCCAACGCACCGCCCAGAAAGGCGCCCATAAACTGGGAGGTAGAATACACCCCCATCGCCGTGCCTTTGCTGGCTGCCGGCGCCTCTTTACTGAGCAGAGACGGCAAACTGGCTTCCAGCAAATTGAACGCCATGAAAAAGAAAAACAGCATAAACCAACCAGCAAGCAAGCTTTCGCCCACTCCCGACAGGGCCGCGCAAGACAGCGCGAGCAAGGCCACTGCGCCGCACAATACCGGCTTCATTTTACGCTTTTTTTCGCCAATAATGATGAACGGCAGCATGGCAACAAACGATGTGAGCATCACGCTCAGGTAAAACCACCAGTGTGAGCTGCTGGGCAGACCCAGGCGATCTTGCAGTAATGAGGGAAAAACCAGAAACAGGGCGGTAAGCACCAAGTGCAGGGCAAAAATACCAAAGTCCAGCCGCAACAGGCGTTGGTCTTTCAACACCCGACCCACCATGGCTCGGGCCGGTTGTTGCTCTGCACTGACTTTTCTTTGGTGGGGCGTAGGCACCAGACGCCAAACAACTAGGAGCGCGATCAATGCCAGTGCGGCGGTCAGGTAAAAAATGCCAGACAGGCCCCATCGCGCGCCCACGAGCGGCCCGAGAACTAAAGACACGGAAAACGAAATACCGATGGAGATACCCACCGTGGCCATAGCCTTGGTGCGTTGCTCTTCGCGGGTCAGGTCACTCAGCAAAGCCATCAGTACGCTGGCAATGGCACCAGCACCCTGAAGAATCCGACCCAGAATCACAACGTATATTGAATTGGCTGAGCCAGCCAGCACACTGCCTGCCGCAAATAGAATCAAGCCAAGGTAGATCATGCGTTTGCGCCCGACCCGATCAGACAGCAAACCGAACGGAATTTGCAGCAGCGCCTGGCTTAGCCCATAAGCACCAATGGCCAGGCCTAACAGCGCGGGGGTTGCACCTTCAAGCTCGCCGCCCAGCAGCACAAACACCGGCATAACCATGAACAGCCCAAGCATACGAATGGCGTACACAGACGCCAAAGCGGAAACCGAGCGTTTTTCAAGGGCGTTCATGGAACAGTTCCTCAGACGTTAGCAGAGACTGAAATCAAGCGCAGTAGTGTAACAGAACCGCCACGGCCGGCGCGAAGCCGTATTACACAGCCGCAGCGCTCACAAGGTAGCCGCAGAACGCGGTATACTCATCACTTTTTCCTCGCGAGGTTATATGGACCAGATCCAGATCAAGGGTGCCCGCACCCACAATTTGAAGAACATCGACCTGGATATACCCCGGGACAAACTGATTGTGATTACCGGTCTGTCAGGCTCTGGCAAGTCATCACTGGCGTTCGACACTCTTTACGCCGAAGGCCAGCGGCGCTATGTGGAATCACTGTCGACCTATGCCCGTCAGTTTCTGTCAATGATGGAAAAACCCGACGTGGACCATATTGAAGGCCTGTCGCCGGCCATTTCCATCGAGCAAAAGTCCACGTCCCATAACCCGCGCTCTACGGTCGGTACAATTACTGAGATATACGATTACCTGCGCCTGTTGTTTGCCCGCGCCGGCGAACCCCGCTGCCCCGAACACGGCCAGCCGCTGGAAGCGCAAACCGTGAGCCAAATGGTGGATCAGATTTTAGCGATGGAAGAAGATTCGCGGTTGATGATTCTGGCCCCGGTGATTCGTGACCGCAAGGGCGAACACCTGCAAGTGGTCGAAACCATGCGCAGCCAAGGCTTTATCCGCCTGCGGGTAGATGGCAATGTTTACGACATTGATGACGTTCCGGCTCTGGACAAAAAGCGTAAACACCATCTTGATGTGGTGGTCGACCGCTTCAAGGTCAAACCCGGCCTGGAACAACGCCTGGCCGAGAGCTTTGAAACCGCTCTGGCCCTGGCAGACGGCATAGCGCTAGTGGCCGCCATGGATGGCAGCGGCGAAGACACCACACTGTCAGCTCGCTATGCCTGTAACCAATGTGGTTATGCCATCAGCGAGCTAGAGCCGCGGCTGTTCTCGTTCAACAACCCGGCAGGCGCCTGCCCTACCTGCGACGGGCTTGGCGTAAAGCAATTTTTCGACTCCGACAAAATTATCCAGCATCCAGAGGCCAATCTTGCCTCCGGCGCCATCAAGGGCTGGGACCGCCGCGCGGTGTATTACTTCCAGCTCCTTAGCAGCGTGGCCGAACACTACAATATTGATTTGGACACTCCATGGTGCGACCTGCCCGAACCGGTGCAACAGGTGATGTTGCATGGCTCCGGCAGCGAGGACATTAGCTTCCGCTACGTAAACAGCCGCGGCCACATCATGGAACGGCTGCATTCGTTCGAAGGCATATTACCCAACCTGGAACGGCGTTACCGCGAAACTGATTCCCAAAGTGTACGGGAAGAACTGGCCCGCAACCTTAGCACCCAGCCGTGCAAAGACTGCGGCGGCACGCGCTTACGCCGTTCAGCGCGCAACGTGTTTATCGACAATCGAAACCTTCCAGCCATCGCCCACCTGCCGATTGGCGAGGCGCACCGGTACGTTAGCCAACTGACACTACCGGGCGCCAGAGGCGAAATTGCCGAAAAAGTTCTGAAAGAAGTCCGCCAACGCCTGCAGTTCCTGGTTAACGTGGGGCTGGAATATCTGTCCCTTGAGCGCAGCGCCGATACACTCTCCGGCGGCGAAGCCCAGCGTATACGCCTGGCGAGCCAAATTGGCGCCGGCCTGGTGGGCGTTATGTACATACTGGACGAACCGTCCATTGGCCTGCACCAGCGCGACAACGAGCGCCTGCTGGAAACTCTTTACCACCTGCGTGACTTGGGCAACACAGTGATTGTAGTCGAGCACGACGAAGACGCCATACTGGCAGCAGACCACGTAATCGACATAGGCCCGGGCGCCGGTGTACACGGAGGGCAAATAATCGCCCAAGGCAAACCGGCAGACATACTCGCAAACCCCGATTCACTGACGGGCCAATACCTTAACGGCACCAAGTGCATCGCCATACCCGAAAAGCGCAATCCCGGGTCCGGCGAATACCTGAAACTGACCGGCGCCAGCGGCAATAACCTGACCAACGTTGACCTAGCCATCCCCCTGGGCGTAATGACCTGTATTACTGGCGTGTCCGGCTCCGGCAAATCCACGTTGATCAACGGCACCCTGTACCCGATAGCGGCCACGGCATTGAACAAAGCCACAACCCTAAGCCACGGTCCTTACACCGGCATTGAAGGGTTAGACCTGCTCGACAAAGTCATCGACATCGACCAAAGCCCGATCGGCCGCACACCAAGATCCAACCCCGCCACTTACACAGGGCTGTTCACCCCCATCCGCGAACTGTTTTCCAGCACCCAGGAAGCACGCTCAAGAGGTTACAAGCCCGGCCGCTTCTCCTTCAACGTCAAGGGTGGACGCTGCGAAGCCTGCCAGGGCGACGGCGTCATCAAAGTAGAAATGCACTTCCTGCCCGACATTTACGTGCCCTGCGACGTCTGCAAAAGCAAACGCTACAACCGCGAAACTCTGGAAGTGCGCTATAAGGGCAAAAACATCCATGAAGTGCTGTCTATGACCGTAGAAGAAGGACGCGAATTCTTCGACGCGGTGCCCTTCCTGGCTAGAAAACTTCAGACCTTAGTGGACGTGGGCTTGTCGTACATCCGTCTGGGCCAAAGTGCTGTTACGCTATCCGGCGGTGAAGCCCAACGGGTGAAGCTCGCCAAAGAGCTGTCCAAGCGCGACACCGGCCAAACCCTGTACATTCTGGACGAACCCACCACTGGCCTACACTTCTATGACATCCAGCAGCTGTTAACCGTATTGCAGCGCCTACGCGACCATGGCAACACCATCGTGGTCATAGAACACAATCTGGACGTCATTAAAACAGCAGACTGGATAATCGACCTGGGCCCCGAAGGCGGTTCCGGCGGAGGCCTGATCGTCGCGGAAGGGACACCAGAGCAAGTAGCAGAAAACAAAGCCAGCCACACTGGTCGCTACCTAAAACCCTTGCTAGAAAAGCAAAAAGAGGCCCAACGATCTTAGATAGCACATAGGGACAGATTTGAAATCTGTCTCCATTACTTCAAGCTTTCCCGCAGGCGAAAAAAAACCGGCTACCCTTAGGCACCCGGTTTCTTCAGACAACTAACAAGGCTTTACACCGAGTTACTCGTCAACTTCTTCAGCTTCAATATCCATCGGACGACCGATCAGCTCAACATATGCCATAGGGGCATTGTCGCCTGCGCGGGAACCGCACTTCAGGATACGAAGATATCCACCCGGACGCTCGTTGTAACGGGGGCCCAGCTGAGTAAACAGCTTGGCAACCGCTGCATCGTCACGCAGACGTGAAAACGCCAGACGACGATTCGCGACCGAATCGATTTTAGCCAGAGTAATCAAAGGTTCCGCTACCCGACGAAGCTCTTTAGCCTTCGGCAACGTTGTTTTGATCAACTCATGCTCAACCAGTGACGCAGACATGTTACGAAACATGGCCTTGCGATGCGCACTGGTCCTGTTGAACTTACGACCACTCTTACGATGACGCATTGCTCTGATTCCTTAGCTTAACTAATCGGCGATTAACCGCCCAGAACCCGGTCATCACCACGAAGGCTTGCCGGCGGCCAGTTATCAAGACGCATACCCAGAGACAAACCACGGGACGCTAATACGTCCTTGATCTCTGTCAGCGACTTTTTACCCAGGTTAGGCGTCTTCAACAGCTCAACTTCTGTGCGCTGAATCAAATCGCCGATGTAGTAAATGTCCTCAGCCTTCAAGCAGTTGGCGGAACGTACTGTCAGCTCTAGATCATCAACCGGGCGAAGCAGAATCGGATCAATTTCTTCCTCTTCCTCAACACGCTCTGGTTCTTTTTCATGATCAAAATCAACAAACACGGCCAATTGCTGCTGGAGAATGGTAGCGGCCCGGCGAATTGCTTCTTCCGGATCGATAGTACCATTAGTCTCTAGATCAATAACCAGCTTGTCGAGGTCGGTACGCTGCTCTACCCGTGCACTTTCCACAGAATAAGCAACGCGTCGAACCGGGCTGAACGTAGCATCCAGCTGCAGACGTCCGATGGCACGAGTTTCGTCCTCATCCAGACCGCGCTGATCAGCAGGCTCATAGCCGCGACCGCGAGCAATACTCAGACGCATGTTAACTTCACCATTTTCGCTCAGGTGACAGATAACGTGTTCTGGATTGGCGATCTCGACATCATGATCCAACTTTATATCTCCGGCTGTAACAACACCCGGACCCTTCTTGCTGAGCATAAGCTCGGCATCGTCACGGCCGTGCATTTTTACAGCGACGCCCTTAAGATTCAAAAGAATCTCTATGACGTCTTCCTGAACACCTTCAATGGCGCTGTACTCGTGCAACACACCGTCAATCTGCGCTTCAGTAACAGCGCAGCCCGGCATCGAAGACAAGAGAATACGGCGTAACGCACTGCCCAGAGTGTGACCGAAACCTCTTTCGAGAGGCTCCAAGGTGACCTTGGCACGCGTGGAACCGGATTCCTTCACGTCAATGGTACGAGGTGTCAATAACTCATGTACTGAACGCTGCATAGACGCCCCTATCTGCTATCGTTGCTAACTGGGCTTTACTTAGAGTAAAGCTCGACGATGAGGTTCTCGTTGATGTCGGCCGGCAATTCAATCCGTGTTGGCACTGAACTGTAAACGCCGGACATCTTAGTGGCGTCGACATCTACCCAGCTCACCGCTGCGCGACCGGAGGCCAAGTCCAGAGCGCCTTTAACGCGCAACTGGTTTTTGGCTTTTTCACGCACGCTCACAACATCACCTGGCTTAACCTGGTAGGAAGGAATATTCACAACCTTGTCGTTGACCAGAATTGCCTTGTGAGAAACGAGCTGGCGGCACTCCGCGCGGGTTGAACCAAAACCCATGCGGTAAGCAACGTTATCAAGACGCGCTTCCAAAAGTTGCAACAGGTTTTCACCCGTTACGCCTTTCAGGCGAGCCGCTTCTTTATAATAGTTGCGGAACTGCTTTTCCAGTACGCCGTAAATACGACGAACTTTCTGTTTTTCCCGCAGCTGAACGCCGTATTCCGACAGACGACCGCGACGCGCACCGTGCATACCCGGGGGGGTTTCAAGGTTGCACTTAGTGTCGAGAGCGCGAACACCGCTTTTCAGAAAAAGATCTGTCCCTTCACGACGAGACAGTTTGCACTTCGGGCCTATGTAACGAGCCATAATTACTGTCTCCTGTGTTAGACGCGGCGCTTTTTAGGCGGGCGACATCCGTTGTGGGGAATCGGCGTCACATCTGTGATGTTGTTGATCTTGTAGCCGCACGAGTTAAGCGCACGAACTGCAGATTCACGACCAGGGCCGGGGCCCTTGACTTCAACATCCAGGTTTTTAAGGCCGTATTCAGCAGCCGCATTACCGGCTCTTTCAGCTGCTACCTGCGCAGCAAAAGGTGTACTCTTACGTGAACCGCGGAAACCAGAACCACCAGCAGTGGCCCAAGACAATACGTTGCCCTGGCGGTCCGAAATGGTCACGATAGTGTTGTTGAAGGAAGCGTGAATGTGCGCGACGCCATCAACAACCGTTTTTTTCACCTTTTTACGGGTACGTGTACCTGGCTTTGCCATGTTTGCCTACCTGTTACTTACGAATAGGTTTGCGCGGACCTTTACGGGTGCGGGCGTTGGTCTTGGTGCGCTGGCCGCGGACTGGAAGCCCATGACGGTGACGCAGACCACGGTGACATCCGAGATCCTTCAAACGCTTGATGTTCATCTGTACTTCACGACGCAAATCGCCTTCGACGGAGCCTTTAATCACATCAGTACGAAGTGATTCCAGCTGTTCGTCAGTCAAGTCTTTGACTTTGACGTCCGGCTTAACGCCGGTTGCATCGCAAAGCTTTTGAGCTGTTGTTTTGCCTACACCAAAAATATAGGTGAGCGATACAACAACATGTTTGTGATCGGGTATATTGACACCGGCTATACGTGCCATCCAAATTACTCCGCGTTCAAAGCTATGCTGTGTGAATTGTCCGCCACTAAAAGGGCGCGAAATAATAACGCCTGACCCGGCATCGAGTCAAGCGCCATCATCATGCACCTTTTACAAGCAAGGATTTTTCCCGAAGGAATTAACCCTGACGTTGCTTGTGGCGAGGCTCCGAGCAAATGACCCTTACGGCGCCATTGCGACGAATTACTTTGCAGTTACGGCAAATTTTCTTTACCGAAGCGCGTACTTTCATTGTCGACTCCAGTTTTCAATGGGAACGGGTTTACCCGTTCCGACCATAGCCCTTGAGATTGGACTTCTTCATCAGCGATTCATACTGGTGAGACATCAGGTGCGACTGAACCTGAGCCATGAAGTCCATCACTACGACTACAACAATCAGCAGAGACGTACCGCCCAAATAGAAGGGTACATTCCCGGCTACCATCAGGAACTGAGGGAACAGGGAAACTGCTGCAATGTACATTGCTCCGAACAATGTCAAACGGGTAAGAACGCCATCAATGTACTTGGCTGTTTGCTCACCCGGACGAATGCCCGGAATAAAAGCGCCTGAGCGCTTGAGGTTATCCGCGACTTCCCGTGGATTGTACATCAGAGCCGTATAGAAGAAGCAGAAAAATACCACTGCTGCCGCGAACAGAATAATATACAAGGGCTGACTGGGCGCAAGTGCCTGGGAAATATCGCTCAGCCACTCCATGCCTTCGCCCTGGCCAAACCACTGACCCAGCGACGCCGGGAACAACAGAATGGACGATGCAAAGATGGGCGGAATAACACCGGCCATATTCACTTTCAAGGGCAAATGGCTGGACTGCTGGGCAAATACCCGGCCGCCTTGCTGTCTCTTGGCGTAGTTAATCGTCAATCGGCGCTGACCGCGCTCCATGAACACCACAAAACCGATGACGGCAATTGCCAGAACACCGATACCAAGTACCAACAATAAGCTCATCTCACCGTTACGGGCCTGCTCCAGGGTCTGACCGATCGCGCCGGGTAACCCGGCAACGATACCGGCGAAAATCAACAGTGAAATGCCGTTACCGACACCCCGCTCGGTGATCTGCTCGCCCAGCCACATCATGAAGACTGCACCACTCACAAACGATACAACCGCCACAAAGTGGAAGCTGAGAGTGTCATTGAAGGTGACGCCCTGCGACGCCAAACCGACAGAAATACCAGTACCCTGAAGCAGAGCCAGGATTACGGTACCGTACCGCGTATATTGGCTGATCTTACGACGACCTGCCTCGCCTTCTTTTTTCAACTGCTCCAGCGTCGGGCTGACCGCTGTCATGAGCTGCATGATAATAGAAGCCGATATATACGGCATGATACCCAGCGCGAAGATACTCATGCGCTCAAGTGCACCACCGGAAAACATGTTGAACATGCTCAGGATTGTGCCCTGATTCTGCTCAAACAGTACCGCCAAGCGGTCGGGGTTTATACCAGGCACCGGAATGTGGGCACCGATTCGGTACACAAGCAATGCCAGGAAGACAAACCAGAGCCGCGAACGCAGCTCTGCTAGTCCTTTACCCGCGCCCGCAGGCAATGATGCTGTCTTGGCCATTTAGTCCTCGACTCGCGTTAGTCTTCTACTTTGCCGCCCGCGGCGATAATCGCCTCGCGTGCGCCTTTGGTCACTCGCAAACCCTGCACAGTCACTGCGCGGTCAATTTCACCGGACAACATGACCTTTGCATCGCGAATTTCGTCGCGAATGATGTCTGCTTTTTTCAGAGCGTCGAGGTCAACAACATCGCCTTCTACCTTCGCCAGTTCATTCAGGCGAATTTCAGCAACGTAACGCTGCTGACGAGACGTGAAGCCATACTTCGGCAAACGACGGGCCAACGGCTGCTGACCGCCCTCAAAACCGGGGGCAACGCTGCCGCCGGAACGGGCTTTCAGGCCCTTGTGGCCGCGGCCACAAGTTTTGCCAAAACCACAACCGATACCACGACCAACGCGCCTTGCGTTGCGACGTGAACCGGGTTCTGGAGCTAGTTCGTTTAGACGCATCTTAGTTCTCCTCAACCCGAACCAGGTAGTCTACCCGGTTAGCCATACCGCGAATGGAAGGAGTATCTTCCAAAACCACGGACTGGCCAATTTTACGAAGACCCAAGCCCTTCACACAAAGCTTGTGCTTGGGCTGGCAGCCGATTGGGCTGCGGATCAGTGTAACTGTGATCGTTTTTGCGTTCGCCATGACTTCAACCCAGAATGTCTTCGACGGATTTACCGCGCTTGGCTGCAATATCTTCTGGCGCTTGCATTGCCTGAAGACCCTTGATGGTGGAACGTACCACGTTCACCGGGTTGGTAGAGCCATAGCACTTAGACAGTACGTTATGGACACCAGCCACTTCCAACACAGCGCGCATGGCGCCACCAGCAATAATGCCGGTACCATCGGATGCAGGCATCATGAACACCCGTGAACCACCGTGCTGTGCCCGAACCGGGTACTGCAAAGTAGTACCGTCCAACGGCACGTCTACCATATTCTTGCGCGCAGCTTCCATGGCTTTCTGTATAGCAACCGGCACTTCACGCGCCTTACCACGACCAAAGCCCACACGCCCTTTACCATCACCCACTACAGTCAATGCGGTAAAGGCAAATATACGCCCGCCTTTTACCACCTTGGCAACGCGGTTTACCTGAACCAGCTTTTCCTGGAGCTCAGGCGCCTTCTGTTCGTTCACGCTCATCTTCTCCACCTCTTAGAATTGCAAGCCAGCTTCACGGGCTGCGTCGGCCAGAGCCTGTACACGGCCGTGATAACGGTAACCGGAGCGGTCAAACGCAACCTGCTCAACACCCGCCGCCTTGGCACGTTCAGCAATCAGCTGACCGACCTTTTTGGCGGCATCCACGTTACCGGTCGCACCCTGGCGCAGTTCCTTATCCAACGTGGAGGCAGTGGCCAACACTTGGCTGCCATCTGCTGTCGTAACCTGGGCGTACATGTGACGCGGTGTGCGGTGAACGCACAGACGGTTTGTACCCAGCTCACGAATTTTCATGCGCACTTTACGTGCGCGACGCAATCTTTCGTTATTCGCGCTCATAGTCCCGCCTTATTTCTTCTTGGCTTCTTTACGTCTTACCTGCTCATCCGCATAACGTACACCTTTGCCTTTATAAGGCTCGGGCGGACGGAAGGCGCGGATTTCAGCGGCGACGTGGCCAACCTGTTGCTTGTCGATACCGCGAATAATCACTTCCGTGTTTGACGGAGTTTCAACGGTAATCCCCTCGGGCAGCTCGTACGCAACGGGGTGAGAAAAACCCAGCGTCAGATTGAGCTTCGTACCTTGCGCCTGAGCCCGGTAACCTACACCGATCAGCTGAAGCTTACGCTCGAAGCCTGCGGTAACGCCGGTCACCATATTACTGACCAAGGCGCGGGTTGTACCGGCAAGAGCGCGGGACTGTTTAGCACCATCACGGGCTGCAAAGCGTAGGAGATTTTCTTCCTGCTTTACGTCAACCGCTTGGTGGATTGAAAACTGAAGCGCTCCTTTGGAGCCCTTTACGTTGATTTCCTGACCGTTCAGCTCCACTTCAACACCGGGAGGCAGCACGACAGGATTATTGGCAACCCTGGACATGTGATTCTCCTAGAATACGGTGCAGATGACTTCGCCACCTACGCCGGCAGCACGTGCGGCGCGGTCTGTCATTACGCCCTGGGACGTAGAGACAATCGCGACTCCCAAACCACCGGATACTTTCGGTAGCTTCGCAGCGCCTTTATACTGGCGCAGACTCGGACGGCTAACACGGTCGATAGATTCAATAACCGGCTTGCCACCAAAGTACTTCAGAGTAATCGTCAGCTCAGGCTTGGTGTCAGCCGAAACAACAAAATCTGCAACGTAACCTTCGTCCTTCAGGACTTGTGCCACGGAGATTTTCATCTTCGAGGACGGCATCTTAACGTCTGCTTTCGATGCCATCTGGGCATTACGGATACGTGTAAACATATCCGCAAGCGTGTCTTGCATGCTCATTGGTATGAGGCTCCTGATCTTTTTAGTTGTGCAGCGGCGCGCCGCACCGCTTACCAACAGGCTCCCGACCGCAGTCGGGAAGCCTATCTTACCAGCTTGCTTTAGTCAGACCCGGAACGTCACCGCGCATGCCGTACTCTCGGAGTTTGATCCGTGAAAGTTCGAACTTACGCAAGACGCCGTGTGGGCGACCCGTTATCTGGCAACGATTACGAAGACGCGAAGGAGATGCATCGCGAGGAAGCTGTTGCAACTTCATCTGTGCATTCCAGCGGTCATCATCGCTGGTATTGGGGTTCTTGATAATTGCCTTGATCTCAGCACGCTTTGCTGCGTATTTCGCAACGGTTAGCTCGCGCTTGAGCTCACGGTTTTTCATGGAAACCTTTGCCATTACTCTCGTTCCTTATTTCTTGAACGGAAAGCCAAACGCTTTCAACAGTTCACGACCTTCATCGTCGGTACCGGCAGAGGTGGTAATGGTAATATCCAGACCACGAATCTTATCAACCCTGTCGTACTCTATCTCAGGGAAGATGATCTGCTCACGCACACCCATGCTGTAGTTACCACGGCCGTCGAACGACTTTGGGTTCAGACCGCGGAAGTCACGAATGCGGGGAACCGCAATGTGCACCAGACGATCAAAGAATTCCCACATACGCTCGCCACGCAGAGTAACCTTGCAACCAATTGGCCAACCTTCACGGACTTTAAAACCCGCAACCGATTTACGCGCCTTGGTCACAACCACTTTCTGACCCGCCAGGCGCTCAAGATCAGCGACTGCGTTATCAATCAGCTTTTTGTCACCGATAGCTTCACCAACACCCATGTTCAGGGTGATTTTCTCAATACGCGGCACCTGCATTATGTTCTTGTAACCGAACTCCTGCCGCAGGGCGGGTATCACTTCCTTACTGTACTGCTCTTTCATGTTCAGCATCGTAACCACCACCGCTTACTGGTTATCGACAGCTTCTTTCGTCGCTTTGAAGATCCGCTGTTTTGCGCCGTCTTCCTTGATCTGGAAGCCAACACGATCGGCTTTGCCGGTCTGCGGATTAAAAATAGCCACGTTAGAAGCCTGGATAGGCGCTTCTTTTTCGACGATGCCACCAGGGGTGCTCAGCGCCGGGTTTGGTTTGGTGTGCTTCTTCATCATGTTGATGCCAGAAACAATCACCTTACCATCGTCCTGAACTTTCAGGACTTTACCACGTTTGCCTTTGTCTTTCCCCGTAGTGACGATTACTTCGTCATCTCGTTTGATCTTTTTCATGTCCGGCCTCTGGTCCTTTAAAGTACTTCGGGTGCCAGTGAGATAATCTTCATGAACTTCTCATTTCGCAGTTCACGGGTAACCGGTCCGAAGATACGGGTACCAATGGGTGCGTCCTGGGCGTTCAGAAGTACGGCCGCGTTGCCGTCAAAACGGATCAGAGATCCATCTGGACGACGCACACCTTTACGGGTGCGCACCACGACAGCCTTCAGTACCTGGCCTTTTTTTACTTTACCGCGGGGAATGGCTTCCTTAACGGTTACCTTGATAATGTCCCCGATTGCAGCATAACGCCTGTGTGAACCGCCCAGGACCTTGATGCACATCACCTGACGCGCACCGCTGTTATCCGCGACTTCAAGCATTGTTTGAGTCTGAATCATGGTTGTTCTCCGGGCGATTTACACCTTGGATGCATGTTCAGTGACTTCCACTAAGGCCCAGCTTTTGGTCTTAGAGACCGGGCGGGTTTCCTTAATGATCACAGTGTCACCAATATTGCACTGGTTGCTCTCATCGTGAGCATGGATCTTGGTTGAACGCTTCATGTACTTACCGTACAGAGGGTGCTTTACCTGACGCTCGACCAACACCACGATAGATTTCTCCATCTTGTTGCTCACGACCTTGCCGCTCAAAGTTCTGGCAGTTTGGGTAGTTTCGGTCATGTCACTGTCCTGCCTTTTCGTTCAATACTGTTTTCACGCGAGCAATATCACGCTTCACCCCAGGGAGAAGATGAGACTGATTCAGCTGACCTGTCGCCTTACGCATGCGCAGGTTAAACTGCTCCTTCAGGAGGCCGATCAGTTCTTTGTTCAGCTCCTCGGCTGACTTTGCACGCAGCTCTGTTGCTTTCATCACATCACCGTCCTCGTTACGAAGGTGGTCTGTACCGGCAGCTTCGCAGCCGCCAGAGTGAAAGCTTCGCGTGCGATTTCTTCAGTCACACCTTCCATCTCATAGAGCATACGGCCCGGCTGAATTTCAGCCACCCAGTACTCGACAGAACCTTTACCTTTACCCATACGAACTTCCAGCGGCTTGCCAGTAATCGGCTTGTCCGGGAAGACGCGAATCCAAATCTTACCACCCCGCTTGATCTTACGGGTCATGGTACGACGTGCGGCTTCAATCTGGCGAGCAGTTATACGCCCGCGAGTAACCGCCTTCAATCCGTATTCACCGAAGCTCACCTTGTTAGCGCGGTGAGCAAGGCCGGTGTTACGGCCCTTCATTACCTTGCGAAATTTGGTGCGTTTTGGTTGCAGCATAAGAGTGCCCCTTTACTTAGAACCTTTCTTCCCAGAGGCTTTCTTGTCAGCACGGACTTGCTCCATACCACCAAGAATCTCACCTTTGAAGATCCATACCTTGACGCCGATTACGCCGTAAGTGGTATGCGCTTCGTAGGTTCCGTAATCAATATCTGCACGCAATGTATGCAGCGGAACACGACCTTCGCGATACCACTCGGAACGGGCAATTTCAGCTCCCCCGAGACGACCGCCAACCTGAATCTTGATGCCCTTGGCGCCTTGACGCATGGCGTTCTGTACCGCGCGCTTCATAGCACGACGGAACATCACACGACGCTCCAACTGACCAGCAACGTTTTGCGCTACCAAACGGGCATCCAGGTCCGGCTTGCGGACTTCTTCGATGTTGATGTGCACAGGCACACCCATCATGTCGCTGACTTCACGACGAAGACGGTCAACATCTTCACCCTTCTTCCCGATAACAATACCCGGGCGGGCGGTATGGATCGTGATGCGGGCGTTCTGAGCAGGGCGCTCGATCACAATCTTACTGACAGACGCCTTTACCAGACGCTTGTCGAGGAATTCACGGACCTGAATGTCGTTCAACAGGTTTTTCGCGTAGTCCTTTTTATCGGCATACCATACTGAGTTGTGCTCTTTGATCACACCCAGGCGAAAGCCGATCGGATTTACTTTATGACCCATCTGAGCATCTCCTACTTGTCGGCGACCTTGACGGTGATATGACAGGTGCGCTTCATAATTCTGTCAGCGCGCCCCTTGGCTCGAGCCTTAATTCGCTTGAGCGTTGGGCCCTCATCCACCATGACAGTGGAGACCCGCAGATCATCTACGTCCAGACCTTCGTTATGCTCAGCGTTAGCAATTGCGGACTCAAGAGCTTTCTTGAGAATCCCAGCTGCTTTCTTAGGGCTGAAAGTCAAAATATTCAGAGCGTCCTCAACAGCCTTGCCGCGAACCTGGTCGGCAACAAGACGAGCTTTCTGAGCTGAGAGGCGAGCGCCCTTATACTTGGCTGCTACTTCCATTTCATTTCCCCTCACAATCAGCGTTTAGCTTTCTTGTCGGCCGAATGGCCACGATAAGTACGCGTTGCTGCGAACTCACCTAGTTTATGACCGACCATATCTTCGGTGACATAAACCGGCACGTGTTGCTTGCCGTTGTGGACTGCGATGGTCAAGCCTACGAACTCTGGGAAAATCGTGGAACGGCGCGACCAGGTCTTAATTGGTCGTTTGTCGTTCACTTCCAGAGCTGCCTCGACCTTCTTCAACAGATGCAGGTCTATGAAAGGACCTTTCTTTAAAGAACGTGGCACAGCATTTACCTCTATGTAGTCGTTTACTTGGCTGAACGACGACGTACTATCATCTTATCAGTACGCTTGTTCTTACGAGTCTTATGCCCTTTGGTCGGAACACCCCATGGAGTAACTGGGTGACGCCCGCCAGAGGTACGCCCTTCACCACCACCGTGTGGGTGGTCAACTGGGTTCATAGCCACACCGCGTACCGTTGGACGCTTTCCGCGCCAACGTGATGCACCCGCTTTACCAAGCCGCTTGAGACTGTGTTCACTGTTGGATACTTCACCCAACGTAGCACGGCAATCTACAAGCACCTTTCGCATTTCACCTGAGCGCAGGCGGATAGTCGCGTAAGCGCCTTCCCGAGCAACCAGCTGTACGGATGCGCCCGCAGAGCGAGCCAACTGTGCACCTTTACCAGGCTTGAGCTCAACGCAATGGATCACAGAACCAACCGGGATATTCCGCAGCGGCAATGTACTTCCCACCTTGATAGGCGCGTCGATTCCTGAGCGCACAGGCTCACCGATCTGCATGCCCTTAGGAGCGATAATGTAACGGCGCTCGCCATCGGCGTACTTGATCAGCGCAATGTGCGCCGAGCGGTTAGGATCGTATTCAATGCGCTCAATTGTCGCAAGAATACCATCTTTAATCCGCTTGAAGTCTATTATGCGGTAGTGCTGTTTATGGCCACCACCAATGTGACGGGTAGTGATACGGCCATTATTATTACGGCCACCCGACTTGCTTTGCGATTCGACCAACGGCTCGTAAGGGCGCCCTTTGTGTAAATCCGGGTTGTACAGCTTTACAACGTGACGGCGTCCGGGAGATGTTGGCTTGGTTTTGACGATCGGCATATTACGACCCCTTTACCTTATTCCACATCCAGAAAATCGATGTCCTGACCTTCAGCCAGCTTTACATAAGCCTTACGAATGTCATTACGCTTGCCGAACCCGCGAGCTGTGCGTTTAAGCTTGCCCTTACGATTCAGAACCTGAACACCTTCGACGGTGACGTTGAACAATTGCTCAACGGCTTTTTTAATCTCGGGCTTGGTGGCGTCCGGGGCGACCCGAAACACTACCTGACCGTGTTCGGCCACACGAGATGCTTTCTCCGATACGTGAGGCCCTAAAAGAACCTTATAGATACGTTCCTGATTCATCCCAGCATCTCCTCGATTTTCTTCAGAGCGGGAACAGTCACTACGATTTTCTCGTGAGCAACCAGGCTAACCGGATCCAGACCCGCAACATCACGCACATCGACGTGAGGCACGTTGCGCGAGGCCAAGTGCAGATTCTGATCAAGGTTTTCCGACAGGATCAGCACGTTGCTTAAACCCATGTCAGCCAACTTGGCAGTAAAGGCCTTGGTCTTGGGGGTGTCGATTGAAAAATCGTCAACCACAATCAGGCGTTCCTGACGGACCAGCTCGGACAAAATGGAGCGCATTGCAGCGCGGTACATTTTACGGTTTACCTTTTGCTCGTAGCTGCGAGGCTTCGCTGCAAAGGTAACACCACCGGAGCGCCAAATTGGGCTGCGGATAGTACCAGCACGAGCACGACCAGTACCCTTCTGACGCCAAGGCTTTTTACCACCACCCCTGACTTCTGAACGGGTCTTCTGAGCCTTGGTACCCTGACGGCCAGCAGCCATATAGGCTACAACCACTTGGTGAACCAGTGCTTCATTAAAATCTTTTGCGAAAGTAGCCTCGGAAACCGTAATTCCCTGACCGCTACCTGTAATTGTCAATTCCATCGAACCGCTCCTCAGGCTTTAACAGCAGGCTTGATGACAACATCGCCACCAGTCGCGCCGGGGACGGCACCACTAACCAGCAGAAGATTGCGCTCAGCGTCGACACGGACAATTTTCAGGTTTTGCACAGTAACCTGCGCATTACCCATCTGGCCCGCCATCTTTTTGCCTTTGAATACCTTGCCCGGAGTCTGGTTTTGACCAATGGAACCCGGAGCACGATGAGACAGGGAGTTACCGTGGGTAGCATCCTGCATGGCGAAGTTCCAGCGCTTTACGCCGCCCTGGAAACCTTTACCTTTGGATGTACCTGTGGCGTCAACGGCCTGACCGTCTTCAAAGACTGACGCAGTAATTTCGCCGCCGGCAACCAGGTCTTCACCTTCGCCGTCTGCCAAACGAAATTCCCATACGCTACGGCCCGCTTCAACACCGGCTTTTGCGAAATGGCCTGCTGCACTCTTGTTAACACGAGAGGAACGACGCGAACCTACCGTTATCTGAACTGCACGGTAGCCGTCGTTTTCAAGAGTTTTGAGTTGGGTGATGCGGTTAGAATCAACCTCGATCACCGTTACGGGCAACGCTTGCCCGTCTTCCGTAAATATACGGGTCATACCGGCCTTGCGACCGACAATACCAATTGCCATGTTTCACCTCTAAGTGTACGGGGCTTGCACCCTCTATGGCCTTATGACAGTTACACAGGTTAATACCGAGCGGTATTAACCGAGGCTGATCTGAACGTCTACACCTGCTGCCAGGTCTAGTTTCATCAAAGCATCTACTGTCTTTTCCGTCGGCTCAACAATGTCGAGCAAACGCTTATGGGTACGAATTTCATACTGGTCGCGCGCGTCTTTGTTGACGTGCGGTGAAACCAGAATCGTGAACTTTTCCTTGCGCGTAGGCAAAGGAATAGGTCCGCGCACCTGAGCGCCGGTCCGCTTAGCGGTGTCGACAATCTCTTGCGTAGACTGGTCGATCAGGCGGTAATCGAACGCCTTCAACCGAATCCGAATCTTTTGGCTTTGCATGTTGCACCAAACTCCACTCGTAGCAGCGAACCCGTCGCTGACCTTCAAAAAAGGAGCCGCATTGTATGCATAATAAACAACCCTGTCAACAGCTATGCTGATTGGCTCGGCCGACGCATACATTGCAACTGAAATAGAAAAAGGGGCTGATCAAGTCAGCCCCTTTTCCAGACCCTACGAGTAGATTACTCGAGAATCTTGGCAACAACACCGGCGCCTACGGTACGGCCGCCTTCGCGAATCGCGAAGCGCAGACCATCTTCCATGGCGATCGGAGCAATCAACGTCACTTCCATCTTCACGTTATCACCCGGCATAACCATTTCTACGCCTTCTGGCAACTCACAAGCACCGGTGACATCGGTGGTACGGAAGTAGAACTGCGGGCGATAGCCCTTGAAGAACGGAGTATGACGGCCGCCTTCGTTTTTGCTCAGCACGTACACTTCGCACTCAAACTTGGTGTGCGGCTTCATGCTGCCTGGCTTACACAGAACCTGACCACGCTCAACGTCGTCACGCTTGGTGCCGCGCAACAATACACCAACGTTCTCGCCGGCACGACCTTCGTCCAGCAGCTTACGGAACATTTCAACGCCGGTGCAAACCGTTTTGACCGTGTCTTTGAGACCAACGATTTCCACTTCTTCACCAATCTTGACAATACCACGCTCTATACGACCGGTTACAACTGTACCACGGCCAGAGATAGAGAATACGTCTTCGATAGGCATCAGGAACGGCAGATTAATCGCACGCTCAGGCTCAGGGATGTACGAATCCAGCGCTTCTACCAGCTTACGAACAGCGGTAGTGCCCATTTCGTTGTCATCACGACCTTCCAGAGCCATCAACGCAGAACCGGTGATGATCGGAGTGTCGTCAGCCGGGAAGTCGTACATTTCCAGCAGATCGCGTACTTCCATTTCTACCAGCTCAAGCAGCTCTTCATCGTCAACCATGTCCGCTTTGTTCAGGAACACAACGATGTAAGGAACGCCTACCTGACGTGACAGCAGGATGTGCTCGCGGGTCTGCGGCATAGGGCCGTCAGCAGCGGAGCAAACCAGGATAGCGCCGTCCATCTGCGCCGCACCGGTGATCATGTTTTTCACATAGTCAGCGTGGCCCGGGCAATCTACGTGTGCGTAGTGACGGTTCGGGGAATCGTACTCAACGTGAGACGTAGCAATGGTAATACCACGCGCACGCTCTTCAGGAGCATTGTCGATCTGGTCAAAAGCACTTGCGGAACCTGTTCCCCATACATCGTGGCATACACGAGTCAGGGCAGCTGTCAGAGTGGTCTTACCATGGTCAACGTGACCAATGGTGCCCACGTTCAAGTGTGGCTTCTTACGTTCGAATTTAGATTTAGACACAGTTACACCTCTTCCTGTTACTCAAGTCTTGGGTATCAACCCTTTTTGATAATTGCTTCGGCAATGTTATTTGGCGCTTCGGCGTACCGCGAAAATTCCATCGCATAGGACGCACGACCCTGAGTAGCGGAGCGCAGATCTGTGGCATAACCGAACATTTCCGACAACGGAACCTCGCAACGCACGATCTTTCCACTAACACCGTCTTCCATGCCCTGAATCAGGCCACGACGACGGTTCAGGTCACCTACCACATCACCCATGTAATCTTCAGGTGTTACCACCTCAACCTTCATCAACGGCTCCAGCAAAGCCGGACTCGCCTCCAGTGCGCCTTTCTTCATCGCCATGGAACCCGCGATTTTGAACGCCATTTCGTTGGAGTCCACATCGTGGAAGGAACCGTCGTACAAGGTTGCCTTGATACCCAGCAGCGGGTAACCGGCCAGACAGCCGTTCTTCATCTGCTCAATGATACCCTGCTGAACCGCCGGGATGTATTCCTTGGGCACAGTACCACCAACGATTTCGTTGACGAAAATGAAGTTTTCGGCGTCTTCTTTGTCCAGGGGCAGCGGGTCAATCCTGACTTTAACGTGACCATACTGACCGCGACCGCCTGACTGACGCACAAACTTACCTTCGACATCGACCGACTTACGGATGCACTCGCGATAGGCCACCTGGGGCTTACCGATGTTTGCCTCAACACTGAACTCGCGACGCATGCGATCAACGATAATATCCAGGTGCAGCTCACCCATACCGGAGATGATCGTCTGACCAGACTCTTCGTCGGTACGGACCTGGAAGGACGGATCTTCCTGGGCCAGCTTACCAAGTGCAACGCCCATCTTCTCCTGATCGGCTTTCGTCTTTGGTTCAACCGCTACAGAAATAACCGGATCCGGGAACTCCATACGCTCAAGAATAATCTTGTGGTTTTCGTCGCACAAAGTATCGCCGGTGGTAACGTTCTTCAGACCAATTGCAGCAGCAATATCGCCTGCAAGCACTTCCTTGATCTCTTGGCGATCCTTCGCATGCATCTGAACCATACGGCCGACACGCTCTCTTTTGCCCTTCACGGAGTTATAAACGGCGTTGCCAGACTGAAGCGTGCCAGAGTAAACCCGGAAGAACGTCAAGGTGCCAACAAAGGGATCTGTTGCAATCTTGAATGCCAGAGCGGCAAACGGCGCAGCGTCGTCAGCTTTACGGGTCTCTTCGGCCCCGTTTTCGTCGACTTCACCACGAATCGCCTTAACTTCATTCGGCGCCGGCAAGAATTCAACAACAGCATCCAGCACTGCTTGGACGCCCTTGTTCTTGAACGCAGAACCACAGGTCGCAACAACGATCTCGTTTGCCAAGGTGCGCATCCGAAGACCTTTCTTGATGTCTTCGACGTTGAGCTCGCCTTCGTCGAGGTAGCGCATGGTTAGCTCGTCGTTCGCTTCTGCAGCCGCTTCCATCATTTTTTCGCGGTACTGGGCCACTTCGTCCGCCATCTCGGCAGGCACATCACGCTGCTCATAAGTTACGCCAGAATCATCCGGGTTCCAGTAGATCGCCTTGTTACGAATCAGGTCGATTACACCGGCAAAATCCTCCTCCGCGCCAATCGGCAACTGAACCGGAATACATTTTGCGCCCAGACGTTTTTCGATCTGACCCACTACGCGCAGGAAGTTAGCACCAGCCCGATCCATCTTGTTGACGAACACCATGCGTGGCACTTCGTACTTATTGGCCTGACGCCACACAGTCTCGGACTGCGGCTCAACACCGGAAGAACCACAAAACACAACAACAGCGCCGTCAAGCACACGCAATGAACGCTCTACCTCGATGGTAAAGTCAACGTGTCCCGGGGTGTCGATAATATTGATGCGATGCTCAGGATACTGCTTGTCCATACCCTGCCAAAAGCAGGTCGTTGCAGCAGACGTAATAGTAATACCACGCTCCTGCTCCTGCTCCATCCAATCCATGGTCGCCGCGCCATCATGGACTTCACCGATTTTGTGCGAGACACCTGTGTAGAACAGGACCCGCTCGGTGGTTGTGGTTTTGCCCGCATCAACGTGCGCAACAATACCAATGTTTCGATATCGCTTAATCGGAGTCTTACGTGCCACTGTATAAACCTCGGCTGTTTAGAAACGGAAGTGAGAGAACGCCTTGTTGGCTTCTGCCATGCGATGAACATCTTCCCGCTTCTTGACGGCGGCACCCTTACTTTCTACAGCATCGAGGATTTCCCCGGCCAGGCGCTGCGCCATGGATTTCTCACCGCGCTTTCGTGAAAAGTCAACGAGCCAACGCATAGCCAGCGCGTGCTGACGGGAAGGCCGTACTTCGACCGGCACCTGGTAGGTAGCACCACCCACACGACGGGACTTAACCTCTACCATCGGCTGGATGTTCTCCAGGGCCTTTTCGAACATGTCGATCGGCTCTTCTTTGGATTTTTCGGCAACAATAGTGAGCGCGCCATAAACAATGCGCTCTGCTACGCCTTTTTTACCGCTTTCCATCACGTGGTTGATGAATTTGGCAAGACGTGCACTGCCGAACTTAGGATCTGGGATGATTTCCCGCTTTGCTGCAATTCTTCTTCTAGGCATCGATAAGCCCTTAATGTTAAAAGGTCTTCAGGAACCCCTGAGATAGCATCAGCTACTCAGCCTTACTCTCATCGTTCTAACAAGCAACGATAAAAGACACCCGATCTAAGATCAGGATTTGGGTCGTTTTGTACCGTACTTGGAGCGGCCCTGCTTACGGTTCTGTACACCCTGGGTGTCCAGTGTTCCGCGAACAGTGTGATAACGCACACCCGGAAGATCTTTTACTCGACCACCCCGGATTAGCACAACACTGTGCTCCTGAAGGTTGTGACCTTCACCACCAATGTAAGAGGAAACCTCGAAGCCGTTAGTAAGACGAACACGACACACTTTACGCAGTGCTGAGTTCGGCTTCTTTGGCGTTGTGGTATATACACGAGTGCACACACCACGGCGCTGAGGACATGCCTGAAGAGCAGGGACATCGCTCTTGGCTACCTTGCGTTTACGAGGCCTACGCACCAACTGATTAATCGTTGCCATGTAAGCAAACTCCAAAAACCGTATAAATGAAATTTACCCCCAATGAAGGGGGTAAAATTTAGGGGACGCAAGTTTAAGCCCGCACCCCCGGACAGTCAAGATGACTGTTCTCTTTTTAACCACCCAGATGTGAGTAACTACCCCTAGGTGGCCGCCGTTTAACTCAGCCTTCGCGGTTGAGTTCGGCGCTCAGTGCTTCTTCGACATCGGCCGCCGTCACGCCCTGCTGTTCCAGTTCGCGCTTGCGACGACGTGCCGCGTGATACGCCAGACCGGTACCCGCAGGTATCAGTCGACCAACCACCACGTTTTCTTTCAGACCGCGCAAGTAGTCACGTTTGCCAGTTACTGCACCTTCGGTGAGCACCCGCGTGGTTTCCTGGAACGAAGCCGCAGAAATAAACGATTCGGTTGCCAGCGACGCTTTGGTAATACCCAACAGCAGACGTTCGAACCGTGCCGGTTCTTTGTCGGCGACATTAGCCGCTTCGTTGGCTTCCAGTACCCGGTTGATTTCGACAGAATCGCCGGAAATCATCTGGGTATCGCCCGGATCGGTGATTTCAACTTTGCGCAGCATCTGACGCACAATAACTTCGATGTGCTTGTCGTTGATGACCACGCCCTGCAGACGGTAGACGTCCTGGATTTCGTTGGTAATGTATCTTGCCAACTCAACCACACCCAACAGACGCAAAATATCGTGCGGGTTCGACGGGCCGTCCGAGATTACCTCACCCTTTTCAACCGTTTCGCCTTCAAACACGTTCATCTGACGGTGCTTGGGAATCAGCACTTCATAAACATCGGCGTCACGCGGAGTGATCACCAGGCGCTTCTTGCCTTTGGTTTCCTTGCCAAAAGACACGGTACCGCTGACTTCCGCAAGAATCGACGACTCTTTCGGGCGACGAGCCTCAAACAGATCAGCAACCCGCGGCAGACCACCGGTGATGTCACGGGTCTTCGAGCTTTCCTGAGGAATACGTGCAACCACGTCACCCAGCTCGATGCGAGCGCTGTTCGCCATAGTCACCAGTGCATTGGCGGGCAGGAAGAAAATCGCCGCGCCTCCGGTCGGCAGATCAACATCGTTGCCGGCCTCATCCAACATCTGGATAGCAGGACGAATGTCCTTACCAGCGGCCGGGCGCTCTTTCGGATCGATAACTTCCATCGTCGACAGGCCGGTAAGATCGTCGGTCTGGGTGCGCACGGTAATGCCCTGATCCATGTTGACGAACTTGGCCGTACCTTCGGCTTCGGCAATGATCGGGTGAGTGTGTGGATCCCATTTTGCCACGACTACGCCAGCTTCAATCACGTCGCCGGTTTTCACCGACAGTACGGCACCGTAAGGCAGCTTATACCACTCGCGCTCACGGCCCTGTTCGTCGGCAATCGCCAACGCCGAGGAGCGAGAGATAACCACCAGCGAACCGTTGCTCTTTTCCAACGATTTCAAGTTGTGCAGGCGAACGGTACCACCGTGCTTGACCTGAATATTGTCTACCGCAGAAGCCCGACTTGCCGCACCACCAATGTGGAAGGTACGCATGGTCAGCTGGGTACCCGGCTCGCCAATAGACTGGGCTGCGATAACGCCAACAGCTTCGCCCACGTTAACCTGATGGCCACGGGCCAGATCACGTCCGTAGCACTTGGAGCAGATGCCGTGTCGGGTATTACAGGTAATCGCAGAGCGCACCCATACTTCGTCGACACCAGCGCCTTCAATCGCTTCGATGGCTTTTTCGTCCAACAAAGTACCGGCCGTAATAATCGCGGTGTCTTTGTCGGTCGGAGTAAACGCATCACGTGCCGTTACCCGGCCCAGTACCCGCGCACCCAAAGGCACAACAACGTCGCCGCCTTCGATGTGCGGTATCATCAACAGACCTTCGGTGGTTCCACAATCTACTTCGGTAACCACCAGATCCTGAGACACATCCACTAGGCGACGGGTCAGATAACCGGAGTTTGCGGTCTTCAGAGCGGTATCGGCCAAACCCTTACGAGCACCGTGGGTGGAAATAAAGTACTGAAGTACGTTAAGACCTTCACGGAAGTTGGCGGTAATCGGCGTTTCGATGATCGAGCCATCTGGCTTGGCCATCAAACCACGCATACCTGCAAGCTGACGAATCTGCGCCGCGGAACCCCGGGCGCCGGAATCGGCCATCATGTACACGGAGTTGAAAGACTCCTGCATGACCGGCTCACCGTTCTCATCCATCAACGGCTTGCCATCAGGCCCCATAACCGCTTCTTTTGCCAAGCGCTCCATCATGGCCTTAGAGACCTTGTCGTTGGCGCGTGACCAGATGTCGATAACCTTGTTGTACTTTTCGCCCTGAGTCAGCAGACCGGACGCGTACTGGTTTTCAATATCTTTTACTTCCTGTGTCGCAGCATCCACCAGCTTGTACTTCTCTGGCGGAATTTCGAAGTCATTAAAGCCAATCGAAATGCCGGATACGGTGGCGTACTGATAACCGGTGTACATCAGCTGGTCAGCAAAAATAACCGTTTCTTTCAGACCCGCATCGCGGTAACAGATGTTGATCAGGTTAGAGATCGCTTTCTTGACCATCGGCTTGTTGATCAGGCTGTAAGACAGACCATCAGGTACAATGTCAAACAACAGCGCACGACCCACCGTGGTTTCCACGATGTTATAACTCTCGCTACGGCTGCCGTCTTCGGCGATCGCCACTTCCCTTACCCGAACTTTAACGGTGGCTTGCAAGTGTACTTTGCCAGCGCCGTAAGCGCGGTGTACTTCTTTAACATCGGCAAACACCATGCCCTGGCCCAGCGCATTTTTGCGCTCGCGGGTCATATAATACAGACCCAGCACCACGTCTTGCGACGGCACAATGATAGGCTCGCCGTTTGCCGGTGATAGCACGTTGTTAGTGGACATCATCAACGCCCGAGCTTCCAGCTGAGCTTCGATAGTCAACGGTACGTGTACCGCCATCTGGTCCCCGTCGAAGTCGGCGTTGTAAGCAGCACACACTAGCGGATGCAGCTGGATAGCCTTGCCTTCAATCAGTACCGGCTCGAACGCCTGAATGCCCAAACGGTGCAGCGTAGGCGCACGGTTCAGCATGATCGGATGTTCCCGGATGACTTCGTCCAAAATATCCCAGACCACACCCTCTTCGCGCTCGACCATTTTCTTGGCCGCTTTGATGGTGGTGGCCAAGCCGCGATGCTCAAGTTTGGAGAAAATAAACGGCTTAAACAATTCCAGCGCCATCTTCTTAGGCAGACCGCACTGGTGCAGGCGCAGGTACGGACCTACTACGATGACCGAACGGCCCGAGTAGTCGACTCGCTTACCCAGCAAATTCTGACGGAAACGACCTTGCTTGCCTTTAATCATATCGGCAAGAGATTTCAGTGGACGCTTGTTAGTGCCAGTAATGGCCCGTCCACGGCGTCCGTTGTCCAGCAACGCGTCAACCGCTTCCTGCAACATGCGCTTTTCGTTACGCACGATAATGTCGGGAGCGTTCAGTTCCAACAGGCGTTTCAGACGGTTGTTACGGTTGATCACCCGACGGTACAGATCGTTCAGGTCAGAGGTCGCAAAGCGACCACCGTCCAACGGTACCAAGGGGCGCAGGTCTGGCGGCAGAACCGGCAGAACGGTCATCACCATATCGCCCGGCTTGTTGCCGGAGAACAGGAACGCCTCAAGAATTTTCAGACGCTTGCTGAATTTCTTGATCTTGGTTTCCGAGTTGGTCTGCGGAATTTCTTCACGCAGACGGTCAACTTCTTCCTGCAGGTCGATAGCTTGCAGAAGTTCTTTGATGGCCTCGGCGCCCATGCGAGCGTCGAATTCATCACCGAACTCTTCCAGAGCTTCGAAATACTGCTCGTCGTTCAGCAACTGACCGCGCTCCAACGTGGTCATGCCTGGCTCGATCACGATGAAGGATTCGAAGTACAACACCCGCTCTATATCGCGCAGAGTCATGTCCAGCATCAGACCAATGCGTGACGGCAGCGACTTAAGGAACCAGATGTGAGCTACCGGGCTGGCCAGCTCGATGTGACCCATGCGATCGCGGCGGACGCTGGCCAAAGCCACTTCCACGCCACACTTTTCGCAAATAACACCGCGGTGCTTCAAGCGCTTGTACTTTCCGCACAGGCACTCGTAGTCTTTGATCGGGCCAAAAATCTTGGCACAGAACAAACCGTCACGCTCTGGTTTGAACGTGCGGTAGTTGATCGTTTCAGGCTTTTTCACTTCACCGAAGGACCAGGAACGGATCATGTCAGGTGATGCCAGACCAATACGGATGGCATCAAATTCTTTGCTCTGATTCTGGCTCTTGAGAAGATTCAATAAATCTTTCATCAGTAAAAGCTCCGGATGGCGTTAATCTCGGGCGGGCACCGTTGGTGCCCGCTCACGCTGCCAAAAACAATTCGGCTCAATCGGATTCCAGCTCGATGTCGATACCCAACGATCGAATTTCTTTGACAAGAACGTTGAAGGATTCGGGCATGCCCGGCTCCATACGATGATCGCCATCAACAATGTTCTTGTACATTCTGGTCCGACCGTTTACATCATCAGACTTGACGGTAAGCATTTCCTGCAGTGTATACGCTGCACCGTAGGCTTCCAGAGCCCACACTTCCATCTCGCCAAAGCGCTGACCACCGAACTGCGCCTTACCACCCAGCGGCTGCTGGGTAACCAAGCTGTACGAGCCAGTGGAACGAGCGTGCATTTTGTCATCGATCAAGTGGTTCAACTTGAGGATATACATATACCCTACTGTGATCGGGCGATCAAAAGCATCACCGGTACGACCATCGAACAATCGGGTCTGACCGGTTGTGCTAAGGCCTGCCAGCTCGAGCATGTGTTTGACTTCCGCTTCTTGAGCACCGTCAAACACCGGCGTAGCCATGGGCACACCACCGCGAAGGTTGTTACACAAGTCGAGGATTTCCCGATCGTTCAAGGAATCCAGATCTACCTGTGTCACTTCGGCTGAATGGTTGTAAATCTCATCCAGCAGTTTACGAAGCTCAGCAACCTTGCGCTGCTCATCCAGCATACGACTGATACGCTCGCCCAGGCCTTTGGCTGCGGCACCCAAATGGGTTTCCAGAACCTGACCTACGTTCATGCGCGAAGGCACACCCAGAGGGTTCAGAACGATATCAACGGTGTTGCCGAACTCGTCGTACGGCATATCTTCAATCGGCTTGACCGCCGAAATTACACCCTTGTTACCGTGACGACCCGCCATCTTGTCACCTGGCTGGATGCTGCGCTTGATAGCCAAGTACACCTTGACGATTTTCTGAACGCCTGGCGCCAGATCATCGCCCTGCTGCAACTTACCTTTCTTGTCGTCAAAACGCGCTTCGTGATCTTTCTTGCGCTCTTCCAGGCCCTGCTCGGATTTCTCCAGCAACTCATTCAAATCGTCGCCTTTCATGCGCAATTTGAACCATTCCGGACGCGGCAGATTCAACAGATAATCCGCTTCCAGCTTGCTGCCTTTTTTCAGGCCTGGGCTACTGATCACTTCCTGGCCCTCAAGGGCGTTCAGCAAGCGCTCGTAGGTGGCACCTTCAACAATGCGATACTCGTCCTTCAAATCTTTGCGGTACTTGTCCAGCTGCTGTTTTTCAATCACTTGCGCTCGCTGGTCCTTTTCGATGCCGTCACGGGTGAATACCTGAACATCGATAATCGTACCACGGGTGCCTGTCGGCACGCGGGAGGAGGTGTCTTTTACATCGGACGCCTTCTCACCGAAGATAGCTCTTAGGAGCTTTTCCTCCGGCGTCAACTGGGTTTCACCTTTCGGTGTTACCTTGCCGACCAGAATATCTCCGGCGCTAACTTCCGCGCCAATATAGACAATACCGGACTCATCCAGCTTGGACAGCGCGCTCTCACCCACGTTCGGGATGTCGGCCGTAATTTCTTCGCTACCCAGCTTGGTATCCCGCGCCACACAGGTCAGTTCCTGAATATGGATCGTGGTCAGGCGATCTTCCTGCACCACTTTTTCAGAGATAAGGATGGAATCCTCAAAGTTGTAACCGTTCCATGGCATGAACGCGATACGCATGTTCTGGCCCAGCGCCAACTCACCAAGATCTACCGATGGACCGTCGGCCAATATGTCACCACGAGCAATGACATCGCCCTGGCGCACAATCGAGCGCTGGTTGATACAGGTGTTCTGGTTCGAGCGGGTGTATTTGGTGAGGTTATAGATATCCACACCAGCGTCACCAGCTTCGGTCTCTTCGTTGTTCACCCGCACTACAATACGTGCCGCGTCAACGCTTTCAATTTCGCCGCCACGACGAGCGGTTACGCATACGCCAGAATCCTGGGCCACGATACGCTCAACACCGGTACCCACCAAAGGCACTTGTGCGCGCAGCGTAGGTACGGCTTGGCGCTGCATGTTCGCACCCATCAGAGCGCGGTTAGCATCATCGTGCTCGAGAAACGGAATCAGCGATGCGGCTACGGAAACAACCTGACGCGGTGACACATCCATGAAGTTAACCGCTTCCGGTGGCATAACCGTGGTTTCGTTTTGGTGACGAACCGTCACCAGCTCCTCAACCAGACGATTGCCGTCGTCCATCTCTGCACTAGCCTGAGCGATAACGTAGTTGCTTTCTTCAATAGCAGACAGGTACACCAGCTCGTCGGTGACCAAGCCATCGGCTACTTTCCGGTACGGGCTTTCTAAAAAGCCGTAGGAGTTGGCACGGGCAAAAGTCGCCAGAGAGTTGATCAGGCCGATGTTCGGCCCTTCCGGTGTTTCGATCGGACACACGCGGCCGTAATGGGTCGGGTGTACGTCGCGAACCTCAAAGCCGGCGCGCTCACGGGTCAGACCGCCTGGCCCAAGCGCAGAAATGCGGCGTTTGTGAGTCACTTCTGACAGCGGGTTGTTCTGGTCCATAAACTGGGACAGCTGGCTGGAGCCAAAGAACTCCTTCACCGCCGCCGCAACTGGCTTGGCGTTGATAAGGTCCTGAGGCATCAAGCCTTCGCTTTCTGCCAGACTCAGACGCTCACGCACGGCGCGCTCTACGCGCACCAAACCAACACGGAACTGGTTTTCGGCCATCTCGCCCACACAACGCACACGGCGGTTGCCCAGGTTATCGATGTCGTCTACCTGGCCTTGACCGTTACGGATGTCGATTAGCGTCCTAAGCACGTCGATAATATCGGCGTGGGTCAGAATGCTCTCACCGGTGCTTTCATCGCGGCGCAAACGACGGTTCAACTTCATACGACCGACTGCGGACAGGTCGTAACGCTCTTCAGAGAAGAACAAATTGTTGAACAGATTTTCCGCCGACTCTTTCGTGGGCGGCTCTCCGGGGCGCATCATCCGGTAAATTTCTACCAGTGCTTCCAGCGGTGTGCGGCTAGGATCGTTGCGCAAGGTATCCGACATGAACGGACCACAATCCAGATCGTTGGTGTACAGCGTTTCAATATCCGTAACGCCGGCGTCCAGGATGGTGGTGATCAGCTCTGCGGTCAGCTCCGAGTTACACTCAACCAGCATTTCCCCGGTTTTGGTGTCGATCATGTCTTTGGCCAAAACGCGGCCATACAGATACTCGGTCGGCACTTCCAGCTCGGAGATATTGGCTTTTTCAAGCTGCTTGATATGGCGCGCGGTAATACGGCGGCCTTCTTCAGCAATCACGTTACCGTCTTTGTCCTTGATATCGAAAGTTGCGATATCGCCACGAAGACGGCTTGGAACCAATTCAAGCTTGCACGTTTCAGCGCCAATGTGGAACTTCGAGGTTTCGAAGAACATTGCCAGCATTTGCTCGGAGGTGTAACCCAACGAGCGCAGCAGGATGGTCGCCGGCAGTTTGCGGCGACGATCAATGCGCACAAATACGGCATCTTTCGGGTCAAACTCGAAGTCCAACCAGGAGCCACGATAAGGAATCACCCGGGCTGAATACAACAGCTTGCCGGAGGAGTGGGTCTTACCCTTGTCGTGATCAAAGAATACACCAGGTGAACGATGCAGCTGAGAAACGATAACACGCTCGGTACCATTGATAACGAAGGTACCGTTTTCAGTCATCAGGGGCATTTCGCCCATGTAGACTTCCTGTTCCTTGATGTCCTTGATCGCCTTGTTGGACGATTCACGGTCATAAATAATCAGCCGAACTTTTACACGCAAAGGCGCGGCATAGGTGACGCCCCGAAGCTGACATTCTTTGACGTCAAAAACCGGCTCACCTATACGGTAACTCACGTATTCAAGCGCGGCATTACCAGAGTAACTGGCAATCGGGAATACGGATTTAAATGCCGCATGAAGACCGGTTTCCCGGCGATCTTCAGCAGCAGATTCGCTTTGAAGGAAGTCCCTGAACGAATCCAGCTGAATAGACAGCAAATAGGGGACATCCATCACGGACGGCAACTTACTAAAATCTTTGCGGATCCGCTTTTTTTCAGTGTAGGAGTAACTCATCTGCATTCCCCAGCGTTAAATCTGATACCTGGTATCAAGAAGCAACCATTGTTCTGCTTCGGGGCCGAATTGCTCGGCATATCGCGCCGTCTTGAACGTGAACCTGATCACGGCCCGGTGGCTCAAAATCAACCAAAAAACCGCCTTCAGACTCTATAGCATATACAACAGAAAAAGGCCGGTGGCTCATAAGCCACCAGCCTGACCATGCTAGTGCATGGCGCCGATCAGAAACCGACTATTACTTAAGTTCAACAGAAGCGCCTGCTTCCTCAAGCTTTTTCTTGGCTTCTTCAGCTTCGGCTTTGCTAGCGCCTTCCTTAATGGTAGAAGGAGCGCCGTCAACCATTTCCTTCGCTTCTTTCAGGCCCAGGCCTGTCAGCTCGCGAACGGCTTTGATGACGTTAACTTTCTTTTCGCCGATTCCGGTCAATACTACGTCGAATTCGGTCTGCTCTTCAACAACTTCAGCGGCAGCAGCAGCAGGTGCAGCGGCAACAGCAGCGGCAGCAGAAACGCCGAACTTTTCTTCCATTGCTTCAACCAGAGCAACAACATCCATTACGCTCATTTCAGCAATTGCGTTCAAAATCTCTTCGTGGGACAGAGCCATGACTTTCTCCGAAAAATAATAAAATGGTGTTCAACAGAATCAAGCAGCTTCTTGCTTCTGGTCGCGAACTGCCGCTACTGCACGGGTTACTTTGGTTGGAACTTCGATCAAAGTACGTGCGAGCTTGGTGATTGGTGCCTGTGTAACCGCTGCCAGCATAGTCAACGCTTCGTGACGCGTTGGTAGCTTGGCAAGGCGATCAATCTGGTCTGCGCCCATCAAAACTCCGCCAACGGCAAGACCTTTGATTTCGAACGCTTCTTTCTCTTTGGCAAAATCTTTCAACAGACGCGCAGCGGCGCCTGGATCTTCCATTGAAAAAGCCAGAATAGTCGGGCCGACTAGGGCCTCGCCGATGCACTCGAACTCGGTGCCGCGAATAGCGATCTTAGCCAGGTTGTTACGAACAACCTGGAGACGCACATTTTCAGCACGAGCTCTTGCACGCAGAGCCGTCATATCACCAGAGGTGACACCACGGTAGTCAGCCAGAACAACAGACAGAGCACCACCGGCAGTCTCGTTGACTTCAGCGACGATCGCTTTCTTGTCTTCGAGTCTAATTGCCACTGGATTTCTCCTCGATTTCGCCGGGAAAATCCCGGCAAACCCATCTATGCCCTCGAAAGCTTCTTCCCAACCTGCCTACTTTCTGCAGTGATTGCGATCCACTCTCCACGGGCTCCTAACGGTGTTTGGGTTCAGAGAACGTCTTCACACCGTCTGCGCAGGTATTGCTTTAACCCCTGTGGCGCTTTCAAAAAAGCAGCTTCGGGGGCCTGCGGTCTTTGACAGCCTTGGCTTCCGCCCAGACTACAAAGCAACTACCGATCAGGCGCCTAGATATCCAGAGCGCTCTGATCAATAGTCAGGCCAGGCCCCATGGTCGAAGACAGTGTGATCTTCTTCAGATACACGCCTTTGGACGATGAAGGCTTAGCCTTTTTCAAATCTGCGATCAGAGCTTCCAGGTTTTCCTGAATGTTCTTCGCAGAAAATTCAACATTACCCAGTGGAGAATGGATAATGCCGTTTTTGTCGGTGCGGTAGCGAACCTGACCCGCTTTAGCGTTTTTAACCGCTGTGGCTACGTCGGGGGTTACGGTACCTACTTTCGGGTTTGGCATAAGGCCACGGGGGCCTAGGATCTGACCCAGCTGGCCCACAACGCGCATAGCGTCAGGACTGGCGATAACCACGTCAAAATCCATGTTGCCTTTTTTAATTTCATCGGCCAAATCATCCATACCAACAATGTCGGCACCGGCTTCTTTGGCTTTCTCAACGTTAGCGCCCTGGGTAAATACAGCAACGCGAACCGTTTTACCGGTACCGTGCGGCAGAACCGTGCTGCTACGAACGACCTGATCAGACTTACGCGCATCCACACCCAGATTTACGGCAACGTCTACAGATTCTTTGAACTTAACGTGCTGACCCAGCTCAACCAGAAGGGCAACCGCATCTTCCATAGAGTATGCACGGCCAGCTTCTACTTTTTCACGAATCAACGTCTGACGCTTGCTTGGCTTTGCCATGTTACAGGCCCTCCACGGTCAGGCCCATACTGCGGGCTGTACCTGCAATAGTCCGAACCGCAGCATCCATAGTGGAGGCGGTCAGGTCCGGCTCTTTCATTTTCGCGATTTCTTCGAGCTGTTCGCGAGTTACTTTGCCAACTTTATCGGTGTTCGGGCGACCAGAACCACTTTTCACGCCTGCCGCTTTCAGCAGCAGTACCGGCGCGGGCGGGGTTTTGGTGATGAACGTAAAGCTGCGATCGCTGTACACAGTGATCACGGTAGGAATAGGAAGACCCTGCTCCATATCCTGCGTCCTAGCGTTGAACGCCTTGCAGAATTCCATGATATTTACGCCGCGCTGACCAAGAGCCGGTCCAACGGGGGGGCTTGGGTTGGCCTTACCGGCAGCAACCTGTAGCTTAATATAGGCATCAATTTTCTTTGCCATGATAACTCTCCTATGGGTTCAAACGCTTTTCAGCTCCCCGTTTGCAGACACAAAAAGCCCGCGACGCCATGGCGCGCGAGCTTTTATCTTATTGCTGCTAGATCAGTCTTTTTCTACCTGACCAAACTCCAGTTCAACCGGAGTGGATCGGCCAAAGATCAATACAGCAACCTTAACACGACTCTTGTCGTAATCAACTTCCTCAACAACACCATTGAAGTCCGCAAAGGGCCCTTCAACGACGCGAACAACTTCGCCCGGCTCAAACAGAGTTTTCGGTTTGGGCTTATCAGCACCGCTTTCAAGGCGGCGTAGAATCGCGTCCGCTTCTTTTTCCGTAATAGGTGCGGGCTTTTCTTTCGTACCGCCAATAAATCCGAGAACACGTGGCGTATTCTTTACAAGGTGCCATGTTGCGTCTTCAAGTTCCATCTGGACCAATACGTATCCGGGATAGAATTTGCGTTCGCTTTTGCGCTTCTTGCCGTCACGCATCTCGACGACTTCCTCGGTCGGAACCAGGATCTCGCCAAACTGCTCTTCCAGTCCGTTAAGAGCAACGCGCTCCTTCAGGGTGCGCATTACATGCTTTTCGAAGCCAGAATACGCATGTACCACGTACCAGCGCTTAGCCATTGCCCACTCCCATTAACCGATAAATCCGGCGACCAACAAACTGATTAGCGAGTCCATAACCCACAACAGCAAAGCCACAACTAAAACAAATACAATCACGATGACTGTTGTCTGTATGAGTTCCGGCCTTGTGGGCCAAACCACTTTGCGAATTTCGACACGCGCCTCTTTTAAAAGCGCGGCAAAGCGACCACCTCGTGATGTTTGCACTGCAACAAAAGCCGCGATGGCAGCTAATACCACTAATGCAATCACGCGATAAAGCAAAGACTCAGCAGCAAAATACTGATTACCAACCACGCCAACCGTGACCAGCAAAAATACTACAAGCCACTTTACAACATCTAAGCGGCTGCTTGACTTAACAGATCTTGACTCCATAGGAATCAACTTATGTATCTAGATGTTAAAAAATGGCAGGCCAGGAGGGAATCGAACCCCCAACCTGCGGTTTTGGAGACCGCTGCTCTGCCAATTGAGCTACTGGCCTGCACCGAAACAACTCAGTGCACTTCACCCCAGCAACACCCCAACTCGGGTATTACTCGAGAATCTTGGCAACAACACCGGCGCCTACGGTACGGCCGCCTTCGCGAATCGCGAAGCGCAGACCATCTTCCATGGCGATCGGAGCAATCAACGTCACTTCCATCTTCACGTTATCACCCGGCATAACCATTTCTACGCCTTCTGGCAACTCACAAGCACCGGTGACATCGGTGGTACGGAAGTAGAACTGCGGGCGATAGCCCTTGAAGAACGGAGTATGACGGCCGCCTTCGTTTTTGCTCAGCACGTACACTTCGCACTCAAACTTGGTGTGCGGCTTCATGCTGCCTGGCTTACACAGAACCTGACCACGCTCAACGTCGTCACGCTTGGTGCCGCGCAACAATACACCAACGTTCTCGCCGGCACGACCTTCGTCCAGCAGCTTACGGAACATTTCAACGCCGGTGCAAACCGTTTTGACCGTGTCTTTGAGACCAACGATTTCCACTTCTTCACCAATCTTGACAATACCACGCTCTATACGACCGGTTACAACTGTACCACGGCCAGAGATAGAGAATACGTCTTCGATAGGCATCAGGAACGGCAGATTAATCGCACGCTCAGGCTCAGGGATGTACGAATCCAGCGCTTCTACCAGCTTACGAACAGCGGTAGTGCCCATTTCGTTGTCATCACGACCTTCCAGAGCCATCAACGCAGAACCGGTGATGATCGGAGTGTCGTCAGCCGGGAAGTCGTACATTTCCAGCAGATCGCGTACTTCCATTTCTACCAGCTCAAGCAGCTCTTCATCGTCAACCATGTCCGCTTTGTTCAGGAACACAACGATGTAAGGAACGCCTACCTGACGTGACAGCAGGATGTGCTCGCGGGTCTGCGGCATAGGGCCGTCAGCAGCGGAGCAAACCAGGATAGCGCCGTCCATCTGCGCCGCACCGGTGATCATGTTTTTCACATAGTCAGCGTGGCCCGGGCAATCTACGTGTGCGTAGTGACGGTTCGGGGAATCGTACTCAACGTGAGACGTAGCAATGGTAATACCACGCGCACGCTCTTCAGGAGCATTGTCGATCTGGTCAAAAGCACTTGCGGAACCTGTTCCCCATACATCGTGGCATACACGAGTCAGGGCAGCTGTCAGAGTGGTCTTACCATGGTCAACGTGACCAATGGTGCCCACGTTCAAGTGTGGCTTCTTACGTTCGAATTTAGATTTAGACATCTGACAAACTCCCTAATCAACCAGGACCGTAACGTTGACCGGTAAATAATGGAGCTCATGAGCGGAGTTGAACCGCTGACCTCATCCTTACCAAGGATGTGCTCTACCGACTGAGCTACATGAGCACAAGAACTAAATTGGAGCGGGCAGTGGGAATCGAACCCACATCATCAGCTTGGAAGGCTGAGGTAATAGCCATTATACGATGCCCGCGAGCAATAATGGTGGAGGGGGCAGGATTCGAACCTGCGAAGCTTTCGCGTCAGATTTACAGTCTGATCCCTTTGGCCACTCGGGAACCCCTCCGAGCTAAATCCGCTACGCGGATCTGCAAAACTTTAAATTGGAGCTGGCGGACGGAATCGAACCCCCGACCTGCTGATTACAAGTCAGCTGCTCTACCAACTGAGCTACGCCAGCCCACACTCGCCTTAACAACGAGGCCGGTATACTACGGATTATCTTTTGGCTTTGCAACACCTTGGCGCTTATTGAAGGCGACAAAATAGATTCACCAAGAGCAACTCGCTATGTCCGGATAGGCTGCTCAACAAACGAGTGCAGCCTCACTCAAAAACGAGGGCATAGCTTAGCCGAAATCACCGCGCCTTTGCCACCTTTGACAGGCGTTTCCACCAATTTTTTTAGACCCTAAGTGCATTTGCACTCCTTGACTAACCGCAGAACCGCTCGCGATGGACTTTCGCCAGGCCATCAAGCACCAGTTCCGGCTCTATCTCCCCTTGAAAACCTATATGCTGCAGTCTTAAGGCATCGCCGCCAGTCAGCACCAGATCGCGTAATCCATAACTCTGTATATCTGCCAACACCCGATCTAAAAAGGCAGCGCTTAGCCAGGCCAGCCCGTGATTGACGCATTCGCTGGTCGACAGCCCCGGCCGGGTTTTCAAGTTGGGTTCTGGCTCAAAACCAATACGTGCGGCATCGCTGCTCAAGCTACGCAACATCATTTGCAAGCCAGGAAGTATGTAACCACCTAGGTGGTGGCCGTCTGCAGCTACGTAATCGACAGTTACCGCGCTGCCCGCGTCTACGACCGCAAAGCCCTGCCGACGCCTCTGCCAAGCGGCGTACATACCATGCCAACGGTCAGCACCCATCTTTGCCGGTTGCTGATAACCATTGACCAACCCATCACGCTCACGCTCGGACCAATAACAGGTCACCGGAGCAGCAAACCGCGACTCCAGGGCCGCCACCAGTTTGTGCTGGCGCTGCTCAGAGGCAACGGTTGAGACTGCCACGGACATTACCCGCTCACCTTTGGGCAAGCACAGAGCCTGCAATGGATCTGCGTCGGTCAAAAGACCAACGCCCCGTACTAGCACCTCGGCACTTTTCTGACGCTCAAGCCGCCATTTCAAACGAGTATTTCCGGAGTCAATCAGCAGTATCACGAGGCAACTCGCAAGCTGACTTCACCGGAGCGTACAGCGAACTCGCCTTCACTTGTCCGCAGCACATAGTTACCACTGTGGTCGATACCTTGACCAACGCCTTGCAGTTCGCCGTCACGGGCCATGATCTGACGACTAAAGAACACATCTCGAGACTGCCAGGAACTGCGAAACCCAGCAAAGCCAACACTCTGGAATTTGTCACTAGCATTCGCAATACTGGTGATCAACGTACTTACTAGTGCATTACGGCTCCAAGTCAATTGCGGCCGCGCAACCGCAAGACTCGTCCAGGCCTGATCAATAGCTGGCGCTGCGGTCATGTGCACATTCAAACCAAGACCCACAATAGCGTGTACAACGCCGTCCTGCAGCTCACCCTGAAGCTCAACAAGAATGCCGCCAACCTTGGCTCCGTCAATGAAGATGTCGTTCGGCCACTTTAACCCTACCGGAGCAGCTCCAAGGCACTCCAGTGCCTCTGCCACTGCCACACCCAGCACCAGACTGAGACCATCCACCGCAGAAAATCCGCCGGACAACGACAACCCCATACTCAGATAGATATTCTCGCCCGCCGGACTACACCAGGGCTGACCACGACGGCCACGGCCGGCTGTCTGGGTTTCGGCAGTGACAACAGGCGTTGCACACTCACCTCTGGCCAGCATGCGCATCACTTCTGCGTTTGTTGAGTCGATTTCATCGATCACGCTTAACGTCAGCGGCCGCGAGCTAGCCGACGCGACGTTTTTTACGATGATTTCCTGATCCAGAAAATCCACAGGGCTTGCTAACTGATAGCCATGGCCACGCACGCTTTGTATGTTGAAACCTTCCTTCAACGCTCGCCGTACTATCTTCCATATCGCGGTGCGGCTAACGCCGAACTCGGTGGCCAGTGACTGTCCAGAATGGATCTTGCCGTCATTCAAACGGGTTATCAATACCTTGGTTTTCATTCAGGGGTGCCCGTGTCAATGACTAAGCGCTGGATTAAACACTAAATCCGCACTAATTCAAAGCCTACGCATAACCTTGGAATTGGCGAATCACCAACCGGGGACAGATTTCACGAATAAGGGACATACTGGGGCACGGATTTGAAATCCGTGCCCCTGTTTTTCAGCCAAAAAAAAGCCCCGACGGCTTACGCTATCGGGGCATTTAGCAATAAGAGTCTGACGATGACCTACTCTCACATGGGCGAACCACACTACCATCGGCGCAGGCCTGTTTCACTTCTGAGTTCGGGATGGGATCAGGTGGTACCAGGCCGCTATGGTCGTCAGACAAAACGGTTGATCACTGGGGGATGAGATAGAACATTGGCTTTGTGGGCCGCGATAGCGATTTTTTCGTTGCGATATCCGCAATTGTCTTGGGTGTTATATAGTCAAGCCGCACGAGCAATTAGTATCGGTTAGCTCAACGCCTCGCAGCGCTTACACACCCGACCTATCAACGTCCTGGTCTTGAACGGCTCTTCAGGGGCCTCTAGGGCCCAGGGAGATCTCATCTTGGAAGGGGCTTCCCGCTTAGATGCTTTCAGCGGTTATCCTATCCGAACATAGCTACCGGGCAATGCCACTGGCGTGACAACCCGAACACCAGAGGTTCGTCCACTCCGGTCCTCTCGTACTAGGAGCAGCTTTCCTCAAATCTCCAACGTCCACGGCAGATAGGGACCGAACTGTCTCACGACGTTCTAAACCCAGCTCGCGTACCACTTTAAATGGCGAACAGCCATACCCTTGGGACCGGCTTCAGCCCCAGGATGTGATGAGCCGACATCGAGGTGCCAAACACCGCCGTCGATGTGAACTCTTGGGCGGTATCAGCCTGTTATCCCCGGAGTACCTTTTATCCGTTGAGCGATGGCCCTTCCATACAGAACCACCGGATCACTATGACCTACTTTCGTACCTGCTCGACGTGTCTGTCTCGCAGTCAAGCGGGCTTGTGCCATTACACTAACCGTACGATGTCCGACCGTACTTAGCCCACCTTTGTGCTCCTCCGTTACGCTTTAGGAGGAGACCGCCCCA